>NZ_BCUL01000081.1 GCF_001591265.1 Moraxella atlantae NBRC 14588 | reverse complement strand
TTATATATTTTTCAAGAAATGAAGAAAAGTCCGAAGATGGATTATACCGTAAGCCCCCGACCATCCTACCTATTTCACCGTAAACTAAAGCGAGATAATGTTCATGATTTTCAGTAAATGGACATTAACATGGCAACCAACAAACCCAAGCGCAAGACCTACAGTGACGAATTCAAAGAATTTCTAGTCCAAGAAGCGATAAGCTCAGGACGGTCTATTGCCAGTATCGCCAGAGACAACGGCATCAACCAGAACCTATTACACAACTGGAAACGTGAACACAAAGGAAAACAATCCCAAACTGATCAACTACCCGCACGCATCGACAACAACGCCACCAGCAACCACTCAACATTCATCCCTATCAACGTAACGTCAGAACCAAACCATGAGCAAATCACCGATTTCATCACAGCCGAATCATCAGTCCTAACAGGTATAGAACTACAAATTCCCACCCACAATAACAGCTACAACGCAAAGCCCATAAAACTCACCATCGACCAAATTGACCAATATAGCCTCATCGAACTACTGCGGGGGCTACAATGAATCAACTTATCAACCCCCAACAAATCTGACTATCCGCCACTCCCATGGACATGGGGTGTGGCAGTAACAAATTATTCG
>NZ_BCUL01000080.1 GCF_001591265.1 Moraxella atlantae NBRC 14588 | reverse complement strand
CACGCTTCACAAAGCTATTGGCAGTCGCAGATACCAGGTCGCTGCAACTGTTTATTAAAAACACAGCACTCTGCAAACACGAAAGTGGACGTATAGGGTGTGATGCCTGCCCGGTGCTGGAAGGTTAATTGATGGGGTTAGCGTAAGCGAAGCCCTTGATCGAAGCCCCAGTAAACGGCGGCCGTAACTATAACGGTCCTAAGGTAGCGAAATTCCTTGTCGGGTAAGTTCCGACCTGCACGAATGGCATAATGATGGCGACGCTGTCTCCAGCAGAGACTCAGTGAAATCGAAATCGCAGTGAAGATGCTGTGTACCCGCGGCTAGACGGAAAGACCCCGTGAACCTTTACTACAGCTTTACATTGAACTTTGACCTTACCTGTGTAGGATAGGTGGGAGGCTTTGAAGCATGCACGCCAGTGTGTGTGGAGCCGACCTTGAAATACCACCCTGGTAATGTTGGGGTTCTAACTTCGGATTAACAGATCCAAGGACAATGTATGGTGGGTAGTTTGACTGGGGCGGTCTCCTCCTAAAGAGTAACGGAGGAGTACGAAGGTGCGCTCAGAACGGTCGGAAATCGTTCAAAGAGTATAAAGGCAGAAGCGCGCTTAACTGCGAGACCCACAAGTCGAGCAGGTACGAAAGTAGGTCTTAGTGATCCGGTGGTTCTGT
>NZ_BCUL01000079.1 GCF_001591265.1 Moraxella atlantae NBRC 14588 | reverse complement strand
GGTGGTGTTTCAAAAAGTATGCTGACATTAAACATAGCCATTGTTAATATAAAAGAACGTTAAATCAAAGGCTTTATAGTGATTTTTGAGCTTTTTAGAAAAGTTGCAACTTCGCCTAAAAGCTCGCCTTATCCTATGTCTAATACGGCAATTATTGCCTTCAATGCCTACAGTAAAAAACTTACCCGTCTTTTGAACAAAATCTTTAAAGCCTGTGATAAAGCTATCCCAAGTGTCACTGGCAATACTAGCAAAAGTGACACCCAGTTCTTTCATTTTTGCTTTAAGTTTTCTAACGGTTTTAAGGTCTCGCTTTCCCCATACATAGGCGACAATTTCACCTGTTTTACGGTGATAGGCGTAAATTAACCATTGCTTGTTGCTCTTTTTACCTACGAACGTCCAAAGTTCATCCACTTCTAGTCTGTCGTATTGGTTTTGCTTAGGGATAATCTTGTAGTCGCATTTTTCTAAGGTTGCTAAGACTTTGCCACAGCTAATTTGCTCAACTTCGGCTATGTCTCGAATACCACTACCTCTGACCATTAGGTGACGTATTTTGCCGTCTTTGTCTGTGTGACATCCCTTGTAGGTTAAAGCATGGTTGCCTATAAATTGCCTTTTACAGTCTTTGCATTGGTAGTTTTGTTTACCGTAGCTTTTGATACCATTTTTCTTTATACTGTCACTTAGACAGGCTGGACATTTGATGTGTAGTAGAATTTGCATTTCACTATTTTATCAGATTTTTCAGCCTGTTTTTTTTCAGCATACTTTTTGAAACACTACCAA
>NZ_BCUL01000078.1 GCF_001591265.1 Moraxella atlantae NBRC 14588 | reverse complement strand
ACATCAACAAAGTAGGCAAACACACCGATGGGGTGGGCTACTTTTGGTCAGGGGTAGCAGGACGAGCCAAATGGGGACTAGAGTTAGGGGGACTTGCCGTACTCGACATAGGCAGGCACACCGCCTTTCACCTAAACGCCATCCAAACGGTGGATGTTAAAGACGATGAAAGTCTACTGGAATTTTACAGTCGCAAACTACTTGAGCACAAAGATGAACTGCTTACCCTATCAAGGTATCTCATTGTTGATGCCTACTTTTCCAAAGACACCTTTGTTAATCCCCTGTGTGATAAAGGCTTTGACATCATCTCAAGACTTCGATGCGATGCCAATTTAAACTACCTGTATCAAGGGCAACAAAAAGGACGGGGCAGACCCAAATTGTATGATGGCAAAGTTGAGTTTGCCAAACTATCTGACAGTCATGCGATTTGTGTGTCGAATCAGGACAACGAGAAAATTTATCGCCTAAAGGCGTACTCAATCGCTTTAAAAAAAACCCTCAATGTGGTGATTGTTTATACCGCTAGAAGCAAAAAGGGCAAGGTAACATGGCAACATCAGATTTATTTTAGTACCGACTTAGACCAATCTTGGCAAGCGATACTGCAACACTATAAAGCCCGTTTTCAGATTGAGTTTTTGTATCGGGATGCCAAACAATATACTGGATTAAATGATTGTCAGGCTAGAGATAAAAACAAGCTTGATTTTCATTGGAATATGTCGCTTACCGCTATTAATGTGGCAAAGGTAACATATTGGTTGCCACAAAAGGATGCTTCGCCCGATATGAGTGT
>NZ_BCUL01000077.1 GCF_001591265.1 Moraxella atlantae NBRC 14588 | reverse complement strand
GTTCGGTAAGTGGTGTATTACGCCATGCCCTATCATGGATATGATTGTTGATAGGTGGCTCATGCTCGGCAAGATAGTCGTCATGGGCTTGGCTTTTATACGCACTGTCGGCGTAAACGGCAGATTCATCACCTGTTAAAAGCGTGGTAAAACATTGTGAATCATGGACATTAGCAGGGGTGGTTTGAACTTTTTTGACAAAGCTGTCTTCATCACAGTTAAGATGGATTTTATAGCCGTAGGTGGTTTTTACTTTGCCTGTGCTGTCTTTTTTGCTGACGTAGGCAGCTTCGTTATCTTGGGTATTGTCGGTATGTTTGCCTTTTTTAGCTCGTTTGTTTTTGGCTTCAACGATACTGGCATCAATGATGCTAACACTGCCTGCTTTGATGATGATGTTTTGCTCGGCTAGTTGTTCATTGATTTGGTTGAATAAGGGTTCAATGAGTCCAAGTTCACCTAAGTGTTTGTGGTATCGCCAAATGGTGCTGTGGTCGGGTACGTTATCGGTAAGTGATAGCCCAACAAAGCGACGAAATAGTAAGTCTCTTGCCAGTTGTTTTTCCATGGCTGGGTCGGATAGGTTATAGAGTTTTTGTAGTAGTAAGATTTTAAACATGATGACAGGGTGAAAGGCACTTTCGCCACGGTCACTGCTATGAACATGGCCTAGGGTGTGTTCGATACTTTGCCAGTTGATTAGGTCGTGTAGTTCATCGAGTTCTTCGATGGCTTTGTGAGCGTTAATGAGACTGTCTGCTAGGGAGAGTTGCCCTGTTTGTTTCCATGCCATATTCGTGTCTTTTGCTATCTGTTTGATTTTACTGCATTATATCACTTTTACAAACTTTTGTGCATTTTTTCGTGCAAAGGTTT
>NZ_BCUL01000076.1 GCF_001591265.1 Moraxella atlantae NBRC 14588 | reverse complement strand
AGAACCTGTTCACAATCTTTTCAATAACAAAGCGATGAAAGCGAGATTGGTCAATTGAAGGCTCGAATTTAAATGACACTCACAGTTTTTCCATAGACGTCTATTTTTTTCAAGCCAAGCAAACGAACGTTCTACAACCCATCGCTTTGGTATGACTTTAAACGTATGCAGTTCATCTCTTTTGGCAACTTCTGTAGTAACGGTTTCGCCTAAAAGGGTCTTTACACTATTGGCAAATGCCTCACCTCGATAACCGCCATCAACCATCACATTTTTTACGCGGCTTAAGCGTTTAGCATGTTGACGAAGTAACGTTTTAGCACCTTCACGGTCGGTGATATTGGCAGTGGTAATACAGATAGCATGCGGCAAGCCTTGGCTATCTACTGCAATATGGCGCTTAATCCCTGATACTTTCTTTCCTGCGTCATAGCCTTTGTGTTTGGCGGTATCTGTATTCTTAACGCTTTGAGCATCGATGATGATAAAACTGGTTTTGCCCTTACGGTTGTCCTTCTTTCGCGCTTTTTTGACCAATTTTTTTTAAGGCTTGGTCAAGAATGCTGTTGCCTTCTTCGTCAAGCTCACTCCATTTCTGAAAGTACGAGTGGACGGTGCGCCATTTGGGAAAGTCATGGGGCAGCTGTCGCCATTGGCAACCTGTTCTTAGTACATACAATAACCCACAAAATACGTCATAAAGGTCAACCGTTCTTGGTTTGGTCTTCTTCCTTGCACTTTCTAAAATCGGTAGTATGTGCTCAAATTGTTTTCGGCTAATGTCGCTTGGATAGGATTTTCTCATGGTGAATTACTCGGTTATTAATCGATTATGTGGCTTATCCTGGCATATTTTTTAATCGTGAACAGGTTCT
>NZ_BCUL01000075.1 GCF_001591265.1 Moraxella atlantae NBRC 14588 | reverse complement strand
AAACGTATCCTTGTCGCATTGTAAATCTGAGCAGACCAGATATAAAATCCCTGTGCTACCGTCCTTGTTTGTAAAGACTCGGCGTAATAACAAGACTTCATCATGGTAGTCATTTAAAAAGCCGTGAACAGGGGTATTATCGGGTAGATTGGATTCATCAATACGTACAAAGTTACCTTTTTGTCTATCATCAGGGGTTAAAGCCACCAAGCGATTTGACTTTAATGCAAAGATAAAGTGTTTTTTGGCTTTACGGATGTGCTTGAATGTTGCATTGGCTGAAAACCAAGAATCGGCTAGGACATAGTCGAATTTGACTTGGTTTTTAACTGCCATGTCAAACATCTCAAGTAAACGCTGATTTTTGGTTTTATCGCTTTTACGTTTAACCTTGCCTTTGTCATCGGTAAAGACGTTGGGTTTGGTGATGATGTCAAAGCTTAAGGGTATGTCGATGTCTTTGCGATGATACAGACAGTTAAGCAGGTTGATGCCTTTGACGTTTTTGTTTTGGGTGTGGTCGTAGTGCCAGCAGTTGATGTCGTCGATGCTTGTGTGCGGTTTGGGCTGTATGGTGTCGTCAAAGATGAGATAGCCTGTGGCATTGGGTGTGGCATTTTCATGCTGTCTTAGCATGGGTTTAATCAGTTGCCATTGTTCTTTGGCGGTGAGTGTTTCACTGTTTAGAAAGCGGGTGATGCTGTCATGGTAGATGCTCCCTTGTAGTAGGTTGGCAAGTCCTGTGGCGGTGGTTTGTCCAAAACTTGCGATGAGGTAGTCGCTGTAGAGTTCTATCATTTCTTTGTTCATTTGTTTACTCTCACTGACTGCTTTTTTTGTTATGATAACGCTTTTTTAAAGGGCTGCGTAACTTCAG
>NZ_BCUL01000074.1 GCF_001591265.1 Moraxella atlantae NBRC 14588 | reverse complement strand
TGACCGCGTACCTTTTGTATAATGGGTCAGCGACTTATATTCTGTAGCGAGGTTAACCGAATAGGGGAGCCGCAGGGAAACCGAGTCTTAATAGGGCGTATAGTTGCAGGGTATAGACCCGAAACCGAGTGATCTATCCATGAGCAGGTTGAAAGTGACGTAACAGTCACCGGAGGACCGAACCCACTCCCGTTGAAAAGGTAGGGGATGACTTGTGGATAGGGGTGAAAGGCTAATCAAACTCGGTGATAGCTGGTTCTCCCCGAAAGCTATTTAGGTAGCGCCTCGGACGGACACCATGGGGGGTAGAGCACTGTTTCGGCTAGGGGGTCATCCCGACTTACCAAACCGATGCAAACTGACGAATACCCATGAGTGATATCCGGGAGACAGACGGCGGGTGCTAACGTCCGTCGTCAAGAGGGAAACAACCCAGACCGCCAGCTAAGGCCCCAAATTTCTAGTTAAGTGGGAAACGATGTGGGAAGGCATAGACAGCTAGGAGGTTGGCTTAGAAGCAGCCACCCTTTAAAGAAAGCGTAATAGCTCACTAGTCGAGTCGGCCTGCGCGGAAGATGTAACGGGGCTCAAACTAGGAGCCGAAGCTGCGGATTTAATTGTTTCAATTAAGTGGTAGGGGAGCATTGTGTAAGTCTGAGAAGGTGTGTTGTAAAGCATGCTGGAGATATCACAAGAGCGAATGCTGACGTGAGTAACGACAAAACGGGTGAAAAGCCCGTTCGCCGGAAGACCAAGGGTTCCAGTCCAACGTTAATCGGGGCTGGGTGAGTCGACCCCTAAGGTGAGGCCGAAAGGCGTAATCGATGGGAAATTGGTTAATATTCCAATACTTGTTTAAGATGCGATGGAGGGACGAAGAAGGTTATGCCAGCCTAGTGATGGTTATCTAGGTGGAAGGGTGTAGGT
>NZ_BCUL01000073.1 GCF_001591265.1 Moraxella atlantae NBRC 14588 | reverse complement strand
TATAGTCAAAACCGAATTATACCAAGCAACTTTCAACACATTCCTTAAGCGTATCAAAATTGCTTAGCGTTAAACGAACCTTTTGCTTGATGACTGCCCACAACTGCTCAATCGGATTAAGTTCAGGTGAGTAAGGCGGTAAGTACATCAGTTCAATATTATAAAGTTCGGCAATTTGCTTTAAATCGCCACCATGATGAAATCTAGCATTATCCAACACCAATACACGTTTTGGATAATTACCATTTTCATCTTTTGGCAAAGATTGTGCTAATGTGTGTAGCCAATTTTCAACTATCACACGGTTACAACTACCTTCAAAGATAACAGGAGCAATAACTTTAAACTCATTTAATCGCATAGCTCCCATTAAGTTTAAGCGTTTACCCTTA
The DNA here is from genome assembly GCF_001591265.1 of Moraxella atlantae NBRC 14588. Classification (GTDB taxonomy): domain Bacteria; phylum Pseudomonadota; class Gammaproteobacteria; order Pseudomonadales; family Moraxellaceae; genus Faucicola; species Faucicola atlantae. Next base: position 590 of record NZ_BCUL01000073.1, on the reverse strand, counting down.
TTGGCATCGATTTTGGCATAACAAGGTTTGCCAATAGGCGACCAACTGCGGGTGTAGTATTGCCTTTGATAAAATCCTGTTTCATCCATAAATAGGATGTTGTCAGCGGTAATGCTCAAGGTTAATAGCAATAAACCTAGCATTAATTTAAACCCAATTTGCTTTAGTAAATCGGCTTGCTTAAAGAGCGAGGTCTTTTTTTAAAACTCCATTTGATTCGACGTAAGGTTTGTAAAAAGGCGTTATAGGAAATATCGATATCAGGATGGTCTTTTAAGTACTGTTCTCTAAGCTGTTTTGCGGTGTCGAATTGCTGAGCGTTAACGTAGTCCTCAAAGGCGATTAGGTCAGTGATAATGTGTTTTACGCCAACAGGTGCAAAGGGTTTTGGTTTGGTATTCCCTTGTTCTTGATAGAGCTTTATCCAGTCATTAAGGGTGTTGCGGTTGATTTCAAACAGTCTGGCTGTTTGGCTTTTGTTGCCTGTCTTTTGCCAGTGGTTGACGGCTCTGTCTCGTAAGTCTTGGTTGTATATTTTGGGCATGGTGGTATTGGTTTAAAATGCTTATTATATTACAGTTTTAACTATA
>NZ_BCUL01000072.1 GCF_001591265.1 Moraxella atlantae NBRC 14588 | reverse complement strand
CCTTCATCCTACAGCACCACCCAGGCATCCGTCCACACTGTGCCTACCTATTCTACAACAAAGCAGGCACACGGCTAAAACTACTCATTCATGACGGACTGGGCATATGGCTATGCACCCGAACACTCGATGATGGCAGATTTCACGGACTAGGCGAACGCCTCATGCGACATCACAGCCTAACCAACCCAACCACAGGACTCACCATCAGCCATGAACAATTCAACGCCCTTGTCAGCGGACTGCCCTGGCACAACCTAGGCAAAGACATACTCACCCCGCCGACCTAAGCTGACTTTATCATAAACTCGCTAAATCTTAACTATCACCGCCTATTTACTGACAATGCAAGGCGGTTATGGCAAACTCATATCATGACCGCCGCCCACCCATCCGACCCAACCGCCCCAAGCTACGCTGATTTATTAGCCCAAAACGCTCAGCTTCAACAGCAACTTGACGCACAAAAACAATATTACGAACAGCAAGCAGCGCAACTCAAACAGCAATACCAAGCCGAACTTGCTCGCATCAACCAAGCACTCGTTGAAGAAATCGCCAAACAGCAACGTCTCATTCATCGCCTGTTTGGGCAAAAAAGTGAAGGCTTAACCCCCAAACAAACCCACCTAAACAAAGAAACCGCCCTAGAAGACCTAGCCTTGCTTGAACAAGCGCATGACAACTTCTTAGCCAATCTTAGCGATGACGAGCGAGCCAAACTGTCTGCGAATGAATCTGTTGATGCTCAAACTCTCACTACTCAGGGACTTGAAGACAAAGCAGATAACCCAACCCAAAAGCTCACCAAACCCAAACGACAAAAACGCCTTGTTATCCCTGACAACCTCGACATAAAAACTATTATTCACGAGCCTAGCACACTCCTGTGTGAGTGTGGCTGTCAAATGACGCAAATTGGTCAAGATGTTCAAGACAAACTTGGCTTTAAGCCAAAGCAGTTTTACCGTGAGCGTCATGTTTATCCTAAATACA
>NZ_BCUL01000071.1 GCF_001591265.1 Moraxella atlantae NBRC 14588 | reverse complement strand
CCTTGCGGCTCCCACTGCTTGTATGCACACGGTTTTAGGTTCTATTTCACTCCCCTCACAGGGGTTCTTTTCGCCTTTCCCTCACGGTACTGGTTCACTATCGGTCAGTCAGGAGTATTTAGCCTTGGAGGATGGTCCCCCCATCTTCAAACAGGATTTCTCGTGTCCCGCTCTACTTAATATGCTTATTTAAACGTTTCGAGTACGGGATTGTCACCCTCTATGATTCACCTTTCCAGGTGATTCCTCTACGTCTAAATTCGTCGGCTCCTCCCCGTTCGCTCGCCGCTACTGGGGGAATCTCGTTTGATGTCTTTTCCTCGGGGTACTGAGATGTTTCACTTCTCCCGGTTCGCTTCGTATTAGTTACGATACTTGCCTTCTGGCAAGTGGGTTTCCCCATTCAGATATCGCCGGATCACAGGATATTGCCGCCTCCCCGACGCTTTTCGCAGGCTGTCACGTCTTTCTTCGCCTCTGACTGCCAAGGCATCCACCGTGTGCACTTATTCACTTGACTATACAACCCTAATCGGTCGTATGTCTGTTAGTAACGTCCACCTTTGTTTACGCTTGATTCAGTTCTCTTTACTTGGCTACAGTGCTAACTTTCTATATCGCTATGTCCAGTTCTATCTGTAGCCTTTGTGGTTAATGATTCGTTGGATATCATTAACCCAGACTCATTTCTCTATGTTGTTATTGAGTTAATTTACCTTCGTCAGGTAAATTCGTGTTGTTACACTAAACAATTTACTGTCATCAGTATCCTGTTTGCTGTAACAGCTTGGTGGAGCCAAGGAGAGTCGAACTCCTGACCTCCTGCGTGCAAGGCAGGCGCTCTACCAACTGAGCTATGGCCCCTCGATTAATGGTGGGTCTAATAAGACTTGAACTTATGACCCCCGCGTTATCAACACGGTGCTCTAACCAACTGAGCTATAGACCCGCTTTTAAAACACAAGACCAACTTGCTGTGAATTCTCACCCAGTCACTTTCGTTAAGGAG
>NZ_BCUL01000070.1 GCF_001591265.1 Moraxella atlantae NBRC 14588 | reverse complement strand
GGACTTACGCAAAACGCATAAATTTTTGCGTAAGTTGATTAAAATATAGTAGCATAAAGGCATGAAGAAAAAGTCCGTCACCCGCTTAGACTACTGCCAATACTTACTGGTAAGCCAAGTAAATTATACCCTGACCAACTATGCCAAGCATCATCCCGAAGACATCAGCCATGACCGAATTAATCGCTATCTACGAGATGACAAACTAAAACCTAGGCTTGTATGGGAAAAAGTCAAAGACGACATCGTCATGGATGAAGACGGCTATCTCATCTTTGACGACAGCATCTTAGACAAAAACCACAGCCACAAAATTGAACTCGTCAACCGTCAATACAGTGGCAACGCCCATCGCATCATCAAAGGCATCTGTATCGTCAACTGTATCTATGTCAACCCAAAAACCCAGCAGTATTGGCTCATAGATTACCGCATCTACGATAGAGCCACCGATGGCAAAAGCAAACTTGACCACCTAAAAGACATGCTTAATCACAGCATTGAACACAAACAGCTAGCCTTTAAATATGTACTCATGGACACCTGGTACGCCACCAAAGACATCATGCTCTACATCGATGGCTTACAAAAAATCTTTTACTGCCCGTTAAAATCCAACCGCAAAGTCGATGACTCAAAAGGGGTAAACCCTTACAAAGCCGTCAGTGAGCTAACTTGGACTGACAAAGAACAACAAAACGGCAAACTGATTAAAATCCATAGCTTTCCCAAAGACTACAAAGTGCAACTGTTCCGAGTAGCGGTGAATGACAACCGCACGGACTGGATAGTCACCAATGACACCACTCAAGATTCATCTGATGGTACACGTTTGGTGTGTGCCATTCGCTGGAAGATTGAGCAGTTTCACCGAGAACTCAAACAGCTAACAGGGATTGAAAATAATCAGTGTCGTAAGGCTCGTATTCAGCGGAATCATATTTGTTGTTGTATGCTGGTTTGGCTGCAGTTAGCCAGACAGGCTAAACGGTTAAAACAATCTTTATATCAGGTTAAAAGGGGTTTACTCAGTGATTATTTGCGTGAGCAGTTACGCTCGCCTTCGGTAAAATTTGCGTAAGTCCTAA
>NZ_BCUL01000069.1 GCF_001591265.1 Moraxella atlantae NBRC 14588 | reverse complement strand
CATATTTCTTCTCTTCAACGTGAACAAAATTTTGAGTTCAAAGCCTTCCCCGATTCCTAGGGGATTAAGACCGACCTACGTCAGCCTGGTTAGCGTGGGTGAACAGTTCAAAGCCTTCCCCGATTCCTAGGGGATTAAGACCCACCAGTTCCAAGCTCTGTGCAGGCTCTGTAAGTTCAAAGCCTTCCCCGATTCCTAGGGGATTAAGACACAGTCGTTTAGCTTATATTGCCCGCCCTCTGCTGTTCAAAGCCTTCCCCGATTCCTAGGGGATTAAGACCACCTTAACGTGCATGACGAGTGGGCAGGTATTTATGTTCAAAGCCTTCCCCGATTCCTAGGGGATTAAGACTGTTTGTCTTGAAAGTGATTCGCCATTGCTATTGTTCAAAGCCTTCCCCGATTCCTAGGGGATTAAGACGGTAGGCCGTCAGAGTAATCAGTAAAGTCAAGCTGTTCAAAGCCTTCCCCGATTCCTAGGGGATTAAGACATAGTCATCAATGCAATTAAAAACACATTATGAAGTTCAAAGCCTTCCCCGATTCCTAGGGGATTAAGACCAAGATTTTCAACATCCCCATACACTGTTTTAAGTTCAAAGCCTTCCCCGATTCCTAGGGGATTAAGACTAATCACCGCCGCGGTCATGGAATGTGATAGCGGTTCAAAGCCTTCCCCGATTCCTAGGGGATTAAGACGCCTCATTATCATCTTCAGTGTAAGAAATTTGAGGTTCAAAGCCTTCCCCGATTCCTAGGGGATTAAGACTATGCAGCAATATAATAGTTATCGCCGCGGTCTGTGTTCAAAGCCTTCCCCGATTCCTAGGGGATTAAGACATCTGCGATACTTTCATCAAAGTAGCCGCAAACGTTCAAAGCCTTCCCCGATTCCTAGGGGATTAAGACATCTTTAAAACCGAGTATTTAACTCGCATCTTAGTTCAAAGCCTTCCCCGATTCCTAGGGGATTAAGACAGTTTAATTACTAACTCGTGGGTTGGTAATTTGCGTTCAAAGCCTTCCCCGATTCCTAGGGGATTAAGACTCTGGTACATCAATTTCATACATCACCTGCTGATGTTCAAAGCCTTCCCCGATTCCTAGGGGATTAAGACTCAAGGCTACGGCCTTGGCACGAGCTTGGGCTTT
>NZ_BCUL01000068.1 GCF_001591265.1 Moraxella atlantae NBRC 14588 | reverse complement strand
TCTCTGCACACGACAAAAAATCAGCCCCAACCAATTTTCACGGGTTTAGGGGTTAAAAAACTGACCAACTGTCGAAATACAGCCTTATCATTATTCAACAACACCAAACGCAAGCCCTCAATCAACAAATCCAAGCCTAATGCAAATAAACTGGCTTGAGGGCGACCGTTTGACTTTAACTTGCGTTTTAACGGCTTATCCTTATCATGATAAATACCGACATGATAAGCCCAACAAAACGCTAAAGCATTGACTGCCACTAACTTACTCACCCTATCCATCTTAGTCAAATGCGTATCTTCAAGATTAAAACCACGACCTTTAAGGCAAGCAAATAAATTCTCAACTTCCCAACGCTTTGCATAAATTGTCATCGCATCAAGGGTTTGTAGCTGATTGGTTGCGACAATCACTAAACCATGGTCTTTATCACGTTTGGCAAATACTCGAACAGCACAACCATCAACGACCAGTATCCGTCCATGTCGATAGGTCTCAAAGGCAGTAACATGACGAAATAGTTCTTTAATCTGTACCAATTTGCCGTGATGGTTCACAACTTTGCTGTTTTTCTTGATACGAATGGCAAAAGGTATGTGATGCTCTGTTAGCCAGTTAAACCATCGTTCACCAACAAATTCTCTGTCTGCCAGTATCATGTCAATGTTGTGTTTACCAAACTGCTTGATAAAGCGTTCAATGAGTTCGGCTCGCTCAAGGTGGTTTGTGTTACCCCTTTTGTCTAGCATGTCCCAGTACAGTGGTATGGCAATGCCCTTATAGACCACCCCTAGCATAAAGATGTTGATGTTGCTTTTGCCCCATTTCCAGTTGGTGCGGTCGATGGTAAGCGTAACTTTGCTAAGTCCAAATAGCCGATATAGCAATATGGCTAGTTGGTCATAGTCGATGACAGCACTGGCGATAAATCGCTGTAGCCTGCGGTAGTGGCTGTCGGTCTTGCCTCTACTAGGTAGGTGCCTTGCTATTTTTTTAAGATTACTGCTTTGGGCAGTAATCAGGGCGATTATCATGAGGCTTAAACAGGTAATTCTTGCCTTGTTCATTGTAAGGTTTTGGGTTAATATTTCATTGAGTCTGTTAAGGTTTGGCATAATGGTGGTTCGTGAGAAAAATTGTTATTATGCCATTGCTTTAACAGACTTTTTTGTTTTTTTGTCGTGTGCTGAGAA
>NZ_BCUL01000067.1 GCF_001591265.1 Moraxella atlantae NBRC 14588 | reverse complement strand
GAGACCTTTGCATAAACCAGCAACCATCTCTCGACACCAATTTCAAACTCAACTAAAAACTGGAATTGGTGTTAAAGAAGTGAAGAAAGTCACCGAATTGGCATAAAAGTCTCCTAAATTGCAGTCAATTAACGTCTATTGGCTAGTTTTACCAACCAACAGACACAATAACCCTAAGGCAGTCCGTATTTTCGCTTCAAACCTAGGGCGGTTTTTAAATTATGCACAATGCTAGCAAGCAAGGTACTGGTATGAAATTGCATTAAGCCAAGATGACGAGCCTTGCTCATCCCATAATGCAATTTAAAATGACCGAATACCCGTTCTACCGTATTTCTGGTTTGGCTCTTTTGGGTATTGGTACGTTTTTGTTGTTCGGTAAGTGGTGTATTACGCCACGCCCTATCATGGATATGATTGTTGATAGGTGGCTCATGCTCGGCAAGATAGTCGTCATGGGCTTGGCTTTTATACGCACTGTCGGCGTAAACGGCAGATTCATCACCTGTTAAAAGCGTGGTAAAACATTGTGAATCATGGACATTAGCAGGGGTGGTTTGAACTTTTTTGACAAAGCTGTCTTCATCACAGTTAAGATGGATTTTATAGCCGTAGGTGGTTTTTACTTTGCCTGTGCTGTCTTTTTTGCTGACGTAGGCAGCTTCGTTATCTTGGGTGTTGTCGGTATGTTTGCCTTTTTTAGCTCGTTTGTTTTTGGCTTCAACGATACTGGCATCAATGATGCTAACACTGCCTGCTTTGATGATGATGTTTTGCTCGGCTAGTTGCTTATTGATTTGGTTGAATAAGGGTTCAATGAGTCCAAGTTCACCTAAGTGTTTGTGGTATCGCCAGATGGTGCTGTGGTCGGGTACGTTATCGGTAAGTGATAGCCCAACAAAGCGACGAAATAGTAAGTCTCTTGCCAGTTGTTTTTCCATGGCTGGGTCGGATAGGTTATAGAGTTTTTGTAGTAGTAAGATTTTAAACATGATGACAGGGTGAAAGGCACTTTCGCCTTTGTCGCTATTATGAACATGGCGTAATTGATGTTCAATGCGTTGCCAGTCAATAAGGTTGTGCAGGTCATCGAGTTCTTCGATGGCTTTGTGAGCGTTAATGAGACTGTCTGCTAGGGAGAGTTGCCCTGTTTGTTTCCATGCCATGTCGGTGTCTTTTGCTATCTGTTTGATTTTACTGTATTATATCACTTTTACAAACTTTTGTGCATTTTTTCGTGCAAAGGTTTC
>NZ_BCUL01000066.1 GCF_001591265.1 Moraxella atlantae NBRC 14588 | reverse complement strand
GGAGACCTTTGCATAAACCAGCAACCATCTCTCGACACCAATTTCAAACTCAACTAAAAACTGGAATTGGTGTTAAAGAAGTGAAGAAAGTCACCGAATTGGCATAAAAGTCTCCTAAATTGCAGTCAATTAACGTCTATTGGCTAGTTTTACCAACCAACAGACACAATAACCCTAAGGCAGTCCGTATTTTCGCTTCAAACCTAGGGCGGTTTTTAAATTATGCACAATGCTAGCAAGCAAGGTACTGGTATGAAATTGCATTAAGCCAAGATGACGAGCCTTGCTCATCCCATAATGCAATTTAAAATGACCGAATACCCGTTCTACCGTATTTCTGGTTTGGCTCTTTTGGGTATTGGTACGTTTTTGTTGTTCGGTAAGTGGTGTATTACGCCATGCCCTATCATGGATATGATTGTTGATAGGCGGCTCATGCTCGGCAAGATAGTCGTCATGGGCTTGGCTTTTATACGCACTGTCGGCGTAAACGGCAGATTCATCACCTGTTAAAAGCGTGGTAAAACATTGTGAATCATGGACATTAGCAGGGGTGGTTTGAACTTTTTTGACAAAGCTGTCTTCATCACAGTTAAGATGGATTTTATAGCCGTAGGTGGTTTTTACTTTGCCTGTGCTGTCTTTTTTACTGACGTAGGCAGCTTCGTTATCTTGGGTGTTGTCGGTATGTTTGCCTTTTTTAGCTCGTTTGTTTTTGGCTTCAACGATACTGGCATCTATGATGCTAACACTGCCTGCTTTGATGATGATATTTTGCTCGGCTAGTTGCTTATTGATTTGGTTGAATAAGGGTTCAATGAGTCCAAGTTCACCTAAGTGTTTGTGGTATCGCCAGATGGTGCTGTGGTCGGGTACGTTATCGGTAAGTGATAGCCCAACAAAGCGACGAAATAGTAAATCTCTTGCCAGTTGTTTTTCCATGGCTGGGTCGGATAGGTTATAGAGTTTTTGTAGTAGTAAGATTTTAAACATGATGACAGGGTGAAAGGCACTTTCGCCACGGTCACTGCTATGGACATGGCGTAGGGTGTGTTCGATAGTTTGCCAGTTGATTAGGTCGTGTAGTTCATCGAGTTCTTCGATGGCTTTGTGAGCGTTAATGAGACTGTCTGCTAGGGAGAGTTGCCCTGTTTGTTTCCATGTCATATTCGTGTCTTTTGCTATCTGTTTGATTTTACTGTATTATATCACTTTTACAAACTTTTGTGCATTTTTTCGTGCAAAGGTTTCT
>NZ_BCUL01000065.1 GCF_001591265.1 Moraxella atlantae NBRC 14588 | reverse complement strand
GTATTTGGGATAAACATGACGCTCACGGTAAAACTGCTTTGGTACAAAGCCAAGTTTGTCTTGAACATCTTGACCAATTTGCGTCATTTGACAGCCACACTCACAGGTAATTGACGGTGGCTCGTGAATGATGGTGTGAATGTCGAGGTTGTCAGGGATAACGATGCGTCTTTGTCGTTTGGGCTTGACGAGCTTTGATAGCTGTGAGCCCACTTGTTGGGGATCTAGGCTATCTGCGTTGTCTTTAAGTGATTGGGCATTGGTCGGCTTGCTAACAGGCAGCATAGCTCGCTCGTCATCACTAAGATTGGCTAAGAAGTTGTCATGGGCTTGTTCAAGCGATGCCAGGTCTTCTAGGGCGGTTTCTTGGTTTAAGTGGGTTTGTTTGGGGGTTAAGCCTTCGCTTTTTTGCCCAAATAGACGATGAATAAGACGTTGCTGTTTGGCAATGGCGTCAATGAGTGCTTGGTTGATGCGAGCAAGTTCGGCTTCGTATTGCTGTCTTTGCGCATCGATTTGTTTCTCGTATTGTTGTTTGAGTTGTGCTGCTTGCTGCTCGTAATGTTGTTTTTGTGCATCAAGTTGTTGGTGAAGCTGAGCGTTTTGGGCTAATAAATCAGCGTAGCTTGGCGCAGTAGAGTCGGATGGGTGGGCAGCGGTCATGACATGAGTTTGCCATAACCGCTATCGGTTGTCAGCTAACGGGCGGTGATAGTTGAGATTTAGCGGGTTTATGATAAAGTCAGCTTAGGTCAGCGGCGTGAGTATGTCTTTGCTTAGGTTGTGCCAAGGCAAACCACTAATCAGGGCGTTGAATTGCTCGTGGCTGATGGTGAGTCCTGTGGTTGAGTCGGATGGGCTGTGATGTCGCATGAGGCGTTCGCCCAGTCCGTGAAATTTGCTATCATCCAGTGTTCGGGTGCATAGCCAAATGCCCAGTCCATCATGAATGAGTATTTTTAGCCGGGTGCCTGTTTTGTTGTAAAATAGGTAGGCACAGTGTGGGCGGATGCCTGGGTGGTGCTGTAGGATAAAGGCGAGTAGTTTGTTACTGCCACTTCGCATGTCCATGGGTGCGGTGGATAGCCAGATTTGTTGGGGGTTGATAAGGGGATTCATTGTAGCCCCCGTAGTAGTTCGAGTAGGCTGTGATTGTCGATTTGGGCAATGCTTAGTTTTATGGGCATTGTGTTGTGAGTGGGGATTTGTAGTTCTATACCTGTCAGGACTGATGACCTGGATGTGCTCTGGTCGATGATTTGCTCAGGGTTTGACTCTGGCTG
>NZ_BCUL01000064.1 GCF_001591265.1 Moraxella atlantae NBRC 14588 | reverse complement strand
GTTGATGAATATTTGAAAAACCAAGGCTATGATGAAGATACCAGAAAGGTTGTTTTAGTTGGCTTATCGGCTGGCGTTGGTGGGGCTGTCGGTGACAGTATAGCAGGATTGGCGAATAGTGTTAATCAGACGCAGAATAATTATTTAAATCATATCCAGTTACAACAATGGGCAGAACAGCTTGCTGCGTGTGGTAAAGACATCGCCTGCAAACAAAACATAAATACTTATTATCAAGCCTTAAGTAAAGAGCAAGATAAAAGATTGGAGAGGGTTTGTATTACAAACTTTAACCATGCTCAATGTAAGACGGAAATCGCCAATTTTTATCAAGGATTTCCTAAAAACAAAATTGCTCCGTTCGCTGATGATTACACAAAAATTGAATCTTTAGGAGGTGGTAATCTTAGAGCAAACGTAACAATGAGTAATGACTTGGCTTTTAGTAATACGATTACTCGTGGTATAGCTAATATTGCGCGAGCTGAAAATAGACCTATGGATGCTATTGCGGCAGATTTAATGTATGCAGAGCTTTGGGGAGGTGGGGCTGGTAGATTAGGGACGGTTTCTAAGGCTAAACCTAGTAATAATGCTATTATTCATGCAACTCCTCAAGAAATACAAAAATCAAGAATTAGTATGCTACAAGCTAATGGTGTTAAAATTAGTTCAGAAAATGTAGTTACTACTGGTATTACACCAACTGGTAAAATCGTATTTCTTGAAACTGGTAGCTCTAAAGCTGGATTACAACATATTGTTGAGAGGCATGCAGCTGAATTTAATACTATAGGAGTATCTAATCAACAAATACCATCTGTTTTAATCAATACATTAGAACATGGCAAAATAGTAGGATATCAGGGTAAAAAAAATGGTCGTCCAATTTACCAAACTGTTATCAACGGTCAAACTCGCTATATAGCCATTAGCGTAGGTAGTAATGGATTTATTGTAGGTGCCAATCCTGTTTCAAAACCTAAAAAATAAGGAATTTAAAATGAAAATAAAATTAATGCCAGAATATGAATGTTATCCAACTTGGGTAGAGAACGACGGAATGTTTGATAATATTGACCCAAAAGAACTACCTATAAGTTTAGATTTGGCTAATAGAATTACCAAATGGTCAGATGACTATGAAAAAACTTATGATAAAGAAGACCCAAGGGAATCAAGGTTTTTAAGTAATTTAGATAAAAATAGTTTCATAGAAGAAGGTGAGCGTTTAAGGGAAGAACTTATAACTGAACTAAAACAAGATTATGAAGTTTTACTACAAATTGATATGGACTAGT
>NZ_BCUL01000063.1 GCF_001591265.1 Moraxella atlantae NBRC 14588 | reverse complement strand
GAAACTGAGCGATTTTATCCCGATTAATCTTAAGTTTGGGGTTAATAGCGAACATGGAAATAAATCGATTCACCATTAACTCATTGTTTAATCTCGTTTTTATATCCGCCATCGAAAACGGGACACTCATATCGGGCGAAGCATCCTTTTGTGGCAACCAATATGTTACCTTTGCCACATTAATAGCGGTAAGCGACATATTCCAATGAAAATCAAGCTTGTTTTTATCTCTAGCCTGACAATCATTTAATCCAGTATATTGTTTGGCATCCCGATACAAAAACTCAATCTGAAAACGGGCTTTATAGTGTTGCAGTATCGCTTGCCAAGATTGGTCTAAGTCGGTACTAAAATAAATCTGATGTTGCCATGTTACCTTGCCCTTTTTGCTTCTAGCGGTATAAACAATTACCACATTGAGGTTTTTTTTTAAAGCGATTGAGTACGCCTTTAGGCTATAAATTTTCACGTTGTCCTGATTCGACACACAAATCGCATGACTGTCAGATAGTTTGGCAAACTCAACTTTGCCATCATACAATTTGGGTCTGCCCCGTCCTTTTTGTTGCCCTTGATACAGGTAGTTTAAATTGGCATCGCATCGAAGTCTTGAGATGATGTCAAAGCCTTTATCACACAGGGGATTAACAAAGGTGTCTTTGGAAAAGTAGGCATCAACAATGAGATACCTTGATAGGGTAAGCAGTTCATCTTTGTGCTCAAGTAGTTTGCGAGCATAAAATTCCAGTAGACTTTCATCGTCTTTAACATCCACCGTTTGGATGGCGTTTAGGTGAAAGGCGGTGTGCCTGCCTATGTCGAGTACGGCAAGTCCCCCTAACTCTAGTCCCCATTTGGCTCGTCCTGCTACCCCTGACCAAAAGTAGCCCACCCCATCGGTGTGTTTGCCTACTTTGTTGATGTAACTTGGGTCAAAGGCTATCGCTTTTTTGCCTTGGACATATTGCTCTATCAGTGTTTTGTTAAAGTTGAAAAAGTCAAAGCGTTTGCTAAATAGGTTTCTAAAGCTTGATTCCGCTCTACCACTGTATCGACCTAGTTGTAAAAAGTTGATTTTGTCTTTGATGGTTAAAAAAAATTCAGGGTTAAACAAAATGCTGTCTGTATCCGCCAGTCTGTTTTGATGCCATGCTGTAATTTCATTTGCAAAAAGATGGCGGTGATTATATCATTCATACGGAAGGCTCTCTTTCTTGATTTGTTGTGGTAAACCAATTATGAAAGTTTGCCTTCTTTTTTTCCTAGCCTTTTTTGCTTTTTATCCACTATTTGCACAATCCTATCTAAGTCTTTG
>NZ_BCUL01000062.1 GCF_001591265.1 Moraxella atlantae NBRC 14588 | reverse complement strand
GGTGCGGTCAAGGGGGTTTTTCAAAAAATTTTCTGGTTAGGCTGAAAAAAGTTACCGCCGCGTTGGGCAGCGGTTTGATTTGGGTCGTTGTAACGTTTGTTGAATTTGTCATCATTGATGATGATTGTTTTAGTTAATACCAAAACCCGATTGCCGAACCCATGTCAATCGGGACTAAAACTTGTAATTTACGCCAACACGAAACTCGCGACCCACAGCAGGTAGACTCATTGCTGTATGGGGACGGTAGTCTTTATTTGCGATATTATTCACGGCAAAGTTCACATTCATCTTATCATTGGCATAGGGCTTCCAATTAGCGAAGATATCAGTGACATTAAAGCCGTCACGTTTTAAAGCACGATTTGCTTGCGTATCATCCATCCATGCACTTGCACCTGTGGTGTCTTCTACTTTACGGTGGTTGACACCCACTTCGATATTGGGTTGGTCAAAACGGTAGGCCAACCCTGCCGTCCAGGTACGACCTATCTTCACGCCAAACTCCTTGCTGGCGAATGAAATAGGCCGGCAGTTGGTTGGGCTGGTGCATGATACTCTACCTGGGTCTGTGTGAAACTCAGGATTGCTATCTGCGATGCCTAAGTGGGCTTTAACGTTGTTATGGTCATAACCTGCATTGAGTTCCCATCCATGATTTTTTGCATAACCGACATTGTCAATATTGCTATCGGTAGGGTTATGGCGATCGGTTTGGCCATTCGCCAGTAGACCATCGATTTTTTGCCAAAAATAACTGCCATTGACAAAATAACTACCGACATTATAGTTGAAGCCGATTTCAGTATTTTTCGCTTTTTCTGCTTCTGCATCATCGGCGATGGAAACTCTGCTGTTACCACTGAGCAAAGCATCTACCAAACGCGGAGAACGTGTGGCATAACTGTGGTTAGCACTCAGGCTAAGGGCTGGTGTCGCTTGATAAATCACCCCAAAACTTGGGCTAAATTCGCCATCGGAGCGTTTTTTACCATTCACGGCTGTGTAGTCAAAATGGTCGTACCGACCGCCTACTGTCATGGTAAAATTGTTGATATCATGAATGGCTTCGACATACACACCTGAGTCGGTTTTTTCGGTGTTGGTTTGATAATTATCGCCATGTCGGTTTGGTTCGATTTCTTGGTGACGATAATTGATGCCGTATTTAATCAACGTATTGGGTCGTAGTTGACTATCAAAGTTAATGTTGGCGCCAGTGGTTTTCACTGCGGTTTCATTGTAGCCTGCCACTGCCCCATAGCCGCCTTGATCATCATCGGATTCACGTTTATTTTTCATGGCATAAATATTGGCGGTGGCTTCTTTGATCCAACCCATATGTTTGCCGTTCCATTCAAGGTTTGTATTACTC
>NZ_BCUL01000061.1 GCF_001591265.1 Moraxella atlantae NBRC 14588 | reverse complement strand
AACCGTGAGCGGTTGGTTCAAGCCAAAACCGATGCCCAAATCATCGATAAAAGCATTGCCACGCCTGAGCTACTGGCTCATGTGCTTATCAGTAAATACGCTGACCATTTGCCCCTATATCGCCAAAGCCTGATTTATCAGCGTAGCGGGGTATATTTATCCGATTCAACCTTAGCCGATTGGGTTGGACGCTGTGGCGTACAGCTTGGGTTTTTAGTCAAGCGTTTGCATAAAATAATGCTAACCCAGCCAATTGTGCATGCCGATGAAACCCCAGTCAAAGTATTAAATGGCTATGGCATGAAAGATGCTAAAGGCAGGTTAAAGCAAGGCTATGTGTGGGCGTATGTAACACCACAACACAGCCCAATCAAAGCGGTGGTGTATGATTTTGCCCAAGGTCGGGGTAGTGAGTATCCCAATGCTTTTTTAAAGGGCTTTAAGGGCAAGCTTGTTTGCGACGGCTATAACGGCTATAAGCCATTATTTGGGCGAGGGGTGATTGAAGTGGGTTGTATGGCCCATGCTAGACGTAAGTTTCATGAACTTCATGTGACAGGGCAAAGTCTTATTAGCATTGAGGCACTAGCGTTATTTCAATCACTGTATGCCGTTGAGCGTGAGATTGATGAGCAGTTTGAGAAAAACCAAACGCCAATGCCTAGAGATGCCCAAATGGTTAGGCAAATCAGGCAAGATAAGGCTAAACCAGTTGCGGATAGGCTTCTTGTGTGGTTACAGGAGAAAAGGCTAGGTACGACTAAGAATGCTGATATTACCAAGGCGATTGAGTATTGCTTGAAACGGTGGCAGGCTCTGACACGTTATTTGGATGATGGCAATTTGCCGATTGATAATAATTGGGCAGAAAATCAGATGCGTCCTTGGGCTCTCGGGCGTAAGAATTGGTTGTTCGCAGGGTCGCTTGAGAGTGGGCAGCGGGCGGCGAATGTTATGTCGCTCATTCAGTCAGCTAGATTGAATGGGCTTGACCCGTATGCGTATTTGGCGGATGTGCTGAGACGTCTGCCAACACATCCTGATAGCCAGATTGATGAGCTGCTACCACATTGCTGGAAACCACCTCAATAGGGGATGGTCGGGGGCTTACGCTTAAACAGCTCAATCACGGTTTCATAAATAATACCTATTTATTTATATATTCAAATTATAAATTCACTTCAAACTTACTTAACCCGAATTCGACATAAGAAAAGGCAAAAAAAAGAAGTCCAATATGCTAAAGTAAGTTCACCACAAACAACCTAGCCAAGGACTTCTTACATGGACAATCTCGAAGCACTTTACTGCCACATCGACGACTACTGCAAAGCCTACACAGCCGAGCAACAGAAGAAAATGCTAACGCTAAAGCGAAAAAGCAGTCAAAAGACCCGAAACAAACCATGCTGCATCAGTTTAGCAGAAATCATCACCATCATGGTACTATTTCATCAAATCAGATACCGAGAATTTAAAGCATTTTACTATGGCTA
>NZ_BCUL01000060.1 GCF_001591265.1 Moraxella atlantae NBRC 14588 | reverse complement strand
CTCCTTAACGAAAGTGGCTGGGAGAGAATTCACAGCAAGTTGGTCTTGTGTTTTAAGAAGCTAACGTAGCGTAAAAGAAGAGCAAAGTCTTTTAAAGTTACGACCAAAAAACTTATCCAAAAGTTTTTTGGCTCGAAGCTAAAATTGCGATGCAATTTTTAACGCTTCTTGGGGTCTATAGCTCAGTTGGTTAGAGCACCGTGTTGATAACGCGGGGGTCATAAGTTCAAGTCTTATTAGACCCACCAATATAACCAAAGGACACCGAAAAACGTATTAAAACGTTTTTCGGCTCGAAGCTAGCAAAGCGCTGCTTTGCCTAAACGCTTCTCGGGGCCATAGCTCAGTTGGTAGAGCGCCTGCCTTGCACGCAGGAGGTCAGGAGTTCGACTCTCCTTGGCTCCACCAAAGTGTTACAGCAAACAGGATACTGATGACAGTAAATTGTTTAGTGTAACAACACGAATTTACCTGACGAAGGTAAATTAACTCAATAACAACATAGAGAAATGAGTCTGGGTTAATGATATCCAACGAATCATTAACCACAAAGGCTACAGGGAAGACTGGAATAGCGATATAGAAAGTTAGCCTTGTAGCCAAGTAAAGAGAACTGAATCAAGCGTAAACAAAGGTGGACGTTACTAACGACATACGACCGATTAGGGTTGTATAGTCAAGTGAATAAGTGCACACGGTGGATGCCTTGGCAGTCAGAGGCGAAGAAAGACGTGACAGCCTGCGAAAAGCGTCGGGGAGGCGGCAATATCCTGTGATCCGGCGATATCTGAATGGGGCAACCCACTTGCCAGAAGGCAAGTATTGTAACTAATACGAAGCGAACCGGGAGAAGTGAAACATCTCAGTACCCCGAGGAAAAGACATCAAAAGAGATTCCCCCAGTAGCGGCGAGCGAACGGGGAGGAGCCGACGAATTTAGACGTAGAGGAATCACCTGGAAAGGTGAATCATAGAGGGTGACAATCCCGTACTCGAAACGTTTAGATAAGCATATTAAGTAGAGCGGGACACGAGAAATCCTGTTTGAAGATGGGGGGACCATCCTCCAAGGCTAAATACTCCTGACTGACCGATAGTGAACCAGTACCGTGAGGGAAAGGCGAAAAGAACCCCTGTGAGGGGAGTGAAATAGAACCTAAAACCGTGTGCATACAAGCAGTGGGAGCCCGACCACTTAATCGCTTTGAGGATCACATGACATTTTACTACGTATACGTATTGCAAAACGTTGCTAACCAAAATGACTACTATATTGGCTACACAACCAATATAAAAGCAAGACTAGCAGCGCACAATAGCAATCAAAACCCCTCTACGAGAGGGAGAACGTGGAAAATAGTATACTGTGAAGCCTACATAAGCGAACAAGTGGCAAGAAAGCGAGAAAACACCATCAAAAATAATGGTCGAATGCGAACTTTCTTAATGAACCGCATCAAATCGCAATTTAACACAAACGCCAGCAAACTAGATTAAATGAAGGGCAAGCAAGCCCGACAATTAATTGAAATGCCAAGCAGAGCGATTAAGTGGTCGGG
>NZ_BCUL01000059.1 GCF_001591265.1 Moraxella atlantae NBRC 14588 | reverse complement strand
ACAATCCTATCTAAGTCTTTGTTTTATCATGCTGTTTCTTGGTTGTTAGCGGAGTATTGTTATGAGAAAAGATATTTTAAAGATTTTTGCAATTAGTCTAAGCATGATTACATCTTGCGTTGCAATGGCTGATGCACCAAGATATTCTCCTTATAATTCTTCTATGGCTTCAAACTACGCTTATCAGTGGGCTTTATCAAAGAACCCACAATATCCTGATTTTTCAGCAAATACATTACAGGGTGGTGACTGTACAAACTTCGTTAGTCAGGCGTTACATACAGGCGGTTGGCAATATACTGCTAGTAGAGATGACAAAAGTACAAATACTTGGTATGTTGCGTGGAATAATGCCAAAAGAGCATTCACTAATTCCCAAACTTGGTCAACGGCTGCTGGGTTTTATAGACGTATCATAAATGATAAGTATGAAAAATCTGTGTTACCTACGAGTGACTTATATTCACTACGACCAGGTGATATTGCTTTTCTAACAAGCGGTGGTAAATCTCATCACACCATGATTGTGACAGGATATCAAGAAAAACCTTGGTGGAATCCATTTGCTAGTTATGGACCACTAGTAAGCTATCATAATGGTGGAGTGAATCCAAATACTAATATGCCTAATCTTCCTCAGCAAAATATTTTATTGACTGAAGTCATAGCACGCAGTCCAAATGATACACCAGTTTTTGCAAAGGTTAGAAGCTAATAGAGTTCTTATGAAAAATAAAATCATTTTGTCTATAGTCACTATAATCGTAGTGGCTATTTTTGCATTCATTTACTGGCTTAAACCTGAAGATAATTTAAATGCGAATATTCAAAATAATAGTAATAATAGTTCCGTTAAACAGACAAATCAAAATATTAATTCTCCTAACTTCTCTTCAATCCAACCTGTTAATCAATTATCTGTTGCACCAATTTCTACTGCCAACGGTCAGAAAGAGTTTCAAATGCCTAACACAAACTGGCAGGATAGAGAATTATTAATTAATGGTAAAAAGATAAAATATACTTTTGGAACTGGTAATCCTCCAGAAGTAGCTTTAAATCCTAGTGATTATACAGGTGATGGAAAGTGGAAGAATTATGTGACTCCAGCGACAGAAAAATACCTTAAAGAATTTTTGAGTGATAAGAGTTTAAAAAATTTCATAGATAGATGTGATAAAAAGCTTGGCTTAGCAGAAGATAAATCTATTCCAGGTTTTAGTATTGTTAATGGTAATGATTGGGATATAAATAAACTGTTACTTATTGACCCTAAAACGGGTAGAAAAGAACTTGATGAAGAAAAAACTGATGCTATATCTCAGCTATTGTATACAGTCAGTAATAAGTTGAGTGGAAACTCAGCAATATCAAGCTGTATGAATGATATGGAGATTCAAAATTTTGAGAATTTGCGTAAAACTTTTGATAAAGCTACAGAAAGCTACATAAATCAACCCAAAGACGGATTCTATGACCAAAGTAATCCTAACAATCCAGGTATGGAAGATATAAAAAGAATAAGACAACAATTAGGTATAAAGGATAATAATTAGATTATAACTTATTA
>NZ_BCUL01000058.1 GCF_001591265.1 Moraxella atlantae NBRC 14588 | reverse complement strand
AATAAATTATAGTCAATTAAAACCAGAATAGGACAAAAGAGCATCCCAAAAAGTATCGAAAGTAGTTAAAACTTTACGTAAATATTTTTTAAGATTGCCCCACGTCTTTTCGATTGGATTTAGTTCAGGTGAATAAGGCGATAAAGGTAACACAACATGACCAAATCTTTTGGCTAATTCTCGTAGAATTTTGATTCGATGAAATCGAGCATTATCCATAATAATAACTGATTTAACGCTTAATGAAGGTAGTAAGCTTTCTTCAAACCATTGTTCAAAAAAGGCACTGGTCATTGTGTTATTGTAAGTCATTGGAGCAATGAGTTTATTACCAATTTGACCTGCTACTACTGATACACGTTTGTATTTTTTACCATGAATGGTGCTTTTAACGGGTTGCCCCTTTGGTGACCTTGCAAATGGGCGATGCAAATATAGTCAAAACCGAATTATACCAAGCAACTTTCAACACATTCCTTAAGCGTATCAAAATTGCTTAGCGTTAAACGAACCTTTTGCTTGATGACTGCCCACAACTGCTCAATTGGATTAAGTTCAGTAAGCCCCCGACCATCCCCCTATTGAGATGGTTTCCAGCAATGTGGTAGCAGCTCATCAATCTGGCTATCCGGATGTGTCGGCAGCCGTCTTAGCACATCCGCTAAATACGCATACGGATCAAGCCCATTCAATCTAGCTGACTGGATGAGTGACATAATATTCGCCGCCCGCTGCCCACTCTCAAGCGACCCTGCGAACAACCAATTCTTACGTCCGAGAGCCCAAGGACGCATCTGATTTTCTGCCCAATTATTATCAATCGGCAAATTGCCATCATCCAAATAACGTGTCAGAGCCTGCCACCGTTTCAAGCAATACTCAATCGCCTTGGTAATATCAGCATTCTTAGTCGTACCTAGCCTTTTCTCCTGTAACCACACAAGAAGCCTATCAGCGACTGGTTTAGCCTTATCCTGTCTGATTTGCCTAACGACTTGGGCATCTCTAGGCATCGGCGTTTGGTTTTTCTCAAACTGCTCATCAATCTCACGCTCAACGGCATACAGCGATTGAAACAGTTTTAGTGCCTCAATGCTAATAAGACTCTGCCCTGTCACATGCAGTTCATGAAACTTACGTCTAGCATGGGCCATACAACCCACCTCAATCACGCCTCGCCCAAATAATGGCTTGTAACCGTTATAGCCATCGCAAATAAGCTTTCCTTTAAAGCCCTGTAAAAAAGCATTGGGATACTCACGACCCCGACCTTGGGCAAAGTCATACACCACCGCTTTGATTGGGCTGTGCTTAAGTGTCACATACGCCCACACATAACCTTGTTTTAACTTGCGCTTAATATCTTTGGTACCGTAAGCGTTTAAAATCTTCACAGGGGTTTCATCGGCATGCACAATTGGCTGAATAAGCATCAGCTTGATTAAGCGATTAACTAAAAACCCCAGCTGCACCCCACAGCGTCCGACCCAATCTGCCAAGGTCGAATCAGATAAATACACCCCGCTACGCTGATAAATCAGGCTTTGGCGATACAGAGGCAAATGGTCAGCGTATTTACTGATCAAGATGTGAGCCAGTAGCTCAGGCGTTGCAACGCTTTTATCAATGAGTTGAGGCTCGGTTTTGGCTTGAACTAACTTCTCACCATG
>NZ_BCUL01000057.1 GCF_001591265.1 Moraxella atlantae NBRC 14588 | reverse complement strand
TTTTTGTGTAAGTTGATTAAAATGTAGTAGCACAAATGAAAAAGGTCAACAAGAAAGCTACCAAACGACAGAAGAACATCCATTTTGGGTTGATGGTAGTGGATGGATACCTGCTTCAGCTTTGATTAAGGGCATGAAACTTGTCGATAGAAATAACGAGCTTTTAACAGTAGTAAGTCAAATAAAACTGGAGAAAACTGATACAGTTTATAATATTACTGTAGATGATTTCCATACCTATCATGTGGGGGAGTTCGGTACTTGGGTACATAATACTTGTGCAGCAAATGCTTTAAATGGTTATATTGGTAAAAAATTAACCTATGGGTCTAATGTTATCACAATAGATAAGGAAGGTATGCAACATATTCTTGAAAGGCATCATCCTAAATATTTTGTTGGGGATACAACTACTGTTCAAACTTATTTTGATAAAAATATGACTGTAGATGATATACAAAATGCTATTACGGCAGTATTAGGGCAAAATGCCGCTAAGCTCAGAGCAGGACAAGTTACAGGTCAATTGACAGGTGTATATAATGGCAAAAGCTATACAGTAGGCTTAAGAAATGATAGAGGATTAGCTCGAGTTGGGCAATTTTTTCCAAATCCATAAGTTGAATAGATTATGAAAATAAATATTTATCTAAAAATAGGTAGTAAGCTTGTAAATTTGAGAGATATAGAACCAGTTGATTATTCAATGAAAAATCTTGATTGGTTTTATCAGCTGGGTTCTATTGAAATATTAAATGATAATGATGAAACACTCATCAGTAAATCAGAACTTACAGAAATAATTCCTTTTTTATATGAGTTTTATTTCACGATAATCAGTTATAGAATTTTTGCAAAAATCAATCAAAATTTGATATTTAGTATTCTAAACAAGTTGGCAACGCAAGCTAATTTAGACCATCCAACAGTTAATAAAATTGTGTTCTCTGAGATGAATGATACATATATTTTGCTAGAGTTGTATAGTTTAAATTCAAAAAAACAAATCATTCAAAGTAAAGAAATTTTTTACTCTATTTTTCTAAATATTAGCGAAAAATTTATTATTTACCTAAAGGAAAATTACACTGAAGAAAGCTCATCGATAGTCAATGAGATTGAATCTTCGTTAATTGAGTTTAGAGCAACATTCTGAGAACCGAAAAGTTGTTATGTAATTTTAAATTATAATTTGAATTACAGTGGGTAACGCTTCGCTAACCCACGATACGGAATTTAATATTATAAGATAATTTTGTTTGGCTCGTTATATCAAATTAACCATATTCAAAAGATAGAAGAATTTTGGAGATAGAAAGATTATGAAACCCTAATCCCCTTAACAATCCTAACCCTCCTCACAGGCTGCGCCACAGCCCACAGAGAAACCCTACCCCCCTGAACTCCTGTACCAACCACCCAGTTCAGGACAAACTGCCACCATACAAGGCAGCATGAAACCCCGCTATGCCAAACTGGTCGGCGACCGCATTGCCTACATCGTCAACATTGACGGCAAACGCCTACCTTTGGAAAAAAAACAGCAATACAAACACCTATGGGATAAATCCTATCCCATTAGTACAGGTGAGCATACCCTTACCGTACAATACAACATGGCAGGGTGGTACACCTTAGTAAGCCCCCGACCATCCCCTCTACTGCACTCTTAGATGAAGCGAGATAATGTCCATGATTTTCAGTAAATGGACATTAAAATGGCAACCAACAAACCCAAGCGCAAGACCTACAGTGACGAATTCAAAGAATTTCTAGTACAAGAAGCGATAAGCTCAGGGCGGTCAATTGCCAGTATAGCCAGAGACAACGGCATCAACCAGAACCTATTACACAACTGGAAACGAGCACAAAAAGCCAAACAAGCCCAAACCGACCAACTACCCACACTTATTAACAATGACGCTTACCGCAATACACCAACATTCATTCCTATCAATGTT
>NZ_BCUL01000056.1 GCF_001591265.1 Moraxella atlantae NBRC 14588 | reverse complement strand
AGTAAAGCAGGGGTAGCAGCAATTATAGCCTTACCATCTTTTATGATAACACGAGTTCCATTAACTACAAATGCCCCAACTTTACCAACCGTATTTGCTGTTGAGATAATAGTTTTGGGTAACGATGCAACACCTGCTAACATCAAAGCAATATCTGTGGCATATTTCGCATCTACCATTGCACGACCAAAATCATCCCCATTCATTGCCATTAGAGCATCTAAATTTTGAAATTCTTTATTCTGAGCGATTAAGCCGAGTTTTATTAAAGTCAAAGGTTCTTTGCTATTGGCTAAGGTCTTTAAGCCCTCGATCGCCTGATCTCTAACTTCCGAATTTAAAACCACTTCACCTAATGAACCAACAGAAACAGCTGAACCAGCTAGCCCCCCTAGAACTTGTTTGCTTAATTTCTTAATATCATCACTTAATGCATTATTCTGCACTGCTATATCTGCCGCATTTATAGCAACTCCAGCATCATAACCAGCATAGGCAGCAACAGTACCAGCAAGCAACTTACTTAGATTTAAAATTTTCTCTCTTTCACTGCTGTTTAAGTCATTAGATAATTTTCCACCTTTCATTCGTTGTGCAACTAATTCACCTATTGCGACACCAATTGCACCTGATTCACAATCAGCCTTTCTAGCTTCTGCCGCTAAACATCCGATACTAGCCTGAACAGTAATTCTTACAATATCTTCATTAAAACGATAAGCAACTTCTGAAGCAGCAAACCCATGCGCGGCATTCACCTCACTCATCAATAGAGCATTTTTAAGATTATCCTCTAAACTACCACCATTAATCGCTGTATCAACTAAGGCAGAAGTCGTCCCCTCAAACGCACCACTGACCAATCTGCCTTGTAAATTTTTAGCATCACTAATTTCAAGATTCTCAAATACTCCAGGCATCACGCTAGTATTGACATACTGTAATGCCCCAGCCGTTAGCGCAGAAGATAATGCAGCCCTTACCGTTTGGCTACTGGCTAACTGTTTTAATGTCTTGTTAATATCACCCTTATTGTTTACTAATAACACAGAAGCTTGCGTTGCATAGAATTACCTTTAGTGTCGAACGGTGACGTTGGGGGTGTTGTGAATGATAATAGGTACTGAGTAGCTTGGCATATCAGGCACAGGTTGTGCTCGTACGACTTCAGAGATGGGTTTGTTAGTGGCTTTGTCCGTTATCCAAAAGTCGGTGTAGCTGTTACGACTATTAAACGAAGTGCCGATATCGGTGGCAAAGTCTAGCTGATAGTTATGATTAGCCTGTGCGTTAAAGCTGATTTTAACAGGTAAGGTGTGTAAGCCCCCGACCATCCCCCTATTGAGATGGTTTCCAGCAATGTGGTAGCAGCTCATCAATCTGACTATCAAAATGCGTCGGCAGCCGTCTCAGCACATCCGCCAAATACGCATACGGGTCAAGCCCATTCAATCTTGCAGATTGGATAATCGACATAACATTCGCCGCCCGCTGCCCACTCTCAAGCGACCCAGCAAACAACCAATTCTTACGCCCGAGTGCCCAAGGACGCATCTGATTCTCTGCCCAATTATTATCAATCGGCAAACTGCCATCATCCAAATAACGTGTCAGAGCCTGCCACCGTTTCAAGCAATACTCAATCGCCTTGGTAATACTGGCATTCTTAGTCGTGCCTAACCTTTTCTCCTGTAACCACGCATAAAGCCTATCCGCAACTGGTTTAGCCTTATCTTGCCTGATTTGCCTAACGACTTGGGCATCTCTAGGCGTTGGTGATTGGTTTTTCTCAAACCGCTCATCAATCTCACGCTCAACGGCATACAGTGATTGAAATAACGCTAGTGCCTCAATGCTAATAAGACTCTGCCCTGTCACATGAAGCTCATGAAACTTACGTCTAGCATGGGCCATACAACCCACTTCAATCACCCCTCGCCCAAATAATGGCTTATAGCCGTTATAGCCGTCGCAAACAAGCTTGCCCTTAAAGCCCTTTAAAAAAGCATTGGGATACTCACTACCTCGACCTTGGGCAAAGTCATAAACCACGGCTTTAAACCCACCGAAGCTTGTACTGTACTGAGGGGTCACATACGCCCACACATAGCCTTGCTTTAACTTGCCTTTAGCATCTTTCATGCCATAGCCATTTAACACTTTGACTGAGGTTTCATCAGCATGCACAATTGGCTGGGTTAGCATTATTTTATGCAAACGTTTAACTAAAAACCCAAGCTGTACGCCACAGCGTCCGACCCAATCGGCTAAGGTTGAATCGGATAAATACACCCCACTACGCTGATAAATCAGGCTTTGGCGATACAGGGGTAAAT
>NZ_BCUL01000055.1 GCF_001591265.1 Moraxella atlantae NBRC 14588 | reverse complement strand
TTTTAGCATTTAAAAACCGCAGCGTGGCTCAATTAGCCCGCACGCAGTCAAACTTTAACCATCAAATAACACACATTGGCACGTCAAGTTTAATAAAGCCATTGATTACCTGCCTTATTAAATCATACCTACCATCATGCTATTATGAACTAAACGCGCCTAATTTAACAAAAACAATCAGACAAGTGCTAGGTTTTTTAAGATAAAGTTTGTAAATGTCGCGTAAGCTTAGATTTTCTCAATATACCGTTGATGACAAAATTAGTCATCGCTTGTTAAAAAAGCATTATATCGAAAAAGACGATCCACAGCCGCACGTTGTGGTTGCATTTGGATTATCGACCACAAAGCGCGAACCTTCGAGTCCTTCAATATAATCAATCGTTGAGCCGTGCAGATATTGATAGCTTAAACTATCAACCACCAACGCCACATCGCCATTGGCAAATTGCGCGTCATCATCGGCAAGCTGTTCTTCAAAATTAAAGCCGTAAGAAAAGCCTGAACAGCCGCCGCCTGTGACATACACGCGCAGCATCAAATCTTCATTGCCTTCTTGCGCGCGCAAACGGCGTACCTTGTTGGCGGCGTTGTCGGTCAGTGTCATGGTGTCATTCATCATTGCCCCCGATATGCTAAGCTGAAACCTCAGCGAATTTTTGGCGTTAGCGGTAGGTATTATGGGGTGTTTGGCTTATACTATCAAGATTTTACGACCAAAATCTATCCAAAATATCTCCACATTGACCAACAAGGCAAGGTTATGATTGAGCTAAAAAATGCCGCGATTCGGCGCGATGGGCGTGTGTTGTTTCATGATGCCAATGTGCAAATTCATCCGTCATGGAAAGTCGGTTTAACAGGCAACAACGGCACGGGCAAATCCAGTTTATTTGCTGTCTTGCGTGGCGAGTTGGGGCTAGATAGCGGTGAATTACACATTCCAAGTGGGTGGCACATCCGGCATATGGCGCAAGAAATTGCCAGCACTGACCAACCTGCGATAGATTTTGTCTTAAGTGGTGACACGACGTGGTACGCGCTCAATGCGTTAATCAGCCAACCCGATGATGCGCCTGCCGACCGTCTTGCCGCTGCCTACAGCCAGTTTGATGATATTGATGGCTACCGTATCCCTGCCAAAGCGGCGCAAATCATGGCAGGATTGGGCTTTAGCCAAGCGCAAATGCAGCAGCCTGTGGCAAGTTTTTCGGGTGGCTGGCGGATGCGGCTAAACTTAGCAAAAACCTTGATGAGCCGCGCTGATTTATTGCTATTGGATGAGCCGACCAACCACTTGGATCTGGATGCGATTTTGTGGCTTGAAGACTGGCTAAACGACTATGACGGCACGTTGGTGCTGATTTCACATGACCAAGCGTTTTTAGACAGCGTTGTTGGACACATTTTACACATCGAGCAGCAGCAGCTGACTTTATATAGCGGCAATTATAGCCAGTTTGTACGCACACGCAGCGAACGACTGGCGCAAGAACAACAAGCCTATGAAAAACAACAAGCTACACGTGCGCACCTAGAAGATTTTATTCGACGTTTTAAAGCCAAAGCCAGTAAGGCCAAACAAGCGCAAAGCCGTGTTAAACAGCTTGAGCGCATGGCAGAGCTTGCGCCTGTAATGGCAGACAATCCATTTACGTTTAACTTTTATCCACCCGATCAGCTGACCTCACCGTTACTCGCACTAGAACACGCCAGTGTTGGCTACGATGGTCAGCCTGTGGTCAAAGATATCAATCTTACCATCACGCCTGACACACGGCTTGGGCTGTTGGGCATGAACGGCGCAGGTAAATCTACCGTGATTAAAGGATTAGTCGGTGAGCTGCCCTTGCTGAGCGGTACACGCAAAGCGGCTGATAGCTTGACGTTGGGTTATTTTAATCAACACCAAATGGACAGCCTTGATAATCATGCTAGCCCGATGCTGATGCTGCGACGCTTGGCAGGCACGACTTCAGATGCTGACTTACGGGCATTTTTGGGCAGTTTTGATTTTCGTGGTGAACGTATCGACACACCCAGTAAATTATTCTCAGGCGGTGAACGCGCGCGGCTAACGTTGGCACTCATCGTTTGGCAACGCCCAAACGTACTGGTACTTGACGAACCAACCAACCACTTAGACTTACAAATGCGCCAAGCCTTGACACTGGCGTTACAAAACTTTGCAGGCGCGGTGATTTTGGTCTCGCATGACCGTGAAATGATTGCCAATGTGTGCGATAGCCTATATTTAGTCCATGATGGACAATGCACCGTATTTGATGATGATATTAGTGCGTATAGCCGTTGGCTAGCAGAAACACGCAAACAGCAAGCTGAGCAAAATGTTCCAC
>NZ_BCUL01000054.1 GCF_001591265.1 Moraxella atlantae NBRC 14588 | reverse complement strand
GCCGTTTTCGATGGCGGATATAAAAACGAGATTAAACAATGAGTTAATGGTGAATCGATTTATTTCCATGTTCGCTATTAACCCCAAACTTAAGATTAATCGGGATAAAATCGCTCAGTTCCTTGATTTTGGGAGACGGGCGGCGTGAGTTGTTAGCGGAGTATTGATTATTACGGTTTAATTTAATTTAAAAACCTTGTACTGCAAGGGCTGTAGATTAAACGCAATTAAAATACATCAAGGTAAAAATCGCGTCCAACATTGACATGGTGGGGGCTTTAAAAATGCCGATATTCCTTCTTAGTGGAGTAAACGTCTAGCCTATAATGGCTGGAGCCTAGTAACGGTAGGATTTGTAGAGCGGAATGGTGAGCATTATGAAGCCAAGGGTCGTGGGTTCAATTCCCGCCGAGGCACCAATTCTATGACGTGAATTTAGTGGTCACGCCAAGTTTCAAAAGTTTTCATACGCCGCTGTCTGTCCGTGCAGATTGGCGGTTTTTTTATACCAATTTTTTTTGTGCATGACACAACCTGTCACAGCCCACTGTTAGGATGGCACATAAACCAAAATAGACCGTGCTCAAAGTTTAAACACTTATTTTATTTGCTATCAACATTGTAATTGTTTACGATTAAGCAAGATAACGTTACAAAAACACTTTGTTTTAGTAAATTTTTGGCTATAATAGACTAAAAAAAAGGAAAATTATGCAGCCATCACGCGACAAACTTGCCGAACGCTTGGTCAATATTTTACAAAAACTCAACGCAGGCGAAGCCCTTGATTTAAATAGCCTAGCACAAGAATTTAACGTGAGTAAGCGCACGATTCAGCGCGATTTGCTAGAGCGTTTCAGCTTTTTGGCGCTAGAAAAAGATCACGCAGGCAACTATCGTCTTGACGCCGCGCAGTTGGGCAAATTTAATCTTGAGGACATGCGCCGCTTTGCCCGTTTTGCCAGTGTCAGCGACCTATTCCCCAAACTTGACCAACAGTTTTTTGCCAACGTGTTGCTCGATAGCCTTGGCAACAGTATGGATGTCAAAGGCTTTCATTACGAAGATATTCGCCATAAACGCAGCGAATTTGACACGATTAATCGCGCGATTTTGGATAACAAGACCTTGGCTTTTTTTTATCAGCGCGTGCGCCAACAAGCAGGGGACAAGAGCATCGAATTTTGTGTCGAGCCGTATAAGCTGGTCAATAAAAACGGCATTTGGTATCTGGTTGCCGTACATGATGCCAAAATTAAGGTGTTTAGCCTGACGCGCATTAGCCTACCTGCCATCCAGTCGCAGACGTTCACCCCTGATACCGCTATCAAGACGCGGATTGAAAAAGGTGACGGGATTTACTTTGAAGGGGTCATGGATGAGGTGGTGCTTAAAGTTAGCCGTGAGGTGGCGGTGTATTTTACGCGTCGTGCGATATTGCCGAATCAAGAAATCATGCAAGAGATGACCGACGGCACGTTGATTGTGATGTGCCGTAAGGTGCATGAGCAGGAGGTTTTGCCTTTGGTGCGCTATTGGCTGCCCCATATTGAGATTGTCGCGCCCGATACGATGCGCGCTAAGCTGACTCAGCAGTTACAGGCGTATTTGGCGCGGCCAACACTTGGCTTGACCGATAGCAAAACGATGACACAAACGGGAGCAGATTAAATGCCAAACGTTGAGAAACACGATAACGATAACTCGCTTGATTTAGCCAAAGCTAAGCAAGGCTTATCGATGGGCGGCTTTTCGCCTGAACTTAAGCACGTGATGCAGCATGTGCCGATTTGGTATGTGTTTAAGTCAGGTCAGCGCATTAACATTAATTGTGAGTCTTTGAAAATCGAGGACTTTTCGGGCGATATCACGCGCTGTCGGCAACAAGGACGGCGGCGGATTGCGCGGTGGCGGCTATTGAATCAGGCTTTGCCTGCGGCGTTGATGAGCAAGCCGCCTGTGGTGGTGTTTTATGAGTAGTTTTAAATGATTTAACTTAGGTGATTTAACTGACCTAGTTTATTTAAAAGAGGAGCGATTTATGTCAGTTCAAAAAACGGGTTTAGATGTGGTTGGCGATTTAGAAAAAATCAAAGCCTACAAAGAATCCACTTTAATGGTGCTTGAAAAACAAATTGAAATTCTTAACTCAATGGATGAAATTCTTAAACAAGAACGACCCACTGAAAAAGGTCAAGAGGGTATTCTTACGCTAGATTCATCGAGTGAATCTAAGCGAAAATTGCGTAACGAAATTGATAAACTTAATAATTTTGACGTTGTTCTTGCTGTCGTTGGTACGATGAAAGCAGGCAAATCAACCACGATCAATGCGATTGTAGGCAGAGAGATTTTGCCCAACCGTAATCGACCTATGACGGCTTTGCCCACATTGATTTGCCACAAGCCCAATCAAAAAGTACCTAGCTTAAGTATTTCAAATCAAGAGCTTAACTTATTTTTAGATCGGGTGCGCTCGAAACTAAATCTGGTGCCAAAATCTG
>NZ_BCUL01000053.1 GCF_001591265.1 Moraxella atlantae NBRC 14588 | reverse complement strand
CACCCAATAATATCATTATCAACTCAGGCACCTTTACTGCCAAAGAAGGTGATATTGCCATTAGCAGTGTGGGCAATGTCATTCTGCAAGCGGCTCAAGACAGTATCTATGATGCCGAAACCCAAACCAGCAAGAAGAAAAGCTGGGGCGGACTTAAAAAGAAAGTCACCATCACCAGTACCACCGAAGATATCCGCAATGCCGACTCTGTAACATTGATTGGTAACAATGTCAGTGTCAATGCAGGTGACAATATCATCAGTTACGCCACCGATATCAAAGCCCCCACAGGACATGTCAGCCTACAAGCAGGGGATGCCATTCGCTTAATGGCAGTTGATGAAGTGGACAACAAAAATGTGGATGTCAAAAAGACCTCAAGCTTTATTGGCATTAAATACAACAAGAACCACACAACCGATACTCGCAACGTATCAAGCGAGTTACCATCGACTTTGGTTGCCAATATTATTGATACAGGCTCAGGCGACGATACTTATTTGCAAGGTACCGAGTTTGAGTACTTGCAAGGGGCAACTATCAAAGCAGGTGTTGGTATGAAGGCAGTGCCTGATGCCAAGATTATCTTCGATACCATTAATACGACGGTGGAAGAGAACCACACCCGTGAGTTTAATAATGTGGTGTGGCAGTCGATGAGTGAGAAAGGCTTTGTCGATGAGACAGGGACGTTGCCGAAGTTTACAGGTCCAACCACCCCTAGTTTCTCTGCCCCTGGTGGGTTGATTGTACAAGTGCCACTGTCTGAAAAAGAGCAAGCCGATAGCACAAACTTGGTGAATGTGGTTAACCGTATGGGTAATCAGCCAGGCTTTGAGTATTTGCAACAGATTGCTAAACGCAAGGATGTGGATTTTAGTGTGGTGCAGACTGCTCAAAAAGAGTGGGATTATAAACAAGAGGGATTAACGCCTGCTGGAGCGGCTTTGTTGACAATTGCCGTTGCTTGGGCGGCAGGACCAGCGGCTAGCGGTATTTCAACAAGTTTAGGCGGGGGCGTTGCAGGGGCTACAGGTAGTGCTGCCTTTACTTCACTTGCGACACAAGCTTCTGTGTTATTGGTAAATAACAAAGGCGATATTAATAAGACATTAAAACAGTTAGGTAGTAGTCAGACGGTAAGAGCAACATTAACCGCTGCTTTAACGGCTGGGGCATTGCAGTATG
The DNA here is from genome assembly GCF_001591265.1 of Moraxella atlantae NBRC 14588. GTDB lineage: Bacteria > Pseudomonadota > Gammaproteobacteria > Pseudomonadales > Moraxellaceae > Faucicola > Faucicola atlantae. The sequence continues at coordinate 1,618 of NZ_BCUL01000053.1, read as the reverse complement.
TTAATACCAGTGTGATGCCTGGGGTGCTTGAAAAACTAAATATTAATGATGCTGAAACTTTGCAAGGTAGATTAGTTGGTGGTGCATTTGAGGGTACGACTTCTGCATTGGTTGACACAGCCATTAATGGCGGTAGTTTAGAGGATAATCTTAAAAATGCGCTATTAATGAGTGAAGTCAGTGCGGCTCATGGGTTTGCAGCAACTCAAATTAAGATGACAGTTAATAATGACATCTTAAGAATTATCAGCCAAAGTATTGCAGGCTGTGTAGAAGGTGAGATTCAATCAGGTCAGTGTGGTGCAGGTGCAATTGGTTCAGGTGTTGGTGAAACTGTCGCAGAGTACTTATTAAATGGACGTAATCCTACTTTTGTTAGTGATGAGGAAAAGCAGAGAATTCTCTTAATGGCTAATTTTGCATCAGCCGTTACTACTGCTTATTCTGGTTATGATGCCAATATAGCTATTCAAAACTCTACTACAACTATTCTGAATAATAGTTATAAAGACAAAGCTATAGAAAAGCTACAAGCAGCTAGAAAATTTTTAGATGCAAAATCGCAACAAGCACTTGATGGATTGGTTGCTGCTTATAAAAAAGGAGATATTGAGCTAGCAAAAAAATATAAATCTCAGTTAGACGATGCTATTGCCAATTGGGCTTCTTCTGGGTATTATGAAATTCTAGGCGTTAATCCTAAAGCAGCTGTAGGGGCGGCGGTATTTGCGGTTGGTGAATTATTAATTCCGACTAATGTCACGGATATTGTGCCTGTAGGCAAGTTGACAAAGGCTGGTAAAGCGGTACATGCACTGGAAGGGTTAGCTGAACATCAAGTTAAATTGCTTGATGAAGTTAGTAACTTATTTACTAAAACATCACAGCATAGCACACTAAATATCAATGGTAAAATTGTACATGAAGGAATAGGGGGTAATAAAGTAAATACTACTAAGATTATGGATAGTCAAAATTTAACAGATAACGATATTAAAATTTATGCAGAGCAACTAGCAGGAAAGCCTTTGACTCAAGTAGCACCTGGAGTATTCAATGCCGATTTAGGCGGTGGAAAGCAAATTCGTTTGAGAAGTGTTTCAAGTTCTGCTGCTCAAACTAACGCTAGATGGACACTGGATATTCAAGGCGTGCAATCTGTAAACGTATCTACTGGAAGCAATGTTAATAAAGTGGAAATTAAATTTAGATGATGAAATATATGACTGAACATGATTATCAGGAACTTCGTAAGATTGCAATTGCCGAACCTCATGATTTATCTTATTTATGGGATTGGGTACAAGACCCAAATGTAGGGTATGTAAATCAAAACTTACTTTTCACATTTAAAGAAAGAAGAGAGGCATTCTTTGAAGTTTTGGAAAGATTAATGGTAGATAAGGTTTTATTTCTAGAAAAAGATGGAATATTTTTGCAAGGTTCAATTAAACAGCAGATAGATTTATTTCGAAAAAGTTTTCCAAATTCAGAGGAGGAGATTTTATCCATTGGTGGAATGTTTGTCTGGTTTGTCTTACCAAGTTGCCCTGCGTATGCAGTTTGGAAGCAAATTAAGAAAAATGGAGAATTTGAATATTATTGGTCGCAGTAATTA
>NZ_BCUL01000052.1 GCF_001591265.1 Moraxella atlantae NBRC 14588 | reverse complement strand
TTTTGAATGGCTTGTTGCCCTTCGATACTATATACTATCGACTATTTTTAGGTTAGCACCACCAACAAGTAAGCCTGGTTTGATATATTGCTTGATAAAGTAGTTACTACCACCTTTAGCGAACAGTTTAATGGCGTTAGGCGAAAACTCAGATTCAGTTGTGATGGTATATTCCTGATTACCTGGTACTTGTTGATAAAAAAAGGTATTGGGGGTTGATTCGCCAACACAGTTACCGTTGATTTTGATGTCTTTTTTGAGGCTAGCTCCTATGCCACCTATACGGTAGATATATAGTCCTGCTTTATCTACAGGGGGAAGGATGAATTGTTTGGCAACGTCACCTGTTTGTTTATTGGCTAATGGAACAGACGCACAGTCTGTGAATAGAAAGACAATTGTGCTTAGAACAATGATTTTTTTCATATTTGACCTTAATAGAGTTGAGTTGCTGTATTAACGCTGACGAATGAACACAGGGTATGTTATGGATTCTTCGTGAACTGTACTGGGATTGTCGGAGACTCCAAACTCTGAGACAATACCCTTATGAAAACCAAACAATACTCAACTGAAGTCAAGACTCGAGCCGTCGAGTTACTCATCGAATCGCAAAAAGATTATCCCTCACTATGGGCAGCCATACAAGCCATTGCACCTAAATTTGGCTGTACCCCCGAAACCCTACGCACATGGCATCGAAAACACCTAGCCAAGCAAAATCCTGCGACCCTTACCACTGAAAGCCAAGCCACCCGCATTGCCGAGCTTGAACGAGAAATTAAAGAACTCAAACAAGCCAACGAAATTATTCGCAAAGCTGCCGCTTTTTTCGCCCAGGCGGAACTCGACCGCCCACGCAAGTAATGGTCAAATTCATTGATGACGAGAAACAGCATTACGGGGTCGAGTCGATTTGAACCGTCCTTTGGATGACATAACTTCTATAAAACAAAATATTTTAATGGGTGTATAGCAGTCTTAATAACTATACCATAACATACCAAGCTTAGTAATTAACCGATAACTGGAAACCAGCATTGCTATCTTTACTTATACCGTTAGGGGCATCTAGAGGTTTGCTAATAAAACCATCTAAAGTGAAGTTTTGACTAAATAGACGTAACCCTAGAACAGCACCTGTCAGTGATTTATCAGCAAGGTATTTGGTACTTTCACCACCTACCCAGCCTTGGTCAATACCCATATATAATTGATTGGCAATAGGTAGTTTAGGAATTTGCCAACCCAGTTCTTGTTGAATGGTTAGACCTTTTTCCCCTAATAACATACTTTCTCCATCAAAGCCTCGCACCGTATAACGACTACCAATACTAAATCTATCTTGAGAACTCAGTTCATTAGGAGAGTATTGAAGGCTCACATTGGTTTTATAATTTAATAAATTTTTATTAACAGTAAAAGGTAGATTATAGCTACCATTCATGGTGATAATGACAGGATGAACGGCGACTTCACTAAAATAAGTCTCAGGTATTGGCTCGGCACCAAATCCACCCATACCTTTTTCAAAAGTCATATCAATATTTAAACGACTATTATCTTTATTGTTTTTCTCGTAATTTAATCCTAATTGGTAATTAGCGGTCTTACGTTGCTGAACCAAGATCTCTAAATTATCAATGTAGTTATTGGATTTTTGTGCGCCAACTGCAATAGAGCCTGTTAATTTACTGTCCGATGTACGCCTCAACTCACGGTTTAATTTAACCTGCATCCGTTTTGATTTGCCTTTATAAACGGGGTCATAATCCAACCCAGCGAGTGTTTGATAGTAGTTATAATCATTATAAGAAGTCTCTAACAACCATTTTTTAAAAGGGTATTGATAATTAATATAAAAGTTATGATTTGCCGCAGGTAACTTGGTATGATTCCAAGGGTCAATACTGTGTAAATAGCTAATATTAAGCACATCATTACTCAGCAGTGGCTCATTAATTTGCAGCCCAACTGTACCTTGATATTTTCCTGTCGATTCATTGCCCGCATCGTCGATACTCAAGCGATAATTGAGTTTTTTTGCTTGTTGCCGACTAACTACCAAATCACTGTAGCTATATTGATTATCCAACTGTTCAATTGGCGTATGAGGGGGTGTAATGGCCACATTTGCGGTTACGTTACTGGGTAATCGAATATTTTCTAAGCTCTTCTCTAATTCTCGAACCACAAAAATATTGCCTTCTTCAACCACCATCGCATTATGCAAATTAATACGATCAGCCGTTGCCTTGTCACGATAAATTTGATGGATCTTACCAGGGACTAGCGTAAGTATTAGAACACCTGTGCTTAAATCTTGCGGTTCAACCATAATACGAGAGGTTAAATAGCCTTTATCAATCAGTGCGGATTGAGCCTTAGTAATTGCTAACTGTAGACCTTGAGTGCCAATACACTGACCTAACACTTTATCTTTGCTATATTCTAAATCATCTAATACAAAACCAAAGTCCCAAGCCAGTTGTTTGCTAGGGGCTTTCAATTTGACTTTCTTAATAAGAAAACAGGGTTGTTCATGCAGCTGAGAAAAACTAACAATTGATTGAGAGGTAGTTGATTTATTTTGTAAAAACACATCCTCAGCAGTGCCTTTAACCTGAGCATTAATAATTTGCTGTTCTTGAGCAGCCTGTTGTTGGTTTAAGACATTGAGGTTGGGTGTATCAGCGGCATGCAGTTGTACCGCTGAAAAAATTGTGACCAATAAAATAACTCTTCTCATGGATTAACCTTTACTAAACGGACACAAGTTCCATCTTAAAAGACAAGGGGCTACACACTACGCATGCTTAAAATACGACAAGCGGTA
>NZ_BCUL01000051.1 GCF_001591265.1 Moraxella atlantae NBRC 14588 | reverse complement strand
TGTTATATAAAATGTGGGCTAAATATTTGCTAAATTTGGTGCTAAGCAAATTCCACCGACGCTTAAGGCTTGCGGCAATCAACAGCGAGCTAGTCAATGCCTAGCTTGCGCGCACTTGACTGACAGGTAGAGTGATTAAAAAACGCGTGTGCCCATCCACCGTGTCGGTGATGATCGTGCCATTGTGTGCAGCGGCAATTTGTGCCACCAATGACAGACCAAGACCCGAGCCTTTTTTATCTTGCTGCAAGCGCACAAACGGGCTAAATACATCGGCGCGTTTTTCGATGGGAATGCCTGCGCCTTGGTCGATAACGGCAATTTGGACAAACGGGTAGGTGACGGGCGCAGGTTTTTTACGGCTAAAGCGTGGGGATTTGGGTTTATCAGGATTTTTGCTTTCTTGAGGGTCTTTGGCGGCTTGGTTGATTTTATTGTCTTGGGCTAACTCACTTGCCGCATTTGGTGTGTCGGTGTGGTGGGCATTGCTTGGCATATCCGTGGGTGTGGTGTCGGTGCTATCGTTGGTTTGGGTGTCATGATCGGGCAATGTCAATAGCGGCTCCGCAGTAATTAGCGGTTGTCCTGTGTCATCAAGGGTATATAGCTGCACTTGTGCAGGTGGTACGCCGTGCAAATACGCGTTGTCGAGTAAATTGCGCACCATGTGGGTCAATAGGCTTTTTTGCCCCTCGATGGTCAGATGATGACCGACCAATGTCGCGCCTGCATAGTGTTGAATCTCACTTTTGATTAGGTCATACAAATCAATGACCTCCACCTGCTCGATGGCGTGCCCTGCGTCCATGCGGCTGACTAGCAAAATGCTTTCGACCAAGTCGTTGAGCCCCGTCAAATCGCGATTGATGGCATCGGCGCGTTTGGCAAATTTTTGCTGTGCGGTGGCATCAAGCTGACTGGCTAACATGCCCATCATCTCAACCTGCAAACGAATACGCGTAATCGGTGTGCGAATCTCGTGCGACGCGTGTGCCAACAGTAGCTTATTGGCATTCATCAAGGTTTCGATACGTTCGGCAGTTTGGTTAAAGCCGCGTGCCAAAAGCGTTAGCTCATCATCGCCCGTGGGTTTGACGCGCGCGCTAAAATCGCCTGCGCCCAATTTGACCATCTGTTGAGAAAGCTCATCAATACGATTGGTCAAAGTGCGTGTTAAGATCCAAATTGCCGCCGACATAATGAGCAGCAGCAGCAACGTGCCCGTAAATAAGTTTAAAAATGGGGCAAACGGAGACTGGGCAGGCGTATTGGCCTGGTATAACAACACATAGCCTGAAGGGCTGGCAATTTGCACATCCAGCGGATGCTTGGGCTCATCAAACGGAAACAACGCACGAAACCACGGCGGCTGCGGTGGCAAATGCGGCGGCAAGCCTGGCATGGCAAGTAGTGCGTCTTGCGTTTGCTCGTCATACAAGGCAAATTTGGCGTTGAGCGAATCGCCATACAACGAAAAACTGCGCCGAATCAATGCCATCAAATAACGGCTTTCAAGGTATTGGCGTTGGTCTTGCGCCACACGCAGCTCAACCAATAGCGGCTCAAGCTGTTGGGTAACTTGGGTAGCGATGATTTGGTGACGCGTTTTGTCTGACGTATCATGCACCAGATGGGTCAAAAGCATCATCGCGGCTGCAAACACACACAGCGCCAGCGTCACACTGGCGACGATTTTAAAAAACAGGCTGTTAAACTTGACGGGCAAAGCGGCGATGACTCAAAACAGATTTGAAGTTGGCGAAAACACAAAACCACCAAAGCGGCTTAGCCAAATGCAATGCCGCTTGATGGTAGCGATCAATTACACTTGGTCGGTGGCAAACTGATAGCCAACACCACGCACCGTGATGATACGCTTAGGCTGGCGTGGGTTGTCCTCAATCAGCGCGCGCAAGCGTGAGATATGCACATCAATCGCGCGGTCGATGTTATCGCTGCTGTCATCGTTTGGCATCGCGTGCCACAATTGATCGCGGCTTAGCACCTTGCCCGAATGGGTAGCAAAATAATGCAGCAACTGGAATTGGTGGGTTGTCAAGCGCACAGGGTTATCATCGATGGTGACCTCATGACTATCGGGATAGACCTTAAGCCGCCCAAACACCAAATTGTCCTCTTGCTGCTGATGGACGGGCAATTCATGACGCCGCAGCACCGCACGGATACGCGCCAACAGCTCGCGCGGCTCAAACGGCTTGGCAATGTAGTCATCTGCGCCCATCTCAAGCCCCAGCACGCGGTCGGTGGTGTCACCTTTGGCGGTCAGCATAATGATGGGCACATGCGCTAAGCGGCTGTCTTTGTGCTGGCGGATTTTTTGGCACACCTGCATGCCGTCCATATCGGGCAACATCAAATCCAAAATCACCAAATCCACAGGCTGGCTAGGATTGCCCAAAACCTCCAAACCCTCACTACCCGTTGGCGCGTGTGAGATATCATAGTAATTCATGCCCAAGTATTCACTAATCAGCTCTGCCAAATCTGGATCATCTTCTATCAGTAAAATGTGTTTGGTGCTTTTGGTATCATCCATTGTGTTGCTCTCTTGGGTATCGGGCTTAGATTTTAAAAATCAAATGCAAGCCATGCTAAAAAAATACGTCACTCACGCCATCATAGTACCAATTTAGGCAAAATCAAGCCGATTTTGTCATGCTTAACGATTAGTAAACGTTGGCTAAAGGTTATGCAAACTGTTGTTGGCTTGGTGTTACGTCGGCAAAATCTTAGCAAAGATAGGCTTAAAAAACAGGACGCAAAATTCAAATCAAAATAATTACAATCAACGCAAATCAAACCAAACAACACCGCCTTGACCTGACCTAAGGCGATGTTGTTAAATTTT
>NZ_BCUL01000050.1 GCF_001591265.1 Moraxella atlantae NBRC 14588 | reverse complement strand
TTTTAATTATTGTTTTGCATGAAAAAAGCCGAATATTTTTCCAATATTCGGCTTTTATTTTTGGTGAAAACTAACGAGTTATAACATTACAATAAACTGTAGTCGTGAATATCTTCATCGATTGGATGGGGTTTGAGGTCAAACTTGGTTGAAACGACTTTACCATATAGAACCCAGCCCAAAAACGTCACCAACGCACCCCACAGCATCGCTTCTTCACCTGCGCTGTACAAGGCATAAAAGCTATATACCGTACCGATGAATGCGATAGCAGCGACAAATACCGCTTTTTTGTGCTCAACGTGGGCGGATTTAAGTAAGATCAGCACCGCTGACATCGACATGACGTATGGCACAAGGTTGGTAACCACCGCCAAATTCACCAGCTTATCAAATTGTTTACTTAAATCCGGGCTGATGGTCATCAATGATAGCAAGGTTTGTATGCTTGCCACAATCAACATACCAAGCACGGGGGCATTGTGTTTATTAAGCTTACCAAACACGGGCAAGAAATATTGCTCGTCTGCGCCTGATTTAAAGACCATGGCTGAAGTAAATTGCCAACCCAACAGCGATCCTAAGCAGGCGATGACCGCCAACGCGCTGACCAGTTGGCCAGCGGCATGACCAAACATATGTTCAAAAGCTAAGCCAAACGGCGCGGTTGAGGCGGCTAGTTCGGCATTAGGAATGATACCTGCAATCACGTTGGTTGAGATGATATATACAATCGCCGTTAATAGCGTGCCGCCCAACACCGCTTTGGGAATGTTTTCTTCGGGATTTTCGACCGCGTCGGCGTTGGCACTGGCAGATTCAAGCCCCAAAAATGCCCATAGCGTGATGGAAATTGAGGCAGGCAGAGCCTCGCTTAGCGGCATATTGTGTGGATTCCAAGCTTGGCTGTAGGTTTGACCACTAAACCAATGCCAGCCGATAATCGATAGACCGAGGACGGGAATAATCACTCCCCAAACCGTAATTGAGCTCATCCGCCCCGTGATTTTAGCTCCCCAAAAGTTTGGAATCGTCGTTAGCCACAAAAATGCAATCGTCCACATTGCCACTTGTACGGGCGCAAGCGTCCAGTTCATCAACGTGGCAAAATAACCCACGGCGGTGATGGCAATCGCTACGTTTGCGATGACCAGCGATAGCGCGTAGGTGTAGTTGGTCATAAAGCTGCCTGATTTGCCGAAGGAATATTCGGCATATGCCCCCATCCCGCCTTTTTGGTTGCGGCTATAGCGACCGCATTGGGCAAACGCATATGCCAACGCCAGCGAGCCACCTGCCGTAATCAGCCAAGATAAAATAGAAATTGTACCGACTTCTGCCAATTTAGACGGTAACATGATAATACCCGAACCCATCATGTTCACCATGGTTAAGATGGTGAGTTGAAACAGGTTCATCTTTTGTGGTTGTTTTTCGCTCATACTAGCTCCTGCCATAAACTTCTACATAAAATTCCTGCCTTACAGTGCAAATCGGCTGATTTGCACTGTGGCAATTAGGTTATGTTTGGTTTATTTTTCAATGTCAATGACATAGCCATACGCGCGTTGGCTGCCGTCGGCTTCTTTTTGTAGATACACGCCTTGGATTTCAGGCTCAAACCCAGGTAAGCAGTTGATACCCTCTTCAAGCGCCAAGAAGTATTTTTGCACCGCGCCATCCCATACCTCACCTGGTACACAGCATAGTACGCCTGGTGGATAAGGCAACGCACCTTCGGCAGCGATTTTGCCTTGAATGTCCTTGAGGCTAACTAGTTTGACATCGTTACGGATGAGGGTTTGTTGCGCGTCATACGGGGTCATGACTGCTTTTGGCCAGCCTTCTTTGCGGAACATCACGCGCTGTAAATCTTTCATGTTGTTACGTACATAAAAGTCGTGCATTTCTTGGCACAAGCGACGGATAGTATAGCCTTGGTAGTAATCGGGATAGCGTGAGTAGATGCCAGGTAGAACGTCCTGCATTGGGCTATCTTCTAAGATATGCTGCTCAAACTGCGTAAGGAGTGCGACCAACTGTTGGAGTTTTGCCAAGTTCTCTGATGGTGTAAGTAAAAATAGGATTGAGTTTAAGTCAGATTTTTCAGGAATCAAACCGTTGTCGCGCAAATAATTGGCTAAAATCCCCGCAGGAATACCAAAGTCCTCATATTCACCTGTTTCGACGTTAATGCCAGGGGTGGTCAATAGCAATTTACAGGGGTCGATGAAGTACTGGTTTTCGCCATAACCAGGAAACGCGTGCCAACGCGCACCGGGGTTGAAACGGAAAAACTTGATGTCGTTTGCCATTTCATCGGTCGGATAATCTTGCCAAGGCTTGCCATCGACGGTGTCAGGTACGAATGGCTGAATCATCTTACACGTTTGTAAAATCAGCTTACGCGCGTTGATACCTACCTTGACACAGTCAAGCCACATCTTGCGCCCCGCTTCACCCTCGTGCATCTTGGCATTGATATCCAGTGAAGCAAACATCGGATAAAACGGACTGGTTGAAGCCTGCATCATGTAGGAATTGTTCATGCGCTTGTGATTGCAGTAGCGTTTTTGCCCTTTGATGTGACTGTCTTTTTTATGAATTTGTGACGCTTGTGAAAAACCCGCTTGTTGTTTGTGCACCGATTGGGTGACGAAAATACCAGGGTCATTTTCATTTAATTCAAGTAGCAGTGGCGAGCAATCACGCATCATCGGGATAAACTGTTCATAGCCAACCCACGCCGAGTCAAACAAGATGTAATCGCACAAGTGCCCGATACGATCAACCACTTGGCGAGCGTTATAAATCGTACCATCATACGTACCTAACTGAATCACTGCCAAACGAAACGGACGTGGTTGGTCGGCTTTTTCAGGTGCGACTTCACGAACCAGTCTACGGATATAGTCTTCTTGGAAACACGCATCATCGATACCGCCAATGAAGCCGTATGGGTTACGCGCGGTTTGCAGATACACGGGTTTTGCGCCTGCAATCATCAACGCACCGATATGAATCGATTTGTGATTGTTACGGTCAAACAGC
>NZ_BCUL01000049.1 GCF_001591265.1 Moraxella atlantae NBRC 14588 | reverse complement strand
AAAAAAGCGCGTATAATACGCACACACCGAACGGCGGCAGCCAACAAAGCTTGTAAAAACAAGTACTTAGTGGCAGCGAGCTAAAACGGTAAAAAAGTTTGAAAAAAAAGCTATTGACAGCATCAAAAAACATGTTAAAATAGCGCCTCTTTCGACAGATGATGTCAAAGAATAACTCAATAACAACGAAACACAAGAACAACTTGTGTGGATTTTCACCCAGGCACAAAAAGAAATGAAGTAAAGAAGCATTTCTGCTCTTATAAATCGAAGAGTATAATAGGACTTAACGATGAACTGAGTGAAAAAAACTTAAAGTTGATTCATTTAAGCGAACAGTGGGAAGAGCGAGAAGATTAAACTGAAGAGTTTGATCATGGCTCAGATTGAACGCTGGCGGCAGGCTTAACACATGCAAGTCGAACGATGGAACCTAGCTTGCTAGGGGAAATAGTGGCGAACGGGTGAGTAAGATTTAGGAAACTGCCTTATAGAGGGGGATAGCTCGGGGAAACTCGAATTAATACCGCATACGTCCTACGGGAGAAAGGAGCTTTTGGGTTCTGCTATAAGATGTGCCTAAATTAGATTAGCTAGATGGTGAGGTAAAGGCTCACCATGGCGACGATCTATAACTGGTCTTAGAGGATGATCAGTCACACCGGAACTGAGACACGGTCCGGACTCCTACGGGAGGCAGCAGTGGGGAATATTGGACAATGGGGGAAACCCTGATCCAGCCATGCCGCGTGTGTGAAGAAGGTCATAAGATTGTAAAGCACTTTAAGCAGGGAGGAAGAGCCAGTGGAGAAACACACTGGTGGTGACGTTACCTGCAGAATAAGCACCGGCTAACTCTGTGCCAGCAGCCGCGGTAATACAGAGGGTGCGAGCGTTAATCGGAATTACTGGGCGTAAAGCGGGTGCAGGTGGTGCACTAAGTCATATGTGAAAGCCCTGGGCTTAACCTAGGAACAGCATATGATACTGGTGAACTAGAGTATATGAGAGGGAAGTAGAATTCCAGGTGTAGCGGTGAAATGCGTAGAGATCTGGAGGAATACCGATGGCGAAGGCAGCTTTCTGGCACAATACTGACACTCAGACCCGAAAGCGTGGGTAGCAAACAGGATTAGATACCCTGGTAGTCCACGCCGTAAACGATGTCTACTAGCCGTTGGGGCTCATGAAGCCTTAGTGGCGCAGCTAACGCGATAAGTAGACCGCCTGGGGAGTACGGCCGCAAGGTTAAAACTCAAATGAATTGACGGGGGCCCGCACAAGCGGTGGAGCATGTGGTTTAATTCGATGCAACGCGAAGAACCTTACCTGGTCTTGACATAGTGAGAATCCTACAGAGATGTGGGAGTGCCTTCGGGAATTCACATACAGGTGCTGCATGGCTGTCGTCAGCTCGTGTCGTGAGATGTTGGGTTAAGTCCCGCAACGAGCGCAACCCTTATCCTTACTTGCTAGCAGGTGAAGCTGAGAACTGTAAGGAGACTGCCAGTGACAAACTGGAGGAAGGCGGGGACGACGTCAAGTCATCATGGCCCTTACGACCAGGGCTACACACGTGCTACAATGGTAGGTACAGAGGGCAGCTACACAGCGATGTGACGCGAATCTCAAAAAGCCTATCGTAGTCCGGATTGGAGTCTGCAACTCGACTCCATGAAGTCGGAATCGCTAGTAATCGCAGATCAGAATGCTGCGGTGAATACGTTCCCGGGCCTTGTACACACCGCCCGTCACACCATGGGAGTCTATTGCACCAGAAGTAGGTAGCCTAACGAAAGGGGGCGCTTACCACGGTGTGGTCGATGACTGGGGTGAAGTCGTAACAAGGTAGCCGTAGGGGAACCTGCGGCTGGATCACCTCCTTAACGAAAGTGACTGGGTGAGAATTCACAGCAAGTTGGTCTTGTGTTTTAAGAAGCTAACGTAGCGTAAAAGAAGAGCAAAGACTTTTAAAGTTACGACCAAAAAACTTATCCAAAAGTTTTTTGGCTCGAAGCTAAAATTGCGATGCAATTTTTTAACGCTTCTCGGGGTCTATAGCTCAGTTGGTTAGAGCACCGTGTTGATAACGCGGGGGTCATAAGTTCAAGTCTTATTAGACCCACCAATATAACCAAAGGACACCGAAAAACGTACTAAAACGTTTTTCGGCTCGAAGCTAGCAAAGCGCTGCTTTGCCTAAACGCTTCTTGGGGCCATAGCTCAGTTGGTAGAGCGCCTGCCTTGCACGCAGGAGGTCAGGAGTTCGACTCTCCTTGGCTCCACCAAGCTGTTACAGCAAACAGGATACTGATGACAGTAAATTGTTTAGTGTAACAACACGAATTTACCTGACGAAGGTAAATTAACTCAATAACAACATAGAGAAATGAGTCTGGGTTAATGATATCCAACGTATCATTAACCACGAAGGCTACAGGGAAGACTGGAATAGCGATATAGAAAGTTAGTCTTGTAGCCAAGTAAAGAGAACTGAATCAAGCGTAAACAAAGGTGGACGTTACTAACGACATACGACCGATTAGGGTTGTATAGTCAAGTGAATAAGTGCACACGGTGGATGCCTTGGCAGTCAGAGGCGAAGAAAGACGTGACAGCCTGCGAAAAGCGTCGGGGAGGCGGCAATATCCTGTGATCCGGCGATATCTGAATGGGGAAACCCACTTGCCAGAAGGCAAGTATCGTAACTAATACGAAGCGAACCGGGAGAAGTGAAACATCTCAGTACCCCGAGGAAAAGACATCAAACGAGATTCCCCCAGTAGCGGCGAGCGAACGGGGAGGAGCCGACGAATTTAGACGTAGAGGAATCACTTGGAAAGGTGAATCATAGAGGGTGACAATCCCGTACTCGAAACGTTTAGATAAGCATATTAAGTAGAGCGGGACACGAGAAATCCTGTTTGAAGATGGGGGGACCATCCTCCAAGGCTAAATACTCCTGACTGACCGATAGTGAACCAGTACCGTGAGGGAAAGGCGAAAAGAACCCCTGTGAGGGGAGTGAAATAGAACCTAAAACCGTGTGCATACAAGCAGTGGGAGCCGAGAGG
>NZ_BCUL01000048.1 GCF_001591265.1 Moraxella atlantae NBRC 14588 | reverse complement strand
TTAAAACAAGAAAACAGCGTTTCAATCTGCCAACGCTTGGCATAAGTTGCCATCGCATCATCATCGTCAAAATCATTGGTCGCCACAATCACATAATCGTTGTCGCTATCAAGCTTGGCGGATACCTTAACAGAGCAGTCATCGACCATTAAAGTTCGGTCATGATGATACGTTTGCTGTTGGCTTAGGTTGTGAAACAGGGTGTGTATTTGTACGCTTTGCCCTTGCGTGTTAGTCACCTTGCTGTCTTTTTTGATGCGTATAGCAAATTTTAAATTCTGTGTGGTAAACCAGTTAAACCACGCTTTGCCGACAAACTCTCTATCAGCGAGTATTTTTACGATTTTGTCTTTGCCAAAGTTGTGAATGAATTTTTCAATCAATTCGGTTCGCTCTAATGTACTTGAGTTGCCCCGTTTATCTAGCATTGTCCAGTATAGGGGAATGGCAATGCCGTGATGTACGGCGGCTAGCATAAAGATGTTGATGTTGCTTTTGCCCCATTTCTAGTTTGTTCTATCAATGGTAAGGGTAACTTTATCTAGCCCAAATAGGTTGTAAATAAGGCTGGCTATTTGGTGTTCGTCAAGTTCGGTGTCTGCTAAAAACCGTTGTATGCGTCGGTAGTTGCTGTCGGTTTGTGTTGTATTGGGAAAGTGCCTTGCTATCTTTTTTAGGTTGCTACTTTGGGCGGTTATCAAACCTATTATCATTTGGCTGATGCAGTTGATTTTTGCCCTGTGTAGTGTTAGGTTTTGGGCTAATATAGTTTCTAGTCTGATAAGATTTGGCATGGTTTAATTCGTTGAAAAAATTACTATTATGCCTTGTTTTATCAGACTTTTTTATTTTTTTGTCGTGTGCAGAGAGAGTTTGCCAAGATGATTAATTTGTTCGATGAGTGGGTCGTTATTTAGCATCCAACTCGGTGGTACGATCTGTAAGTAAGCAAGTTCTTTTTCTGGCATCTGTGCCAGTATTTTAGGCAAGTCAATATTTAAGACTTGCGATAGTTTGATTTCTTCTTGGGGTTCCTTGGTCATGGTTATCTCAAGATTTGATGGTTTTGCGATTTTAACGTTCGGTAAGGCTACTATAAGGTACTATGGCTTAACAAAAAAGGATAGAAAATGGTTATTTTCTATCCTTTAACAAACTATGCGATTAAGCGGTTAATTTAACTGGGTATATTTCGATAAATCCACTTTCAGTGGTTGTCCTTTACTAGCTTGGATAACCACTGGCGTAAAATAGTACTTTCCACTTTCTGGATTATCTTGAGTTAAGAGGCCATGCCAGTTATTACCCCATCCCACCATACTGCCGTCAGATTTCAGTGCTATGGCTCCTCTATCATGACTCGTAACAGTAACTACATTGGATAAAACACCCATACCATTTTCACTGGTTACCAGTGTCGGCGTCGCTGTTTCATTACCCAGTGGATGGTTTGGACCGTCACCAAGTTCACCTGTTGCGCCAAATCCCCAGGCATAGACATTACCTGATTGGGTGACGGCATAGGAACTACTGAAATTTATGCCAATATCTTTGATATTGGCTAATGGCGTACCTTTTATATTGACTTGAGTGACATAGCCAAGAAATTGTGATGATATAGGAATAGATGCATCACCTAACTGTTCGCCACTCTCCCCCCAAGCATACACTTGACCTTTATCAGTTAAGGCTAAGACGTGTTTTGAACCTGCCACTACTTTAGTTACGCCAGTTAGTGGATTGCCATTTTTGTCTTTGACTAGATTTACTGTGTAACTTGACGCATTAGGATCAATCTTCCAAGAATACACCTGTCCTTTGCTATCAACAGCATAAGCAAAGTTCATGTTACCTTCACCGACGCCCACCGAACCCAAGGCAATCGCTTTAATGTCACTCAGTGGCACACCGTTATTCATTACTGGTTGAGGATATTTTGGATTTGAAAATCCAAAAACGACGACTTTACCTTCATCGGTAAGACCAAGTGCACCGCCATCAGCTTGATTGGTCGCAATTTTAACAATATTGGACACAGGGGCATTGCCTGTTGCATCTAATACCAATTCTGGATAATAAATATTGGGTTTTTTTGAAACCGTGTATTGATTAACGCCTCTACCCCACGCATATACTTGTCCTTTACCATTTAGCGCAAAAGCAGTCGCATAACCATGAGCTACTTGATAGATATCTGATAGTACGTTCCCGTCCGCTGTGACAACATAATCAGGATATTGTAAATAATCAACACTACTTGCATTTTTGGTGGCGATTTGACTACCAAAATCGCTACCCCAAGTCATTATTTTGCCTTCAGCTGTAACAATACGATTGGCAATATTTCCACCTGCTGAGGTCATTGCTAACGGTGTATTCGTTGGTACACCAATGACAGTGACTTTACTAGTCAGATTATCTGCGCTAGTAACAGTGAAGGTTGATTCACCTAATCGATGAACTTTGATAGCAGAACAATCGGCTGCCACGGTAATACGTTGATTATCATCACTGGTACATGATTTGACAGCGACAGATTTATTATCTTGGTCGACAGCATTAACCTTAACACTTTCACCTTGTTCCCAAGTGAAATTTACACTGTGGTTTGCTAAGCTTGCTCTAATTGATTTGGTTGTTGAAGGATTAGTCGGTGTGGTAGGATTTGTAGGCGTAGGAGTCGTCGGCGTTGTTGGTGTATTAGGTTGAGTTGGTGAGGGATTAGAGGAACCGCCACCGCCACAAGCAGTGAGTAAACCAGTAATTGAAACAACCAATAAGGTTTGATTAAATTTTTGCATAGTTAACTTCCATACCAAACTGCAGCTGAGATAGACAATTACGTAATTAAACGTCTTAAATAAAAGATAAACGGTATTATCATAACATATGTAAAGTAATTATGTTGAGTTTTACTGATTATTTTTTCTCTGCACACGACAGAAATACTAAACTAAATTTGGCAAATGCTTACCAGATAAAAAACGAAGCAACTGTTTGAATATGCCATAATCATTATTCATAATAAACCGTCTAAACCCATCAATCAAGCAATCAAGCCCAATAGCGAAAATACTTGCCTGAGGGCGACCATTGGCTTTAGGACGACGTTTATAATGATTGGGTTTTTCGCTTAATACTGCCAACCCTGCTTGATATGCCCAACAAAAAGCTAAAGCAGTAATCGCAACAAGTTTACTCACCCTATCTTGTATTGTTAAATGCGTGTCTTCAA
>NZ_BCUL01000047.1 GCF_001591265.1 Moraxella atlantae NBRC 14588 | reverse complement strand
TTACTAAATCAATTTCGTCTAACTCAAGCTACTAATATAGTTTATTCCATATCTTCAGATGGAAAGTATGGCAGAAATTTAACATTAGTTAATACTACATTAAATAATGGAACTGTAACTACGAGTATTGCAGGGCGTACAACTATTACTCAAAATGGTAGAATTATCCTTGCTATTGCACATGAACCATTAGAAACTAAAGCTACGGCTCAAGTGCTTAAAGTTATTGATGACTTTCCCTCTAATAGCCAAGCTGATCAGTATGCAGCTATAATTGGTGCTTATGATCCGATTACTGGTAAAATAGCTGTAGGAAAAAGTGTACCTAAGGGAAATAGCATCTCCAGATCTGATTTACATCCTGATACTGTCAAATTAATTGAAGATAGATTAGGCGTAAAAGTTGGAGAAAAAACAACTTTTTGTTCAAATACAGCTGGAGTTTGTGCTGAAGTTTCGGCAGCTGACGCCTTAATACGGCAAGGAGTCAAACCTGATCATATTCAATTTACTAAAGCATATCGACCTAGAATTGTAAGAACAAAAGGAGTAGATGCAGATGGTGCAATTATTGCAACCTGTCCTAATTGTTCAATTACTTTTCCGACTAAAAAATAAGGGGCTGTAGTAGATAAGCACAAATGCTAGACTACAAAAATGAAGATAACTCGTTGTAAGCTAAGTAAAAAAACACAAGTGAAATTGCTTGAATTTTTTACCGCTCAAGTTACCGCCCGTACAGCCGCTGATTTACTACAAATACAGCCTAACACTGCCGCTCTTTTTTACCATAAAATACGGCTTGTGATAGACTACCATTTATCCAAAGAAGTAGACGAACTATTTGACGGTGAAGTCGAATTAGACGAAAGCTACTTTGGTGGTGTACGCAAGGGCAAACGTGGTCGTGGTGCAGGTGGTAAGACAGCCGTTTTTGGTATCTTAAAGCGACAAGGTAAGGTTTATACCATTGTCGTTAATGACCCCAAAGCAACCACGTTAATGCCCGTGATTAAGCATAAAATCAAGCCTGACAGCATTGTTTATACCGATTCCTATCGAAGTTATAATGCCTTAGATGTGGGTGATTTTAAGCACTTTAGAATTAATCATTCAGCTGAGTTTGCCCAAGGTCTCAATCATATCAACGGTATTGAAAACTTCTGGAATCAATCTAAACGGGTTCTTAGAAAATATAATGGCATTGATAAAAAACACTTCCATTTGTTCTTGAAAGAATGCGAGTTTAGATTTAATTATGGGTCACTATCTGAGCAATTGAAAATATTGCGTAAATGGTGTGATATTTAATCCTTATCTACTACAGCCCCAAAAATAATCTTTGATAAAATGAGGAATTTTTATGCAAATTAACCCCTCTATATGGACTCCTGGTGACTACGAATATATATGGTTTGCATGTGATAAAAATGATAGATTAGCTATGTTCAATAATTACATGACTGGAGAAATACCTCTGTCAATAATGCAAGATGTAAATTTTGCTAATACGATTGAAAGATTAACCCAATTTATTTTTGAAGACCAAAGTGAATATTCATATTATTACAAGAATGGTGAAACGATCTTAAAATACTATTCTTATTTAATTCACAAAGAACGTTCTCAAAGTAGACTTGACAACATCCCTGATCGACCTAGGTCTTTAAATGAAGTTCTATCAAATATAGCTAAATATAATAAAAAAGATTTTGTAAATATTTGTGATGAAAATTTACCATCTAGAAAAGGATTATTTTTGTTCAGTGCTATACATGGATATCATGAAAATGAAGATTATCCTGTAGGATATACAGGCGAAACAAAAATAGGAGATTATTTTTGCTATTTAATGCCAACTGAATATGCAATACTCGAAAACATACCTAATGAGTTTTATAAAGTTATTGCGAAAAGTGATACATTAGATTTTAATAATGTAGATATTATTAAATCACAAGATATCAATAAAATTTTTGATAAAGTCGCAGGATAATGATTTATTTATTTTTTAACATATGTTCCCAACCGCAGTTGCTCCTGCGGACTAAACATCCTATTCTGCATCTCTACTATCTGCCGCTGTGCCTCTGGCGTATTACCAGAGGTTGCTAAAATCTGCTGACGCACTTGCCCAAACTCCGCAACCCGTTTCGCAAAATCTGCCTCTTGGGCATCTAACTGACTCAACCGTTGCACCGCATCTTCACTGACATATTGACGACGTAGAGCATTAATCGTAAGCCCCCGACCATCCCCCTATTGAGATGGTTTCCAGCAATGTGGTAGCAGCTCATCAATCTGGCTATCAGGATGTGTTGGCAGACGTCTCAGCACATCCGCCAAATACGCATACGGGTCAAGCCTATTCAATCTAGCTGACTGAATCAGCGACATAACATTCGCCGCCCGCTGACCACTCTCAAGCGACCCTGCGAACAACCAATTCTTACGTCCGAGTGCCCAAGGACGCATCTGATTCTCCGCCCAATTATTATCAATCGGCAAATTGCCATCATCCAAATAACGTGTCAGAGCCTGCCACCGTTTCAAGCAATACTCAATCGCCTTGGTAATACTGGCATTCTTAATCGTGCCTAACCTTTTCTCCTGTAACCACGCATAAAGCCTATCCGCAACTGGTTTAGCCTTCTATTGCCTAATTTGCCTAACGACTTGGGCATCTCTAGGCGTTGGTGATTGGTTTTTCTCAAACCGCTCATCAATCTCACGCTCAACGGCATACAGTGATTGAAATAACGCTAGTGCCTCAATGCTAATAAGACTCTGCCCTGTCACATGAAGCTCATGAAACTTACGTCTGGCATGAGCCATACAGCCCACTTCAATCACCCCTCGCCCAAATAATGGCTTATAGCCGTTATAGCCGTCGCAAACAAGCTTGCCCTTAAAGCCCTTTAAAAAAGCATTGGGATACTCACTACCCCGACCTTGGGCAAAGTCATACACCACCGCTTTGATTGGGCTGTGCTGCGGTGTTACATACGCCCAAACATAGCCTTGCTTTAACTTGCCTTTCACGTCTTTTACCCCATAGCCATTTAACACTTTGACTGGGGTTTCATCGGCATGCACAATTGGCTGGGTTAGCATTATTTTATGCAAACGTTTAACTAAAAACCCAAGCTGTACGCCACAGCGTCCAACCCAATCGGCTAAGGTTGAATCGGATAAATATACCCCGCTACGCTGATAAATCAGGCTTTGGCGATATAGGGGCAAAT
>NZ_BCUL01000046.1 GCF_001591265.1 Moraxella atlantae NBRC 14588 | reverse complement strand
TAAAAAGAGTTTTTGTTATACACCGACATTCAATTTGTGCTGGAAATTCCCCTTAATTCGCACTATTGCCAAGTAATTGCTCAAAAAATCTTTCAATTTCTTGGTGATGGTTGTCCAAAATATCGCCGTTAAACTCAATCGTGGTTTTTTTGGCATTTTTCTTGATTTGTCCGACCTTTTTACCATCCAATGAAAATACTTTGATGGTTCGGCTGTTGTTAGCTGTCGTAGGTTGCTGGGTTTGCGTCAGCCTTTTTGATAATTCGTCGATAATGGCATTTTGTTTTAAATTTTCTAGTACCACTAAATCTAACACGTCATTTAGTAATAAAGTTAGTTGTTCATCTGTGATGTTAGTTGTCTTAATAAATTGGGCAATTTGTTCAGCTGTTTTTGCAGTAATTAGGGTCGGGTTGTCTGTTAATCGTCGTTGGATAGCTTCTGGCAGTTTTTCAAAGGCTAGTAAACGGTATAAATCTTGACGAGAAATACCCAGTATTGTTGCATATTCAGTCTTGTTAGGAAATTTATCCTTAAAAATAATGACCGATTTTGCGATTTCATAATCCGTTAAATCTTCTCGATTGATGTTTTCTGCCAGTGCAAGCAAGCTATTATTGATATCGTCCACATTCATAACGATACAGTCAATGTAGGATTTTTCTAACAATTGAAACGCCCGATAACGGCGTTCACCAGAGATGATTTCATAATGATTATCTCCGTTGGGTCGCACCACAATTGGCTGTAATAGTCCCAGCTCTTGAATAGAATGTGCCAGCGATTGCAGCTCGTTATCATCAAAAATCAAACGAGGCTGGGATTTATTTGGGCTAATTTTATCCATAGCAATTTGCACATAGCTATTTGCCCCTGTTAGAAATATGTCTCTACCTCGACTGCCTATATAATCATTTTTTAATTTTTCTTGGTCTTGGGCTGATTTTTCTGCCAATAGTTTTGTTAATTTACTCATGATTTTCCTGTTCGCTCTGACTATTTTTTGAAATGATTATTTGGACTGTCCACTTGTGGACACATCAGAAATAAAGCCAATTTCTTTGGCTGTCCATTTTGCTAATTCTCGAAATTGCCTTGCGATGGATGATTGGGTATCGATGTCACTAATAGTTAGATGGAGTTTTGCCGCTTGGTCGATTTTTGCACTACTGGGAATGGTAATGGGAATGACTTTGCCTAGCGCAATTTCTAATTCATCACGAATATTACGACACATCAACTGGCGTTCGTCATGGCGAACGAGTAACGCCCCCAATAGATTTAATTCGGGGTTAATACGTTTTAGGCTGTCAATATACCGCTGTAATTCCACAACACCATACATCCCATATTGTGACCCACTAAAAATCGGCACGATATAATCGGTGGCACACGCTAACGCATTGCTGGTTAAAATCTCCAAACTAGGGGGCGTATCAAGTAAAATAACGTCAAAGTCATATTTAACCTTGTCAATGACTTCCTTTAATACTTCCATAGGTCGGGGTTCTTTTTCTCGAATACGGTCTTTATCGATAGTCAGACGCAGTGAACTGTAAATAAGTGAAACACCATCAAAATGCGTTTTAGTATGAATGGCTTGTTCGATAAGTTCTTCCTTGTCGGCTGATGTCAAAGTCGGTTGGTCAAAATTTGGAATGATTAAATCCCGAATACTAATGTCAATTTCGCTGGGGTGTTTCAGCCCGATATGGGTACTGGCGTTTTCTTGGGGATCTAAGTCAATCACTAGTACTCGCATACCCAGTTTTGCCAATTCGGCTGATAAATGAACCGTGGTTGCTGTCTTGCCACAACCACCTTTATGATTAGCAATCGCAATCACTCTAGCAGATTTTTGCATTTGATTATCCTCTTTAAGGTGTCCACAAGTGGACAGTATGGGGTATTTTGGTTATTATATAGGATGAAAATGAAAAATACATTAGCATTCTATGATAAACTGATGTTTAATTAAAGACAGAAAAATCTCAAGTGTCCACAAGTGGACAATCATTAGAAAAAATTTTCTAGGTGATATTTTTACACCTTAATACTGCTAAAATAGCAGAAAATTTATCCAATTCTTAGTACAAGACTTTGAAAAAAATTATGGCTAAACAATTTCCCAAAGGCATCCAAACGTTTGCAGATATCCGTAATGGTAATTACTACTATGTGGATAAGACGCCGTATATCATTGACTTGGTAAAAGAAAAGTTTGTTTTTTTATCCCGTCCCCGCCGTTTTGGTAAAAGTTTAACGTTAGATACCATTGCCGAGTTATTCATGGGTAGTAAAGCCTTGTTTGAAGGTCTATATGCTGAGAGCCAATGGGATTGGGACATTCAATATCCTGTGATACGTCTAGGTTTTGCAGGGGGAGTTATGGATAGTGAAGAAAGGTTTTTGGAAAATGTGAAAAGCCAGTTTCATTATCAAGCTCGTCGTCTTAATATTCAGTTAGAAAGTAGTCGTTCACTCAGTGTTATGTTTCGAGACCTGATTGAAAGTACGGTGATGGCATATAAGCAGCCTGTGGTAATTTTGGTCGATGAATATGATAAACCGATTTTGGATAATTTAGCCAACTCTTCACAAGCCATTGTGATGCGAGATAAATTGAGAGATTTATATTCCATTATCAAGGAACAAGATAAAAATATTCGTTTTGCCATGCTCACGGGCGTATCAAAATTTAGTAAAGTCAATCTATTTTCTGGTCTTAATAATCTCACTGATATCACATTACTCAAGCAATATTCGGCAATCTGTGGTTATACCCAAGCTGAACTAGAAACGGTTTTTGCCCCTGAATTGATGGCTAACAATGTCAATTTGGTTGAAATGCAACGTTGGTACAATGGCTATAATTGGACAGGCGAATCGGTATATAACCCGTATGATGTGATGCTGTATTTAGCAGATAGTGAAAAATTGTTTAAATCATATTGGTTTGAAACAGGTTCACCTGCCTTTTTGATGGATATGTTATTCGAGAAGCGGGTAGATATCACAACGTTACAAGGGACAAATGGTAGTGAGCAGGTATTATCGCAATTCGATGTAGGCGATATTAGCCCGATTGCCTTGATGTTCCAAACAGGCTACTTAACTATTGATGAAGTGCAATCCTTGCCATTTGGCGTACGTTATACGCTAAAATTTCCCAATATCGAAGTCCAGCAAAGTTTTAATCAAGCGGTGATTCACCGATTTGTCCCCAATAGTGATTTGAAATTTATGACAATTCAAAGCGACTTATACCAAAGTTTGCTTGAAAACGATTCGGCATTAATGTTCGCTACCATTGAAGCGTTTTTTGCGGGTATTCCCTATAACTGGCATATTAATAACGACATTGCTCATTTTGAAGGATATTGGGCCAGTGTGTTTTATGGTTATTTTTCAAGTATTGGTGTACCTATCCATGTCGAAGAATCTAGTCGAAACGGTCGAATGGATATGACGGTTTTGTTCGATAATCGGGTTTATATATTTGAGTTTAAAGTGGTTAAACAAGGAGATACGATTGAAAATACGTTGCAACAAGCGTTAGCCCAAATTACCGAAAAAGGCTATGCTGATAAATATAATTCCAAAAATAAACAAGTGTATCAAATTGGCGTGGCATTTGATGAAGTAAATCGTACCGTAATTTTTGCTAGTTAGCTAGACTATAAGAAAAAGTCGTTAGCAACAATTTCTTACTCTAATTAACAACCAAAATGTCCAGTTTTTTATATTC
>NZ_BCUL01000045.1 GCF_001591265.1 Moraxella atlantae NBRC 14588 | reverse complement strand
TAACTTAAATTTTTAAGCAAAGAGTTGAAATATATCGATTAATATAATAGCATATCAATCAATTAAAATCCAAACATCAATCAAAATAGGATGGATTATGAAACAAAAGAATACCCGAATCATTACCATTGCCAACCACAAAGGTGGCTGTGGTAAAACCGCTACCGTAGTGCATCTCGCAGCAGAATTAGCCCAACTAGAGCTTTCTGTGTTAGTCATCGATTTAGACCCCCAAGGAAATGCCAGTACCCATATTGGCAAAAAACATCCCAGCGAAATCGAGGTAACAATCAAAGATTTACTACTCGGTGGTTATACTAAGTTAGTTGAAGCCATTCAGGAAGACACCTGCATTAAAGGCGTTCATCTAATCAGTTCTTCACTCTCCTTGACCACAGAAGAAGATAAAATCAAAGACAATGAACCTAGACCAATGGAAGTTTTAGGTCGCATTATCCGCCCGTTGGTTGGGGTATATGATGTTATTTTAATTGACACACCGCCCAGCTTAAGAACTTTAACAGGTAACGCTTTATCCTGTGCCACCGATTACATTATCCCCGTGTTTAGTGGGTCACAATACGGTATGTATGGAGTTTTAGATTTACAAGCCTATATCGAAAAAATAAAATATATCAATCCAGAACTAAATCTGCTAGGTGCATTACTTATCCGACATGATGAAAGACAGCTAATGTGCCGAGCCATTAAAGAAGCTGCCAAAGAGCAAATTGGCAAGGTCATTCCCATCGAAATTTCTTCAAGTAATAACATTGATAAAGCCGCAGCCCTAAAAGTAAGCGTACGAGAAGTTGACCCAACCGCTCGTATTGCCCGAAAATTTCGCCAACTGGCGATGTGGACTGCCAAAGAAACAGGGCTAAAACCCGAACTTACCCTAAACTTTACTGCTGACGAGGATAACAATGACTAGTCAATTACAAACTTTATTGAAAGAAAAAATCCATGCCAATATTCAAGCCCATAGTCTTGCGGATAAAGAATTTACCGACTTTGATAATTATCAATCGAATAAATTAGAACAAATTCCACTTGATAAAATTCAACCCAATTCAGCCCAACCCCGTTTCAACTTTAATGATGAAACCATTGACGAGTTGGCTCAATCAATTAACGATATCGGCTTATTACAACCCATTACAGTGAGAAAAAAAGGCGACATTTTCGAGATTATTGCAGGTGAACGGCGGTTTCGTGCTTTCCAAAAATTGGGCAAACCTTATATTGATTGTATTGTTGCCAATGTCACCGACGAACAGAATGTGCTATTAGCATTGGCAGAAAACCTAAGCCGAGAAGACTTATCTGATTATGAAATCGCCAAATCTATTAATAGTTTTAAAGCTAACTTTCCATCCAAAACGGAATACGCCAAAGCCTTAGGTATCTCACGACAAAAGCTGTATAAACTTCTATCGTTTGAGAACCTACCCCAATCATTGCTTATCCGTCTAGATAGTCATCCAACGGCGTTATCGGCGGATGTTGCCGAACAAATTACAACCTTAAGAAAGCAAAGTTACGCATCAGAAGAAAAATTTGACCAAGCTGTGAATCAAGGCTTTGACTTAATTTTGCAAGGTCAACTAAAACAGTCGAAATTAGTTGATTTCATTCTAAGAGAAACTCAAAGATGTCCGAATTCGGACACTGTCAAACAAGACAGCCTTATCAAAAGAACCTATCAAAAAGATGGTAAGTCTATTGGCAAAATAAAGCAAACTAGCACTAAATATGTGGTTGAACTTGACAAGGCTACTTTAACTCAAGCCAGTACCCAGAAGATTGAAGAATTTTTTGATAGTCTACTCAATCACTAATTTAAGAATTAATTAGAAGGTGTCCGAATTCGGACATCTTTATTTATCAACTAATAAATTTCAGAGACAGATTAATTTTTTACAAAGTAATTTGGCGATGTATGAAATATTCATACGTTTTTCGACCCACTAAAAATTCCATCAAAAAAATTATGCGAATAAAGAGTTGCTAGAGTCTACTTTGTCTTAGTTAATCTTGCTTGCAAAATACCCCTAATAGTTTTCTTTTTCCATCACCTGTTTAAAATAAGTACGATACATGATATCTTTATGAGCTTGGTTTTCTGCAACAGCTCTCTCAAAACTCTTATTAATTATAGGTATATTTTTGATAAGTTCCTGTACTTTAAATAAAACACCTTTTTGCTCTAACTCTGATAATGCTTCAAACTTTTCAATAAACTCTTGGTTTATCCTTTGCTCTTCCAACAAAGCTATTTTATTGGCTTTTTCAATTTGTTTTTCTGTAGCAATTTCTGCTAAAATTTTTTCATTTTTTTGGCGATAGATGTCTTGCTCTTTTTTAATCGTTTCTAAGCCCCATCCTTCTTTTTCAGCCAATTTAAAAATATTAGCTTTATGCTTTTCATCGGTAATCTGTTTTTTATGAATATATTCTTCAGCTTTAGTTTTAGTTAGGAGTAATTCGTGCTCAGATAACGAAGTCATAATTGGCAATGGCAATCGAGATTTCTTAGATTTTGTTTTTTTAGGTTTTTCATCAGAAAAAAAATCTGGTTCTTCTACTTGTTCACATTTTATTGTAAAAGTAAATTCAAAGCCAATAATTTTTCTTCCATTCTTTTTCTGCTCATAAATTGCTTCAATGTCAGTATATTGATTAATTTGAGTAATTGCTAAATCAAGCACCCGACTCTTAAAGTTACTCATTAGCTGATATTCTGCTTTTTGAATACCCAAACCAAATCGCAAATCTTCTAAAGAAATTATCAGCTTTCCAGTATCTCGCCAACGTATCAACATTTCATATAGTCGGACAGCATAACGGCTTTGCAAATTAACGATTTGCTGTAATTCATAACTGGTAAATTTATTGTTGAGACCGATGATCAGAGGAACAACATCGGGCGAAAATTTAATAGTCACACAGGCTTCATTATCCACATATTCTACCCAACTGGCTAAGTTATACCCCCTTTGAGCAACATTGTTGTTTTTATTCTCGTAACGGTATAAGAACTTTGCATCCAATAGACCCTTCACGCCATTTTTTAGACTTTCATAAGCCGTGTGCCTTTCAACATTGAAAACTTTCACATAATCGTTAGCGTGAATTATAAATTCACTTTTAAGCGTTTCTGCTACATCATCGCTATGTTTCCTTGCTTTAATAATAGCGAGAAAAATTAATCTTTGCTCTACCAAATCAAGATTGAGACTTGCTTCAATAAAGTCATTATGCTTAACCACTCTGTCATTCATTGATAGTTCCAACCCATTCATACTTATTCTTTCCTTCGATTACAATTAGAAATATTCTAAATCAACATATATATAAATACAATATTAAAAAATTGTATTTATATTAGTCGGAAAACGTATTTATATTAGTCGGAAAACGTATTTATATTAGTCGGAAAACGTATTTATATTAATCGGAAAACGTATTTATATTAGTCGGAAAACGTATTTATATAAATTTTTATCCACAATTAATGTTATTGATATTACTAAGAATTTTTTTTAAAATTTTTGTGCCTATAAAATAATAAAAATATATAAAACAATAAAAAAGTACTTTTCCAAAGAATAGAAAATTTTTAGCTAATTATGAGTTTTTCAAAAACTGAATAAACAATAATTTCTAGTAGTGGTTTGAAAAGTATGCTCAAAGAAAATCGTTCGCCCTGAGCTTGTCGAAGGGTAGCGATTTTCTTATGGTTCGATAGGCTCACTACGAACGGAAAATCGTATCAGCATACTTTTTGACCCATATCCTAATTTCTTTAGTAACTGAAGTTACGCACCGCCCAAAGCCTTAAGCTGGGCAAAAGCCGACTGATTAGCAGAGATTAGTAACCTCATACGCAAAGCGAAGTGATTAAGCTTGGTTTTGATTTTCAAACACTCAAGCTTAAACACCGCATACGTGGCTAAAAAGATATGATTAAACCGTGCCCTATGGCTATGAGCAGGCGACTTACCCAAATTGGCATTTTGTTTTAACGACTTATGATACACTTCAACCTGCCATCGTTTTTGATAGCCATTGAT
>NZ_BCUL01000044.1 GCF_001591265.1 Moraxella atlantae NBRC 14588 | reverse complement strand
GAAGGTATGCACCAAGATATGCAGTTGTTGATCGATTTTATTAACTCAGGCGGTAAGTTTAATAACCACTACGAAGGCGAGGAGGCAATATTCAGTTTTCTTTATCAACTCAACGATTTGGTGCGTCTGACAAAAGAAATTGAGCTTGCACAATATGCAGCTGATCAAAAAGATATTTTAACATTTCCGTTTGATAAATATAAAGACTTCAATAACTTACCGCGTATTGATGTAGAGTTTGATTTAGCAAATGACTTTGAGACGCAAGGGCGCTTCATGTTGCTTGATACAGCAGGACCCAACGAAGCAGGACAGGATGAGCTTAAAGTGGCACTAACAGAGCAATTAGAGCGCAGCTCAGCGGTGATGATTGTTTTGGACTATACCCAATTAAACTCAGAAGCCGAAAAAGACGTTAAGGATCAAATTGATAAGATTCCAACAGTACAAAAATCACGTCTATTTGCATTGGTCAATAAATTTGACCAAAAAAGTGCAAATGCTGATGAGGCGGATGCAACTCGCACGCATATTTACCATAACTTGTTAAAAGAGAAAATTGAGCTAGAAAATGTGTATGCTATATCTGCTCAAGATTCGTATTTAGCAAAACGTATGGCAAATTACCTTGCGGTTAATAATATGTTGCCAGAATTAAAACCAAAAACATGGGTTGAAGATTTTGCCAAAAAAATCTACGGTGAGATGGCAGAAGATATTTATCCAACGATGAATCCAGAGCAAATCCAAAAAGGTCTAAACAAAATTATTGCCAGAAGTCGCATGCAAGAGCCAATGCAAAACGTTATCGTTAATATGCAGCGCAATGCACCAATCATCGCAATGCAATCAGCCTTGATAGGGGCAAGCGCGGTTTTCGATAGGCTTCACAATACATTAGATATTCGTGCATATTTTGCTAGTAAAGAACGACTATCCGAACAAGAAATCGAAAAATTTAATACCACGATTGCCGAGCTAGAAAAGCAAATCGAACAATTAGACGATCGAAAAAAAAAGCTTGAGGAAAAGATTAATGAAATTATCCAAGATATTGCGCGTGAAATATATATCGAAGATAAGGTTCGTCGGATTGAGGACGAATCAAAAAAAGAGATTAAAAGTTTGTTCTACAAGGAGGCTCAACAAGCAAAAGAGGACAAACTGGAGGCAGACAACACACAAAGACACTTATGGCCAGGCTCCTTCTTTCGAGACCTCTTCCCTACAAAAACCGTAAAAATAGGAAGAGAAGAGCTCGCCAAGCTGCATGAAAGAGCAAAATCAACGGGTGATCAGCTGATATTTTCAGAGGAGGAGGATTTAAAAAATTTTGAACAAGAAGTTGGATTTTTAGTCAATCAATTTGCTAATCAATATATTGTCGAAGCGTTTGATAAAATGCTAGAGGAAAGCGTTGCGGCGGTGAAAAACACCACACAAGAAATCAATGAAGAAAGTAAAAAGTTGCTGGCAGAATTAAAAAATGATTTTACAGATAAGGGTATTGACTTGCGTATCAACTTTGATGGTATTGGCAATATCAATAAACAAGCTGCCAAGCTTAAACATCTGTCTCTAAATGCTACTCATAAGACCGAAACCAAAACGTATAATGAATCTGGTTTTATGGGACGCATAAAACGCGGCTTCGGTGGTTTTTTTGGTAGAAAATGGGGTACCTCTACA
The DNA here is from genome assembly GCF_001591265.1 of Moraxella atlantae NBRC 14588. Taxonomy (GTDB): domain Bacteria; phylum Pseudomonadota; class Gammaproteobacteria; order Pseudomonadales; family Moraxellaceae; genus Faucicola; species Faucicola atlantae. The sequence goes on along the minus strand of NZ_BCUL01000044.1, from coordinate 2,445 downwards.
TATACTTTTAAAACTTATACCATAAATAGACAGGAGACGATTGATACGCTTATGCGTGCTTTACAAGAAGATTTTATAGCACCACTAAGGGATCAAGTAGATTTAAAAATAAAAAAACTGCTTGAAGAAAGTACGAACTATATCGACGAATTTGGTAAGAAAGTCGAAGAAATCGTCAATGAAACAAAAAATAACATTAATAACGATCGTATACGTGCCCACCAATCAATAAGTGAACAAGAAGCGTATAAACAAAAAATTCGGGCGTTATCTGAACAACACGCAGAACTTAAACAAGATTGGGACAAGGTAGCTGAAGTATTTAGTGTAGAGGCAATCCAATCTAAATCACAATAAGTGAAAGTAATGTCGTTAAACAATGCAACCATAGCGTATCCTGCTACCAAATGTAGCAGGATATTTTGGATTCTCAGGGTGATTGATTATGCAGCTTGCTAATATCCATTCAAATAAGATTCAAACAACGTTTCCCTATATCAAAGATAAAATGGTAATCGATTTTATCAACGGCTTAGACACAGCGAAACATCTTAACCAGCAGAACCATGCTGTTTCGCAAGACTTTATCAAACGCAATTTGGCGTTGATATCTGGTAAGCAACAGATGGCACAAAGTAATATTAACGACCATCTGATTGCAGGATTAGAAGCCTGTCAAGCCTATTTTGCTGAAATATCTTATCATCAGCAAGCGCATGCCAACGCGATTATCAAGCTTAAGCAAACGCTTGACCAAACCCAAATACACGTAACTGAAATTGCCTATTACGTTAGCGATTTACAAAATCAGGCCAACCAGTTGCAAGCAGAGTTGAGCCAAGCCAATCGGCGTATAGACCAATTAGAGCAATCCGAAAAAGCCAAAGCACAATTAGAAGGACTGCTTAGTGCATGGCAAGCTGAACGATTTTCCCAGTTGTCACCGATGGGACAATGTTTTTTGGTGCTCGATACACTGAGTTGGGGGGATTATGGACTTTATGTTCGTCAACTAGATAACAATGAGCGACAACAGCAGCTAGACACGCTTAGAAACAAAATTATCAATGTACAAAAAGCGTTATTAAAATGTGGCGCGAATGATGATTTGCTAAAGCAAGACTGGCTTAAGCCAACACATCGTGGTACTGCCCAACAAGAGCTACAAGCTGCTTTACAATATCAAGGTGATTGGAGTTGGCAAAACCCGCAGCGTTTTGCGATGGCTTTTACCGCCACTCAATTTCCCTCGCTATCATCCCAACAAGCGGCGCGTTATAATGATTTAGTGATTTCAATGATTGATATTAATCGTGTCAGTCAGCGCATGATTAACAACGTTTTCGCTGCATAAAAAAGGGGGGTACTATGCAACAAAAGGTTGGACTAGTCTTATCAGGCGGTGGAGCGAAAGGCGCATATCACGTTGGTGTTATGCAAGCCATTCAAGAGTTTGGTATCCCAATTCATCAAATTTCAGGCGCAAGTATTGGGGCATTGAACGGTGCGGTTTTAGCTTCTGCCCCCAATTTGCAAATAGGTATTAACCGTTTACAAGAAATTTGGCATGTATTACCCGAAAGCGACCCTATACAATTTAAATATGGCATGAGCATTGACCAATCGACCAAAACAAAACTTGGTTACTTTGGGTTTTTACTCTCGGCAGGCTTAAAATTAAGCCAACCATTAATTTGGCTAACCTCTCTAGTACCAACTTTTCTAGTACCAACTTTGTCGCTCGATAACTTGCTTAAAGATGATGTATTGGAATCAATGTTACAAGACTATTTAGACTTGACGCGCTTACAGTCTTCAATTCCCCTTTATGTTTCCATTTTTCAACAACATCAATCAAATTCCGCGGTTCAGGATTTCATATTTGCCTTACCTGATGGTCTTAAAAATGTGTTTTTAGGCATTGACAATCAATTTGCTGAGTTTCGACACATTCAATCGCTACCAATCCAACAGCAAAAACAGGTAATATTGGCTTCGTGTGCATTGCCTTTACTGTTCAAAGCTTATGAGGATGAACAAGGCAGACGATTTACTGATGGTGGACAAGGCGGATTGCTCAAATCACAAGGCAATACGCCAATTCAACCACTTATTGATGCAGGTTGTCGGAACATTATTGTAGTACACCTAGATGGCGCCTCACTTTGGCATCGGCACGATTATAGCGATGCTTCCATCATAGAAATTCGTCCAAGTAAAGACTTAGGCGGATTTAAGCAAATGCTAGATTTTTCATCAGATACAATCAATAATTTGATTGATTTAGGCTACCAAGATACCAAAACGACGCTAGACAAGCTCCAGCAAGCCTTTAGTGGTCTATATGATTTACGCAGTAGTACTCAACGGCTGCAACAGGTATTTAATGATAATGCATCTAAAGGACTAGATACCGCTATGCAAAACCTGAGAAAGAAATTATGG
>NZ_BCUL01000043.1 GCF_001591265.1 Moraxella atlantae NBRC 14588 | reverse complement strand
TATAAAAATGATTGAAATTAAAAATTATTTTACATAGAATAACAAAAATTGTTTATTTTTACGATAAAAGAATCATTTTAGCAATAAAAGGATAGAGTATGAACCGTCAATGTTACCGAGTGATTTTCAATAAAGCCCGTGGCATGTTAATGGTGGTTAGCGAAGCAGCCAAAAGCCAAACAAAAGCGGCAGGCGAACGCTCAGGTGATGGCATCAATTCATCCTCTTTTTTAGCGAAACAACCTTCTAAGCTTAGTGTATTGGCATTAAGTTGCATCACAGCGACAGCACCACTCTACAGCCAAATGGCAATGGCAGCCAACTCCCAAGTGAGCGTTGATAAAACAGCAGGTCTTCTGACCCAGCCGACTATCCTAGTTTCAGGTAACGGCACCCCTGTGGTGAATATTCGAGGGACAACGGCTGATGGCGTATCTCGCAACAGTTTTAGCCAATTTGACATTCAAGACAATGGCGTTATTTTAAATAACAGTCGCTTTGGCGCAGACACCCAAATTGGCGGTCACGTCAATGGCAACTTCTGGTTATTATTTGGCGAAGCCAAAACCATCGTAAACGAAGTCAATAGTAACAACCCTACCGTATTTAATGGTAAGCTTGAAGTTGCTGGCAAATCTGCCAACGTTATTATCGCTAACCCCTCAGGGATTAACGTTAATGGGGGTACCTTTATTAATGCCACTAAAGGTACACTAACCACAGGTAAAGTGAACTATAGCAACCTACGGGCTCTTGATAGCATCACGGTCAATCAAGGTCAAATCAACATTGGAGAAAAGGGACTTACCAATCAATTTAACAATGGCTCGAGCTTAACCGATATTCTGGCTAAAAGTGTTACCTTAAACGGCAAAATCACAGGTAACCATCAAGATTTAGTACAAGTGGTGGTGGGTGAAAACACCATTAAACTTGATCCTGAACTATATGCGCTAGATGACAAGCAAATCACCGCTTTAAACCCTGACAGTCAAGCCACAGGATTGGCATTGGATATTGGACAATTGGGTGGTGTGTATGCCAATGGCATCCAAATCATTGGTACCAAGCAAGGCATGGGGATGAGCAATGCAGGTACCTTACAATCAGGTAGCTTTATTCGCTTAAACAACAACGGTCGCATCGAAAACCTAGGCAAAATGGTTGCCAGTGACCCACAAGCCTCTAATACAGCGATTAGTATTACTAATAAACCCAGTGATGGTGAGCAAGGCGATATTGTTAATAAAGGCATTATCCAAGCAGGCAACCAAGTCATTGTACAAGCAGGTCGGGACTTAAGTGGCGATGGACAAATCATCCGTGATGGAAAAATCAATCATCATGACCATCTAGAAACGCTCACTGTCACTGCCGAACGCAACTTACAAACAGGACAACTCATCAACACCAATAAAGTGGGCGATGTTCAGTTAGTAGCAGGCGGTAAGCTAAACATTGACCAAAAAGCGGATGTAACCACCTCAGGGCATATTCTATTATCCTCAGGTGACAACCTTGGCTTAAACAATGCCAAACTGACCAGCACAGGTGAAGGCAAATCCGTTCAAGTCTATAGTGGCAAAGACTTAGCAGCTACCAATAGCTCCCTTACCGCCACCAATAAAGATGGCACGGTTTCAACCGCTGCCCAAGGCAATCAAACCCTCAGCCAAGTGAATCTGCAAGCCGATGAGTTACATAACCAAACAGGTGGCAAACTCACCATTAACCAAGCGGATTTCACCAGCCGTGGCAAACACGATGTAGCCATTATTGCCAATGATGGCATTGATGCCAACGGCTTAACTGCCACAGTCAATGATGGACACTTAAGCTTAGAAGCTGCCAAAGCCAACCTATTACAAGCCCCTGACAGTGATATTGTACTCAATAATGCCACACTCAAAGCCAGTCAAAATGTTGATATCGTGGCTGACCGCAATGTCAGCGTCACCAATACCAACCTACAAGGCAACCAAATTCGCAGCAGTGCGGGTAAGAATCTGCAGTTAGGTTTAACAGGTGACAACCAAGCTGCCACCAATGTGTATTTAAAAGCGGGCGATAAACTAAATCTGTCCACCGAAAGCGGTAAACTCGATGCCAACCATATCGAAGCCATGGCAAATCGTATCGAGGTGGGTGACCAAAGTAAGCTGACCGCCAAAGCAGGCGATATCAAACTTAGCAGTGTCGGTAACCCGCTAGCAGCTAGTGATAGCAATAATGCCCAAGACATCAAACTGGGCAATCAAGTTGACTTGACCGCCAGCAATGCCATTGCGTTAGCTGCTCAAGGGGCGATCAGTGCCACCGACCTACATGCCAATGGTGGTAACAGTGTTGCCATGGTTGCCACAAAAGGCATTCGTTTAGACAGTACCGATGCCACCCGTCAAAACCGATTAGGCTCAACATCAGGTGATATCGCCTTGATTGACCAAGGTCAAGATGGGGTGACTGCCACCAATTTAACTATCAATGCCGCCCAAGGCAAAGCCCGTGTGCAAAGCTTGGGTGACATTACCCTAAACACCACCCAAGGCAGTAACGCTGCGATACAAACCCAAGCCATTACCATCACCAACGCACCTGCTACTACCGCCACAGGGGACAATGCCAATAAACCGCATGGCAAAATCAGTATCCAAAGCACTGACATCACAGCCAGTCAAGGCGGTATCATTATCAACAGTCAAGATGCCCTCACCCTAGCTCGTGGCAATCTCAGTACCAATGGCAACCTTGAATTACACGGCAATCAAGCCACGTTGCTTGAAAACGTGAACGCCAATAGCCAACAGCATACCGCCATTAGTAGTAACACCAACTTAGGCATCAGTGGCAGTCATATCACCAGTAAAGGTATTCTATCAGCTCAAGGCGAACAAGATACAAGCTTAAAAGACAGTCAGCTTCAAGGCGGTGCCTTACTGGTTGCGGCTAAAAAAGGCAATCTTGAATTAGGCAATAATCTAACCCTAGCCACTAAGACCACCGACTTACTTGGCAATGACCCAAAATTGGCAGCGATTAATGGTAGCATGACCGTCAAAGGCAACAATGACTTGGTATATGATGCAGGTAAAACCATCAATGCTGACGGTGATTTAGACCTACGCACCACAGGCAAAATTAGCTTTAAAGGCACGCCTGGCAACCAAGGCAATGGTAGCGAAACCAATGTCAATGTTACTGTCAAAGGCAGTATTGGAATGACAGGCAGTTCAGTAGAGATGCTTGGGACGCATGTCACCAGTACCGATGGTGGTATCACTATCGCTGCCACTGATGGTAACATCAAAATCGGTGCCATTGAAAACACCATCGATGGGGTTAAACCTGAAAACCGCCTCAAAGAGCTTAATGACAGCCTAACCACTGTCAATCATCAACTTGATATTTTAAACAATGACAGCCTCTATCAAACGGCTGCCACTGCCAAGAAGGCTGCCCAAGACAAACTAGACAAATTAATCAAAGACAATGCGGCGACCCCAATCGCTGACTTTGAACAACAACAGCAAGCCCTTAAAACTGAAATTGCCGCCCAAAACACACAGCTACAACAACGCACTAAGGCGTTGGACATTAACAAAACCGCCCAAGAGCTTACCGATGAACAAGCGGACATTACCCGCTCATTAAAAATTGCCGATACCCCTTATCAAGGCATTGAACACGCAGGTAGCAAGCTGAGTGCTAAAAACGATGTCAGCTTAGTGGCTAAAGGTGGCATTGCCATTGAAGCCTCTGACATTGACACTCGAGGCAAGGCTACTTTGCAATCGCTCAGTCAGTTGGGTGAATACCGTCAAGTCATTGATGAAAAGGCCCGAGCTGATGTGTTAGTGCCACTCATGCGACTAAACAAACTAAGCGATGGACAAAAGCAAGACTATTTAAGCCAACAGCTTGCTGCCATTGACAGCATGCGTTTTAGCCTTGATGACAGCGTCAATCAAAGTGAGGAGATGCAAAAAATGCGTGCCTCGCTTAAAGAGTTACTGCCTAAAGCCGTGGCAGGTGATGCCGCTGCCAAAGCACAGATTGACAAAATCCTCACCGCCAGAGCCCCTGTGACCATTATCCCTGTCGCTATTAGCATTGAAGGGCTAAATGATATCTACGAGCGTGGTAAAGAAGGGGATAAGAGCTACAGCCTACACAACAACAATCGCTCAAGCAACGTCACCGCTGACAAAGGCATTGTCATTCAAGCCACAGGCGCAGATAACCAAGACCCTAAAACTGTGACGACCTCAGGGG
>NZ_BCUL01000042.1 GCF_001591265.1 Moraxella atlantae NBRC 14588 | reverse complement strand
CTAAAATTTGTTTTACAGCACAAAGGGTTAATCAAAATCGCTAAATCTACCAGTTTTTGGTAAGGCTTATGCCGTTATCCTGCCTTATTGCCTAAGAGTGCACGTAAATTTGCCAAATAATCATCGGCAGTTTTGGGCTTGCCATCGCCAGTCACTACACTTGTCGGTTTTTTGAGTGTTGGCGCGTCTAGGTGGTCGTGCGGTAGCTCTTCCAAAAATCGGCTCGGTGTGGTGGTGCGCATTTGACCACCGCCACGGCGTTGGCTGGCGTGCAGCAAGGTCAGCTCTTTTTTGGCACGGGTAATACCGACGTACATCAAACGGCGTTCTTCTTCGATGCTATCGGCAACGATGGAGTTTTTATGTGGCAGCAGTTCTTCCTCTAGCCCCATGATATAGACGTAGTCAAATTCTAGCCCTTTGGCAGCGTGTAAGGTCATCAAATTGACCTTGTTGGTGTTTTCTTCTTCTTGCTGCTGTTCAAGCATATCAAGTAGTACCAACTTGCGAATGACCGCGTCAATCGTGCGTTCGTCATCACTCTCAGCACGGTTGATCAGGTTTTGAATACTGGCGTATAGGGTATCGATATTATCAATACGCACCTTTTCTTGTTGCGGAGTTTTGGCTTCGGCTTTGACCAAGTCAATATAACCTGTTTCATCAATCATCTGACGCACCAACGGCACAGGGTCGGGGTGTTGGTCAAGTTCACGCGTGTAATGTTCGATGAAATCGGCAAAGGTTTTGAGCTCACTGGCCGCCTTTTTGGGCAGCGCGTGGCTAAGCCCTGCGTGGCTACTTGCTGCCAACAACGAAATATGCTGTTCTTGGGCAAATAGACCCAGTTTTTCAAGGCTGGCAGGCCCAAGTCCGCGTTTGGGCGTGTTGATGATGCGCAAAAAAGCGCTGTCGTCTTCGGGGTTTAAGATCAACCGTAAGTAGCCCATGATATCTTTGATTTCACTGCGGGCAAAAAATGACGTACCGCCCGACAGCTTATAGGGCACTTGCATTTGGCGCAGTTGTGCCTCTAGCATACGCGCTTGAAAGTTGCTGCGATACAATACGGCATAGTCCTGCCATTGGTTGCCGTGGCGCAGTCGGTGGGTGACGATTTCTTTTGCTACGCGCTCGGCCTCATCGTCATCATTGCGGCAGTTAATGACGCGAATCAGCTCGCCATGACCTTTATCTGACCACAGTTTTTTTTCAAACAAGTGTTCATTATTGGTGATGACGGCGTTGGCGGCGTGTAAGATACGATTGGTTGAACGGTAATTTTGCTCAAGCTTAACCACTTTGAGCTTGGGAAAATCCTGCTGTAACAGTGCCATATTCTCAGGCTTTGCGCCGCGCCAAGCATAGATCGATTGGTCATCATCACCCACCACGGTAAAGCGCGCCTGCACCCCGACCAATAGCTTAATCAGCTCATATTGCGCGGTGTTGGTGTCTTGGTATTCATCGACCAACAAATAACGAATGCGGTTTTGCCACTTATCACGTACCTGTGGTTGTGCTTGTAAAATCTGGGTGGGCAGCACGATCAAATCATCAAAATCCACCGCGTTGTACGCGCGCAAATTGCGCTCGTATAGCTCATACAATGTAGCAAACAGCATATCTTCGGGATCAGACAGGGTGGCGGCTGCTTGCTCGGGGCGGATCAAATCGTTTTTCCAGTCTGATATCATCTTGATGGCTTTGCCAACCAGCTCCCGGCTTTCAGCCCCGCTCATGTTGTCACGCACCATCAGATCCATCAACAGCCGTTTGCTGTCCTCGCTGTCCATGATGGAAAAATTGCCCTTAAGTGGTGTGTGCAGTAACTCATAGCGCAAAAACTGCAAGCCAAACTGGTGAAATGTCGAGACCGTTAAGCCGCGCGTTTTGTCACTAGGCAGTAGCTTTTGCACGCGTGCTTTCATCTCGCGCGCTGCCTTGTTGGTAAAAGTCACCGCGGTGATGCGTTCGGCAGGCATTTGGCATTGCTCAATCAGATAGGCGATTTTGCGCGTGATGACTGAGGTTTTGCCTGACCCAGCACCTGCCAAGACCAATAATGGTCCTGATACATATTGCATGGCTTCTTGTTGTCGTGGATTGAGTTGGCTCATAGGGGGTCTCAAAATTTAGGCACATCTTGTTTGGTAAAATAATCGCGTATTATAAGCCGTTTGGCTAAAAACTGGCAAAGCGATCAGCAAAAATTGGGCAAAAAACCACTGCTATATCATGGTTTTAAAATAATTTAATGCTTAAATAAACACAAAAAGCCAAGCATTAGAGCTTGGCTTGAATTTGGCGATGACTAAATTGTTGTCTCAACGTCGGGGTCAAAAACACAACTAAAAATGTGTTTATGGACGCGTTGGCAAATGTGCCTCGGGTTGATTTAGCGTGCTAATAACGCTGTCGGTTTGGCTGATGACACTAGCACCGTCTGCATTCGTGCTTGGCACGGGACCACCTGCCAACCGAAAGCTAAGCATTAAAAATACCAACAACGCGATGGCAAAGCCAATACTTTTGCCGATGGATAAACGTTCTTCGGGTTCTGACATACTTGCCTCTCTAGACCTGATGCAACAGTGCCAATCATTTATCATTCGTTGCCGTAAAACCACCGACTTCAGGCGGTGGATATAAGGCAATTGTTAAATGCGATGAGTTTTGCTATACTCATCTCACTATATTCAATGTCTTACATTCCACAGTTAAGTTAAGACTAAATTGCGAGTACGCAGTAACTTAACTGGTAAGACGTTTCCAAACACACACTTAAGCTAATTCGTGTCTATGACAATCCTAACGGTAGGATTAGCTTAAAATAAGAACTTAAGATGTACGGTGTGTCGTACGGGCGGTTGCCATTGTCTTAGGTTTGCGGTGGGGCTTCACCGTCTTGCAGAAGGAATCCCCTCACTTTAGGGAGGGGAGGAAGTCAATAAATGAGTTTAGCTTAGCACCAAACGCATTGTTGGGCAGTAGCAATATGTGAACACAACTTATCCGTTTGTAGTTATTGCGAACAGTTGTATTTTAGCGTGCTGTCTGCAACTGCTTGGCCGCCTCTAGGGCAAAATACGTCAAAATCCCGTCCGCACCTGCGCGGCGAAAACCCAGTAGGCTTTCTAAAATTACTGCGTCGCTTAGCCAACCATTTTGGATCGCTGCCATGTGCATGGCGTATTCACCCGATACTTGATAGGCGTAAGTGGGTACTCCAAACGTTGATTTGACCTCGCGCACCAGATCTAGATAGGGCTGTCCGGGTTTAATCATTACCATGTCCGCGCCCTCTTGGATATCAAGCGCGACTTCATGCAAGGCTTCGGCGCGGTTGCCAAAGTCCATTTGGTATTGTTTTTTGTGACCGCTTTTGAGGTTGCCCGAGCTACCGACGGCATCACGAAATGGCCCATAATACGCGGATGCATATTTGGCAGAATATGCCATGATAGCCGTATTGACAAAGCCTTCGGCGTCAAGCGCTTGGCGCAATGCCCCGATGCGTCCATCCATCATGTCAGAGGGCGAAATAATATCGGCACCTGCACGTGCATGGTTTAAGGTCTGTTTGATCAAAATCTCAACGGTGGGATCATTGACCACATAGCCGCTATCGTCCAAAATACCGTCTTGTCCGTGGGTGGTGTAGGGGTCAAGTGCAACATCGGTCATCACGACCATCTCGGGTACATCACGTTTGAGGGCTTCGATCGTGCGGCTCACCAAATTGCCCTCAGCGTAGGCGGCTTCTGCCAGTGGCGACTTGTCTGCTGCCTCGACCACAGGGAATAGGTCAATCGTGGTCACGCCAACATCCAACAGCTGCTTGGCGTAATCAACGATTAAGTCAATGCTCAAACGCTCAACGCCCGGCATACTGGGGATAGCTTGGCGTTGGTGGTTGCCCTCCATGACAAACACAGGCGCGATTAAATGCTTGGGCGCAAGTGATACCTCTTGCACCATTGCGCGGACGTTATCGTTGTAGCGTAAACGGCGCAAACGGGTATTGGGAAAGCTGCGATTAAACACATAACTCATGATCTTATCCTTATTTTACCTAATTTTACTTGGTTAAATGAGTCATACAGTCGGCTTGCTTGTACGATGTGGCTATTGTAGCATAGCTGAGCAAACTACATTTTGCCCCGTCTGTAACTGTTGGTATATGCGGTTACGATTTGTTTGGTCTGTACAAGGAAGTTGCTATGTTACCCCATCAACCTGTCAATCCGCGCCTCAATGATGCGGCGCAAATCTCGGATTTTAATGCCGATTCTGCGTCAGCACTGATCAAACCACCACTGAGCGAATTGGGCGATCAAATCGCGCAAGTGATGAGTGATATGCCGTTTGCCCAGTTGTGCCAAATGCGCTTTGCGCTCGAGGATGGGCAGATGGTCGGGCGTATTGACAATCACGCAGGCCTAATCGGCAATCTGCATTTTAAGATTTTGCATGGTGGGGTGGCGGCAACGCTGCTTGATACCATCGGTGGGCTGACATCGATGTTTGAAATTTATCGCCGTGATATCGGTACGTTTGATGAGCAGCGTCAGCGTGTGCAACGCATAGCCACCACAGATTTGCGTATTGATTATCTTGCTCCAGGGCGTGGTACAGCGTTTGTTGCCACGGCTGAAATCATCCGCATGGGACGCAAAGGCTGCACCACACGCATGTTATTGGTCAATCAAGACGGCACGCTGATTGCGCACGGTATGGCAAGTTATACTTATA
>NZ_BCUL01000041.1 GCF_001591265.1 Moraxella atlantae NBRC 14588 | reverse complement strand
GTGAAATTCGGCTCGCAAAATATCGCAATCTATCTCACTACGAGTGCCTCTCGGAAATTTCACCAGATAATAGCTATCTTGTGCATCGTAAGGGCCATCAGCTAACTGTTGATGGTCAATCCATACTTTGTCATTTGATGTGACTCGCAATACCAATTTCGGGGCTTCGCCGCCTGCCCCTGTCGCACCGCCTGCAATGGCGCCCATTTGATTGGCATAATCCAAAAAGTCAGCATGACGATTCACCACTTCTTCGATGTCGAAGAGACGATTTTCACCGATTGGTAAATTCTCAACGGCTTGCTTGATACGAAGATGTCCGATAGGTGCAATAGTTGCAGATTGCAATAAGCGAAAATTTTGCTCGGGTTCGGATAAATGGGCAAGCCCCAGATAATTTAATCAGTATCTGCGACCTGCCCCTGCGGGGATAATGTCGTCAAGAATGGGAACCAGCCATTATCAACACGATAACCAAACAATTCGACAGGGTAGTTAATCGAAAAAGCGTGCCAATTATCAGCAAGATAGTGCTGAAAGCTGTAATCACGTAGATAAGCGACCTCAATCAAGTTAAATTCATCAAAAGTGAGTTCAGCAATATCTTGCCATTGCTGATCTAAAAAAGCCTGAAGGGTTAGAGAGTTTTTCATAAAAAATTTAATGAGTGATATATTGCTTATTATATGAATATTCACCCGTTTATGAGAGATATAGGTTACATAATATTTATCACACAAACTTCTCAAACAGCCCTAGCAATTCATCTTCAGTCAGTTTGACGTTGCCTTCATGGTCTGTGCTTAAAATAGACCGAGCCAGCTCGGCTTTATTTTTTTGCATATTAATGATTTTTTCTTCAATACTTTGGTTAGTAATGAGTTTATAAACAAACACAGGCTTGTCTTGCCCAATTCGCCATGCCCTGTCAGACGCTTGGTCTTCAGCGGCTGGATTCCACCATGGGTCATAGTGAATCACGGTATCGGCGGTGGTTAAGTTCAGCCCAACACCGCCTGCTTTTAGGCTAATCAAGAACACAGGCACTTGCCCAGATTGGAACGCCTCAATAGCCTCGGAGCGTTTTTTGGTTTGCCCAGTGAGTTTGCTAAAACCAATGTTTTCGGTCATTAACCGTTGTTCAATCAGTGCCAACATACTGGTAAATTGAGAAAATATCAGAACTTTTCGCCCTTCAGCTACCATATCGGTGACGGTTTCTATCAGATAATCGAGTTTGGCAGAGTGCATGGCTTTGGATTTGACCGTATTTTTACCTTTTGGCAAACTGTCCAAATTAAGTAAACTTGGATGACAACACACTTGCCGTAGTTTAAGTAAGGCATCCAAAATATGAATTTGACTGCGTTTAAAGCCTTGTTTAGCGATGATTTTTTTGATGTTGTCCTGCATGGTGGCTCGCACCGCTTCATACAGCTTGGACTGCTCGTCATTCATGTCAATATTGACTTCAATGGTGGTTTTGGGCGGTAGCTCTTTGGCGACGTCGGTTTTTAAACGTCGAAGCATAAAGGGTTTGATTCGATTGACCAGTCGTTCACGTTTTCGGTTATCGCCTTTTTTCTCAATCGGGTGGCGGTAGTGTTTGTTAAACACCTCTTGACTACCCAAAAACCCTGGCATCAGAAAATAAAACAGTGACCACAATTCGCCTAGATGATTTTCCATGGGCGTGCCTGTCAAACACAGCCGATGCTTGGCGGTCAGTGAGCGTAACACTTGGGCGGATTTGCTGTGGGGGTTTTTGATGTGTTGCGCTTCATCAAGGATAATTTGATAAAACGGTTGGGCTTTTAACGTTTCTTCATCCCGCACGACGAGCGGATAAGTGGTCAGTACAATGTCATGCTCTTTGATTTTGTCAAAATCATCATGGCGGTTTGCCCCATGTAGCAATAAAACAGACAAGTCTGGGGTAAATTTGTGGGCTTCTTTTTGCCAGTTATGCATCAGTGATGTCGGAGCGACAATGAGTACAGGGCGGTCTTTCAAATGCCCTGCCTGTTTTTCCATTAAGATATGAGCGAGCGTTTGGGCAGTTTTCCCCAGTCCCATGTCATCTGCTAAGATACCGCCATGCTCGGTCTGTGCCAAAAACTGCAACCACGCCAAGCCTTGTTGCTGATACGGTCTGAGTTCACTGTTAAAACCCTTGGGCGTGGGCAAATTAGACTGATAACCTGCTTTGAGTTTTTCGCTAAAAGTTTTAAGTTTTTCGGGCATTTGCCATGCCATACCCAATGTGTGTTCTAGTTCAAGCAAGGCTTGAGCGTCGTATCTATCAATTTTTCGCTCGTCTTGTGACAGTAGATAACTTAAATTTTGTAAAATCGGCAAAATGTCTTTAAACGCCACTGCCAATGCAGGGCGACCAATGCCGACATTTACCGTAAATAGATGATTTTTATCAAGCAGTTGCTCGATATTTGGGTGCATGAGATACGGATATTGCTCGAGTAAATACGCCACGATATTGAGCAAATCATATTGATGCCCGTCGCTATCGCTGACCGTTGCTCCAACTTCGAACCAATGATTACCGTCATCGCCATTTTCGCCAGTCAAAGGTTCGACAAGTAATTCTGGGTTTTGTGACAGTTCAGCGTTAATCGGACTATCGGATAAATGCTCGACTTGCCAACCGATATCACTGAGTTTGTCCACAGGTAACAAGGCGTTGAGTGCTTGATTAAGCTCAATGGTGGCTTGATGTCGGCTGATATTTGAGCCTGTTTTTAGCCATTCAAAGGTATTAAATTGTTTTTTTAACACACGTAGGGCTTTGTTTTCCGCTTTTATATCTCGGTATTGGCGAAAGCGTTTACCATTTTTTTTGGTGATAAAAAAAGCGGTTTTAGCATCCATTCGGGCAGGAATTTCACCCGTTTCATAAGCAAAGCTAAGCTCGGCTTTGACATAGTGTTTGTCTATCCATTGCTGTTGCCAATAGTCTCGTCTCATGTTGTAGGGCAATTGATTCGTATCGATACTGCCAAAGCGGATGATTGGCTGTGGCGTGCCATAGATATTGTCAATCGGTTGGGCGTTTTTAGGTTTGGGCAGTTGTTGCGTGGCTTGGCTGTTTGACAAAACCTGTTCGACATCGGTGACCAAGTCTTTGGGAATCGATGGCATGGTAATTAAGCGATATAGCACGTCGTTTGGCATATCGCCAATCGCCTCGCTATTGACCAAGCCAATTTGGCGTTTTTGTTTATTGATATAAGTCAAAGGCTTGGTAAACAGCATATCAATCGTTTCTGTTTGCCCAAAACCATAACGTTGTTGCTCGTTGTCCAATAAGGCAAACTCAAGTTTTTCGCCCGTCTCATCGGCATTGGATTGCCATAGGGTTTCGAGCATCAACACATCATCGTTCCAAGTGATGGGATGGTTTTGTTCTGTTTTCCAATCGTTATCCCATTTGGCTTTATCGTATAAAATTTTATCTTTGATAAGCTGTTGTAATAAATCAAGCGGTAGTTCATTCGCTATCATAAAATGCTGAGAAAAAGCCGCACGGTCTTGGGCTTTGACATGGTCATATATTTGAGTGAATAAGGCTTTGGTGTTGATGGGAATTGAATAACTGTAGTAAACATTGCTGTACTGGGTATAGGTTTTAGCCTCTCGTATTTCACCTGATTTGATACGGCGAACTTTGATGAGTTCAAGCTGTAATTGCCCAAATTTTTGCTCAATTAGATAGACAAAGGGTGATAAGTCCTGATTCGAGGCTTTAAGCTTTTTGGGGGCTTCTAACGTATTTAACGATTGACGTAAATTTTTTAACCAAAGCTCGGCTTCGTCATGTTGTTTGTTACCATTACGATTGGGATTGGCTACGTTTAAGCTATTTGCCAAAACCTTATTTAAGGCTTGATACTCAGACGAATTGGGGAGTTGGGCGATTTGTTGCATCAAATCTTGGACAAATTGCTGATCTTTCAATAACAGTTGACCAGTTGAGTTGCTAGATTCGCTTTCTTGAGCGTGTAATAAACGTGCGAGAGCGACACCGTGCTTACAAAATTCGCCCACAGGACAACTACAGTCGCTGGTGGTGATCCGTTTACTGTGCTTGTTATAAATAATAACCGTACGGTAGGTTTGAGTGCCTTTAATATAGGCGGTTAACTGTATATTGTCGGTGGTCTCGACTCGCTCAAGGTTGTCTCGCTTGATTTGACCGACATAATTATGGCTTCGGCTGATGGTCTGGCTATCAAAGTTGTAAAGTAAATTAGTAAGTGACATACATTATCTCATATATTGCAAAACATTATTTCGAATGGCTTGTCACAGTTTAGTATTTGCTAAAATGCTCATTCAAAAAACTTTAGCACACCGACTTTTATCAATTATGCCGTTGTATTCGTTCTAAATCAGTAATTTCATAGACTATAGGGAAATTTTTAGCTATTTGGTACTGATTTACGTTTAATGATAGCTTTAAATAGATTACGCTCTTTGTCATCTATCAATTCAATATCAGGATAAGCTTTATACGCTCGCAAAATGCCACTACCTAAACCGCGATAAGGTAATAACTTACTGGCAAATGAAGCCAAAATTGGATTACGAATATTGGAGTTGCCCATTTTAATATTTTCAATCGTCAGATTATTGGGAAGATGACCAGGACTAATAATCTCAACTCTATCACTAAAAACTAATAAGCGAATCGGGGCAGAGACAAAGTAATCACGGTGGATTAGGGCATTAGCTATCAATTCTTCGAAAACAATTTTCGGAATTTCGGGTTCGCCTATTGAGTTAAACCCTTGATTATTTTGCAGGTAGCGAATGTTCATCATACAAAAACTTAACGCTTGAGCGAACATCTCTGACAATTTGCCCGTAATATCTCGACTATCGATATACTGCTCATCGGTGATATCAGTACCATAAAATGCGACTGCCTTAATCAAAAAAACAGGTAGTTTGGTTTGCGGTTTTTTAGCAAACAATAAAGCACCCGCATAATTTAAAACTGGTTCATTCGATGAATGAGTAACGCTCATCAAATTCATATTCTCCAAAAGCTGACTTGGCGTTAGCGATTGTTCATCAAGACTCTCACCATATTCATTTTCAAAAAACTGAGAAAAAGTGGTCATATCGACATCTTTAATCGATGAAAAGGCAACGGGTAACTCATCGGCATGAATCAATGCCGTTTGCTGGAAAATACGCTGTAATTCTTCTCTTGCAGTCACCTTGCGTTTATCTGAACCACTTTTTACATAAACATGCAAGTTTTTATCCATATAAGGCTTGCTAATCCCCTCAGGGATCTGAACGAGCATTACCATCCCTTCTGGAAGATTAAAATTTTGTGTCGTTGGGGCAATGGGTGGTCGCATATGCTCGGTACTGGCATTCGAAACCAATTGATTGATACGGCCAATATCTTCAGCATTCAAACCTGCGATAGAACCATCATCATTTACCCCAATAATTATGTATCCACCATGACTATTACTAAATGCAACCATTTCTTGAGCTAAGGCATCAGAACGGGTCACGTTGGATTTAAATTGATGTTGGCTATCTTCACCCAACGCAATTAGGTTTAACAAGTTAGCAGTTTGCATGAAATCTTCTCATTCGAATTAAAAGCATCATATATTTTATCTCTGCACACGACAGAAACACTAAACTAAATTTGGCAAATATTTAGCAGATAAAAACGAAGCAATTGATTGAATATGGCATAATCCCTACTGATAATAAACCGTCTAAAGCCATCAATCAACCAATCAAGCCCAATAGCGAAAATACTCGTTTGAGGGCGACCATTGGCTTTAGGGCGACGTTTATAATGATTGGGTTTTTCGCTTAGCTTTACTAAACCTGCTTGATATGCCCAACAAAAGGCTAAAGCGGTGATAGCAACAAGTTTACTCACCCTATCTTGTATGG
>NZ_BCUL01000040.1 GCF_001591265.1 Moraxella atlantae NBRC 14588 | reverse complement strand
TTACGTAAAGTTTTAACTACTTTCGATACTTTTTGGGATGCTCTTTTGTCCTATTCTGGTTTTAATTGACTATAGATATTCTTAAGTTGCTCAATAATAGGCATTCTAAAATTAATATCATTGCTTCAGTCATCGAGAAATCACAAATAGCTGACCCTTCTTTGATTTTGCCCACGGCTTTTGAAGACATTGCCTTTTGCTTTGACCGCTCATTGCGTAATATTTATAGTCGCTGCAACAATTCGCAACGTGGTATTATTTTATTTGATAACTCATCAGCAGAGCAGAAAATCCAGGCATTATCCCATAGTGCCAAGCATATTGGAAAGGATAATGATAAATTGAGAAACTTTGCTGAAGTCCCTGTGTTTATTGATTCAAAGGCTTCACGCTTGATTCAATTGGCGGATATAATCGCTTATTGGATATATCGTTATTATAACAGCCAAGATAATCGAGGATTCAACTTAATTGAACCTTTTGTTCTAAATGATGGTAAACAGCGGATTGGGCTGATTGAGCATATTACCGATCAGACACGCCTGACATTACAACAAAATTCTAGTGATTTAGGATATCCTTTTCCGCAATAAGACATTTTTATATTAACATAACAAAGATTGGGTGAAATATAATATCCCATATAGAATCAACAATTCAATTCACAAAATGAATTCAGGATTCTAATTCGTATTCTATAGGCTCAAAAATTCGTTCATTCATTTGAATACCTATCCAATCCTGCTCATTACCAACAATGTAAAAAATTAAAACAACATTTGAAAAGTATTTGCAGGTTTGAAGCCAAGCTATGTAATCAGTCAATGATGGCTTAGCAATTTTTTGTGGATGAGTATGCCACTCACCCATATATTGGATTGTACCATTAGTCAATTTGTGATAATGATTCAAAATCTCTTGATGACCTTTTGTTTGTCTATGATAATAGTATGGTTGTCTAATATCTGAGTGCTGTGGCATAGAAATGTGCTTTAGAATCAGATATTCTTGATTGATTCCTCTTTTTTCACCCATCAAAATACCACAAGCTTCAGGCAATCCTTTTTCAATCTGTTGATACTGACGCATATATTTTATAACAATATCTTCGATTAAGATATTTTTAATAGGGCTTAAATTATCAAAAGTAAAAATGTGCTTTATCATATCATTCCCTAATTTGACAAACGTGACAGTCTTGATGGGGTAAATAGTCAGCACTCTCTAACCTGCTACCTGTCCATCTCTCAGTATATCTCGTTCGATATCTTGGACCGACTTCACCTCTTAACCAGTCTAAAACCAAGTCGATTGCCAAAGCCGAAGCAGATTGACTGGCTGATACTGAAAAAGGAGTATAATCTGAACAAGCGGAAAAATTTACAACTGGTTCAAAACCTGGAAGAGCATCATAGTGTTCTCGTATAGCGTATCCACTTTTATTTAAACAACAGCGACACGCACTCTTTACCTGCTTATCTACAAATAGAGCTTGAACACATTCACCGTTCCCACGAATCCAGCTAAAAATGACAGGTGAGTTGATAGCAGAAGTATTAAAATATACTTCATTGAGTCTCTGAGAAACCTCTGCTTTTGCGGTAGCATCAATGATTAAGTCAACATTCTCAAGAAGCTTATACATCTTTACGTTGATAATATTTTCTTCGTAACTAGTTACCTTTAATGCTGGTAATTGTGCTTGAATCTCGAATTTTAATGACGTTGATTTATAGTGCCTTACATAGGATTTACCAAGAACATGACGACCAATATTTTCAGCTTTAATAATATCTTCATCAATTAAAATGAGTTCTCCATTACCAGCACCTGCACCCAACTTTGCTAGACCTAATCCAAGGTAACCACCTATCGCTCCACAGCCAATTAAGACAATTTTTTTATCTGATAAGTTATCTGAAAGCAATTTTTCAATATTCCTTTTATAAACAAAATTTGGTGTTAAATTGATTGAATTAGTCAAAACTACCCAGCAATTATTAAATGTAAAACTGCAATTAAGAACAGTCTTTTTTAATTTCACTTTCTTATCGGAATATAGATAGTTTGTTAAAGCCGTGTGTTCAATCCCAAAAGTTAAAGTATAATTATTTACAATCAAACATCCTAAAAATAGCGACTGTTGAGTTGCATTTATACCATCAATTATTATTTGAATTAAAGTTTGATAGTTTCTTATAGAAAAAGATTTTATCCAGTTCAAAAATACTTGAAAGCTAACTGCATAAGGGAGGCTATCGGCTATAAAACCATTGAAAAATCCATTAAATTCGCTAATAAAAACTGGCTCTAATATAAAAACCTTGAAGGACTTTTCCTTTATATTTTTAGATATAAAATGGTGAAAACCTTGTTTTTGTTGTGTGATTTCTAAAAAATTTAGTTCAGATAAATTTTTCAAATTCTGCATTAATATGTTTGCTTGATTATCTTCAAAATAAGAAGCCAATCTAAAATTGTTAACAGTAGCAATTTGACTCCAAATTGGTACAATTTCTCGTAAGGCTTCCTGTTTAGAAAAACTTTTATTAATAAAAATATCACCCAATACTTTTATCGTTTGTTTGTGACACCACTCAATGATACCAATTGCATCATAATTATCATAAGCTAGGCTATTAGTCACTGCATAGCAAAGGCCGTGAAATAAACCATCATTAAATTCTATGGGACAAATTGATAAGTGAGGTAACGGTAAAAGTTTTTCAAAATTTTTGAAACTAGGTTGCTTTAGATAAACTGTTGGGAGTTCGAAAAACTCCCAATCAACAATTTCTATTAGTACCTCAAAATCGTAGTTACCGACTTTAATTTTAATCACCCATCCATCAAGCATGTTATGAGTACAAACCCATTGCCATTCTGGATAATATCGGCGGATATAGCGTAGAACATCAAGTCTAGTCATAGCTTTACGATTAACCACCAAATTGTGTCTTAATAATAGCAGGAGTAGCGACACTAGCTAATGGCTGAGACTCGATAAAAATGGACTTGGTTTCGTTTTTAACATTAATTGCAACCAATTCTGGTTGTCTAGGGATTCGATAGCCAAATTGTGTTTTCAAGTCCTCAAGGCAGTCGATTGCACTTGTATGTTTAAATAAGCACTCGTCTAACACTTGACTAAATTGAGTTGCTAAGGATTTAGCTCTCTCTCTTTCTTCTTCATTAAGATTATTAAAATCTTCTGACTCATGACCTACAATGTCTTTACACTTGATTGATTTCACTAGCCCATTAGGTAAGTTTTTAATAACTTCATTCAGAGCTTTATCATCTCGTTGTTGTAAATGTTCATAGGATTGTGTTGTTAAAACCATTAAGGCAATTGAGCTTGGAGCTTTTTTAAACTGTGGAGTCAAAAAATCTCGCCATGACTTAACGTATCTAACAATAGCACGAAGTTGTTGTCCCTCATTCGGGTATTTATCACAAGTGCCAACAAACCATTCTCGCACTTTTTCACAGTCAGATGTTTTCCAATCCTCATCTCGTTTAATTAAACGAATATTTTGAATTTTTTGGTTGTTAGCTTTTTTTACAGTTTTAGGAATCGAATTTTTCTCATTGATACTATCTAGACCAAGCTCATAACGACCCTGCCTAGCTTCATTAGATAATGTTGTAAAAGCTATTTCATTACTAAATTGAGATTCGCCAAAGTAAGCTGATAAGCTATCAGGTCTTGTATCCCCATTTTTTTCACTAAAATCAAAGCTTAATATTGCTGAGTCTAAACCCATACTCTCATTTGCAATAGTTTCAGATTTTTGCGTCCTAATTTGAACATCTTGTAAATCAGCAAACATATCATCGGGAACTGCATAAAGAGGCACATCAAAATGGGCTTGTGGTAAGAATCCTGTAATACGCAGACAGCTTGCATTGGAGGTATCTAATGTCCAGTCTTGTTCATCACATACGACCTGTAAAGACTTCTCTACATATCGCAGTATCTTTTCTCCCTCAGTTTTCTCGTCATCGACAAAACAAACATTTGGAAGATAGCATCCATAGTCAAAATCCATTTCTTGAGTCGCTAAAGCAGGTACATTACAAGTACCATAGGCCCATGAGCCTTGTAAGCGAAATTTTGGTTTAACACCGTAAATCTCTTTCAGGTCAGATTCAAGTTTTTCTTGAACTTTATCTTTACAATATTTAAAAGCATCAAGTTGCTCCATACTTGGAATCAACTTATGAAAAAAGCCGTCATTGTTATTCTTAAAAACACGATGTAAATTATTTGTACTAATATCTGTCATAACTCATAATTCCTTTAAATTTTTTTAATCCAGCTTGGTATAGGTGCGGTGTGTGATAATAACTCTCGAATATTGGCATTCCCTAATGCTTCTTTTGAGCATTGTTTAGCATTAGATATTAAGACACTAATCGCCTTATCGTCGCATCTATCTAAACCAATATAATCTGATGAACTTTTTGATAAATTAGCATCAATACTAAAATATCGAGAACCCAATACATGTCGTGTCATATGCGTGAGCATTTCTTGCTGCGTCGACAAAGTTAATTCAATAATATTTTTTGGAGCTTTGTGTAAGGCAAAACCATTGGCCCAATCAAGCATCCCACCTTTTTGCCCTTTTTTTACAACATCTGATAAATTCGATGATAGTGTCCCAATATTTAGCAAGTAAATATCATCTTTTGAAACGTTAAAAAAGTGTTGTGCTTCATGAATTGCTAACATCCCTGGATTGTTAGCAAATAGACCACCATCTACAAAGTTACTATTATCAAAGTTGTATTTTGGGAAAAAAGTCGGAGCTGCAGATGTAGCTAAGGCAACATCAACTATTCTATATTTATGGTCTCGCACAAATGACTCATAATGAGGGGTTTTAAACACAACAGGCTTTCCCGCTGAAAAATTGATAGCAGGGATTATGACGTTGTGTTTTAAATTGCCAATTTTGGAATCACCGAAAAACTCAATTAATTGACTTTTTAAGTGTTCATTACTATAGCTTGCCTTTCTTATACCTAAGAAGTTTAAACGTTGTTTTTCGAATATTTTCTTACCATGGTCTTGAAACAAATCTACAACTGTACTCATAGGTACTTCATAAGCCGCCGCTAAAGCTAATATCCCACCAATCGATGTACCCGCTATCAAATCAAAACTCTGCCCAATAGGTTTACCAAATTGGTCTTCAAAATCTGCCATGATTTGAGCAGTATAAAGCCCCCTGAAACCCCCACCTGGCAGTGATAAAATATTAAATCGATTATTCATAAAGTCCCCTGTAAAAAAAACATATAAAAGTTAACTATTTTTGAGAATCAAAAAATCATGCTTGATGATTCCTTGGCTGATATTTAATCAAGTCTTCAACATAGCTTTTTTGCATGAGCCATTTAAATTCAAAAACTAAAGTTGGTAATAATATAACAAATTGGTAATACCAAACAGTATTTGGAATCTTTAACATTAACATAAGGTTAGCTATTGCCACCATAATGAAGATAAAGAATAGGCTATTTTCTTTATTAGCTTGGTATATAAAGTATCTTTGATCAAAACGATGCTTTCTGATTTTTTGTAATGATTTGGCTCTTAAATTTCGTAGAAATTTTTGTAAACCACCTAATTGGACTTTCTTATCTTTAAAATCTCGCAATAATTTTTTTACATTAAACAATTGGGATTTTAATTTAGTAAAAATTTTAGGAAAAAATATCACTATTAGCGAAGCAACAAGGTTATTAAAAATAGAATTTTCATCAAAATTAACTGGCAAATGTAGACTTATCAAATAACCCCCTTTATATAATAAATAGTCAATATAAATTTGTCGTTATCGACAATATTTGTATATGATTACATAACTTGCTGATAATGGCAAGTATTTATTTACAAAAAATACCGTGGTATAATAAATTATGGAAAATATATTCAAAGAACGCCTAAGGGCGATGCGGGAAATACGTGGACTTACTCAGTCACAACTCGCTGAAAAGGTTGGTATTCCTTCAACTTCGATTTCTCATTTGGAATTGGGGTCTAGAAAGCCTTCATTTGACAATTTAAGGCGGCTTGCTAAATTTTTCGATATATCTACTGATTATCTAATTGGGAATGTTGATTCAATCGACGACTATGCTCCAGATGCTCTTTATAGAGATATTAATTCGTTGAATCAAACTGATAGAGATATGATTGAAAATATGATTAAATTGATGAAACAAAAGTAGCTTGTTTCAGAGTTTAATATGAGAAATATTAGAATTAGTTCGGATCTTGAAATTGAGGCTTTAGCTAGCCAAATACTCCAAGATAATAGTTTATACCATTTACCAGTCGATATCTTTCAATTAGCTAAAATTTTAGAAATCAATTTAGTGCCATACCCTAATGCTGAAGGGGGTATTATGGGTATGCTTATCCGCAATAAAAATGACTTCACGATTATTTATTCAACAAGGATTAATAATGTAGGGCTACACCGCTTCACTATTGCTCACGAAATAGGGCATTATTTTTTGCCAGAACATGTTGAGCAAGCAATAAAAGATGGTCAACATATCTCCAACTCGAAATATAAGCCTTGGTATGAAATTGAAGCAGATTACTTTGCAAGCTGTCTGCTTATGCCAAAGAAATTTTTCAAATCTGAGATGTCAAAATTTCCTGATGGTTTAGATGCTATTTTAGCTCTCAGCCAAATTTTTAACACATCTATTACTGCAACAGCGATTCGATATGCAGAATTAGCAGATTTCCCAATCAGTGTTGTTTTCAGTACTGATGACATTGTCGATTTTGCAAAGCATAGTAAATTGATGTTTAAATTAGGTCGAAAATTAGTTATGAAAGGGTCTCAAATTCCTGCAAATTCGAAAAGTTCAGCTATTTATACCCCGAATATGCTCTATAAACTGCCTATTTCATTGGATATTTGGTGTGATTGCGAAGCGAAAATCAATGGACATGAAATTTACATTAATCTTGGCGAATATCAGAAGCGTTTAACTGTTATAACGAGTGATTATGACCCTGATGACTGTCAGGAGTTTAAATATGAGTGGGAACCACCTAAATTTAAGTAATAGATTTTAACTTAGCTTACTGAACTTACGCAACCTTCAAAGCTTTTAACTGAGCAAAAGCCGACTGACAGGCAGAAGTAAGTACTTGGTTCTTAACGCAAAATGATTGAGTTTCGTTTTAATTTTCAAGTATTCAAGCTCAAAAACCGCATAAACTGCTAAGAATATAAGATTAGCCCGAGCAGAAGCACTAAACGCAGGCGATCCTGTCAAACTCGCATTTTGCTTTAACGACTTATGATAAACCTCGACTTGCCACCGTTTTTCATAGCCAGTCATGAGGGTATCGGCATCACATTCTAAATCTGAGCAGACCAAATATAAGGGGTCAGCACAGAATTCGGACCATATAGGGCAGTAAGGAATTTTGTCGAGTTTTAGGATATGTTGACATATATCGAAAACATATTATAGTCAATTAAAACCAGAATAGGACAAAAGAGCATCCCAAAAATTATCGAAAGTAGTTAAAACTTTACGTAAATATTTTTTAAAATTGCCCCACGTCTTTTCGATTGGATTTAGTTCAGGTGAATAAGGCGATAAAGGTAACACAACATGACCAAATCTTTTGGCTAATTCTCGTAGAATTTTGATTCGATGAAATCGAGCATTATCCATAATAATAACTGATTTAACGCTTAATGAAGGTAGTAAGCTTTCTTCAAACCATTGTTCAAAAAAGGCACTGGTCATTGTGTTGTTGTAAGTCATTGGAGCAATGAGTTTATTACCAATTTGACCTGCTACTACTGATACACGTTTGTATTTTTTACCATGAATGGTGCTTTTAACGGGCTGCCCCTTTGGTGACCTTGCAAATGGGCGATGCAAATAGGTATCTATCCCTGTTTCATCAATATAGACTTTCTGATACTCACTAAACGTTGCCAGTTGGCTCAGATAATTTTCTACTTTGATGGGGTCTTGTTCTTTGTAGGTCGTGGTCTTTTTTTTAGTGTAATACCGATTGACTTTAGGGCGTAGAATATACCCTGTGGGGTACAGTCAAAATGTTCTGCTATCTCAAATAAATAAGCATCATTGTGTTGCTCTGCATAGGTTTTTAGTTGTTCACGGTCTATCTTTCTTGGCTTTGTGCCATGAGATTGTGCGGTGAGTTCGCCTGTGTCTTGTTGGAGCTTTTTCCAACTGTATAGGGCTGAACGTGATACGCCATAGGCTTGTATTACTTGGTCAATGTCGTCGCATTTTTTCCAGTATGCCATTGCTTTTTGTCTGATTTCGATTGTGTATGCCATGACGTTAGTTTACACTATTTTTTAGTCCTGTTTTTATTTTAAATAAC
>NZ_BCUL01000039.1 GCF_001591265.1 Moraxella atlantae NBRC 14588 | reverse complement strand
TTATTAAAAAAGCCTTTGCTTATTCAAACAAGGGCTTCTTTATAGTTAAGAATTATCTTTGGGTTCATCTTCCTCATACAAAATAATATCTCCAGGTTTGCAATTTAACAGCTTACATAAGCGTTCCAAGGAATCGAAATCAATACGGGTCACTTCGTTATTATATAAGCGGTATAACGTAGTTCTTCCCATATCAGTCATACGATTGGCATCAGCAACCTTCAACCCTCTTTGTGCAAATAGCACAGGCAAATTTAATTTAATCATTATTTTTCCACTAAGTGTAATAAAATGGTTGATAGTGGGAATATTTAACGCTATAATATTCCCACAAGCGGTAATTTAGTTACATTTAACAGGCATATATGCCTTATTACTAGATATTTCTATTATCGCATATCTACCTAAAATAACCAATAACGAGGAAACCATTTATGAAAACCCTCAACCTTAACCACCTCATCCAACAGCAACAACACAACCAACGCCTTAAAACCATTGCTAACCAACTGGCTAACCAACTCATCTTAGATTTTGACATCAACGACGGCTATCAAATGGCATATTTTTTAAATCTTGGTCAAAGCTTGGATAACTACACCGCCATTCGGAAATGGGCAGGCAAGTGGCTTAAAGCGCATTACAGCGTATTTGACAGCTTAGATACCCTAGATGACCTGCAACACGATGACACGCTCTATAGTGAGCTAAAAGAGCGATTCCTGAGCCATTTTCCCCAGACCGCAACTGCCTAGCTTAGAATAAAAACGCATGAGGGAAAAAACACAAATCAAACCCACACGCTATCACCCTAGCTTAGCATCCCAATTATCCTGAATGGCTGATAAACGGTTAAATAACCCTTGTAACGCTGATATCAGCCATTCAATCTGACCAATAAATCAATTAATCAATAAATTAACCGAACATCCCAGAGACGAGCCTACACCCAAATGCAAAACCCAGCTCCCCTCAAATTTCTCATACAACTCAACGTCAGCGACCAAGACATACACATCTGCTACGTCTACTACTGCCCGCCGACAGGGCAGAACAACACCCTGCTTGAACATATCATCTGGCTCTGTCAAAAACATCACATCAACCCTGCACAACTGGCAGACACCCTAAAAAAAACTTAGAGTCTATGACAGCACTATCGCCTGCCAAAAATGTCACATCTTAAAACAAGTGACTGAACCCAAACTGGTAGCCACAAACCTCAATACCTCCTCTACCATAAACAAGACGAGCTACGCATGTCAAAGCTGTTACGACTTTCTTACCGAAGATAGTTAAATAAACCTAAGCCAATGATTCAAAGCAAAAATATTACAACACCACCCCGAAATCAATAATTTGGATAAAATCATCGCAAATTCTAAAGAAGGACGATTTAAAAATTAGAACATCATTCTGGAAGAATAACGAATCAAAATTATCCATTTAGCCCAATGGATTTGTCACCATCCTGACTTTCAACATAAATACCTTACCACCAATAACAAACAACATCCTAGCTTAGTAATTTGAAAAGCCAGCGTTTAAAAAACTAATCAAAGCTATCATCGTCGAAGATAAAAAACGGTAGTGGTTTGAAAAGTATGCTCAAAGAAAATCGTTCGCCCTGAGCTTGTCGAAGGGTAGCGATTTTCTTATGGTTCGATAAGCTCACCACGAACAGAAAATCGTATCAGCATACTTTTTGACCCATATCCAAAAAAACAAATCGACTTTTACAAACTATTTATCTAATAAGAAGCATTTTAACTGGCGTTTTTAATAATCTGCGATCTGCGATAAGTCATTAATAAAAAATCACAACCAAAACTATCAACATAAAATACGCCAAAAAATTTTTCTGATATACAAAAAAATTTAAATTCTTTACCAATCAAAACTTTTTTTTGCTATCAAAAAAAATCACGATAAATTCTCATTTGCAGGTAATTCTGTGTTTAACGAATTGGTATCAAGTCTATTCACCGCATTAGCCTCATCTTTGTAAATTTTTTCAACTATTACATCAGGCTCAACGAAAAAATTACTTAGCCACTCTTTGTCTTTTTTATTTAAATTCTCATCGCTAAGCATCAGTTGTAAAAAATCATTCAGTGAAATGGTGGCTTTTTGATTGGGTAATTTTTTTAAAGACGCGATGGTGACAAGTCCAAAGCGTTTATAACGATTTTCGATGATTTCTTTTTTCTCACTTTCGTGATTTTTTAAGACTTGTTTAGCTTGTTTCTTTTTCTCCCGAATACGAATTTTAGACTGTTCAAATTCTAACAATAACTTTAATTTTTTAACATCTGCATCAGACAATACAGATTTTTGAGTCAATGCTAAAATTAACTGGTGTTCATCAGATAGTTTTTTAGATTTAGCAACTTTTGTCTCGAAATCTTTAACTAGCTTGGTTAATAAATGATTTTCTATCTTGGTTAATTCTGCTTTCATAACTTACCTTTATAGACTATTTAGCTATTGGATTTCACAATAATAACAACATCCAGTAAAAAATTAAAGCAAAAACTATTTGTAAGTCGGAGAAATCATCGTATAATCCAAAGAAAAACTTGAGTAAGTAGAAGATTTTTTCAGCAATATCAATGACAACGTTACCATTTTCGCAAGCTCAATGATAACGCTGTCGCTGGTAAAAGTGGGAATATTTCCCCCTTTTAAAACCCCCAAAATCGCTTCGTATTTAAAATTATCCTATCGTCAATTTTAGATACGAAGCGATAAGATGATATTACAATATAGGATGATTAATTTTTTTAGCGATTTAAATGTATGAAATTAGATAAAGAAAATAAAGTAATTGAAAAACGTCAGACTCGATTAAATTTGCGTTTAAACGATGATGAGTATGAATTAGTTAAATCTCGTGCCGAAGGCTTTGGTTTGCCAATGGCTAAGTTTGTGCGAGTTTGTCTATTGGATTTACCTCAACCTGCTAAGCGGATACATGATTTACCGATAATTGATCCAGCCTTGTTTAGACAGATTGTGAGTATCGGTAATAATGTCAATCAATTGACACGTTATGCTCATACGGTATCATTAGATCCAAAGCAAACACTGAATACATTAGAGTTGGCATTTGCGTTGCAAAGAGTCGCTGACGAATTGAAGTTGTTACGAGAACAGTATTCGCTTAACGCCGTAAAGAATGCGGATAATATTATTAGCGATTCAACTGTGATTAATGATCAAACTGATTCACCTGTTATCAAAAACTTTGCTGAGACAATTAAATGCTAGTGCGATTTTTTGATCATGGCAAAGTAAAAAAAGGCGAACTAACACGTACAGGCGGCGGCGGTGCGGTACGCAATTATTTATTATTTGATAAAGACAATAGAAGTAAACCTCGCGATGGGGCTCGATTAATCTATGGTAATGACATTGATACGACAGAAGTGATTAATGGAATAAAGAATTCCAAAATTTATACTTCGGGTGTTTTATCATTTGCGCCTCAAGAATCGCTCACGGATGCACAAAAAATTGAGATTATTGAGTCGTTTGAACAGAACTTATTTCCTGGAATGACGGCGGGAGAGTACAGTGGGTATTGGGTCGAGCATCAAGACAAAGATAGGCAAGAATTACATTTTGTGTTTGCCGATATTCATTTGCCATCGGGTAAAGCCTTACCCGTGTATTACCACGGAAAAGATTTAAAACTGGTAGACTCTTGGAAAGATTTAATCAATATTGATTATAATCTTGAAGATCCAAATGATAGTAAGCGTCAACGTCCTTACCAGCTTAAAAGTTATGAATATGCCCTAAAAAAACAGCAAGAAAATGATAAACGTGCTGGCAAAATCGTTAAAAACAAAAAACAATTTGACGAAGAAAAAATCGGCGAATGGCTGATTAATGAAATTATTGAGGATGAGTCAATTCAAACGCAAGATGACATTATTCAAAAAATTTCAGAAGTATTTGAAATCACACGGGTTGCTAAGGATGGCAAATCTATTTCGATTAAAAATCCTGAAGGTGGGCGTAATATTAAACTAAAGGGGATGATGTATGAGCGAGAATTCACAAGACAGCGTTTCGAGTCGCTTGGAAAAACGCAAACAAGAGAAAGAAAAAATCGAAGCGAACTTCAAGCAATCAATCGACGAGAGCGTGAAAAACGCAAGCTCAGATTGGAGCAACGCTTTGAAAAACGTCGTGGGTCAGATAGACAGCTTGAGCAAGACCTTGGTCGAGAATTCAGTGAAGTTGAATCACGAGCAACTGCAACAAGCTCAGAACCAGCTCAATCAATTAACGGACAAAGTGAGCGAGCTGAACCAAGCAGTCAGCCGTATGAGCGAATCGGTGTCACAGACAGTGGCAACTTGCCAGACCAGCGTGAGCGACAGTCTCAAGAATATGACGCAAAACGTGAGCGAGGAGAGCAATACAGCGGTCAATCAGAGCAAAACCATTTTGCAAACCATACCCCAAGCAATGACGACCATCAGCCAGCAGGTCATCACGGATACCAAAAAGGCAGTGACCGAGCATCAGCAACACATGAAATTTCTAAACAAACTGGGTATGCGAGCGACACTGTTTACCCTGTTCGAGATTTTAGTCGCTGCCGCTTTGTCTGGGTTGAATTATTATCTGGGCAATCAGGTGTATCAAACCCAGCAACGCTTGGATACACTACAAGCCCATATCAGTCAAACCCCTATCGAGGCTCAGGCATTATCCATGGTGAGTCTCTACACCAATCAGGGCAAAGAAGGTGGGTTGCTGATTACGCCAAAAAATCAACAAACAGCGTTTTGGGGAAACAACCAGCAGGGGGAGAAGACCTTACTGGTCACAGAACTGCCCCCGACCAAACCAACCGCACAAGCGAAGAAAGACAACCCAGCAAAGTAGCATCTTATGAC
Source organism: Moraxella atlantae NBRC 14588 (assembly GCF_001591265.1). Lineage (GTDB taxonomy): Bacteria > Pseudomonadota > Gammaproteobacteria > Pseudomonadales > Moraxellaceae > Faucicola > Faucicola atlantae. The sequence goes on along the minus strand of NZ_BCUL01000039.1, from coordinate 3,683 downwards.
CCATCCAACCCCTATCGAGCTCATCACGAAAAGTTTAGAGAAACTATCGAACGATTTGCACCAGAAAATCGACAGCAAGCTGACGCAGATAAAAAGCGACTTACAGCAACAGCTCAATCAAGCGACTTCACAGTTAGCGACGACGCTGTCACAGCAGCTATTGACCAAGCTATCGACCCGTCTCGACCAACAGATACAAGCCAAGACCGAGCAGCACAATCAGCGAATCAACAATTACTTGGACGAATTAGCCACTTTAAGCAAATCACAGACAGCAACGCTCAAAGCAGGCAGGGAAGAATATCAACTCTTACAAACCAAAATACAATCAGTCTTGAGCCAATTAGAGAGCATACCAAGCGACGACAACAGCGACGTCGAAAAGTCGTTGACCGATTTAAAGACTTCGATTCAGACATTACAGACCAGTACCGCCGAGAGCAACAGCGAACAGCAAAACTTAGAAAACTTAGTCAGCGAACTCGAAACGCTAAAGACGGATATGTCCAACACATTGGCGAGTTTCAAGAAACAACAAACCAGTTTGGCGAACTCGTTGGCACAGTTTCAGCCCTTGTTAGAGCCATAATTGAGCTATTTAAAAAATTGTTTAATGGGTTAAAACAGCAAGTGGTGGGGTATGCCAGGGAAGGTAGGCTATATGAAGTTGATGCCAATGGTAAGCAACACAAGATGAACCAACAACAGGCAGAATCTTATGTCAGTAGCCATCCTTATGATTTGTCGGGGTATGCCAAGTTAAAGTTTACCGCTGAAAAGCTGGAAAAAGATAAGGAGCTAAGGCATCAGCCGTTCAGAGGGTTTGGGCGGTAGGGATTCTTTGGTTGGTTGATACCTTATATATCAGATTTTATCTTGACGACTTGGCATCTTATCGTTACGATTTACAAAAATGTATTTACAATATAATAAAGATTAAGTTAAAGTGGGGAGGAGTATATCCGTATTATCTCAGCCCGTCCTGCAGATAAAAAGGAAAAGATACGTTATGAACAAAATCGTTACTCGAACTATTGATTTAACCAATCCGCCTGAATTAACCGAAGAAGCCAAGGCTCGTCTTGCTAAATTAAATGAGGCGGACATTGATTATTCTGATATCCCACCATTAACGCAGGAGTTTTGGGCGAACGCTGTGTCAAATCCGCTTTATAAGCCAACCAAACAAATTGCTACGGTACGGTTGGATAGCGATGTATTGCTATGGCTTAAGTCTCAAGGTAAGGGTTATCAAACTCGGATGAATAGTATTTTAAGACAGGCGATGTTGGTTGACTTAGCAGGGACACATTAATTGACTGTTATGGAATGACCAAAGCTACTGTCTTTTAAACAAAAAACAGTTGGGTTTGTTATACGCTGTTTTATTGACAAGTTAATTGACAAAATAGGAGCGATTTGCCCCTATTTTTTTATGGAAATGGAATTGTCTAAAAAACCAGCATTTTTTGGACTATTTATCAAGCTAAAAGACTTGGCAAAATTACTTGCTACTGTAATTTCTATGCAGACCCATTATTTACTACATTTCCCTGATTCAGCGAGTTTCAGCTTTTGAATGTAAGCCCCCGACCATCCCCTATTGAGGTGGTTTCCAGCAATGTGGTAACAGCGCATCAATCTGGCTATCAGGATGTGTTGGCAGACGTCTCAGCACATCCGCTAAATACGCATACGGGTCAAGCCCATTCAATCTAGCTGACTGAATGAGCGACATAACATTCGCCGCCCGCTGCCCACTCTCAAGCGACCCTGCGAACAACCAATTCTTACGCCCGAGAGCCCAAGGACGCATCTGATTCTCCGCCCAATTATTATCAATCGGCAAACTGCCATCATCCAAATAACGTGTCAGAGCCTGCCACCGTTTCAAGCAATACTCAATCGCCTTGGTAATATCAGCATTCTTAGTCGTACCTAGCCTTTTCTCCTGTAACCACACAAGAAGCCTATCCGCAACTGGTTTAGCCTTCTCTTGCCTGATTTGCCTAACGACTTGGGCATCTCTAGGCGTTGGTGATTGGTTTTTCTCAAACCGCTCATCAATCTCACGCTCAACGGCATACAGTGATTGAAACAGTTCTAGTGCCTCAATGCTAATAAGACTCTGCCCTGTCACATGAAGCTCATGAAACTTACGTCTGGCATGAGCCATACAACCCACTTCAATCACCCCTCGCCCAAATAATGGCTTATAGCCGTTATAGCCGTCGCAAACAAGCTTGCCCTTAAAGCCCTTTAAAAAAGCATTGGGATACTCACTACCCCGACCTTGGGTAAAGTCATACACCACCGTTTTGATTGGACTATGCTGCGGGGTTACATACGCCCACACATAACCTTGTTTTAACTTGCGCTTAATATCTTTGGTACCGTAAGCGTTTAAAATCTTCACAGGGGTTTCATCGGCATGCACAATTGGCTGAATAAGCATCAGCTTGATTAAGCGATTGACTAAAAACCCAAGCTGCACCCCACAGCGTCCGACCCAATCGGCTAAGGTTGAATCGGATAAATACACCCCGCTACGCTGATAAATCAGGCTTTGGCGATACAGGGGCAAATGGTCAGCGTATTTACTGATAAGCACATGAGCCAGTAGCTCAGGCGTGGCAACGCTTTTATCGATGATTTGGGCATCGGTTTTGGCTTGAACCAACCGCTCACGGTTACACGCAGCGTTACGACAGGTGTATTTGGGATAAACATGACGCTCACGGTAAAACTGCTTTGGTACAAAGCCAAGTTTGTCTTGAACATCTTGACCAATTTGCGTCATTTGACAGCCACATTCACAGGTGGTTGACGGTGGTTCGTGGATGATGGTGTGAATGTCGAGGTTATCAGGGATAACGATGCGTCTTTGTCGTTTGGGTTTGGTGAGCTTTTGGGTTGGGTTATCTGCTTTGTCTTCAAGTCCCTGAGTAGTGAGAGTTTGAGCATCAACAGATTCATTCGCAGACAGTTTGGCTCGCTCGTCATCGCTAAGATTGGCTAAGAAGTTGTCATGCGCTTGTTCAAGCAAGGCTAGGTCTTCTAGGGCGGTTTCTTTGTTTAGGTGGGTTTGTTTGGGGGTTAAGCCTTCACTTTTTTGCCCAAACAGGCGATGAATGAGACGTTGCTGTTTGGCGATTTCTTCAACGAGTGCTTGGTATTGCTGTTTGAGTTGCGCTGCTTGCTGTTCGTAATATTGTTTTTGTGCGTCAAGTTGCTGTTGAAGCTGAGCGTTTTGGGCTAATAAATCAGCGTAGCTTAGGGCGGTTGGGTCGGATGGGTGGGCGGCGGTCATGATATGAGTTTGCCATAACCGTCCTGCATTGTCAGTAAATAGGCGGTGATAGTTAAAATTTAGCGGCTTTATGATAAAGTCAGCTTAGGTCGGCGGGGTGAGTATGTCTTTGCCTAGGTTGTGCCAGGGCAGTCCGCTGACAAGGGCGTTGAATTGCTCGTGGCTGATGGTGAGTCCTGTGGTTGGGTTGGGTGGACTGTGATGTCGCATGAGGCGTTCGCCCAGTCCGTGAAATTTGCTATCATCCAGTGTTCGGGTGCATAGCCAAATGCCCAGTCCATCATGAATGAGTATTTTTAGCCGGGTGCCTGTTTTGTTGTAGAATAGGTAGGCACAGTGTGGACGGATGCCTGGGTGGTGCTGTAGGATGAAG
>NZ_BCUL01000038.1 GCF_001591265.1 Moraxella atlantae NBRC 14588 | reverse complement strand
TGAGGAATCATAACGCTATCATGACCCAACTTGCGCCCACCGCCACCCTCATCGATGATATCAACACACTACCCACACCCTTTTATCTGATTGATAGCGCACGTTTGCAACATAATATGCAAATCATGCGACGCCTGCGTGAGCTATCAGGCGTCAAGGTACTACTGGCACTCAAATGCTTTGCCACGTGGTCGGTGTTTGATATCATGCGTGAGGCGATGGACGGCACCACCTCATCGTCACTTAATGAAGTACGCTTGGGCAAAGAGCAGTTTGGCGGCGAGACCCATGCTTACAGTGTGGCATTTAGCGATGCAGAAATTGATGAAGTCATCGGCTACGGTGACAAAATCATCTTTAACTCAGCCAATCAGTTGGCGCGTTTTGCTGCGCGTGTACAGACGCTAAAGCCTGATATGCCGATTGGTTTGCGCCTTAATCCGCAAATTAGCAGCTCATCATTTGACCTTGCTGACCCTGCGCGTCCCTTTAGCCGTCTGGGTGAAAGCGATATCCATATTTTTCTGTCCAATTTACCGACCATCTCAGGCGTGATGATTCACAACAACTGTGAAAATCGCGACTTTGATCGCTTTGATGCCATGCTTGCCGATATCGAGGCGCGTTACAGCGAATTATTGCATAAGCTTGACTGGGTCAGCCTTGGTGGCGGCATTCATTTTACCGCGCCTGATTATCCATTGGAGCAATTTGCCCAGCGTCTGCGTGCGTTTAGCCAAACCTATGGCGTGCAGATTTACCTTGAACCTGGTGAGGCGAGCATTACCCAAACCACAACCTTGCACACCACTGTGCTTGATGTGCTGCACAATCAAAAAGACTTGGCGATTGTCGATAGTGCGACTGAGGCACACGCGCTGGATTTGCTGATTTATCGTGAGTCGGCGGCGTTGGCGCAAATTGGGCAGCAATCTGTGGATATTGCACCAAGTGTTGGCGATCACCACACGCTTATTTGTGGTAAATCTTGCTTGGCAGGCGATATTTTTGGTGAGTACGATTTAGGAGGGCGCAAACTCAATGTGGGTGAGCGTGTGGCATTTGCCAACATGGCAGGCTACACGATGGTCAAAAAGAATTGGTTTAATGGGGTTGCCATGCCTGCTATTGTCATCAAGCGCCTAGATGGGCGTTATGAGATGGTGCGCGAATTTGGCTATGATGACTTTAAGCACAATCTATCTTGAATTTAGATTTTTTGGCTAAATGTATAGCGTGACGTATAGATTGGCTAGTTGCTAGCCAATGGGCGGTTCGGGTTTTGTTCGCTTCCTTGTTTGCCCGAGCTTGTTTTGGTTGGTCAGTGGTGGAAAATTTGACTTTGGTTAAATTTAGCCTAAGCAAAAAGACGCCTGTACCGTGGTAAGGGCAGTGCAATTCCCACTGGCGCATGAAAATAAAGGATTGACATGAAACGTAACGTATTAATCATCGGTGCAGGCGGTGTGGCACAAGTCGTTGCCCACAAATGCGCCCAACACAATGACGTGCTTGGCAATATCGCCATCGCTGCACGCACGCAAGCCAAATGTGATGCAATCGCGGCAGACGTGGCAAAGCGCGGCAGCTTTAAAGTCCCTGCCAGTATTGCAACCTATCAGCTAGACGCGCTAGATATCGAGGCGACCAAGCGTTTGATTACAGACACTAGCAGCCAGATCGTCATCAACGTTGGTTCAGCGTTTGTCAATATGTCGGTATTGCAGGCGTGTATCGACACGGGCGCGGCATACATTGACACGGCGATTCACGAGCAGCCCGACAAAATTTGCGAAAATCCACCATGGTATGCCAACTATGAGTGGCAGCGCAAAGACGCTTGCGCGGCAAACGGCGTAACGGCAATTTTGGGTGCAGGTTTTGACCCTGGTGTGGTCAATGCGTACGCGCGCGCAGGCGTGGATCTGTTTGATGCAGGCAGCGTGACGGATATTGATATTATTGACATCAACGCAGGTAGCCATGGGCGCTGGTTTGCAACCAATTTTGATCCCGAAATTAACTTCCGTGAATTCACAGGTGTGGTATATTCATGGCAAAACCGCCAGTGGCAAACCAATGCCATGTTTGAGGTCAAGCGTACCGATGATTTGCCCGTGGTGGGCGTGCAAGACAGCTATCTGAGCGGTCATGACGAAATTCATTCGCTACACAAAAACTTAGACGTGCCAAACATCCGTTTTTGGATGGGCTTTAGTGAGCATTACAAAAACGTATTTACCGTACTCAACAAGCTAGGCTTGCTATCTGAGCAGCCTGTCACCACCGCTGAAGGACAGCAAGTTGTTCCGCTAAAAGTCGTCAAAGCGGTATTGCCTGATCCAAGCGAGCTTGCCAAAGACTACACAGGCAAAACCTGTATCGGTGACAAAATTCGTGGTACACGCGCAGGACAAGACGCAGAGGTGTTTATCTACAATGTGGTTGATCACCAAGACGCGTATCGTGAAGTTGGCAGCCAAGGTATTTCTTATACTGCAGGCGTGCCGCCTGTTGCTGCTGCAATTTTGGTGGCGCAAGGCACATGGGATAGCCGTACCATGGTCAATGTTGAAGAGCTTGATCCCAAGCCGTTTATAAATCTGCTCAACAACATGGGATTGGTCACGCGTATCCAAGACAGCGACGGCGACCGTGTGCTGGCGTTTTAAACCAGTCGCTTGCTGGCTGGCAGCATAACGACAAAAAAAAGCGCGCCCAAATTGAGCGCGCTTTTGTGTTTGGAGCAATCACTTACAGCACAGTGCGTACGGTTGCCGCGTCATCAAGCATTTGGTATAGGCGATTGACTTGCTCGGCTTCGGTCAAGTATACATTGGCGCGTACTGAGTGAAAACGACCTGTGCGTGATGGTTGCAGGGTCAGGCTAGCAAGGTCAAATTCGGGAAATAGACCGCCTAAAATTAGCTTGACCTCGTCAAGTAGTTCGTCTTTTTTGCCTTCATGCCCGATGATGCTTAGCGGATAATCCATAGGAAATTGCCACAATTCAGGATTTTGAATGTCGGTTTTTTTGCCAACTTGTGGACGTGCGCTATCGATAGCGGTTAGGTTTACGGTTTTATCGCTCATACTTTCCTCTAATTTTTGCAATAATAAAACGGTGAATATTGCTATCAATGGGGCAGAACAGCGGTTTTTCAAGACACACCCCAATCGCCAAAAATGTGCAACAAAAAAGGAAGCCAACGCTTCCTTTTTTATCTTTTGCCATCTATTAAGTCAATTAGTCGTTTTCTAAGAATGAACGCAAATGCTCAGAGCGTGATGGATGACGTAATTTACGTAGGGCTTTGGCTTCAATCTGACGAATACGCTCACGGGTGACATCAAACTGCTTACCGACTTCTTCTAATGTGTGATCGGTTGTCATGTCGATACCAAAACGCATTTTTAGCACTTTGGCCTCGCGCTCAGTCAAGTTTGCCAAAACCTCACGAGTAGCTTCTTTTAAACCTTGTGCGGTCGCCTCATCGACAGGGCTGCTGATGCTTGAATCCTCAATAAAGTCACCCAAATGTGAGTCTTCATCATCGCCAATCGGTGTTTCCATCGAGATCGGCTCTTTGGCAATTTTAAGCACCTTACGCACTTTGGCTTCATCCATCTCAAGGCGCGCGCCCAATTCTTCAGGCGTAGGCTCGCGTCCCATCTCTTGCAAGAGTTGGCGCGATACACGGTTGATTTTGTTGATCGTTTCAATCATGTGCACAGGAATGCGAATGGTGCGCGCTTGGTCAGCAATCGAGCGCGTGATGGCTTGGCGAATCCACCACGTGGCATAAGTTGAAAACTTGTAACCGCGCCGATATTCAAATTTATCCACCGCTTTCATCAAGCCAATGTTGCCTTCTTGAATCAAATCCAAAAATTGCAAGCCACGGTTGGTATATTTTTTGGCAATCGAAATCACCAAACGCAAGTTTGCCTCAACCATCTCTTTTTTGGCGCGGCGAGCTTTGGCTTCACCTGTAGACATGTTGCGTGCGATTGGCTTCATGTCGCGGATTTGTAGTCCCAAACGCTGTTCATAATCGCGAATTCGCCCTTGATACAGCAAGACCTCATCAACCACACGCTCAAGGCTGTCGGCATTGCCGGGTTGTTCGGTAATGCGGTTGGGTAGCCAGTCTAAGTTGGTTTCATTGTCAGGAAAGGTGTTGCGAAATTCATCACGCGACATCTTGCCACGGCGAATCACCAATTTCATGATGTGGCGTTCGTGGTTGCGTACGTCCTCATAGGTGTCACGCATCATTTTCATGATGTTATCCGACACACGGCTGCTAAGTTTGAATAGACGGAAATGGTTCGCCAATTCTTCAATCGCCGCTTGTGCATCAGGACTCATGCGCCCATGGGCATTGATGACCGCTTGCGCTACCTCATGGTAGGCAAGTAGCTGCTCAAAGCGTTGTTTGACTTCTTCAGGATCAAGCCCTGTTACTTCATCGCTGCTGTCATCATCGCTGCTATTGCTATCATCTTCGTTATCGTCGCTGTCGTCATCTGCGCCATCGTCATCATCGGCGGCTTTTGAGCGGGTCAGTTCAGGCAATTCTGGCTCAGCGTCCGATAATTCTGGCTCGTCGCTGTCATCGGGATCAAGAAAACCTGTGATGATATCCGATATCTTTTTTTCGCCCTCGAAGGTCTGCTGATATTCATCCAACACCAATTCAACCGCACCTGGCCAAAACGTCATGGCATATTGCATGTCACGAATACCTGCCTCGATGCGCTTGGCGATGGCGATTTCACCCTCACGGGTTAGCAAATCGACGGTACCCATCTCACGCATGTACATGCGCACAGGGTCAGTGGTGCGTCCTGGCTCAGACTCCACCGATGCCAATACCGCCGCCGCTTCATCGGCTGCGATCTCATCCTCACCACCACTGTCGGATAGCATGATGTCATCTTCATCGGGCGCAACATCATACACCGAAATGCCGACATCATTAAGCGTTTGGATGATGTCATCAATCTGGTCACTTTCGATGACCGATTCGGGCAATTTGTCGTTAATCTCGGCATACGTCAAGTAGCCTTGCTCTTTACCCAGCTGAATTAGCTCCGCTAGTTGAGAGGTAGAATGTTCGCTCATGAAGTAAAAACACCTTTGTTATAAAATACGGATTGATGACTAAACGCCTAGCACGTACACGGTAAGAGGCAGCTAGACGACAATGGTAAAATGATGGGGAGATTACAGGCAATTTCAAGGTTTGTTTAAAAGATTTTGCCAAAAAGATAGAGCGTAAAACGATGACAATCGGTACAAAAATGTAACGCCAAGCCACTAACTGTCAGCCTGTGTCACAGCAGTTTTGATGACCAATGCACCTTGCACCCGACAGCAGCACGGCAGCAGCTCATCTTCTGCCAACATCACCAGTGGCGACAACGTATAATTAAGCCGCGTTTTGGCATTGAGCGCGCGATACTTGACCTTACACACCCCACAATAACCTTGCCGACACTCAAACCGCGCCTTGATACCAACACGTAACAACCCTGCCAGCAGCGTTTCTTGCTGGTGCAAATAAAACTTATGTAGGTTTAACTTGCCATCGGAGTAAAAAATCCATGCCATGGGTCATAGCTGATTGGGTAAGCTCGTGTCAAAAAAGGCATATTGCCATATCGGGCTTATAACGCTGGGCTTGATTAACCATGCCCAGCCAACTCTACGAAACCGTTAAAGCTCAAAATCGCCAAACGCATCATCCGCAAGTTCAGCATCAATTTGTCCCACCAAATACGAGGTGATTTCTGATTCTTGCGGCGCAACTTGCACGTTGTCTGACGCCAACCACGCATTGATCCACGGAATCGGGTTGGTTTTGCTGTGCGCAAACAACGGCGGCAAGCCAATCGCTTCCATACGTAGATTGGTGATGTACTCTACATATTGGGTCAAGATGTTTTCATTTAAGCCAATCATCGAGCCATCTTTGAATAAGTACTTCGCCCATGCCTTTTCTTGCTCGGCGGCATTGCGGAAAATCGCAATCGCCTCTTCTTGGCAATCTTGCGCGATTTGTGCCATCTGGCTGTCATCACGACCTGATTGCAACAGATTGATCATATGCTGTGTGCCGTTGAGGTGCAACGCCTCATCACGGGCAATCAGTTTGATGATTTTGGCGTTACCTTCCATCAAACGGCGTTCAGCAAACGCAAACGAACAGGCAAACGATACATAAAACCGAATGGCTTCTAGCACATTGATGGCAACCAAACACAAATACAGTTTTTTCTTTAAAATTGGCAGCGATACGTCAATGGTGGCGCCATCAATCGTGTGGCTACCTGCGCCATACAGGTTGTACCACTGTGCGTATTGGTAGAGCTCATCATAATACTTGGCGATATCCTGCGCGCGCTCAAGGATAAATGCATTATCCACAATCGCATCAAAGACTTGCGCAGGCTCATTCATCACATTACGAATAATATGGGTGTAGCTGCGTGAATGGATAGTTTCGCTAAATGCCCACGTTTCAATCCACGTTTCAAGCTCAGGCAGTGACACCAACGGCAACAGCACCGCGTTGGGGCTGCGTCCTTGGATGGAGTCGAGCAAAGTTTGGTATTTTAAATTGCTTAAAAAAATGTGTTGCTCGTGGGCAGGCAGGTTGGCAAAATCCAAACGGTCTTTGGATACGTCAATTTCTTCGGGGCGCCAAAAAAACGACAGCTGTTTTTCAATCAGCTGCTCAAAAATCGGGTATTTTTGCTGATCATAGCGCGCAATATTCACAGGCTGCCCAAAAAACATCGGCTCAGTTAAGGCATTGTTTTTGGTTTGGCAAAAAATCGAATATGACATATGCATCGCCCGATGTTTAAAAACAGTAAAAGCAGACAAGATAAATGGGCAGCTATTTTAGCGTATTTCGGCACCAACATCAATTTTAAACTGCTTTAACCAGACTGATAAGTTATTGAAACAATAAAGGATCGTCGTGGCATCAACCACAAAAACCAAAAGCCACATACAGTAGCTTTTGATTGATTGATTGATTGATTGATTGATTGATTGTTAGCTATGCGCCAAAGCGGCTTAGCTTATCAGCCCAAATCTGTTAGCCCAAGTACGCGTTATACATCCATACCAATTTTTCTTGTTCTTTGACATAGCCTGTCAAAATATCGGCAGTGGCTTGGTCGTCGGCTTGCTCGGCGGTGGCGATGACCTCGCGCTGTTTGGCAATCAACATGTTGAGACCTGTCAAGACGCCTTGCACACACGCACGGCCTTCGCTGACGTTTTTGTCCTCTTTAATCGCTGAAATACGCGCAAAATCGCTATACGCGTGGAGCGGTGTACCACGCAGAGTTAAAATGCGCTCGGCAAGTTCATCAATTTGTAATTGTAGCGCGGTATAAAGCTCTTCAAACTTGACGTGTAGTGTAAAAAAATCAGAACCGCTGACATTCCAATGATAGCCGCGCACGTTCATATAAAATATATGATAATTTGCCAATAGGGCATTGAGTTGATCGACCACGTGTAACACCTCGGCGGTATCAAGTCCGAAATCTTTGATTTTTTTGTCCGTTGATTTTGCCATGGATTACTCCTGTTTGTGCTTACCTGTTTTTAAAAACGTTGGTTCAAAAGATAAGATCACCAACTGATACTTACTATAAGCCCAATTTTATCTTAAATAAAATAGATTATTGTAAAAATATTGATTGATAAAATAAATATTTTTGGCACACAGTTCACAGTCAATCAATCATACAAACGCGTTATCAAATACTGGTGGTTTGGCTAGGCAATGCGCTGGTCGTTGGTAAGCCTTGTACGCCAATGTGTTCTTGCAGATGATGGCGCAAGGTATCAATCGGAAATTTTTGCTGCATCATGCGCTTAGGCACAATTTGGCTACCTTGCTGACCATTTGCCGAAAATACCAAAAAAATATAGTCGGGCGTTTCTTGCCAGTGGCTGATTTGTGACCATTTGATGGTTGCTTGCTGCAGTGCGCTTTGGCGAATCAGTGGCTGATGCATGCCACTGCCTTTGCGCTTGCTGGTGTTTTTTTGTGGGGCGGCATCGGGGGCAGGCAAGCCCAAAATAATACCGTGTGACTGAATGCCAAGCTTGAGCTGGGCAAGCTCTGGTGGCATGGTTTGGCTGGCAGCTTGCTTATCAAACTCTTTTTTGACATACCAACGCAAGCCCACCGTGCGAATCAGCAAAAACACCGCCACACCGACTAACAACAGCCAAAAAATCAGCGTTGAATAACCATGTACCAAAATAATACCTGCAATTGCCACAGCCACCAAGATACCGACAATCACCCATGTTTTGGTAGAAATTCGTGCAAGGCTTTGTTCATTGGAGGCAAATAGCTGCGCTTGGGCTTGGCGAAATTCGGCATCAGTCAAGTGAACATCAATGGGCTGTAGGGTGTAGGGGTAGAGTGCCATAAACCAATCTTTATATCGATCAACGGGTGAAAAGGGCTTGCACCACACATCAGGCAAGCAAGATAAATAAACAAGTTATTTTAGCATCGAATGCTTGGCTAAGCCACTGATGAAAAAAAACGGCGGCAAAAAAACTAAA
>NZ_BCUL01000037.1 GCF_001591265.1 Moraxella atlantae NBRC 14588 | reverse complement strand
TTATGAATTTAACTGAAAAATTTAATGGTAGTAAAAAAGAACGCCCAGACCCACTCAACCTACGCCTGCACCGCGCACTAAGCTGGTTAGAAAAAGCGTAAGCCCCCGACCAGCCCCTCTACTGCACTCTTAGATGAAGCGAGATAATGTCCATGATTTTCAGTAAATGGACATTAAAATGGCAACCAACAAACCCAAGCGCAAGACCTACAGTGACGAATTCAAAGAATTTCTAGTACAAGAAGCGATAAGCTCAGGCGGTCAATTGCCAGCATAGCCAGAGACAACGGCATCAACCAGAATCTCTTACACAACTGGAAACGAGAACAAAAAGCCAAACAAGCCCAAACCGACCAACTACCCACACTTATTAACAATGACGCTTACCGCAATACACCAACATTCATTCCTATCAATGTTCAGCCAGAGTCAAACCCTGAGCAAATCATCGACCAGAGCACATCCAGGTCATCAGTCCTGACAGGTATAGAACTACAAATCCCCACTCACAATAACAGCCACAACACAATGCCCATAAAACTAAGCATTGCCCAAATCGACAATCACAGCCTTATCGAACTACTACGGGGGCTACAATGAATCCCCTTATCAACCCCCAACAAATCTGGCTATCCACCGCACCCATGGACATGCGAAGTGGCAGCAACAAGTTACTCGCCTTTATCCTACAGCACCACCCAGGCATCCGTCCACACTGTGCCTACCTATTCTACAACAAAGCAGGCACACGGCTAAAACTACTCATTCATGACGGACTGGGCATATGGCTATGCACCCGAACACTCGATGATGGCAGATTTCACGGACTAGGCGAACGCCTCATGCGACATCACAGCCTAACCAACCCAACCACAGGACTCACCATCAGCCATGAACAATTCAACGCCCTTGTCAGCGGACTGCCCTGGCACAACCTAGGCAAAGACATACTCACCCCGCTGACCTAACCTGCCTTTATCATAAACCCGCTAAATCTCAACTATCACCGCCCGTTAGCTGACAATCTATCGCGGTTATGGCAAACTCATGTCATGACCGCTGCCCACCCATCCGACCCAACTGCGCCAAGCTACGCTGAGCTATTAGCCCAAAACGCTCAGCTTCAACAAGAAACACAGCAACTGCAACAACAAATTGAAAAGCAAAGTCGGCAATACCAACAGTTGCAACAACAGCTAGAACAACGATACCAACAGCAAGCAGCGCAACTCAAACAACAATACGAGAAACAAATCGATGCGCAAAGGCAGCAATACGAAGCCGAACTTGCTCGCATCAACCAAGCACTCATTGACGCCATTGCCAAACAGCAACGTCTTATTCATCGCCTGTTTGGGCAAAAAAGCGAAGGCTTAACCCCCAAACAAACCCACTTAAACCAAGAAACCGCCCTAGAAGACCTGGCATCGCTTGAACAAGCCCATGACAACTTCTTAGCCAATCTTAGCGATGACGAGCGAGCCAAACTGATTGCTAACAAGCCGATTGATGCTCAAACGCTTACTACTCAAGAACTTGAAGAAAAGTCGGATAACCAATTAGGTACACTATCAGAAAAACCAACCAAGCCCAAACGGCAAAGACGCATCGTTATCCCTGACAACCTCGACATTCACACCATCATCCACGAACCACCGTCAACCACCTGTGAATGTGGCTGTCAAATGACGCAAATTGGTCAAGATGTTCAAGATAAACTTGGCTTTGTACCAAAGCAGTTTTACCGTGAGCGTCATGTTTATCCCAAATACACCTGCCGTAACGCTGCGTGTAACCGTGAGCGGTTGGTTCAAGCCAAAACCGATGCCCAAATCATCGATAAAAGCATTGCCACGTCTGAGCTACTGGCTCATGTGCTTATCAGTAAATACGCTGACCATTTGCCCCTATATCGCCAAAGCCTGATTTATCAGCGTAGTGGGGTATATTTATCCGATTCAACCTTAGCCGATTGGGTCGGACGCTGTGGAGTACAGCTTGGGTTTTTAGTTAAACGTTTGCATAAAATAATGCTAACCCAGCCAATTGTGCATGCCGATGAAACCCCAGTCAAAGTGTTAAATGGCTATGGGGTAAAAGACGTGAAAGGCAAGTTAAAGCAAGGCTATGTTTGGGCGTATGTAACACCGCAGCACAGCCCAATCAAAGCGGTGGTGTATGACTTTGCCCAAGGTCGGGGTAGTGAGTATCCCAATGCTTTTTTAAAGGGCTTTAAGGGCAAGCTTGTTTGCGACGGCTATAACGGCTATAAGCCATTATTTGGGCGAGGGGTGATTGAAGTAGGCTGTATGGCTCATGCTAGACGTAAGTTTCATGAGCTTCATGTGACAGGGCAGAGTCTTATTAGCATTGAGGCACTAGAACTGTTTCAATCACTGTATGCCGTTGAGCGTGAGATTGATGAGCGGTTTGAGAAAAACCAATCACCAACGCCTAGAGATGCCCAAGTCGTTAGGCAAATCAGGCAACAGAAGGCTAAACCAGTTGCGGATAGGCTTTATGCGTGGTTACAGGAGAAAAGGTTAGGCACGACTAAGAATGCCAGTATTACCAAGGCGATTGAGTATTGCTTGAAACGGTGGCAGGCTCTGACACGTTATTTGGATGATGGCAGTTTGCCGATTGATAATAATTGGGCAGAGAATCAGATGCGTCCTTGGGCTCTCGGGCGTAAGAATTGGTTGTTTGCTGGGTCGCTTGAGAGTGGGCAGCGGGCGGCGAATGTTATGTCGATTATCCAGTCAGCTAGATTGAATGGGCTTGACCCGTATGCGTATTTGGCGGATGTGCTGAGACGGCTGCCGACGCATCTTGATAGCCAGATTGATGAGCTGTTACCTCATGTCTGGAAACCGCAATAGAGGGATGGTCGGGGGCTTACTTTAAAGGAGCAACTACATTTAAAGGAGCAACTACATCAAATATTTGTCTAGGATTGATAACCAAACAGATATCTTTTCCTAAATTACGACTTTTATATTTTAAGTGCTTTGATGAACTTATATTGATGAAAAGTTGTACTTCATTAAAACATAAGCACCATTCATAATTATTGGAGTCTTGTGGCACATCTAAAAGCCATTGTTTGGGCTCATTGTCAATTAAGTATTGTTTGACTTCCTCCCCTCCCTATCGTTCGGAGATTCCTTCTGCAAGACGGTGAAGCCCCACCGCAAACCTAAGACAATGGCAACCGCCCGTACGACACACCGTACATCTTAGGTTCTTATTTTAAGCTAATCCTACCGTTAGGATTGTCATAGACACGAATTAGCTTAAGTGTGTGTTTGGAAACGTCTTACCAGTTAAGTTACTGCGTACTCGCAATTTAGTCTTAACTTAGCTGTGGAATGTAAGACATTGAATATAGTGAGATGAGTATAGCAAAACTTATCGCATTTAACAATTGCCTTATATCCACCGCCTGAAGTCGCAGGTTTACGGCAACGAATGATAAAATTTGTATAGTCTATAACTCCTTGTAAGAAAAAGTTTTTTTGATTATCAGATGATTCACAAAGTAGCCATTGTATTGTATTATTCTTGCTTGCCTTTTTACCAAAAATACAAGGAAAATTATCATTATCTATAATTTTTTTTTATTTCTATTTTACGCTCATGTTGCCAAGTGTTGCTTTGCTCAAACTTAGTTTTCATTAATCCATCCTTTTTGACGAAGATAGATTTAAAATTTTTAGCCTATTTATTAGGGATTTTTTTGCATTGTTATTGTTTGTCTCCCTGACTAATAATTTGTTGTAGTTCGATAATAATACGCTTAAGAAATTTTTTGTCTGTATCCCGATTACTGCTTGATTAATCATACTTAGCAGATTTTGGGCGAACTGGGGATTGTTACGAGCGACTGATAGAACCATGCCACCTAATATAATTTTTTGGGCGTTTTCTTGCTTTTGAGCTATCTGTTGTTGTAGAGTTGCCATTATTCGACTTTATCCCATTGAAACCAGACCAATTTTAGCACAGCATGGCAGAGAGTAAAGGGAGTTTTTCGGAGTATGTGAGTGAGAAATATCAAATAGCGGTTGATATGGCGGTTCATGCACCCGATAAGCAAGGCGATAATCGCAATTTCCACGCCCATTTGCTTTTGATAACAAGAAAAACTGAACAAGACCATGTCGGCAAAATCAAACTGACCGACAAACAAGAACAAGAGTTAATAGCCTACAACAATAAAGGGGCGGATTACTTCAAAAAAGCATTTCAACATCGAGCCAAAGCGAGAGCAGAAGCGGAGCAACAAAACCAAGAGAGCCAAGAGAGCCAAGAGAGCCAAAATTAACAGCGAATGAGCAACAGGCAAGAAATACCATGATGAATTATGGGAATAACAATGTGCTGAACGTGAGCTTTTCAAAGCAAATTTAGATAGGGGGCAAAAACGCACAGAGAACGCCACAGGACAACACAAAGATCCGCCAGCTAGGGTAGTACCACCAACCCCTGTGGTTCGCAAAATTCACGCGGTTTTTTGGCCAGCCATTTATCATCAATGCCAAAGTTTTAGCGGTTGCCAAACCCTAAGCCAACAGGTTACAGTAACACTTACACCAACCTATGACCTTGGCAAAACCCATGCCCATATCACACACCGCTACAAGTATTTTTCATCGCTTGCCACCGCTTTGCTTGACCACTGACAAGCATTTGGGCACATCCGATTGGCTGCGCACCATTGAAGCGCAGCTAGATGCCATGCTGGGCGAAACGGGCGATATCCGCGCGGTGGTGGCAGCGCGTTGCTTGGCGATGGATCGCTTGTTGTGTGCGTTGTTGGCGTATTGCGGCTTGACAGCAGACGAGGTTGCCTTGGTGGCGACAGGTGGCTATGGGCGCGGTGAGCTACACCCGTATTCGGACGTGGATTGTCTGATCATCACGGCGGACAATCCAACCGCTGACACGCATGAACGCATTTGTCGGTTTGCCGCCCATTTGTGGGACAGTGGCATCACCCCTGCATTGGCGGTGCGTAGCCGCGCTGAGTGTGCGACCGCGTGCGCAGATATCACGGTGGCAACCAGTTTACTAGAAGCGCGCGTCTTGTTGGCAAAAAATGCGCCAGATGGTGAAGCACTGCTGTCTGATTTGCGCCACATGGCTTGGCAGGCATGGTCAGCGGCGGATTTTTTTTGTGCCAAAATGACAGAAACACGCGCGCGCTACCGCAAGCACGATGCAACCGAATCCAACCTTGAGCCCGACATCAAACATGCCCCTGGTGGGCTGCGCGATATCCAGACCGTACGCTGGATCGGTTTGCGCTATTTTGCGGTGGCAAATTTTGAAGCGGTGCTCGCTACAGTAACGGCGGCAGGGTTTATCACCGCCAATGAATACCAAACGCTGCATGAGGCAGAAGGTTTTTTGTGGCAAGTACGCCACCATCTGCACCACATCACAGGGCGCAACGAAAACCGCTTGTTGTTTGATTATCAGCGCAATGTCGCTGAGCGCATGGGCTATCACGCCATGCCTGATGACCGCCCAAATGCTGCTGTTGAACGTATGATGCGCGATTATTATCGCTGTGCGATGGCGGTATCAACGTTGTGTGAGTTAATTTGTCAATATGCTGAGCAAACGCTGTTTGGCATGGCTGCGCCTAAAGTTGCCGACATACCGCTCAATGCACAATTTGTTCAGCGCGGTGAGCAAATCATCATGCGTCATGCTGATGTGTTTGTGGCAACCCCATCAGCGATGCTGAGTCTGTTTTTGCTGATGGGACAGCATGATATCAAATACATCGAAACCGCAACGGTGCGCGCGTTGATTACTGCCGCGCCGCGTATTGATGATGCGTTTCGTCAAGCCCCGTATCACCGTGGGCTATTTATGGCAAATTTGGTTGAGCAAAATTTGCTGTTTCATCGCTTACAAGCCATGAAGCGCTATGGCGTGCTTGGGCGGTATATTCCTGCTTTTGCCCAGATCACGGGGCTGATGCAATACGACTTGTTTCATCGTTATACTGTTGATGCTCATACGCTGCGCGTGGTGCGCGTGCTGCATCGCTTCACCGATGCGCGTTACACAGGCGAGTACCCGCTGGTTAGTAGCATTTATCGCGGCATCACACGTAAGGTGCTTTTGACGTTGGCGGCATTGTTTCATGATATTGCCAAAGGACGCGGCGGCGATCACAGTGAGCTTGGGCAAGCTGAAGCATTGGCGTTTTGTACGGCGCACGGGCTGAGCACTGCCGATAGCCAGTTGGTGGCATGGTTGGTTGAGCAGCATTTGTTGATGTCAATGACAGCACAAAAAAAGGATACCTCTGATCCACAAGTGATAGCCACGTTTGCCGAAGCGGTAGGCGATGTCACCCATTTAAACTACCTGTACGCGCTGACTGTGGCGGATATGACCGCAACCAACGCGCAAATTTGGAATAGTTGGCGCGCCACCTTGCTGCGGCAGTTGTATCACCAAACGCGGCGGTTGTTGCTTGCCGATGGTAATGCCAGTGTTTATGCAAGCGAGCAGGGGCGTAAGGATTTGGTACACGCCAAACAGACGCGCGCGCGAACGCTGCTGCAAGCTGATCCAACGCTGTCTGCCGCTGATTTGGCGCAAATTGATAATCTATGGCAAGCGTTGGGCGAGGATTATTTTTTGCGTGAAATTGCGCCCGATATCGTGTGGCATGCCAAGGCGATTATCGCCCATGCGGCTGTGACCAAAGCTGCCACGGATGTTGACCAATCACCGACCGATTTATCACCCACCACACCGCTGATTGCCTTGCGTGAGCATCATGAGTTGGCACTTGATGCCGTGCAGGTGTTTATTTATACGCCTGACCAGCCCAATCTGTTTGCCGTGACGGTGGCGGTGTTGGATGCCATGCAGCTCGATGTGTTAGACGCGCGCGTGATTACCAGTTGTAATGGTATCGCGCTTGACTCATACGTTGTGCTGGATCGCCAAAATACATTATTGGTTGATACGCGCCGCCAAGAGACGCTGCGCACACGCTTGCAACAAGGCTTTGCCAGTCAGCAAATCGCGCCTTTGATTGACAAAAATCTGCCACGTAAATTGCGCCATTTTGATGTGCCGACGCGTGTCGAGATTCGCCCAACCACGATGGCGCAGCAATACACGTTGGCGATTGAAACGCTTGATCAGCCGTCACTGCTGGCACGGGTCAGCCGTGTGTTGCTGGCGCATGAGGTTGCCGTGCAGTTTGCCCGTATCACCACGCTAGGCGAGCGCGCCGAGGATATGTTTATCGTGCGCACACCTGCACCGCTTGCGGCTGCACAAATCGAGGCATTGACCCATGAGCTTGTCAGCGCACTTGCCACGCCGACCAATCATGCTGCCATCTAAAAATCTGCCAATCTTTGCGTTGTTGTTCAGGTCAATGACGGATTTACACAAACACACGCGTCAATAACGGTTTATTTACCAACATCAGAGACAAAATCGGCTAAAATAGACGTATCCCCCCTCAAGGAATTGCCATGCCCGATTTGCCCAAACACTCACACAACCACACGCATCCACACAGCCACGGGCATAGCCACAGCCACCACGGGCACAGCCATGTACCGCGCAATCAGCGGATTTTGTGGCTCAGTTTTGCCATTATCACAGGCTTTATGCTGATTGAAGCCATCACAGGCAAGCTGTTTGGTAGCTTGGCGCTGCTTGCGGATGCAGGGCATATGCTCAATGACAGCTTATCGCTGGCATTGGCAGGGCTTGCGGTGTGGGTGCAAGGGCGCGGCAAACACGGTGATAAATTGTCCTTGTGGTTGGCATTGGTGAACGGTATCAGCCTGTTGGTGATTGCGGTTTGGGTGGTTGTTGAGGCGGTGCAGCGGTTTTATCAGCCACAGCCGATTGATGCGCTGCCCGTGCTGGGTGTGGCGGTAGTCGGGCTGATTGTCAATATCGGCGTGATGAAGCTCATGCAGTATGGTGAACACGATAACCTCAACATGCAAGCTGCTTATGCGCACGTGATTGCTGACGCGCTTGGGTCACTGGCGGTGATTGTGGCAAGCCTTGCGCTGCTCATGTTTGGCTGGCAATGGGTCGATGCGCTGGCAAGTTTGTTGGTCGCGTTGGTGGTTGGTAAAAGCGGTGTTAGCGTCACGTGGCAGGCCGTGCGCCAATTACTGCACAAAGACGGGCAGATGCATGAGCATTAAAAATCATCAAAGATTAAAAATTTTCTCTGCACACGACAAAAAAATAAAAAAGTCTGATAAAACAAGGCATAATAGTAATTTTTTCAACGAATTAAACCATGCCAAATCTTATCAGACTAGAAACTATATTAGCCCAAAACCTAACACTACACAGGGCAAAAATCAACTGCATCAGCCAAATGATAATAGGTTTGATAACCGCCCAAAGTAGCAACCTAAAAAAGATAGCAAGGCACTTTCCCAATACAACACAAACCGACAGCAACTACCGACGCATACAACGGTTTTTAGCAGACACCGAACTTGACGAACACCAAATAGCCAGCCTTATTTACAACCTATTTGGGCTAGATAAAGTTACCCTTACCATTGATAGAACAAACTAGAAATGGGGCAAAAGCAACATCAACATCTTTATGCTAGCCGCCGTACATCACGGCATTGCCATTCCCCTATACTGGACAATGCTAGATAAACGGGGCAACTCAAGTACCTTAGAGCGAACCGAACTGATTGAAAAATTCATTCACAACTTTGGTAAAGACAAAATCGTAAAAATACTCGCTGATAGAGAGTTTGTCGGCAAAGCGTGGTTTAACTGGTTTACCACAGAGCATTTAAAATTTGCTATACGCATCAAAAAAGACAGCAAGGTGACTAACACGCAAGGGCAAAGCGTGCAAATACACACCCTGTTTCACAACCTAAGCCAACACGATACTTATCACCATGACCGAACTTTAATGGTCGATGACTGCTCTGTTAAGGTATCCGCCAAGCTTGATAGCAACAACGATTATGTGATTGTGGCGACCAATGATTTTGACGATGATGATGCGATGGCAACTTATGCCAAGCGTTGGCAGATTGAAACGCTGTTTTCTTGTTTTAAAGGACGTGGCTTTAATC
>NZ_BCUL01000036.1 GCF_001591265.1 Moraxella atlantae NBRC 14588 | reverse complement strand
ATCATCTGAAATAAAGTTATTAATAAATTCACTAAACGAATTAAATAACTTACTGAAACAGCCTGTTTCGTGATCATAAAAAAATATCAACCCTATTCTTTTTTCATCCATTGAAATACAGAATAGATTGCCAAAAACATCACTGGCAATAGGAAGCATATGAAGTTTTTGAATATTTTTATCATCATAATAATTCATTAAATTTTTAATTAAATGTTGATAATCAAACAGTTCTGAGATATTTGTATAACCTAAATCATCTTTAATTACCTTATTTTTTAATTTGGCGCCATTATAATTTATTAAGAAATTTGAATATTCTTTAGGAATTTTATGATCCAACTTACTTTCTAAATCTGTAATTGTTTCTTGACTCAATGGGCTAACGTCACTTAAATTTAAATTACTCGTCATTTCTATCACAGTATTTCTCCATAACTAAAATTTACTAAATCAGATTGTATTTGAGATGTCATACAGTTTATCTTTTAAATACTACTTAAGAAAATTTATAGTGTTATCCTTTAATTCATGTGGGACTTTACTTGAAGTTTTTCATCAGTCTTATATATTACAATACTCCGTTAACATCTTTGTGACACTAAGACCTATAGAGTCAAGGTTTAGAATATTAAAATTGCATTAAATGCAAGTTCGGGGCTTTTTCTGAAACTACCAAACTTGCATTTTATTCATCAAACCCTTTATCTACAGGGCTATGTCATTTTAAAAGTTCCTCTGCACACGACAAAAAATCAGCCCCAACCAATTTTCACGGGTTTAGGGGTTAAAAAACTGACCAACTGTCGAAATACAGCCTTATCATTATTCAACAACACCAAACGAAAGCCCTCAATCAACAAATCCAAGCCTAATGCAAATAAACTGGCTTGAGGGCGACCGTTTGACTTTAACTTGCGTTTTAATGGTCTTTGCTTATCATGATAAATACCGACATGATAAGCCCAACAAAACGCTAAAGCATTGACTGCCACTAACTTACTCACCCTATCCATCTTAGTCAAATGCGTATCTTCAAGATTAAAACCACGACCTTTAAGACAAGCAAATAAATTCTCAACCTCCCAACGCTTTGCATAAATTGTCATCGCATCAAGGGTTTGTAGCTGATTGGTAGCGACAATCACTAAACCATGGTCTTTATCACGTTTGGCAAATACTCGGACAGCACAACCATCAACGACCAGTATCCGTCCATGTCGATAGGTCTCAAAGGCAGTAACATGACGAAATAAGTCTTTAATCTGTACCAATTTGCCGTGATGGTTCACAACTTTGCTGTTTTTCTTGATACGAATGGCAAAAGGTATGTGATGCTCTGTTAGCCAGTTAAACCATCGTTCACCAACAAATTCTCTGTCTGCCAGTATCATGTCAATGTTGTGTTTACCAAACTGCTTGATAAAGCGTTCAATGAGTTCGGCTCGCTCAAGGTGGTTTGTGTTACCCCGTTTGTCTAGCATGTCCCAGTACAGTGGTATGGCAATGCCCTTATAGACCACCCCTAGCATAAAGATGTTGATGTTGCTTTTGCCCCATTTCCAGTTGGTGCGGTCGATAGTAAGGGTAACTTTGCTAAGTCCAAATAGCCGATATAGCAATATGGCTAGTTGGTCATAGCCGATGACAGCACTGGCGATAAATCGCTGTAGCCTGCGGTAGTGGCTGTCGGTCTTGCCTCTACTAGGTATGTGCCTTGCTATTTTTTTTTAGATTACTGCTTTGGGCGGTAATCAGGGCGATTATCATGAGGCTTAAACAGGTAATTCTTGCCTTGTTCATTGTAAGGTTTTGGGTTAATATTTCATTGAGTCTGTTAAGGTTTGGCATAATGGTGGTTCATGAGAAAAATTGTTATTATGCCATTGCTTTAACAGACTTTTTTGTTTTTTTGTCGTGTGCTGAGTCAACTTACACAAAAATTTATGCGTTTTGCGTAAGTCCTATTAACTTAGTTCTGAATTAATTTAGATTTATAACTCTCAATCCTCCATAAGTCTATCTAATTCAGCTTTAGCATGTTTTTGTTCAGGTGTCGGATCTAGAAATGCTGCTTTGTAACCATAGTAATCCTTTAAAAAATCAATATCTTCAACACCAAAATTCTTAATTTTTTCCATCAATGACAGTCGCTCTTCAAAAGGAATTAACCATTCATAAAAATCTAATCTTAAGGCTGATAGCAATATTTTTGGATCACTGCATTGAGTTAATTCATCATAAAAATCCTTTTTTAGTTGATTCCAATAATTTTCATTATCTTTCTCGGAGTTTCCATAAATTTTCATCATTTCTTTAACTATATCTACAATTTTCATAATAACTCTTTTGTGTTTTTAATTTGGGAAGTAAGTAGTTACTGTTATTTCACCATTAGGTAGTTTAGTAACTCTATAAGTGATAGAATGACCTTGTATGTTGATAGGTCTATCAATATAGTTTGGCACATTCGGTATAGTTGATAGC
Organism: Moraxella atlantae NBRC 14588; assembly: GCF_001591265.1. Classification (GTDB taxonomy): domain Bacteria; phylum Pseudomonadota; class Gammaproteobacteria; order Pseudomonadales; family Moraxellaceae; genus Faucicola; species Faucicola atlantae. Next base: position 7,073 of record NZ_BCUL01000036.1, on the reverse strand, counting down.
TTAGTGTTATGAACTAAATCATTTACAATTGCATTATCTATTGTATCCATAGATAGTCCTGTATGTTTAACATCACCTGTAACATGAGGGCGATTATAGGAATGTCCTGAATTAATCCTAATATTGAGCCCATCAACTTGTGTTCTCCTAATCAAATTAGCAGGAATTCCCTGATCCGCAAAACTATGAGTCCTATTTTTCATAATTGCGTTTATCTTCGCTATAGCAGCTCCTTTATTTGCTGTATTTAAACTAGTACCCACCACCAAGTCAATAACTGCCTTAGCGTCATCTAAGGTTAACTGCCCATCTGATAAAGTTAAAAGATTATCAACTATATCTAAACCTTCATCTTTAATAGTTTGTTTCAAATCTTTTAAAGTAACCTTTCCTCTTTTTACCGCTATTTTAAATAACTTCCCAGCAACCTTTAGGGTTGTCACAACAGCTTTTGCAGAATTATTTTCTATTGCATTTCCTGCACTGTTAGCAGCTGTATTAACATCTAAACCATACAGTAAAGCAATAGATGCAGCTGTTAACTTTCCAGTATTTACAATACGATTATACTCAGCAGAGCCTGGTACAATTACTCCTGAATCAATTAATTTTTGAACTTCACCAGTAACTAGATAATCCCCGACCATCTCTCCAACAGCCGCACCTAGTGCTCCTGCCTCACAAGACTGCTTATTCAGTTCAGCACTCGCACAACCCACTAACCCAGCCGCCAGTTTATGAGCAATATTATCAACTAACGCATCACTATCAAGTCCCTTAACCGCATTGGTAAACACATACCCAGTCCCTGCATCGACAATCGACGCACGCAGACTACGTTTCAATGCCTCTTCAAGGCTGGTGCCATTAACCGCACTATCCACCAACGCATTACTTGTACCATTGACAATGCCACGAATAAAACGATCATTTAACGTTTTATCACCAACGCCTTGCAATATCGTTGAGTCTAACTTCGCCGACACCCCAGCAGTCACAGCCGCAAACGCAAGTTGCTTAATCGTTTCGCTCTTACCCAAATCTCTGAGCGTCTTAGCCACGTCGCCTTTATTATTAATCAGAGTGACTGAAGCTTGAGATGCTAACGAAGCAAACGCCGCATTTGCTACTGCACTACCCGTAGCAGTAGTCGTTCCTAATAAATTAGCACCCACCCCAGCACCAGAACCTCCAGTCGCTAATGTTACTGCTAAACTAATCAATGCAGCGGCAGCAGGCGTTAGCCCTTCTTGTTTATAGTCCCACTCTTTTTGAGCGGTTTGCACCACACTAAAATCGACATCTTGGCGTTTCGCAATCTCCTGCAAATACTCAAATCCTGGCTGGTTACCCATACGGTTAACCACATTCACCAAGTTCGTGCTATCAGCTTGCTCTTTTTCAGAGAGCGGCACCTGGACAATCAACCCACCAGGGGCAGAGAAACTAGGGGTGGTTGGACCTGTAAACTTCGGCAACGTCCCTGTCTCATCGACAAAGCCTTTCTCACTCATCGACTGCCACACCACATTATTAAACTCACGGGTGTGGTTCTCTTGTACCGTCGTATTAATGGTATCGAAGATAATCTTGGCATCAGGCACTGCTTTCATACCAACGCCTGCTTTGATATTGGCCCCTTGCAAGTACTCAAACTCCGTGCCTTGCAAATAAGTATCGTCGCCTGAGCCTGTATCAATAATATTGGCAACCAAAGTCGATGGTAACTCGCTTGATACGTTGCGAGTATCGGTTGTGTGGTTCTTGTTGTATTTAATGCCAATAAAGCTTGAGGTCTTTTTGACATCCACATTTTTGTTGTCCACTTCATCAACTGCCATTAAGCGAATGGCATCCCCTGCTTGTAGGCTGACTTGTCCTGTGGGGGCTTTGATATCGGTGGCGTAACTGATGATATTGTCACCTGCATTGACACTGACATTGTTACCAATCAATGTTACAGAGTCGGCATTGCGGATATCTTCGGTGGTACTGGTGATGGTGACTTTCTTTTTAAGTCCGCCCCAGCTTTTCTTCTTGCTGGTTTGGGTTTCGGCATCATAGATACTGTCTTGAGCCGCTTGCAGAATGACATTGCCCACACTGCTAATGGCAATATCACCTTCTTTGGCAGTAAAGGTGCCTGAGTTGATAATGATATTTCGCATTACCTCCAGGAAAATACTTATCCTTTAAAGAAGCTTTAAGGTTTGAGAATACTGTTTGTAAATTATAATAGTTTTGTGGGCAATACCTTGGATACCATATACCATTAAAAAAAAATTGAATTTTACCTAAATCAGTATTCTCAATATCACCTAATGACCATTCTATACCTATACTTTTCGATTCATCAAAAATCTGCATTTTATTTCAGTTTATAAAAGTTGCCTATACCTGTATCAGTTATTAATAATAATATCTCATGCAAATGTTCGTAAGATTTTGCATCATCAGTAGGAAGATTAATTTCACTAATTATTTTATCTTTTAACTCCTCAAGTTTTTTATAAAACTTCTCTTCTCCTAGAAGATCATAAATATCCTCTAATTCCATCCCAGCATTAACTGTTGGTAAAAAACATTTAAGATATGGATTGTTTTCAATACGTTCTAACCCAGCTGGAGAAAAAAGTATAGTTTGAGCATCGGTAATTGAAATGGTATCTTGTTTAATGAGCTCCAATAATCCAACTGTAAATATCTCAATAAATAAATTATATATATTGTAATTTGTTATCATAATTAATTGTTACTCCAAGTATTTTGTTTTACTTTAACATTGAAAACCTTTCCAGAATCACTTTGAAAATAATGAATAGAACATTTTTGTCCATTGCAATAACCATCTTTATAAACTTTCATCCAATTCTTCTCACCTGTCGCTTCTCTCAGAGCAGCTAGAACATCAGGGTCATTTGGTTTGACTTTCCTAGTTCCATTCTGTCTATCAATAAAGCCCTTAGGGTATTCTGGGGCATTTTTAATGCCATTATATACATGCTTAATGGCGTTAAAATCAGAATTTTTAATAATGTCATTTATCTTTGCGGCAGCTGCCCCTTTATTTGCTGTATTTAAACTAGTACCTACTACCAAATCAATAATAGCTTTAGCATCATCTAAAGTTAACTGCCCATCTGCTAAAGTTATGAGATTATCTACAATATCGAGACCTTCTTCTTTCAATAATTTCTTCAAGTCAGAAAGTTTTATCTTTCCTCCTTTTGTAATTGCTATTTTGGCAGTCTTGGCTCCAATCTTTATTACTGTTGTTAGAGCCTTCAAAGAATTATTCTCAATCGCCGTACCAGCACTATTAGCAGCTGTATTAACATCATAACCCAATAACAAGGCAAGTGAAGCAGCAGTCAATTTACCCGTATTTAAAATCCGGTCTTTTTCCTCTATAGATAGATTATCATTATTAATTAAATCTTGGACTTCACCAGTAACTAGATAATCCCCGACCATCTCTCCAACAGCCGCCCCTAGTGCTCCTGCCTCACAAGACTGCTTATTCAGTTCAGCACTCGCACAACCCACTAACCCAGCCGCCAGTTTATGAGCAATATTATCAACCAAAGCATCACTATCAAGCCCCTTAACCGCATTGGTAAACACATACCCGGTCCCAGAATCGACAATCGATGCACGCAGGCTACGTTTTAACGCCTCCTCTAAACTCGTACCATTAACCGCACTATCCACCAACGCATTACTTGTACCATTGACAATGCCACGAATAAAACGGTCATTCTTTTTGTGAGTGACAGCCTTGGTATGTTAAAGCATGGTCACCTATGAATTGACGCTTGCAGTCTTTGCATTTATAGTTTTGTTTACCATAGCTTTTTAAGCCATTTTTCTTTATGCTGTCACTTAGACAGGCTGGGCATTTGATGTGTAGTGTGATTTGCATTTCACTATTTTATCAATTTCTCAGCCTGTTTTTTTTCAGCCTACTTTTTGAACCACCACCAAGGTATTATAATCTCTTATTAACTGTCTTGGTTTATTATGCCACTACAAGTGAACCTTTTAAACCATAATAACTGTTGCCCCTTAATAAGCTCACAGGGAATGGTCTTCATTATAATTTAGGATTCACTATATTAAAGTTTATCGACCCTAATATTATAAAATTCAATATTTTGAACTAAACTTAATTGATTCATATAATCTTTTAATAATTCATACAAAACTTTTGAAATTGAGATATCATTATCCTCAATATAGGAACAAATAAATTCTAATGCTAAACCAACTTCATTATTTTCGTAAAGCTCATCAATAAAATCTAATTGCTTTTTTGATAAATACTGTTCTAGCTCAAGCCGTATAATTTCAAAGCTGTTTCTCTTTCTTCTGAGTTTTAAGAGATTATTTAATAGGGTAACCACTAATTATTCCTTCTCCTGCAGGTTCCACGATTACTTTAATTTTAGTTCCATCTATTGTACCAGTAACTACAAATCTAGCTGGTGCTCCAGCTCTAGTATAAAGTGTGCCAGGAACACCTGTCTGTTGCTCCCATTTAAGCTTAGGATTTGTAGCGATTTCAGATACAGCATCTAAAATTTTTTCATTATCCCAAGTAGCAGGAAACTTTGATTTTTGGGTAAATAGCCTAGATATACCGAATTTATGTCCTCCCTGAGTTTTCGACTCACCATATAATATATGAAACGCTCTAGCATCAGAAGCGAGATTTGTCTCATAAACAAATATACTATTTGCATTCCTTAAAAGAGCAGTTGAAGTGGTTTTGCTTGCTTTCCATGCAGCATAATCTTTTGCTGCTATATATAAGACTCTACCACCAGTTTTAACGGCGTAAACAACTTCTCCAGCACCACTAGCAAGAGATACAACTTCTGCAGTAGTTAAAAGTGCGTCCAGTACCTTTTCATTGCCTGCTTGTTCATAAGCTGTCTGACTTCCAATAAAAGAATGTCCGTGATTTAAAATTGCACTATTTAAATTATCTAAATCTCTCTGTGTGTATTGGCTAGTCAACGCATCTTTTGAACCAGTATATTTTTGTGGCAAAATAACGTAATTAGCATCCCAGTTATAATTTTTTAAACTACCTCCAACCTTATCAATATTTAAGATAACAAAGGCAACCACATCTAAATCAACTGAACGTAAAAATTGTGTATTGACACCATTATTAATTCTCCACAATCCACCCATATCCATTTGTTTGCCGTTTGAATTAACTTTGGTATTACTTTCAGGTGCTTCATTGTATTTTTTATTGTAAGCTATACGAAGTGCATCCTGTATTTCTTCATAAGTAATATTCTTTCCTAATTCTCTAGCTTTACCATATAACTTCGCTGCCAGAATTTGTTCCTCCTTATGCAATTGCCGATTATTAGCAATAGCATTCTCTGCAATAAAAGCAGCTGTATTGACATCATAGCCAGAATACGCAGCAGTTACTCCAACGATTAATTTTGCAAAGTTTTTCTGATTGTCAAGTGCTTGTCTATATTCGTCTTCTGACATATTTGGGTTAGGTTGTGGTAGCATTTCTGAAACAGCTTCACCAACAGCCGCTCCAATCGCACCTGCCTCACACTCACCACGGCTCGCTGCGGCAGCAGCACAGCCTGCCACCGCATGAAGCACCTTATGCAGAATATAATTATTCTCTTGTGTTTTGATTAGACTAGCAGCAAATCCATGCGCAGCATTCACCTCACTCATCAACAGGGCATTTTTAAGATTATCCTCTAAACTACCACCATTAATCGCTGTATCAACCAATGCAGTTGTTGTTCCCTCAAACGCACCACCAACCAATCTGCCTTGCAATGTCTTAGCATCTTGAATTGACAGATCTTTCAGGACGTTAGGCATGACACTGGTATTGATATACTGTAATGCCCCAGAAGTCAATGCAGCAGTTAATGTCGCTCTTACCGTTTGGCTACTGGCTAACTGTTTTAACGTCTTGTTAATATCGCCCTTATTGTTTACTAATAACACAGAAGCTTGTGTCGCAAGTGAAGTAAAGGCAGCACTGCCTGTAGCCCCAGCAACTCCACCGCCTAAACTTGATGAAATGCCACTAGCCGCAGGTCCTGCCGCCCAAGCAACAGCAACCGTTAATAACGCCGCCCCAGCAGGCGTTAGCCCTTCTTGTTTATAGTTCCACTCTTTTTGAGCGGTCTGCACCACACTAAAATCCACATCCTTGCGTTTAGCAATCTGTTGCAAATACTCAAAGCCTGGCTGGTTACCCATGCGGTTAACCACATTCACCAAGTTCGTGCTATCGGCTTGCTCTTTTTCAGAGAGCGGCACTTGGACAATCAACCCGCCAGGGGCAGAGAAACTAGGGGTGGTTGGACCTGTAAACTTCGGCAACGTCCCCGTCTCATCGACAAAGCCTTTCTCACTCATCGACTGCCACACCACATTATTAAACTCACGGGTGTGGTTCTCTTCCACCGTCGTATTAATGGTATCGAAGATAATCTTGGCATCAGGCACTGCCTTCATACCAACACCTGCTTTGATAGTTGCCCCTTGCAAGTACTCAAACTCGGTACCTTGCAAATAAGTATCATCGCCTGAGCCTGTATCAATAATATTGGCAACCAAAGTCGATGGTAACTCGCTTGATACGTTGCGAGTATCGGTTGTGTGGTTCTTGTTGTATTTGATACCAATAAAGCTTGAGGTCTTTTTGACATCCACATTTTTGTTGTCCACTTCATCAACTGCCATTAAGCGAATGGCATCCCCTGCTTGTAGGCTGACTTGTCCTGTGGGGGCTTTGATATCGGTGGCGTAACTGATGATATTGTCACCTGCATTGACACTGACATTGTTACCAATCAATGTTACAGAGTCGGCATTGCGGATATCTTCGGTGGTACTGGTGATGGTGACTTTCTTTTTAAGTCCGCCCCAGCTTTTCTTCTTGCTGGTTTGGGTTTCGGCATCATAGATACTGTCTTGAGCCGCTTGCAGAATGACATTGCCCACACTGCTAATGGCAATATCACCTTCTTTGGCAGTAAAGGTGCCTGAGTTGATAATGATATTATTGGGTA
>NZ_BCUL01000035.1 GCF_001591265.1 Moraxella atlantae NBRC 14588 | reverse complement strand
GAAACCTTTGCACGAAAAAATGCACAAAAGTTTGCAAAAGTGATATAATACAGTAAAATCAAACAGATAGCAAAAGACACGAATATGGCATGGAAACAAACAGGGCAACTCTCCCTAGCAGACAGTCTCATTAACGCTCACAAAGCCATCGAAGAACTCGATGAACTACACGACCTAATCAACTGGCAAAGTATCGAACACACCCTAGGCCATGTTCATAGCAGTGACCGTGGCGAAAGTGCCTTTCACCCTGTCATCATGTTTAAAATCTTACTACTACAAAAACTCTATAACCTATCCGACCCAGCCATGGAAAAACAACTGGCAAGAGACTTACTATTTCGTCGCTTTGTTGGGCTATCACTTACCGATAACGTACCCGACCACAGCACCATTTGGCGATACCACAAACACTTAGGTGAACTTGGACTCATTGAACCCTTATTCAACCAAATCAATGAACAACTAGCCGAGCAAAACATCATCATCAAAGCAGGCAGTGTTAGCATCATTGATGCCAGTATCGTTGAAGCCAAAAACAAACGAGCTAAAAAAGGCAAACATACCGACAATACCCAAGATAACGAAGCTGCCTACGTCAGCAAAAAAGACAGCACAGGCAAAGTAAAAACCACCTACGGCTATAAAATCCATCTTAACTGTGATGAAGACAGCTTTGTCAAAAAAGTTCAAACCGCCCCTGCTAATGTCCATGATTCACAATGTTTTACCACGCTTTTAACAGGTGATGAATCTGCCGTTTACGCCGACAGTGCGTATAAAAGCCAAGCCCATGACGACTATCTTGCCGAGCATGAGCCACCTATCAACAATCATATCCATGATAGGGCATGGCGTAATACACCACTTACCGAACAACAAAAACGTACCAATACCCAAAAGAGCCAAACCAGAAATACGGTAGAACGGGTATTCGGTCATTTTAAACTGCATTATGGCATGAATAAGGCTCGTCACCTTGGCTTAATGCAATTTCATACCAGTACTTTGCTTGCTAGCATAGTGCATAATTTAAAAACTGCCCTAGGCTTGAAGCGAAAATATGGGGTCGCTTAGGGTTATTGTGTCTATCGGTTGGTAAAACTAGCCAATAGACGTTAATTTACGGCAATTTAGGAGGCTTTTATGCCAATTCGGTGACTTTCTTCACTTCTTTAACACCAATTCCAGTTTTTAGTTGAGTTTGAAATTGGTGTCGAGAGATGGTCGCTGGTTTGTGCAAAGGTCTCATATAAAATTGGAAGGGGAAAAATTTTGGAAAAAAAGACAATAGATATTTAATTCGAGGAAGCTCAAATTAATTTGATAAATGTCCCTGAGCTATTTTCCTAACCAAGTTCGGGGCAACTCAACTACCTATCTAATTTATAACATAACTCCCCAGCCGCAACCGCTCCTGCGGACTAAACAACCTATTCTGCGTCTCTACTATCTGCCGCTGTGCCTCTGGCGTATTACCAGAGGTTGTTAAAATCTGCTGACGCACTTGCCCAAACTCCGCAACCCGTTTCGCAAAATCTGCCTCTTGGGCATCTAACTGACTCAACCGTTGCACCGCATCTTCATTGACATATTGACGACGTAGAGCATTAATCTCATCTTGACTAGCCCCTTGCTTTCTTAACTTCTCAGTCTCACTCAATAAAGTGGCAATATTATCCTGCTGTTGCAGTTTGGCTTGTAACTGTTTATCGGCAATACTGGCAATATACTGCTGTTTGGCATTTTGTTCAATTTGCTGACGTTGTGTCTCAGTTAGATTGGGGTTTTGATTGGCTTCAAGCGTAGCTAAGGTATAAGTATTTAGAGCATCCTCCGCCCCAAAAAAAGCTTTGATGGTTGCCGCATCAAAATATTGATTTCTTAATGCCTGTATGCGAGATTGCTGTTGTTTAATCAACGATATATCAATCTGTTGTGAGTTGTCACTGGTATATTTTGATAGCTCTTTATCAATACTCGATACTGCTTTTAAATAAGCCAAGTAATTACGATAAATTTTAATCGCTTGGCTTGCCGCAGGCTCAGGCGTACGTTTTTGGATATAATCGATGGTGCTTTGCTCAATGACAGCTAGGCTCTCTTCCCCTTGAGTAGATAAAAAATAATCAAACAGATTCTTTAACCCTGTGGTTACGACCAATTGCTTTTGCTCATCAATCACAATTTCGCCATCGACCTTAGTGCCTTGTAATGATTTTGGCAGTTTGGTTGCTAGGCTGATATCGCTCTGCTGAGCATTAGTATGTGGGGCTGAAGCGACAATAGGAGCGTTGTTGTTGGTGATTGGTGTAGTGGTAGCCTGCGATGATGGCTTGATGCTCGTTTGGGTTGGTTTTAACCAAAAAATGACAGCCACTAACAAGCCCAGAACGAGCAAAACTGCTGAAGAAATAAGAATTATCGAGCTTTTTGATTGATTAGAAGAATTTGCCATGTCAGCTGCATTAAATTAAAAGATTGATAAAACATTAAAAGGCTGCCAAGCAACCTTTTAATGAAAGCTGAAGACCTGATTATAGACCAGATTCTTTAAGACGATTAACGTGCTGACGGTACATCGCCACTGGATTGGTTTCGGTAAGACTGACCAAACCAAAGATTTGATTGACCATGTCTAAATGGTTCATTTGGTAGTTGTCACGAATCACTCGTCCAAGATGCGTTGAACATTGTCCCACGATGCCATCATTGGGTTCTTTACCATAAGCTAGGCTAAGTAACGATAACTTAATATCTGATGGGTCAATGAATGTGGTTATATTACCTACGCCACCCATCGAGTAATAATCAATACCATTTACATGAGTTTGGGTCGGTAATTCACAATAGCTGGTTGGCATACCTTGCGGGAATTTTTGATTGAAGTCGGCCGCATATTTGCTACTCATGGATTCAACCGCTGACCAACCGTCTTGCTTTTCAAGTTGACCTGATTTTAATGCTGACATGGCATCGGTAAAGCCACCCATCAAGTTTAAAAATTCGACACCAAGTTTGCCACCAAAGCTTAAGTCATTCCCTGATAGACCTTGTGCTGTTTGGCTTTTTTCCACACTACTGACAAACCAATCTGCCATTTTAGTCCCCTGTAGTGGGCTTGCGATGGCGGTTACTGAGGAGACGTATTCAGGTGCAACCGCAGCGACATAGCGTATATCGTTACCGCCTTGGTCATAGCCGATTAGATTCACTTTGGAACTACCTGTGATAGCAGCAATGGCTTTAACTTGCTTTAGCAGCTCTTCACCTCGATATTCACTGTCTTGGACAGCGGTGGTTTTGGTGAGATAGACACTGGCACCATTGGCACTTAAGTCTTCTGGGATACCGTGGAAGTAGTCAGTAATATTCAGAAGTTTGTTCCAACCATTACTACCATGTGCTAACACAACTGGGTATTTGGTAGCGGCGTAGTCCGAGGTGACTTTTTGTTCTTTAATCGGTACACAGCCTGAGTCAGTGGCACAGTTGTAAGTTTGAGCGTAGCTGGTGGCGGTACTCATGGCAAGTAATACTAGTGATAGTTTAAGTGCAGGTTTGGATACATTGATTTGCTTGCGTTGCATAGAATTACCTTTAGTGTCGAATGGTGACGTTGGGGGTGTTGTGAATGATAATAGGTACTGAGTAGCTTGGCATATCAGGCACAGGCTGTGCTCGCACGACTTCAGAGATGGATTTGCTGGTGGCTTTGTCGGTTATCCAAAAGTCGGTGTAGCTGTTACCACTGTTAAACGAAGTGCCGATATCGGTGGCAAAGTCTAGCTGATAGTCATGATTGGCTTGTGCATTAAAGCTGATTTTAACAGGTAAGGTGTACCACCCTGCCATGTTGTATTGTACGGTGAGGGTATGCTCGCCTGTGCTAATGGGATAGGGTTTATCCCATAGATGTTTGTATTGCTGTTTTTTTTCCAAAGGTAGGCGTTTGCCGTCGATATTGACGATGTAGGCGATACGGTCGCCGACCAGTTTGGCATAGCGGGGTTTCATGCTGCCTTGGATGGTGGCAGTTTGCCCTGAACTGGGTGGTTGGTACATGAGTTCAGGGGGTAGGGTCTCTTTATGGGCTGTGGTACAGCCTGTGAGAAGGGTTAGGATGGTTAATGGGATTAGGGGTTTCATGAGCTTTTCTCTATGTAGTTTATTATAATTTATCATTAGAAATTTGTTAGCCTATTCCAAACAGAGTCAAATGTTTTCTCAGCATTTTCATCTCCATCGTAATATTTATCCCAAAAATCACCAGTAAACTCTATAGGTTCAATGCTATGTCCTACATTGTCGGGAAAAAAGTTAAACACCCATCCCTTAGGTATACTTGGGTCTAATATTTCAAAACTGGTTAATGGAATCAAACAGGGTGTACCATCACTATCACGCCTAATTATTATCAGTGTTTCAATGTTTTGGCTTTCAATTGCATGATTGCGAACCAAAACGCTTAAAACAGTGTATTGATTTCCTAAAGTAAAATCTTTGGCAATTAATTCAGAGTTGGTTAACTTAACTATCATGGATTCACTGTTCCTTTAACTTTAAAGTCTTGAGTAACATAATCAAATTTGGTTGAGTAGCTTTTATAAAAGACCATATAGTAGTAAAGCTTTATTGCAGTTCATTTAAGCTCTGTTTTGTTAGAAATTTGAAGCCATTTTTTGTAAGTGACCCTAATCCCAATCCAATTAAGTTCAATTCGGGATATACTGGATTAACTTGACCAGTGCCTGTCATCTGCCAGTAATCTTCAGCGTTTTTAAAAATGATTAAGTTGTGTTCCTAGTTAAATAATGTCGCTAAAAAATAGGCTAAATTCTTATTTTTCCATTAGTTTCAATCCAACTCATTAAAGTATTTCTTGAGTAAGTATTTATACCTGAGCTAATTTCTAGGAAGGATTCTTGATTAGGAAGTATGTACCATACTAATGTAATAAAGTCAGTATTATCTGGACTTATCACATTTGTAGAAAAACTTTTCACTCCATTACCAATGTTTAGATTTTTAAAAGCATCAAAGTTTTTCAAGTCAAAGTCTAAATATTCTCCATAAGAATCGATCGTTCGCTTAGTAACAATTAACGTACTAATTAATTCAATTAAATTAGATTTAGTATTTGAATCATTAACAGTCTCAATCACAGACTTTAACAACTCTTTTTCAAACTTAAATAACTCTTTAGGATTATCGTCATTTAACATATGTTTTCCTAAAATTTTAATACCGTTGAAATTACTATTTTACCGTTATTATTAAAAACTCTAACTTTAGCAATTATTCCAGATACATTTACAGTAACTTCACTTTGTCCTGCAGTTTTGATATTAAGTTTTTCCACTGCCTTAAAGATTTCAGCAAAAGCTTTTTCTGATGAACCAAATTTTTTTAGTAATGCTTCACCTATAGGACCAGAATGACTGGTAAAGATATGATTTGCTTTATTTGCCCAATTTATACCATACCTTTCAGCTAAAATTTTTGCATCATTTGCCCCAACTCTCTGTATTGCTGTTATTGCCTGTTGAACCATAGCTCTTTCAGCAACTGTTAAAGATACTCCTTGTAAGTCTAATAAAAGCTCAAGTTCTGCAACATCACCTCTTAAAATTGCTTGTTTAAAAGAGGCTTCTATAGTATTTTGTGGTGCAACTAGACTATTATTCTCAATCGCAGTACCAGCACTATTAGCAGCCGTATTAACATCGTAACCTAATAACAAGGCAAGTGAAGCAGCAGTCAATTTACCCGTATTTAAAATCCGGTCTTTTTCCTCTATAGATAGATTATCATTATTAATTAAATCTTGGACTTCACCAGTAACTAGATAATCCCCGACCATCTCTCCAACAGCCGCCCCAAGAGCTCCTGCCTCACAAGACTGCTTATTCAGCTCTGCACTCGCACAACCCACTAACCCAGCCGCCAGTTTATGAGCAATATTATCAACCAAAGCATCACTATCAAGCCCCTTAACCGCATTGGTAAACACATACCCAGTCCCTGCATCGACAATCGACGCACGCAGACTACGTTTTAACGCCTCCTCTAAACTCGTACCATTAACCGCACTATCCACCAACGCATTACTTGTACCATTGACAATGCCACGAATAAAACGGTCATTCTTTTTGTGAGTGACAGCCTTGGTATGTTAAAGCATGGTCACCTATGAATTGACGCTTGCAGTCTTTGCATTTATAGTTTTGTTTACCATAGCTTTTTAAGCCATTTTTCTTTATGCTGTCACTTAGACAGGCTGGGCATTTGATGTGTAGTGTGATTTGCATTTCACTATTTTATCAATTTCTCAGCCTGTTTTTTTTCAGCCTACTTTTTGAACCACCACCGCTAATTATTATACTCAAATATTTAAGGCTAGTGGAATCACAAACTTTAAATTTATAATCTCTCCAACAAAATGAGCACTCTATGATAACATTTAACGAAATACTTAATAATTTAGAAGATACAGACAAAAGAATAATTCCAGGTATAGATCCTATTGAAAATCAATGCGTATTATACTTTCAAGATCATATGATAGAATCTGTAGAAAAGCAATTTTATAAAATTACAAATTATAGTAATCCACCTAAAGCAGCTAATGGAGGTGCAAATTTAGCAGGATGTAAAATAATTTTGCCAAATGGTAAAAGCTTTCACGCTTTGGTATTTCATGGAGATTTAGAAGGTTGGAAGGCAGATATAGAAAATGCAACAACTAAACTAAATATTTCATTGGGAAATATAATAAATCAGAGTTCTTTCATTGTTGGTAATTTAGCCTTTAATTTAGATGATTGTACAATAGAGTTCTACTAAATCTAAAATCAAAATAGAAAACCAATGAAACTTTTATTGTTTAAGAAGGGTAGGCTGAGCCTATAAAAGCAAAACATTGTATTGATGCAGCGGTGCATTTTTTCCAAATCCATAAGTTGAATAGATTATGAAAATAAATATTTGGATATGGGTCAAAAAGTATGCTGATACGATTTTCCGTTCGTAGTAAGCCTATCGAACCATAAGAAAATCGCTACCCTTCGACAAGCTCAGGCCGAACGATTTTCTTTGAGCATACTTTTCAAACCACTACCAAATAAAATAATATCAGCCCAAGATTGAGAAGAATTAATGCGATACTTATCTTCTATCCAAATTTGAAAATCACCAATTACTACTTGATTATCTGAACTATTATCATTCATTAACCAGCCATCTAAAAATGATTTTAAACAGCTAATATAGTTTTTAGAAATATATAGTGCTGGTCTTTTTTCAATTTTAAGAATTAAATCAATTATATTCATAATAGAATCAAATTCTCTTGATTTTAATCAATCAAAAAATCAGTATTGTTTTCTATCTCTCTAATAAGATAATCTATACTTTCGTTATCTTGTCTATCGAATTCATATACAAAATTACTAATAAACTTATTGACTGGATAATCGTATTTATATACTAAATTGTATAAATCAGTTTGTAAAACAAATAGTTTTCCAAGAATATTTTTTTTTTCTTCAATAGTCTTCGAATCTGAAATACCAGATAATAAATCTCTAATATTTCGTTCAATTTCTTCTAAAATTAAATCTATCTCTCTCTTTCTGTTATAATATTGCTCTGCTATATCATTAAGTATACTAATATTCATTGTTATTTCTTCTCAGGTTGAATGTGCCATATTTCTTTTGTAGTTGGATTATAAACTAATTCTAATCCATTTGCTACATATCTAAGAAATCCTGGTTTAGCTCTCGGGTCAGTCATAACCTTAGGATTACTGTTCAAGATTTCTCTTGCCTGAATAAAAGGGGCTGGTCTACCCTTAGTCCACAAATCATTATAATATTTTTCAGATATTTTCATACCATCTGCAAAATAATAGCCATCTTTTAAAACTATGTCTTTTACTCCTTTAGTAGCTGCTTCTTCAAGTTTTAATAGTTTACCCGCCTTTGTCAACTTACCTACAGGCACAACATCTACGATATTCGTCGGAATGAATAACTCTCCAACCGCAAATACAGCAGCTCCTACAGCAGCTTTAGCATTGACTCCAAGTATTTCATACTGACCTGAAGTGGCCCAGCTCTCTATTGCATCGTCCAATTGAGATTTATATTTTTTGGCTAACTCAATATCCCCTTTTTTATAAGCAGCTACTAAATCATCAAGTGCTTTTTGCGATTTTTCATCTAAAAATTTTCTAGCTACTTCTAACTTTTCTATAGCTT
Source organism: Moraxella atlantae NBRC 14588 (assembly GCF_001591265.1). Taxonomy (GTDB): domain Bacteria; phylum Pseudomonadota; class Gammaproteobacteria; order Pseudomonadales; family Moraxellaceae; genus Faucicola; species Faucicola atlantae. The sequence continues at coordinate 2,238 of NZ_BCUL01000035.1, read as the reverse complement.
TATCCTTAAAACTATTATTCAAAACAGTTGTAGCAGAGTTTTGAATAGCTACATTGGCATCATAACCAGAATAAGCAGCAGTTACGGCTGATGCAAAATTTGCAATGGTTAAAATTCTTTCTTTTTCTAAATCAGATACAAAGGTTGGATTGCGTCCATTCAATAAATATTCTGCAACTGTTTCCCCAACACCTGAACCAATTGCACCTGCACCACATTGACCTGATTGAATTTCACCTGCTACACAACCTGCTACACTTTGGCTAATAATTCTTAAAATATCATTGTTTACTGCCATCTTGATTTGGGTTGCAGCAAACCCATGCGCGGCATTCACCTCACTCATCAAAAGGGCAATTCTAAGATTATCCTCTAAACTACCACCGTTAATTGCTGTATCAACTAAGGCAGAAGTCGTCCCCTCAAACGCACCACTAACCAATCTGCCTTGTAAAGACTTAGCATCTTCAATCGATAACTTATCTAGCACCCCTGGCATCACCGTATTATTAACGTATTGAAGTGCCCCAACCGTTAATGCAGCGGTTAATGTGGCTCTTACCGTTTGGCTGCTACCTAACTGTTTTAATGTCTTGTTAATATCACCCTTATTGTTTACCAATAACACAGAAGCTTGCGTTGCAAGCGAAGTAAAGGCAGCACCGCCTGCTGCACCTGCAACACCCCCGCCTAAACTTGATGAAATGCCACTAGCCGCAGGTCCTGCCGCCCAAGCAACAGCAACCGTTAATAACGCCGCCCCAGCAGGCGTTAGCCCTTCTTGTTTATAGTTCCACTCTTTTTGAGCGGTTTGCACCACACTAAAATCGACATCTTGGCGTTTCGCAATCTCCTGCAAATACTCAAAGCCTGGCTGGTTACCCATGCGGTTAACCACATTCACCAAGTTCGTGCTATCAGCTTGCTCTTTTTCAGAGAGCGGCACCTGGACAATCAACCCACCAGGGGCAGAGAAACTAGGGGTGGTTGGACCTGTAAACTTCGGCAACGTCCCTGTCTCATCGACAAAGCCTTTCTCACTCATCGACTGCCACACCACATTATTAAACTCACGGGTGTGGTTCTCTTGTACCGTCGTATTAATGGTATCGAAGATAATCTTGGCATCAGGCACTGCTTTCATACCAACGCCTGCTTTGATAGTTGCCCCTTGCAAGTACTCAAACTCCGTGCCTTGCAAATAAGTATCGTCGCCTGAGCCTGTATCAATAATATTGGCAACCAAAGTCGATGGTAACTCGCTTGATACGTTGCGAGTATCGGTTGTGTGGTTCTTGTTGTATTTGATACCAATAAAGCTTGAAGTCTTTTTGACATCCACATTTTTGTTGTCCACTTCATCAACTGCCATTAAGCGAATGGCATCCCCTGCTTGTAGGCTGACTTGTCCTGTGGGGGCTTTGATATCGGTGGCGTAACTGATGATATTGTCACCTGCATTGACACTGACATTGTTACCAATCAATGTTACAGAGTCGGCATTGCGGATATCTTCGGTGGTACTGGTGATGGTGACTTTCTTTTTAAGTCCGCCCCAGCTTTTCTTCTTGCTGGTTTGGGTTTCGGCATCATAGATACTGTCTTGAGCCGCTTGCAGAATGACATTGCCCACACTGCTAATGGCAATATCACCTTCTTTGGCAGTAAAGGTGCCTGAGTTGATAATGATATTATTGGGTGCCCCTGAGGTCGTCACGGTTTTAGGGTCTTGGTTATCTGCGCCTGTGGCTTGAATGACAATGCCTTTGTCAGCGGTGATGTTGCTTGAGCGATTGTTGTTGTGTAGGCTGTAGCTCTTATCCCCTTCTTTACCACGCTCGTAGATATCATTTAGCCCTTCAATGCTAATGGCGACAGGGAAAGCACGGGGCAAGCCAAGATGAGATTAATGGTAAGCCCCCGACCATCATCCCCTCTACTGCACTCTTAGATGAAGCGAGATAATGTCCATGATTTCACTAAATGGACATTAAAATGGCAACCAACAAACCCAAGCGCAAGACCTACAGTGACGAATTCAAAGAATTTCTAGTCCAAGAAGCGATAAGATCAGGGCGGTCAATTGCCAGCATAGCCAGAGACAACGGCATCAACCAGAATCTCTTACACAACTGGAAACGAGAACAAAAAGCCAAACAAGCTCAAACCGACCAACTACCCACACTTATTAACAATGACGCTTACCGCAATACACCAACATTCATTCCTGTCAGTGTA
>NZ_BCUL01000034.1 GCF_001591265.1 Moraxella atlantae NBRC 14588 | reverse complement strand
GGTAAGCCCCCGACCATCCCACCTATTTCACCGTAAACTAAAGCGAGATAATGTCCATGATTTCACTAAATGGACATTAAAATGGCAACCAACAAACCCAAGCGCAAGACCTACAGTGACGAATTCAAAGAATTTCTAGTACAAGAAGCGATAAGCTCAGGGCGGTCAATTGCCAGTATAGCCAGAGACAACGGCATCAACCAGAATCTCTTACACAACTGGAAACGAGCACAAAAAGCCAAACAAGCCCAAACCAACCAACTACCCGCACGCATCGACAACAACGCCACCAGCAACCACTCAACATTCATCCCTATCAACGTAACGCCAGAACCAAACCATGAGCAAATCATCGACCAGAGCACATCCAGGTCATCAGTCCTGACAGGTATAGAACTACAAATCCCCACTCACAACACAATGCCCATAAAACTAAGCATTGCCCAAATCGATAATCACAGCCTACTCGAACTACTACGGGGGCTACAATGAATCCCCTTATCAACCCCCAACAAATATGGCTATCCACCGCACCCATGGACATGCGAAGTGGCAGCAACAAGTTACTCGCCTTTATCCTACAGCACCACCCAGGCATCCGCCCACACTGTGCCTACCTATTTTACAACAAAACAGGCACCCGGCTAAAAATACTCATTCATGATGGACTGGGCATATGGCTATGTACCCGAACACTGGATGATAGCAGATTTCACGGACTTGGCGAACGCCTCATGCGACATCACAGCCTGACCAACTCAACCACAGGACTCACCATCAGCCACGAGCAATTCAACGCCCTTGTCAGCGGACTGCCTTGGCACAACCTAAGCAAAGACATACTCACGCCGCTGACCTAACCTGCCTTTATCATAAGCCCGCTAAATCTCAACTATCACCGCCCGTTAGCTGACAACCGATAGCGGTTATGGCACACTACTGCCATGACCGCAAACCTACCATCCGACTCTACTGCCCCAAGCTACGCTGAGCTATTAGCCCAAAACGCTCAGCTTCACCAACAACTTGATGCACAAAAACAACATTACGAACAGCAAGCAGCGCAACTCAAACAACAATACGACAAACAAATCGATGCGCAAAGGCAGCAATACGAAGCCGAACTTGCTCGCATCAACCAAGCACTCATTGACGCCATTGCCAAACAGCAACGTCTTATTCATCGTCTATTTGGGCAAAAAAGCGAAGGCTTAACCCCCAAACAAACCCACTTAAACCAAGAAACCGCCCTAGAAGACCTGGCATCGCTTGAACAAGCCCATGACAACTTCTTAGCCAATCTTAGTGATGACGAGCGATCCAAACTGCTTGCTAACAAGCCGATTGATGCTCAAACGCTTACTACTCAAGAACTTGAAGAAAAGTCGGATAACCAATTAGGCACACTATCAGAAAAACCAACCAAGCCCAAACGACAAAGACGCCTCGTTATCCCTGACAACCTCGACATTCACACCATCATCCACGAACCACCGTCAACCACCTGTGAGTGTGGCTGTCAAATGACGCAAATTGGTCAAGATGTTCAAGACAAACTTGGCTTTGTACCAAAGCAGTTTTACCGTGAGCGTCATGTTTGTCCCAAATACACCTGTCGTAACGCTGCGTGTAACCGTGAGCGGTTGGTTCAAGCCAAAACCGATGCCCAAATCATCGATAAAAGCATTGCCACGCCTGAGCTACTGGCTCATGTGCTTATCAGTAAATACGCTGACCATTTACCCCTGTATCGCCAAAGCCTGATTTATCAGCGTAGCGGGGTGTATTTATCCGATTCAACCTTAGCCGATTGGGTCGGACGCTGTGGGGTGCAGTTGGGGTTTTTAGTTAATCGATTAATTAAACTCATGCTCATTCAGCCAATTGTGCATGCCGATGAAACCCCTGTGAAGATTTTAAACGCTTACGGTACCAAAGATATTAAGCGCAAGTTAAAACAAGGTTATGTGTGGGCGTATGTAACCCCGCAGCATAGTCCAATCAAAACGGTGGTGTATGACTTTACCCAAGGTCGGGGTAGTGAGTATCCCAATGCTTTTCTGCAGGGCTTTAAGGGCAAGCTTGTTTGCGACGGCTATAACGGCTATAAGCCATTATTTGGGCGAGGGGTGATTGAAGTGGGCTGTATGGCTCATGCTAGACGTAAGTTTCATGAGCTTCATGTGACAGGGCAGAGTCTTATTAGCATTGAGGCACTAGCGTTATTTCAATCACTGTATGCCGTTGAGCGTGAGATTGATGAGCGGTTTGAGAAAAACCAATCACCAACGCCTAGAGATGCCCAAGTCGTTAGGCAAATCAGGCAACAGAAGGCTAAACCAGTTGCAGATAGGCTTTATGCGTGGTTACAGGAGAAAAGGCTGGGTACGACTAAGAATGCCAGTATTACCAAGGCGATTGAGTATTGCTTGAAACGGTGGCAGGCTCTGACACGTTATTTGGATGATGGCAGTTTGCCGATTGATAATAATTGGGCGGAGAATCAGATGCGCCCTTGGGCTCTCGGGCGTAAGAATTGGTTGTTCGCAGGGTCGCTTGAGAGTGGTCAGCGGGCGGCGAATATTATGTCGCTGATTCAGTCAGCTAGATTGAATGGGCTTGACCCTTATGCGTATTTGGCGGATGTGCTGAGACGTTTGCCAACACATCCTGATAGCCAGATTGATGAGCTGCTACCACATTGCTGGAAACCATCTCAATAGGGGGATGGTCGGGGGCTTACGCTCGTCAAGTTCGGTGTCTGCTAAAAACCGTTGTATGCGTCGGTAGTTGCTGTCGGTTTGTGTTGTATTGGGAAAGTGCCTTGCTATCTTTTTTAGGTTGCTACTTTGGGCGGTTATCAAACCTATTATCATTTGGCTGATGCAGTTGATTTTTGCCTTGTGTAGCTTTAGGTTTTGGGCTAATATACTTTCAAGTCTGATAAGATTTGGCATGGTTTAATTCGTCGAAAAAATTACTATTATGCCTTGTTTTATCAGACTTTTTTATTTTTTTGTCGTGTGCAGAGTTACTGATAATAATTTAACCCATCAAGCAGGCGGTTTTTAACCGCTTCTCGCACGTCAATTGGCTCGAGCACTTCCGATAACTGCGACATACTTACTAGCCAATCGACCAACCGTACGCTATTCATTACGGTGGCGGTGAGCAGTAAATGGTCATCATCCAATCGCTCAATCGTTTGGTCGTCCGACAGTGGGCGTTCCCGCAAATGGTCGCCTGCATAATGTTCGATTTTCAGTTTTAACACGATTTTTTCGCCCCAGTCAGTAAGATGGTATTCAAGTTTTCCAAGATTATTAAGGTAATCGAGGTTAAATTTCTCCACCCATACTGGAATCGTTTCATCAATAATTTTGGCGGTGATGATGCGATTAATGGCGAAATTACGATGTTCACATAATTGGTCAATTGTATCCATACGAATACTATCGCCTACTGCATAAAAGCCCGTCAGATAAATCATGTTATCAATAAACACCAGACCGACAGGGTAAATGGTCTTGGTTTCGGGCTGTTGCTCCCATTTTCTACGGTAATCAAATTCTAGCGTTTTATGGTCGAGAATGGCTTGTTGGATGGTCGCTATCACTTGATTATCAAATTGCGGGGCGTTTAGCAAACTGGGCAAGGCAATGATATGATTTTTCCATTGCCCGAGCGTACTGGCTTGATATTGCTTTTGTTGTCGGCTATGCACGCTGGCAATCTTTTCGACCAGTTTTTGGTGTATATCGTGTGGCAGATAGTGGGCGGTGAATTTGTCGAGCATTTCCCAAAAGAATAACTCGTCGTTGTCGTAGCTGTCTAGGGTAAAGTCGGGGTGTAGGTAATATTTGGGGGTTTTGCCCTTTACGTCTTCTGACCAGTCGGGAATCCGTATGACAGCATCAGAGCCAAATTCTTCGGCAAGTTTTTCAAGGTCGCTTTTTAGGGCTTTGGCATGGCTTTCGGTTTTTTCATCGCCAAAACTGTCAATCAGTTCGGCAATGGATTTGGCTTTTTGTTCGCTACGGGGCAGTTTTTCATACAGGCGTAACAAGCGAATGGCACTGGGTTTTGACATAACAGGCATGATTTTATCCTTTTAGCATTAAAGGTTAGTTAAGGTAGTTGATTAAGTCCACTTCAGAAACTCGCATTCCGCTACGACGACCTTCGACCAGTTGGCGGATAACTTCTCGCAGTTGTTGCCCTTGGCGAATGGGGGACAGGTGAATTTCGTGGTCGGTGGTATAAAAATAGGTAGGTTTTGAAGTTGAGTAGGTGCGATGGTTTACCGTACCAGATGGTTTGTTCGTTCATAGCCTTGTCCTTTGTGGTTGGGATAAGGCTATGATACGAAATGGGTTGGAAGAAAGTTTTCTAACCTTCGGCTTAGAGAAAATTATTTAAAAATTAAGTTGATTTTCCTAATCTCATAAATCCAATCCACCATTTTGCAAAATAAACAAACCTAAATCAGAACCGTACAGAACAGATACAGGGATATTGATTTCTTCTTGTAAGGAAGTTAAGGCTTCAGTAAATTCTTTTGAAATTTCATCTGCTGTTGAAACTATTAGCCCCATGCTAATTTTGGGGAAATGTTCGTAGGCTCTTTTAATATCTTTGATAGCTTGTAAGTCACTATGCACGCCTTCAAAAGATTTTACCTGTACAATCAGTCTTTCATCTGTTTCAAGACCTGCAATGGGTAAGCCAGACTTATAGGTAACAATTAGGTCAGCCCCATGGTCAGCCGCCCCACCAATCCATTCAACATTAGAAACACCATCAACATTTTCAAAAATTGATTTCATTAATCGTTCTAAATCATAGTTTGGATGGGTTTTATGAATCTTTCTAGTGATTTCTTTAAGAAAGGGTTGAATGTCGTTGTTTAAAAATAATACATTCGATTTCGTGGTATTTTCTTTATCAGAATAACCATTCTCTAAAATGTTAACCAGTTGCTCAAATTCATCTTTAAAACGAATACGCCAATATCTGCCCTGTAATTTTAGACGGGATTTAATAAGTGGATGGACACTTTCACTATTTCTATCAAAAGTTTTGACTGAGCTTTTATCAACTTTAAAACGATGATTGAAATCATCATCTGCAAAATCCCAATAGTAGCCATCTTCCACTTTAGCAAGGGTGCATTTACCATAGGTGGGGGTGTTAATGTAAACAACGTAATTATCTTTTTTCAAGTCTAGTAGAAAATATTGATAACAGCTTTTTTCATCATCTGTTAGGCTATTGTAGCCTTCATTTTTTTCCTTTTCTTTCAAAAGGTTTAAATCTGCTGATTCAATATAACTCCATCCGAAACGTCCTTCCCCTTCTAGCAAGGAATTATAAACACGTTCAGCATTTTTACTATTTACTTTGAGAGCGTAAATCATTTTAATCTCCATTTTTTGGTTAGGTTAGTGATAAAGAATTTAAAAGAATTTTTGTTAGAACCTGTTCACAATCTTTTCAATAACAAAGCGATGAAAGCAAGATTGGTCAATTGAAGGCTCGAATTTAAATGACGCTCACAGTTTTTCCATAGATGTCTATTTTTCTCAAGCCAAGCAAACGAACGTTCTACAACCCATCGCTTTGGTATGACTTTAAACGTATGCAGTTCATCTCTTTTGGCAACTTCTGTGGTAACGGTTTCGCCTAAAAGGGTCTTTACACTATTGGCAAATGGCTCACCTCGATAACCACCATCAACCATCACATTGTTTACGCGGCTTAATCGTTTGCTATTTTGACGAAGTAACGTTTTAGCACCGTCACGGTCGGTGATATTGACAGTGGTAATACAGATAGCATGCGGCAAGCCTTGGCTGTCTACCGCAATATGACGTTTAATCCCTGATACTTTCTTACCGGCATCATAGCCTTTGTGCTTAGCGGTATCGGTGTTCTTAACACTTTGAGCATCGATGATGATAAAACTGGTTTTGCCCTTACGTTTGTCCTTCTTTCGCGCTTTTTTGACTAATTTTTTTTAAGGCTTGGTCAAGAATGCTGTTGCCATTGTCATCAAGTTCGCTCCATTTCTGAAAGTACGAGTGGACGGTGCGCCATTTGGGAAAGTCATGGGGCAGCTGTCGCCATTGGCAACCTGTTCTTAGTACATACAATAACCCACAAAATACGTCATAAAGGTCAACCGTTCTTGGTTTGGTCTTCTTCCTTGCACTTTCTAGAATGGGTAGTATGTGCTCAAATTGTTTTCGGCTAATGTCGCTTGGATAGGATTTTCTCATGGTGAATTACTCGGTTATTAATCGATTATGTCGCTTATCCTAGCATATTTTTTAATCGTGAACAGGTTCTAAGCAAACTGACGGTTTTGTCTTTGCTATATCGCACCAGTTTTTCTCCAAAGTTTCTTACGTTTGCGATAGACGTACCTGCCCCTAATTCAATAATCGCTAAATCATTTACTTTTTTTAGCCAATCATTCATATAGCGTTCTTTTTCATCTTCGCGCATAGGATAAAAACGATAGTCATCAAATAGCCGTGTATTGGGGCGAGCCAAACCGCCACAATAAGGGCAAGTGGGCAAATCACTGATTAACTGACATTGGCTTTCATCAACAATCGGTTCGAAAACATCGGATGACCAAATGGCAGGTTTACAGTTATTGGCACATTGCAAGCAATAGACCGAGCCATGAATTTCAAAAATTTGCTCTTCACGAAAGCCTGCTTTTTGAAACTCGCCATCGACATTACTGGTAAAGATAAACGACCCGTGGCTAAGATTAGGCAAGTTGTCCGACCATTGTTTCAAGAGATAAAACCCTTGATGGGGCTGAACTTCTCGAAAACTTTTTAGCATGAGACCTTGAAAGCCCCATGCAAGTCTTGGCTGTTCATCCAATAGCTTTGGCGTGGACATATTCTCAAAATTAAGATTGAGATGGCGCAATGGTGGGTATGCCCGCCAAAATCCTTCTTCGCCTCGAAAGTCTGGCAAACCCGAATCCACGCCCATACCCGCCCCTGCGGTAATCAGTAAGCCATCGGCGTGTTTTAGATGGTCAGCAAAGTGCTGTAATGCGGTTTGATGGTTCATGAGTTGTCCTTGTTAGTTTATACATGCGATTTTTTGAAAATCCTGCCTGAAACTTCTTTTAACTTTCCAAAATTATTCTGCCTAACTTATTATGTTTTTAGACGACCTACAACGTCCCCATTTTTACACTTTTTTACGAACATTTCTTATCCATCAAACCGCACCACAATGGCGGTGGCGTTGTCATACGCCCGACCATCGGACGCATAAATCTGCTTGCGTAACTGCTTTAACCAATCTTGCAAATCGGTATCTTTATCAATCCCCTGCCATTCATTGCTCGGCACTAGGTCATGCACGCCATCGCTGCACACTACCAACGCATCGCCCGCTTGGACGGTTAATGTTTGACTGGCGTAAGTGGGCATCGGGTTATTATCTAAATCACTATCCACGATAAGACAATCGGTCAAGGCATACAGTGACCTTGCCATCCCTTCGGCATTATAGTCACCGAAATCAACGGGTTTACCTTCGACTTGGGCTTTTTCATCGAGCAATTCATTAAGGACATTGTGGTCACGGGTCAGACATCGCCAGGTCTGCTCAAGATGGCAAAAATGATATACCCGACTGTCGCCAATGTGTTTTATCACCACTTGATTGGGTGAATTTATCGGGCGATACAGTAAAGCAAGCGTGGCACTTGCTCCACGATATTTGCGTGGCGAAGTAGCGACTTTTTCATAAATTCGCTCAATATTCATGCTGGGGTGTTGCGAATTGGGTTCAGCAAGATAGGCTTGCCATTCTTCAGCTACGGCTTTTACCACGGCTTTACTGGCGTATTGAGATAAGGGCGATTCTGCCACACCGTCGGATACAGCGACACAAAATTCTTGGTCGCAAATGGCGACAGGCGTAATGCCTAATTTTTCTTGATAACAGGTATCAATAAAGAAAAAAGTGTCTTGTTGTAAACCGTTACTGGCATTGCCTTGAAAGGTGATGGCACATAAGATAGCAGGAAGATCCGCCATAAGCGTCACTCAAATAGTGGGATTGCTGATAGTATAAGGGAAAACTTGGAAAAATATATTCTAGGTATCTCGAATAGCTTTTATGTTTTGAAAACTTCAATATAAACTTTTTTTGACTAAATAGCCAAATTTTTGATTTAAACCAAGCCGATTTTTTGCTATCGTGGTCTAAAAAATAGGATAAAAACCTTGTTTAAACAATGCTATCACCACAACTTAGCCAACCTTTAACGAGAAAATAAAATGTCAGACGCAGCGGCATTTACCCCTTACGGACGCAATACCGACATTTACCACCATGCGGATTTGCAGGTATTAAAGCGTATGATGTATGCTGAAAAAAAACGGAGAAAAATATTTGGTAAACTAACCCACAAAACAGGAGTTTACCATGACCAAGAAAAGAGTAGAATACAGCGAAAGTTTCAAAGCCGAAGCCATCGTCAAAGTCAAAGAAAATAATGGCAATATCAGCCAAACGGCTAAAGAACTAGTTATACCCATGAACACACTAGCAAACTGGCATAAGAAGGCTGAAAGCGGTGTACTTGTAGGCACGCAAAATCATAGTCCTGAACTCATAGCCGCTTTGGATAAAATCAAAGACCTTAAAAAACAACTCAAAATCGCCTGCGAGGAACGAGAAATCCTAAAAAAGGCAACGGCGTACTTTGCCAAGAACCTGTAGCCAAGTACGCCTTTATGCAAGAGAATCGATTGAAATACTGCATTATTACACCCGCAGTTGGTCGCCTATTGGCAAACCTTGTTATGCCAAAATCGATGCCAATAAGGGTAAACGCTTAAACTTAATGGGAGCCATGCGATTAAATGAGTTTAAACTCATCGCGCCTATTACCTTTGAAGGTGGTTGTAAACGTGTGACCGTTGAAGATTGGCTACACACATTAGCACAATCTTTGCCAAAAGATGAAAATGGTAATTATCCAAAACGTGTATTGGTGTTGGATAATGTGTATTAGTCCAGACCTAATCTGACAGTCTTAATTGAAAAAAGAAAGTTACCCATATAGGATAAAGGTGTCTAAACTCAAACCTAATGGAGTAACTTTCTCATGTACCATACTACCAATTCCATCATCAAACATAAAGTAGGCTTGCTCAATTTAGCCGAAGAACTGCAAAACGTCTCCAAAGCCTGCAAGGTCATGGGCGTATCACGAGATACCTTTTACCGTTACCAAGAAATGGCAGAGCAAGGCGGTGTTGATGCGTTAATTAACCGTTCAAGAAGAGTACCAAACCTAAAGAATCGTGTCGATGAAGTCACTGAAAAAGCTGTTATTGACTACGCCATCGAATTTCCTGCCTATGGACAAGTCAGAGCATCCAATGAGCTACGCAAACAGGGCGTATTTGTCTCACCCAGTGGTGTTCGTTCAATCTGGCTTCGTAATGACCTAGAGAACTTCAGAAAGCGTCTTAAAGCTCTAGAAGACAAAGTAGCGACTGATGGTATTATTCTCACCGAATCACAAGTTGTCGCCCTTGAGAAGAAAAAAGAAGATGACATTGCCTGTGGTGAAATCGAAACGGCTCATCCTGGTTATTTGGGTTCACAAGATACTTTTTATGTTGGCAATCTAAAAGGTGTTGGACGTATCTATCAGCAAACCTTCGTAGATACCTATAGCAAAGTGGCTTATTGCAAGCTCTATACGACTAAAACGCCAATTACCTCAGCAGACTTTCTCAATGACAGAGTATTGCCGTTCTTTGCAGAACATGATTTACCAATGCTGCGCATTTTAACGGATAGAGGTACAGAGTATTGCGGTAAGGTGGAAAACCACGATTATGAGCTGTACTTGGCAATGAGTGATATTGAGCATACTAAGACCAAAGCTCGTTCACCTCAGACCAATGGCATTTGCGAGCGGTTTCATAAGACGATTTTGCAGGAGTTTTATCAGGTAACGTTTAGGAAAAATCTGTACAGTTCACTCGAACAGTTGCAGTCTGACCTAGACATTTGGTTAAACTTCTACAATAATGAGCGTACTCATCAGGGCAAAATGTGTTGTGGTCGTACCCCAATGCAAACGTTATTTGATGGTAAGGCAGTTTGGGCGCAAAAAAATTTAGCTCAAATTTAATCTGACAGCCAGCGTCCTTTTATGGGTAACTGTCAGATGAAGTCTGAATTACTACACGTCATTGTATTTATAGTTTCGCTTACCATAGCTTTTGAAACCATTTTTCTTTATATTGTCACTTAGACAGGCTGGGCATTTGATGTATAATGTCATTTGCATTTCACTATTTATCAATTTCTCAGCCTGTTTTTTCCAGCCTAGTTTTTGAACCACCACCCGGATATAAATGTAGCTATGAATAAAACAACTTTTAAAATATCGAAGATGGACTGCCCTTCGGAGGAAAACCTAATCCGAATGAAATTAGAGGGCCACTCGAATATTGAACATCTTGAGTTCGACATTCCTAACCGTCAATTAACTGTGTTTCATCATGACAATATAGAAGGGATAGAGACTGCTATTCATGACCTAAAATTAGGAGACACCTTACTCTCGACCGAAACCATTGACCCCTCTGATCCCAACAATAATTTTAAAGTTGATGCTGACTCTAGTCACAAAAAAGATGCTGAGCAAAGAAAGCTACTATGGATAGTGCTGGTCATTACCTTTGCTTTCTTTATTATTGAAATGAGCATGGGACTGATTTCTCGTTCGATGGGGTTGGTCGCCGACAGCTTAGATCAGTTATCAGATAGCTTCGTGTATGGAATTAGCTTATTTGCGGTCGGTGGAACGGTCATTAAGAAAAAACGGATTGCTAGAATTGCCGGATATTTTCAAATTACGCTGGCGATTCTTGGTTTTTTAGAAGTACTAAGACGTTTCTTTGGCAATGAGCAGTTACCTGACTTTTCTACCATGATAGTCATATCGATTCTTGCGCTAATTGCAAACTCGATTTGCCTCTATTTACTACAAAAATCGAAAAGCAAAGAAGAAGCCCATATGCAAGCCAGTACGATTTTCACTTCAAACGATGTGGTTATCAATTTAGGGGTAATTGTTTCAGGGATTTTGGTTAATTGGTTACACTCGAGTACGCCTGATTTGATTATTGGTAGCATCGTATTTGCTTTAGTTATTCAGGGTGCCTTTAGAATATTGAAGTTGAGTAAGTAGCCAAGCCTAATAACTGAAGCAAATAGCTCAAGTAAGTAGCTTAATTAAACCGCTAAGTGTAAAGTAACTGGGTTTGAAGCAAATAAACATCATAAGGATATGAGACCTCAAGCAATGATTGAACAAACTTTAAATCTAGTCACCACCAAAGACCATCAGCAAGTTGCTGTTTGGCGAATAATATAGTTAAAACTGTAATA
>NZ_BCUL01000033.1 GCF_001591265.1 Moraxella atlantae NBRC 14588 | reverse complement strand
TTATTAATAAAACTGTACAGAATCATCCGTTAACGATAAAATACCAATAAAACACATTAAAAAAACAGAGACTGCTACCGCATGGCATTGGAAAATCATCTGCACCATTTCCCGTCTATCGAATCCGCCGCTTTAACAGCCAACAGATTACCGATGATAAGCCCGCTGATGTTAGGCCTAGGGATATTGATGACACCGCAAGTTTATGCTCAAACCGACCCAAATAGACAAATAGCCAACGACCAAATTCAACGCCAGCAACAACAAGACGCCGCACGTCAGCAAGCATTAATTCCAGACCCACAAGTCAAAATCGACACCTCAAGCGTCGCCCCAACGGCTGTAGCCAATCAAGTCGACCATAACGCGCCTTGTTTTCCCATCCAACAAATTGGCTACACGACGCTTGACAGTCAAGCCCTAAAGGACGTTCACCGTTTTGACTTTGCCTTAGCCCCAACCACCCATGGCAAAACCCGTGTGCTCGGTAAATGCTTAGGGGTAGCTCAAATCAACCAACTAGTCAGTGACGTACAAAACCGCATTATCGAGCGCGGCTATGCCACCACCCGCGTGGTAGTTGGCAACCAAAACCTAAGCACAGGCAAGCTTACCCTAACCATTATTCCAGGCTATATCGATAGCATCCAAGCGGACACCAGCCAAAGTAAGATTACCATTTCTACCAGCCGTGCAGGATTGCCCACTACTTTTAGCACCGCCCTGCCCTTACAAGCCGGTGACATCTTAAACATCCGTGACTTAGAAACTGCGCTTGAAAACCTTAAACGCGTGCCCACGGCGGATGCCGACTTCTCCATTGTCCCAAGCAGCGAAAACACGGCACCAGGGCACAGTGATATCCTCATCGAGTACACCCAAAACCGCAAATACCGTATGGGTATTGGCATTGATGACTCAGGAGCTAAAGCCACCGGAAAATACCAAGGCAACGTCACCTTAAGCCTTGACAACCCGACCAACCACAACGACCTTTTTTATGCCACCTACAGTCATGACCTAAACAGCTTAGGCAGCAGTCGTGAAAACAAACACAGTGACAACTATGCCCTAGGCTATGTGCTGCCAATCAAGCACTGGCTGTTGAACGCCACCCACAGTCATTACACGTATGACCAAACAGTTGCCGGTGCCACCCAAGACTACACCTACAGTGGCAAAAGTGATACCACCAACCTAGGACTTAGCCACCTAGCCCACCGTGATGCCAAAAGTAAAACCTATCTAAATGCAGGTGGCTTTGTAAAATCGCAGCACAACTACATTGACGACACCGAAGTGGATGTCCAGCGTCGTAAGATTGCCGGATGGACTGCTGGGTTTAGCCACGACATCAGCTTTGGGACAAACCAGCTTAAAACCCAATTTAGCTACCAACGGGGTACAGGCGCCTTTAATGCCATCACACCGCCAGAGAGTTTATTTAACGAAGGTACGGCTCGCACGGGTATCTACAAAGCCAACGCCAACTTAAGCGTACCGTTCAAGCTTGGTCCCCCCAAAGCGCTAACCCAATTTAGCTACCATGCTGCCTTAAGCGGACAATATGCCGAAGATGCATTAGTCCCTAGCGAGCGGATGGCCATTGGTGGTCGTTACACCGTGCGAGGCTTTGATGGTGAACGCACCTTATCAGGCGACCATGGTGTCTTATTACGTCAAGATTTAAGCATGGCACTCGGCAGTACCCCCCATGCAATGTATATTGGTGTTGATGCCGGTCACGTCGCAATGAAGCATAAAACCCAAGATGACCTGCTACTTGGTCACAATCTTGTGGGGGCTGCTATTGGATTGAAAGGGCAATTTTCCCCCATCACCAAACTAGCGATGAGCTATGATGTATTTACCGGTTACCCGATATCACAACCAAAAGGCTTTGGGGATAAAGACTGGGCATCGGGATTTAGCCTAAACCTTGAATTTTAACCCATCCATTAAAAGCAGCCATAAACTGACCACAGCACCACAACCTACACACAGGATACCCATATGAACAGCTGTTTGTACCGCGTGATATTCAGCAAACACCTAGGTCGTCTGGTCGTTGTTTCAGAAAAAACCATGGCTCAAGGTAAATCGGGTAGTCAAGGTGGTCGTGAAAACATAGCAAATTTGGTTGCCAGCCAGTTTAATGCTGGTAATCATGGGATAGTACATCACTGCTATGGCAAATGGCTTAGTCTCACCGCAGCAGTACTTGTCGGCATGGGAGCGGCTAACCTTACTTACGCTAACGTGCACACCCAAATCATTGTAGACAAAGGAGCGCCTAAAAAAGAACAAGCCACAGTGTTAAATACCGCCAATGGCTTAGCCCAAGTCAATATTCAAACCCCAAACAGTCAGGGCGTCTCTAAAAACACCTTTAGCCAGTTTGACGTCGGTAGCACGGGTGCCATCTTAAACAACAGTCGCACCAACACCCAAACCCAAACCGCAGGGTGGGTGGAAGGTAACCCATGGCTTGCCAAAGGCGAAGCCAAAGTTATTTTAAATCAAGTTAACTCAACGAAGCTTAGCCAACTGGCAGGTTATACCGAGATCGCGGGTAAAAAAGCCGAGCTTATCATTGCCAACCCGGCGGGCATTACCTGTTCTGGCTGTGGCTTTATCAATGCCTCACGTACCACGCTTACCACAGGTAAACCCACCTTTAACAACGACACGTTAAGTGGCTTTCAAGTAAGCAGCGGTAAAATTAGCATTGATGGCAAAGGCTTAGATGATAGCCAAAGCGACTACACCCAGCTGATTAGCCAAACCAATGCCATCAACGCCAAAGTTTACAGCAAACAGCTTGATGTCATTACCGGCAACAACACCGTCAGCTATGAAGCTGATGCGAACAACACCCAAATTAGCAACACGGGCGACAACCACACCACTGGTGTGGCACTTGACGTTTCAAATTTAGGCGGCATGTACGCAGGCAAAATCCGTCTGATTGGCACCGACAAGGGGATGGGGGTTACCAACGCAGGGGACATCAGCAGTGGCAGCACACTCACGCTAGACAACCAAGGTAACCTCATTAACACCGGCTTTATGGGTGGCAAAGACGGGGTCGCGGTTAACGTCAACGGCAATACCATCACCAACAGCGGCACCATTGCCAGTAGCCAACAGGGTCTTGGGCTTACTAGTAGCAGCTTAACCAATAGCGGACTGATTAGCGCACGTACCCAAGGTACCATTGCTAACACCACCACCACGAACACCGGTACCCTAAGTGCCGGACAAGTCAGTCTGACCACCGACACGCTTAATAACCAAGGGCGGATTGAACAAACGGGCACGGGCAACCTTGCTGTTACCACGACCGGACTTACCAACCAACACCGAGCGGTGATGGGTCAAGCCTTGTATGCTGATCAACCAGCCGCCACCAACCTAAGCTTAGCCAACGCCCCAAGTACAGCGGCAACCGGTAGCCAACAAGTCGCTAATAATACTAGCAACAGCAACAGTACTACTGCCAATCCTACCCCGGACACGCCCGTGCGAGCACTTGAACCGGTGACTGCTAATGGGCAAATCACGACCAAACAGATTGATAACCAAGGCAGCAATGCCATCATTACCGCCAATGGCGGTATTGATGTCACCACCCAAACCCTAACCAATACGGATAAATCCAGTATCGCGGTCAATGGTTTACAAGCGGTCAACAGCGTTGATAACCAAAACAGCCGCATACAGCTCAATAACCTAAACTGGCAACTTAGCCAGTTTAACAACGCGCAGGGTCAAATTGTTAGCAAACAAGGCATTACCTTGACCAGCCAATTGCCGATTAATAATGCCCAAGGCGTATTAGCGACTTTGGGCGATGCCCGTATTGACAGTGCTGGTGCTATGAATAACACCGAGGGTGTGATTCAAGGCAAAGTGACCGATATCCGTGCTGCAAGTCTAGATAACAGCCACGGGGCAGTCGATGCCAAAGGCAGTTTAACGCTCACCAGTCAAGGCGACTTAATCAACCGTCAAGGCAATATCAGAGCCCAAGGCGATGCCAATATCACCGCCGCAGGATTAAATAATGATCGCGGCGCCATTACCGCGACCGGTCAACTTACCACCCAATCGCAACACGTCAATAACAGCGGTCAGCTGTATGGCGGCATGGGTAATCGCTTGACCAGCGGCGTTATTGATAACAGCGGCATTATTGGTAGTGGTGGTGTGACGACTATAACTGCTAGCAGCCTTAACAACACTAGCACCGGTGTGCTAGCGGCTGGCTTAAACCCCGATGGCACCTTATCCACCAACAAAGCGGATCTAACCGTCAACACAACCGGGGCATTGACCAGCCGTGGCACGCACCTTGCGACTGGCAGAGTCAGCCTAACCGGCAATCCCACCGACCTTGCAGGTAGCATTACCCAAGCGGGGGAAATTAGCTTAAGCTCGGACGGCGATTTATCTACCCAAGGTGCCAAGCTTACCGCCACCGATAGCATGACGTTAAACGCCAAAGATACCTTAAATAACCAACAAGGTGAATTGGCGGCCAATACATTAACGCTCACTGCTAACGCATTAGATAACCGCTATGGCAGTATTACCCAAGCAGGCAGCGGTGATTTAAGCCTAAACCTACCTGGCGGACTCAATAACCAAGACGGTGTCATTGCCACCAATAGCCAAAACTTGACCCTTAACACAAGCGAGTTAAACAACCAAACTGGTAAGATTCAGCATGCAGGTAATGGCAGTCTTGTATTGGCCTCAAGCCGCGTGAATAACAGCCAGCAAGGTAGTGTGTTAAGCTTGGGCGAACAGACTTGGCAGATTGCTGGGGATATTAATAACAGCGCTGGTGTCATTCAAGGCAAACGCCTTGATATCAGCGCCAATAACCTCACTAACACAACCGGGGTGGTCGCTGCCATCAGTGCTGAGCCAACGGCCGATAGCCGTATTCATTTAACCGGCAATTTAAACAACCACCAAGGCACATTGGCCAACAACGCCAGGGGGTTGAATGTGACTGCGGCAAGCGTTGATAACAGCAGCGGTCAAGTGGTAAGCCTCGGTCAACAAACTTGGCAACTTGCTGGGAATATCAACAACCAAGGCGGTCAAATCCAAGGCAGCCAGTTTACCATTAACGCACAAAACCTGAATAACCAAGACGGTATTGTGGTTGCCAGTCACCCAGCAACTGCCAATAGCGCCGTTAATCTTACCGGCAATTTAACCAACACCGGCAATGCGGTCATTTACGCGGGTAACGGTAGCTTAAACATCACCGCAAATCAAATTGACAACGCCGCGCAACTGACCAGCCGTGATAACCTGACCACAACCAGTCAAACCTTTACCAACAGCGGTAATGTCTATGCAGGTGGCAATGCCTCAGTAACCAACCAAGGACAACTCACTAATAGCGCCACCATTGCCGCCGGTAAGCACATCACTATTGATACCGGTAGTCTTAATCAAACGGCAGAGGGTCAATTGATTGCCGGGCTCTCTCCCGAAGGCACACTGGCAACCACCCCAGCGAATTTAACCGTGACCAGCCGTGACGCGCAAACCAATGCCGGGGTAAACGTTGCCACAGGCGACTTAACTGTCACGGGTAGCGCGCTCGACTATACCAGCAGTCAAAACCAAGCGCAAAACATTGCCTTCACCGCCAAAACCGGGGATGTCAATTTAACCGGTGCGCAAAGCCAAGCGGCTGGGCAAATTGCCATTACCACCCCAGCAACCTGGGTGCATGACAAAGGTGTGATGCAAGCGGACCACTACCAACTAGCGGCCGGCAATATCGTTAATCAGGCCGGTACCATCATTCAAACCGGCACCAATGATTTAACCATTCACACCGGTAACTTTAATAACCAAGGCGGTCAGGTTGGCGGCAGTGCCAGCAACCTTAATGTAACCGCCACTGGGGATATCAATAACCAAGACGGTGCGCTGATTCACACCGGTAGCGGCAATGTGAATATCAGCAGCGCCAATGTCAATAACACCCGCGGTCAACTGGTCACCAACGGGGGTCTTACGTTAAATGGTGCCGGCACGCTCACCAATGATGCTGGTGTCATACAAGCGGCACAGGCAACGGTGAGTGCGGGGCAAATAAGTAATCAAGCCTCAAGCAATCAAGGTGGCTTAATCTTAACCAGCAGCGGTGATTTAACCCTAAATGGCAATCTTAACTCACAAGGTAATCAGTCAGTCATTCAAAGTGCCCATGATTTAAATGTGAACGGCGGCAGCATCACCAATGGCAATGGCGCCATGCTATCGGCAACCAATGCGTTAAATGTAAAGGCTGACCAGCTGACCAATGACCAAGCGGTCATTGTCGCCAATCAAGCGGTGGGGATCAGTGCAGGTAGTGCCACCAACGCGGGCAGCATTGCCAGTGTCAATGACACCGTCAACATCGCAGGCGGCAGTTTAACCAACACCGAGTCAGGCAATATTCAAGCGGCGAAAGCGATTACCATTACTCAGGCAAATATTGCCAACCAAGGTGTGATTACTAGCAATGATGCGTTGAATGTGACCGGCTCTGGAGCAATCGATAATCATAGCGGTATCTTAGCGGGTAGCAATGTGGCTCTAGCGGCGCAAACGCTCAACAACAACGCCGGCTTAATCAGTCAAAGTGCAGCCGATGGCAGTTTAACCATTACCACCCAAGGCTTACTTGATAACCAAAACACCAAATCGAACGATGCCGCCACTAAACCCTTGGGGATGTTAGCCAATGGCATCGCCCTCATTAATGCCGGTGACGTCAATAACCAATCTGGTCGAATCAACGCCAATACCGTGACGCTCACCAGTACCGGTAGCAGCGTCAATAACAACCAAGGTGAAATCGCCGCTAATCAAGCGTTAAGCTTAAACGCTGGTAATGCCAATGTGAGCAACCAAACCGGTCAGCTACTCGGTCATACCACCAACGTGACAGTAGCGGGATTGGATAACACCAACCAAGGCTTGGTGCTGGCCAATCAAGATTTAACCGTGAATGCGGGTACTATCAATAACAGTAACACCAAACAAGCCTCAGACGCGACACTATCACAAGGGTTTGTCGCCAGTGGTAACGCCACGTTAACTGCCGCGGTTGTTAATAATACTAACGGTCAAATCGTGACGGGTGACTCAGCAAATCTTAATGTCAGCCAGAGCCTCACCAACCAAAGCGGCCGTATTGAATCAAATCAAGTTAAAGTGGGCGGCAATGCCAGTGTGGATAACAACACAGGGTTAATCAAGGGCCATGAGCAAGTTGATTTAACGGGCAAAGGTTTAACCAATACCGGCGGTCAGCTACGTGCGCCCACACTCAATGTGGCACTGACCGATAGCTACACCCATGGTGTGACTGATAAGCTGGAAGCCGATAATTTAAGTTTAACCACGCAAGGGGATTTTACTAACCAAGGTAAGCTTGCGGCATCAACCCGCTTAGCGGTTAGCGCACAAAACATTGATCACCAAAAAGACGCGAGTTTAGAAAGCGGCGATTTAATCGAGCTTAACGCAACCAATAATATTCAAAACCGTGGGCTGATTCATGGTTCAAGAACTTATCTGACCGCTGGCAATACGCTCGATAACTTAAGCTATGGTCGTATTTATGGGGATTATGTGGCAATTAAGGCCGATACACTCAATAACACCCCTAATTTATACACTAAAACCAAGGTTGATTATTGTGAGCCAGGGTCTGGTTGTGCGGTTGAGTATAAGGCGATATTGCCGATCTCTAATGCACAAGTGCAGACAAGTACCGATATCTTCGGCAATCCTATCTACGAATCCGACCCAAGTTTAAGCCAAGCGTGGATTGATGCTCATACGACTTATGAGCCAACTTATTATGCGGTGACATCCGAACCGGCACCGGTGATTGCGGCGCGTAATCGCTTAGACATTGGGGTTAAACAGTTAAACAACAATCCTAATCCTGCACGAGCTGGTATATTTAATCCCGACTTTAATGGACAAGCGCAGCTTTTAAGTAATGGGGAGTTACATATTGGTGGCGATTTGGATAATTCATATCAAGCGGTTGGAAGTGCCCAAACAATTACCAATCTTGGTGCTACCATTCAATCAGCACGCAATATGCATATTAAGACAGACAGTTTATTGAATGGTAATTCTACTTTCCGAAAAATCAATGAAGTCACTTCGGTTAAAGAAGAATCAAAATGGCAATTTAAAGATGATTCTAAAAAACGTTTCTTCTTTAAAGATGAATTATATAAGCGACGTTGGGATTACTATACCAAAGATACCAATGAGAAACTTGGTGAAGACTATAGAGATTACGATTATAAGATATATACACTAAAAGATCGTGTGGTTGCTTCCGATCCTGCTCGAATTATTTCTGGGCAAGACATTTTTCTAGAAGGTACTGACTTGAAAAATGATAAGGGTATTATCTTGGCAGGTCAAACAGGGGAGATTCATGGTAAGGAACTTATCAATAATGTAAATCCTGCTGACACACTTGGCAAAGAAAGTTCACTTAAAGAAGGGTTTTATCAGTTAAAAGAAGTTCATTGCCATGCTCTTTGTAGTAAAAAAAGTTTAGATGACATAGGACCTAAAACGCCTTTTATTGAAGTTGGTGAATCTACTTCATTCAAATTGCCGATTTTAAACGCAAATATCAAAGACATTGATACAATGTTGCCGCCATCGCAGGCAGCGACTGTTGATAATCTTAGCAAAGCGGTCACTGCATTAGCTACCCTCCAAAAAAGCACACAAACAGCTAATAATGCTACTACTACCACTGATAACAGTAATGTAGCTAAACAAGATGCTATTAATTTATTATCAGAATTTGCTAAGGCAAACCCAGACACGCTTACCCCAAAACAACAAAAGCAGCTTGATGCTATCTTAAAGGCTCAGAAAGAGGGTAAATCAGTCAGTCAAGCACAGCTTAATGGACTCATTGACAGCTTAAACGGCAGCATCAAATCACAATACACCGAAGAGGTGCGTGTTACCGGCAATGGCCCTACCCTACCGAACAGCAGCCTTTATAACGTTGACCCCAATAACCCCAATGGTTACCTAATCGAAACCGATCCAGCCTTCGCCAACTACAAAAAATGGCTATCCTCCGACTACATGATGCAGCGGTTAGGCTTAGACCCAAGCAACCTGCACAAGCGCTTAGGCGATGGCTACTATGAGCAAGGGCTGATTCGTGACCAAGTGATGAGCCTAACCGGTCGTCGTTTCTTAGGCGATTACACCACTGACGATGCCATGTACCAAGCCTTAATGGACAATGGGGTTACTGTGGCGCAAGCCATGAACCTACGTCCTGGTATTGCACTCACCGCTGAACAAATGGCGCAGCTGACCACGGATATTGTCTGGCTGGTTGAACAAACCATTACTTTAAAAGATGGTAGCAAACAAACCGTATTGGTGCCTAAAGTCTACGTACGTGCTAAAGTCGGTGACCTAAAAGGTGACGGTAGCTTAATTGCTGCGCGTAATGTGGCTATGCAGCTCACGGGCGACTTAAGCAACCAAGGCAATATTGTTGCCCATAATGGTTTACGCATTCAAACCAATAACCTCAATAACCAAAACGGCGGGTTAATCCAAGGTAACTTTGTTCAAGTTAACACCAAAAACGACTTAAACAACATCGGTGCCACGCTTAAGACCAATAGTGCCATGGCACTTGATATTGGTGGCAACTTAAACAATAGCAGCAGCACCTATCATACCGAAAGTAAGCTTGGACAAAGCAATGCCTGGCGCACCGGTATCGATCAAATCGGTCAAATCTATGTGGGCGATGGCTTACAAGGCATGACCGATGACAACAGTCGACCCCTGACCACCTTAAGCATTGATGTCGGTGGTAATGCCACCTTTAACGCCGGTCAACTGATTAATCAGGGCGGCAGCACGAGAATGGTTGCCCAAGGCGATGTGGCCTTTAATGCACTCAATACAGGTTTCCAAACCAATGCCATTGGTGACAGCAATAACTATTACAAAGTGGGTCAAACGCAAGATGTGGGTAGTGTGGTAGCCAGCCAAGGCAGTAGCTACATTCAATCCAAAGGTGGCAGTATCACGGGTACTGCAGTGACCATTCACAGTGAGGATGGCACCAGCTACTTGGACGCCAAAAAAGACATCCTGCTAAAAGAAGGCCGTGCCACCAGCAATCTTGAAACGGCTAACAAAACCACGGACAAAGGCTTGTTAAGCCGTAAGACCACCCAAGATCGCAACAGTGCGACCAGTGATGAAGCGATTAGCGGCAATGTCACTGGCGACCGTTTGGTTATAAACGCGGGCAATGATATTCAGTTAACCGCGACCAATGCGATTAGCCAAAGCGGTACCACGCTAAAGGCAGGCAATAATCTCACCATTGATGCAGCAACCAATAATGAGCATCAAAGCAGCAGCCATAACGAGAAAAAATCAGGGCTATTTAGCAATGGTGGCGCAAGCTTCACCCTAGGCAGCCAAAAAACCGCCAATCAAAATAGCACTGACACTACCACACACACCGGTAGTGTCGTCGGCACCTATAACGGCAACACGGTGTTAACGGCAGGTGAGCATTATCAGCAAACGGGCAGTAAGGTTTATGCCAAAAACCAAACGACCGACGATGTGCATGACCTCAATTATGGCACGGTGGTCATCAATGCCAAATCCGCGAATGTGGATAACACGGTAGCCTCGAGCGAATCACACAGCAGCCAACGCCAAAAAACCTCAGGGCTTACGGTTAAAGTCTCCAATAGCTTAGTCGATCAAGCCCAAGACATTCAAGATTTAGCAAAAGCGGGGCAAACCACCAACCGTGACCAAATGAAAGTCATGGCAGGGGTGGCTGGTTTTAGTAAACTACGCACACTGGACAAAGGGGCAACCAAAGCAGTTGATAGCATACAAAAAGGTGGAATAAGCAAAGAAGGCTTGTCAGAGGTTGGCAACACCCGCATTCAAGCCACACTAGGCAGACAATCAAGCTCAAGCACCCATGACAGCCTCTTGAGTAAAAATGAAGCCTCAAGCATTGAGGCCAATAACTTGGTATTAAACATCCAAGGCAAAGGCAAAGACAGTGACTTTACCGTCACAGGTAGTGACATCAACTTAGCTGGAGACCTCTACAACCACGTTGAAGGCGATGTGACGTATCAAGCGGCTTCTGGCACAGGTTATGACCGTACCAGTCATCAATCAAGCGGCTTTGGGGTTGGGGGGTATGCCAGCACGCAAAGTGGCGCAGGTATTACTGCCAACGCCAATATGGCAAAAGGTTATGGTAATGAAACGCACACCACCAATGCCAATAGCCATATCAATGTTGGTGGTACAACTTATCAAAACATCGGTGGCAACCTTGTATTAGACGGTGCGGTGGTAAAAGGTGATTATGCCACCGGGCATATCGGTGGAGGCATCATTGCCGCCAGTCGCCAAGATACCGCCAAGTATGATGGC
>NZ_BCUL01000032.1 GCF_001591265.1 Moraxella atlantae NBRC 14588 | reverse complement strand
GTCTTTTTTTATGTCAAGCCATAACTTACTGCTCAGCAAAATACCGCTGCAAATCGTCATCGCCGCCGATATGCTTACCACCGATAAATACCTGTGGCGTGGTATCGCGACCTGAGACTGCACGCATTGCGGTTAAGCTTGCGTCTTGACCCAGAACAAACTCTTCATACTCATAACCTTTGTCGCTTAAAGTTTGTTTGGCTTCAGCACAATACGGGCAACCAGGTTTGGTGAAAATCGCCACCGCAGGTTTATCTGTCCAGCCGGGATTGATATACCGCATCATCGTATCCGCGTCTGATTTTTCATAGGGGTCATCGCTGTCAGTGTCTTGTGGCTCATCAAAAATCTGCACGATTTTGC
This sequence comes from Moraxella atlantae NBRC 14588, assembly GCF_001591265.1. Classification (GTDB taxonomy): domain Bacteria; phylum Pseudomonadota; class Gammaproteobacteria; order Pseudomonadales; family Moraxellaceae; genus Faucicola; species Faucicola atlantae. Next base: position 11,857 of record NZ_BCUL01000032.1, on the reverse strand, counting down.
CATCATCAACCAACATCGAATAACGCCACGAACGCTTACCAAAGCCAATCGCTGAATCATCAATCAAACGTCCCATAGCCTCGGCAAACTCACCGTTACCATCAGGCAATACACGCACGTTGTTACAGTTTTGGTCTTTTGCCCATGCATTCATCACAAAGGTGTCATTGACCGCCACACAGATGATGTCATCAATACCCTGTCGTTTGAACTCACCTGCCAATTCGTTATAACGCGGTAAATGCATGGATGAACACGTTGGCGTAAACGCCCCAGGCAAAGCAAATAGCACGACTTTTTTGCCTTTAAACAACTCATCGGTGGTAATATCGACCCATTTACCGTTTTCTTGAACGTGAAAAGTCACGCTGGGTACGGTTTGCCCAATCATATCTTTAAATGCCATATGAATGCTCCTTGTGTTAGATTTTGTGTTTATCAGATTGCTTGTTGCTTAATACTTAATGATTGTACCAATAAACTGCGTAAACAAATGTACGGTTATGGCTATTAAAGTGCAGCATTTGGCTAGTTTTTTGCACGTTTTTGCTTAAATAATACAACCTTGGTTTATTTTAAGCGATCGGCTTAACTCATCGATCAGGTAGGTTCATTGCTCATAATTGCTAAAATCAGTTATCATAGCGCAAGCAAATTTTGTATTCATTATTCATTATTCATTAGGAAGTATGCCATGCCATCATTTGATGTTGTCTCAGAACTGCAAACCTTTGAAGTCAAACACGCCGTACAAAATACCGAAAAAGAAATTGCCACCCGTTTTGATTTTAAAGGCAGCGATATCCGCGTTGAGCTAAATGAAAAAGCCAAAACCATCACCATCACGGCAGACAATGAGCTGCAAATTGACAACGTATACGCCATGCTGGAAAAACACTTGATCAAGCGCGGCGTGGATCTGCAAGCCTTAGCCCCACAAGACAAGGCAGGTGCAGGCAAGCAGGTTAAACAGGTGATTGACCTAAAAGACGGGCTAGACGGCGATACCGCCAAAAAAATCACCCAAGCATTAAAAGCGTCGGATATTAAAGTTGCTGCCAGCATTCAAGGCGATAAGGTGCGCATCACCGACAAAAAAAGGGACAACCTGCAAGCGGCGATGGCATTGCTAAAAGAAAAGCAATTTGGCGTGCCACTACAATTTAATAATTTTAAAGACTAGCCCTTTGTCTCATCAGCTGGATGATTTTATTATGAAACCTTATTGCATTTTGGCTGGTCTGCTACTGCTAAGTGGTTGTCAAGTTAAACCACAAAACACTGAAGCGACAAAGGCAGCAAACGCCGAAAATAGCAGCGCAAGCGCAGCAGCGCAAACCACAGCGCTCAAAAAATCAATTCCGAAAAATAAAGACTACAGCCGCGTGGTCGATACCATCAATGAACAAAGCTACCCAACCACGTATGCAAAGCTAGGGCAAGCCACTGTTGAACGTACCAACCAGCTGTTACCCAAAGTTGCACGCAAAGCTGACGAAAACCCAGCATGTGATGAAGTGCGCTGGGTAGCACTGTCTGATAAACAAGGCGATGCCAAGAATGGCCAAGCCGTATTCTATGCCGATTGTGTCAATGGCTACCGCGAATACATCAACGAGCAACAGCTATCAGCCAACTAGTCCAACTGCCAAATTAAAACGCAGGTCAAATAATACATTTGCCTGCGTTCATTAATACAGTGGTAACAGCCAGTTTAGAGCGCTTGTTTGGTACTCGGCAAGCTATCCAGCGCGCGCTCATCATACTCAACCGCCATACGTAGCGCACGTGCAAACGCCTTAAAAATGCTTTCAATTTGGTGATGGCTGTTTTTGCCCTTCAAATTATCTAGATGTAGCGTAATCATGGCATGATTGACAAAACCATAAAAAAATTCGCTAAACAAATCGACATCAAACGTGCCAATCCGCGCACGGGTAAATGGGATATCCATGTGCAACCCAGGGCGGCCTGAGATATCGACCACTGCACGGCTCAGGCTTTCATCAAGTGGGGCATAAAAATGCCCATAACGGCGAATACCTTTTTTATCACCGATGGCTTGCTTAAAGGCCTGTCCCAACGTAATACCAACATCTTCCACACTGTGGTGGTCATCAATATGGGTGTCGCCGTTGCAGGTGATATCCATGTCAATCAAGCCATGGCGTTTGATTTGCTCAAGCATGTGGTCTAAAAACGGCACGCCCGTGTCAATCGTGCCTTGCCCTGTTCCGTCAAGGTTGATGGCAACGCGGATTTGGGTTTCGGCGGTGTCGCGGGTGACGTTGGCAGTGCGGGCAGGGCGATGGTTCATGGATGTAGCCTAAATTTTTTACAAGTTTAAATATGCCAGTTAAAAAACATGGTTTGGGTTATGCTTGTTCACGCTCGCGGTTTTTGAGCACTTTACGTACCTTGTCGCGTGCGCGGTCTTGCTTGAGTTTAGATAAATAATCGACAAACAATTTACCGTTTAGGTGGTCGCATTCGTGCTGAATGCACACCGCAAGCATGCCTTCGGCTTCCTCGACAAAGGTGTTACCATCCGCGTCTTGCGCCTCGATTCTTACGCGTTTAGGGCGGTCTACTTTGTCATAATAATCGGGCACGGACAAGCAGCCTTCTTCATAGGTGTGCAAATCTTCAACCAGCGGCGTGATTTTAGGGTTGATAAACACGCGCGGTTGGCTTTTATCTTCCGATAAGTCCATTACCACCAGCTGGATATGCTCGTCTACTTGCGTGGCAGCCAGCCCAATGCCATTGGCATCATACATGGTGGCGAACATATCATCAATCAGCGTTTTTAAATCCGCATCAAAACGCTCAATAGGTCGCGCCAGCGTGCGTAAACGCGGATCAGGATAAGCCAAAATTGTACGAATTGCCATAGTCACCTCTTGTGCCAACCAGTCAAGCGCAGTTGCTAGCGCAAGCCTGCGATTTTTTAAACCTTGCATTATAGCAATAAAATATCGGCGCTTGGATGAAAGCATTGAATCAAGTCAATTGATTTTACCAAACAACAAGCGCAATGCGATTGAGTCATGGCTAATTGATGGGGCAAATACACCGCGATTACAATGCTGTTTTAGAACTGGTCTAATGACAGTCTAGGTCAAAACGTAAGATAAAACGCCGTAATTGGCTGATAAAGCTTGTAACTTTGGCTAAATTTTGTGCTATGCTAAGCCGCGATTACAATTTTACGCTTTACGGTAAGATAGCCGATAAAATAAGCCCAATCGCTAAGCAATAACTGGCGTTGGTGATAGTTTGCAGGAACCCAACAATGAAGCCAAATGCGCGTTTTTTTTCACCTTCTTTTAAAAACCAAACCAAAGCACAGCTCAAAGCACTGTGCATAGGTCTATTAGCCTGCTGCGCGCTGGGCAGTGCCAATGCTGCTAACAACCCACCGCCAACCATCAAAGCCGAAGCACCCAACCGCTATGTGGTCAAAAAAGGCGATACGTTGTGGGATATTTCGGGCAAATACCTAAATAGCCCGTGGCGTTGGCGTGAGATTTGGGCGGTTAATCAGCAAGTACGCAATCCCAACCTAATTTATCCCAATGATGTGCTGATTTTGTGCGTGGTTAAAGGTAGAACTTTGGTTGGTATTGACACAGGTACGGGCTGTGCAGGCGTAGAACAAGCCGCCAGTCAGCCAGCGATAGATATCGAGCCTGCGCCGTCAGAGCTGGCAGGTAGTATTCCGACAATTCCGCTGACCTCGATCGAGTCTTGGCTTAGCCGTACGGTCATTGTTTCACCTGATGATTTTAATACCACACCCTATGTATTGGCTTCAAAAAACAAAAACATCATCACAGGCGCGGGCGACACTATTTATGCCAAAGGCGTGCCGCTAATTGTGGGGCAACACTATGGCGTGTATCGCGCAGGGCAGCCGTATGTCGATCCAACCACACGCGCGGTTATCGGGCTTGAGGTCACTCAAGTGGCATCGGGTAAAGTCACCGATGTTGCCAGCAACGGCGTGTCAAGCTTACGTTTGACCGCGTCTTATGGACAAGAGGTGCGTGAAGGCGACCGCGTGTTTGTGGAAGTTGGTAACTATTTGCCGCCGATGTTTTACCCACGCGCCGCCCAAGTCAGCCGTGGTGGGCGTGTGATTCGTATCATGGACGCGCTAAGCAGCGTGGGGCGTGATGGTGTGGTAGCGATTAACTTGGGCAGCCGTCAAGGCGCACAGGCAGGTGATGTGCTGTCGGTTTATCAAAAAGGCGCGACAGTGCAAGACAACTTTGGCACCACCAAAGGCGCAGTGGTGCGTTTGCCAAGTGAAGAAATCGGGCATGTGATGGTATTTAAAACCTTTGATAACATCAGCTATGCGTATGTGCTTGATGCCGAAAGTCCAATCCGCGCTGATGACTATCTTATGTCACCGCGTGATCAAGACTAGTTTGATGGGTACCGATAAAAGGTAATCATCAGTTTGGCACCACTTAATGCCGCCCAGCGTGCTAGCCTCACGCTATGGCAATTGACCAATATGTCCACGGCAAGCTTTGCCAAACTATTGGCAGCGTTTGGCACGCCTGCACAAGCCTTGACAAAATCGACTACCGATTGGCAAGCAGCAGGCGTGCATGCCAGCCATATCAAGCGGTTTGGCGAGTTTATCCAAGTAGGACGGGTGGATAAAAATATTGAGCGCATCTGCAGCCAATTGGCTTGCGGTGAGTACCAAATCGTGTTTTATGCCGATAGCGCGTACCCTGCCAGCCTCAAGCAATTATACGACCCACCGCCGTTGTTGTTTTATCAAGGCAATGTGCAGGCGCTTGCCATGCCGCAGCTTGCTATCGTGGGTAGCCGCAAACCCAGTGCTCATGCCGACAAAATCGCCTTTGATATGGCGCAATATTTGGCATATGAAGGTTTGTGGATCACAAGCGGCATGGCAGAAGGCATTGACAAGCAAGCCCATCTTGGTGCATTGACACAGACCCATCCTACCCGTCAGGGGCGTACGGTGGCGGTACTTGGCAACGGTATTCGCCTATGCTATCCCAAACACCATGCCAACCTTAAGCAGCATATCATCGCCAGTGGTGGCTGTGTGATTAGCGAGTTTTTGCCCGATACGCCTTCAACCAAATACAATTTTCCGCTGCGTAATCGACTGGTGGCAGGTTTAAGCCTTGGCGCGTTGGTTGTCGAAGCTGCGCTCAAAAGCGGTTCGCTGATTACCGCCAACCTTGCCAATGAACAAGGCAAACAGGTATTTGCTGTGCCCAGTCATATCGACAACGTCAATGCCAAAGGCTGCCATCAGCTAATTCGTGATGGCGCAACGTTGGTGGATCATCCTGCCCAGATTTTAGAAGACTTGGCGGTGTTTCAATCACCGCTCACCGCACAGCAAGCTGTGTCAAAACCAGTCACACCACAACGAGCCGTACAACCAACGCCAAATGCTGACATTGTGCCCACGCTCCACGCCGTACCCGTGAGTCAGCCAACTACCGAGACACCACCTAGCCATCAACCAATGACGGCTGAAAATCCAGACTTGCCCACCTATCTATTGGGCTTACTCAACCAAATGGACTGGGTCGGGCAAGACATGGACGCGCTACTGGCAAAAAGCCAAACCGATATCGCCACCTTGACGGGCTGGCTGATTGAGCTAGAATTGATGGGATTCGTCATGCAGCAAGGCGGTTTATACATGCGCTGCCGTGCATGATAACCAACCCAAAGATTAAGGTAGCCCATGAACGTATTTAGCTCCCAACAGCTTGACCAAGCCACCGCATGGTTGCAAAAAGGCCATTTACTCGCTTATCCCACCGAAGCGGTGTGGGGTATTGGCTGTGACCCGTTTAACCGCCCTGCCGTCAGCGCACTGCTTACCCTCAAAGACCGCACCATCGAAAAAGGCTTGATCGTACTCACACCCAGTGCCGATTATATCACAGCGTTTTTAACCGATTTATCTGCCGCGCACCGTGAGCAAATCCTAGCCAGTTGGCACACTGCTGCTGAGCATACCACGCCAACCAACACCCAAACCGCCAACCCTCAAGCCACCACCCAACGCCAAGCCAACACATGGCTGCTACCCATCCCCAAGGCAATAGATATTCCCGACTGGCTGACAGGTGGGCGTGCCAGCCTTGCCGTGCGTGTAATCGCGCCGCATACCACCATCGCCAAACTATGCACCCACATTGCCACAACCAACCCTGCCAATCCATACGGCTTTTTGGTTTCGACCAGTTGTAACCCAAGCGGTGGCAAGCCTGCTACCTTGCTCGCTGACGCGCAAGCGTACTTTGGTGATGCCATTGGCTATCTAGACGCGCCCACGCTCGGCTACACCCAGCCCAGCCAAATCCGTGACGCTGTCACAGGTGCACTGGTGCGTTTATAAATGACAAAACCTTAAAACTTAACCAAAATTTATCTTCCGTTGCCGTAAAACCACCGACTTCAGGCGGTGGATATAAGGCAACTCTGTAGCTATGCTTACACACGATAAGATACTAAATATGTTAAAATAAACCCATGAAAACACTCAAGCTACGCATACGAGACAAACACACAGACCAACTAAACCGCCTAAGCGGTTCGGTTAATTTCGTATGGAACTACATCAATGACTTGAGTTACAAGTACCTACAAAAAACAGGCAAATTCTTTTCAGCCTATGACCTAAACGAATATACCAGAGGTAGCGGCGAATTTCTTGGCTTACACTCGCAAACCATCCAAGCCATCAACGAAACCCATGCCAAATCGCGTCGCCAATGCAAAAAAGCCAAACTATCATGGCGAACCAACAACCCAAACTCAAAACATAAATCACTCGGCTGGCTACCATTTAAACAATCCGCTATTAAACACATTGCCACCCACCAAACAGGCAAAAAGGGCTTAAAATCAACACTACAACTAAGCCTAGCCAAAGGACAAAAACTCATCATCGACCTATGGGACAGCTACAATCTATCGCTGTATCAAATAAACACCTGCGAGATTGTACAAGACAGCCGTAACCGTTGGTATGCCTGTATCACCGTCAAAGAATACCCTAAAACCCAATGCGGAGCAGGTAGTGTCGGTATTGACTTAGGGCTTAAAGACAATGCCACCACCTCAAAAGGTGATAAACTGCAAATCAAACAGACCCAAGCATGGGCTAAAAAATTAGCTATCGCCCAACGTGCCAAAAACAAACAGCGTGTTAAGGCAATCCATGCCAAAATCAAAAATACCCGCCAAGACCTCATCCACAAATTCACCACCCGATTAGTCAAAGATAACGCGCTAATCGTGGTTGGTGATGTTAAAACCACCCAATTTAACAGCAAAAAAGGCAAACTAGCCAAATCGGTTTACGATGCAGGTTGGTTTGAACTCAAACGACAACTGACCTACAAGTGCGAGCACGCAGGTTGCCGTTTTGAAATCGTAAATGAACGATACACTACCTGAGGACGGCACTAGCGAAGCACTGCTTCGCCCGTCCGCAAGACAAGGGCTATGCACGCCGTGACTTGTTCGTGTTGCGGTCAAATCGACAGCAACAGTCCGAAAGGTAGAGCAGGTTTGCGAATAAGAGATGAGAACGGATAAGCAAAGCACTGCTTTGCCCGTTCGCAAGACAAGAGCTATGCTCGCAGTAGACTTGTGCGAAGTGTGGCACACGGCATGATAGAGATATTAACGCCAGTCGGAACATTCTTGCGGTCGGGCTTGACCGTCTTGTAGAAGGAATCCCCTCACTTTAGGGAGGGGAGGAAGTCAATGAAGTTGAAATAAGCTGGCACATTGTTTAGCCAGTCTTTAGCCAACAACGTTTTATCAACAAAAAAATTCGACAAAACCCTGCTAAAATCCGATCAGCTGCTTGAAAAGTTTTCGCCACAACATCATAACCATGACTAGACTTTTTAACAGGGGTAAAATCCCAAATTTTCTGCAAGTGTATTGCCATTTTCACCTTGTTTCTTGAAACACAACAACACGGAGAACACCATGTCAGCTGAGCAAAGCACCACCAACAGCCAATTGCACCAAGAACAACTCAATCAAACCGAAGCCGTATCGAACGTACTTGGCGATGCGATTGAAGAATCTGACCCAAGCGTCGAGCCCAAAATCATCGACAGCCAAATTGACCCAGCCATGTTTGAGCAACGCATCGCTGAGCTTGAAGGGCAGGTTAAAGAAGCCAAAGAAGCCCATGCCCGTGCCAATGCCGAAGCCTACAACGCTCGCAACCGCATGGAGCAAGAAGCCGAAAAAACCAAAAAATTTGCCCTTGAGCGTTTTGCCCGCGAACTGCTAGACGTGGTCGATAACCTAGAGCGTGCCATCGCAAGCAGCCAAGACGACAGTGACCCTGTGCTTGAAGGCGTTAAACTGACTCACAAATCACTCTTGAATGTGCTTGAAAAAAACCACATTCATGCCATTAACCCACAAGGTGAAGACTTTGATGCGGACTACCACGAAGCCGTTGGCATTGACCCACAAGCCGAGAATGGCAAAGTTGGTGAAGTGTTGCAAAAAGGCTACAAGCTTCACGACCGCCTACTGCGCCCTGCAATGGTACGCGTTGGTGGCTAAGCCATCAAAATTGGCAAACAAAAATTATCGATATTGGATAATAAATTGCTTGGAAAAAACTTGAATTCCACACACCCAATACCGATATAGCAAAGCAACCGCTAAGGCGTTTATTAAGTAATTGAAAAATAAACGCCTATTAGCAACAATAACAAATTGGAGTAAATAAACATGGCAAAAATTATTGGTATTGACTTAGGTACTACCAACTCGTGCGTGGCAGTGCTTGAAGGCGATAACGTTAAAGTGATCGAAAACGCTGAAGGTGCACGCACCACCCCATCGATCGTAGCTTACAAAGATGACGGCGAAATCTTGGTTGGTCAATCGGCAAAACGCCAAGCAGTTACCAACCCAAAAAACACCTTGTTTGCTATCAAACGCTTGATTGGTCGCCGTTTTGATGACAAAGTCGTCCAAAAAGATATCGGCATGGTACCTTACAAAATCGTTAAAGCCGATAACGGTGATGCGTGGGTCGAAATCAATGGCAAAAAAATGGCACCGCCACAAATCTCTGCCGAAGTCTTGAAAAAAATGAAAAAAACCGCTGAGGATTATCTTGGCGAGCCTGTGACCGAAGCCGTCGTGACTGTACCTGCGTACTTCAATGACAGCCAACGTCAAGCGACCAAAGATGCGGGTAAAATTGCAGGTCTTGATGTTAAACGTATCATCAACGAGCCAACCGCAGCGGCTTTGGCATATGGTATGGACAAAAAAGGCGGCAGTGACCGTAAAATTGCTGTCTATGACTTAGGTGGCGGTACATTTGATATTTCAATCATCGAAATCGCTGACGTAGATGGCGAACAACAATTTGAAGTGCTTTCAACCAACGGTGACACCTTCTTGGGTGGTGAAGACTTTGATTTGGCACTAATCGATTACTTGGTTGAAGAATTCAAAAAAGACAACGACGTCAATTTAAAAGGCGATCCGTTGGCAATGCAACGTCTAAAAGAAGCTGCTGAAAAAGCTAAAATTGAATTATCAAGCTCACAAAGCACTGATATCAACTTGCCATACATTACCGCTGATGCCTCAGGTCCAAAACACTTGGTTGTTAATGTGACCCGTGCCAAACTAGAAAGCTTAACGACAGACTTGGTTAATCGCACCATTGAGCCTTGTAAAGTTGCCTTGGAAGATGCTGGTCTAAAAGCAAGTGACATCGACGACGTAATTTTGGTCGGTGGTCAAACCCGTATGCCATTGGTACAACAAAAAGTCCAAGAATTCTTTGGCAAAGAACCACGTAAAGACGTGAACCCAGACGAAGCAGTGGCTATGGGTGCAGCAGTACAAGGCGCGGTATTGGCAGGTGACAAAACAGACGTATTGTTGCTTGACGTGACCCCATTGACCTTGGGTATCGAAACCGCGGGCGGCGTGATGACCCCAATCATCGAGAAAAACACCATGATTCCAACCAAGAAATCACAGGTATTCTCGACGTTTGCCGACAACCAACCTGCAGTAACCATTCAAGTGTACCAAGGTGAGCGTAAAGTCGCTAACCAAAACAAACTATTGGGTACATTTGACTTGACTGGTATTCCACCAGCGCCACGTGGTGTGCCACAAATTGAGGTGACCTTTGACATCAACGCCGATGGTATCATGAACATCTCGGCAAAAGACAAAGGCACAGGCAAAGCACAAAGCATTCAAATCAAAGCCGACTCAGGTCTATCAGACGCTGAAATTGAGCAAATGATTCGTGATGCCGAAGCCAATGCCGCTGAAGATGCCAAGTTTGCCGACCTTGCGCAAGCACGCAACGAAGCCGATGGACGCATCCATGCCGTACAAAATGCTCTAAAAGACGCAGCCGACAAAGTCACTGCCGATGATAAAGCCAACGTTGAAGCGGCCATCAGCGCGCTAGAAGCTGCCACCAAAGAAAACGACACAGCGGATATCAAGGCAAAACTTGAAGCATTGGACAATGCCTTCTTACCAGTTAGCCAAAAAATCTACGCTGATGCAGGTGCAGGGGCAACAGATGGTACCTTTAACGCAGGTGCACAAGCGCAGCCTGAACAAAGCAGCCAAAACGATGACGTGGTAGATGCAGAATTTACTGAAGTCAAAGACGACAACAAATAATCCTTTACCGTTTTTAAAAAATACCGTCCTAGCAGGCGGTATTTTTTTATCAAAAAACAGGCTTTAATTTTGTGGGCAAACAGCGTTTTTTAACAATCGTAAGAAATAACGTTTTTTAATTCTAAAAATCCTTAATAATTTTCGTTTGTAAATGATGGCAATTATTATTTACATTTGTTTTATCATAAATTATAATTATTCTCGTTTGTAAATGATGGTTACATTACTTTAACATTTGGAGTGCAACATTGATGAAATACCTTGCAAAAACTTCTCTTAGCTTAGCAATCGTTGGTATCATGACCTCTCAGACAAGTTTTGCCGATACGGCACACAATAACAAAGAGCCGATCGTACAATTGGGTTCGTTGAGCGTAAGCCTTGACAAACAAGGATCAAAAATTCAGACCGATGTGGTGACCCTGCAAGAAAAAGATGAAAGCACAGCCACCACGCTGCGTGAGCTGATGAAAAAAGATGCTGCGATTGATTTTGGCAATGGTAATGGTACGTCTCAATACATTACCATCCGTGGCATGGGACAAAATTCGATTGATGTCAAAATCGACAACGCTTACTCTGATAGTTCTATTTTGTACCATCAAGGTCGTTTTATGTTAGACCCCTCCATGGTCAAAATCGTCAGCGTGCAAAAGGGTGCAGGTTCTGCGTCTGCAGGCATCGGTGCCACCAATGGGGCGATTATAGCCAAAACCCTTGATGCCGAAGATTTGTTAGAGCCTGGTCAGAGCCTTGGATTTAAAGTTAACGCAGGTTACAGCACCAACGATGAGCATTCATATGGTGGCGCGGTTTATGGCAAAGCAGGTGCTTTTGATTTCTTGTTAAACGCCAACAAAGTGGACCAAGAAAACTACACCGCAGGCAAGGGCTATAAAAATTACCTAGGCGGCGATGAGGTACCGTCTTCTGCCCTTGACAAAACAGGCGTATTGGCAAAAATCGGTGTCAATGCCACGGATGACCAACGTTTTGTACTAAGCCATTTTAACGAGACCAATAAAGGTGTGCGTAACGTTCGAGAAGAGTTTGATATTTTCTCAGCGGCGGTTAATCCACGTTTGACCATTGAAAGGCAAAAGCCGACTTATCGTGAGCTTTCATTGAGTAA
>NZ_BCUL01000031.1 GCF_001591265.1 Moraxella atlantae NBRC 14588 | reverse complement strand
CCACTACGCGCACGTAGACTGCCCAGGGCACGCTGACTATGTTAAAAACATGATCACCGGTGCAGCCCAGATGGACGGCGCGATTCTAGTCGTATCAGCCACCGACGGCCCAATGCCACAAACACGTGAGCACATTCTACTATCACGCCAAGTAGGCGTACCATACATCATGGTATTCCTAAACAAATGTGACATGGTAGACGACGAAGAGCTACTAGAACTGGTTGAAATGGAAGTACGCGAGCTACTATCAAGCTACGACTTTCCTGGCGATGACACCCCAATCATCAAAGGTTCAGCTCTAGAAGCCCTAAACGGCAATGATGGCAAATACGGTGAACCAGCTGTTGTAGAACTACTAGAAACCCTAGACAGCTACATTCCAGAACCAGAACGTGCGATTGACAAACCATTCTTGATGCCAATCGAAGACGTATTCTCAATCTCTGGACGTGGTACCGTTGTAACAGGTCGTGTAGAATCAGGCATCATCAAAGTTGGTGAAGAAATCGAAATTGTCGGCATCAAACCAACCCAAAAAACCACCTGTACAGGTGTAGAAATGTTCCGCAAAATGCTAGATGAAGGTCGTGCAGGCGAGAACTGTGGTGTCTTGCTACGTGGTACCAAACGCGAAGAAGTACAACGTGGACAAGTCTTGGCAAAACCAGGCTCAATCAAACCACACACCAAATTTGACGCAGAAGTATACGTGTTGTCAAAAGAAGAAGGTGGTCGTCACACTCCATTCTTGAATGGCTACCGCCCACAATTCTACTTCCGTACCACTGACGTAACTGGTGCGATCACTTTGCCAGAAGGCGTTGAAATGGTAATGCCAGGTGACAACGTTGAGATGAGCGTTGAATTGATTCACCCAATCGCGATGGACAAAGGCTTGCGCTTTGCGATTCGTGAAGGTGGTCGTACAGTAGGTGCTGGTGTGGTTTCTGAAGTAACTGCGTAATTGCACTTAGGTCATACACCTAAAAAAGGGCTGCCTGTTGGTGGCTCTTTTTTTTATATCTGGTTGTTAAAAATTGTTTTTGTAGCTTGCAACAAGCCAAGTCTACTAAATCACCTGACAAACTAAATTACTTACAAGTAAATACTGTGGGTTGTGCTTTTTTTTAAGGATAATTTTTGTTTATCAAATTCGTTATGCGCCAATAGACCAATTTTTTATAAAGCTATGCACGCTAATATTATGCCGATCACATGTATTTTTACAGAGAAAAAATGCAAAAACCCAAGTCTAAACTTGGGTTTTATTGTTTGAAAAGATGCGTTAGTGTACTGCGCTGATAAAGTCTGCCAAAATTTTGATATCATGGTCAGATAGACGCGAGGCAACCGTTTGCATCATGCCCTTTTCGCCTTTTTTGGCAGAGTCATTCATGCGTAATTGGGTGGGATCCGAAACGTCATCATCACGCCCTGCTGCACGGAACAGTTTAAGCTGCGTTGCGATGTAGGCGCTGTGCTGTCCACCAATACGGGGGAAAGCGGCAAAGTCATTGCCGTTACCTTTAGCACCGTGACAGCCTGCACAAGGAATCACACCGCGTGAGCTATCTCCACCATAAAACAACTTTTGCGCGGCAGAGGCGGTTTCAGGATTGGCATAACCTACGCCCCAACGTGGTTGGCTGGCATAATAACCTGCGACGTTTGCCATGTCTTGGTCGGTTAAGTTAGACGCTTGCACGGACATGATGGCGTTTTTACGATGCCCTGCTTTGAAGTCCGTCAATTGTTTGTAGAGGTATTTAACGTTTTGCCCTGCTAAGTTTGGCTGGGCAGGTACGGTACTTACACCATCAACACCATGACACGCACCGCATACTGATTCGGCAATCGCCTTGCCAGCAGCAATGTCATATTTGGGCACAGTTGGCGCGGCATGGATGCTTAGGCTTGCCAACAATAGGCTTGCCGCGGTGATTATTTTTTTCATCATTCACGATTCCTATTCAAATCGCTGGGTCAAATCGCTGGCAACAATCAGCTTGCAGTCGGTACGTAGGCATTTAGGTTAGTCAAGCAAAACGCGCCTACTGGCACTGTGGCGTGATGGTGGGCAATGTGTCGTACCATACGCCGAGGTTACAAAGGTTATCGACTATTATAGCAATTGTTGAGACAAATTACCGCATTATTTGTTACACAATGGTGGCATGACAAACATCTATCTGTCATCTTAGCCAAGTATCGCGCTTAAAAAATTGCTCAGCGTGGTCATGTGTTTGCAATTCAACATTTACTTTAAGGGATTATTATGCCATAAACCGCCCAGACCTGCTACAATAGTGCCAATTTTTTTAAAACTTTGCGTAGTAGCATACCATGACGGACGCTCAATTCTCTCCCCTATCTGATACCACCAACGCTGACGCGCAGGCAGCCACCCGACGCTGGTTGCAGCAATGCCAGTTTTTGCTGTCTGCACCAACATTTAAGTTATGCCCACCTGACACAGGGCGCGAGGTGGCGTTTGCAGGGCGTTCAAATGCAGGCAAGTCGTCTTGTATCAATGCTATCACCAACCAACGCCAACTGGCGCGCGCGTCAAAAACGCCAGGGCGCACACAGATGATTAATTTTTTTCATATGGGTGAGCGTGAGCAGCGGTTAGTCGATTTACCAGGTTATGGCTATGCGGCGGTGCCTGAGAGCTTAAAAAAAGATTGGCAAACTGAGCTTGAGCGTTATTTGGTGTCGCGCCAAAGTCTGATTGGCTTGGTGTTGCTCAATGATATTCGCCATCCGTTGACGCATTTTGACCGCCAAATGCTACACTGGGCGCATGATGGCAATTTGCCTGTGCATGTGTTATTGACCAAAGCGGATAAGCTGCCATTTGGTGCCAGTAAGAATACGTTACTGCAAGTCAAGCGTGAGTTGGATAAGCTGCGCCTTGCCAGCAGCGTGCAGTTGTTTTCAGCGCACAAAAAACAAGGCATCGATGCGTTGGCAGCAGTTTTGGCAAATTGGTTGGATTTTTCACCAGTGGGTGAAAGTGTGCAGGATCATGTGCGCGATTAAGACGGTTTAAAGCGGTGGGCAGCCTGCACGCGCTCGGCTTGTTGATTAATGCTGGCCAATACAGGCGCGGCTTGCGTACTGGGTAAGGTTTGGGCAAGGCGTTTGGCTTGGTTTAATGAGGTGACGGCTTGGGTCAAGTCATTGTGCCAATATTCAACTTGTGCGCGGTAGCGTAAGGTATTGGCTTGGTATAAGGTTTGCTGGCTACCTGTGGACAGCTTGCTTAGCTGCTCACTGGCTTGGGTCAAATTTTGCCACACGTGTAAGTCGGTTGGATACTGGCGGCTGATGGGTAGCATCAAATCCATCACAGCTTGCGCGTTGGTACGGCTTGGGGCTTGGCGCAAATACACGTCGGCAAGCGCGTATTTGACATCGCGGCGTTCGGGTAGCAGACGGCTTAGACGAGTGAGTCGATCAAGCGCGGCGCGAACATCGCCTTGGCGTTCATCTAGGCTTGCGGCAACCATGACCGCCAATGGATCAGACAAATTGGCGATCATCGGCTGTAAGGGCGCAAGAACATGACTTGCGGCGGCGTATTCGCGCGTGTCAAGGTAGCTCATGACAAGTGCGAGGCGTGCGCCATTGGCGTTTTGTAGATTACGCGCGTTGTTATTGACGGCTTGGATCAGCTCGGCGCGGTTAGTCAGTTTTGCTAAATAGCGTGCGCGCCATTGCACTTGGTCAAACAGGGCGTTGCGTGTGGCGTAGTCGGCGGTTTTTTGTTGGGTGGTGGTGGTTGCGCCATACGCACGGGCGCGGTCGGTGGCTTCGCTCAAGCGTTCCGCGGTCAAGGGGTGGCTCATGACAAAGCTTGGTATCAAACGCTTGGTGGGCATGGGATGCTGCTGATTGAGCAGTGCAAAAAAGCTTGGCATCGCGCGCACGTCATAACCCGTCTGCGCCATGATTTGCATACCCACGCGGTCGGCTTCACGCTCTTGTGCACGGCTAAACGCTGCAATCTGGTTGGCGCTGATGGTCTGCGTGCCAATCATCACCGCTGCGCCTGCATCACCATCACTGACCTTTGCCGCCAACAAACCTGCCAACAAGCCGCCGACTTGGGTGGCAAGTTGTTTGTTTTTCTCATCGCTGCGCTGTTCAAAATGGCGTTGGCTGACGTGGGCGATCTCATGCGCCAGCACACTTGCCAATTCATCAATGTTACGCGCTTTATCCAACAAGCCGACGTTTAGCCCAATCAAACCCGAGGGCACGGCAAACGCGTTGATTTGTGGCTCATTGATCACCACCAACGCCAAAGGTGCTTCGCGGCGCACGCTGGCGTTCATCTGCCAACACAATTGCTCAAGGCTGTATTGCAGCCATGGGTCATCAATCAACGGCGCGTCATGATAAATTTGGCGCAAGGCCCATTCACCAAGTTGGCGGTTTTGTTGCTGACTGATAAACCCTTCACCACTGGTCATCTCTGGCAGGCGCCTTGCCCATGCATTGGGCGTTGGTGTTGAGGTTACACGCTGAAATGGAACTGACTCAACAGACTGGGTTATAATTGTACGCGCAACAGGCGGCGGGGTATGCGGGGTATGCAAAGTGCCCAACAGGTTTGGACTGGTATTGGGTGTAAGCGTTGGCGACAGTACCGCACCATGCGCCATCACCCCCACCCAACTGACGGCTAATACACCAAGATAGCAACAAGACTTAAATTTAGACATTGGCAATTGCGCTCATGGTGTTGATTAGATATTGCAAATAGTAACAATGAGTGATTGATAGCATAGCATAACCGATTTTGCGCCCGTGCCACAGTTTAGCCGATTTTTGTAACATAGCTTACCAATGGCGATATCAACCATTGCGTCTTTGGCGTTGATTTCAAAAAGCGTTAATTGCAAAATTTATTTTCCCAACAAGCTTTAAAGGAAAATTTGCCCGTATGACCGACCAAGCTGCCAACCTACCTAGCGTTGCTGACGCGCTTGCCAAGCAAACTGATTTTGCGCAAGATTGGCAGGCGCTGAAGCACGCGCTGACGGCATATACCGCGCACGGCAGTGGATTGAGCGCACCTACAGGCGCGGTGTTGCAGCATTACATCGATGGCAAGACAATGGCGTGCCCCCTGCCCTTACTGAAGCTAAAAATCGCCCTCAAAACCACTGCATGCGGTGATTGCGTGTATCTCACCGCCACCGACCCAAACAGTGAGCACGACATTGGCGCATTTTGTCGTATGGCGGGGCATGGCCTGGTGATTGCCCATACGCCTGCATCTGATACCACCTTAGCACACAATGGGCAAAACGCTGCTACAATCATTCACTTGTTGATAACCAAAAATTGCTAAATCCCACTTATCAAACACCAGTGTTTAGGGCATACTGTTTTTGACTTCTGGTTGTATTTTCTTTATCGATAGGCAACGCCCACCCCATTGTTTATTTTAAACTATTTTAAATATTTATAATTTTTAGGCTGATTATGGCTCGCAAGACTTCTGCTAAAACCACCGCTCAAGCGACTTTAACCGACGATGACCACATTGCGCCCAAACCATCCAAACGGCGTGCAAGTGCTAAGCAGGTGGATACCATCCCCGATGATGCGCCACTTGATGATTTAGAAGATGATAGCGATGATGCGGATCATCTTGATGATTTTGATGCCTACAGTGCGCAGGACGATGATGCCAAAACGTTTGCCTCGGCAGATTTTGCCGATGATTTGAACGATGGTGAATATGATGAATTGCTAGACGAATTTGACGAAGCCTACGAGGACGAATTTGGGCAAGCACCAAAGCACAAACGCCGTTCTACCGCGTCAAGTAAAGAATCACGCCGCGTCACCACGGCAGAGAACTTGCCGACTTTATCGGCAGCACAGGCGATCGTGCCTGCTATGCCTACCGCACTGACCGCACCAGGTGTAAACTTGGGCGCGTATATCAACGCTGTCCATCAGATTCCGATTTTAACGCCAGAACAAGAGCAAGAGCTTGCCCACCGCTACACCGATGAGGGTGATTTGGAGGCGGCGCGGCTGCTTGTCATGTCGCATTTACGCTTTGTCATTCACATTGCGCGTAGCTACTCGGGCTATGGCTTGCCACAGGGCGATTTAATTCAAGAAGGCAACGTGGGCTTGATGAAGGCCGTCAAACGCTTTGACCCCAACAAAGGCGTACGCTTGGTGTCGTTTGCTGTGCATTGGATTAAGGCGGAAATTCATGAATTTGTCATTCGCAACTGGCGTATTGTTAAGGTTGCCACGACCAAAGCGCACCGCAAGCTGTTTTTTAATTTACGTTCGCTGAAAAAAACCAACAACCAGCTGACGCTTGAAGAAGCCGAAGCGATTGCCAAAGATCTTAATGTCACCGTCAAACAAGTGCTTGAGATGGAAAGCCGTTTGACCTCATATGATGCGTCATTTGAGGCACAAAGTGACGATGAAGACGAAGGACGCTACGCGCCGCAATATTACTTAGAAGATGAGGCCAATCCTGCCGATTTGGTGGAAGACGCGGACTGGGAGCAAAGCAACAACACCGCTTTGCAAGAGGCGATGCTGACTTTGGATGACCGCTCACGCGATATCGTGCAGCAGCGCTGGCTCAATGAGCAAAAATCCACGCTACATGAGCTTGCCGCTGAGTACAATATCTCTGCTGAGCGTGTACGCCAAATTGAGAAGAACGCTATGGATAAAATCCGTGAGGCAATGCTTGCCAACACGCATTTGCAATTGGATTTGGAACCGTAATCGCCATTGTAAGGTCATTTAATCATTGGGGTTATTCACAACATGAATTGGTTAAGTGTCGCAAGCATCAATTTGGCAATCGCAGTAGCAAGCGGTGCGTTTGCCGCGCACGGGCTTAAGGCGCGCTTGAACGCTGAGCAGTTGGCTTGGTGGCATACCGGCACGCAGTACTTTTTTTATCACGCGCTTGGGCTGCTGATCGTTGCTGTGTTGATACGCTTGCAGCTTGCGCCCAAATCGGTGGCTTGGCTGATGCAGTTTGGCATTGTGCTGTTTGCAGGATCGTTGTATTTGATGGCACTGGGTATGCCGCGTTGGTTGGGTGCGATTACGCCGATTGGCGGCACGCTTTTTATCGTCGCTTGGCTGTGGCTGGCATGGGCAGTTGCGGCAAATTATTGAGGGTATGGTTGAGTTGTTTAAGGAGGCAGTATGCCACAGGTGAGTTTAAACGGGCGCGTCATGCAGACGTTGCACCAAAATTTACAGTTATTTTTGGATGAAATGGCACAAACCCAAGGTCGCTTTGCGGTAGAAATCAACGGTGAATTGGTGCCAAAAAGCCAACTAGCCAACGTGACTTTGACCGATGGCATGGTGATTGAGGTGGTGCAGGCAGTCGGTGGCGGCTAGGTTTTGCTTTATTTTTGCCAAAAATGCATCAAAAAAGCAGCGTGACGGCTGCTTTTTTTGTTGGTTTACAATCGGTCTATTTGGTCATTTTGAGCAAACGGTTGGCAGTCAAGCCATGGATAAACACGGACAATGCCACCGTAACCACACAAATCACCCAAATTTTGATCTCCTCATTGGCGCTAAACAAATCTTGGTTGATGGTGTATGCGATATAATAAAACGTGCCGATGCCACGAATCCCAAGCCCACCTGTCACCAGACGTTCGCTCCAACTCATGGGTAGGTCAATCAGCCCCAACACGCCAGCAATCGGGCGTACAAGCAGCAAGAACACCAAGCTAACGACATACACTTGCCATGTCACATTTGCCGAACTGGCAAAAATCTGCCCCAGTAGCAGCCCCAAAAACACCATCACCAATGCCATAAACAAGCCTTCGGTTTGCTCGGCAAAGTTGTGCAGTTTTTCATGGTACTTGTTGTCTACCTCTTGGCGGCGAAACGTCAGTGACGCGATAAACACGCCTAAAAAGCCGTAACCGTGCACCAATTCAGACAAGCCATACGAAATGAGCATTAAGGCAATAACCATAAAGCCTTGCTGTACGCAGCCTGGATTTTTTTGAGAAAATAAATACTTTGCCAAAAACTTACCGACCAAAAAACCAACACCCACGCCCGCGCCGATTTTCCACACCACATCTACGCCAAACCAATGCAGCCAGTCATGTAAATCAAAGCCTTGGTTTTGGTTTGCCGATGTCGCCAGTGCCAATGCCAAAAATACAAACGGAAACGCCAAACCATCGTTCAGCCCTGCCTCGGCAGTTAGGCTAAAGCGCGTCACATCTTCATCTTCGTTTTGGTTGGGCGGCCCAACTTGAATGCTTGCCGCCAGTACAGGATCGGTGGGCGCCAACGCCGCGCCCAGCAGCACCGCCGCTGCGATACTCAAGCCAAACACATAATATCCCATCACGACCATCGCAAGGATACACAGCGGCATCGTGACCGCCAACAGACGCACGGCAGGTCGCCACGTCTTCCAGCGCAGTGGACTGTCAAGCTTGATACCGCAGCCAACCAATGACAGCAGCACCACCAATTCGGTGACTTTTTCAATCTCCACGCTGTAATTGAGTGGGTTAAATGCAGGTAAACCTTTGACGAAATAGCCGATCAACATACCGAACACTACCAACATCATCGGCAGTGACACGGGCAATTTTTTGGGAAAATACACAAAAAACGCGCCAAACAAAAACGCGATCCCAACCATCAGCAGTAACAGATTGTAATATTCAATCATCAATTAACCCTTATCAAATGGGTGAATTTTGGCTTATATTTTTGAAAACACATAGGAAGTGGATGGATGGCAGCTTTTTATCACCATGCATCGAACGCAACACAACAGCTAGCCAGTAAACAGGTGACAAGCATAACGTTAAAAAAAAGTTTGCAAATACCAAATTTATATAAAATTGTAGGAATTTTTTGACAAGTAAGAATTATTATGACTTGGGTGTGTGGTTGATTTAGACGTAGGGTCTAAAATAACACACGTTTAAAGCCGTTGTTTGCGCACGCTTGATGCGGCAATACCCATTGCCTCGCGGTATTTGGTCACTGTGCGCCGCGCTATTTGGATGCCTTGCTGTTGCAAACGCTTGACGATTGCACTGTCGGACAGCGGTCGCTTGGGATCCTCTTCTCCAATCATTTGCTTGATCAGCGCGCTAATCGCGGTTGAGGATACGCCCTCGCCCTCAGCACCGACTTGGCTGGAAAAAAAGTACTTAAGCGAAAACAAGCCACGCGGTGTGAGCATGGTTTTACTGGTGGTAATGCGTGATACGGTCGATTCGTGCAAATCCACCTCTTCGGCAACATCACGCAACACCATCGGCTGCATCGCTGTCGCGCCGTGCTCAAAAAATCCTTGCTGACGGCGCACGATACAACGGGCGACTTTGAGCAGGTTGTGGTTGCGCTCTTCAATGGCACGCATGAATAGCCGCGCATCGTTGAGCTGATCTTTTAAGTACTGGTTTTGCGCGCTGGTATCAGCACGGCGAATCAAACTGGCATAATAGCCATTGATACGCAGTTTTGGCAAGGTATCGGGGTTTAAGATGACTTGCCAGCGCGTGGGCGCATCGGTGTGGGTTTTTAGGGGCATCACCAACACGTCAGGGATGTCATAACCATCCTCGAGCGTGGCGTGCGGCAGGTTTTGTTCATACACCACCGCAGGATTTGGGCTTAGTGTACGTAGCAATGCCAACGCGCCTTTTAGGGTGTCGGCGGTCAGTCCCGTGGCTTTGAGCAAGGCAGGTAGCTGATTGTTGGCAAGCTGATCAAGATACATCGGCTGTGACAATAGCGTGCGCGTTTCAGACAGATATGGGGTATCGGCTGGCAGCCGTGCCAGTTGCAGTGCCAAGCATTCTGCCAAATTGCGCGCACCCACGCCAAGCGGCTCGCACGTCTGAATGCGTTTGATTACCGCTTCGATGTCAGCAAGTTCAATATCAATATCGGTACGCTGATAAAACGCCAATGTGGTCTGAATACTGTGCCACAAGTCATCGCTAGACAGTGCGATAAACCCTCGTTCATCCATGCTGTCAATCAGCTGTTCGGCAAGCCATTGATCTTGCGCCGATAGCCGCTTAAAATTCATTTGCCAACGCACATGGTCTTGCAAGTTATTTGGCGTGGTAGGCGTTTGTCCTGCGTTTGCTTCGGCGTGTTGCCCCAATACACCCCCAGCATAATCGCCGCTGCTGTCATCAGCGTCGGGTTCATCACTCCAGTCCTCAGGCGCAAAGCTGGCATGGCTCAGGTAGTCACTGGCATCGGCTGTATAATCAGCCGCGCGTATATCATCGCCATCGGTTTGCCCTGCCACGTCTGTGCCAGCCAATGCCGAACCAGAATAGACATTCATCGGTAAATCGAGCAGCTCATCGTTTGGCAAGTTGCCATATTCTGCGATGTCGGCGACAATATCGCTATTTAATCTATCGTTGTCATCGCGCGGGTCCAATTCGGCAAACTCATCTTCGCGCTCTAGCATGGGGTTACTGTCAAGCTTGAGCTGCACCTCAGCGGCAAGCTCAAGGTTTGACATTGGCAATAGCCGAATTGCCTGTTGCAGCTGCGGCGTTAGCCCCGTGGTCAGCCGTTGGCTAAGGTTGGCGTTTAGTGCCATGCCACTGCCCTATGCGCACACGTCAGGTTGCGCGCAATATTTTTTACCAGTTTATTGCATACGTAATTGATGTTATACATAACAACTATGTTGTGATTGGGTGGGTTCTAGTACAGTAGAACATCGTGTTAAATTTGAGCTATCCTGTCATTTTAAGGTAGTGTATCATGCCGCGCTTGCTTTCGTCCGCTCATCTATCCGATACGCCAACGCTTGCCTTAGCTGAGCTCAACAGCCAAGGCACGCTGTTTACCAACTTATGCCAAATTGAAGCGGCGGTGCAACTGGCAGCGGCAAGCAACGCTAGTCTGGTGGTATTGCCCGAGAATGCATTTTGCTTTGGCAATCAGGCACTTGCCGCACCGTTTTTTGATGCGCTCAAAGACTGGGCAGGACAACTTGCCCGTGTCTATGGAGTGTATCTTTTGGCAGGTACGCTGCCTTGTCAATATCGTCCCGATGGCAGCCGTATTTTTGGCGATAAGCTGCGCCAAGTGTCGTTGTTGTTTGACCCTGCAGGCGATTGTATCGCCCGTTATGACAAAATTCATTTGTTTAAAGCACAAGTGGCTGACACCACAGGCAATTATGATGAAAGTCAAACCTTTGAGGCAGGCGATACGCTGACGGTCGCAGCCACTGAGCTTGGCAATATTGGGCTGATGGTGTGTTATGATTTGCGCTTTGCACATCTAGCCATTCGGCTGCGCGAGGCAGGCGTACAGCTGATTACCGCGCCATCGGCATTTACCCGTGCGACAGGACGGCTGCATTGGCAGATGTTGCTAACGGCACGCGCGCTTGATAGCCAATGTTTGGTGGCAGGCTGTGGACAGTTTGGTGAACACGTTTTTTTTGACTTCCTCCCCTCCCTAAAGTGAGGGGATTCCTTCTGCAAGACGGTGAAGCCCCACCGCAAACCTAAGACAATGGCAACCGCCCGTACGACACACCGTACATCTTAGGTTCTTATTTTAAGCTAATCCTACCGTTAGGATTGTCATAGACACGAATTAGCTTAAGTGTGTGTTTGGAAACGTCTTACCAGTTAAGTTACTGCGTACTCGCAATTTAGTCTTAACTTAACTGTGGAATGTAAGACATTGAATATAGTGAGATGAGTATAGCAAAACTCATCGCATTTAACAATTGCCTTATATCCACCGCCTGAAGTCGGTGGTTTTACGGCAACGAATGATAAATAAGCGGGTGGTGTTTCAAAAAGTATGCTGACATTAAACATAGCCATTGTTAATATAAAAGAACGTTAAATCAAAGGCTTTATAGTGATTTTTGAGCTTTTTAGAAAAGTTGCAACTTCGCCTAAAAGCTCGCCCTATCCTATGTCTAATACGGCAATTATTGCCTTCAATGCCTACAGTAAAAAACTTACCCGTCTTTTGAACAAAATCTTTAAAGCCTGTGATAAAGCTATCCCAAGTGTCACTGGCAATACTAGCAAAAGTGACACCCAGTTCTTTCATTTTTGCTTTAAGTTTTCTAACGGTTTTAAGGTATCGCTTTCCCCATACATAGGCGACAATTTCACCTGTTTTACGGTGATAGGCGTAAATTAACCATTGCTTGTTGCTCTTTTTACCTACGAACGTCCAAAGTTCATCCACTTCTAGTCTGTCGTATTGGTTTTGCTTAGGGATAATCTTGTAGTCGCATTTTTCTAAGGTTGCTAAGACTTTGCCACAGCTAATTTGCTCAACTTCGGCTATGTCTCGAATACCGCTACCTCTGACCATTAGGTGACGTATTTTGCCGTCTTTGTCTGTGTGACATCCCTTGTAGGTTAAAGCATGGTTGCCTATAAATTGCCTTTTACAGTCTTTGCATTGGTAGTTTTGTTTACCGTAGCTTTTGATACCATTTTTCTTTATACTGTCACTTAGACAGGCTGGACATTTGATGTGTAGTAGAATTTGCATTTCACTATTTTATCAGATTTTTCAGCCTGTTTTTTTTCAGCATACTTTTTGAAACACTACCATTTATTTTAGCGTAGATGAGAGAGAATTTAGATACCACTTCAACAAAATGAATTCTGTTTTCAAGGTAAGCAAGGTTCGCCATCTGGCGTTAAATAAGAAAAGTTAGGAACTTTGTGTCCATCTTTGTACACTACATTATTATTATTAGTAAAATTCTGTTTGCAATTATTTGGCTTGCCTAACATTTTATTAGTTCTTTCTTCGTATTTTTCCCTCTGGTACATTTCTTCTTGCTCTGCCATATTCACACTGGTACAACTTGTTAAAATAAATATGTAACATATGCTTGATATTTTTAGTAGCTTTCTATTCATTTTTTTCTCTCAGAATTTCATAGGTGTAAAGGACTATAATATAAATCAAAGGTATTTAAGCATCGAATTCAATTTTATTGAATGATATATCACAATACTCCGCTAACATCCACAAAATAGCTTTAAAAAACAAACACATAGGCGAGTAAGAGCATATCAAAAGCGAAAAATAGCTAGAAAAAAGAAGGCAAACTTTC
>NZ_BCUL01000030.1 GCF_001591265.1 Moraxella atlantae NBRC 14588 | reverse complement strand
ATTAATGCGAATGCTAAGACATAGTAATGCTGAGAAGGTTAGTACATTATTTTTTTTATTGCCATTATTGACAATGGTTTTAGAAAGTATATTTTTCCATAAACACTTAAATTTATTAACAATTTTTGGTGATATTATGGTTTGTGTCGTTCTTTTTATCTACCAATTTAAGCCATTTATATTGAATAAGACCCGTGGAAAATGATAAATCAAGACCATTTAGATAATTTGTTCATACGAACCTATAATACAAATTTAATTGGGCATAGCCATAACTATCATCAAATACTCATCCCATTACTAGGAAATATCAACCTCATAATAAATGGAAAAGTAATTATTGTTAGCTATGGAGAGGTCTGTATTATCCCAAAAGGTATTCATCACCAATTTACCGCTAGGACAGATTTTCGTTTCTTGGTAATTAATACTGACAATATAGATTTCGTTGCATTAGAGCCAGTTAATGAGTTGCATTTTTCGCTTGATGATAAAGTCTTAGCATTTATTGGGGTTGTTGAAAGGCAATTGCTAACAGATTTTGACCAAGTAATGAATGATTATATGTTAAAACTGCTAATGGAGTTTTTAAAAAAAATTAGTTTTGGTAAAAGAATTGATAGTCGGCTTATTAATGTTTTAAACATTATAAAAAATGATATTGGTGCAGAACATACACTAGATTCACTTGCAAAGGCTGCTTGTCTTAGTGAGAGTCATTTCAAAAAAGCCTTCAAAAAACAATTTGGATATACACCGAAAGCCTATATTACTGAGCTTCGTATGCAAATGGCTAGAAGTTTGATTATTAATACGGATATGCCTATCACTATTATTGCTGAGAAATGTGGCTATCAAAATCTTTCAGCATTTATAAGGCGTTTTTCTCTTTGTTACCATGAAACACCTCAGAAGTTTCGAGCTAAAAGACAATCTTTGGCTCACAAAAGTTGACTTCCTCCCCTCCCTATCGTTCGGGGATTCCTGCTCCCAAACGGTTAGACCTGCCGCAAGAATGTTCCGACTGGCATTGATATCTCTATCATGCCGTGTGCCACACTTCGCACAAGTCTACTGCGAGCATAGCTCTTGTCTTGCGAACGGGCAAAGCAGTGCTTTGCTTATCCGTTCTCATCTCTTATTCGCAAACCTGCGCTACCTTTCGGACTACTGGACGTATCGCCACAGCACGAACACGTCACGGCGAGCATAGCCCTTGTCTTGCGGACGGGCAAAGCAGTGCTTCGCTAGTGCCGTCCTCAGGTCGTGTATTTCTCATTGACGATTTCAAAACGGCAACCTGCGTTCTGGCACTTGTAGGTCAGTTGTCGTTTGAATTCAAACCAACCTGCATCGTAAACCGATTTGGCTAGTTTGCCTTTTTTGCTGTTAAATTGGGTGGTTTTAACGTCACCAACCACGATTAGCGCGTTGTCTTTAACTAGCCGTGTGGTGAATTTGTGGATAAGGTCTTGGCGTGTATTTTTGATTTTGGCATGTATTCTTAGAGGTGACTAATATTGAATTGCGTTTTCAAATTATTGCTGATTCAAATTTCTATGTACGTTCCTTAGGGTCCGATCCTATCATTTCATCTAATCATTTCGTCTAATTATTTAGACGAAATGATTGCCCATTACTTGGAATCTAGCTAGCTAGCTAGCTAGCATAGATATCAATTTTACTTAGGATTTGCTTAGGCTATTTTTATTGATCAAAAGAAAAACGCACATTTGCTCTAGCATTTTTGCCTTTATATTTGCCAGCGCGAAGACTACAAAAATTTGACCATCCAGCGTAATGGCAAGACCTTCATGCCGACGCCAATCGGCAACCACGGCCAAGCAGGCACAAACGCCTCGTCCACGCCTGCCTCAATCGCCTGTACAATCGCCTCTACCCCTTCTTCTTCGCTGCTTTCAAACGGTAGGTATTTTGCGCCAATGTTGAGCTCGGTGCGGATATACCCCGGATAAATCGTGGTGACTTTAATGGGTAGCTTTTCGCGCAGCATATCGGCGCGGATACCCTCGGCAAGCCGTGCCAGCCCTGCCTTAGCCGCAGCATATGTCGTCAGATGACGCGGCAAGCCACGCACGGCAGACATGCTAGAGATGACCACCAAATGCCCGTGATGCTGACGGCGAAAAATCTGCATCGCTGCCTCACATTGCGCCAATGCAGCAATAAAATCAATCTCTGCCGTGCGCCGATTGACATTAAAACGCCCATGCCCGATCACGCGGCTATCGCCCACGCCTGCATTCACTACCACACGGTCAATCCTGCCGCATTCTGCCGCAAATGCATTGAACACATCAAAAATCGTATCATAGTCGCTGACATCTAGCACTTTGACATGCACATGTACGCCATATCGCGCTTCAAGCTCGGTTTTTAACGCTTGCAATCTGTCCTCACGCCGTGCGCAAATCGCCAAGTCGTAGCCCAATGCAGCAAACCGCCGTGCCATCATCGCGCCAATACCTGAGCTTGCCCCCGTGATGAGTACGGTTTTGCCGCGACCGATATCTTTGAGGTCATCAAGCTTTGGGTAGCGCATCAGACGTTGGGTCACGGCTTGTCCGTATTTGTCGATATACGCAAAGGCTTGTTCAAGTTTTTTCATAAATTTTACTTAAAATTAGATTGAATAGAATTCTATGTGAACAGACAATACAAGTTTTAGCCAAATCAACAGCGGTATTATAACTGAGCAGCCAGCAGATATCGACAAGATGATATAAGGTTTTATCCGCGTATTGTCACCCAACCATCATTTTTAACAAGCAATAAAAAGCCAGCCAATTGAGCCTTGGCTGACTGTAATTTTTTGGCAAAATTTTAGCGACGTGATCGCTTTATAATGCGGCTACCACCGCATCGCCCATCGCGTCACAGCCAACCAAGGTCGTGCCGTCTTCAAAAATATCTGCCGTGCGTAAGCCTTGCGCCAAGACGGATTTGACCGCGTTTTCAATTTGTGTGGCGCGTGCTTCGTCTTGTAGGCTGTAGCGCAACAACATCGCTAACGACAAAATCGTTGCTAGCGGATTGGCTTTGTCTTGCCCTGCGATATCAGGCGCAGAACCGTGCGATGGCTCATACAAGCCTTTGGCGCGTTCATCCAAACTTGCCGATGGCAACATACCAATCGAACCTGTCAGCATCGAGGCTTGGTCGGATAAAATGTCACCAAAAATATTGCCCGTGACAATCACATCAAACTGTTTGGGTGCTTTGACCAACTGCATGGCAGCGTTATCAACGTACATGTGGCTTAGGGTAACATCAGGATAATCTGCGGCAACGTCATTAAACACCTGCTTCCACAATTCGGTGGTTTCAAGCACATTGGCTTTGTCCACTGAGCACAGTTTTTTGCTGCGTTTTTGCGCGGCCTCAAAGGCGACTTTGGCGATACGGCGAATTTCTGACTCGCTGTATTTCATCGTGTTAAAACCTTCGCGCTCGCCATTGTCCAAGGTACGGATACCGCGCGGCTCACCAAAATAAATATCACCCGTCAATTCACGCACAATTAAAATATCAAGCCCCGACACCACCTCAGGCTTGAGTGTTGAGGCATTGGCAAGTTCAGGGTACAAAATTGCAGGGCGCAAATTGGCAAACAAGCCCAAATCCTGCCGAATCGCCAACAAGCCACGTTCAGGACGCAGCGCGCGCTCAAGATTGTCATATTGGGGACCACCAACCGCGCCCAACAGCACCGCATCCGCCGCACGGCACAAATCACGCGTCACATCGGGATATGGCTTGCCGTGTGCATCATACGCGGCCCCACCAAGTGGTGCATGATTATAGCGTACATCCAGCCCGCCTTCGATCAGTTTGTCCAATACCTTGACCGCCTGCGCAACGATTTCAGGCCCAATACCATCCCCTGGCAAAATAGCGATTTGTTTGGTCATTTTCGTTATCCTTGCTATACAATATTTTACGTTTACATACCACAGACAAAATTTCAGCCATTACGCATTGGCTGTTGATTGAAGCTCGGCAAAGACCCACGGACGTGCTGCCCGTGTGCGTGTTTCGTAATTCTCAATCGCTGGCTGATTTTGTAGCGTTAAGCCAATATCATCCAAACCATTTAACAAACAATGCTTGCGAAATTCATCAACGTCAAAATGATAGCGCTCACCTGTGGGCGTGATGACCTGCTGCGCGGCTAGATCCACAGTTAGGCTATAACCCTCATGGGCAAAGGTTTGTTCAAATAGCTGCTCAACCACGCCTTCAGGCAACACCACGGGTAACATGCCATTTTTAAAGCAGTTATTGTAAAAAATATCGGCAAAACTTGGCGCGATCACCGTCCGAAAACCGTATTCTTCGAGTGCCCATGGCGCGTGTTCACGGCTTGAGCCACAGCCAAAGTTTTTACGCGCCAGTAAAATCGTCGCGCCTTGGTAACGTGGTTGGTTCAAGACAAAGTCGGGATTGATTGGGCGGCGGCTAACATCCTGATTGGGGTAGCCTTCATCCAAATACCGCCATTCGTCAAATAAATTGACCCCAAAGCCCGTGCGTTTGATGGATTTTAAAAACTGCTTGGGAATGATCTGGTCGGTATCAACGTTTGAGCGATCAAGCGGACAAACCAGTCCGTGTTCGGTGGTGTATTGTTTCATTGTATTTCCTTAAAAATCCCTGACATCGACAAAATGACCCGCGATTGCCGCCGCCGCTGCCATCGCAGGGCTGACCAAATGCGTGCGCCCGCCATTGCCTTGTCGCCCTTCAAAGTTGCGGTTGGAGGTACTGGCGCAATGCTCTTGTGGGGCAAGTTTATCGGCATTCATGGCAAGGCACATCGAACAACCAGGTTCGCGCCACTCAAAACCTGCCTCGGTAAAGATTTTGTCCAGACCTTCCGCCTCAGCTTGCTGTTTGACCAAGCCAGACCCTGGCACCACGATGGCTTCTTTGATCGTGTCGGCAACCTTGCGCCCTTTGATGACAGCCGCTGCCTCGCGGATGTCCTCAATGCGTGAATTGGTGCATGAACCGATAAAAATACGGTCAAGGCGAATATCCGTCATCGGCTGCCCTGCCGTCAAGCCCATGTAATGGTATGCGCGCGTCCATGCCTCTTGCTGCACGCTGTCTTTGGCGTCGGCAAGCGTCGGCACGCTAGCATCGATGGCAACTACCATTTCTGGTGACGTACCCCATGACACCTGCGGCGCGATATCTGCCGCGTCAATGTCGATGATTTTATCAAACACCGCGTCATCGTCTGAGTGCAGCGTGCGCCAATATGCTTCAGCTTGCTGCCACAGCTGACCGGTTGGGGCGTAAGGTCGCCCTTTGACATACTCAAGCGTTGTCTCATCAACGGCAACCATGCCCACGCGCGCGCCTGCCTCAATCGCCATGTTACACACTGTCATGCGGCCTTCCATAGACATAGCTTGCATGACTTGCCCGCCAAATTCGATGGCATAGCCTGTACCGCCTGCCGTACCAATCCGCGCAATAATCGCCAACACCACGTCCTTGGGTGTCACACCTGCACCCAGCGTGCCATTGACACGGATCAGCATGTTTTTCATTTTAGACTGGACCAGACATTGGGTGGCAAGCACATGCTCGACTTCAGAGGTGCCGATGCCATGCGCCAAACAACCCAACGCGCCGTGTGTGGCGGTGTGACTGTCGCCACACACCACCGTCATCCCAGGCAACACCAAACCTTGCTCGGGCCCGACCACATGCACGATGCCTTGACGAATGTCATTGATGGTAAATTCGGTGATATCAAATTTTTGGCAATTTTCATCCAATGTTTGCACCTGAATGCGCGAAACATCATCCTTGATACCTGCCACCCCCTGCTCGCGCTCTTGCGGCACGGTTGGCACGTTGTGGTCAGGTGTGGCGATGTTTGCCGATAGCCGCCACGGCGCACGCCCTGCAAGGCTTAGTCCCTCAAACGCTTGAGGGCTTGTGACCTCATGCAGCAAATGGCGGTCAATATAAATCAAGCTTGCGCCATCATCACGCTCAAGTACCAAATGGTCTTGCCAAAGTTTGTCGTATAGGGTTTGTCCTGCCATGGGTTACCTCGTTATGGTTAAAGCAATGCAACAAGCGCGACTTGCCAAAATCGAGCGGTTCAAATTCAGCCGTTTTATGAGCACAACTGTTACCAATGCCTATTTACAGTTTACAGTTGTTTGGCTTGTTAAGCGTGCATATTGGTAAAAAACGCGTATCTTAGCATGGCTGATGAATATTTGGTCACGTTTTACCGCCCTTGTCATGAATAAGCCAATTATAACAAAGACTTTTCATAATTTTTATTGATGATTTTTATGTATTTAAAAACTTAAAGTTATATAAATCGATTGCTATCAAACCTTACCAACCTTTCTTATCCATTTTTATATCCACCCAAACTTTTTTTTATGGTTAAAATCCCGTATAATGCGCATAATCTAACGTCCATCAAAATCAGCGACCAGCAAGCGAGTGCCTATGAATACCACCAACCTCAACACGTTTTTGGCGGTGATGCAAACAGGAAGTATTTCGCAAGCGGCGGATAAGCTGTTTATCACTCAGCCTGCGGTTAGCAAGCGTATCAAAAATTTAGAAGACGAATTTGATGTCGCGCTGTTTGATACGGTTGGGCGCGGTATTATTCCTACCCAAGCCGCGTATGATTTAGTACCACATGCCAAACGTTGGCTTGATGATTACAATAATCTTAAAATCAATTTAAAGAATAACCAACAAACTGTATCGGGTAAACTGGTGATTGGCACCAGTCACCATATCGGCTTGCACCATCTACCTGTGGTGCTCAAGTCCTTTATGCAACAATACCCCGATGTGCAGCTTGACGTGCATTTTATCGACTCTGAACAAGCGCACAAGGCAGTGCTAGATGGCGATTTGGCGCTGGCGTTTTTGACCTTGCCACCCACGCAAGACAAACGCTTGCACTATTTTAATTTGTGGCAAGATACCTTGCAGTTTGTGACAGGTACAGGCTCGGCATTGGCCCAAAAAACCCAAGTGACGTTAGAGGACTTGACGCATTTTCCTGCGATTTTGCCTGCTGCCAATACCTTTACCAGTCAAATCACGTTGGCAGAGTTTGCCAAGCACGGGTTAAAGCCATACGCCACCATGAGCACCAATCCGCTCGAGTCGATCCGCATGCTGGTGTCGATTGGTTTGGGCTGGTCGGTGTTACCACAAACGCTGATGAATGAGGAATTACAACCGATTGCACTGGCAGAACCGTTGGCATTGCAACGTGATTTGGGCGTGGTGATGAACCCAAATATCACGGTGTCCGCCAGTATGTTGGCGTTGTTGGCGCTATTGGGTTTGGCGTTACCCGAAAAATTCCATATTGGCTAGGCATCTGTTGGCTTAGTATTTTGAACGTTGAAAAAAGCCCATGCCAATTGAAGATGAGCATGGGCGTTTGTATAAAAGTTCTCGCCTATTTTTTTTGATAAGTTAAGCGCAAGCCATACACAGTGGCGTGGTTGTCCTCAAATTTACCAACAATCGTGTTGTCTGGCAAGCGCGCTTTGGCATCACCAAACATCAAGTATTTAGCACCCACTGACGCTGACCACTCAGGGGTAAGGTTATAGCGCACCCCAAGCCCCAGACCCCAATAGCCATCCACAGGCCCCAATGAGGTCACAGGATCGCCTGCGCCGCTATCCCATGTTACCTGCCCCGACACGGCCCAACGGTCGCTGACTTTTTTGCCCACGCCGATATCAACCGCCCATGAATCTTTGTCGTAATCAACCAAGTTTAGACCACTGACATCACGATACAGTTTAGGCTTGATGGCAAAATCACCCCATGGCACCCAACGCACTTTACCCGTTAACAGTGTGGTTTTGTTAAGACCTGTTTGAAAATCTAAATTGACCGATTGCGGTGTGGTCACGGTGACTTTGTTGGTCTGCCGCGTTTTGCCACCGCGTAGGGCATATAGAGGTAGGTTTTCACCGATGTTCAAATCGTGGTCAATTTCTGAGCGATAAGTCAAAGACGCTTTGAGGGCGATTTCAGGCTTGCTGTATGCCACGCCAGCCAGCCAGCCAACTTCTGATGAGCTGGGTATGACCGCGTCATAGTTGGTCGCGGTTTTGTAGCTGTCGCCGCGTAAATGAACTTCACCTTCAAGCTTTTGGAATGAAGGACCAGCATATACTTGCCAGTTTTTGTTTTCACCGAATTTTACGCCAAATACGCCAGTAAGTTTTTTGCTACTAACTTTTACCTTGGTGCCTTCAGTGTCTTGGCTCAAGGGTGTGGTCGCAGCTTGCAAGCCACTTAGGGTTTTAATCGCGCCCTTGCCTGCAGCGACTTGTTTTTGCCCTGCCTCAAACTGTGCTTTACCTGCGTCAAGTTTGGCTGTGCCTGTAGCAATGCCTTGTTCTAGTGCGGCAATTTTGGGATTAAGCGCGCTGGCAAGGTTTGGGTTGGCTGCCAATGCTGCTTGTGCTTGGGTCAATTGGGTTTTGGCAGCATCAAGCTGACTTTGGGCTTGGGTAAGTTGGCTGCTGGCGGCGGTCAGTTGGTTTTCGCCTGCGGTGACTTGGTTTTGTAGGCCTGCAATGGTGTTTTGTAAACCCGCTGCGCTGGTGATGTTGGCATTGATACCAGCGGCTTGCAGGTTTTTGGAAGCCTGCGCGTACAAGCCGTTGATGACGGCATTGGGCGCGCCCACAAAGCTGTTGTCACCGCTATATTGGACATCTGCGCCCCAAGGTTCATCAAAGAACACGCCAAAGCTTAGGGTGTCATTGACATCGGCTTTTACGCCGTAACTGGTGAATTTGTAGTCCTCGGTCATGTTGCCTGTTTTGCGCCCTAAGTTGTCTTTACCCGATACTTTTGGCGCAATGGTTACATGCTCGGCATACGCGTAGGTACCATCTTGGGCAATGCCCCAACTGGGCTGGGTAGAGCGATCCAGTCCTGCTGCATGCGCATTGGCCGTGAGTGCTAGCATAGCCGATGCACTGGCAACTGCCAACGCGATACGGCGTGGACGCAAGATATGCGCAGGTGAATAGATACGATTTGACGCAATCAATAACATACGGACATCCCTGTTTAGTTTTTACGATTAGGTTTTAACCATGTTTAGGCCAATCCTGCCTAAACTTATGTTCACAATTCCTCGTTAGAACACTGTAACAAGCATAATCAAATTTTAGACATTTGACAACACTTATTATTTGTAATGTGTATTTTTATCATAGCTGTATGATTTTGGTTCATTAAGCCGCACAAAAAGACGGCGCGGATAACGGCCGCCTTATACTCACGCCCATTGGTGGGCTATTTTTTTTGATAGGTCAGACGCAAGCCATACACAGTGGCGTGATTGTTTTTAAATTCGCCAACTTGCTGCCCGTTGGGGATTTTGGCTTTGGCATCGCCTAGCCAAATATAGCGCGCGCCCAATGATGCTGACCATTCAGGCGTTAGCGCGTAATGCGCACCTAGGCTTGTGCCCCAGTAGCCATTGACAGGGCCTAGCGTGGTCACAGGATCGCCTGCGCCGCTATCCCACGATACATGCCCTGATACTGCCAGTTTGTCGCTAAGCTTTTTGCCCAAGCCCAACTCAATCAACCAAGAGTCTTTATCATAATCTAGCAGATCGACCCCACTGACAGCGTTATATAGCTTCGGGCGGATGACAAAATCACTCCATGGTTCCCAGCGCACCTTTGCCATCAGCAGCGTGGTGGGGTTGATACCCGTTTGAAAATCCAAATTTACTGATTCGGGTGTCTTGACGGTGACTTTGTTGGTCTGTGCTGCCTCAAAGCCTTTAAGTTTTGCCAACGGGAAGTTTTCGCCAATCGGCATATCGTGGTCGATTTTTGCGCGATAGGTCAAGGCGGCTTTTAGTGCAATTTCTGGTATTGTATAGCCCACGCCTGCCAGCCAACCGACTTCTGACGAGGTAGGAATTGACGCGTCATAGCCTGTCGCGCCCGAGTAGGCATCACCGCGTAGGTGCAGCTCACCAATCACCTTTTGAAACACAGGGCCGCCGTACACTTGCCAGCGTTTGTCCTCGCCAAGCTTAACCCCAACCACACCCGATAAATTTTTGCTGCTCACTGACACGCGTGTGCCTTCGGTGTTGCTCTCAAGCGGTGCAGTGATGGCTTGTAAACCTTGCAAGGTTTTGACGGCAACTTGACCTTTGGCAAGCTGCGCCTGTCCATCTTGAATTTTTTGGTTGCCTGCGTCAATACCCTGCTGTAACAGTGCAATTTTGGGGGTCAATAAGGTGGCCAAACTGGGATCAGCTACCAAAGCCGTTTGGGCTTGGCTAAGCTGACTGGCAGCAGCAGCGATATCAGCTTTTGCTTGGGTCAATTGCCCCTGCCCTGCGCGCACTTGACTTTGTAAGCCTGCAATGGTGTTTTGCAGATCGGTGGCGTTTTTGATGGTCACATTCACGCCATTGTCTTGCAAGGTTTGGCTGGCTTGTCCATAGACATTGCCCAGCACATTACGCGGTACGCCTGTAAAGCTGTTGTCACCACGGTATTTGACATCCGCGCCCAGCGGCTCATCATAAAACACGCCAACGCTTACGCGATCATTTAGGTCAGATTTGACACCAAAGTTTAAAAACCGATACGTCTCGGTCATATCAGGAATTTTGCGCCCTGCACTGTCCTTGCCACTGACATCAGGGTTTACCGTGATGTGCTCGATGTATGCCATCGTTCCGTCTTCGGTAAAGCCCCAACTTGGCTGGGTGGTGCGATCAAGCGCGGCGGCATGGGCGGCAAATGGCATACCCAGCGCAGCAAACGCAACGGTTAGCAAACGTGGGGTAAAACGCAACTGACTTGGTATAAACTTAGCGGGCATGCAAATTTCCTGTAGCATTGATTTTAATCGATTCATCTTGGCAGACGCGGCAGAGATTTTTAAATAAAGCTGTTTAAATCATACGAGATAACCAAATCGATTATTGTGGCGGACTTTAACGACGCCTAATCGATTTAGTAAAATTTGTCAAGCATGAATGGTATGCGGTTCGCTTGTGCTAGTGGATTGACAAATCACAATCTAATGCACCACAAAACCGCAAATAAGCATAATCAAACTTACACCTGATAGCAACCAGCGTTACATGAAATTCCTTCAACATGCGCAAGGTTTATTGATGGTTTTTGATGTTAGCAGGGTATGAACAAAAATTTTTTAGTAAAATTAATAATCGGTAAAAAAATGCTACGCCAAACCAATCATTACGCCAAGCGTGTGGCACGCGCCTGCCGCAAGGTTTACGCTGTCTTGCCAAGCATTGGCTGTCTCAATGCATACCATGCGCGTGTAATCATCGGGCAAAAACTGGTCAAGCGTACGCGCTTTGGCTTGCCATGGGTTCCATAAAACGCTACTTGCCGAACCACGACTGACCAAATTTAAATCAACCTCTGGGGTGTGCAAGCGCAGCGGTGTAGCGACACGATAAATACGGTCAATCTCTTGGGCAAACGTCAAAGCACCGTGTTGGGTATGACCTTGACCCGTGAGGCTGTCAAAAAACGGCGCGCCTTCCAGCCCTGTCACCTGCGTGTGTGTGATGTCAGCGGTGGCAAAATAGCTGTGTAACGCTTGGCTAAAGCTTACCGCTGTGTCACCCACATTGGTGACACGCAGCGCGATAGCTAAACCATCGCCGCTTAGCGTCATGGTGAGTGTTGGGCGCAAGATCTGCCAATGCGGTGCGATTTGGGCGACATGGTCAGGCAAGGTAAAACTTAAACAACAAGCTGTGCTATTTTGGTGTGTGTTATTTTGGTCAATACGCTGATATTGCCAAATGTGCTGGCGCGCATCGCCATGTTTGGGCAAGTCATAGTGGTTTAGACTGGCTTGCACGGATATCGGATTATCACTAAGTTTGCCAAAAATCGGCAAGCAAATCGGCACGCCACCGCGTATGGGCGTGCCACGTTGAAATGCCACTTGCTCGCCCAGCCACAGCCAGTTTGTGGCATGCCGACGGGTAGCAAATTCGATAATTTGCGCGCCTTGTAGCACGATGGTCGCGCAAAATTCGGGAAAGCGGACGCTTAGTGCGTCCAGATCGCCAAGTGGGATCGTCTGAATACTTGGTGTGACACTAAACTGCGTAAATTGCATACCTTGTCCTTGTTATACACCTTTTTTTATTGTGCACTTTTTTATTTAGCAATTTAGCCAATACGTGCAAAACCTGTATAAGGTTGCAATACCTCAGGTACATCAATGCTACCATCGGCGTTTTGATAGTTTTCCATAATGGCAAGCAGCGTGCGCCCCACCGCCAATCCTGAGCCGTTGAGCGTGTGCACCAGTTGGGTTTGCTTGTCGTTTGGATTGTGACGCATGCGCGCTTGCATACGGCGTGCCTGAAAATCGCCACAATTTGAGCAGCTAGAGATTTCACGGTAGGTATTTTGGCTGGGTAGCCAGACTTCTAAGTCATAGGTTTTGACCGCGCTAAAGCCCATGTCGCCTGCGCATAGCAGCATAACACGATACGGCAAATCCAACTGTTGTAGCAAGTATTCAGCTTGCGCCGTCAAGTCTTCTAATGCTTGCATGGACTCGTCGGGAGCCACGATATTGACCATCTCGACCTTCTCAAACTGGTGCTGACGAATCAGCCCGCGTGTGTCGCGCCCTGCCGAACCTGCCTCACTGCGAAAGCATGGTGTATGCGCGGTCAGTTTCATCGGCAATTCATCCGCCGCCAAAATCGTATCGCGCACAAGGTTAGTGAGCGGCACTTCAGACGTTGGTATCAAATAATAGTCTTTATCGCCGCGTAATTTAAACAAATCCTCTTCAAACTTTGGTAGCTGACCTGTGCCCTGCAAGCTGTCGGCATTGACGATATAAGGCACGTATAGCTCGGTGTAGCCGCGTGCGGTGTGGGTGTCTAGCATCCATGCAATCAGCGCACGCTGCAGCCGCGCCAACGGCCCGCGCAACACGCTAAAACGGCTGCCCGTCAGCTTTGCGGCTGCCTCAAAATCCAGTACCTGTAACGCCTCGCCCAAATCGCTGTGGTCACGCACGGCAAAATCAAACACGCGCGGTGTGCCCCAACGGCGTACTTCAACATTGTCGTTTTCATCCGCACCTGCTGGCACGCTGTCATCGGGCAAGTTAGGCATCGCCAACGCCGCCTGTGTGATACGCTCTTGCAAAGCTTTAAGCGCATCTTCGGCGTGTTTCATGGCCGTGCTGATCTGCTGCATCTGCGCCATCAGCTCGCTGGTATCGTCACCACTGCGTTTTAACGCGCCGATTTGCTTGGCACCTGCGTTTTTTTGCGCCTGCAAGTCTTCGGTTTGCACTTGCAATGCCTTGCGCTCACGCTCTACATCTTGCCAAAACGCTGTATCCAGCGCGTAGCCGCGTTTTGCTAGCTGGTCGCGCACGCGCTCAAGGTCGCCGCGCAGCAATTTGGGATCAATCATGGTCGTTCCTAAAATTTCTCAACAGTTGTGGACTATACTAACTTTTGTGCCAGTAACACGTCAATGTAAACCAATTTGTAATAAAATCGCTATCATAGCAATATTTGGTTAAGTTTTCATCTGCCATGACCCTAAAAACGCGCTGAGCTATGGCTGGCTATACTTTTGTACCAAATTTTTGTCCAAATTTGTGTCAAAGCCATAGCCGCTAAAACCTCAGCAGCAACATTTTTTACCTTAATTTTTTTCTTT
>NZ_BCUL01000029.1 GCF_001591265.1 Moraxella atlantae NBRC 14588 | reverse complement strand
ACAGTTTAAACAGCTGAAATTTGACACAAACTAACCAATTATGACAAATTGGTTAAAATTAACATAAAATTACCAAAATGCAAGCAAAAATTACCCATTGGTGCCAGTAAAACATTGATCAAAATGACTGGTGGCTTGCCATAAACTCACGCACACGGGCGGATTTGGGGGCATCAAACACCTGTGCAGGTGTGCCCATCTCTTCAATCCGCCCTTGGTGCAAAAACACCACTTGACTTGACACATCACGGGCAAAGCGCATTTCATGGGTTACAATCAGCATGGTGCGCCCCTCTTCTGCCAACGATTTCATCACCGCCAACACCTCATTGACCAGTTCGGGATCAAGCGCGGACGTGGGCTCATCAAACAACAACACTTGCGGCTGCATGGCAAGCGCGCGCGCAATGGCAATGCGCTGGCGTTGTCCGCCCGATAGGTTGTCAGGATAAGCATTTTTCTTATCAAGCAAGCCAACACGTGCCAGCAGACGCTCAGCCTCAGCAATGGCTTGGTCTTTGGGGATTTTGAGTACCTGCGTTGGGCCCTCGATGATGTTTTGCAAAATCGTGCGGTGCGGCCACAGATTAAAGTTTTGGAACACAAACCCCATTTTGCTACGAAATTGCTCAAGCTGACGCTGATTGGCAGCCACCAAATCTCCTGCCTTGTTGCGCCGAAGCTGTAGCTGCTCGCCGCCCAAAAAAATCTCGCCTTGTGATGGATTTTCCAACAAGTTGATACAGCGCAGCAAGGTGGATTTGCCCGAGCCACTTGACCCCAAAATGCTGATCACATCGCCATCGTGTGCTTGCAATGACACGCCCTTTAACACCGACAACGCGCCGAAATTTTTATGAATATCATTAAGTTGTAGTGCGATGGGACGCTCGGAAACAGGAGTGATAATCGGGTCTGGCATGGCGGTCATTGGGTTTGGCTAGGCTCACATTGATGAATGAATGAACGTTTGCGCGGCACAGATACCGCCAAACAGGCTTAATCACTGAGCCAAAGAATCACTTGGCTCAAATAGGTTAAAAAAGTTAAAAACGGGATATTTTCTCGTAAAACGCGGCAAAAGGCAAATATTTCCAACAAAAAATGTTGGTAAATACGCACAAAAATCGATAGGCTGTATGCAGATGGTTGTAATTTGGCGGCGGATTTTTTACTATGCGTGCTGGTTGCTATTTTTTCATGGATGGTTATTATCTCTTGTCCCATTTTTATTTGGCTAACTAAAGGCGTGTTGTCATGACCTCACCAACTCTAAATACCGCTTTGCCCGCGGCTGACCCAGCCGATGTGAGCGCGTATATGCACACACTTGGCGAACGAGCCAAAACTGCAGCTTTTGCCTTGGCAAAAGCCGACACGCAGCGCAAAAATCACGCGCTACAGGCAATCGCAGATGCGCTACAAATGGCACAAGCCGATATCCTGGCTGCCAATGCGCGTGACGTCGCCAATGCGCAAGCCACGGGGCTTGATGCGGCATTGCTTGACCGCTTGACCTTGACCGAAAGCCGCTTTGCCGCGATGCTGCACGGGCTGTATGATGTCATCGCCTTACCTGATCCCATCGGCACGATCACCGATTTGCAGTTTCGTCCCTCGGGGATTCAGTTGGGCAAAATGCGTGTGCCGCTTGGCGTGGTTGGTATGATTTATGAATCGCGCCCCAATGTCACCATTGAGGCGGCAAGCCTCGCGCTCAAATCGGGCAATGCCATTATCTTGCGTGGTGGCTCGGAGGCATTTTATTCCAATCAAGCCTTGGCGGCGTGTGTGCAGCAAGGCTTACAAGCGGCAGGGCTGCCAAGCGATGCGGTGCAGGTAGTGGCTACTACCGACCGCGCGGCGGTGGGCGTGTTGGTCACACTAACCGATTTTGTCGATGTTATCGTACCACGTGGCGGCAAAGGACTGATTGAGCGCGTTAGCCGCGAAGCGCGTGTGCCTGTCATCAAGCATTTGGACGGTAATTGCCACACGTTTATTGACCGTTTTGCCGATATCGACATGGCAACCAACATCTGCGTGAACGCCAAGACCCAACGTTACGGCACCTGCAACACGATGGAAACCTTGCTGATTGATACGGCGATTGCCGAGCACGCGCTACCTGTGGTGGCACAGGCAATTGTGGCAGCAGATGATGCCATGCAACTGCACGTCTGCCCCGAATCACTCGCGCTGTTGCAACCACTGCCTGCACTGCAAGGACATCTTACGCCTGCCACCGACAGCGATTGGGATGCTGAGTTTTTGGCACCGATTTTGGCGGTCAAGGTAGTGGCAGATCTCGATGCTGCCATTGCGCACATCAACCGCCACGGCTCGGCACACAGTGACGCGATTATCACTGAGCACTATGCGCACGCGCTGCGCTTTTTGCGTGAGGTCGATTCTAGCAGCGTGATGATCAATGCCTCAACGCGTTTTGCCGATGGGTTTGAGTATGGCTTGGGCGCAGAGATTGGTATTTCAACGGACAAAATTCATGCCCGTGGCCCTGTTGGTTTGGAGGGCTTAACCAGCCAAAAATGGATTGTCTTTGGGCATGGTGAAGTGCGCGCGTGATGTTTGGGTAAAACTCCAAGCTCAACGCGCCAAACGGCGGGGCAGGCAGGTTATCAGCACATCCGCCGTTTTGATCGGTCAAAACACATCATCAAAACAACGGAACAAAAAATTTAACGGGCTTTCGCTTCAACCTCAGCTTGTTTGCGCTCGCGTATCAGCACGCGCGCGGCAACCAGTCCCAACTCAAACAACAGCCACATCGGCACGGCCAGCAAAATCATCGACAAGCCATCAGGCGGTGTGACAAACGCAGCGATGGCAAAGCAGCCCACGATGATATAACGGCGTTTATCCGCCAATGATTGCACCGACACAACACCTGCCAACACCAACAGCAGCGTAACCACAGGAATTTCAAACGTCGCGCCAAATACCAAAAACAGTTTCATGACAAAATGCAAATAGCTGTCAATATCCGTCATCGGTAGTACACTTGCAGGCGAAAACTTGATAAAAAAGCCCAGCACGCTTTTGAGCACAACAAAATACGCAAACGCCACGCCCGTATAAAACAACACCACCGATGATACCAACACAGGCAAGGCAATGCGTTTTTCGTGTTTGTACAACCCTGGAGCAACAAACGCCCAGATCTGCCACAAAATGTACGGCATGGCAAGCATGGCAGACAAATACAGCGTCAGCTTGATGGGTGCTAAAAACGGTGAAGTGATATCCGTGGCGATAATGCTTGAATTTGGCGGTAACATCGCAACCAATGGCACCGAAAACGCATCGTAAATCTGACGCGCAAAGCCGACCAACGCCAAAAACACCACCAACACGGCAGCAAAAATATGAATCAAATGCTTGCGCAGTGCAATGAGGTGTTCGGTAATCGGCATGTCTGCCAATGCCTGCTCTGCGGCAGCTTCATCGCGCAGGCGATCTTGGGCAAGCTGATCGGGGGTTTTTTTGGTTTTTAGCAATTTCATGATACGCCCCCTAGCCTTGCTGTACCGTGTCGGTGGGTTGGGCGTTCATCAGCGGCAAAGCACGATAATTGGGCAGGCGTGGCGCGGACGGCAAGCGCAATTGGCGTTCATAATCGCTGACTAAAAACCAACGGTTGGTCATTGGGCGTGTTAAGTGGGCGCTAAATTCGGCACTGGCATCGGCGGCGTGGGCATTGGCTGCGGTGAGCGTATCGGTGCGATCGTCAGCATCGGGTTTAGCCAAGCTGACTTGCTGATTAACGGCTTGATTGTCTAATGTCTCTGCCAATCGCCGCGACTGGTCTTGCTGCAAATCACTTAAGCTACTGCGCAACGCGTCCATCTCGCGCTTCATGTCTTCTTCGGCTTGTTTGATTTTGGCAAGCTCGGCTTGCATTTGCTTGCGCGTTTCTGCCAAATCAAGCTCGGCTTCAATCTCACGTTGCAAATTGGCCACCGTACGGCGAAACTTGGCGTAATACCGCCCTGCCGTACGCGCCGCTTGCGGTAATTTTTCAGGACCTAAGATAATCAAGGCAATCGCGCCAAAAATCAGCAGCTCACTAAAGCCAATATCAAACATAATGACGCACTAACACCCAATCTAAAAAAGCCAAACACACAAACCTAAGCGCATAACAGCCTAGACGCATAATTAGACGCATACAAACCTAATTGCCTGCAAAAAATGCGCCCACAAAACAAAAATAGACACATAAACTAAACGCGTATTAGACGCGTGTTTGCTCGTTTTGGGTTTTTGTCGTTGTCGTGGTGGTTGTGGTCGTGGTGCCTGTGGGTGACACTTCAACTTCTTCATGCTCAATCACACGGGTTTTATTGCCTGCTTGGTCATTTTCATCGCGCACTGCGTCCTTAAAGCCTTTGACCGCGCCACCTAGGTCTTTGCCTGCGTTTTTAAGTTTTGAGGTGCCAAACAACACCACGATAATCACCAACAAAATCAACCAATGCGTAATCGACAATCCGCCCATACTTCACCCCTGTTATTACTTCTATTGCACTTAATGTGTGTGGCGCTTAAAACTTAGATCGCATTGAATATGCCACGCCACTGAGCGCACGCTTAACCTTGTGTGCGGCTGCGTTTTTCATCCAATCCCGACAAGCCAAAACGCCGCGCCAACTCTTGCGTTACCGCATCAAGCGGAATATTAAACCACGCCAATGTGACCATTATATGAAACCACAAATCAGCGCATTCATAAATCAGCGCGTCGCGTGTTGTATCATCATCGGTCTGCTGATAGGTCTTGGCGGCTAAAATCATCTCGACTGCTTCTTCGCCCACTTTTTGTAAAATTTTATCCGCGCCTTTTTGATACAAACTGGCGACATACGAGCTATCTGCTCGCGCAGTTTTGCGCTGATACAAAACGTCTTCTAGTGCAGGCAAAATATTGTTTGATGCTGGCGGTATGGCGTGGCGCGCGGTAGCGTTTGGCGCATCATCATTATAGGCATGGGTTTGCGCCTGCGCTTCATTAGCCTGTGTGCCATAAATCGCTTGTGGATCTTTGCGTACCGCGTCGGTGGTTATCCACGTGTGCGTGCCGTTGTCATCGGTCAAAAGCTGATAAAAACACGACTCGCGTCCTGTGTGGCAGGCAATACCGCCGACTTGGGTTACCGACAGTACCAGCGCGTCGCTGTCACAATCTAGCCGAATGGCATGCACCTGCTGCCAATGCCCCGACGTTTCGCCCTTGTGCCACAGCTGCTGGCGTGAGCGCGACCAATACACCGCCTGCCCTTTGGCGACTGTCTGCGCCAATGCTTCACGATTCATCCATGCCAACATCAACACGCGCCCTGTGGCGTGGTCTTGTGCGATGGCAGGGATTAAGCCGTTGGCGTCAAATTGCACGGCATCTAGCCAGCGTGTATCATCCGCGTTCATGGTTATGCTCATTTATCTTGTGTTGGTAGTTTAGTATTGTGGTTTGGTGCGTGTCGTGAGTTTGATTATAGCCCCGTTTTGCGCCTTGCTTCAACCGTTGGCTGATGGCGCCGTTTGGTGCTTGCGCTATCATTGTTTAACATGATGCGTTGTTTAACATGATGCGTTGGCGCACGCTTGATGCTTAACTTAACCCCAAACACTTAAATCTAAGCGTTTAACAAGCTATAGCACAAACGGCTTGATATCAAACACTTCAACCAATTGTGGCGATAACTTGGTCGGCTGATTGGTGCGGTAATCATACGCCACAAAGCCCATCACCGCTTGCGCTACCGCGCTACCGTCAAACATGCGGCTGACTTTAAAAACAAAATCACCGCCGCTGTCATGCAGCCCATGCACACCAACTTCAAACAACAGCTCCTCGCGCGCGCGCACACGGCTGACAAACCGCGCCGACACATCATTGATCACCAAGCCTGTGTAATCCGTGGTGATTTCTTTGATATCTTTAGAGTACAAAAACCGCGCGCGCGTCTCAGACAACAGCGCGATCAAGGCTTCTATACTCATATGCTGACCGATACTCACTTCATTACTGCGCACGCGCATGACCGTTTCAAAGACAAAATTGACCTCGTCCATGGCAATTGCTTCGACGCGCCGATTGGGTAACATAAC
Source organism: Moraxella atlantae NBRC 14588 (assembly GCF_001591265.1). GTDB lineage: Bacteria > Pseudomonadota > Gammaproteobacteria > Pseudomonadales > Moraxellaceae > Faucicola > Faucicola atlantae. Next base: position 7,708 of record NZ_BCUL01000029.1, on the reverse strand, counting down.
GTCTCCTTGAGCGTGTGGCATAGGGTTTGGCTGATACTTTAGTTAATTATTGATAGGTTGGGTGCGCTGACAAGCATTGAAATACAGCAACGTTTAGAATAATTTGCGTATTGATAGCACATTTAACAAAAAAAAACCACCTTTCATCGTGGTTTTGCGCAGTTTTTTTGTCTTATAACATGATCACGTATCGCATGGGCAGCGATGGTGGTTTTTGGCAAAAAATACTGTTAAATTTTAGCAAAAAATGTTCGCATTGCCGATCAAGTTTTGCTAAAATACCGCCTCCCACCTTCAGGCATCTGTTTTTAATGGCTTTTTGCCGTGTAAATTGGGTGACGAACAGGTCAGTAACTTACAAGAGGTCAGTATGAAACTCAAAACCCGTCGTGGTGCTGCCAAGCGTTTTAAACGTACCGCCAATGGTTTTAAGCGCAAACAAGCGTTCAAACGCCACATTCTAACCAAAAAATCTCCAAAACGTATCCGTCAGTTGCGTGGCTGCAAACTTGTCCACCCATCTGATGAAGCACGTATCTTGCGTATGTGCCCTTACATCTAATCGTATTGAGCGATTATTGTTCATGAATTAAAATTTTGGAGTAAATTATGGCTCGTGTAAAACGTGGTGTACAGGCAAATCGCCGTCATAAAAAAGTCTTGGCGCGTGCAAAAGGTTATTACGGTGCGCGCTCACGCGTGTATCGCGTAGCAGTGCAAGCGGTTACTAAAGCAGGTCAATACGCCTATCGTGACCGCCGCAACAAAAAACGCTCTTTCCGCCGCCTATGGATCGCGCGGATCAATGCAGGCGCGCGTATGAATGGCCTAAGCTACAGCCGCATGATTAATGGCTTGAAAAAAGCCAATATCGACATCGACCGCCGTGTGTTGGCTGATATCGCCATGCATGACGCAGCGGCGTTCACCGCTTTGACTGAAAAAGCCAAACAAGCATTGGCCGCTTAATCGCTTTTGGTCAAGTAGCTAGTTGGGCACAACCAGCGTTGTTTTGGCTAAAACATTAGTAAAAACAACGCCACTCAACAAAAAAAGCCATTTTGGTTGCCCCAAATGGCTTTTTTTGTGGCGTTTTTTTGGGTAAACTAGCGTCTTGTTATTATTACTGTTTCATCTTATTACGGGCTAATCCTAGCATCTGCGTTTGTTTGCCAGTTGGTCATATAATGACCGACTTAATCACAAAGCAGATCTTGGGTTGAATCGATAATTTGTTTTTACACTGTTGTCTTGGGCTATGACTGATTTGACTACCTCGTCCGACGCGCGTTTTGACGCATTTTCTTTGACTTTAAACGAGCTTGACGACGCAAAGCTACAAGCGTTTGGTGATGACGCGATCGCGTGGGTAGCCACAGCAAGCACGCCACAGGATTTGCAGACGATTCGCGTGGCATTGACAGGCAAAAAAAGCCATTTAACCACGTGGTCAAAACAGCTTGGCACACTTGATGCAGACGCTAAAAAAACCGTCGGCGGTTGGCTACACGCCCTGCGTACACGCATCCAAACCGCGCTTGATGACGCACAAAAACAGCTTGCCGCGCAAGCCTTGGCAGCCAAATTGGCAAGTGAAGCCATTGATATCACCTTGCCTGCGCGTGGGCAAAGCGTTGGTAATTTGCACCCCATCACCCAAACGGCTGAGCGTATGCAAGCGTTTTTCTTGCAAGCAGGGTTTGAGGTGGCGACAGGGCCTGAGGTTGAGAGCGATTATTACAACTTTGAGGCACTTAATATCCCATCGCACCACCCTGCGCGCGCGATGCACGATACGTTTTATTTTGACGCAAGCTATGTGTTGCGCACGCACACCAGCTCGGTGCAGATTCGCACGATGGAGCAAGGCAATTTGCCGATTCGCATTATCTGCCCTGGGCGCGTGTATCGCAATGACTCTGACCAAACCCATTCACCGATGTTTCACCAGCTTGAGGGCTTATATGTCAGCGAATCAACAAATTTTGCCGAGCTCAAAGGCTTGATTGACGCATTTTTGCAGGCGTTTTTTGGGCGAAAATTGCATATTCGCTTTCGCCCGTCGTATTTTCCCTTTACCGAGCCATCGGCAGAGGTGGATATTTGGGCGGAAGGCGATGCGGCAAGCGGTAAAGGCGGACGTTGGCTTGAGGTCATGGGCTGCGGCATGGTGCATCCACAGGTACTCAAAAATTGCGGCATTGATCCGTCGCGCTATCAGGGCTTTGCGTTTGGTATGGGGATTGAGCGTTTTGCGATGTTGTACTACGGGGTGCAGGATTTGCGCTTATTTTTCCAAAACGACGTGCGTTTTTTAAAGCAGTTTGCCTAAATTCAATTCATACCAAGCAAAGTAGTTTTTATTGAATACCGCACACCGCGTTTATTTGAGTGTCATTCATAATCATCGATTTGACCGTTTGTTGATTACCTAGACGTTATACAGATTTTACAAATGGCTTTACACGCCCAAGCAATAAAGTTAGAGAAAATTTAGCATGAAAGTGAGTGAAAACTGGCTGCGCCAATGGGTCAATCCTGCGTTATCTGCCGAACAAATCGGCGAACAGCTAACGATGGCAGGCTTGGAACTTGATGACTTGACCAAAGTTGCGCGTGATTTTAGCGGTGTTGTGGTCGGGCAAGTGTTGTCGGTTGAGCCACATCCCGATGCTGACAAACTGCGTGTGACGCGCGTCGATGTGGGGCAGCATAGCAGTGAACCACTACAAATCGTGTGCGGTGCGCCAAACGTGGCGGCAGGTATCAAGGCACCTGTGGCATTGATTGGTGCCAAATTGCCGCCTGCTGCTGGCGATAACAAGCCGTTTAACATCAAAAAAGGCAAGCTACGCGGTGTGGAGTCACATGGCATGCTATGCGGCGCAAGTGAGATTGATTTGCCCGATGAAGTCGATGGTTTGTTGATTTTACCCGAAGATGCGCCGATTGGTATGGATGTGCGTGAGTATTTGGACTTAGACAACCATGTGCTTGACATCGCCATCACACCAAACCGCGGTGATTGCTTTAGCGTGCGTGGGATTGCGCGCGAATTGGCGGCACTCAATGGCTTAGCATTTGACCTGCCTTTTACGCCAACCACCCCTATCCCAACCGATGATACCAAGCCTGCGGTCACGGTGATCACCGACGCTTGCCCACGTTATTGGGCGCAAGCAGTTAGCGGTCTGGATGCCACCCGTCTATCACCTGCGTGGATCAAGCAAGCACTCAATGCAGCAGGCGTGCGTCCACGCAATTTATTGGTCGATGTGACCAATTATGTGTTGCTTGAACTTGGGCAGCCGCTACATGCGTTTGACGCGGATAAAATCCGTGGCAATATCGTGGTGCGTTTGGCAAATGCTGGTGAGACTTTCACCTTACTTAACGAGCAAACCATTACCCTACAAGGCGATGAGCTGCTAATTGCCGATGATGACGGCGCGATTGCGCTAGCAGGTATCATGGGTGGGCAGCGTACCGCGGTGACTGACAGCACCACACGGGTGGTGATTGAAAGCGCGTTTTTTGATCCTTTGGCGATTGCAGGGCGCGCGCGTCGGTTTGGGCTACACACCGATGCGTCACAGCGCTATGAGCGTGGCGTGGATTTTGACTTGCCAAAATTGGCACTTGATCGTGCGGTGAGCCTGTTGGCGCAATTTGGTGATGGTGTGGTCGGGCAGACAACGTTGGTCGAACGCGCTCACGCATTGCCAACACGTGCAGCCGTGCATTTGACGGTGGGCGAAATTGCGCGTCTGTTGGGCGAGGCGATTGCACCTGATACAGCAGTGGTAATTTTGCAGCGTTTGGGCTTTGATGTTGAATTACTTAGTAGCGATGAGGCAGCGCAGATTGTCGCCACCCCACCTAGCTACCGTTATGACATCAGCTTGCCTGAGGATTTGATTGAAGAAATTGCGCGCGTCTATGGCTACAACCGCCTTGCCAATCAATTGCCTGAGTTTGCGGCTAATTTTGCCGATACCAATACCCAGCGTTGGCTACATGACCTCAAACATAGCTTGACCCAGCAGGGCTATTTTGAGGCGGTGAGTTTTAGTTTTAGTGATGCCAAAATTGAAGCCTTGTTTGATGATCCAAACGGTAAAACAGCCGCGCCGCTTGCATTGGCAAATCCGATTTCAGCAGACTTGGCAGTCATGCGCCGTACGCTGCTAAGCAGCTTGCTACCCTGCGTGCAGTATAACCTAAATCGCCAACAGACACGTGTGCGCTTGTTTGAAACAGGCTTGCGTTTTGTGGGTGCAGATATCGCCGCGCTGGCACAGATCAATAGTTTGGCGTTGGTTGCGGTGGGCAATGTCTATCCTGAGCAGCCCAATGGCAACCGCGCGATGGATTTTTATGACCTCAAACACGATGTCGAAAGCGTGTTACCGCAGCAACAGTTAAGCTGTGGCGCGATTGGCTATCAACGTAGCGCGCAGGCATTTTTGCATCCAGGGCAAAGTGCTGATATCGTTTGGCATACCGCTGATGCTAATGGCAGTGACAATGCGCGTACCATCGGTTGGTTAGGTCAGCTCCATCCACAAATCGCCAAGGCATTGGATTTGCCAACCACATGGGTTGCTCAGCTGGATATGAACTTACTTGCCGAGCTATACCATGTACCCAGTACCATCGCGCCGCTGAGTAAATTCCCACAGGTGCGCCGTGATATTGCGCTCGTGGTCGATCGCGATGTGGCGGTACAAGATATGTTGCGCGAAATTCGCCGCCTCGGTGGGGAGTTGTTGCAAGCTAGCTGGTTGTTCGACGTGTACACAGGTGACCAACTGCCTGCCGATAAACGCTCACTGGCGTTTGGTTTGGTGTGGCAAGATCCTGCCGCCACACTGTCTGATGATGTGGTCAATGCTGCTATGCAACGCATTACCGATGGCTTAGGCGCGCACTTTGGCGCGGTGTTGCGCTAAACACAACGATCAATTAGGTGCTTGAAGTTAGATTTTCTTAACCGCTAAGACTGTACTATGAGTAAATCAACGGCTATTTCTACCCCTGCAACGGCTGCCGATAAGGCGTGCCACACCTTGACCAAATCTGAGATGGTCAGCCATTTGGTCGATGACTTAAACCTGACCCGTCAGCAAGCGCGGCATTTTGTTGAGCGTTTTTTTGATGAGTTGTCCAAAAACTTGATTAGCGGTCATCAAGTCAAGCTTTCAGGCTTTGGCAATTTTGACATCAAAGACAAAAAACGCCGCCCTGGGCGTAACCCCAAAACAGGCGAGCTGGTGTATGTCAGCGCGCGCCGTGTGGTGACGTTTAAGGCAGGGCAAAAGCTACGCCGTTCGGTGGAAGACAATCTATTTGCCAACTAAGTTGCCACAAGCTGTATTCAATCAGCAAGGTTTTTACCCCGATTTTAGCCGCGCACAGTTTGTCCTTGCACCCATGCAAGGCTTGACAGACCCATTGATGCGTCAAGTTTTGACGGGGGTCGCGCGGTATGATTGGGCGGTGAGTGAGTTTATTCGCGTCACCCAAACGCTGCTACCTGCCCATGTATTTTACACCCATGTGCCTGAACTGCTGCATGAGGGCAAGTTGCGCGGCAAAACCCTGCACGGCACACCTGTACATATTCAGCTACTCGGTAGCGACGCAAATTTGATGGCGCAAAACGCTTATCGCGCGGTTGAGCTTGGCGCGCACGCAATTGATATCAATTTTGGTTGTCCTGCCAAAACCGTCAATAATCACCGCGGTGGCGCGGTGCTTTTAACCGAACCTGACAGCGTGTTTGCCATCATCCATGCAGTACGCCAAGCCGTGCCGCCGAATGTGCCTGTCTCGGCAAAAATCCGCTTGGGCTATACTGACACAACCTTAGCCCATGAAATTGGCGACGCGGTGCAAGCGGCAAATGCCAGTTGGCTGACGGTCCATGCGCGTACCAAAACCCAAGGCTACAAGCCGCCTGCCTATTGGTCGCTGATCGCGCCATTGCGTGCGCGCTTGCAGTTACCCATTATTGCCAATGGTGAAATCTGGACGCCTGCCCAAGCCATGCAATGCCGTACCGAAGCCAATACGCTACATCTTATGCTAGGTCGCGGGGCGGTGACACGTCCTGATTTGGTCAGCCAAATTCGCAGACAAGATGTTGGCGAGCCATTATCGCCAATGCATTGGCAAGACTTGCTAGAGCTACAACGCAATTTTTTGGCGGGCAATGCCAAAAACGACACGGTACTCATCGGGCGTTATAAACAGTGGCTTGCCATGCTTACCGATGGCTACCCCGAAGCGCGTACCTTGTGGCAAAGCATCAAACGCATGACGACATTGAACACGATTTTGGACGCGCTCAATACCGCTTAAGTGCTACAATGACTGGATAAACCTGCTTTTTTAACCTTTGTTTTTTAACCCTTGTCTGTTGGAGGCGGTATGCAGCAAATCCAACTTCCTTCCAAACGCCCCACCTCACCTCACCCTGTATTAAACTTGGGCTTTCGCGTGTTTTTTTTATCGGCGGCGGTATTTGCCATGCTGACGATGGCGGCATGGGCGTATTTGCTATCTAAAAATTCGATGTCATTTGGCGCACACCAACTGTTACCTGCCTTTTGGCATGGGCATGAACTGGTGTTCGGCTATAGTCTCGCGGTGATAGCGGGCTTTTTGCTCACCGCCGTCAAAACATGGACCAATCAGCCAATGCCCTTCGGCTGGCGATTGCTGGCAATTTGGCTGTGCTGGGCGTTGGCGCGGGTGGTGTATTTGTTTAACGGGCTTGCCATTAACGGCTGGCTGCGCGTGGCATGCGCAGCGGATATCGCGTTTTGGCTATCGGTCACGGTGGCGGTAGTCAAGCCGATTTGGATGACAAAACAAAAACGCCAAATCGGTATCGTCGCTAAGTTGCTGCTGCTATTGTTGGCTCAGGTGTGGTTTTATATTGCTGTATTTCATGAGGTGTGGCAAGGTGTGCAGTTGAGCCTATGGGCGGCTTTGTACGTCATCATTGGCATAGTCCTGACGATGGCGCGGCGCGTCATGCCGATGTTTATCCAAAACGGCATCGCTGCAGGTGGCAAAGTCGTGCTGAAGGCAAAAAACTCTGATGTGCTGGATAAAATCAGCCTGATTGGGCTGTTTGGTTTTATGCTAAGCGACGTGCTATTAGCAGGCGTGTGGAACTTGACGTGGGCGAATTGGCTGGTCGGCGCGTTTGCCGCCATTATTGCCATTGCCAACGCGCTACGGCTGAAAAACTGGTACTTGCCAGGGCTATGGCAACGTCCGATGGTGTGGTCGCTGTGGATATCGCTGCTTGGTATGGTTATTGGTTTCGCGTTATTTGCGGTGTTGCCGCTGGGCTTAGTCGGTCACAGCCTTGCCATGCACACGGTGGCGTTGGCGGGCATTGGTATGATGACGCTATCCATGATGGCGCGGGTCGCGCTTGGGCACACGGGGCGCAGCGTGCACCAACCGCTAAACGGGATTAGCCTAGCGTTCGGCGCGATGGTAGCGGCATGGGCGTTTCGCGCGATTTTGCCACTGGCGTTGCCAAATGACGCCTACTTAATCAGCGTCGGCATCGCGCAAGGCTTGTGGATTTTGGCGTTTGTCGGCTTTATCGTGTTGTATGCTAAAATTCTGTGGTCGCCGCGTACCGATGGGCTGTTTGGTTAAATTAATTGAGTTAAATTTTCCCTTA
>NZ_BCUL01000028.1 GCF_001591265.1 Moraxella atlantae NBRC 14588 | reverse complement strand
AGACAGTGTTTTTGCTTGAAACATACTATTCAACATTTGCTTATTTACTAAATGAATTAACGCTTTGTCACAATACATTTAAAAAACAATTATATAATGAATCAATCAGCGAACTAGTCCAGTAATCGTTGATTTTGAAAACAACAACCAATTTGATCAATATTTAGCCAATGGGTATCCTATGAGCCAGAAGCCACAACAAAACGATGCACCTAACATTCCCGTCGAATACGGCAACGGCGGTGAGACTCATCAATATACCGATGGTCAAGCACCAAATCTAACCACACAACAAGGTATTGTCATCGCTGATAACCAAAATTCACTAACTGCAGGTAACCGTGGGCCTTCACTACTAGAAGACTTTATTTTACGCGAAAAAATCACCCACTTTGATCATGAGCGCATTCCTGAGCGTGTGGTACACGCTCGAGGTACGGCGGCGCACGGTTATTTTGAATTAACTGAGTCACTTGAGCAATACACCACTGCTAAAGTATTGACCGAAGTTGGCGAAAAAACTCCCGTCTTTACCCGTATCTCTACGGTGGCAGGTGGCGCAGGTTCGATTGATACGCCCCGTGACGTGCGCGGTTTTGCCGTCAAGATGTACACCAAAGAGGGTAACTGGGATTTGGTCGGTAACGATATGCCGATCTTCTTTATCCAAGATGCGATCAAATTTCCAGACTTTGTCCATGCAGTGAAAATGGAGCAAGATCGCGGTTATCCGCAAGCGGCGACGGCACATGACACGCTATATGATTATGTCTCACTAAATCCAGAAACACTGCATAACTATTTGTGGGCAATGAGTGATCGCGGTATTCCACGTAGCTTGCGAATGATTGAAGGTTTTGGTATTCACAGCTACCGCTTTGTTAATGCCAAAGGTGAGAGCGTCTTTTTCCGTTACCACTGGCGACCACGCTTGCAGCTGCAATCGCATATTTGGGACGAAGCTGTGAAAGTTTCGGGTGCCGATCCTGACTTCCATCGCCGTGATCTATTTGAAGCATTACAAAATGGCGAAGAAGTGGTATGGGACTTTGGTGTGCAAATCTTTACTGCCGAAGAAGCAGAACAATTCCCATTTGACCATCTAGATGCCACCAAGCTAATCCCAGAGGAATTGGTACCTTTGAAAATTGTTGGTAAAATGGTGCTAAACCGTTATCCTGACAACTTCTTTGCTGAAACCGAGCAAGTCGCCTACTGCCCTGCTAATATTGTGCCAGGTATCGACTTTAGTAATGACCCGTTACTGCAAGGACGTTTGTTTAGCTACCTTGACACGCAATTATCACGCTTAGGTTCACCAAATTTTGCTCAGATTCCAATTAATCAACCAAAATGTCCGTTCCACAATTACCAACGTGACGGCCATATGCAAATGCAAGTGCCAAAGAATAGCCGTGCGAGCTATCAGCCACAAAGCATTGATGCCAGCGCGCCACAAGAGAACAAGCAAGTTGGCTTTAAGTCATACGCTGAACGACTTATGCAACAAAACGATGGTGTGAAAGGTCGTATTCGTCCAGAATCATTTGCTGACCATTACAGCCAGCCTCGTATGTTCTACCGCAGCCAAACCGCGATTGAACAAGCCCACATTGCGTCTGCTGCCGTGTTCGAGCTCAGCAAAGTTGAAATGCCGCATATCCGTGAGCGTATGGTTGCTCAGCTTTTGACCGTTGATGAAGATTTGGGTAAACGTGTGGCGCAAGGTTTGGGTATGACTGAGTTACCAGAGCCGATTAAGCCTATCGTACCTGTGCAAGACCTACCATTGTCACCTGCCACACAGTTGATTGGTAAAGCCAAACCAACGCTTGAAGGCCGTAAAGTCGGTATTTTGGTGGCTGACGATTCAAATGCCGAAATGCTTAACAAGTACCAAGATGCCATTAAAGCAGCGGGTGCGACACCATTCATCGTTGCACCAAAATTGCACATCAAACTCAATAATGGCGAAGCTGTAAAAGCGGATGGTCAATTGGCAGGTTCACCTTCAGTGTTGTTTGACGCTGTTGTGAGCATCATTATGCCTGAGCAAGCCAAAAAACTAGCAAAAGACAGTGCGGCTATTACATGGTTCAACGATGCTTATGCGCATCTAAAAGCGATTGCGTACTGTGGTGCAACAGATGAATTCATCTTGCAGCCGTTCCATATCGAAAAAGATGATAGCACCGTACCACTCAAAGAAGTCGATACATTCATCGAAAAAGCCAAATCGCGTGAATGGGCGCGTGAGCCTAAAGTGCGTGATTTAGCTTAAGCATTGTCTAAGCTAAGTCGCAAAAAAGCTAAGCCGTAAAAAAAACCCAGTTATCATGACTGGGTTTTTTATCACTAAAATTTAGACAGACGTTTATTATGATTAACTTATGCAATGGGTTGTAAAACCACCTCACAGGCGCGTTTGACCGCAGGGCGTTCGGCGATAGCGGTTGCCCAGCGTTGTAGATGGACATAATCTTGTACCTGTAAAAAGTTCGCCGCGTCATACAACTTGCCCAGCGCAAGCTGTCCGTACCATGCCCAAATTGCCATATCAGCAATGCTGTACGCCTCGCCACACAGGTAGCGATTGGTTGCTAAGTGTTGGTCGAGTACATCTAGCTGCCGTTTGGTTTCCATGGTAAAGCGGTTGATGGCATATTCAAATTTTTCAGGGGCATAAGCATAAAAATGACCAAAACCGCCGCCAACATACGGTGCAGATCCCATTTGCCAAAACAGCCAACATAAGCATTCAGCGCGTTGGTCAGCGGGCAAAAATTGATCAAATTTTTCTGCCAGATACAACAAAATCGCGCCCGATTCAAATAGCTTTTGTGGTGGGTTGGTGGTGGTGTCAATCAGCGCAGGAATTTTGGAGTTTGGGTTAATGGCAACAAAGTCCGTACCAAACTGATCGCCTGCCATGATGTCAATTTTAAACGCATCATACGCTGCGCCTGCAATGCCCAAATCTGCCAGTTCTTCTAGCAGGATATTAACTTTAATACCATTGGGCGTATTAAGACTGTATAGCTGCAAGGGTTGATCACCGTGTGGTAGGTGCTGCTTATGGGTCGCGCCTGCGGTTGGGCGGTTGATCGCGGCAAATTTGCCGCCGTTTTCGCTAGCGGTGGTACTTGTAGGTGCCCATACGTTTGGGGGAGTGTAGCTCATGTCAAGGTCTCTTGTTGTTGCATGAATGATAAAAAAGCCACCCTATAGTAGCGTTAAATACCGTGCGATGGGCAAGTTTTTGGTGAGCAATGGTTGAAGTTTTGCTACCGTCTTGGATAAATGATTAAAATAAGTCCAAATGGCTAAAAATGATAATAAAAAAGCCAGCACACTCTATTGGGCTGGCTTAGTTCAAATAGCGTGAAGCTTATTTGATTTTGGCTTCTTTGAAAACCACATGCTGACGCGCTACTGGGTCAAACTTTTTGATTTCCATTTTGTTTGGCATCGTGCGCTTGTTTTTGGTGGTGGTGTAGAAGTAGCCTGTACCTGCAGTCGATACCAGTTTGATTTTATCACGCATGGCAATCGCTCCTTATATTAGCAATTCGATCTGAATAAGTGGGTTAAATTTTTTCACCGCGTGCACGCATATCAGCAAGCACTTGGTCAATACCCAATTTATCGATGATACGCATACCTTTTGGGGTTAAGCGCAAACGCACAAAGCGGTTTTCGCTTTCAACCCAAAAACGGTGGGTATGCAGGTTAGGCAGAAAACGACGGCGGGTTTTGTTGTTTGCGTGCGAAACATTGTTGCCCACGGCAGGACGTTTTCCAGTCACTTGACAAACACGAGACATGGCGAGCTCCTAGACAGTACGCACGGGCAAGCCCATGCAAGTCGGTTATAGTTGGCAATCGCAAGCGTGCGGCAAAACGATTGCAAATATCTGGTTGTGGTCAGCGCAGATAACAAAACAGATTGGCAATAAAGCAAACAAAAATCGGTTTTTGTCGCCCATGATGCGGCTGTTTGCTTAGGCGCTGACCAAAATTTTTAAAGCCGCTATTTATACCATATTAGACATTGAAATTCAAGATTTAATTTGATTTGGTATGCCTGATTTTTGGTTATACTGATAAAAATAGGCTATGTTGCGGTGGGTGGTTTAATTGCAAGAATACGCGGCATTTTTTTGGTTATTGGCGTTGATTGTTTGGTGAGTAAAAAGGCTGGCAAATTGTGTCTAAGTGAACAAAATTTTGGTCGATATAGGTTTACTTTTGAGCCCAGCATGGTATGATTTTTAATTTGGCTTAATATCGCGCTGCTAACTGGTTGTTTACGCAGAAGCTTTTATCATGACTTGATTAATACCATAAGGATTTTTCGATGGCGCAATCGACTTCTTCATCTAATCCCATCAAAGACTGGCTGGCAAGTGACATGGCATCGGGCATCATATTGGCGGTTGCAGCGGTGCTGGCGATGGTGGTGGCAAACAGCGCGGCGTATGATTGGTATGCGCATGTGCTGCATATACCGCTTGGGTTTGCGCTAGGCGGTATAGATGCCCGGCTATCGCTGTTGCATTGGATCAATGATGGCTTGATGGCGGTGTTTTTTTTGTTGGTTGGGCTTGAGCTTAAGCGCGAAATGCTGGTTGGTGAGCTGTCGGATATCAAGCGCATCGTGTTGCCTGCGTTGGCGGCGGTCGGTGGGATGCTGGTGCCTGCACTGATTTATGTAGGATTTAATCAGCATGATGCGTCGCTGCTGCGCGGTTGGGCGATTCCGTCGGCAACGGATATTGCGTTCGCGCTTGGGGTGATTGCCTTGTTGGGTGCGCGTGTGCCCGCGTCGCTAAAGATTTTTTTGGCATCGATTGCGATTTTTGATGATATCGGCGCGATTTTGATTATTGCGCTGTTTTATTCGGCAGGGCTGTCGTGGGGTGCGCTGGGTGTAGCAGCATTGGCATTGGCAATGCTGTGGGGGCTTAATCGTATGGGCGTGCGGGCGTTGTGGGCGTATTTGTTGGTCGGCGTGGTGCTGTGGGCGGCAATGCTGCAGTCGGGTATTCATGCAACGATTGCAGGTGTGCTGTTGGCATTGTGTATTCCGATGGGCAACAAAGCCGTTCAGCAAGATGTAAACGGTGCGTCACAGCCAACGCTTGATGAGGACAATTCACCGTTGTCAAAGCTTGAGCACGCTCTACACGCGCCTGTGAATTTTATTATTTTGCCGATTTTTGCGTTTGCCAATGCAGGCATCGCGCTTGGCGGCAGCGGTCTGAGCCAATTGACGCATTCGGTGCCGTTGGGTATTGCGGCAGGTTTGGTGCTGGGTAAGCCGATTGGTGTGATGTTGTTTAGCTGGTTGGGTGTGCGCACAGGCATGGCAAGTTTGCCGCAGCGAGTGACGTGGGCGCAGGTGCTTGGCGTGGCGTTGTTGTGCGGGATCGGCTTTACTATGAGCCTGTTTATCGGCGGACTGGCGTTTGGTGAGTTAGGCGATAAGGCGTTTGATGAGCGTCTTGGCATTATGGTAGGTTCTTTGGTCGCAGGCGTGCTGGGCTATGTGTGGCTCAATAAGGTGTTACCGCGTTTGCGTGTGGTTGAGTAGGTGCGTAAGGGACAGTTTTTTGTGCGCGATTTGCGTGGTTGAGCGCGGTTTTGTGCTAAAGTGTGGCAGTATCAGCGTGATCAAAAACGCTAAAACTTAACCTAAAGGTAAACAAAATAGGTGAATTTTATGGCAGGTCAGCAAATAACAAATCACTCATCGCATGGTGTTCACGGGCATGATTTGCACCAGCATAATCTACGATATTTAGATACCCATGAACCGCGTGACCATTTTAAAGGCGGTTTGTTGTCGGCATTGGTTGGCTTGCTGTTGTTGGTTGCTGCGGTGATGTTGGTTGGGCGCACGATTGCGCAGGCGAGCATTTTGCTGCACAATCAGCCACCAAGCCAAATGGGGCAGCGCTTAGCCATGCTTGATACGCCAAATTATGCCGCCAAGCCATTGGCGTTTGCCGCGCCTGTCAAAGGCACCAGCGCGCCTCTGACCGCTGATGGTTTGACGCGACTAACGGGTATTTATCACCAAACGCTTGAGCAAGCCGAGCTGGATACGGGCAATATCCGCTATCATGTGTTTGATCCCAACCACGCCTTGGCAGACTATGCCGCGCAGTTGGGACAAACCAGCACCGCCAAGACGTTCCCTGTTTGTGTAGAAGGGGCAGTCAGCGCGGCAGGTGATTATGGGCACATGGGGCTTGCGGCACATCAGGTCACTGTACGCCGCGTGTGCTGATTGGTTGAGCGTTAGCGACGGTCGGGGTCGATTTCTTCAAGCTCAAGCGCTTGGGTATGCAGTGAGCCATCAAACAGGGCATCTTGAATCGGCGCGATTTGCTTTTCCTCGTTGATCAGCTGACGGGCGACATGCAAAATTAACTGACGCAGCCAGCGGTGGGCAGGATGGTGTTGTAGCAGCGGCGACCATGCCATGGTTAGCTCAAATTCGGGGATGAAAAACGGCGGTTCTTTAATCACAATATCCGCGTTGTTGGCTTGCATGCGCGCGACCCGTGTGGGCAAAGTGGCGATCAAGTCGCGATTGGCAACCAACATGGCAGGCATTTGATAATGCCGCGTGAAGACGCTGATATGGCGTTTTTGCCCCAAACGCTGCAGCGCCGCGTCAATCGACCCTAAGCCACCTGACTTGTCGGGATTGACACCAAAACCTACGCCCATGCCTGTTTTGGAGACCCAGACGTGTTGTGCCTTCAAGTAGTTTTTGAGGTTAAAACGGTGTACGTACGGGCTATCGGCAGATAGTAAGCAGCTAAACGTATCGCGCCAAACCAACACCTGATGAAAGCTTTGCGGAATTTCGTTAAAGCGGTTAATCGCCAAATCCACGCGTCCTTGCTCCATGTCGCGGTAAGACACGTCCGATGGGGTCAAAAAGTCGAGCACCACGTTGGGTGCTTCACTGCGCAAGGTTTTGACCAGTCGCGGTACCAAAGTGGCTTCGGCATAATCCGATGCCATGATACGAAACACGCGGTTGGATGTGTAAGGGCGAAACTCGGTGCGTGGCTCAAGCAGATGCGTCAAATCCGACAACAGCTCACGCACACGCGGCTGTAGCTCAAGCGCGCGTTCGGTGGGAGTCATACCCTCAGATGACCGAATCAACAACGGGTCATTGAATAACTTGCGCAGACGGCGCAAAATGTTGCTCATGGCAGGTTGGGTGATACCCAACTGTTCAGACGCGCGTGTGACGTTTTTTTCACGTAACAGGACGTCTAAATACACCAATAAATTCAAATCGACACGTTGTAAATTCATACTATACCTTTAACATCACCAAAACGCTTATCATAGCCGCTTTATAGGTCTACTTTAGCCGCTAAAATCTTTGATTTAATTATACTATAATTTTTAAAAATGCCAAACATAAGAAACATAAATTGGCTAAATTATCCCAGCCTTGTTATTGTAAACCCATGCCAAGACACTGATCTCACAGTCACGCTGAACGCGTAGGTTGAGTAGGTTGAGCAGCTTTAGCTTGGCAATTGTGTTAGATTGGATAAAGGATGATGGTTAAGACGTGGTACAAGCGTGTAACACCATCGTCTCAATCCATCATAAACCTGTTTAACATAAACTTTTTAATAAGTGGAATCACAATAGCAAGGAGTAACGCATGAACAATTATGTATCTGCCGTTGAGCATATCAAGGCACTAAAACAAAAATATTCTAACTGGCAAAATATTGATGCCAATGATGCAGCGCGCCTGATTGTCCAAAACCGTTTTCGTACAGGCCTCGACATTGCCAAATACACCGCCGACATCATGCGCCGTGATATGGCAGCTTATGATGCTGACAAAAGCAAATACACCCAATCACTGGGCGCGTGGCACGGCTTTATCGGTCAGCAAACCATGTACGCGGTCAAAAAATACTTTGGCACCACTGAGCGCAAATACATTTATCTATCAGGCTGGATGGTTGCTGCGTTGCGTTCAGAGTTTGGCCCGTTGCCTGACCAATCTATGCACGAAAAAACTGCCGTGCCTGCCTTGATCGAAGAAATTTACACGTTCTTGCGTCAAGCCGATGCCAAAGTATTAAATGACTACTTCCGTGAGCTTAAGACTGCCCAAGAAGCAGGACAAGACACGAAAGCGATCATGGATAAAATCAATAACTTTGAGTCACATGTTGTGCCAATCATTGCCGATATCGACGCAGGTTTTGGTAACGAAGAAGCCACTTATTTGCTTGCCAAAAAAATCATCGAAGCAGGCGCATGTGCTATCCAAATCGAAAACCAAGTGTCTGATGCCAAGCAATGCGGCCACCAAGATGGTAAAGTCACCGTACCACACGAAGACTTTATCGCCAAACTCAACGCGATCCGCTATGCGTTTTTAGAATTGGGTGTTGATGATGGGGTGATCGTAGCGCGTACGGACTCAGAAGGCGCATCTTTGACCCAAAAACTGCCTGTATCACGCGAACCAGGCGACTTGGCATCACAGTACCTTGATTTCTTAGAAGTTGAAGAAATTGACATCAACGAAGCCAATGAAAACGACGTATTGCTCAAACGCCATGGCAAATTGGTGCGCCCTGTACGTATGCCAAACGGTTTGTACTCATTCCGTGAGGGTACCAATATTGACCGCGTCGTACTGGACTGTGTGACCGCGTTGAACAACGGTGCAGACTTGTTGTGGATTGAAACCCCAACACCAGACGTTGCGCATATCAAGTCAATGACTGACCGCATCGTTGAGCAAGTGCCAGACGCAAAACTGGTTTATAACAACAGCCCGTCATTCAACTGGACGCTTAACTTCCGTAAACAAGTCATCGCCGATTGGCAAAAACAAGGCAAAGATGTATCAGCGTATGACCTGAATCATTTGATGTCAGCGGATTATGATGGCACAGAGCTTGACAAAGCGGCAGATGACAAAGCACGTACCTTCCAAGCTGATGCCTCGCGCGAAGCTTGCGTGTTCCACCACCTGATCACCTTGCCAACGTTCCACACAGCTGCCTTGAGCACTCACCAACTGGCAAAAGGCTACTTTGGTGATAAAGGTATGCTGGCATATGTTGAAGAGGTTCAGCGTAAAGAAATCCGCGAAGGCGTTGCCGCAGTTAAGCACCAAGCGATGGCAGGTTCTGATATCGGCGATGACCACAAAGAGATTTTCTCAGGTGAAAACGCGCTTAAAGCAGGCGGTAGCAAAAATACCTCAAATCAGTTTGGTCACTGATATTTGGCTTGACGGTTTAAAAAAACGCTCCTGTCAATGGGAGCGTTTTTTTGTGCTGAAAATTTTTAAAAACTTACATGGACAACATGATCTCTTGATAACGTTTTTGAAATTCTTCGATAAAAATTAATGTGGTTTTGATACCCATGTACAAAATAATATACGGATTAAGGCTGTTATCCTTGGCAAGAGAAACGGGTTCATCTTGCGCACCGATGAGCTGCATATCGCGCTGGCGTTGGGCTTGAATATGCTCAAGCTGCATCTCAGAGGTAGGCTGCGCCAACACATAGCTGCTGGAGCTATAGCGTTTGGCATCGATTAAGTAGTTGGCGCATAGCATCTCAAGCTTTGGCCAGCGGTATAAGTCCGCTTCACGCAATAGATTTTCGATACTGGCAATCAAATCATCGTGCGCTTGATAATAATACCAAACTTTGGGCTTGCTTGGATCATCGGTTAGACGTGTTGAGGCCTCAAACAGGCTTTTTAAGCTAGAAAACGTAAACGGTGAGGGCATCGGCTCATAAATCCCCCACAAGCCCGTTGATTTAAGCTGAATATTGGACGCGCGACAAGTTGGCAAAGTATATGGATTGTTGATATCTGCTGGCGTGGCGTTGGTTTCAACGCCCAACAGCTGATTGACGCGGTTAAGATAAATATTCATGTTGAGCGCAATCAAGCCGTCATGATTACGCAAGCGTGAAAACGCCATCGCCAATGCTTTGCGTTGCTCAAGCGCGTCAATTTTAGCCTTGACCTGCTCTTGACGCGAATACGACACCGAGTTTAAAAACAGCCCCACCAACACCACACCCAAAATAGCCTCTGCCATCGCAAATAGGCGTGTGTACGTATTTAGCGGCGTGATATCACCATAGCCCAAGGTGGTAATCGTCACCGCGCTAAAATACAGATTGTCCCAAAACGTTAAGTCAGTGTGGTTAAACACGACGTACGGCAATAACGTGTATAAACAAGCAAACAGTGGTAAGCACGCCAAATAAGCGTAGGCATAATATCTAGGCGCCAATGACGTAAGGCGCACCAGTGACCACCACTGCCAACGCGATTGATGGGTTGTATCAACGCTTGCATCTTCAGTCGTTAGCTCAGAGACAACTTGCGCGGTCGTGGTAGGCAGGTCATGAGCGTGTGCATTTGGCGTGCTTGACTGTTGATTAGACGGGGCGGAGGACGATTTTGTCATAATATTTTCGGGTTGTTTAGCCATGCCAAAATAGCAGCTAAACGCATACAAAATTGGCTGTTATTGTAAACGCCGAACAAGGGCAAGACAAGCGCAGAATAATGATTCCACGCCAATAAAATGCCGAAATTGGATGATCAAAAATCCCAGTTTGCAAACACATAACTGGGATTTATTTGGGCAAAAATTTAGCTTGCCGCTCCATCGGGCACAAACACATAACCCACGCCCCACACGGTTTGGATATAACGTGCTTGTGAGGGGTTGTCTTCAATCAAGCGGCGTAGGCGCGATACCTGCACGTCAATAGAACGCTCCATCGCGCCCCACTCACGCCCGCGAGCAAGGTTCATCAATTTATCACGCGTAAGTGGTTCGCGCGGATGCTGCACTAATGCTTTTAATACCGAAAACTCCCCCGTCGTTAGCGTAACAACGTTGCCATCACGCTTGAGCGTGCGCGTTGATAAATCCAACGACCATGGACCAAAGGTTACCACTTCAATTTGCTGGCTGGGTGCGCCCGGTAGTTCACGGCTTTGGCGGCGTAACACGGCTTTGATACGCGCTAATAGCTCTTTGGGGTTAAATGGTTTGGGTAAATAATCATCCGCACCTGCCTCAAGCCCTGCAATACGGTCAGCATCCGAGCCTTTGGCAGTCAGCATGATGATAGGGATATCGCTGTTTTCTGCACGCAAGCGTTGGCAAATACTGATGCCATCTTCATTTGGCAACATCAAATCCAACACAATCAACGAAAACAGCTCACGTTGCAGCAATTTATCCATTTGGCTGCCATCATGCGCTGTACGCACAATATAGCCATCATCTTCCAAAAAACGCTGCAGCAAGGCACGCAAGCGCGCGTCATCATCGACTACCAAAATACGTTGGCTCAAATCATGCGAACCGTTGGCAGGCGTGGCGTTGGTTTCATGGGTTTGGGGCGTGGTATCTGTTATTGAAATTGGATTATCAGTAGCATTGGGCATGCCAGCCTCCTTGTTGGTTTTGTAAGCAAAATATAGACAAGATAACTATGCTTATAACAAAAAACCGCCTGCCATGCTGTAGTGATTTTGCTAAACCAATGCGCGGACTTGTTAAAAACACAACCGCCTGCTCCCATCAATCTGCCACAAAAATATCGGGAATGGTGTAGGCTGGCAAATTTTTATTATCACGCGTTGTATAAACCTGCAACGTTCAGCGGTGGATATAAGGCAATTGTGAGACGCGTTAAGTTTTGCTATACTCATTTCACGCTATTCAAACAATCCCCTGCCTTTTGGCAGAGGCAGCAGTCAAAATGCGAGCAAGACTTGCGCCAATCAAACGTGTTTTTTAGCTGATTTTATCAACCAAAATGCGCAAACTTGCCACGATTGACCAAAACGGGCGCGTGACCCACAGCAACCCAACGAAGACCTTATGAATTCACCGACCATCGACCAGCCAACGCTTGACACCAAATCAGACACCAACCCACTTGAGGTTAAAAGCACCGCCCACCCAAACGATAGTGCGCTAGATGCTGTCAGCCAGCAGGCAATCTATGCCAAATTGGCGCAAAATTTGGCATTGCAGCCCAAGCAAGTTGCCGCATTTGCGCGTTTGTACGATGAAGGGGCGACTGTGCCATTTATCGCGCGTTATCGCAAGGCGCAAACCCAAGGGCTAGACGATGTACAGTTGCGCGCGCTTGAAAAACAGCTTAATTTTGAGCGCGACATGGCGGCACGTCGGCAAAAAATTCTGACGTTGCTAACATCACAAGGCAAACTCAATGACGATTTGCGCGCGCGGATTGCTGCTGCCACCTCAAAATTGGCGTTAGAAGACATCTATTTGCCGTACCGTCCGCGCCGTCGGTCATTGGCAAGTCAAGCCAAAGCGGCAGGTTTGCAGCCGATTGCTGAGGCGATTTTACAGGAAGCCATTAGCCCAACCGATGCCCTTGCCAATTATCAACCACCGACGCCAAGCGTGCCTATCACTGACGATAGCAACGCCCAAGCCGCAAATACCGACATCACTGCCAATGAAACCCCCGATTTTAGCGATGATGCGCGCCAACGCCAAGGTATCGAAGCAATTATTCTTGATGAATGGATGCAGGACTTAGACTTGCTTGACCGTTTGCGCGTCGAATTTGGCAACATGGCCTTTATTCATAGTCAATTGGCGAGCGAAGACAAACGCGAGGTTGGCGAAAAATATAAAGACTACTTTGACCACAGCGAAAGCCTTGCCAAATTGCCCAATCACCGTTTGCTTGCCATGCTACGCGGACGGCAAGATAACGTGCTTGGTCTTACGGTCAAAGGTGCTGCAAACGCCGATGATGAAGCCGCGATTGACCAACGCTTTATCCATGAAATTTGCACGCATTTTGGCATTGACAACGCCGAACCCAGCGAACGCCGCGAATTTTTAACTCACGTTGCTAAAAAGCTGTGGCAAGACAAATGGCGTCCACACATCGAGCACCGCCTTTTGACCGAAAAACGCCTGAGCGCAGAAGCCGATGCCATCGACGTATTTGCCAACAATTTGCAACACCTATTGATGGCAGCGCCTGCAGGTCAGCGTGTGATTTTGGGGGTAGACCCTGGTATTCGCCACGGTGTCAAAATGGCCGTCGTCGATAGCCTAGGACACGTTGCCAAAGCTGATGATGGCAGCTTTGCGGTGGCAACCGTATATCCATTTGCGCCCGACAACAAAGTCGACGAAGCCAAAACCACCATCGCCCAATTGCTCAAAGACCACCATGTTGATTTAATTGCTATCGGTAATGGCACGGCGAGCCGCGAAACCGATGCCCTCATCAAAACCATATTGGCAGAAAACCCTGAGCTCACCGCCGTACCTGTGGTGGTTAATGAATCAGGCGCGTCGGTATACTCAGCAAGCGAACTGGCGAGCCAAGAACTTGGCGAACTAGACGTGTCGATTCGTGGCGCGGTGTCGATTGCACGCCGTTTGCAAGACCCGTTGTCTGAATTGGTCAAAGTCGAGCCCAAAGCCATTGGTGTAGGTCAGTATCAACACGACGTCAATCAAAATCAACTTGCCGATAGCCTTGATAAAGTCACCCAAGACTGCGTCAATGCCGTGGGTGTGGACGTCAATACCGCAAGCCCTGCGATTTTGGCGCATATTGCTGGTCTAAATCGTAACGTTGCCCAACAAATCGTCAGCTATCGCAATGAACATGGCGCATTTGCCAACCGCGAACAGCTCAAAAACGTACCACGATTGGGCGCGAAAACCTTCGAACAAGCGGCAGGCTTTTTGCGTATTCGCGGTGGTGATGAACCACTGGATGCCACAGGTCTACACCCAGAAAATTACGCCTTGGTCAAAAACTGGCTTGCCAAAAGCAATACCACATTAGCAGAGGTATTGGGCGACAGTGCCGCGCTTGACCGTCTTGACACCAATTTGCTTGCTGCCAATGATGCCGACGCGCCGATCGATACCGCCAGTATCAAACATGAACTTGCCAAACCTGCGCACGACCCGCGCCCCGAGTTTAAAACCGCGCAATTTCGTGATGATGTCAATAGCCTAGATGATCTTGCCATCGGCATGACCCTACAAGGTGTCGTAACCAACGTCACCAGTTTTGGCTGTTTTATTGATGTTGGCGTTCATCAAGACGGATTGGTGCATATCTCCGAGATGGGCAACCGTTTTATCAGCGACCCACTCAGCGTCGTCAAACCGGGTGATATTGTTAGCGTACGCGTCATCAGCCTTGACACCGCACGTAAGCGCATTGGCTTTAGCATGAAAGACGTCCAAAGCAAAGCCGATGCCAAGGACAACACCAAACCAAACCGCCGCACGCCTGATACCGATGCCAACAACGAGCAGCCACGCGCCAACCGCAAGCCACGCCAAGCACGTGAAAATCGATCACAAGGCAAAAACCACAAACCTACCAATCGACCCAATCGTGCAAAACCTGAACGCGACGATAACCAAAAAATCGGCACCTTGGGTGCACTACTGGCACAAGCAGGCTTACGTAAATCTGAATAGCTCACTCAACAGATAGGCAAGTCAAATAGTCAAAAATTATCGTCCACAAGGGCGGTAATTTTATACCAAGCAAAAAAAACCAACTTTTTGCAAATTTTTTAAAAAACCCCTTGACGCCTAT
>NZ_BCUL01000027.1 GCF_001591265.1 Moraxella atlantae NBRC 14588 | reverse complement strand
AATAAACGGCGTATAATAAAGCAATCGCTGTATGATTAAAACTTGATAAATCCTACTAAATTAGGTGGAAAAACGATCAAGTAAATTTTGATAACTGGCGTTATAAAGACACTGACATAAAGTAGCGAACCGATATTATGTAATTTTTATTTGTTAAAATTATCTTATTAATAAATTATTTATTGTATGCGCTGTTAGGTACTATCTTAAAAAGAATCAATTAAAAAAATAAATAACTAAAAGTGTTATAAGTTAGCTAAACAACTATCGGCGTCGGACAGTAACTTGGTTAAAAATTGACCTATTGTCTCTAAACCGAGGTTTAATCTTGCCAAAATCCGCCCAAACGGGTAGCATAAAACCTAATTTTTGCCATGTGACAAACAACCACAACCAAAAAAAAGGGTATCCCATGCGCATCGACCAACGCCAAGCCAACCAACTACGCCCCATCAGCATCACCCGTCATTACACCAAACACGCCGAAGGCTCGGTTTTGGTTTGCTTTGGCGACACCAAAGTGCTGTGCACTGCCAGTGTTGAAACCCAAGTACCACGTTGGCTCAAAGGCACAGGCAAAGGCTGGATCACCGCTGAATACGGCATGTTGCCACGCGCCACCCACGACCGCAGCAACCGCGAAGCAGTGAGCGGCAAACAATCAGGACGCACACAAGAAATCCAACGGCTGATAGGGCGTAGCCTACGCGCTATGGTAGATTTAGAAAAACTGGGTGAAGTGAGCATTCATGTCGATTGCGACGTATTGCAAGCCGATGGCGGCACACGCACGGCAAGCATTACAGGCGCGGCGGTTGCCGTGGTTGATGCGCTAGAATTTTTACAACAAAACAAAAAGCTCAAAACCGACCCCTTGCGCGGATTGGTGGCAGCGGTCTCGGTGGGACTGCGCGATGGTGAGGTGCTCCTTGATCTCAACTACCATGAAGACTCAGGCTGTGACACGGATCTAAACGTTGTCATGACCCAGCAAGGCGAATTTATTGAGATTCAAGGTACAGCAGAGGCCAGGCCCTTCACCCGTGCGCAAGTCGATGCCATGCTGGCAATGGCAGAGCAGGGCATTGGTGAGCTACTCAAGCACCAACAGACCGCACTAGGCTGGTAGTGGTGCTTACCGTACTAGATGACGGCGTAAAAATTGGCTTGCAACCTATTGCAGCTGGTAAGCCTGCTTGGCATCGGTTGTGGTACCAATGGACGTGGCTTGGCATGGCGTTGCTATTAGCAGCAATCGGCGCAGCCAATGCATTGGACTGGCTGACAGGTGCGCAGACAGGCATTGCCATCATCGTGGTGGTTATTGCCTCAGCGGTGGTAAATTGGCTGGGTAGGCGCAGTCAAGCAGGGATCACTGACCAGCCCATTCAATTATCGGGTGGTTATTTGCACGTGCGCAAAGGAACACTGACCCACACCGATGCCACAGGCAAAATCACACCTATCACGCTTGACAACACCAACCATCTACAGATTGACGGTGATACGTTGCAGATTTGCCATGCCGATGGTACACCGCGTTGTCGGGTAATGGGCTTCACCACGCCCCAGCACCTCCACATTGCTCATGCCGTGCTACAAGGCAAATCCATCCAAACCAACGCCAAATCCGTGCGCCTCAATACCAAATAAATTTATTCTTAAAAAAAATTTTGACTAAATTGCACAAATTAATAATAATCATTATTAACTATCATGCTAGATTGGCGTAAGACAATTGGCTTATCATTTCATTGATACCGTTAATCACGTAACCACTGTTAGGATAAAATTAGGATCGACCATGAAAATAGGGAATGCATACCGTTTTGCACCCGTATTGGCAGCCGCCATCGCGCTAAGTGCATGCAACCAAAGCCAACAAGCCGCCAACCCTGCAGATGGCGCAGCAAACACTGCCGTGGCTGCCCATCAAGACGCGCGCGAAGACATCATGCACGATTGGGGCGCAGCAAGCAAAGAAATGAACGCCATGCTCAAAGATCCATCGAGTTTTAATGCCGATAATTTTCGCGCAGCTGCCAAAAAACTCGACCAAGACGCTTGGGTACATTTTCCTGCAAGCAGTGAAGGCGGTGACGCTAAACCCGAGATTTGGCAAAATCCCACCGCGTGGCAACAAGAAATTGACAAATATAAGCAAGCCGTTGCCGCGCTGAACACTGCTGCCCAATCCGCCACCAGTGCCGCCGATGTGCAAGCACAGTTTAACGATGTCGGTGCAAGCTGCAAAAGCTGTCACCAGCAATTTCGTGAAAAATAACGTAAAAAATCATCGGGTGCTAATAGGCGTTTAGCCGCAGATAGGCAAAATTTTGCGCAACGTCAAATGCCATTAGCGGATACGGACGCAGCGCGCACAGATGGTTAAGCAACAAACGTGCATCGGTGGATAAGCGCTTGCCCGTTGGTGATGGGGCTGTATCGGGGTTCGGTGTTTGCCACTGCGCCAAAAAAACCAACGCTTGCCGATACACGTTGTGGTCAAATTGGGTATTGCGCTCACCGTGGCGTATGGCGTTTAGGTTGTCGGTAGATACACGAAAACGCTTACCTAACGCCAACGTAAACAAACATTCCAACGCTTGCGGCGCGATCTCAACCTGCTCAAACTCACGTTGTTGTGCCGCGTCTCGCCCATCGGGCGCGTACCAATAGCCAAAGTCATCCAACCCACGGCGGCGCTGCCCTGCAATGCACCAATGGCTGATTTCATGCAGGCAACTGGCAAAAAAGCCATGCGCAAACACAATTTGGGCAGGTAATTCGGCGGTTTTGGCATAATATTGCGGCTCATCATCGCCGCGCACCAGCACCGTTTGGCGATGGGCAAACCAGCGCGCAAACACCGCCATCAACCATTGCACTTGTGCACATTCTACTGCCTGCCAACGTATGCCAGCCAGCCGCTTGTTTGCTGCTGCTTGTCCCGTCAATACCATGCCACGCGTTGGTATATCCTGTTTTGATGACACCAATAGCCATACCGATACCCACGGCACAGTCACAAAGGCGAAAATAGCGGTTTTGGCTTGATACGCGGCACCCATTGGATTTTACCCCAAAAAGCCTTATTATAACCCATAATAACCAAGCGCGAACCTGCTTGCTCAAACCGTTTGTACTATGCACGGTGAGCAAACATCTGTTTTTTCTTTTTAATAAAATCTGATCAATAAGAACAAGCAATAAGTTATTGTTTTGCCAATTTTTATTTTGTTTAAGCCATTGAGTCAAGCCACCAACCCATGAGGTGTTATTATGAATGCAAAATCTCAAACCACCGCTGCACCTGTTGCTGTACCAAGCAGCACAACGCATACCCCCAACACCGCGCTTGCCAAGTATTTGGATTTAAACAAATGGGCGAACAATGACCAAGCCGAGTATCACTGGCAAGGCACGCTGCAGCTTGATCAGTTGCCGCGTATCGCTGCCTTGCCCGATAACACACCTGCACCCAGTGGCGGGTTGCCATCGCAAGTGGCGGTAGAGCTCAGCATTCGTCAATCGGGGTCGGTGCTGCTGTGGTCGCTGCACACCGATGGCATCTTGTGGCAGACCTGTCAGCGTTGTCTTGAGCCTGTCGCTGTGCCACTGACCATCGACAGTGAATTTGCCTTGCTACAAGATGAGTCGCAAGCTGCGTTGGTCAGTGAGGACACCGAAACGATTTTGCTGGATGAAATCACCGACGATGAGCGGCTAAATTTGCTGGCGATGATTGAAGATGAATTGTTGGTCGCCTTGCCACTGGCGCCTAAGCATGCGCAGTGCCGTATGGCAGTCACGCAAGCAGGTGAGCTGCCCGAAGCCGCTGTGCAGCAAGACAATCCCTTTGCCGTGCTTGCTGCGCTTAAAAACTAGGTGGTTACTGCTGCGCCGATAGACAAAAAAAGCGCGTAAATGATTTACTCAGCACCAAAAAACGCGTATAATTGGGCGTTTAAAAATTTATCGCGCCTTTGCGCGCCCAACGCCCGATTTGCTAGGAGTTTGTCATGGCAGTTCAACAAAACCGTAAGAGCCGTTCACGCCGCGATATGCGCCGTTCACACGACCGCATCACCATTCACGCGGTATCAATCGATCCAACCACTGGCGAAAAACACCTACGCCATCACGCGACTAAAGATGGTTTTTACCGTGGTCGTCAGTTGTTCAAAGCACCTGTGGTTGAAGTGGAATAATTTTTCAGCCAATTGCTGGTAAGTTGATAAAAAGCCGATTTTTGTCGGCTTTTTTACTGGACAAAATTTAGCCAAACCATCGGTATATGTTACCGAATGGTGGCATTTTGCTACCATGTTGGGGTTTTAAACGGGCATAAATTCTGTTAAGTTAGCTTGCATTTGTTTATTTTTCACCAATCATTACATGACCATCATGCCAACTACCACCACCGATTCCGCCCCTTCCGTCCCTATTGCTACGTTGCCGATTGCTACGCCAAGCTATGCCGTGATTTTTCCAGGGCAAGGTTCGCAGCGGGTGGGTATGTTGGCAGATTGGGCAGATGCGTTTTGGCAAGTGCGGGCAACATTTGAGCAAGCCAGTGACGCGCTAGGCTTTGACGTGTGGGCATTGTGCCAAGGCACGTGGCAAGACAAAGCAGGGCAGGGGCTAGATGCAACCGCTTATACCCAGCCTGCGCTTTTGACGGCAAGCATGGCGATTTGGCGTGTATTGGATGACAACATTTGGCAACACGCGCCCGAACGCCGCCCACAATACGTGGCAGGGCATTCGTTGGGCGAATATAGCGCGTTGTGTGCAGCAGGTGTGCTGGATTTTGCCGATGCGGTGCGCTTGGTGCACCAACGCGGGCAACTGATGCAACATGCCATGCAGCAGCCGTCTGTCGGTGAATCAACACAGGCAGGCGCGATGTTGGCAGTGCTCGGTGCTGAGGATTTTATCGTTGCTGCATTGTGCCAAAGCGTGCAAACTGACACGCCACATGCGGTTGTTACACCAGCCAATTACAATGCCCCTGGGCAAGTGGTGGTGGCAGGTAATAGCTTAGGTGTGAACGCAGTGCGCGCGCGACTTGGCGAGATTGGCGCAAAAGGTGTACCACTTAAGGTCAGTGTGCCATCGCATTGCCCACTGATGCAGCCTGCGGCAGATGAGTTGGCAGCATTGATTGATGACATCGCGTTGCAGCCGCCGCAAATTGCTGTGGTACAAAACCGCCACGCGCGTATTGAGCCTGATCTTGTAGCCATCAAACAAGCCTTGGTTGAGCAGTTGTCTTGCCCTGTGCTGTGGGCAAGCACCCAAACGTATCTTGCCCAAGCAGGCGTGACGTTACAAATCGAATGCGGCAGTGGCAATGTGCTAACCAACCTAGCCAAACGCCAAACGCCAAGTATATCAACGCTTGCTACCGATCCCATTGGCAAGCTTGACGCGGTGCAAGCAGCGTTGAATGACTTATTGCGCCCGTGATGATGAGCTCACAGGTAGCTGTTGGCTTGATGTGAGCAAACACGTTATCGAGTATTTTGATTCAACACATTTTGACCCAATAAAAGGAACCCAGCATGGCACGGCAAATCGCATTGGTGACGGGCGCAAGCCGCGGTATCGGCAAAGCCATCGCCCAACAACTGGCCGATGAGGGCTATTTTGTCATCGGTACGGCAACCAGCGAGATGGGCGCGGCGGTGATTGCCGACTATTTGCGCCCAACAGGTGGGCTTGGGCGCGTGCTCTTGGTTGAAAATGCCGAGCAAATTGAGGCGTTATTCACCGAGATTGAAAGCACCTATGGCTGCGTGCAGGTGCTGGTCAATAACGCAGGCATCACCCACGATACCTTGTTGGCGCGCATGGAAGAAGCGGCGTGGGATCATGTCATTGAGGTGGATTTGACATCGGTGTATCGCATGACCAAACGCGCCTTGCGTGGCATGATGAAAGCACGCTATGGCCGCGTCATCAACATCACCTCAGTGGTTGCCAGCATGGGCAATGCAGGGCAAACCAACTACGCTGCCGCCAAAGCAGGTGTTGAGGGCATGACCCGCGCCCTTGCCCGTGAAATCGGCTCACGTCAAGTCACCGTAAACTGCGTTGCCCCAGGCTTGATAGAGACCGAAATGACCGAAAGCTTGGATGAGCGTTTGCTAAACTCCATGCTAGATGCCGTGCCGCTCGGGCGATTGGGCGCGCCTGAAGACGTGGCTGCGGCAGTCAGCTTCTTGGCCAGCCGCAATGCCAGCTACATCACAGGCGCGGTGTTGGCGGTCAATGGCGGCATGTATATGTAACCCACACATATATTGCCCAAGTCGCTGTTAGTGAACGCAGCGGTATGCCGTTTGCAGCGATAATTGGCGCGTAAATGGTTGAAACCGCACGACAGCCAACATATAATGCCTAAACCACGGGCAAGCTGCAACCGCTTAGACAGCATTGCCCCCTATTTTTGCAATGAGAGCCGCCATGCCGCACTGCCTTATTGCGCCAAGCCATTGCCCGTCAGGGTGTATAAGTCTGTAAAGTTCGCTATAAAAGGATACGATAGGAGCGTAGCATGAGCAATAGCCAACAAGTGGAACAAAAAGTCAAAGCCGCCGTCGCTGAACAGTTAGGTGTGAATGCTGATGACATCAAAAACGACGCGTCATTTATGGAAGATTTGGGCGCAGATTCGTTGGATTTGGTTGAATTAGTGATGTCGTTTGAAAATGAATTTGGCATCACCATTCCCGAAGAAGACAGCAATCAGCTAACCACTGTGCAAAGTGCGATTGACTATGTCAGCAGCAAAGTGGATGCCTAACGCACTGGGCGTTCAGTGATCAAGGATCAACCCAATGCCAAAAAAGCCTCAAAGTTAGTTTGAGGCTTTTTTTGTCGCATATTTGGTGTTTATAACAACTAGCGTTGGGCGTCAAACGCCGTCTCAGGCATTTGCCAAAATACAGGCAATACCACCACCGCGACCACCGCAATCATTAGCGCAGGCACCATGGCCCAATGGCTTTGGTCAAGCCAATACTGGGCGAGCCATGGGGTTAGGCCGCCAAAAATTGCCGTTGCCATTGTCGTGCCCAATGCCAAACCACTTAGCCGCCCTTCTGTGGTAAACTGCTCCGCCGTTGCCGACGCGCCCACCGCACTCACCCCACCTGCCAGACACGCCAACAACACCGCACCAATCAAGGCTTGCGTGGTCGTGCCGCTTGCCATCCAGTCAAACAACAACGCAG
This sequence comes from Moraxella atlantae NBRC 14588, assembly GCF_001591265.1. Classification (GTDB taxonomy): domain Bacteria; phylum Pseudomonadota; class Gammaproteobacteria; order Pseudomonadales; family Moraxellaceae; genus Faucicola; species Faucicola atlantae. The sequence continues at coordinate 9,561 of NZ_BCUL01000027.1, read as the reverse complement.
GCAACAGCACACAGCACAACGCCAAACCAATCAGCACAGGTCGCCGTCCGACTTTATCCGTCAAACCACCCACCAACGGCGTGATGACAATCACTGCCACTGCTGCGATGGTCGAAAGCGACAGTGCCAGTTTTTCGCTGTGGTTGCCCGTGTCTTGCAAAAAAATCGGCACATAGCTGATGCCGACATAATAAGTAATCGACCCCAACGCGGAGATCATAAAGCTACGAAAAATCCCGACTTTGTGCTCACGTATGGTCTGCAGCAGCGGCGATTTTGCCAATGCTTGCGCGCGCTGTTTTTGGATAAATTCGGGCGACTCTTGCATGGTTGAGCGCGCTGCCCACACCACCAACGCAAGCACGCCACCGATGATAAACGGAATCCGCCAGCCCCATGCTGTTAGCTGCGCCTCACTCAGCCATGCCACCGTTGCCCCACAAACTGCCACCGCCAACAGCCCACCAACCTCACTTGCCGCCGACGCAAGCGAGGTAATAAAACCACGCCGCTCGCGCTTTGCGCCCTCAAGCAGATATGCCACTACGCCCGTGTACTCGGCACCCACGGCAAACGACATCACACAGCGCAGCGCAATCAACGCCACCCCTGCCGCTGTACCAATCTGCGCTGCCGTCGGTAGCAGTGCGGTGGCAAACATCGCCACAGTGATCAGCAGCATTGACAACATCATCATGGTTTTGCGCCCAAACTTATCGCCGATATGTCCAAATACCGCCGCACCCAACGGACGCATTAAATACGAAATTGCAAAACCGCCCAGTGTCACGAGCAACGATTGCGGCGTATCACCAAAAAACACACGGCTGAGCACGCTGGCAAAGTACAAATACAGAGTAAAATCATACCATTCAACAATTGTCGAAAGCGCAGCCACTGCAAGGGAAGCTTTATCCACAGGCTTGGCAGAATGGGAGGGGGCAATGGTTGAGCTGGGCATAGGTAGTTACAATGATAGGTGAAACAAGCAAAAAGATGATTCAACCAAATTGTAACGGCAAGCTGACTGCCATCCTAGATGGTTTTTGTAATATCAAAAAAACGGCTTAGCCATCGCCAAGCCGTTTTGTTTGGGCATCGTGGATCAATACGTGATAAATGCCTTAACAAATGTTTAATTACACGCAAATTTATTCGTACACCACCTCAATGATTTCGTACTCTACCTCGCCGCTTGGCGTTTGGATGCGCGCTTCATCGCCTTCAGACTTACCGATTAAACCACGTGCAATCGGTGAGTTAATCGAGATTTTGTTGGCTTTAAAATCTGCTTCATCATCACCGACAATCTTGTAACGTTTTTGCTCTTCGGTGTCCAAGTTTTCGATAACCACAGTCACGCCAAACACCACGCGCCCTTCTTGTGGTAGCTTGAGCGGGTCGATAATCTCTGCGCCGCCCAATTTAGCTTCGATGTCGCGAATCCGTGCTTCACAAAAGCCTTGTTGTTCACGCGCGGCATGGTATTCGGCGTTTTCTTTGAGATCACCGTGTTCACGTGCCTCAGCGATCGCAGCGGTAATACGCGGACGGTCGATGGTCTTTAGCTGTTTGAGTTCTTCTTCTAACGCAGCGTGACCTTGCGGGGTCATGGGATAGCGTTGCATAGGGGATTCCTTTTGTCACAAATAGGGATTCAAACGGCAAGATTGCCAAAGTAACAAGTCACAAAAAATGGTCATCAACTCTCGTGATTGACCGCTAGCTATTTTGTATAGATGAAAAAAACCATGCTAGACAGGGCTACTGCCTAACAAGGTTCTAGTAAAAAATTTGCTGTGCGGTGTCAATCACCACAATAACGGTATTTTACTTGATAACGGCTTGTGATGCAAAGCATTCACTCAATTGACTGCATGAGCCTGACATTACCAAGCTGAGCTGATGGTAAACCCCACGGCTTTATTTTCATACCAAGGTAAAATAGTGGCATTGTCAAACGGTTGCGTCATCACCAAACCACTGACGACACCCAGCGCACAGCCAGCAACCACATCACGGGTATGGTGTTTGTCGGCATCCACACGTGACCAGCCCACATAGGCGGCAGGAATCATTGCCATCGAGCCATAGCGCCAGCCATAGCGTTGACCGATGAAAGTCGCGCCCGCGCAAGAAGCACTAGTATGCCCTGACGGAAATGAGTAATCTTCGCCATTGGGACGTTCGCCCCATGCGGTGTCATTGGTGGCGTATTTGAGCGCATAGGTAGCCGCCAAATTGGTTGCCATGGTTTTGCCTAATTGATACACGCCTTTTTGGTCATGTTTGGCAAGTGCCATGCCTAAGCCTGCTACCGGGATAGCAATTTGCAATATATCGCCCGCTTTTTCGCTATCGCTTTTGGCATATACCGTTGTCGTCGGCGCTAATACAGCAGCAAGTAGTATGATATTAAAGGTCTTAGAAGGTTGTCTCATGGCATTCACACCCTGATTGTGGTTAGTGGTCAAAACATTGATAAACGTGGCTATACTTAGGGTAAACCCAGTGTACACCCCAAACCTTAGGATTATCTTAGCCCATAAAAAAATATTGACAGCGCTGGCTATCAGTATTGTAGACTAGCGATGGTTATTCCTGTGTATGTAGCGATTGGAGCTTATACACATCAAATGGTAGCTGCACTTTATACGCTTGGGTAACTGCTGCCGCGGCATTTAAGGTGGTCACATTAAATACTTTATGCTGTAAGGCTGAGCGGCGAATCGAGAACGAATCTTCATGCGCTTGTTTGCCTTCGGTGGTATTGACGACGATGGCAATTTCACCGTTTTTGATGGCATCGACAATGTGTGGACGGCCTTCATTGACCTTGTTGATGCGCGTGCACGGTAAGCCTGCATCTGCTAACACTTGCTGCGTGCCTGCGGTTGCCAATAGCTTAAAGCCATAATCAAGTAGCTGCTTGGCAATAGGCACCAAGTGCGCTTTGTCGCTGTCACGCACCGACAAGAACACTTGTTTGGTCTCGCCCTCAACGGGTAGGCCTGGTAGCCGCTCGTTGCTGGCAATCACTGCCTTGTAATACGCTTCACCAAAGGTTTTACCCACGCCCATGACCTCGCCTGTGGATTTCATCTCTGGGCTTAAAATCGGGTCTACACCAGGGAATTTAGCAAACGGGAACACCGCTTCTTTGACCGCATAAAAACTTGGAATGACTTCGTGGGTGAAGTTTTGTTCGGCAAGTGTTTTGCCTGCCATGCAGCGCGCGGCAACTTGTGCCAAAGATGTGCCAATACATTTTGACACAAACGGCACGGTACGGCTGGCACGTGGATTGACTTCTAAGATATACACGGTGTTATCTTTGATAGCGTATTGCACGTTCATCAAACCGACCACACCCAATTCTTTTGCCATTGCCACGGTTTGCTCGCGCATGACATCACAAATATCAGCGCTAAGTGAGTATGGCGGCAACGAACACGCCGAATCCCCCGAATGCACGCCTGCTTGTTCAATATGCTGCATGATACCGCCGATGACCACGTTGGTGCCATCGCTGACGCAATCGACATCCACTTCGATGGCATCGTCCAAGAAACGATCGAGCAGCACAGGTGCTTCATTAGACGCTTGTACTGCTTCACGCAGGTAGCGGCGCAGCTCGGCTTCGTTGTAGACAATCTCCATCGCGCGTCCGCCAAGCACGTATGATGGACGCACCACCAACGGATAGCCAACTTGCGCGGCTTTGACAATGCCGTCTTCGGTGCTGGTCGCTAAGGCATTAGGTGGCTGGTTAAAGCCAAGCTGATTGATCATATGCTGAAAGCGTTCGCGGTCTTCGGCGCGATCAATCGCGTCAGGACTGGTGCCAATGATATGTACGCCTGCCGCTTCCAACGCGCGAGCAAGTTTAAGCGGTGTTTGACCACCGTACTGCACAATCACGCCTTTAGGCTGTTCAACGCGGACGATTTCCAATACGTCCTCAAGCGTAATCGGCTCAAAATACAGGCGATCTGACGTATCGTAATCGGTTGATACGGTTTCAGGGTTGCAGTTTACCATGATGGTTTCATAACCATCGGCACGCATGGCAAGTGCGGCATGCACACAGCAGTAGTCAAACTCAATACCTTGTCCGATACGGTTAGGGCCGCCGCCGATGACCATGATTTTTTCGCGGTCATTTGAGTTGGCTTCACATTCATCATCGTAGGTGGAATACAAATACGCTGTTGAGGTGGCAAATTCTGCCGCACAGGTATCGACGCGTTTATAAACAGGATACACACCCAGATCCCAACGTTTTTTGCGGAGCTGTTTTTGCGACACACCCAGCAAGGTGGCAAGGCGTAAATCTGACAAACCTTTGCGTTTAAACTGGCGCAAGTTTGCTGCCGTCAAACCGCCAAAGCCCAATTCCTTCACTTGGCGTTCGGTGGCGACGATATCGGCGATTTGCACCAAAAACCAGCGGTCGATTTTGGTGTATTCAAACACTTGTTCAAGGCTTAAGCCTGCCCGAAACGCGTCGGCAATATAAAAAATGCGCTCAGGTGTTGGGGTTTTGAGCTTAATTTTTAAGGTGTTTTCAATGCTGTCACGGTCTTGGCTTAAGTCCAATTGCTCATCAAATCCATTCACGCCGATCTCAAGCCCACGCAACGCTTTTTGTATAGATTCTTGGAAATTGCGCCCAATCGCCATCACCTCGCCCACAGACTTCATTTGTGTTGATAGGGTGCTGTCGGCTTGGGGAAATTTTTCAAAATTAAAGCGTGGCACTTTGGTGACCACATAGTCAATGGCAGGCTCAAAGCTGGCAGGGGTTTTGCCACCTGTGATGTCGTTTTTAAGTTCATCAAGGGTGTAACCGACCGCCAGTTTTGCCGCGATTTTGGCAATCGGAAAGCCTGTTGCCTTACTGGCCAATGCCGATGAGCGGCTGACGCGTGGGTTCATCTCAATGACCACCATGCGCCCTGTGTCTGGGTTAATGCCAAACTGGACGTTTGAGCCACCCGTCTCAACACCGATTTCACGCAATACCGCAATCGAGGCGTTACGCATGATTTGGTATTCTTTGTCGGTCAAGGTTTGTGCAGGCGCAACGGTGATGGAGTCGCCTGTGTGCACACCCATCGGATCAAAATTTTCGATCGAGCACACGATAATGCAGTTGTCGTTTTTGTCGCGCACAACCTCCATCTCATACTCTTTCCAACCAATTAAGCTTTCATCGATCAATAGCTGGTGAGTGGGCGATAAGTCAAATCCGCGTTCGCAAATTTCGATAAATTCTTCGCGGTTGTAGGCAATACCACCGCCTGAACCACCCATGGTAAACGACGGGCGGATGATGCACGGAAAGCCGACTTTGGCTTGAATCTCAAACGCCTGTTCCATCGTTTCAGCGACTTCAGCGCGTGGGCATTCTAGCCCGATTTTTTTCATCGCCTTGTCAAACAAATCACGGTCTTCGGCTTTTTCAATCGCCGATTTGGTTGCACCAATCAGCTCGCAGCCGTATTTTTCTAATACGCCGTGCTTGTCAAGATCAAGCGCGCAGTTAAGCGCGGTTTGTCCGCCCATCGTGGGCAAAATGGCATCGGGGCGTTCTTTGTCGATAATACGCTCAACGGTTTGCCATGTGATGGGCTCGATGTAGGTTGCGTCTGCCATGACGGGGTCGGTCATGATGGTTGCCGGGTTGGAATTGACCAAAATCACACGGTAGCCTTCTTCGCGTAAGGCTTTACAGGCTTGTGCGCCTGAGTAGTCAAACTCGCAGGCCTGCCCAATGACAATCGGACCTGCGCCGATGATAAGAATGGATTTGATGTCAGTACGTTTTGGCATAGCATTTCACCCTTTTTGACTACATGACACAATTTTTTTAACCAAAAACTATGTCTAGAAAATAATTTTAAAAAAAGTGCGACTAACGCACTTTTTAAGATCGATGTGTTTATTCTAAACGCAAAGTATTTTGTAAGGCTGTTTTATCCACAGGTTTATATATATCTTGGATATGTTGAAGCAAGATCAAAAAATCATCATTAACTGGCTTTTTGGTTTTTTTGACCAAAAAATCCTGCCAAAGCTGCTTGGTAGTCTGTACAGGTGCTGTACGATTAGCAGCGGTATCAGCATCAATTTGATGGATAAATTGGTGGTCTAAATTGACAGTTATCTGATTCATCGTTGCTCTTCATCAACCTAATCGAGCCTACAGGCATACGGCTACGCTTTGGCTTGTTCCATGAGCATAACAAACTTATCAAACAACCCATCGGCATCATGCGGGCCGGGGCTGGCTTCGGGATGTCCTTGGAAACTAAACGCAGGCTTGTCCGTGCGCTCGATGCCTTGGTTTGAACCATCAAACAACGAACGATGGGTGACTTTTAAATTGTCAGGCAAGGTTGCCTCATCCACCGCAAAGCCATGGTTTTGTGACGTAATCATCACACGTCCTGTGGCGATATCTTGCACAGGATGGTTGGCACCGTGATGACCAAACTTCATCTTGATGGTCTGCGCGCCACTTGCCAACGCCAGCAGCTGATGGCCCAAGCAAATGCCAAACACAGGGATATCGGTTTCAAGCAGCGTACGGATGTTGTCGATAGCATAGGTACATGCGGCAGGGTCGCCAGGGCCATTAGACAAGAACACACCATCGGGATTTTGCGCCAATACATCGGCAATTGGTGTTTGTGCAGGCACTACGGTGACATGACAGCCGCGATCTACCAACATGCGTAAGATATTGGTTTTGGTGCCAAAATCGTACGCCACCACGTGAAAACGTTTGGGAATTTGGGTCTCAAGTTGGGTAAAAAAGCCGCCTGTTGGGCTGTCAGTTTTGCCATAGTTGGCAATATTGGTGGGATTATCGGCAAGCTGCCACGTGCCTTGCGTCCACTCAAAACCGTGCTGATGGCAACATTCTTTTGCCAAATCCATTCCCGTCAAGCCTGCAAAACCTTGCGCAAGCTCGATCGCTTTGGCTTTGTCGGTGTCGCTGATAGCCACGCCGTCACTGGCAGTCATCAAACAACCGTGTTGCGCGCCGCGTTCACGTAGCACACGGGTCAGCCGCCGCGTGTCAATTTCAGCAATCGCCACCGTGTTATTGCGCTGCAAAAAGTCACTCAATGACTCGCTATTGCGAAAATTTGAGCTTAATAACGTGGCATCACGAATAATCAAACCTGCCGCCCACACGCGGTTGTCGCTACCCGATTCAATATCCTCGATATTGGTGCCTGTATTGCCGATATGCGGATAGGTGAGCGTGACGATTTGCTTGGCGTAGCTTGGGTCAGTGAGAATTTCTTGGTAGCCTGTCATGGCGGTATTAAACACCACTTCGCCAACGCTGTGACCTGTCGCGCCGATGCTCACCCCCTCAAAAATCGTACCGTCCGCCAATGCCAAAATCGCAGGCGTGGTCGGAGCAATCGCAGGGTTTAAGGTGTCTAATACGGCTGTTTGGTTGGTTGAGTCTGCGCCCGTATCAGTGTACGGTTGGTTGCTATTATTTGTATTATTCAAAATCGCCTCCGCCAGCATTCGCCCACAAAAAAGCGAGTTACCATGAATCACAATAGCCAAATGGTAACGCCGTAACGCTGACCAAATAAAGGCTATGTGTTTTCATGCAAACTCGCTTAGCTATAGATTTTGGCTATTTTATCAAAACCTACGCATAAATGGTAGTCATCGGCGGACAGATTTTAGCCGCTTCGATTGTTAGCCACCAAATTAACCACCAAATTAGCCGCCAAAAAAGCGGATGTTGGCAAAACAAACGTTGCGTTGTATTGCACAAAATTGAGTATTGCACAAAATTGACGCTTGATTTTCTGCTAGGCTGTTTTGTGCTAAGCTGATAGCTGTTTATTGCGTACAAAATAATTTTTATAGTCAAAAATCATCAAAAAACGCGGAAAAATTACCATGTCAGCCCAAACCAAGTTTAACCAATCCATGAATGATCTATTCAACAATCAACCGCCCATCACCGATCAGCGCGTGCTAATTATCGGCGGCGGTAATGTGGGTTTATCGTTTGCCTTACTGCTTGCCCAGCGCGGTATTGCCAGCACCTTGCTTGAGCAAACGGTGTATCCAACTGCTAGCCCCGATGATGCCAGCACACGGCATTTATTTGACAGCCGCAACATCGCACTGTCACGGCGTACGGTACAGATTTACCAAACCATGGGGCTGTGGCAAAATCTTGCCGACCATGCCTGTCGCATTGACCAAGTCAGTATCAGCGAGCAGGGTGGTTTTGGCAAGGCATTGCTGGATAAAACCGCCGAAGGTGTCGAAAGTTTTGGACAAGTCATGGAAAACGCGTGGCTTGGTAAAAAACTGCTGCAAACCGTGCAAGCCCATCCGCTGATCACCCTATTAGATGGTACACAGGTGACCGCGATTGAGCAAAACCGCGATAGCGTGACGGTGACGTTCACCCGCAACGCCAACGATAACGCGGCTGATGAGCAAATTTTAACCGCTGCGTTGCTGGTGGCATGTGATGGGCAGCATTCAACCGCACGGCGTTTGCTAGAAATTGGTGAAACGCGTCATGATTATGGGCAAATGGCGATTGTTGGCGTGGTGATTACCGACAAACCGCACGAACACATCGCGATAGAACGCTTCACGCCACATGGTTTGGTAGCCGCGCTGCCTTTGCCCGATACGGGGGCGGCGTTGATGGGTGCGCCTAACTGTCGACGTTCGGTGGTGTGGGTATGTCCTCGTGATGAGGCGCAGCGTTATTTAGATGACGACGCACATTTTTTGGCAACGTTGCAAGGTACGTTTGGCGCACAGACGGGTACGTTTATCCAAGCAGGCAAGCGTGGCGCGTATCCGCTGGTCAAGGTGCTGGCAAAACGCCAAGTACAAGGTCGCTGTGTGCTGATGGGCAATGCCGCGCATACCTTGCACCCTGTAGCAGGGCAGGGCTTTAATTTGTGTATGCGCGATGCGGACACGCTGGCGCAAATGTTGGCTCAACAAGCGTTACGCGGTGGTGATTTGGCAGACGCGCGCGTATTGGCAGATTATGCCAACCGTCGTCAAGCTGACCAAAAACGTGTGGAATTGTTTTGTGACGCGGTGGTGCATGGCTTTACCCACCGCAATCCGTTGGTCAAATTGGCGCGTAATATCGGTTTGGTCGCGTTTGAGCATGTGCCAAAGGTCAAACCGTTGGTGGCAACCTTTGCGATGGGATTAAGATCTTGATTTTATAATGAATTTATCCCCCTTAAAAATGTTGCCAAATCGTTACCGTTTGGTTATGCTAGCGTTTTATTGGCTCAATTATTGGTTTAACAAGGAAAGTCGATGGCATCGGTGTTTGGTGGGTTAAAAAAACTGGCGGTGGTGTTGGTCGCGTTGGCAAGTGTCAATACCGCGATGGCGGCGAATTGGGTGGAAGTTGCTGAAGATAATGACGGTGATAGATACTATATTGATTGGGAAAGTGTTAAAAAATTATCCGCAAGTTCAAGTTATCCTTCTGCTTATTTAAGTGCATCTAATAGCGGACAAATCGTT
>NZ_BCUL01000026.1 GCF_001591265.1 Moraxella atlantae NBRC 14588 | reverse complement strand
CGTAACGTCCAACGTTTGGCATCGTCCAGATAGGTGTAAATCACAGGCACGACAATTAAGGTCAGTAGCGTTGAGGTTAATACACCGCCGATAATCGCATGTGCCATCGGGGCTTGTTGTTCCGCGCCTTTGCCCACGCCAAGCGCCAGTGGCACCATGCCCATAACCATCGCGGCGGTGGTCATCAAAATCGGGCGCAAGCGCGTTTGCCCTGCCTGCATGATCGCGCTGTGGCGGTCTTGTCCGTTTTCGGTCGCGGTTTTGATAAAGTCAATCAGCAAAATCGCGTTTTTACACACCAGCCCCATCAGCATGATGATGCCAATGATAGAAAAAATATTTAGTGTCGAGCCCCACAGGTACAACGCAAAAAACACCCCAACCAATGACAATGGCAACGCCGCCATGATCGCCACGGGGTACAAAAAGCTCTTAAACTGCGAGCCTAGCAGCATATAAATAAAAATGATTGCCAACAGCAACGCGGTTGCAGCATAGCCCAATGATTCTGCCATGTCTTTGTTAGCACCTTGCACCGCAAAGCCATAACCAGCTGGCAATTTCATCTGCGCTTGCACAGCGGCGATATCGCGCCCGATGTCGCCTGCAGGTCTGCCGTTGGTGTTGGCTTTGACGACAACTTCACGGCGCAAGTCACGGCGGTTGATTTGTGACGCGCCTGTGGTTGCCTCAAAACGCGCCACTTGTGACAGCGGAATCAACAGCGGTACGCCGCGTGCGTCGGTTTTACTTGAGGTCAAATACAGCCGCTGCAACTGCGCGATGGTGCGGCGATCGTCATTGGGCAGGCGTAAGTTCACATCGATGTTGTTGCCTTGCGCGTCTTTGAATGTCGTCACATTGTCGCCAGCCAGTAGGGGGCGCAACGCCTGCCCAATTTGCCCAACCGACAGCCCTGCGTCATTGGCTGCCAAGCGGTCGATGGTGACATTGACGGTGGCCTTGGGATCGGTCAAGGTGCTTTCTACGTCAATCAAGCCATCAATACCATCAAGCCGTGTCATAAAATCATCGGCAAGCTGCGCAAGTTTGCCCAAATCATCGCCTGTGATGGAGATTTGAATGGGTTTTTCGCCGCCGCCAATCGTGTTGTCCGCCGCGGCAACCGAGGTCACTTGGATACCGCCGATTTGCGCCAACTGTTCGCGAATACGCTGCGTCATGGTGGTCAAGTCTTGGCGCTGATCTTTGGGCAATAGCGTGACCTTGACTTGCACGTGGTTGTCGCCGCTATACGCCAACGTATTAACCGCCGCATACGTGCGCGTGACCTCAGGCATGGCGGCAAGCACGCGCGCAACCTGCGCTGTTTTTTGCTGGGTATAATCCACGCTGGCATTGGTCGGTGTTTCAAAGCGCACCGTGACGTCATTCATATCGGCTTGGGGGACAAATTCACTACCCACCAACTTTGCCGCGCCAAACGCCAGCACCAACGAGCCAACAGCAATCAATAGGGTGACAAAACGTCGCTTCAAGCATAAGCGCAAAATACGGCTATACACACCCGTCAGCCACGTCAGACCGCGCTCAAACTGCCACAACACCCACGCCAACGGACGACGGGCAAAACGCGGATGCACGCCATGATGTCCTGCCGCTGCGTCGGGGTCATGCCACACCGAGGACAACATCGGGTCAAGGGTAAAGCTGACCAACATCGACAGCAGCACCGCCACCGACACCGTCACCCCAAACTGATAAAAAAACCGCCCGATAATCCCGCCCATAAACGCCACAGGCAAAAACACCGCGACAATCACCAAACTGGTTGCCACCACCGCCAAGCCAATCTCTTGCGTACCATCGAGCGCCGCTTGCCGTGGTGGCTTGCCCATCGCCGAATGGCGCACGATGTTTTCACGCACCACAATCGCATCATCAATCAACAGCCCGATACACAGTGCCAACGCCAACAGCGTCATCATGTTGATGGTAAAACCAAGCAGCCACACCACTGCCAATGTACCAAGCAGCGCGATCGGCAACGTCAAGCCCGTAATGATCGTTGAACGCCACGAACCCAAAAACAGCCACACGATAAACACCGCCAAAATCGCGCCTTCAATCAGCGTACGCACCACATTGCCAAGCGCGCCGCGAATATTGACCGAGCTGTCTGCGACCACCTGCATGTGTACATCGGGCGGCAAGGTTGGTTCAATCTCTGCCAAGCGTTTGCGCACGCCATCAACCACCGCCAGCACGTTGGCATCCGAAGTCTTGATGACATCCATCGCTACGGCAGGCTTGCCATTGACCAACGCCGCCGAAGCAGCATCGGCTTGCCCGTCGCGAATTTGCGCGATCTGCGACAGATACACAGGCACGATTTGCCCCGAAGGTGTGCGGTTTTGCGCCACCACCAGTTGCCCAAATTCGGCAGGTGACTTGACGCGCCCGTTGATTTGGACGATGGTTTGTTGGTTATTTTGCTCAAGCGTGCCCAAAGGCAGCTCAACGTTGTCATTTTTGAGCGCGTTTGCTACTTGATTGACCGACACGCGATAGGCATTCATGCGTTCAGGCTCAAGCGCAATACGAATTTGGCGTGGACGATTGCCAAGCAAATCCACCCGACCAACACCTGACACAGTTTGCAAGCGTTTGCTGATATCATTTTGTAAAAAAGTCGAAAGCTCACCGACACTCATGCGCGAGCTGTCAAACGCTACCGACAATACGGGCATGTCAGCAGGGTTAAACTGCGCCACAATCGGGTCATCGACATCATCACGAAACTGTGGCGTAACCAACGCCAATTTATCGCGCACGTTTTGAGCGGCAACATCCGATGACATGTTAAGGTCAAACTGGACAATCACCTGCGACATACCTTGACGCGATACTGACATGATTTCTTTCACGCCTGCAATGGTGTTGATTTGTTCTTCGATTTTTTCGGTAATATCTAACTCAACGACTTCAGGCGACGCGCCTGCATACGTTGTACTGATGACGACAAACGGGAAGTCAATATCGGGGAATTCTTCAACCTGCATGCGCTGAGTGGCTAACAGCCCAACCACCATAAACGCCAACATCATCATCGTGGCAAACACGGGGTTGGCGATACTGATTCGGGTCAGCCACATGGCAACGTCTCACACACCGATAGCAAAACTACTTAACCACCACACGCTTGCCTGCATCATCGGGCTGTAATGGCACCGTGGTAACCACCGTACCTGCCTCAATACCGCTAACCAAATACTGATTGGTTGGCGCGTCTTGCCGGATGATAGTGACAGGCTGATGGCGCAAGCGGTGATCCTGCCCGATAACCCAAACCATGCCTATCTGTGGCGTTGTGGTGGGCGCGGCAGTGGCACTGTCTAGGCGTACGGCAGTGGCAGGCAGCAGCACGCCCGTTTGCACCTGCCCATAAGACAGTGTGCCTGTGGCAAACATGCCTGCGCGTAAATCTTTATTGGGCTGCACGGCGACGTAAATTGTCAGCTGGCGACTGGTGGGATCAACTTGCGGCGCGATGCGGCTGATTTGTCCGACATACGGCGCGGTGCTTGGGGTGGTTAAAGACGCACCGCCTGCCTCTTGTGTGCTGCGGTCGGTCTGTCTGCCGACGCTAAACGGTACGCTTTGCCCGACCGAAAGCTGACTTTGCGCCTCGCTGGGCACATTGGCAGCAAACTCAAGCTTATTGGGATTGACGATTTGCATTAAGGTCTGATTGGGCGCAACGACTTGCCCCACATCGACACTACGACTGGCAATCACGCCATCGCTTGGAGCTTTGATTGTGGTGTCGCCAAAGCGTTTTTTGATGTTGGCAAGTTGAGCGCGTTTTGCCACCACCGCTTGCTGCTGTGCGATAGCATCAGCGACGCTACGGTCATATTCGATTTGGGCGACAAAGCCTTTATCCAGCAGCATTTTGTTTTTTTGTGCCAAGGTATCGGCGACTTTGGCTTGTGCTTCGGCGGCGGCAACGTCGGCTTCGGCTTGCGCCAATTGGTTTTGCGTATCAGCGATATCCAAAATCACCAAAGGCTGCCCTTGCTTGACCGCGCTGCCCACATCAGCAAGTACTTGTTGAACCTGTGCATTGACGGTGGATTGCACGGCGGTTTGTTCGGCGTTTTGCAGCGTACCTGTCACGGTGGTGCTGGGCTGATAGCGTTCGGCCTTGGCGGTGGTGATATCATCGCCAATCAGCGCGATTTCATCATCTGCCAATGCTGCTTCAGGGGCAGAGGCGTTGGCGGCACTTTGTTGGCGGCTGATGGACGCGCGTTCCTGTGCTGCACTTGGTTCATTGGCATTGCGGTTGCAGGCGGTCAGGCTCAATGGCAAAAGGCTTGATGCCAAAAAACCGATGACCCAACAGCGTTGGATGATCAGATGATTAAGTTGCCGCATACGCTTTATCAACCTTGCTTACCAAATCAGATAAATGAGGACAAACCGCCAAACAATAACACAAAAAAACCAGTTTAGACGATTTGCCTTACGCTGACAATGCGTTATTTTGCGCCCAATATCGCCCATTTGGTGGCAGTCTTGTAAGCAGATGGCGTATTTTAGGCAGCGTTATCGTAAATTTAAACCAACTTGTCATTTAGTCAAGTTTTATGGTTTATCTTTGGCTAAAAAGTGTGCTATATTTTTAGCAATATTTTAGCATGATTGCCGATACAAACTGACATCAAATTAGGACACAATTATGGACGCGAATTTTTCAGGTTTAAAAGTCATGATTATTGACGACTCAAAGACCATCCGCCGCACTGCCGAAACCTTGCTAGAAAAAGCAGGCTGCGAGGTCATCAGCGCGGTTGATGGCTTTGATGCCCTAGCAAAAATCGCCGACAGCAACCCTGATTTGATTTTTGTTGATATTATGATGCCACGCCTTGACGGCTACCAAACTTGCGCGCTGATCAAAAACAACGCCGATTTTGCCGACACGCCTGTGATCATGTTGTCATCAAAAGATGGTTTATTTGACAAAGCCCGTGGGCGTATTGTTGGCTCAGATGAATATCTGACCAAGCCGTTTAGTAAAGAAGAACTGTTTGATGCAATCGAGCGTTATCGCCCTGCCCAAGCTTAATTGGTTTACTAAATTTGCCTAATCAAACAGGCAGCCATGCCCAATAGCCATTGGGTAAAAGTTTGCTGGGTATGGATATCGTCATAAAATAATTGCGTTAATTGATAATTTAAAAATATTTAACCACTGATAAGGAAAAACCATGGCTAAGATTTTGATTGTTGATGATTCGCCCACCGAAATGGCAAAGTTTCGTGAGATTTTGCTGCGTCATCAGCATGAGATCATCGAGGCACATACGGGCGAAGAGGGCATCCAAAAAGCCAATGAGCTAAAGCCAGATATCATCTTGATGGACGTGGTTATGCCTGAGATGAACGGTTTTCAGGCAACGCGTAAAATCAGCCGTGATGCCGCCACCGCGCATATTCCGATCGTGATTATCAGCACCAAAAACCAAGAAACTGACCGCGTGTGGGGCAAGCGTCAAGGTGCCAAAGACTACTTGACCAAGCCTGTCAATGAGGCGGAGCTCATCCAAATTATCGGCTCACTGTTGGGACAATAAGCCGTGGCGTCTAATGGATTTATTGAGCTTTTACGTTTGGCAGATCGCGCCGAGCGTCGCAAACGAGGCGGACGTTTGGATGAGACATCGCAATGGCAAGGTGTGGCGTTTCGGGTCGGTGATTATCAGCTTATTGCACCGTTGGGTGATGTTGCCGAGGTGTTATCGGTACCTGATTTTACCAGCTTGCCCTTAACGCAGCCTTGGATGATGGGCATCGCCAACGTGCGCGGGCGTCTGCTGCCATTGACGGATTTAGCAAATTTTTTGGGGCTGGCACAAAGCGCGCGCCAAACACGCCAAAAAAAGCTGTTGGTTATCGATCAGCCAAATTTATTTAGCGGACTACAGGTCGATGAGGTTTTGGGCATCATGACATTTTATGAGCGTCAATACGAACCTATCGCGCTGTCTGAACAATCTGCCTTAGCTCCCTATACACATGGGCGTTTTCACCAACAAAACGAATACTGGTATATTTTTATGCCCAGTTTATTGGCAGAAGACCAACAGTATTTAAATGCTGCGTTGTAAGACTGGCTGTCAGACTATCAGGTAAGTACGCGCAGATTTAATATGGTTTTATCAAAAGATCATCATGAGCATGGCTGCTTGGGGTATGAGCAGCTGCCAACATGAACTGCTATGACATCAGCACTGGGCAAGATGATCACAGCTTAGCAAAACAGCCTAGCAAAACGATGATGCGACACAAAACGCACCACAAGAATTGGTACACTGAATTGAGGAAGCTTACGCATGGTTAGTCGTCCAACCACCACAGAAAAAAACGCTGCTGGCTCAAGTCAGGGCACGCTACAATCTGCCAAACAGGCGACAGCGACAGATCAAGGCGCAGGCTTATTGTGGCTGTTTATCGCGCTGACGGTCTTGGCGTTTTTGTACATGGTATACAATTTTGCCCACACCATGGCGCAAGTGAGTGCGGCAGAAGCGGTAAATCAAAATCTGCTACTGCACATCGGGCTGCCTGCGCTGATCGTCTTGGTGGGTATTGGCTTGGTTAGTTATGTGGCGTATCGCCAAATCACCGCCAAGCAAGCGATTGACCAAACCGCCAGTGAACAAGACTTACGCCGCCAACGCCAAGCGATGGAAGAAGAAACCTTGCGCTCACAAAGAATTCAAGAAGAAAACGAGCGTAACCAAATGGCAATTTTGCGCTTGCTGGATGAATTGGGTGACTTGGCAGAAGGTGACTTGACCGTCAATGCCACGGTATCAGAGGATTTCACAGGTGCGATTGCTGACTCAGTCAACTTTGCGATTGACCAATTGCGCCAACTGGTAGCAGCGATTAATACGACTGCCGAGCGCGTTGCGGTGGCATCGGTTGATACCCAAACCACCGCGGTACAGCTTGCAGAAGCGTCCGAAAACCAAGCGCAAGAGATCGCAGGCGCATCTGCCGCGATCAATCAAATGGCGGTTTCGATTGACCAAGTATCATCCAACGCGACTGAATCAGCACAGGTTGCGGATCGCTCGGTAGCGATTGCCCACAACGGGGCAGAGGTGGTACAGCGTACCATTGACGGGATGAACACGATTCGCGACCAGATTCAAGAAACTTCAAAGCGAATTAAGCGCTTGGGCGAATCGTCACAAGAAATTGGTAACATCGTGGGTCTGATTAATGACATCGCCGACCAAACCAATATTTTGGCGTTGAACGCAGCGATTCAGGCATCGATGGCAGGGGAAGCAGGACGCGGCTTTGCGGTGGTTGCCGATGAGGTACAACGCCTTGCAGAACGTTCAGCAACCGCGACCAAACAGATTGAAACACTGGTCAAAACCATTCAGGCAGACACCAACGAAGCGGTTATGTCAATGGAATCAACCACTGCCGAGGTGGTACGCGGTGCACGCCTTGCCAAAGACGCAGGTGAAGCACTTGAAGAGGTGCAACAAGTATCAAACAATTTGGCGGCATTGATTCAGAACATCTCGAACGAAGCACGCCAACAGGCCGCATCGGCAGGTCATATCTCAAACACGATGAATGTCATTCAAGATATTACCTCGCAAACCACATCAGGTACACTAGCCACAGCGCGTTCGATTGGTCAGCTTAACGAGATGGCAGCCGAACTACAACAATCTGTATCGGGCTTTAAACTACCTGACGAGATGTTGGCGCACTGATCTGGTAAATGAGTCGCGCTGTCCATCGCGCTTGGATTGGTGTGACATACCATTGATAAAAGGTAAAAAAAGGGTGAAAGCGCGTTTCACCCTTTTTTTTATACACACGCTATCTTAAGCTGCATGAGCACAAACAGTTTTGATAAGATTTGGTATTTTGCAAAGCCATAGCACACAAAAAAAGACGCAAACCAAATCCAACCGAGTGGATGAATATGTCGCAAACAACCACAAACCAACCCAAGCCTTTATTTAGCCAAGCCTTGTCTGCGCTTGAGCAAGCGATCTATGCTGTTGGCACGCCCGATGTCTTGCTAAATCTACAAACCTTGGCGCAGCAATTTGCGGAACACGGCTGGCGACAGCAAAGCCAAACACTTGCCGATGTACTAGCCGATGCCAAGCTGATGGCGCAAGATGACGAGCTAGCCGCCAATGTCGGCTGGCAGGTCGAGCGTCAGTTGCAAGATTTATACAGCTACTTATTGCAAGCAACAGATACGCTGACAAGCACAGTCGCGCGTGGTGATGAGCCAAGCTTGTTGGCAGCCCAAGAGCAGCTAGCGGCAAACCAATCGCTGTTGCAACATGCTGCTGACCCTGCGCCTGTGTTAGCAGAATTGGATTTTTCGGCATTAATACGGCTATTTGAAAGTTTGCAATTGATGCATGCAGCAGAGGTTGCCGAGCAATTACAAACCCTTGCCCAAAGCACAAGCCTAGCCGATGTGACCCAGCAAGCCGCGATTTGCCACCAAGCAATGGCAGCGATGATCGGATTTGACCAAATACTTACGGATTTGGCAAATCAAACGGTCCATGAGGCAAAACTGACGGATATTGAGCAAATCTTGCAAGGCAAAGCGGATGCGTTAGTGCACGCTGATACACCCAACGAGCCGATTTCAACCACCGATATGTATGCCTCAGTCACCCACCTAGATCTAGCAGATGCAGTGGATGATCATGCCGATGGTATGACAGCAGATCAACCCACGATTGAGCAACCCACTGCCCAAGCAGATGCAGCAGAATCCGATGCGCTGATTGCAGCGCGCGCAAGCTTAAAGCCCGATGATGATAGCAGCGATGATGATATCCGCGAGATTTTTATCGAAGAGGCCGAAGAAGTCTTGGATGAAATGGATGCTAACTTAGCCGTCTGGCAGACTGATCCAACCGATCTTGCGGTACTCAAAGAAATTCGTCGCGGCTTTCACACGCTCAAAGGTTCAGGGCGAATGGTCGGCGCACTGATGCTTGGCGAAACGGCATGGGCGGTAGAAAATATGCTCAACCGCGTGCTAGATGGTACCTTGCCAGTTAGCGATGATTTGGTCGCATTTATTCGCGATACGCGTGCCAAAATCCCAACGTTGGTGCAAGACTTTAGCCAAAAACAACCGCCCAGTATTGACCCTGCTGTGGTGGTGTTGCAAGCCACCAATTTGCTGCACGGGCAGTCGATTGATACAGGCTTGACCGCAACAAGCGTCAGCCAACCTATGCACGCTGTGGAGCAGGCAGATTTGCACATCACCGCCGATAGCGACACACCAATGATGCCTAGAGCAGACAAGGCGTATGATGACACAAGCATAGCACCCACCGAAAACGCCACGCTACCTGCCGACTGGCAAGTGCTGGTCGATGCCATTGAGCCTGTGGCAGATGCACCTGCCGATGAAGATATTCAAGAGATTTATATCGAAGAGGCGCATGAGGTCTTAGATACTATCCGTCCGTTGTTTGATGATTGGCAGCACACCACCGATGATTTAGATACCCTCAAAGAAATTCGCCGTGGTTTTCATACGCTCAAAGGCTCAGGGCGGATGGTTGGTGCCAATCAGCTGGGTGAGTTGGCGTGGTCGATTGAAAATATGCTCAATCGCGTGCTTGATCACACCGTTGCCGTATCATCGGGTATGGTCAGGTTGCTAGCCGATGTCTTGGGTAATTTTGACGGTTTGGTGGATCGTTTTGCTGAGCAATCTGGCTACCCCGATGATGTGTTTTTGTGGCAAGCTGCTGCCCAAGCCTATGCCAAGCCCGACGCTGCGTTGGATTATGCGCTGCTGACTGGCGCGTCAGCTGACACCACCGCCGCACCTGTGACTGCCGATACGGTAGCAGAGGATGTGGCAGCAGATGGCGTGGACGATTTGGATACCATCGCTGATGATATTTTTATCGAAGAGGCGCAAGAACTACTAGAGAAGATCGATGACTTTATTCAGCTAGCGCGGGCAGCGGCAGCAGCTCCGCTGGTCGATACATCAGACGATGAGGCGCAACCTGTCGAAATCTTAGTCACCGATGGTTTGGTGCGTGCGTTTCATACCTTGCGCGGCGGTGCGGCATTGTCTAACATGCCGATGGTGTACGCCATCAGCGCAGCACTTGAAACAGCACTTGGTGACCTAATGGCATGTGAGCAGGGGCTAACTGCCAGTCAGATTAGCCTTGTCACCCAAGCGCGTGATGAAATTTGGCAAGCGGCGATTAGCGAATATCACGCCCAACCTACCACCAAGCACAGCATAGAAGATACCGATCTGAGCACCATTACGCAGGATTGGGTGAGACGCTTTGATGCTGCCCAAATGGTCGAAGGCTTACGCGTGCATGACTTGCTGGCACTTGATATTGACGCATTGTTGGATGTCAATGTTAACGCGCTGGCTAGCCTTGCACAAGAGGCACAAGCACAACAAAATGATTCCCAACCAGCGGACAGTAGCGTACCTGTCATAGATGACGAGCAAGTATCAAGCGATACGCCAGCTTCCGATTGGTCGGTGCAAATCGCGCACTTGGCACAGCAAGCTGAACGGCTTAATGAGCGTTGTACAGGGTACAAATACGCCCGACTGACCACAGCATTGGCGCAAGTTTATCAAGCGTTGCAACAAAATCCTGAGTTTTTGCAAGACTTGGCATTGGCAAACGCGCTGGCTAAACTGCACGAACAGCTGATTGGCATGTGTGATGCAATCGCGGCAGGTCTGAATGTAAAAATCGATGAAGCCAACGTGCAGGCATTGATAAATCGCCTAGAGATGTTAGACGACACGGCGCAGTTGGCAGACTTGGTGTATGAACCTATCGATACCGACATTGACTTGGTGGATGTGTTTGTTGAGGAGGCACAAAACCTACGCGAGGCGATCCAAACCAGCTTTGGGCAATGGCAAAACGCGCTAGAATCCACCACAATCGTGGCAGAATTGCGCCGTTATTTCCATACGCTCAAAGGCGGTGCCAACATGATTGGGCTGCTAAGCATTGCTGAATTGGCGCGTTATGCCGAGATGTTGTACCACGCACTTGCAATCAAACAGCTGGAGCCCAGCCCCGAGATGGTCGAGGTTATGCAGCAAGTGCATGAGACCTTTGATGCGCAAATGTATCAGCTGACCCAACACCAACGCTCATTTTTTGCCACACGCTTTATCGGGCAGTTGGCTGATCTTGTCAGCGGTCGCCAAAGCGTGTATGGCTTGCGTTTGCGTGTGCCACCGTTGGTCAAGCAAATGCGGCAAGCGGCACAAGCCACCGAAGCACCTGCGCTTGAGACCCCTGACTTGCCGACTATTACAGAGTACACGCCAGAGGTCGTCAATAATCTAGAGGCGCGGCGGCTTGCGACTTGGCACGGTCAGGAGCCTGACCCCGATTTGCTCAATGTCTATCTAGAAGAGGCGCGCGAGCTGATTGACAGCAGCAGCGAGCACTTGCAAGAATTTCGCACCAATAACAGCGATTTAGGTGCGCTACAAGCCTTGCAGCGTGAATTGCATACCATCAAAGGCGGCGCGCGTATGGTCGGCGCAGAAGGTGTTGCGACCCTTGCCCACGAGATGGAAACCATCTACGAAGAGCTTGGCAGTCGGCGCAAACCTGCAACGCGTATGATCAGCAATCTGTTAGCAAGTTGTCACGACTGGCTGGCAAGCGCGGTGTTTGTATTAGAAAATAACTACAACCCACAAACCCCGACCGCCTTGATCGATGCGCTGATGGCATTCTTGCGTGATCCTGATAGCTTGCACGAGATTCCGCAAAGCTCGCTGGAAAAACAGATTGAACAAATTGAGCTGTATCACACCGCACTGACACAAAGCACACAAAAAGTTGAGCGCGACTTGTCGGTGATCCCATCGATGCAAGGCAACTTTGAAGTGGCGCAAGAGCAAACCGCTTCAACGGCTGAGATGCTGCGGATTTCGGCAGGCTTGATGGAGCGCATGATCAACCTATCGGGTGAATCTGCCATCAACCGCGCACGCATTGAGATGGGTATTTCAAGCCTCACCAACACCATTGAAGAAATGGGCATCACCGTGCAGCGTCTTGCCGACCAGCTGCGACGCATGGAAACCGAACTTGAAGTACAGATTTTGGCACAAATTGGTGACACCCAAGCGGCGATGGAAGATGACTTTGACCCACTGGAGATGGATCAATACTCAGCGTTAAACCAGTTGTCTAAGTCGCTGTCAGAGTCAGCATCGGACTTGCTTGATATCAACAACACGATGCTAGACAAAACCCGTGACACCGAAAACCTATTGTTGCAGCTATCGCGCACCCAAACCGAGCTGCAAGACGGCTTGATGAACTCACGTACCGTACCGTTTTCACGAATCACGCCGCGCCTACAGCGTATCGTGCGCCAAACTGCTACTGACTTGGGCAAAGCGGTTGAGCTACGTATCATCAACGATGAAGGCGAAATTGACCGTAACATCTTAGATCGCATTACATCACCACTTGAGCACATGCTGCGTAACGCCGTGGATCACGGGATTGAAAACAGTGCTGAGCGGATTGAGCAGGGTAAACCGCGTACGGGGCGTATTACGCTTGAAGTGTTACGTGAAGGCGGTGAGATCGTCATTCACCTAACCGATGACGGGCGTGGTATTAACGTTGATGCCGTGCGCCGTAAAGCGATCGAACGGGGGCTAATTGCTGCCGATGACACGTCGCTTAAACCGCTTGATATCATGCAGTATATTTTTAATGCAGGGCTATCTACCTCATCGTCTGTTACCCAGATTTCGGGGCGTGGCGTAGGTATGGACGTGGTGCAAAACGAGGTCAAACAGCTTGGCGGCGTGGTTGTGGTTGAGTCAGAGCTTGGCAAAGGTTCACGCTTTACCATGCGTTTGCCGCTGACGGTGGCGGTGTCCGATGCCTTGATGGTGCGTGCAGGTGATCGCTACTTTGCCATCCCGTTGGTGCAAATTGAGCGTATTGTACGCGTCAATCCTGACGTGGTGTATGACTTCCACCGCTCCTCTGCCAACACACTTGAGCTTGATGGCGCAGATTATCGCTTGCGCTATCTCAACCAAATTTTGTATGGCAGCGATCCGCTAGAGGCACTGCATCAGCAGACCACCAGCGTACCTGTTATCATCATCCGTAACGAAACGGGGCAACGCTTGGCATTGCAAGTCGATGGCTTGGCAGGTTCACGTATTGAGATGGTTGTTAAGCCGTTAGGGCGGCAAGTGTCGCATATTGCAGGGATTTCTGCCGCCACCATCATGGGCGATGGCTCGGTCATGCTGATTTTGGACTTGATCGCACTCATGCGTAACGTTGGCGCAAGCCCACAACACAGCGTCAGTAAGCCGAAAAAATCAGCCTCACAAAAACCTGTCGTGCTGATTATCGATGACTCGGTGACGGTGCGTAAAGTGACCTCACGCTTGCTTGAGCGCAATGGCTACGAAACCCAAACCGCCAATGACGGTGTGGATGCGCTAGAAAAACTGCAAACCTTAACGCCTGATATCATGCTATTAGATATTGAAATGCCGCGTATGGATGGCTTTGAGGTAGCCACGCAGGTACGCCATAATCCACGTCTTAAAGACGTGCCAATTATCATGATCACCTCACGCACAGGCGAAAAACACCGCGAACGCGCCTTGGCGATTGGCGTAACTGACTACATGGGCAAGCCGTTCCAAGAACAAGAATTGTTAAATGCGTTGGCACATTACACCGCGCAAGCCTAAAACGTTTGGGCTTGTGCGCGTCAGTCAAAGTTGGCTGACGCCAACCAACACTAACCGCATGGATTTATGTCATGGCACAAAACTTTATTAAAGCGTTTTCGGATAAAGAAGCGCTGAGTTCACTCAACATTACCAGAGCGCAGTTGGACATCGTGCGGATCCCCGTTGTTGATGCGCCTGACTGGATTTTGCCTGCTGATTTGATTTTGGCAGTAGAAGATTTTAACGAGCGTATCTGGACCTATCTATGGCAAGGGCAAGATGTTGCCGTATACCACCTGTTGCCAAAAACCATTGAACCAACACAAATTATTGTGGTAGAAAGTGCCACCGATGTGCATCGCTTGGGGCTACAAATTGCTGGTAAAATCAGCCACCACACGGTGCGGATTGCTGATATCAAAGATGTCACGCTGGATGATACCGAGCTTGCGACCCATGGCGATGCCCATGCCCCCGTCGCTCCGCCATCGGCAGCACCTATCGCAGCAGGCGCAAACTATACACCGCTTGCCACGCGGCAAGATTACGTCTATCAGCCAATCATGTTTCATGATGAGCTATGCGTCGTGCCCAATTTAGACAAGCTGTCGCACTTTTTGGTGGATCTAGATAGCTGACCACAGGCAGGTTGCCTTGCTTGCCCAAATATGGGATAAATCAAAGATCACAAATAAAAATGGTGTAAATGCCTAACGCTGTGCTAAGATTTTACCCAAGCTTTTGACATCTTTGGCAACTCGTTTGGCAACCAAGCAGGAAACTGGACACACATGGCATTGTATTCATATCGTGAGTCACCGCAAGCACTGACACCGCACAACACTTACCGTTGGTCGCTAAGTGCGCGTATTTTTCATTGGATCAGTGTACTGCTACTGCTGCTTACTTGGCTGATGATCGTGCTGGATGAAAACTTCAACGGGGATTTTATCAGCATCCATAAGGCATTGGGGCTGAGCATGATGTGTTGGACAATGGCGCGGCTGATTAACCGCGGTTTTAGCCACGCGCCAAAACCGTTACCCATGCCACGTTGGCACACGCTGCTGGCGCATTTTACGCACGCCATGTTGTATGTGCTGCTGCTTGCCATGCCGTTGGCAGGTTGGTTTGCTACCATGTATCGCGGCTATGACGTGAGTTTTTTTGGCTTGTTTGATATCCCCACACTGGTGAGCACCAATCGAGATTTGGCGCGTACGCTGTTAGGTTGGCACAAAGATATCTTATGGCCAGCACTGCTTGCGTTCACAGGCTTACATATCTTAGGTGCGTTATATCACCAGTGGATTCGTAAAGATAACTTAGTTAAACGCATGATTAAGTAACGTCTTTTTATCAGATCAACGCAGCAAAAATAAAACCGCGTCCAATAGCTGACGCGGTTTTTTATCTACAACAAAAAGTTAGCGTTGGCGCGCACTGGGCAATAACAGCTCCGAGCGCAGCGGCAATTGTGGCGATAATTCAAGCAGCGCGCGCCGATAGACGTTGCGCTTAAACGCCACCACTTGGTTGAGTGGATACCAGTAGCTCACCCATTCCCAGTGGTCAAACTCGGGTTTGGCGGTATCAAAACGGATATATTCGGTGTTTTTCTCATCCAGCTGGAGCAAAAACCATTTTTGTTTTTGTCCAATACACAACGGATATTGCCCTTGGCGAATGTATCGCTTGGGTAGGCGATAGCGTAGCCAGCTTTGGGTCTGCGACAGCAGCTTGACGTGCTTGGGATATAGCCCGACCTCTTCCCACAACTCGCGGTACATGGCATCGGTGGGGGACTCACCTGCATCAATACCGCCTTGTGGAAATTGCCAGGCGTTGTGCCCGATACGTTTTGCCCACAGTACTTGCCCGTGTGTATTTGCCAAGATGATACCGACATTGGCACGAAAGCCATCTGCATCAATCATGACGATTACCTGTGATTAAATCATTGTACAGTTTAATACACAGTCTAACACTGTCATATTTTGGCGTGATGAAGTGATACACCTACCAAATCAAACACACTTCATCCAAACAAGCAGCGTTTAAAAAAATTGGCGAGCAAACATAAACCAAATCAGCGCATACCGACAGCGGTATACGCGTTTACCAGTGGACACATCGGGTCAAAAATCTGACTCATGGGCATCGGCTGACCTTATGACAATTCATTTAACTCACCGATGGCTGATGGGCGTAAGACACTAGCGTATATCGCCCAAACCATCTGTATTCATCGCGCTGCTCAGACGTTGTGCGTCTGTTATTGTTGTAATACCACTTCTTGCCAAACACGCTTTACAACATGCTGCCTACAGCAGCATTTACCACACAATAAAAATATTGACAATGCTTTGACTGTTGTTTAGAGCTATTAAACCAGTTTTTGGACAAAAAGTGTAATGTTTATTTGCTATAAATTGTTTCAAGATGATGAAAACGGCATAATAAGCGCACATGATCCAAAGTTTTTGAATCGGGGATAACGATGAATGTAGACATTGAATGGCTGAAAAATGCCGATGCGATTAATTTTGCTGCCACCAGTGCGCAGGGGCATCGGGTGGTGATGGATTCAGCACAGACGCTGGGTGCTAAGCCGATGGAGTTGATTTTGATGGGTTTAGGTGGCTGTGCTAGCTACGATGTGGTCAGTATTTTGCAAAAATCGCGCCAAGCCATCGAGGGCGTGCGTTGTCATGTGGATGCACAACGCGCCGATGCAATCCCTGCGGTATTTACCGATATCCATCTGCATTTTGTGGTGACTGGGCGCAATATCAAACCTGCACAGGTGCAAAAGGCGATTGAATTGTCGGCAGAAAAATATTGCTCGGCATCGCGTATGTTGGTCGCAGGTGGGGTCAATATCACGCATGATTTTGAGATTGTCGAATTGGCATAAATCGGCACACGGCTAAGGGGTGGGTATGTTTACGCTGTTACATTGGCTGCCTGCAACCACAGGAAGTGTGGTGGTGGCAATGGTGGTGGCAAGCCTGTTGCCGATGCTATGGGTGTATATTGCCAAGCTGTTGGCAGGCTTTGGTATCAAGGATAATCACGCGCCGCGTGAGTTTATGGCACGCGCGACAGGTGCGGCAGCGCGAGCACGTGCAGCAGAGCAAAATAGCTACGAGACTTTACCACTGTTCTTGGTCGCAACGGCGTTGGCATTGGTATATTTTGTACCGTTGTCAGCGGTGAGTGCGTTGGCCTGGATGTACGTGCTGCTTCGGGTGTTGTATGGGCTGGCGTATATCGCCAATTGGGCATTTTTTCGTTCAGCGGTGTGGGCATTGGGTTTGGCGTGTCCGTTATTGCTGATGTATTTGGTATATCGCATGTCGTAAAGCCAATACGATTGAATTGTTTATTAATGTTAAAAATACTTATAAAAACAATGAATTTCTTGACTGCTGTTGTTGCATGATATGTTGGGCGCATGCCTGTGGATCGGTGGGCATGGCGGCGTTGTTCGTGCAGGGGCTGACGGCGGTTTCAGCGTAGCTATGGGTAGTGCCACGCCTACGCCGTGACCCGTTAGACACGCAGTTGCAGGCGTTGTTTTGTGGGCATATTTTGTTGGGGACGTGGTTTAGCGTCGGTTTAGTCGTCACGAGAGTGTTATTTTGCACGGGGTTTAACGTTTTTTGAAGTAAAATTTTTAACTTTTAATAAGGG
>NZ_BCUL01000025.1 GCF_001591265.1 Moraxella atlantae NBRC 14588 | reverse complement strand
GGGCTAATATTATAATATTATTCAAAAGTAAAAAATAATTCTAAATGTTATTGAAAATAAATATCATTTATATTATTGTATGAAAAATTATTTTAAAGGTAGTATTGGTGTGACAGCGCGACAATTTAATCTTTGGATCCATCGCTATGTTGGTTTAGGCACAGCAGTATTTTTGTTGATCACGGCTTTGACAGGGGCACTGCTGGCATTTGAAGAGCCACTGGATAATTGGTTTAACCATAAGCTGGCGTACGTTGAGCCGCAAACCAGCCAGCCGCTGTCAATTGCTCAGCTACACGATCAAGTCGTTGCAACGTTTCCACAAAAAAAGTTCTCATCCATGCCAGTTGAGATTGAGTCAAATCACGCTGTGGTATTTAACGTAGATCGTGATCGATCAAAATCCACGCAACCTACCAATACCCCAACGTTTCAGCAGGTGTTTGTCAATCCATATACAGGCGATATTATTGGCACGCGCGACCGCGAGCAATGGGCGTGGCAAAATACCATGTGGAAGGTCTTTTGGTTGCATCGCAATTTGCTGATGGGTGATATTGGGCAGACGATTCTGGGCATTGCAGGGCTATTGTGGACGCTAAATTGCTTTGTTGGGTTATATTTGACATTACCGCGTGCGCGTAAACAAGCGGCTAATGCATCGTTGCCTACACGTAGCCGCAGTTGGTTGCAGCAGTGGTCACGCGCGTGGACAGTACGCCGCTTTAGTAGTTGGTTTAAGCTCAATTATGACTTGCATCACGCGCTTGGCTTATGGTTTTGGCTGTTGGCATTGCCGATTGCATGGGCGAGTGTTGGTTTTAATTTAAAACCCGTGTATCAACCTGTCATGGCATTGATGGGGGCACAAAACGCACCTAAGCCAAAAACCGATGCGCCTCGTCCACAGCAAATCAGTATGACGGATCATACGCTTGCAATCAACAAGTACCAAGCCATCGATACGCTGACGACTATGGCGCAACGCCAAGCGCAAGCCGATGGACTGCATTTTGTGCGTCCGTTAGGTATTCGTTGGCAGGCGGAGGATGGCGCGTGGCAGCTACGCTTTAAAACCGCTGAGGATATCGGCAATGGGCGCGGTGCGTCGTCGATTACGGTCAATGCACAAACAGGCGCGGTCAGTAAAACCAATTATGGCGCGCGCGCGGCAGCAGTGAATAAAGCAGAGCATTGGTGGTACGCGCTGCACAGAGCACATTTTGACAACCGTTGGTATCCTATACTGCTAGCGGTGTTTGGTATAGCAACTGCCGTGATGTGTGTCACAGGCGTGTATCTGTGGTGGCGTGGGCGGCAAGCGCGGCAAAAACAACGCGCCAAACAACAAGCAAAATCATTGCAGATGCGGGCTTAAGATTGGTTTGGTTATAGAATAGCTGGACTGGTAGCGACGGACAAACCAGTCTTTTTTTAAACTGTCCATGATAATGATTAGATTTATTGTTTTATTTATAATTTTTTTAGCAGGTTTATTTGGTGGTAAATATGGCAAAACAGTGAAGACATGACGGCAGCAACACAGTATAAAGACTATCGAAAAACAACGACAGGTTTGAACAGCCAAACATCATTGCGCAAGCAGGCGGCGTACCCGTGATGAGCAAGTCAGGGCATTCATTTATCAAACAAATCATGCGCGAGCACAACGCGGTCTATGGTGGTGAAATGTCCGCGCACCATTATTTCCGCGACTTTAACTACTGTGACATGATTCCATGGCTATTGGTCATTGAGCTACTGTCTAAATCGGGCAAGTCGTTGTCTGCGCTGGTTGATGAGATGATTACCGCGTATCCAATCTCAGGCGAAATTAACTTTAAGCTTACAGGCGTGAGTGCCAAAGACGTGTTGGCAAAACTTGCCGAGACGTACGCCACTTTTGATGATGGCGCAGCGACCATTAACACCATCGATGGGCTATCGGTAGATTTTGCCGATTGGCGGCTCAATATGCGCGCATCCAACACCGAGCCGCTACTGCGCCTGAATGTCGAAACCCGCGGCGATGCCGCCAAACTTGCCGCCAAAACGCAAGCCATCAGCGAGTGGAATATCGCGCAAGGTGGGCAACCTGCTGACCATTAACCAACAGCAAACGGTTTAACGCCAAAACGGCTAGAAGACAGGCAGTAAGCATGGCTTACCGCCTGTTTTTTTATATTTGATACTTGATGAAAAACAAAACAGCAAAAATCTGCCACTCAATGGCAGATTTTTTTAACCTATTTTAAATATTTAAAGAATTAAAATTACTGATAACCGTAGCACTGGCGTAATTTGGTATAATCATAAAAATTGCTATCGGTTGTCAGTTTGGCGTAGTCACATGCAGGCTTAAATGCGGTTGGTTTTTCGTTATACAACATACGCACCGCGTAGGCCGTGCCATTTTTGTACAAATCCCATTGCACGTTTGCCGCCATTGGGGAGATGTTTATGCCACGCCACGGGTTGTTGCTGTAGTTGTACAATGTGCTTGTGGGCTGGGTGACGGTTGTGCCATTCACGCCAAGTAAGGTGGCAAACGGTATAACAATTTCGGCATGGGCAAAGCGCAATCTTGCCGCCTCACGGGTGTCGCCTTTGACGACGTTATCTAGGCTAGCAAAAAAATCATCTTGCAAGTGTTGTGCCATCTTGCTGGTGATTTGATTTTTGTCCGTAAACCCTGGCCCTTTGTCATAAAAATCGCTGGCATCGTTGTATTCGGCAAAGATTTTGGCTTGTGCAGGCGGCATATATGCCAAGAAATCCACACCGTTTGTTTCTTTCATCATTGCAGGAGCAATGCTGTAGAGCTCATACAGCATCTGTCCACCGCTAGCAAGAGAGTTGATTTTGGTTTTGCCGTCGCCTGATAAGGTGAGTTCTTTACCGTTGGCATCAGCAAACGTCATTGAGCCATCGTTGGCAAATTGGTACGTACCATCGGCAATTTTATCAACAAACGTTTTGCTAAATAGTTGCTCAAGCACCACGCGTCCTGCGGCGTTTAGACGGCTGTCGGCAGCAAGCTGGGCTTGGGTATTGGCTAAATCCGCGTCTTTTTTCTTGTACGTTTGGTAGTTTTTGCTTTCAACAAAAGTTGGATAAAGTGGGCTGGTGGCTTCTACGCCATCCAATTTATCCTCAAGCTTGTGAAAATACAGCTGATAACGGTTTACGCCATCGGGTTGCTGGGTTTTTGTCATAGGTGCAGGTGGGTAATACACCAAGTTGGCAAGCATCGGTGCATGAGTTTGCAAAGACTTGGCAAAAAAATACGCGCTATCGACGGCACGGTCTTGCCCTGATGACATGACGCTGATGCGGCGATTGTGCGCGGCAGCATCTTGCCACAGCGTCGGCAAACGGCTGAGTAAGCGTTTGGCAAGCTCGGTGTGCTCGTTTATACCAACTTGGGTTTCGTTGCCGTAGCCACCTTTTTTGGCATCAAAGCTCACACCATCAACGTTTTGTCCCAAAAAGAAATTGGCTTGCATGATAGCAAGTACATCATCGCCAAGTTTTTCGCCAAGTGCGGTCAATGCACCATCAGCTTTGGCCTGTTGCCACATACGGTATACCACCAAGTCATATTTGATGCTCGACAAGCCGCGTGAGCCATGACGCGCCAGCAATTGAGTATAAACAGGCACGTAGCCTGTAGGTGCGGCTGGTAAATTGGCGATATCTTTGGGAGCTTGATAAGGAGTTTTGGTTTGGTAATAGGTCTCGATGACGGTTGGTGTGGTCGGCTGGGTATTGGGCTGCGTGGGCGTGACGCTTGGGGTGGTTGGCTGCGTTGGTGAATTGACGGCAACGATTTTGGTGTCGTTGTCATCGTCGTTACATGCGGCCAAAGACAGTACGCCGACCACGGCTAGGGTTAGAAATCGTAGTTTCATCATAGCACCTTTTTACGTTTTTTACGTCTAATGTTAAGATTGGGTTAATTTGATACCGATAACGGCATAGCTTAAAAAGATTGTGTGACAAAATGATGAAGCCAGAACAATACCGTAACTTAACATCCAACAGCACAATAAAAAATGGCTTAATACGTTGAGTTAAGCCATTATTAAAATGTTAAGTAACCTGACATATTAATGTTATGATATCATTATCCATTTATCATAACCCGAATTCGACATAAGAAAGGATAAAAAAAAGAAGTCCAATATGCTAAAGTAAGTTCACCACAAACAACCTAGCCAAGGACTTCTTACATGGACAATCTCGAAGCACTTTACTGCCACATAGACGACTACTGCAAAACCTACACAGCCGAGCAACAGAAGAAAATGCTAACGCTAAAGCGAAAAAGCAGTAAAAAGACCCGAAACAAACCATGCTGCATCAGTTTAGCAGAAATCATCACCATCTCGGTACTATTTCATCAAATCAGATACCGAGAATTTAAAGCATTTCACTATGGCTATCTGTGTCAATGGCTAAAAAGTGCCTTTCCAAGACTACCAAGCTACA
This sequence comes from Moraxella atlantae NBRC 14588, assembly GCF_001591265.1. Classification (GTDB taxonomy): domain Bacteria; phylum Pseudomonadota; class Gammaproteobacteria; order Pseudomonadales; family Moraxellaceae; genus Faucicola; species Faucicola atlantae. The sequence continues at coordinate 14,249 of NZ_BCUL01000025.1, read as the reverse complement.
ACAGAATGGTAGAACTGATGGAAAAAGCCGTACATCCCATGTGTGACTACTTGAAATTCTTAATGCAAGGCAACTGCACAGGGATAAGCTACATTGACTCAACCAGTCTAGCTGTGTGTGACAACCACCGTATCAAACGCCACAAAGTCTTTGCCGACACTGCCGCACGCGGCAAAAGCAGCATGGGCTGGTTTTATGGCTTTAAACTGCACGTCATCATCAATGACCAAGGTGAGCTTGTCAATCTCACCGTCACAGCAGGCAATGTGGATGACAGAAAACCTGTGAAACAACTGTGCGATATGACCGTATTTGGTAAACTGTTTGGTGATAAAGGCTATATTGATAAATCCCTAACTGCTTGGCTGGATGAGCATTTGGATGTTGAGTTGATTACCAATGTCAAAAAGAACATGAAAGCTAAGGACATTGCTTGGTTAGATAAGCGATTACTCAAACGCCGTTTCTTGATTGAGACGGTGTTTGATGAGTTAAAGCATATTTGCCAAATTGAGCATTCAAGACACCGTAGCCCTGCTGGGTTTATGGCTAATTTATTGGCAGGGCTGATTGCTTATTGCCACCAAACCAAGAAACCTACACTAAAGAATGTGCTGATTGGGCATTCTTTACCGCAGGTTGCTTAGTTTGTGATAGCTTTCAATGAGTTATGCAGTTGGCGAACACGCGGTCAAACTTGGCGCAGATGACGCGGTGATTTATCCTGCTACCAGTGTGCACCGCGTGGCACCTGTTAGCGCAGGCACGCGTCTTGCGATGATGACATGGGCGCAAAGTCTGGTCAAAGACGCAGCACAGCGTGCAATTTTGCATGATTTGGATATCGGCCAACTTCTACTTCGCCAAACCTTGCAGCACCAACTGGCAAACGATACCACCGCATGGGCGCAAATTGCACCGCGCTTAGATGGCCTGATACAGGTTTATCACAATTTGCTGCGCCAATGGGCTGAGGTGTAAGCATGACAAACACTGTACCGCCCGAACCGCTAACGCATATCCCACCCGATTGGGTAACGGTCAGTGACTATCAGCGCGAATTTTGTCGCCGACTGCCTGCTGATATCGTGACGTATATGTTGGGCAATACTATCTTACAGGACAGCAACCAAGCAGCGTTGCAAAACTTGTGCTGGCAGCCCAACGTCTTGACAGCACCAAACCTTCAGCAAGCGATTCGATTATACAATCCGCATGCGGCTGTACCTGTCGATATCAGCGTGCAGCAGCCATTGTTTGTCAGCCCTGTGGCGTATCACGGCTTATATCATCCTGATGCCGAACACGCCACTGCATTGGCGTGTCAAGTCACGGCAAGCTCTTGTATTTGGAGCAGTCTGGCAAATACACCGTTTGATGCGCTATTATCGCCATGTGGTGCACAGACGCGTACAAGCCAGTGTTATTTTCAAGCCATTCAATGGTACTGGCAAATCGCACCTGACAACCTTACCCAGCCTAATATTGCCCCGATTTACGCCATCAGCGTAATCGCGACTATAACCAGCAGTTACTACAGCGTTGGCTTGACAAAGACAGGGCGAATTTGCCAGATTTTTTGGTGATAACGGTCGATGCAGCTCACAGCGGTGTGCGCGATTTTGCCAGACGGATGAATGTTCAACCACCGCCACCCTTAACCACGTCCAACTTACCAACGCAGTTTGTGCTCACAGATTTGCCGATATTGCTTGCCAATGCGCCAAATTGGAATGACATCACATGGCTGGTCGCACATTGTCCTGTGCCTGTACTGCTCAAAGGAATTTTGCGCCCCGATGATGCTAAGCACGCACTGGCAATCGGTTGCGCAGGTGTGGTGGTATCCAATCACGGGCAGCGTGTGTTGGCAGATAGCGTTGCTGTGGCGCAGGTGTTACCATCAATTCGGCAAGCTATACCCAATGCTATCTTACTTGCTGATGGTGGTGTGATGTCGGGTAGCGATATTGCCAAGTTACGCGCATTGGGTGCGGATATGGTGGGTGTTGGGCGACTTGTGATTTATGGACTTGCGTTGGCAGGCGCGCTTGGGACGGCGCATGTGCTGCGCCTGTTGCAAGAAGAATGGCAGATCACCGCTGCTTTAACAGGCGAGCATGGCTTGGTGGCTAAAAATCGCTTAGGCGGCTCAACAAAAACGGTTTAGCGTTCACCATACAGCTTTACGCCATTGGCAAACGCGCAGTTTTTCATACGTGCCGCTTGGACGATTGCCTCGCGCTCACCCATTGCAATCGCCAAGTTATTGCGATTACCGCCAGTAGTTTGTCCCAAGCCGATATTGACATTTGGATACACGCCGCCGCGTCCAATGCCGATCCCCAGCCCAACACCTGATACTGTCAAGCCGTTGTGCTGACTGCTGGCGGTGCTGATGTATTGCATCAAGCGGTTGTATTCGATGTTGAGCTTGCCGCAGTCATAGTTTTGGTATTGATTGGGCGACACATAGCTGGGCTTAGGCGTGGTGGCACAGCCCGTTACGCCCAATATTGCCGCACCAACCACACAAGACACAAGGTATAAAAATTTCATCGGCTAGACTCTTGGTTTTAAACTAAACTTTGGATTTAAAAAAATATGGCTACAACATCGGCTTGCTAAACGCCAAGCCAACGATGCCCAAATAAGCCAGTAGCGCAACCAACATCAAGCCCTTTGCTAAAGCAGGTAAAACAGCGGTGGTCGTGGCATCAGGTGCAACACGAGCTTGGCGCAATGCCACCGCAGTTGCCACAATCGCCACCACCCATAGCGCGATTTTTGCCCATACCCAATGCGGCACGCCAATGGCTTGTGCCACAGGCATGACGGTAACAACGCCACTAATCAGTAGCAGCGTATATAGCACATGGCTACCGATTTTTAAACCGCGTCGGTTAAGAGCTGCTACCCGACCGCCATACACCAGCCCAAACTGGTACAAAAACAGCGCGATCGTCAAAAACGCAAACAGCATATGTACATGCTTCATAAAAATTCCTCACATGGAAAAATAGTTTGCTACACAGGCTTAGCGGTTTTGCCCTGCGCATTGTGGGCTGGCAGGGGCGTGGGTTTGGGCTTGCCATTCATCGGGCGTATAGGTGTGCAACGCCAACGCATGAATCGTGCCGCCGCCTTGCGCCAATAAATCATTGACCAAACCATACACCAACTGATGCCGCTGCACCAGACGCTTGCCTGCAAAGGCATCTGACACCAACACCAGTTTAAAATGGCTCTCTTTGCCATCAAAATAGCCTGCGTGTTGGCGCGATTCATTGATGACTTCAACATAACTTGGGGACAAAGCTTGCACACGCGTGTGCAAGGCATCGGCTAATGGGGTAGGTGAGGTCATGATAGTGTCCAAATAACCAACTAAATTGGATGTTAAAACGTTATTTTAGCACCGATTTTTGCCTTGCCATAGTGCCAAATGTGTATGGTTAAATCGCTAAAATCGCCAAGTCTTTAACTGATCGTGCCAATTTTGCCATCATTGCTTTGACCACAACAACAACGACAAAATCCCTGCCGCAATCAACGGCCCAACCGCAACACCGCGAAACAGCACCACACCTGCCACCGTGCCAATCATCAGGCTTGTTACCACATTGGGGTCAGCACTCATCAAGCGCACACCGCGCGCACCCAGCCACGTTACCAACAACCCTACACCAATCGCCAAGATAGATTGCCAACTGGTGAATGACTGCAAAATGGCTTGACTGCTGATTTTACCGCTGGCAATCGGCGCCAAAATCGCCAACGTCAGCACAAACACACCTGCGTTGAGCCCATATTGTTGGATATAGGCAAATACTGGCTGATTAAATGGCAGCATTTTAAGCAGCAGCAACAAAGCCGCGCTGACCCAAATCGTCGGATTGTGCACCAACAGCCCACATGCTAGCAATATCAACAAAACAATAGTAGTAAGCTGCGCGTTCAAAAATTCCATCAGATCAAACACCTCAGTTAAATATCAATCATTATGAATAAAAAAAGCCCACTACAAAAGCAGGCTTTTAGGTTGTCAAATGGCAAGCAGTCGCTAGCGGCGCAACATCTGTGCTTGGGTTTGTTGATACAATGGCATCACACGCGGCATCAAAGCTTGCAAGTTATTGATACGCGTCGCGCTGGCAGGGTGGGTGCTCAAAAACTGTGGTGGCTCACCGCGTCCATCTACTTGCTGCATCTTGCGCCACAAGCTCACCGCTGCCTGTGGGTTGTAGCCTGCACGTGCCATCAATTCTAAGCCCATGACATCGGCTTCAGACTCCATTTGGCGGCTATTGGGTAATGCTAACCCCAACTCACTGGCATAGCTTGCCAGTTGGGCTTGCCCTTGTGATAAACCAAAACGGCTGGTTACCACACCCAAGCCAAGTTGAGTCGCCATCTGCTGAGAGAGTTTTTCGCGCGTATGCTCGCGCAGTGCGTGCGCCATCTCATGCCCCATGATCGCCGCGATTTCATCATCGGTCAAATTCAAACGGTCAATAATACCCGTATAAAACATGATTTTACCACCTGGCAACACATAGGCGTTGATGGTATTGCTTTGGATAGTATGCACTTCCCATGCCCAATTTTGCGCATCAGGGCGATACACACCCACTTGCCCAATCAAGCGGCTGGCAATGCGCTTTAAGCGATTGACTTGCGCAGGGTTGGTATCAAGCTTGCCTGCTTGTCGCGCTTTGCCCACGGTTTCATTAAAGCTTTGCGCTGCCAGCTGCTGAACTTCAGCGTTTGACACCAACAACAGCTGATTACGGTCAATACCGATAGCACCTGTATTGGTGGTGCTAGCACAGCCAACCAACACACTGCTAGCAGCAAGTGTTGCACCCAGCACCCAAGTAGAAATTTTATGCTTCATAGACAGCCTTATCATTTAAATTGCCAAATTAGCTTATGAGGTCACGCCTAACGCGCTGCATGTGTTGTTGGTGATTATAAACATAAACTGGGTCAAAATTTAGCAAAAAAATGCTATGATTAAGTAACCGAGGTCTACTAATCATCGAAATTTAACCCAAAAAAAGCATTGAGCAAAAATTTTTAGAAAAAAATGCAAAAAATGCTTGACGGGTGCTCAAAAATCCTTATAATACCCATCCACAACGACGCGATAGCAAATCACAAAACATTAGCTAAAACGTCTAACATATGCGGGAATAGCTCAGTTGGTAGAGCACGACCTTGCCAAGGTCGGGGTCGCGAGTTCGAATCTCGTTTCCCGCTCCAAATTCTAAAAAGCCACTTTATAGTAAAGTGGCTTTTTTATTGCTTATAAATCAATAACTTAGACGGCTCTATTCTCTAAAATTCACCTTAAAATCTTTGACCACTTTTCCTTACTAGGGCACACAGAAAAATTTGTGTGCCTTATTTGTGCCTTGAATGTGCCGTGCTTATTTTTTGTATAGCAAAATTCTGACCCCAACTCCATTTTTATTCTGTAGTTTGGCTTTATGCCACTAAATAAGTATAGCAAAATTATGAACCCATCAGTCATCCCACAGATTGGTGAAGATATACTAGAAAAACTTGGCTTTATCTCTGTTTGCTTTTACTGTGAATGCTATATTTATCCAAAATACATCTGTAACCCTTGCGAATGTCACACCTAAACGCTAATAACATTTTGTGTGTACCTATTTAACATGAAGTCGGGATAAGCGAAACCTAGCAAACCAATAGAATTAAACAATATCAGACGGATTGAACTCAACAAGCACATTTTTTAACGAAGGCTTATTAGGTTGCCAGCAATAAGCAATTAAACTACCCAATAAATTGCTTAAAAAACCAGTAACCGAACGATGACGAGTATGCTCAATTTGGCAGATATTTTTCAACTCATCAAACACCGCTTCAACCAAAGCACGGCGTTTAAGCAAACGTTTATTAATGACTTCTAATTCTTTGGGTTTCATGTTTTTCTTGGTTCGGGTGATAAAGGTAATATCTTTATCGTTAGCAAGTTTATCGGCAAGTGGTTGGCTGACATAGCCTTTATCACCATACAGTTTGCCATGAACCACATTACACAGGTATTCGATGGGCTTTCTATCATCGACATTGCCTGATGTTAGACAGACATTGACGAGTTCAGCTTTATCATTCCCGAGTTGAGGTTATTTAAATAATCGATAAAAGCATTACCAGCCTTGAGCTAGTTTGATTTGTCATTTTAGTTTCTATTGTAGTAACCTGATTTTAATTTCACAGATTTTAACAAAAAAAATTACAATTCTTTTTGTTATAGCTAAATTTTAAATCTTACTTAAAAGAACTTGAATAGTATTAGAATCATGATTCTAGTAATTTACTGAGCTATAACTTCTTATTAAGGTATGATTTTATTTTTCATAAGTTTAGAATCTTATTTAGAAATTAATCTCTAAATCTTCATTACTAACATTTTGGTGATTAGTTTGCATATTTTGAGTATGTTCAGCAATTTTCTCCATCAAAATTTCTGTCATTTTCTTAGTAGGATATTCAGCTTTCCAATCATTCAATAAATCCAAACCTCCATTACAGTATTCTTCAAATATTTTGACGGTTTCACTGAGGTTTTCATTTTTCAAACAAGTGGCGTGTCTATTTTCCAGCATACCCAATAGATAAATATAACCATCATCTTCAGTATTACGATAGGTTTGTAGAGTAATTTGAATCATGTCTTCAGATTTTGTAGGCAAAGGTTTTCTGTATTCAAAATTGTAGCCCAGCATCGCTCCAAATATCATTAAATCTTTATTGAATCTGAATAGAGCTGTGTCAGGACTATCAACCAAGTCTTTGACTAAATGCTCAAATTTTCTGTCACGATTGACTTGAATATTACGCCACGCATCTTCTGAAGTTTTTTCTTTAGACACTTGATTTGTTATCATAATTTCACTTCCTCAATCACGGTTCTATCTTTTTCACAGTTATATCTAGCAGTATCAAATGTTTTGCCAAGAATATTGATAGGACTTAACTCTTTGTCACCTTGGTCTGAACTAACTTCACTTACCAAGTTATATTCACGACCAATACGCTCTCTAATATTTTCCTCAACTGTCCCCTCCCAATGGCTAGAGGATAAGAGAAAAATAACCTGCTCAACTGATTCAGGAATATAGCGAGCCATATTGCCTTTGTAGGCATTATCAAGCACACCAAACGGAGCATCAATGACAAAAGGAGCAATCGCTCCAGGCATCAAAATTTCTCCGCTAGCTTTTTTACGGTCAGAGGCTAAATTAATTAAGCTTGAGATAAACGTCAGACTTAATAGTAACTGCTGTCCATCACTTTCTGCTACAGGTCTATTAGAGCTATCAATGAGTTGGATATTATAAGAGTCCTTGCTCAGTTTCGCTCTATAGTCCTGTCGAACATATTTTTTAAGCGTTTCATTAATCAAACGTGGCAAATACTCTAGAGCTCCTTTTTCTGCTTTGTCTAAAGTAATTTTGATTAAATCTTCTACTTTAGCCAGTATTTGTAGGGATTCTTGAATTTCCTCTATACCTGTCGATAAATTTTTAAGCGAATCAATTTCTCGTTGGATTTTTTCAATATCGGAATCAAGTTTCGTTAATTCTGTCTGGAATTTACCTAAATTCTTATTTTCAGCTTGTAAGGCTTGGAAATAATATTGGTAATCTTTTTCTAATTTTTTAATTTCTTCTGAATCATAGTCACCAATTCTAAGGTCAATAACTGCAATTCTGGCTTTAAGGTCTTCTAGCGAATTTTCTTTCTCGGCAATATCTGTCTTATTTTTATCTAAAAGATTTAAGGCAGATTCATTGCGAACTTGGATAGCTTTTAATGTTTCTCTGCCTCTCGTTACTCTATCACCCTGCAAAGGGTCAGCGGCTTTTGCTAATAATTTATGGATATTATCATACGCTTGTGTGCCTTCATGGATTTCTGCCCCACAAATACATTTTGCTTGGTCAAGAATATCTCTGACAAGATTCTCATTGTAAGGGGCTGGAATAGTTCCTTTAAATTCTTCTTCATTGATAAAATCTAAGGCTTGTGAAGCTAATTTAGTGGCAAAAATTGCACTCAGATTGTCGCCTAGCAGTTTTCTTTGGTGTTTTCTTTCATTAATGATGGAGGCTTCAATACTTTCGATTTGTTTTTTTAGTCTTGAGCGGTCATTCTGGTTTTGTTGAATGACTTCAGCATTACTATTCTTTAGAGCAATATCAGCTTGGAGATATCGAAAGTTGGCTTCTTCAATTTCATGTTCAGTGGTTTCAATCTTGTCTTCACAAGTTTTCTTCGCTAATTCTAATCTCGACAAAGTATCATAAAGTTCACCGATTTTCGTACCATGATTACGCCTACCAATTTCACGATTATATTCACTTTTGATTTCAGCCAAATCACTAAGCGTTTGTTTGGCAATTTTAAATCCTAAAATGTCATGAATTGCATTACGGACTGCTTGGTTTTCTCTTGCAGAAGTGCGAGCAAAACTGCTTACACCTTCACCTTGAAAGAAAAAATAAGATGACATATTCTTTGGAATGATAGTATTAATAAATAATCCAGGGTTTTCTATATTTTCAACACCTGTTTCAGTTTCCCGTTGAACCTTAAAATGAGACCTACTGCGTTCGTCTATTCCACGGTAGCAAATATAATTTTCACCGTCTTCTTCAAATTCAATTTCAACACTTAAAAAATGTTTGCCTTCATCATCTGCTACATGATTTAGGAGTTTTTTATTATCCCTAAAGTTTTCCGTGGTTTCTTCAAAAAAGCACCACTTAATAGCATTCAACAAGGCTGTTTTACCAACGCCATTTTCTGCGTGAATTAATGTAATATTTTTTCTAGAATCTGTGGAAAAATGAAGTTCTTGACGACCATAAAACTGTCTAAAATTAGTCATTTTTAAGGAAAGAATTTTCATATTTTATCCTCATTGATAATTGCTTTAAATTCACCTGCCTTTCTGGTATCATCAATGAAATCCTTTAGTTTGGCTTTTCTTTGAGGTACACCTTGTTCAGAAAAAAGATACTTGCGTTCCATATTTATCATTTTACGAGTTAGTCTTCTTAAAGGAGTCTCATCTAATAATTCAGCTTTTAGAATAGCTTGGGCAATCAGTTGTTTTGGCTCAAGCCCTGCTTCTTTAACCGTTTCGTCTGCTTTATTATCCATCATTCATCTCCATCTTATCTAATATTGATTCAATTTCAGTTTTATTTCTAGCAAGTAAGGCAAAGTCTCTAATGCGTTCTAATTCAGAAGACTTTAGTTTTTTAGCAAAATCCGAATGGATTTCAGGATTAGGCAGTACCACAAAGTCATAAATAATGGCTTTTTCCTTACCAGAAAATTTGCGTAGTACTCGACCACGACGTTGAACATATTGACGAGGATTTTTGCTACTGGCTAAAATATATGCAGTTCGACAGGCAGGTACGTCAATACCTTCATCCAATACTTTCATAGCTACCAAAGCATCTACAATCCCCAATTTAAAGTTATCTAATATCTCTTTTCGCACGCTAGGTGGGGTTGACCCAATAAACTGCGATGTTCGCCACCCATTTTGGCTCAATACCTTAGAAACTTCATTAATGACAGTGCTGTCTTCATTTTCGGTCTTGCCTTCACCCGTATAGAATAAGCTATAAGGGCGATTTTCTTGTGGAATATCTTTGGTTAAACGTCTTAATTCTACCAACTTATTTTCGGCTCTTCCCAATAATCTGCTACGTTCTGAAGAATAAATCATCAGCCTTTCTTGCTCTTCTCTAGATAATTTACCACCAGAATTGATAATTACATCATTAATTTTTTGAGATAATTCGTCATAGGTTAGCTGTTCGTTTTCAGTTAAGAAGATAGGGATAATATGGTAATCATAAGGGGTCAGAACGTCATCATGAATAGCATTTTCTAAAGAATACTGATGAACAATGGTTTGATAATAACTTAAAATACGTTCTTTGGCGATATTTGGAAAAAGATTTTCGGTTTCAAACTCATCTTCATCGTCGTTAAAAGGCGTAGCAGATAATCCAAGTTTGAAATAGGCATTAGGTAGGGATTTATTCGTATTTTCTGAGGCATGACGGTGACATTCATCACCGATAAACATTAAGTCATTTGTCGGAATTTTGGCGATTAATTCTTGAAAAGGCTTAGATACCAACGTTTTATTTACCACCAGTAAGCACATAAAATCTATTTTTTTATTTCGTAGTAATTCCAAGTTACGAGTCAATTTGGTGTGCCATTTTGTCTTACTTTCAAAACATTCGATAGGCTTGATGTTAAATTTCTCTAATTCAACTACCCATTGTTTTGCTAATTCGATATAAGGAACACTAATTATCGTTACAAGAGAACCATTTCTATTATGCTTTGCTTCAAATATTTTGGTTAGGGCGTAAATCGAGGTAATGGTTTTGCCTGAGCCTGTGGCGTGTTGCAGTATGCCTGTAAATTGGTTGGCTTTCCAAGATTGCAAAGCTGCTTTTTGATGCTCTCTAATCTCAAAAGGTACGTTATTAATAGAAGTAGGAACAGTTGGGTATTTCTGCTGTGGCTCATCGAATGAATACTCCAACTCATCTTCTAGCTCCATTAGAATTTTTTCAAAATTAAATCGACTTCCACCATTGGTCAAATTTTCTTTAACATAGGCAGAAATCCTATCATACTGCGTAGATAATACATTCAAAACTTTGGTGTTGGGCTGATTGCCATTCCAAAGGCTTTCAAAGGCATTGACATAATTTTGTCCATATTCTTGAAAAATTTCTGGTTGCCAACTCTTATAAACGCTGATACTTTCAGCATTTAAATCTTCAAATAAGGCAGAAGGGGTTTCATTGGCAGACCCTTGAAAGGCGATACAGTTATTATAGCTATCATAGACAATGCCGATTTTTTCATGGAACATCCCTTTTCGGCGTATCGCAAACTTGATTTCTAATAATTGCGATGAAACCAAATAAGCCAGCACCTTTAGCCGATTGGTTTTCTCTTCCTCTGCTATCATTGCTAGCAATCTATCGATATAGGAATCAATTCTAGTTGCTAACTCTTCTTCAGATTCATTTTTGATAGCATCGTATTCTTCTTTTTTTAAAGGTTCTCCGATGATAAGTCGCATTTTTCCATTGTTTTTGACCAGTTGCGATAAGCCTTTTAGATTAATTGCTAGAATTTCCGAAGAAAAAAAACCTACCGCTCTATCATAGCGGACAGACTGTTCAAGAACAGGGCGATAAAAATCGAAAAATAAGTTATCCTCACCCGTCCGATAGACCGATTTAATACGCAACTCATTAAAAGGTATATCCATACTGAACAATCCATATAGGGCTATAAGTTATTTTTATTTTGACTCTAAAAGTTGAATTAACTCATCCCAAGCTAAGGCATAAAGGTCTTTTGAACGTTTTTCTATAAATTCTTTTGTCCACGCACCTTCATAATTACCAATAGCGACAAGATTTGGCATATATTTTTGAGCCGCTAAAATATCTTGTGTATATTCTTTAAGAGAAGCACGATTTGCTTGAGTCGCCTCTGCTAATATTTGCGAGGCTTCTTGATGGGTTTTTGCCCCAACAACTCGATAAAAGACCCGCTTTTCTGCCCACATACGATTACTCATCGAAGAATTTAGCGAATGAGAAACCAAGGTTAAATTGCCAAGCGAGTCAATAATGTCGGGCGTAGTATAAATTTCAGTTTCCCATTTACCATTATTACTCTGTGGGGCAATATGTTCTAACGAGAAACTACTTTCGTCCATATATTTGTCTAGTGTTAAACACGCATTGACTGCCTCTTTACCCTTAACAATAGAGCCATCGTTAGTTTCTTGATTCTCGATGGCGTTGTGATGAGCGGAAAGCAAAAGAGCCTTCGCTATTTTAGGGGATTTATAAATCGGACGAGCATAAGAATTTTGAACAAAAGTTTCTTTATCTTTAAGTTTACCTTTTCTTGAATCATCTTGTAGTCTAGATTTCAGCTCTTTTTTGAATAAGTCGATATCAACTACTTGATTTCGGCTATGCTTAATAGAAATTGGAGCGAGTCCAGACGGCATATCATTTTTATTGAGCAATTCTCGATATTCACCATCAATGCCTGCTGTTCCAGTACGAGAAGCACGCCACAAAACACTAAAAGCAAACATCGCTTGTAATGCAGACTCAAAATCCTTAAATCGTGCTAATTTATCGTCAGATGATGCTTCTTGTATCTGTTTAAAGAAAATCGTCAAAATAGGAATCACAATTGTGTGGTTGATGTCATTAAAGAACTTCAATGCCAACTTGCTAAGTGATGATAGCTCATGACCACTAAATACGGTAATAGAAGTATTAAGGTTATCCGCTTCCCATACTTGTGACTTAAAGTTAGACGTAATAGAAAGGGTTTTGATAAAATCATCGGTATTTTCAGTTTCTTCAAATGCGTTTTTTAAGGCGGCACGTTGTTCTGCTAATCTACCAGAAACCTTGTCACCTGTGTAAGTAGCAAAGAATTGAATTAACAGGTCTTTGGTAGCAGTCTGCAACTTTGCACCTACAGGAAATTTGCTTAAATAATTGCCGACTTCATCCATCATGGCTTTTTGAGGTGAGCCATCATATTCTGCTAATCCTACTGCATTGACGACACGAGGCTTAAATGTCTCAAATGCTGTTAAAGGCTCACCCGTCGTATTTAATGATTCAAAAATAGTAAAGGCATAGTCTTCGTTTTTGCCCTTGACTACTGTCAAAACAACACGATGTAAAACATAGCGTGCGTATAATACCAATAACAAAAGTTCGTCAAATATTTCTTTGTCACTATCTCTTAGCAGACGAATATGTTCAATTGGCATTGGATAGTTAAGCAAACTGACCTGAAAATTTTCATTTTTGTAAATTTCTTCAATAGTCGGTACTTCTTCCATTACATTATTTCTGTTTGAAGAAAGACTAGCTAAGGCTTTTATTATTTGATTGAATCTATCAACGATAGCTTCTTCGCCTTCGATGTTTTTCTCACGCTTAGTGGGCTTGTAGTCAGTCGCTTGGTATAGCGGGTCATCAATTTGAGTAATATAGTTAAAAATAAGGTTGGCAATCGGTGATTGATATTTTCTTTCTCTAGCGGATTTTGACCATTGGTCATCCAGTGAACGAATCATGCGAGGATATAAGGGTGATTGCCCAGAGCGATGTTTTTCAAAGAAAGTATCTTCTAGCAATGAAAGCACTTCTTTGGTCTGACCATCTAGCCACTCTAAGGCTTGTAAAATATTATCTATTTCGGTATTTACGTCTTCACCAAAATCCAAACTACTCTGGTCTCTAGTGCGTAAGTTGTTCTCTACGGTAGTTTTTTTACGAGTAAATTTTTTGTGTGTAACTTGAATTTGGTTATGTAGAGCAAGATTTAAAATCAGTAAAGTGGTCATGCGTTGCTGACCATCAATGACAGTTAAGACTTTACTAGGAACATCTGACCTAACAATCGGTTGAACCGTAGAATTATTGGTATCATGAATGGTAATGACTGTACCTAAAAAGGTGAAGCTATCGTCAGACTTTAGTAAGGTTTTGATGCCATGTCCTAAATCTTCAAGTAGTCGATTGACTTTTTCCTTATCCCAACTGTAAGGACGTTGGTAAGATGGAATATACAGCCCCATACCTCGTTCTGCTAATAATTCGATAGGTGGCTTTGAAATTGCTTCAAATATGGTTTTAGCTTCTACTGCCATTATGTTATCCTAGATTACATTAAATTATTTACTCAACATTAGCAAAATTTCTTGGCAAAGGCAATTTAAGATTTAATAGAAAAATTGCAGGTTTAGATACTGTTCCATGTTAGGTTACTAACTGACTTAAATTAAGGTTTAGTGTACTATTATCTTATATTTTAAGAAATTGTTCCTGAGTTAGAGGTCAATCTTTTGCTGCTAATATTTACTTAGCTCCTACTTTCATTCATTTACGTTAATTTTCAACATACCCTAGGATTAAGGTATAAAAAATGATTTACCACAATCAACAAGAATTTATTAATACACTTTCTAGTAAACTCACTTTACCTTTTGAGGTTACTGGAAAAGTCGAGGCAAGTGAAAATTATATATTGAATTTAACTTTTCTAAACTTAATAGATATTAGGGATTTCACTGGAAACTACATCTTATTACCAGATGAAAAACGATTATA
>NZ_BCUL01000024.1 GCF_001591265.1 Moraxella atlantae NBRC 14588 | reverse complement strand
CGGCAAATGGCAACGCCGCCATATCCGCGCACGATGGTTGGCAAACCGCCGTTGGCAACTGGTTTGCTTGTAGCCACGCTTTGCACCGCGCCTGCCACTGGGCCAACATGGCAGAGGCATTGTCCACACCGTACAGCTTGGCAAGGCTTGATGCCATAGGCTGCTTGCCACATTGCGCCAATACCGCCGCACTTAGCTTGCCTGTACCACAGCCGACATCCAGCCAGCAATTTGGCAACGTTTGTTTGGGTAAAACCGTTTGATTGGTTGATGCGTGTACCGCTATTTGCCGCGCTAGCTGAACAGCAGCTTGCGACTGAATCGGCGTGAGCGCGTCATAGTCGGTGGCGCAGGCATCAAAATTTGGCAAGTGGGCGGCGGTTAAGGGCGTAGCAGCCAATGCAATTCCTCATGGTAGTGGCATTGGCTGTTGCTTGGCAAAACGTCACCAAAGCCTATGAAGCGACGGGGTTTTGCAAGGTTTGCTCAACCAATGCTTTGTAATTGTAGTTGGCTTGGCTCAAGTAATCAATGCCGCACGGCAAATCACCAATCCAATTTAAAAACTTATCGATGGTCTCATGCCCAACAAACGCTTTACCATGTTGTGGCACAATCATCTCAACATCAAGCTCACGCACGGCATTTGCCCATAGGCGTGTGACCTTGTTGCTGACCATATAGCGACGATGAAAGCCTAACATCGATGGCACATGCGCGTCAAAATCCTCAACAGGCACGTGTGGGTCGCCCATCAGCGACGCGCCCATATCCCCTGAAAACAAAATCTTGCTAATCGGGTCATAAAACTGAAAATTGCCCTCAGAATGCAAAAAGTGTGCAGGCAAGGCAATCAGCTGGGTATTGCCAAGCTTGAGTGACGCGCCTGTATCGGGCAGCGAAATCAGCCGCTCCATATAGCCAACTTGTAACCGCCCTGTGTTAAACGCCGAATTTAAATGCGGCAAAAAGCGTTCCCACAGCTTAGAGATGACCACCGTCGCGTCGGTGTGCAGCAGCCAACGCGGTAGCGACGCGATAATGTCGGGGTCTTGGTGCGAGCCGATGACATAACGCACATGACGAATGTCGGTGTGTCTAAGCAGCGCGAGCGTCAGCGGCGTATAAGTCAAATCCCCGCCTGGGTCTATCACCGCGCCGTGGGTTTCGCCGTCGTTGCTGTGCAGCACTAAAAACTGGTTGGATTGTACACCATCGCCTGCGACCAAGTCGCTAAATACAATCACCTTGTGGTCACCGTTGTCAAAAATTACTTGCCCTGCCATATTCACCTATCTTAAAAAACGCATTGGTAATCAATGCGTTATCAAATTTATCCCATACAATATAACGTGTGGCGTGAACAAAATTTATCCACACTTGGTGTGAGGTATTATAGCACCGTTGCGACTATTTCCCCAATACCAGTCATGAATTATTGTGATGTGATGCTGAGGCTTAAAAAGCGTTGTTACCGTCTACTCAAGCGACAAAATTTGGCTAAAAACCGCCCAAGACCAACCATTTGGCGGTGTTTGGTGGTATGATAGCGGCTATTTTAAGGCACAAAATATACAGCGAGCATAAGAGCGAAATAATGGCAGACGATACGGGCATGATTTTGGCGTTAGATAGCGTGTTTGCGCAGTGTTCGGTGGCGTTGGTCGATACGGCAGGGCAAACCGTTGCCGAGCAGACGCTAGCAGGTAACCGCGCGCAAACCCAACAGATTTTGCCATTGGTTGATGACGTGTTGCGTTCGCAAGGTGTGCAAGTGGCGGATATGACAGCGATTGCGTTTAACCGAGGGCCGGGCGCATTTAGCGGTATTCGGATTAACACGGCAGTGGCGCAGGCATTGGCATTTGCTCACGATGTGCCGTGTGTGCCTGTGTCAAGTTTGCAGGCATTGGCGCAAACTGCTTGGCAGGCGCATGGCTTGGCGCAGGCGTATGCGGTGCTAGATGCGCGTATGCAGCAGGTGTACTTGGGCGCGTTTGCGCTGGATGCCGCCACAGGCTTGATGCAGCCTGTGATCGAAACACTGACCGCCGAAGCGTCGGCTAGATCTACCCCCGAGCCAAATGCCGAACGCTTAGCCGATTATGGTAGCCAAACGCCGCAAACTTGGGCATTGGTCAAAGACGGGGCATTGCTTAGCCCACATGACAATCAGCCTGTTATCACAATCGACGCGCCCAGCGCAGCGGTAATTGGGCAATTGGCGGCAGCACAATGGGCAACAGACGGCGGTGTGCCTGCACAGGCGGCATTGCCTGTGTATTTGCGCCACCATGCTTGGAAAACTCTTGCCGAGCAACAAGCCGATAAAGCCAAACGCAATGCTTAACTGTTGTGTTGGTTTTGGATTTTATAACTTGATCACATAGAGTGCGTGTCGATGGATTTAATTTTACTCTTCAAATCAGCGGTGATGGGTGTGGTTGAGGGGGTGACCGAGTTTTTACCCATCTCAAGTACAGGTTATTTGATTTTATCCGCCGATGTGATGCGGTTTTGGACGCCCGAAAAGCGCGATTTGTTTATTGTGTTTATTCAGCTGGGCGCGATTTTGGCGGTGGTGTATCAGTACTGGGGGCGGCTGTGGAACGCGCTGATGGGACTGATCACAGGGCGCGCCGAGGGCATGACCAATCCGCGTCAGTTGGGGCTATCGCTGATTGCAGCCACCATTCCTGTGATGGTTTTGGGCTTTACGGTCAAAGATTATATCGAGACGCTGTTTAATCCGCTGTTGGTTGCGGTGATGTTAATCATCGGCGCGTTGCTGATTTTTTATGTTGAGCGTCGCCCACATATTATCAAGGCGCAAGAGGCAGAAAACATCAGCATACCACTAGCGGTAGCGATTGGGCTGTGTCAATGCTTGGCGTTGTTGCCTGGTACGTCACGCTCAGGCGCGACCATTATCGGTGCGTTGTGGTTGGGCACATCGCGCAAAGCAGCAACAGAGTTTTCGTTTTTCTTGGGCATTCCTGTGATTGTTGGGGCAGGTTTGTTGGCGCTCATCAAGCACCATCACGTTTTGACCTCAGCGCAAGACTGGGCGGTGATGGCTGTCGGCACGTTGGTGTCGTTTATCGTCGCGCTTGGCTGTATTCGTTGGCTGGTGGCGTGGGTCAGTCGACAAGATTTCACCATTTTTGCGTGGCTGCGTATTGTCACAGGCGGGATTGTGCTGGTGGCGTATTACGGTTTTGGCTACCAATTTGCGAGCTGATCATTTGATGCCGCCAATGCTTGATGTGTATGTGGTGCAAGCCGATGCCGCCACGACTGAGCGTTTGTCACCTATACAAACGGTGTTGGCGGCTTATCCCAACGCGCCAACGCTAATACCAAGGGTTTTATCCAGTGCAAAAGCTCGGCTCAAGCAAAAAGACTTGCAGCAGCTGCCAAGCGGTTGTTTGTTATTAGAACATGATGGGCTAAGCTTGCTGAGCTATGGCACAAACCAACAACCGCTGCGCGTTGCGCCGCATTGGCTCAGTTTGCAGCAGCGCGTGGTTGCGGCAGGCAAAAAATCTGAGTTATTGCTCAAAGCCGCCAAAATCCAACCCTCAATGCGCGTGCTGGACGCAACGGCAGGATTTGGGCACGATAGTTTGATTTTAGCCAGTACAGGCGCAAGTGTCACCATGCTAGAGCGTGAACCTGCGCTGTTTGCGTTATTGGCATTTGAACGGGCAGATATGCAGCAGCACGCGCATTGGCACAAGCTGTTGGCGCGGCTAACCTTGTATTTTACCGATTTTACCGCATGGCAAATGCCCAACGATTTGCCAGCGTTTGACCGTGTGTTGCTTGATCCGATGTTTCCCACCGCCAGCTACGCCAGCGCGGTCAATAAACACATGCAAGCCTTACACACGCTCACCCTTGCGCCCAATTTTGCTGAGCAAATCGCCTTACTTCAGCACGCAGCAAACGTACTCACCAATGACGGCAGAGTGTTGGTCAAACGCCCGAAAACCGCGCCATTTTTAGCCGATTTGCCGCCACAGGACAGCACGACAAACACTTTGATTCGCTTTGATAGCTATCACAAGGCAGAGATTTGGCAGCGTTGTCGTGACTGGCTGAATTAACGCTGTGGTGCGGTATCGCTGTCGGTGGCTTTGGGTGCGTTGGGGTCAGCAGGTTCATTGTCAATGACTTGATCGTTTTCACTGATATTATCCATACCAGAATTATCTACCGCGCCTTCTAGCGGTTCGCCATCTGCGCCCGTGGCAGCAGGCAGCTGGTCATTTACAGGCGCGTCCGCGCTTGCGGCATTGGCATTGACGTCAGGACCTGCGTCTAATGCGGCGGTATTTTCGTTGATTAGCGGCGGCGCGTTGTTGTCATCATCGGCAGGTGCGGCAGACATCGGCATGACCTGCGGCTCGGTGACGGACGCGGTGGTGGTTTCGGCGGCTTGCTCGTCGTGTTTTTGGCACGCGCTCAAACCGCTAACGGCGGCTACGGCGACGACAAAGCCCAACCAACGTGATGTGTTGCTAAACATGGTTCACCCTTTAAAATATCACAATTAAACTTAGCTTGGCTGTACGCAATCGACCTACACCCAATCGGTTAGGCGATTTTGCCATGGCATTGTTTGTATTTAAGCCCCGAGCCGCATGGACAAGGTGCGTTACGACTAATCGGCAAGCCTGCGTACGGGTTTTGTACCGCGTCTGTCTCGTGGTTAGCGTCAGTTGCATCAGGGGTAGACAAGACGACAGGCGCGCTAAATTGATAATTCACACTACCGCCGCGATTGGCGCGCGTTTGGTTGTCTGTGGTCGTGTCGGGGTCTGCGCTGACTTCGCCTGTCAAGCTGTTGATCTCTTGGTGCTCAAAGTGCATTTGCATGGCAGCGGCTTGTTCTTGGCGTTGGCGTTCAAGCTCGGCAAGCTCTTCTGGCGTTGGGATATGCACGCGTGATAGGTCTTGTACGGTGTCGGATTTGATCGCGCCCAGCATTTGTTGGAACAAGGTAAACGATTCAGACTTGTATTCTTGTTCAGGATTTTTTTGTGCATAGCCGCGTAGGTGAATACCTTTACGCAGTTGATCCATCTGGTTGAGGTGCTCTTTCCAATGCCGATCAAGGCTTTGCAGCATAAATACGCGCTCAAGATAGGCGGCGGTGTCCTCGCCCATTTGCTCGCGGCGCGCGCGGTAGTTGAGTAACGCGGCATTGATGATTTTGTCACGCAAGCCGACTTCATCTAGGCGTTTGTCCGCATCTAGCCAGTCATTGATCGGCATTTGTAGGCGAAAGTTGTCCTCAAGCTCGTCCTCAAGCCCGTCAATATCCCATTGGTCATCAACCGACCCTGGTGGCACAAATTGGTCAATCAAAGCGTTGTAGACTTCGGTGTGCATACCTTCAACCGCGGCTTGTAAATCGCTTTGTGCCAACAGTTCGTCACGCTGTTTATAAATCACTTTGCGCTGTTCGTTGGCAACGTCATCGTATTTGAGCAAGTTTTTACGCGCGTCAAAGTCACGGTTTTCTACTTTACTTTGGGCGTTTTCAATCGAGCGCGACACCATTTTGTGCTCAATGGCTTCATCTTCTTTAAGCCCCATCGCGCGCATCATATTGACCACGCGGTCACCTGCAAAGATACGCATAAGGTCATCTTCTAGTGACAAGAAAAACCGCGACTCACCTGGGTCACCTTGTCGCCCTGCCCGTCCGCGTAGCTGGTTGTCAATACGGCGCGATTCGTGCCGTTCTGAGCCGATGATGTGTAAGCCGCCTGCCGCCAAGACTTGTTGGTTACGCGCCTGCCATTCGGCTTTGTAGGCGTCGCGCAGCTCGTCGGTGACGTGGTCAAATTTGGCAAGTTCAGCCTGCCAGTTACCGCCCAAGATGATATCCGTACCGCGCCCTGCCATGTTGGTGGCAATCGTCACCGCATCGGGGCTACCTGCTTGTGCAATAATATCAGCCTCGCGCTCGTGCTGTTTGGCGTTGAGCACGTTGTGGGCAATGCCTTCGGCGGTTAGTAGCTCAGACAATACTTCACTGGCTTCAATCGTCGCCGTACCGACCAAAATCGGCGCGTGGCTTTCTTTGATACGTTTAATTTCGCGGATAATGCCTTGATACTTGCCCATTTTGGTCAAGAAAATTTGGTCATTTAAATCTACGCGCTGAATGGGTTTGTGCGTTGGGATTACGACCACATCAAGGTCATAAGTTTGTTTAAACTCTGCCGCTTCGGTGTCCGCTGTCCCTGTCATGCCAGACAGCTTGTCATACAAACGAAAGTAGTTTTGAAAGGTGGTGGTAGCCAAGGTTTGGTTTTCGGCTTGAATCTCGACGTGTTCTTTGGCTTCGACGGCTTGGTGTAAGCCTTCTGACCAACGCCGCCCTGGCATGGTGCGCCCCGTGTTTTCATCGACGATGATCACCTCACCGTCTTGTACGATGTAGTGAATGTTTTTGACAAACAAATGATGGGCGCGGATCGCAGCTTGCACGTGCGCCAATAATGGCAAACGCGCCGCGCTGTATAGGCTTTCGTTTTCGCTAAGCTCGCCTTTTTCGACCAAAAACCGCTCGATTTTTTCATAGCCTTTTTCGCTGATTTCGATTTGACGGTTTTTTTCATCAATCCAAAAGTCTTGCTCCAAATTTTCGCGGTTACCTTCTTCGGTCTCTGAGCGTTTTAGGCGCGGAATGATGGTGTCGATCAGTGTGTACAGTGCGGCTGAGTCTTCTGCTTGTCCCGAGATGATGAGCGGCGTACGTGCTTCATCAATCAAAATCGAGTCGATTTCGTCAATGATACAGTAATTTAAGCCGCGTTGTTTTTTGTCCTCAAGGCGTTCGACCATATTGTCGCGTAGGTAGTCAAAGCCGTATTCGTTGTTGGTGCCATAGGTGATGTCGGCGGCATACGCGGCAAACTTTTCTTGTGGGTCTTGTTGGGCATAAATCACACCAACGGTAAGCCCCAAAAACTCAAACAACGGGCGGTTGAGCTCTGCGTCACGCTGTGCCAAGTAGTCATTGACGGTGACGACGTGCACGCCTTTGCCGCTGATGGCGTTTAAGTAAATCGCCAGTGTCGCCATCAAGGTTTTACCCTCACCCGTGCGCATTTCGGCGATTTTGCCTTCATGCAAGGTGATACCACCAATCAGCTGTACGTCGTAGTGGCGCATGCCCAACACGCGGCGTGAAGCCTCACGACACACGGCAAACGCTTCGGGCAAGAGCGCATCAAGGCTCTCACCGCCTTCATAGCGTTGTTTGAATTCGGCGGTTTTTTGGGTCAAGTCACTGTCACTTAACGGGCTAATGCTTGGCTCTAAGGCATTGATTTTATCGACCAGTTTGCGCATTCGCTTGAGTTCACGGTCATTTTTGCTACCGATGACTTTACCTAACATTTTGCCGAGCATTGCAACGTCCTAACTTGATGAAACCTAAATTGGCTAAAAAAGATGGTTTGACAACGCGGCTCAAACGCGCGGTCAAATTTTGCTATTATATATGGGTTTTTGGTTTTAAGATACAAGGTTTGAGGGGATAACACTTGTTAGGCATTGAGCACTCGTTGTATTGACGCTGACTACAGCTTGGCTGATATGCCGACATTTGCCATCAACCCATTGGATTTTTTGCCAATGGCGCCATCTAAAGGATTTTATTTTTGCCCCATTCAGCGATTACAATGCCCACACCGCCCATGAACACCGCCGCACCATCTAACACCGCCAACAGCCACCTGATCGATTTGTCGCAGCACACGCCGATGATGCAGCAATATCTGACGCTCAAAGCGGACTATCCGCACGCGCTGCTACTGTACCGCATGGGCGATTTTTATGAGCTGTTTTTTGATGATGCCAAAATCGCGGCGCAGATTTTGGGTATTACCCTGACCAAACGCGGCAGCGACAAACAAGGCAACATCATCCCGATGGCAGGCGTGCCATTTCATTCGGCAGATGGCTATATCGCGCGGCTGATCAACGCTGGGCAAACCGTGGTGATTTGTGAGCAAGTCGAGGAAGGCACACCCGACGACAAGCCGAGTGACAAAACACACCCCCAAAAAACCAGCAAAGCCAAAACCAACAAAAAATCCACCGAATCCACCAGCAAAGCCAACCAAAAGCTGATGGCGCGTAAAGTCGTGCGCACCCTCACCGCAGGCACGCTCACCGATGATAGCTTGATTACCCACGGGCAAACGCCAACGGTGTTGGCGCTGTGTTTTGCCAAGTCACCGTTGGCGGTTGGATTGGCAGAATTGGACTTAAGCCAAGGCGGCATTCGTGCCAGTTACCTGACCGCTAACAGCCTAGCGGATATGCAGCATCAACTGAGTGCCGAGCTGATGCGCTATGACCCAAGCGAGGTGCTGATTGATGAAGCATTGACTGACGCGTGGCAGACGTGGCTGCAAGATGTGCTGACCCAAACATCACTCAATGCAACCACTGCCGACAAAACCGTGCCCATCATGCGCCAGCCGCATAGCCATTTTTTGCTTAGCAACGCCGAGGCGCACCTCACCGAACACCTCAATGTAACCACGTTGGCAGGTTTTGGACTGGCAGATAAGCCTGAGAGTATTGCCGCAGCATCGGTGGTGCTGCATTATGGTAAACACACCCAACAAGCAGATTTGGCGCATATCAGCCATATTCGGCTAGAGCAAGCGGCAGATTTTTTGCAGCTTGATGCCATCAGTCAGCAGAATTTAGAAATTTTTAAACCTGTACTGGCATCGGGCGTTACGTTATTGTCCGTCATTGACCATTGCCGCACGCCGATGGGCAAACGCGCGTTGGTGCACCATTTGCACCGACCCTTGCTCAACATCACACTGATCAATCGCCGCCTTGATGCGGTTGAGCAGCTGATGGCATTGCCGCCGAGCGATTTTGCTGCGCTATGCCAGACGCTATCGGCAATTGGCGATATCGAGCGCATCGGTGGACGCATTGGGCTAGGTTCGGCAAAGCCGACCGATTTGGTCAAACTGCGCCAAAGTTTGCTAGACGCGACCACCCTAAGCGGTCAGTTGGCAATGTGGTTTGGTGATTTGATTGCCACCCACACCACGCTCAATGCCGATACGCCGCTGTTGCCGATGCTTGCCAAACAGTTGCCTGAGGTGGGTGCAAATGACGCAACAGGACAAAATGCCGATATATTTGCCCAGCTGATCGCCTTGCTCAAGCAAGCCATCCAAGACGTACCGCCCAACCACACCCGCGACGGTGGCGTGATCCAGACGGGTTATGACCCTGAGCTCGACAGGCTGCGCCATTTGCATGACAATGTTGAAGAAACGCTT
Organism: Moraxella atlantae NBRC 14588; assembly: GCF_001591265.1. Classification (GTDB taxonomy): domain Bacteria; phylum Pseudomonadota; class Gammaproteobacteria; order Pseudomonadales; family Moraxellaceae; genus Faucicola; species Faucicola atlantae. The sequence goes on along the minus strand of NZ_BCUL01000024.1, from coordinate 10,718 downwards.
GAGCAATTGGCGGATAAAGAACGCCAAGCGCACAATTTGCCCATCAAAGTCGGTTTTAACAAAGTCAGCGGCTTTTACTTTGAATTGAGCGCGGCACAAGCCATGCACGCGCCTGCCCACTTTAGCCGCCGCCAAACCCTCAAAAATGCCGAACGCTTTATCACCGAAGAGCTCAAAACCCTTGAAGAGGCGTATTTATCCGCGCAAAGCCAAGCCATCGCGCGTGAAAAACGCCTGTATGACGAGCTCATGGGGCAACTACAAGGGCAACTGCCTGCCCTACAGCGATTGGCGCGTGCGATTGCTTACCTTGATGTGTTGGCAAACTGGGTCACGCTGACCCGCCTTGATGATCTGAGCGGCGGTGCGTCGGTGTGGTGTCGCCCAACCTTTGGCAAGCGTCTGGCATCCAATGCCGATCAGCCAGCGGCTTATCTTGACATTCAAGGCGGACGCCATGTGGTGGTGGAAGCCAGCCTAGCGCGTCACCAGCACAGCCACGCACCCCGCGAGGGCTTTGTGGCCAACGACTGCCAACTGGGCACGCCTGCCCAACCTGAACGCCTGATGCTGATTACCGGCCCGAACATGGGCGGTAAATCAACCTACATGCGCCAAACCGCGCTGATTGTGCTGTTGGCGTGTTGTGGCAGCTTTGTGCCTGCGCAAGCGGCGGATATTGGGCGTATTGAGCGCATTTTTACCCGTATCGGCTCGGCCGATGACTTGGCAGGCGGCAAATCAACCTTTATGGTAGAAATGATAGAAACCGCCAATATCCTGAACCAAGCCCACGCCAATGCGCTGGTGCTGATGGATGAAGTCGGACGCGGCACCAGCACGCAAGATGGCTTGGCGATCGCCTACGCGTGCGTCAAGCACTTGGCAAGCCTTGGCTGTCTGACGCTGTTTGCCACACACTACTTTGAGCTGACCGAACTTGCCGAAAGCCACCCTGCCATGTTCAACCAACACGTGGTCACGCAAGAAGTCGCAGGGCAGCTGCTGCTGATGCACAAAATCGCCCACGGCAGCACCCACCGCAGCTTTGGGCTACACGTTGCCAAGATGGCAGGCGTACCCAACGCTGTGCTGGCGATGGCGGCGCAGTATCTGCAAGACCATGCCGAGCCACGCGCTCAGCCCACTGCGCAGGACAACGCTATAACCAATGCTACAACCAATGAGACAAGCCTCGCCACGTCTGCCCCTGTACTATCTGCCAAGCAAGCCGATGCGTTGTCACAACTTGCCGCGCTTGACCCCAACGCCATGACGCCCAAAGCCGCGCTTGAATTTATTTATGCGTTAAAAGAATTGTTAAAAACGGACTAACGCGCTACAATACCGTGTTATTTCTTTTGCATTTTTGCTATTTTTACGCACAATTTTTTGATAACTGATAGCTTAAGGTAGCCGCCGCTATGACCTTTGTTGTGACTGATAATTGCATCCGCTGCAAATACACCGACTGTGTGGAAGTGTGCCCTGTGGACTGTTTTTATGAAGGGCCAAACTTTCTTGTCATCAATCCCGATGAATGCATTGACTGCGCGTTGTGTGAGCCTGAATGCCCTGCCAATGCGATTTTCTCAGAAGACGAAGTGCCTGCTGGGCAAGAGCAGTTTATTGCGCTCAATGCCGAGCTATCTGAGCAATGGCCCAATATCACCAGTATGCATGAGCCACTGCCCGATGCCAAAGAATGGGATGGTGTGCCCAACAAATTGCAATACCTTGAACGCTAGAATTTTTTATAGCACACCCATAGCCCGATGACGATATCGGGCTTTATTTTTGCCAAGTGTACAAAAATTGGCGTATGTTATAATACCTATCTCTGCCTGCAATTTGCTTAACTTAGACAACTTATTAAAATTTCCGAGATTTATTCATGAAGTTTTGTTGCCATCCTGACACTGCCCAGCAAGCAGGTGTCACCAACCATGCCCCAACATCAGCAGACACCGCACCCACCAACCACGCACCGCATAATCCTGCCAATTTTCGCCTAACGCCGCCTGAATGTTTGCCCTACAAAGCCCAACAAGCGGCTAACCAACAACGCCTAAGCCAGCTGCTTGGCAAGCGCGTGTTGTTTCTTGATGGCGCGATGGGTACAGAAATTCAAAACTATAAGCTGCAAGAAGCCGATTATCGTGGCAGCCGCTTTGCTGATTTTCACCGCGATGTCAAAGGCAACAACGACCTGCTGGTGCTGACCCAACCGCAGATTATCCAAGCGATTCATAGAAGCTATTTGGCGGCAGGTTCGGATATCATTGAGACCAACAGCTTTAATGCGACCCAAATTTCGATGTCGGATTATGGCATGCAGGACTTGGTGGTTGAGATCAACCGCGAGGCGGCGCGTATTGCCCGTGAGGTGTGCGATGAGTTTACCGCGCAAAACCCCGACAAGCCGCGGTTTGTCGCAGGTGTGATAGGCCCGACATCGCGCACCGCATCGATTTCGCCCGATGTCAATGACCCTGCCTATCGCAACGTGACTTTTGATGAGCTTGCCGACAACTACACCGAGGCTGCGCTTGCTTTGATTGAAGGCGGCGCCGATTTGCTGCTGATCGAGACCGTGTTTGACACCCTAAACGCCAAGGCAGCGATTTTTGCGGTGCTCAAGGTGTTTGATACCATCGGCTACCGCTTGCCGATTATGATTTCAGGCACGATTACAGACGCATCGGGGCGTACACTGTCGGGGCAGACGGCAGAGGCGTTTTACAATTCGGTACGCCATGCCGAGCCGCTTTCCATCGGTTTTAACTGTGCGTTGGGGGCTGACGCGCTACGCCCCCATATCAAAACTTTGTCCGATGTGTGCGAAACGTTCGTTTCTGCCCACCCCAACGCAGGTTTGCCCAATGAGTTTGGCGAATACGACGAAACGCCCGAACAAACCGCGGCGATGGTTGGTGAGTACGCGCGTCAAGGATTGGTCAATATCGTCGGTGGCTGCTGTGGTACGACGCCTGCGCATATCGCGGCGATTATCGCGCAGGTCAGCCCACATACGCCGCGCACGCGGTCTGCCTATCAGCCTGCTTGCCGTTTGTCGGGGCTTGAGGCATTTAACATCACGCGTGACAGCTTGTTTGTCAATGTCGGCGAGCGCACCAATGTCACGGGATCAAAGAAGTTTTTACGCTTAATCAAAAATGAAGCCTACACCGAGGCGTTGGACGTTGCCCGTGACCAAGTCGAAGGCGGTGCGCAAATTGTTGATATCAACATGGATGAAGCCATGCTTGATAGTCACGGCGCGATGGTGCATTTTGTCAATCTCATCGCCAGTGAGCCTGATATCAGCCGCGTACCGTTAATGATTGACTCCTCTAAATGGGATATCATCGAGGCAGGGCTAAAATGTACGCAAGGCAAGTCGGTGGTCAATTCAATTTCGCTCAAAGAAGGCTATGACGAATTTGTCCAAAAAGCCCGTTTGTGCCGCCGTTATGGCGCGGCGGTTATCGTGATGGCGTTTGATGAAAACGGACAAGCCGACACCGAGGCGCGCAAAATCGAGATTTGTCAGCGCAGCTATGACATTTTGGTCAATGAAGTTGGCTTTCCCAGTGAAGACATCATTTTTGACCCCAATATTTTTGCCGTTGCCACAGGGATTGAGGAACACAACAACTACGGCGTTGACTTTATCAACGCCACGCGCTGGATTACCGACAATCTGCCCAATGCGATGGTATCAGGCGGCGTGTCCAACGTGTCGTTTTCGTTTCGCGGTAACCCGATTCGTGAGGCGATTCATGCCGTGTTTTTGTACCATGCCATCAACAACGGCATGACCATGGGCATTGTCAATCCTGCCATGTTGGAATTGTATGACGACATTGACCCTGCCGTGCGTGAGGCGATTGAGGACGTGATTTTAAACCGCAAGCAAGGTGCGTCAGGTCAAGAAGCCACCGACCATCTGATGCAAGTGGCGGAAAGCTACGCCAGCGGCAAGAAAAAAGACAACGTTGCGGATTTGTCATGGCGCAATGAATCGGTGGAAAAACGTATCGAATACGCCTTGGTCAAAGGCATCACCACTTATATCAACGAAGACACCGAGGAGGCACGGCTCAAGTTACCGCGTCCACTGGATGTTATCGAAGGCCCATTGATGGACGGCATGAACGTCGTCGGCGACTTGTTTGGCGCAGGCAAGATGTTTTTGCCGCAAGTCGTCAAATCCGCGCGCGTCATGAAGCAAGCCGTGGCATGGCTCAACCCATTCATCGAGGCGGAAAAAGTCGCAGGCGAATCCAAAGGTAAGGTACTGATGGCAACCGTCAAAGGCGACGTGCATGACATCGGCAAAAACATTGTCGGCGTCGTGCTTGGCTGTAACGGCTATGAAATCATCGACCTAGGCGTGATGGTACCGTGTGAAAAAATCTTACAAGTGGCAAAAGACGAAAACGTCGATGTCATCGGGCTGTCAGGCTTGATTACGCCAAGTCTTGATGAAATGGTATACGTCGCCAAACAAATGCAGGAGCAAGGCTTCAGCATTCCGTTGATGATTGGCGGTGCGACCACCTCCAAAGCCCACACCGCAGTCAAAATCGAGCCGAATTACCAAAACGACGCGGTGGTGTACGTATCTGATGCCAGCCGTTCGGTCGGTGTTGCCACCATGCTACTGTCCAAAGACAAGCGCGATGACTACATCGCTGAGCTGCGCCAAGAATACAGCGAGGTGCGCGAACGCCTTGCCAACCGCCAACCCAAAGCCGCCAAACTATCCTACGCCGAATCCATCGCGCAAGGCTTTCGCTATGACTGGGACAACTATATTCCACCCGTACCCAAACAGCTGGGGCAAGTGGTGTTTGATGACTACCCGTTACAAGACCTTGTGCCATACATTGACTGGACACCGTTTTTTATCTCATGGGGACTGGTCGGCAAATACCCGAAAATCTTTGACGATGAAGTTGTCGGCGCTGAGGCGCGTGACCTATTCGCCAACGCACAAGCCATGCTTGATGACTTGATTACCCACAAGAAGGTCACCGCCAAAGCCGTAATCCGCCTTGCCCACGCGCGCCGCACCGCGCCCGACACGGTAACCGTGTATGACAACGCAGGCAATGCCGAATTCGCCTTTGAGTATTTGCGCCAACAGTCTGACAAAGCCAGCGGCAAGCCCAACTACAGTTTGGCTGATTTTATCTCCCCAACTACCGCCAACGGCAGCGATTATTTGGGCGGCTTTACCGTGTCTATCTTTGGCGCGGACGAGCTTGCCGACGCGTACAAAACGCGCGGTGATGACTACAACGCCATCATGGTGCAAGCGTTGTGTGACCGTTTTGCCGAGGCCTTTGCCGAGTCGCTGCACGAACAAGTGCGCAAGGTGTATTGGGGCTACCAACCCGACGAGCAGCTGAGCAACGATGAGCTGATTAAAGAACGCTACGTTGGCATTCGCCCTGCGCCCGGCTATCCAGCTTGCCCCGACCACACCGAGAAAGGTAAGCTGTTTGATTGGCTAGATACCACCGTTGCCATCGGTACTTATTTGACCGAAAGCTACGCGATGTATCCGCCATCAAGCGTATCAGGCTTTTATTACAGCCACCCCGACAGTGACTATTTTAACGTGGGCAAAATCAGCCAAGACCAACTCGCCGATTATGCCGCGCGTAAAGACTGGGATTTGCCAACCGCGCAAAAGTGGCTCAATCCAAATTTGTAGCCGTTTAAATAACAATTTATTAAAAAAACAGTCCGTTATATGGGCTGTTTTTTTTATAGCATAGTGTATTTAATTTGCTATATTTTGCGCTTATAATTATAAATGAATACTTGATAATTAAAAAATCATGCCCATTGATCGTAAGCTGTATGCAGTACGGTGTTGATGCGGTGATCAATTGTGATGAGGCAAAACTTTTTTGTCATTGCGCGTTAGCGGCTTGTCGGGAGGCAAGATGAAGCAATTAGGCAAGGTGGGTGTGGTGCTACTGGCGTGGGCGTGTGGGTCGTCAGTGTGGGCGGCGGTCAGTGGCTTAGGTACGTTTACGCTTGATGGCGGCACATCGGTGCCAATCAGTCAAGGCGGTAGCGTATCGGGGCGTTATGTGGCAGCAGATGGCGGCGGCACAGGACGCTTTACACTCACGATGAACGCAAGTAACGGCTATACCCTGCCTGCCACGGTGACGGGCGGTAGCAATGGCTTGATGATTTTTAACGATCAAAACAATAATTCTAATGACAAATTTAGCTACACCCTCAGCCTAACGCCTGACAACCCAACGCTGATTAATACTGTTAAAATCACCCAAACGCCAACAGGTTATAGCCAAGTAGATGGCAACAGCGAGCTTGCGCGCCAAACGCTGTCTTATACCAATGATGCTGCCACAGGTAGCACAGCCGTTGCAACAGTCGCCGCAAACCCTGCTGTACCGCTATTTTACAATGCCATGGGCGATATGTTTATGGGACAGGTTGGCGAGAGGAGAACAGGACTTTTAGGCCTCAATTTTTTTACTCAAAGACTGTATAGTCAATCATTTATCAGTAATGTATCACAAAGCGAACCCCAGCTACGTGTAGATTCCAACACTTCCTTTTATTTCTACCGTCTGCCCGATTTTGCACCCCTTACAGGCACGGCATCGACAAGCGGTAACAAATACAGTACCAACAACACGGTCACTTTTATGCCGAATAGTGATACCACTTGGTTTGTAAAAAATGAAATTCCTTTAAATTACGATTCTGCATATGGCGGAGTACCAAGTAATCCGACAACCATCAATGAGTTAGCTGCTTTAACGAATTTAACCAAGCCGATAGCATTGACAGAGGGTAGCACAATCGCAAGCGGTAGCAGTTATTTAAGCTACGGTGTGGAGAACGTCTCCTCAAAATACATCATCAATGTAAAAAACCCTAAGAGTGTGACCTTAAATTATCAAGGTATTATGATTGGCAGCAGCAATAGCAAACAGAGCACCAAGGCGGTAGGCGAAACCGCGAACGAATTCATCACCTTTGGCATCGAGAGCACCGCGCCAAAATACTACATCGCAGGCAAAGTATTCAACGACACCAACAAAAACGCCCAACTCGATGCAAACGAATCGGGCATTGCAGGCGCACGAATCGCGCTCACCGATTGTAACGGCAAAAATCTAGCCGTTGGCAACAATTCTGCCAATCCCACCACCAGTGCTGCCGATGGTGGCTATAGCTTTATTCTTGACAGCCTACCGACCAACAAAAACGTGTGTCTGGTAGAAACCAATCCGCCAGACTACCCCAGTGATACCACCAAAAACACCATCGCGCTGACACTGGCTAGCGACAAATACGAATACAAAAACCACCACTTTGGCGACACCACCAAAGAAAACGGGCTTTTGGTGCTAGAAAAATACCACCAAATTGTTGATTGCAACACGCCAAGCCTGCGCGCGCTTGACGGCGGTTTTGTCCAATCCGTGCTGACAGCAAAAGGGCAAACCCAGTGTATCGCGTATCGGATCAAAGCCAGCAACACAGGCACTCTGCCGCTTGATCGGGTTGTCATTACCGATAAGTTACCCAATGATCGTGGGCGCATCTCAACATTACGCGCCACGCCAATGGCAAAGCTCTGTATTGGTGGGGTTTTAGATGATCATTGCAGCAACACACGGGTGCAGGCAAATGTTGATAACACGGGTATCACGACAATCAGCACCCAGCCGTTTATGTTAGCACCCCGTGGTCAAACCAATTCGACGGCTTACCTGTATTTTAATACGCTGTATCAGATTAGGTAGTAAAAACGGCGTTTTATCGTTTTTTTGTGTACTTTTGTTGATGTATTAGCTAGAATATTTTGTGATGTAAAATCAATTTTGCCTAAAAATTGGTTGGTGATGGACGATATGGTACAAAACGTTAAAGATGATGGTAGCACGCGTCGTTGGCGCACACGGTTGGTGGTGGCGGTTTTGGCGTTGATGGCTGCAGGGCAGGCGAATGCCGCTGTAACAGGCTTGGGTACATTTAATACGCCTACGAAAACGGGTGATACATGGACAGGTACGTTTAAAACTGATAACGGTGTAACAGGTAGTTATAAGCTAACACTTATTAGAATCAATGGCTACAATGGTGCAACAGTAACTGGCTCTTCCAACGGGCTGGAAATTAAAAATAATGGCGATAGTAGTATTCACTTTGATAGATTCTCGTATCGGCTAGATGTCACACCTGATGCTGCATTCACCAATATTCCACTTACGGTTAAGCTTACCCAAACAGGTAATACCCAAGGTGGTAACTCAGAAGTTGCCAAACAAACGCTTAGCTATACCCAAGGCCCAGCAGCTATATCTGTATCCGCTAAGCTCACCTCTAACCCTAAAGTTACGCCAGAATATAACGCCATGGGTGATTATTTCATGGCAACTTATCGAGGTGTTTCTAATAATTATCATCAAATTACAAGCAATAATACTAGCATCACCTTAGAGCAAATTCGCTATGATGATTCTAATAACTCAAAGCTTTACTTTTTTCGCTTCCCAGATCTAAATGTTTATGGAAATCCTACTGTAGGCGCAACAAACCAAGCTATTCAAATATCAACAAAACAAACTGCATTGACTTTTAAGAATCAACGTGAACACTGGGGCGTATTACCACCTAGCAGCGTCACCAACGGCTATAACATTGATGACTATTTTAAGGATAGATCTACACTGAACGCCAATACCTATCAGGCAATGCCTGCTGGCACTAACATTAGCAGCGGTGGTAGCTATGTTAGTTATGGTATGCACAACAGCCAATCTAGCTATATCATTGATATCATCAATCCTGCGAGTGTCACCATTGACTATCAAGCGATTATGAACGGTAGTAGCCAATCATCAGGCAATACTGTTGGCGAAACCGTTAATGAATGGATTACCTTTGGCATTACTAGCCCCGCGCCTTTTTATAGCATCTCAGGCAAAGTCTACCATGATGCTAACGCCAATGGCACACTTGATAGCGGTGAAACAGGGCTTGGTGGTGTAACCGTCAAGCTCACCGACTGCAATGGCACAACAAAAAACACCACCACCACCGCAAGCGATGGCAGCTACAGCTTTAACCTTGGCACCAGCCTGCCAAGTACCGCCCTATGCGTGGTCGAACCCAACAACCTGCCCAACTACCTTTTTGATACCACCCCCAATACCATCAAACTGGCATTGTCGAACACCCAATACAGCTACCCTAATAATAACTTTGGTGACAGCACCATCAGCCCATTGACGCTCAACAAATACCAAGCCGCCAATGACTGCAACATCACCAACTTAACAACGCTGACTTATTCCAAACAACCCATCAGCTTGACAAAAGAACAGCGTGGTCAATGCATTGCCTACCGTATCGAAGCAGTCAATACAGGCAGCACAGCATTGACCAACGTGGTGATCAATGACCCCTTGATGAACGATGCCCAGCGCGTCAATAAACTCTATACCCAATCTGCACAGCCAACCTTGTGCGGCAGTGACAACACCAGCAGCAGCACCTGTGACACAAAAAAAGCAAGCTACAACACCGACGAGCAAGGCGTTACCACTATCACCACCAGTGGCTTTGGTCTGCCTGGCAGCGGCAACAACAAATCGGCAAATTTATACTTTAATACCAAATATCAAATTAAATGATTGGCTTATCGGTGATTTTATTGAAAAACACGCATGATACCCCATTATCACTAGCTCTTTTGGCCACTTTTGCCTATGCCAAATTGCGTAGCCATTTGACCGTTATGCACCAACCAACGTTGATGTTTTTGGATAACCTTGCCGTTGGCAACCCATACATTACCATTTATCGAAAACTCTGCCGAATTACAAAATAGTGTTTGGCAATACGATGGGCAGCGTATATAATTACACGAAACCTACACAATAGGGGTTAAAATGTTACAAAATTCTATCACAAAACGCGCCATGCAGTTTGCCACTGGTGCGATCATTGCAGGGGCTATTATGACCCATGCCCAAGCCGCTGACGCACTGAGCGTCAAACTCCAAGCCAACCAACTGGTCATGCAAAACGGCAAACCCGTGCTCAAAGCAGTTACCCGTGCCAATAGCGGCGATGTGATCCAGTACTCTGCCACCTACCGCAACAACATTGACAAACCAATGACCAACCTTGCGGTGACCTTGCCAGTACCTACCAGCATGGTTTATATCGGCGAAGCATCGCCCATGCCAACGCTAGCCACCCTAGATGGCAAGACATTTGAGGCTATCCCAATCAAACGGATCATCAATGGCAAAGAGGTACAAATTCCTGCAAACCAATACCGCGCTGTGCGTTGGGTAATTCCAAACTTGGCAGCCCAACAAGAAGCCACCGTGAGTATGAATGTCAAAGTGCGCTAATAGCGCAAGATCAAGCCTGCCAACTGACAAATTTTGGCACACTTGACTGACGAAAGTGACAAAAATGGTAGTGTGGTGTCGTTTCAACAGTGGGGCGATCCCCAAAGCGACAACAAAGTGTGAGTAAAGTGCCAATGATGGTGCAAAAACTGGTTGCAATGATGGTAACAACGCAACCTTTTGTAACTCAGCTTTTTAACTATTTTAAACTGGGTCGTTTAATTTAACTGCTTTTAGGAGCATCAATGAAAAAATTGTCTTTTAACCAAAACATCCTCACCGCAGGCGTTG
>NZ_BCUL01000023.1 GCF_001591265.1 Moraxella atlantae NBRC 14588 | reverse complement strand
AGTAAGTATTGGCAGTAGTCTAAGCGGGTGATGGACTTTTTCTTCATGCCTTTATGCTACTATATTTTAATCAACTTACGCAAAAATTTATGCGTTTTGCGTAAGTCCTATTTATATTGTTTTAGGTTTGATTGAAGTACCATCCTAGCCGAGACATCAAGTAGGATGGTAAGCCTTTAGATACATCATAGTTCGGTAGTGTTTCAAAAAGTATGCTGAAAAAAAACAGGCTGAAAAATCTGATAAAATAGTGAAATGCAAATTCTACTACACATCAAATGTCCAGCCTGTCTAAGTGACAGTATAAAGAAAAATGGTATCAAAAGCTACGGTAAACAAAACTACCAATGCAAAGACTGTAAAAGGCAATTTATAGGCAACCATGCTTTAACCTACAAGGGATGTCACACAGACAAAGACGGCAAAATACGTCACCTAATGGTCAGAGGTAGCGGTATTCGAGACATAGCCGAAGTTGAGCAAATTAGCTGTGGCAAAGTCTTAGCAACCTTAGAAAAATGCGACTACAAGATTATCCCTAAGCAAAACCAATACGACAGACTAGAAGTGGATGAACTTTGGACGTTCGTAGGTAAAAAGAGCAACAAGCAATGGTTAATTTACGCCTATCACCGTAAAACAGGTGAAATTGTCGCCTATGTATGGGGAAAGCGAGACCTTAAAACCGTTAGAAAACTTAAAGCAAAAATGAAAGAACTGGGTGTCACTTTTGCTAGTATTACCAGTGACACTTGGGATAGCTTTATCACAGGCTTTAAAGATTTTGTTCAAAAGACGGGTAAGTTTTTTACTGTAGGCATTGAAGGCAATAATTGCCGTATTAGACATAGGATAGGGCGAGCTTTTAGGCGAAGTTGCAACTTTTCTAAAAAGCTCAAAAATCACTATAAAGCCTTTGATTTAACGTTCTTTTATATTAACAATGGCTATGTTTAATGTCAGCATACTTTTTGAAACACCACCTTTTTTTTAATGACCAATGGGACGGGCAAAAAACCAATGATTTAAACGATGCTAGATGCTGCTTATACATACCGTAATCCATACCATCAGACCAATACATGGACAAATTTTTTGTATCATAACAAAATTTTGGCAAAAAATCGCGAATTATCCCATGCCAATTTCGAGGCGTTGGGTATTTTGTGCTACTATTTTATCTATCACTGTCGAGGTACTCTGTATGTCATTATCACCCCAAGACAAACGCGCTACTAATGTTTTGCTTGAGCAAAACAACGTCAAACCAACCACGCTAAGCGCACAACAACAAAAGCGCCAGCGCATTTCTAATGAGGCGGTCAAGCCGCTGCTACTGACCTTATTATTACACGGTGGCTTGGTTGGTTTGGGAGTATGGTACTGGCAATCTCAGCCTACCAAGCTTGCCACCACCCAAACACCTTTGGCAAAACCAGCCACCAAATCCACCCAAATTATCGCAGCACCCATCACTACCAGCGCGGTGACAAGCCACCAAAGCACTTGGGCAGTATCACCGTTGCAGTCACTCCAACAGATTTCTTTGCTATTTAGCCCGTATGCACAAACTCATACCGCCCTTCTTGCGTCTGCAGCCACACCCTCGCCCAACCATGCCACAAACAGCACAGATGGTAAAAATCTCAGCCGTGTGGCGACTGATGACCATCTAACCCCCCTTCCCCCTATGCCTGCAAGCTCACAAGTGGTTACTGTGGCAGCACCCATCACCCAAATACTGACCGAGCGCGATATCCCAGCCCCCAAACAGGCCGCCGCTAGTACCACCAGTAAGCCCTACCTTGCCACAACCCCCTTGGACAAAAAAGTCCGAGAACTGACCACTGCAATTGAAGATGACAACCAACAATTATCTGAACTCATAGACCAAGTCAAAAAACACAATCAGCAACAAATTGATCAGCAAACCAGCATAGAATAAAACTAGGACTTACGCAAAGACGACCGAAGGCGAGCGTAACTGCTCACGCAAATAATCACTGAGTAAACCCCTTTTAACCTGATATAAAGATTGTTTTAACCGTTTAGCCTGTCTGGCTAACTGCAGCCAAACCAGCATACAACAACAAATATGATTCCGCTGAATACGAGCCTTACGACACTGATTAGCTTCAATACCAGTGAGTTGTTTAAGTTCTCGGTGAAACTGCTCAATCTTCCAGCGGATGGCACACACCAATCGTGTGCCATCTGATGAATCCTGAGTGGTGTCATTGGTGACAATCCAGTCCGTGCGGTTTTCATTAACCACTACTCGGAACAGTTGCACTGTAAGCCCCCGACCATCCCTCTACTGCACTCTTATAGTTAAAACTGTAATATAATAAGCATTTTAAACCAATACCACCATGCCCAAAATATACAACCAAGACTTACGAGACAGAGCCGTCAACCACTGGCAAAAGACAGGCAACAAAAGCCAAACAGCCAGGCTGTTTGAAATCAACCGCAACACCCTTAATGACTGGATAAAGCTCTATCAAGAACAAGGGAATACCAAGCCAAAACCCTTTGCACCTGTTGGCGTAAAACACATTATCACTGACCTAATCGCCTTTGAGGACTACGTTAACGCTCAGCAATTCGACACCGCAAAACAGCTTAGAGAACAGTACTTAAAAGACCATCCTGATATCGATATTTCCTATAACGCCTTTTTACAAACCTTACGTCGAATCAAATGGAGTTTTAAAAAAAGACCCCGCTCTTTAAGCAAGCCGATTTACTAAAGCAAATTGGGTTTAAATTAATGCTAGGTTTATTGCTATTAACCTTGAGCATTACCGCTGACAACATCCTATTTATGGATGAAACAGGATTTTATCAAAGGCAATACTACACCCACAGTTGGTCGCCTATTGGCAAACCTTGTTATGCCAAAATCGATGCCAATAAGGGTAAACGCTTAAACTTAATGGGAGCCATGCGATTAAATGAGTTTAAACTCATCGCGCCTATTACCTTTGAAGGTGGTTGTAAACGTGTGATAGTTGAAAACTGGCTACACACATTAGCACAATCTTTGCCAAAAGATGAAAATGGTAATTATCCAAAACGTGTATTGGTGTTGGATAATGCCAGATTTCATCATGGTGGCGATTTAAAGCAAATTGCCGAACTTTATAATATTGAACTGACGTACTTACCGCCTTACTCACCTGAACTTAATCCAATTGAGCAGTTGTGGGCAGTCATCAAGCAAAAGGTTCGTTTAACGCTAAGCAATTTTGATACGCTTAAGGAATGTGTTGAAAGTTGCTTGGTATAATTCAGTTTTGACTATAGATGAAGCGAGATAATGTCCATGATTTTCAGTAAATGGACATTAAAATGGCAACCAACAAACCCAAACGCAAGACCTACAGTGACGAATTCAAAGAATTTCTAGTCCAAGAAGCAATAAGCTCAGGGCGGTCAATTGCCAGTATCGCCAAAGACAACGGCATCAACCAGAACCTATTGCACAACTGGAAACGAGCACAAAAAGCCAAACAAGCCCAAACCGACCAACTACCCACACTTATTAACAATGACGCTTACCGCAATACACCAACATTCATTCCTGTCAGTGTACAGCCAGAGTCAAACCCTGAGCAAATCATCGACCAGAGCACATCCAGGTCATCAGTCCTGACAGGTATAGAACTACAAATCCCCACTCACAACACAATGCCCATAAAACTCACTATCGACCAAATCGACAATCACAGCCTTATCGAACTACTACGGGGGCTACAATGAATCCCCTTATCAATCCCCAACAAATTTGGCTATCCACCGCACCCATGGACATGCGAAGTGGCAGCAACAAGTTACTCGCCTTTATCCTACAGCACCACCCAGGCATCCGCCCACACTGTGCCTACCTATTTTACAACAAAACAGGCACCCGGCTAAAAATACTCATTCATGATGGACTGGGCATATGGCTATGCACCCGAACACTCGATGATGGCAAATTTCACGGACTTAGCGAACGCCTCATGCGACATCACAGCCCATCCGACTCAACCACAGGACTCACCATCAGCCACGAGCAATTCAACGCCCTTGTCAGCGGACTGCCTTGGCACAACCTAAGCAAAGACATACTCACCCCGCTGACCTAAGCTGCCTTTATCATAAACCCGCTAAATTTTAACTATCACCGCCCGTTAGCTGACAGCCGATAGCGGTTATGGCACACTACTGCCATGACCGCAAACCTACCATCCGACTCTACTGCCCCAAGCTACGCTGAGCTATTAGCCCAAAACGCTCAGCTTCACCAACAACTTGATGCACAAAAACAACATTACGAACAGCAAGCAGCGCAACTCAAACAACAATACGACAAACAAATCGATGCGCAAAGGCAGCAATACGAAGCCGAACTTGCTCGCATCAACCAAGCACTCATTGACGCCATTGCCAAACAGCAACGTCTTATTCATCGTCTATTTGGGCAAAAAAGCGAAGGCTTAACCCCCAAACAAACCCACTTAAACCAAGAAACCGCCCTAGAAGACCTGGCATCGCTTGAACAAGCCCATGACAACTTCTTAGCCAATCTTAGTGATGACGAGCGATCCAAACTGCTTGCTAACAAGCCGATTGATGCTCAAACGCTTACTACTCAAGAACTTGAAGAAAAGTCGGATAACCAATTAGGCACACTATCAGAAAAACCAACCAAGCCCAAACGACAAAGACGCCTCGTTATCCCTGACAACCTCGACATTCACACCATCATCCACGAACCACCGTCAACCACCTGTGAGTGTGGCTGTCAAATGACGCAAATTGGTCAAGATGTTCAAGACAAACTTGGCTTTGTACCAAAGCAGTTTTACCGTGAGCGTCATGTTTATCCCAAATACACCTGTCGTAACGCTGCGTGTAACCGTGAGCGGTTGGTTCAAGCCAAAACCGATGCCCAAATCATCGATAAAAGCGTTGCCACGTCTGAGCTACTGGCTCATGTGCTTATCAGTAAATACGCTGACCATTTGCCCCTATATCGCCAAAGCCTGATTTATCAGCGAAGCGGGGTGTATTTATCCGATTCAACCTTAGCCGATTGGGTTGGACGCTGTGGCGTACAGCTTGGTTTTTTAGTCAAGCGTTTGCATAAAATAATGCTAACCCAGCCAATTGTGCATGCTGATGAAACCCCAGTCAAAGTGTTAAATGGCTATGGCATGAAAGATGCTAAAGGCAAGTTAAAGCAAGGCTATGTGTGGGCGTATGTGACACCGCAACACAGCCCAATCAAAGCGGTGGTGTATGACTTTGCCCAAGGTTGGGGTAGTGAGTATCCCAATGCTTTTCTGCAGGGCTTTAAGGGCAAGCTTGTTTGCGACGGCTATAACGGCTATAAGCCATTATTTGGGCGAGGCGTGATTGAGGTGGGTTGTATGGCCCATGCTAGACGTAAGTTTCATGAACTTCATGTGACAGGGCAAAGTCTTATTAGCATTGAGGCACTAGCGTTATTTCAATCACTGTATGCCGTTGAGCGTGAGATTGATGAGCAGTTTGAGAAAAACCAAACGCCAATGCCTAGAGATGCCCAAATGGTTAGGCAAATCAGGCAAGATAAGGCTAAACCAGTTGCGGATAGGCTTCTTGTGTGGTTACAGGAGAAAAGGCTAGGTACGACTAAGAATGCTGATATTACCAAGGCGATTGAGTATTGCTTGAAACGGTGGCAGGCTCTGACACGTTATTTGGATGATGGCAGTTTGCCGATTGATAATAATTGGGCGGAGAATCAGATGCGTCCTTGGGCACTCGGGCGTAAGAATTGGTTGTTTGCTGGGTCGCTTGAGAGCGGTCAGCGGGCGGCGAATGTTATGTCGCTTATCCAGTCAGCTAGATTGAATGGGCTTGACCCGTATGCGTATTTGGCGGATGTGCTGAGACGGCTGCCAACACATCCTGATAGCCAGATTGATGAGCTGCTACCACATTGCTGGAAACCATCTCAATAGGGGGTTGGTCGGGGGCTTACATAATACCCCTGTTCACGGCTTTTTAAATGACTACCATGATGAAGTCTTGTTATTACGCCGAGTCTTTACAAACAAGGACGATTCGACAGGGGTGTTATATCTGGTGTGTTCGGATTTGCAATGCGACAAGGATACGTTTATCAATGGCTATCAAAAACGATGGCACGTTGAAGTGTATCATAAGTCGTTAAAGCAAAATGCCAATTTGGGTAAGTCGCCTGTACATAGCCAAAGGGCACGGTTTAATCATGTCTTTTTAGCCACGTATGCGGTGTTTAAGTTAGAGTGTTTGAAAATCAAAACCAAGTTGAATCATTTTGCTTTGCGTTTGAAGTTACTCGTATCTGCTAATCAGTCGGCTTTTGCCCAGCCTAAGGCTATGAGCGGTGCGTAACTTCAGTTAATTTTGTGATTATTTGGTCTAGACATTGGGGAGTACCTTAAAACGCTAACGGCATAATCTCATCCAAAAAATGCGTATCTTGCGTCTCAGCCAGTCTTAGCTCATAAGTTGTTTGCAAGTTTAACCAAAATTTGGCACTACCGCCAAAATACTTAGCAAGGCGTAAAGCGGTATCAGCGGTGACACCTCTTTCTTCCCGTACAATTTCATTGACACGAGCAGGAGTAACGCCGATCGCTTTTGCTAAAGCATTGGCACTCATTTGCAGGGGTTCTAGATAATCCTCTCTTAGCACCTCACCTGGGTGAATAGGTCGCATACCGTTTTTCATATCAGTTGTCCTTAAAGTTAGTGATAATCGACGATTTCTACATCGGTTGGGCCTTCCTCAGTCCAAACAAAGCAAATTCGCCATTGGTCATTAATTCGAATACTATGCTGCCCCTCTCGGTCGCCAAATAATGCTTCAAGTCGATTTCCTGGCGGTGAACGTAAATCTTCTAAACAAGTGGCGTTATCAAGTTGTAGCAACTTTCTCTCAGCCACATTTTTAATTGAAGAGAAATGACGTGTTTTGCCTGTGGTAAAAAGTGTCTGTGTTTTATCACATTTAAAATTGACAATCATAGAACATATCCAAATTTTTATATATTATATATCGATAAGCGATAAATTCAAAAGATTTTTATCATTTTTACAAAAGTTGAGTAAAAATGCAAAGAAAGTAAATCACGAAAACCAATTGTTTTTCGTGAGTTTGTAAAAGAAAGCCGATTCAGCTCTTTTTTATTATCTTTATTTCACGATAAAGCCAAATAAATCTAATTATGATAAAATGTAAAAAATAATATTTTTCGTGAGAAATTTATCATGAGTTTTATCGGTTATGCCCGAGTATCAACTTCTGAAGGGAAACAATTACTCGATCGTCAAATTGACGCCTTGAAAGAAATTGGCTGTGAACGGATTTTTGAAGACAAAGCCTCGGGGAGTAATTCCCAACGTAAAGGCTTGGATGATTGTATGAACTATTTAAGAAAAGGTGATGTGCTTGTCGTTTTAGATTTAGATAGGTTAGGGCGGTTAGCCAGTGACTTAATCAAACTCATTGATGAACTCGCTGAAAAAGAGATTGGCTTTAAAGCTATCAATTCACCGATGGATACAACGACTCCTGCGGGACGGGCTTTTTTGCAGATTCAAGCAGCGTTTGCCGAGATGGAGCGTAATATCATTCGCCAACGGGTGAAAGAGGGGATAGCCGCTGCTCGTGCTCGGGGGCGTAAAGGTGGTCGACCCAGAATCATGACGGCTGAGAAATTGCAGTACGCTCAATATCTCATGCAAGACCAAACCAAAAGTATTCCCACGATTTGTAAGGAACTTGGCGATATTCCCAGTAGTACGCTATACCATTATGTGACAGCGAAAGGGGAGTTAAAAAAAGCAGGGGTGGATTTACTATCAAAAGCGCCCTAGAAGCGATTAGTATGTGAGCATCGTCCAACATGCTTAATAAACTTTCTTATTGTACTAGGATGTTCACTTTCTATGCTCGTCTTAGATAGATGGCGTGAAATCAGTCTTTATCCTTTACCAAACATGTGATAAAGTAGCCTGTAAGCTACAAAGAGGTTTGGGCATGTATGATATTCGGACAACGGCGGATTTTGATAAATGGTTAAGAAAGCTAAAAGACAGACAGGCTGTTAAAGCGATTGTTTTACGGTTAACCAGAGCAGAAGCAGGCAACTTAGGCGATATCAAATCTGTGGGTGGTCAAGTGAGTGAAATGCGGATATTTGTTGGCACAGGCTATCGCTTGTACTTCACCCTACAAGGTCAGACGATTATTTTTATGTTATGCGGTGGTGATAAGTCGACTCAGCAAAGCGATATCAAGACCGCCCAAGCAATGATAGCCAATTTGGAATATGATGAGGTTGACGACAATGAAAACGAGTAAATTTAACCCTGTTGATTACCTAGAAACCGAGGCAGAAATCAGCGAGTATTTGCATGAGGCGTTTTTAGATGATGATCCTCAAGTGTTTGTTATTGCTTTAGGACATCTAGTCAAACACCATGGTGTGGCTAAAGTCGCCAGTATGACAGGGCTCAATCGTGAAAGCTTATATAAAACGTTAAATGGTGAGACGAGCCCTACTTGGGTTACCATGCACCGATTGATGAAAGCGTTAAAAATTGATGTGAATTTTATGACCTTGGCACCCGTTTAAGTTATTGGCTGATTTGGCACGGCATTGCTCATTAATTGTTATCTGCTAACCCAAGTTTTTGTTTTAATGATTGAAGTTACGCACCGCTCATAGCCTTAAGCTGGGCAAAAGCCGACTGATTAGCGGATACGAGTAACTTCAAACGTAAAGCAAAATGATTCAACTTGGTTTTGATTTTCAAACACTCTAACTTAACCCCAGTTCGACATAAGCCACAGCCTAACTCATTGAAAGCTATCACAAACTAAGCAACCTGCGGTAAGGAATGCCCAAACAGCACATTCTTTAGCGTAGGCTTCTTGGCTTGGTGGCAATAAGCAATCAGCCCTGCCAATAAATTAGCCATAAACCCAGCAGGGCTACGATGTCTTGAATGCTCAATATGGCAAATATGCTTTAACTCATCAAACACCGTCTCAATCAAGAAACGGCGTTTGAGTAATCGCTTATCTAGCCAAGCAATGTCCTTAGCTTTCATGTTCTTTTTGACATTGGTAATCAGCTCAACATCCAAATTTTCATCCAGCCAAGCAGTTAGGGATTTATCAATATAGCCTTTATCACCAAACAGTTTACCAAATACGGTCATATCGCACAGTTGTTTCACAGGTTTTCTGTCATCCACATTGCCTGCTGTGACGGTGAGATTGACAAGCTCACCTTGGTCATTGATGATGACGTGCAGTTTAAAGCCATAAAACCAGCCCATGCTGCTTTTTCCATCAGTTCTACCATTCTGTTGTAGCTTGGTAGTCTTGGAAAGGCACTTTTTAGCCATTGACACAGATAGCCATAGTAAAATGCTTTAAATTCTCGGTATCTGATTTGATGAAATAGTACCATGATGGTGATGATTTCTGCTAAACTGATGCAGCATGGTTTGTTTCGGGTCTTTTTACTGCTTTTTCGCTTTAGCGTTAGCATTTTCTTCTGTTGCTCGGCTGTGTAGGTTTTGCAGTAGTCGTCTATGTGGCAGTAAAGTGCTTCGAGATTGTCCATGTAAGAAGTCCTTGGCTAGGTTGTTTGTGGTGAACTTACTTTAGCATATTGGACTTCTTTTTTTTGCCTTTTCTTATGTCGAATTCGGGTAATATTACTGACAGTCTTATCCCACAGCTTAAAGCCTGGCAATCCCGTCCATTAGACAGCGTCTATCCATTTGTCTGGCTTGATGCCATTCACTACAAAGTCAAAGAGGAAGGACGTTACGTCAATAAAGCTGTTTACACGCTGTTAGCACTCAACACTGAAGGTCGCAAAGAGCTTATCGGCTTATACTGCTCTGAAAGCGAGGGAGCGAACTACTGGCTCTCTGTGCTCACTGATTTACACAATCGAGGGGTACAAGATATTCTGATTGCTTGTGTTGATGGCTTAAAAGGCTTCCCTGAAGCGATACAGGCTATCTTCCCCAATACTGAGGTGCAACTGTGTGTGATTCATCAAATCCGCAATAGTCTTCGCTATGTGGCAAGTCGTGACCAAAAAGCCTTTATGCGGGATTTAAAGCCTGTGTATAAAGCAGTGAATAAAGAGTCCGCTGAGTTAGCCCTTGATGAGCTCGATAGACTTTGGGGCAATAAATATCCTGCTGTTATCGCTTCTTGGCGAGATAAGTGGCATTTGCTAAGTGCCTATTTCAAGTACCCCGAAGCGGTGAGAAAACCCATTTATACGACCAATGCGGTTGAGGCAGTTCATCGCCAGTTTCGTAAGCTGACTAAAACCAAAGGAGCGTTCCCGAATGAAACCAGCTTGCTTAAATTACTGTATGTTGGTATGTTAAATGCTTCAGAGAAATGGACAATGCCTATCAATAATTGGGGGCAAACGATGATGCAATTGTCTATCCATTTCCCTGGTCGTTTGGATGCGGTGATGAGCCTCTAATTTATCCTGACACAGAGTTTTGAATGCCCTCATGGTAAACGCCTGTTTAGGGTGTTAGTTTACCAAATATTTTTGTCCGTTTTTTTCAGCATACATCAGTCTGTTTCGTGAATGAATTGTCATCCACAGCTTTTACACTGGTAGTTTTGCTTGCCATAGATTTTCCATCCATTTTTCTTTATACTGAAACCTAGACAGCTTGGGCATTGAATTGTAATTTGTTTCTTCATACATCCAAATTATCATTTTAATTCCAAGTTGTCTTTTCTATTTTTATATCAGCATACTTTTCAAACCACTACCTTATTTTTGCACTGGTCTGAAAAGTATGCTAGTACGATTTTCCATTCGTGGTGAGCCTGTCGAACCATAGGAAAATCGCTACCCTTCGACAAGCTCCGTGCGAACGATTTTCTTTTAGCATACTTTTTGAACCACAACCCTATTTTCTTTTTACCTTCAGGTGTATTAGCATATACAGTTGCTGCTGTTATAGCAACACCTCCAACAAAACACACTTCAACAAGAGGACCACATACGGGAGCTGCAACTTCTACACCATTATCCTGCGTTGCCACCTTTGCCGCTTCACCAGCACTCACTGCACTACCCACATCGCCAGTGCTAGCACCCACACCTAATCTCCCAAGGCTCGTAATGCTACTCACTGTTGCTTTTTCATCAGCACTTAGCTCACTAATTGGCTTATCGCCAAACAAGAATTTTGCCACCATCGGTGCTGCAGCTTCTGCACCCATCGCAGATAACGCTCCAGTTGTTACATCATTCCCCGTCACCGCACTCACCGCAGCCGCTAAAATCCCATGGGCTAAGATATGAGGAGCAGAACCCTCGCTATTGGTGCCTTTAAAATACTGACCAATCTGATACGATACCTCAGGAGCCACTGCTCTTGCGACATACCCAGTCGCCCCATTGCTATTGGGCCCATAAATCGCCCCCGTGATACTATCGAACAGCACCCTATCATGTTGCTGTTTATCCGCTTTCTCCATCGAATAGTTATACTCAGCACTACCCACAGGATATTGTTTCGCCCCTAGCTCAAAATGAATAAAAGTTAATTGTAATTTTTTAGAATTTCACTTAATACTTTTATACATTCATCTTGAGAATACTCAAACTCTTCACCCATATCCATAGCAATTAGTGAAATGAATTTATCTCTATCCTCAGCAATAATTTCGTTTGAATATTCATTAAGTATGTTCATTGACATTTTAGCAATATATAGTGGAGAGTAGTTATATTCTGCCTGCTGTTTTAATAATGATATTTCACTATATAGACTTTGATACATTACTTTGCTCCTTTTTGTACCTCTGTGCCTGTAGGTGGGTAATGTTGCCCTGAAACGGTTTGCCCATTTATAGATTTAGGGTGAACTCGAATAACTTCCCCTGAATGATTATAGCTCTCCATCCATTGTCTAGTTTTACCAGTTTTTGGATTATGCCTTTGTAAACGGTAAGCCCCCGACCATCCCCTCTACTGCACTCTTAGATGAAGCGAGATAATGTCCATGATTTCACTAAATGGACATTAAAATGGCAACCAACAAACCCAAGCGCAAGACCTACAGTGACGAATTCAAAGAATTTCTAGTACAAGAAGCGATAAGCTCAGGGCGGTCAATTGCCAGTATCGCCAGAGACAACGGCATCAACCAGAACCTATTGCACAACTGGAAACGTGAACACAAAGGAAAACAATCCCAAACCGACCAACTACCCACACTTATTAACAATGACGCTCACCGCAATACACCAACATTCATTCCTGTCAGTGTACAGCCAGAGTCAAACCCTGAGCAAATCATCGACCAGAGCATATCCAGGTCATCAGTCCTGACAGGTATAGAACTACAAATCCCCACTCACAACACAATGCCCATAAAACTAAGCATTGCCCAAATCGATAATCACAGCCTACTCGAACTACTACGAGGGCTACAATGAACCCCCTTATCAATCCCCAACAAATATGGCTATCCACCGCACCCATGGACATGCGGTGTGGCAGCAACAAGTTACTCGCCTTTATCCTACAGCACCACCCAGGCATCCGCCCACACTGTGCCTACCTATTTTACAACAAAACAGGCACCCGGCTAAAAATACTCATTCATGATGGACTGGGCATTTGGCTATGCACCCGAACACTGGATGATAGCAAATTTCGCGGACTTGGCGAACGCCTCATGCGACATCACAGTCCACTCAACTCAACCACAGGACTCACCATCAGCCACGAGCAATTCAACGCCCTGATTAGTGGTTTGCCTTGGCACAACCTAAGCAAAGACATACTCACGCCGCTGACCTAAGCTGACTTTATCATAAACCCGCTAAATTTTAACTATCACCGCCCGTTAGCTGACAACCGATAGCGGTTATGACAAACTACTGCCATGACCGCAAACCTACCATCCGACTTACCCCAAGACCCTATATACGCTCAACTACTGGCGAAAATCTCACTACTTGAACAACAACAAAAACAACAAGCGATTGACCATCAGCGACATCTAGCCGAACAGCAACAACAACGATACCAACAGCAAGCAGCGCAACTCAAACAACAATACGAGAAACAAATCGATGCGCAAAAGCAGCAATACGAAGCCGAACTTGCTCGCATCAACCAAGCACTCATTGACGCCATTGCCAAACAGCAACGTCTTATTCATCGTCTATTTGGGCAAAAAAGCGAAGGCTTAACCCCCAAACAAACCCACTTAAACCAAGAAACCGCCCTAGAAGACCTGGCATCGCTTGAACAAGCCCATGACAACTTCTTAGCCAATCTTAGTGATGACGAGCGATCCAAACTGCTTGCTAACAAGCCGATTGATGCTCAAACGCTTACTACTCAAGAACTTGAAGAAAAGTCGGATAACCAATTAGGCACACTATCAGAAAAACCAACCAAGCCCAAACGACAAAGACGCCTCGTTATCCCTGACAACCTCGACATTCACACCATCATCCACGAACCACCGTCAACCACCTGTGAGTGTGGCTGTCAAATGAAACAAATTGGCGAAGACGTACAAGACAAACTCGGATTTAAGCCAAAGCAGTTTTACCGTGAGCGTCATGTTTATCCCAAATACACCTGTCGTAACGCTGCGTGTAACCGTGAGCGGTTGGTTCAAGCCAAAACCGATGCCCAAATCATCGATAAAAGCGTTGCCACGTCTGAGCTACTGGCTCATGTGCTTATCAGTAAATACGCTGACCATTTGCCCCTGTATCGCCAAAGCCTGATTTATCAGCGTAGTGGGGTATATTTATCCGATTCAACCTTAGCCGATTGGGTCGGACGCTGTGGAGTACAGCTTGGGTTTTTAGTCAAGCGTTTGCATAAAATAATGCTAACCCAGCCAATTGTGCATGCCGATGAAACCCCAGTCAAAGTGTTAAATGGCTATGGCATGAAAGATGCTAAAGGCAAGTTAAAGCAAGGCTATGTGTGGGCGTATGTAACACCGCAACACAGCCCAATCAAAGCGGTGGTGTATGATTTTGCCCAAGGTCGGGGTAGTGAGTATCCCAATGCTTTTTTAAACGGCTTTAAGGGCAAGCTTGTTTGTGACGGCTATAACGGCTATAAGCCATTATTTGGGCGAGGGGTGATTGAAGTGGGTTGTATGGCTCATGCCAGACGTAAGTTCCATGAACTTCATGTGACAGGGCAGAGTCTTATTAGCATTGAGGCACTAGCGTTATTTCAATCACTGTATGCCGTTGAACGTGAGATTGATGAGCAGTTTGAGAAAAACCAATCACCAACGCCTAGAGATGCCCAAGTCGTTAGGCAAATTAGGCAACAGAAGGCTAAACCAGTTGCGGATAGGCTTCTTGTGTGGTTACAGGAGAAAAGGCTAGGTACGACTAAGAATGCTGATATTACCAAGGCAATTGAGTATTGCTTGAAACGTTGGACGGCATTAACTCGTTATTTGGATGATGGCAATTTGCCGATTGATAATAATTGGGCAGAGAATCAGATGCGTCCTTGGGCTCTCGGACGTAAGAATTGGTTGTTTGCAGGTTCGCTTGAGAGCGGTCAGCGGGCGGCAAATATTATGTCGCTGATTCAGTCGGCTAGATTGAATGGGCTTGACCCTTATGCGTATTTGGCGGATGTGCTGAGACGTCTGCCAACACATCCTGATAGCCAGATTGATGAGCTGCTACCATATTGCTGGAAACCATCTCAATAGGGGGATGGTCGGGGGCTTACTGTAAACGACTGCTAGCATAAAGATGTTGAGGTTGGTTTTGCCCCATTTCTAGTTGGTGCGGTCTATGGTTAAGGTGACGTTATCTAAGCCAAACAGGGTGTAAATAAATTTGGCTATCTGGTCGTAGTTAAATTCAGTTTTGGCAAAAAACCGTTGTATTCTGCGATAGTGGCTGTCTGTCTTTCCTACTTTTTGAAAGTTTTTGGCTATTTGTTTTAAGTTGCTGCTTTGAGCGATAATTATCGCTATAATTATTAGGCTTAAGCAGGTAATTCTTGCCTTGTTTAATGTGATGTTTTGGGCTAATATAGTTTCTAGTCTGATAAGATTTGGCATAATGGTGGTTCTTGAGAAAAATTACTATTATGCCTTTGTTTTATCAGACTTTTTTGTTTTTTTGTCGTGTGCAGAGAATTATAGTGATACTTTATGATTTCTGATAAATTCTGAAGTTTGGGGTAAAAATATCTGATTAGGAAAGTCATTCATACCTTGAATTAAAAAGTTTCCAATTTCTAAAGCATATTTATTCCAATCTTCTTCAAAATAACAATACTCAATTATTTCAAACCAAGAATCAACTAAATGATAAATATCACCGTCATAATTAATTAGTTGCTGTATATTGAGGGCAACACCAGAAACTGCACTTCTATACTGATGAAAACTAATCCTATTTTCCTTAAGATCCTTATTTAAACCTATAATTGTATCTATAATTGACATGTTTACCTCTAATTGATAACCGTGACGACACGTTTCTTATCAGGACTTAATATCACTGTGATGTCACCTGAAACATAATTCCAATTACCATTTTTCTGTTTAGTAGGTGTAGAATTTTTTATAATCGATTCCACGTTGGCTGGAGAAATTGAACGCCCTCTGAGCATTTTTCTTCCATCAGTATTAAGAATGCCTGGCTCCATCCCTTGTGTGCCTGTATTATACACTTGTCCCTCAGGTAGACCTGTTGAGTATCTTTGTCCACTAGGTTGCATTCTTGCAACAGCATGTTGTGAGTAATATCGATTGCCTATTAAAGCAAATTCTTGAGGACCATTTGGAGTATTAAATACTTTTTTTGGATAATTCTCCCATGTTGTCCATAGCGACGTTGTCACCCCCTTTATATAAGGAACTTTAGCCCCAGCAAATACAGTAGCCACACCAACACCGTTTTGTGCGACCTGCCCCACATTGGCTTCTTCCTCATTACTATAGTCAAAACCGAATTATACCAAGCAACTTTCAACACATCCCTTAAGCGTATCAAAATTGCTTAGCGTTAAACGAACCTTTTGCTTGATGACTGCCCACAACTGCTCAATTGGATTAAGTTCAGGTGAGTAAGGCGGTAAGTACGTCAGTTCAATATTATAAAGTTCGGCAATTTGCTTTAAATCGCCACCATGATGAAATCTAGCATTATCCAACACCAATACACGTTTTGGATAATTACCATTTTCATCTTTTGGCAAAGATTGTGCTAATGTGTGTAGCCAATTTTCAACTATCACACGGTTACAACCACCTTCAAAGGTAATAGGCGCGATGAGTTTAAACTCATTTAATCGCATAGCTCCCATTAAGTTTAAGCGTTTACCCTTATTGGCATCGATTTTGGCATAACAAGGTTTGCCAATAGGCGACCAACTGTGGGTGTAGTATTGCCTTTGATAAAATCCTGTTTCATCCATAAATAGGATGTTGTCAGCGGTAATGCTCAAGGTTAATAGCAATAAACCTAGCATTAATTTAAACCCAATTTGCTTTAGTAAATCGGCTTGCTTAAAGAGCGGGGTCTTTTTTTAAAACTCCATTTGATTCGACGTAAGGTTTGTAAAAAGGCGTTATAGGAAATATCGATATCAGGATGGTCTTTTAAGTACTGTTCTCTAAGCTGTTTTGCGGTGTCGAATTGCTGAGCGTTAACGTAGTCCTCAAAGGCGATTAGGTCAGTGATAATGTGTTTTACGCCAACAGGTGCAAAGGGTTTTGGCTTGGTATTCCCTTGTTCTTGATAGAGCTTTATCCAGTCATTAAGGGTGTTGCGGTTGATTTCAAACAGCCTGGCTGTTTGGCTTTTGTTGCCTGTCTTTTGCCAGTGGTTGACGGCTCTGTCTCGTAAGTCTTGGTTGTATATTTTGGGCATGGTGGTATTGGTTTAAAATGCTTATTATATTACAGTTTTAACTATATATGGAAAAGTTTGGGGAACACTTCTACCAAATGGAGCGACAACACCATTCACCGTATCAGAAGGAATATTACGAATCAGATGCGTCCTTGGGCACTCGGGCGTAAGAATTGGTTGTTCGCAGGGTCGCTTGAGAGCGGTCAGCGGGCGGCGAATGTTATGTCGCTGATTCAGTCAGCTAGATTGAATGGGCTTGACCCGTATGCGTATTTGGCGGATGTGCTGAGACGGCTGCCGACGCATCTTGATAGCCAGATTGATGAGCTGCTACCACATTACTGGAAACCATCTCAATAGGGGGATGGTCGGGGGCTTACCAAGAATTCAGTATCCAACAAAGAACAAAAAAACTCAGCTGAAATATCTAGTTAGCGACTGTACTAGGGTCTGTTGAACATTTAGAGTTTAAGCCATTGGTAGGCAAAGGCTAGAGCCACATTGTTAATGTCAAAGTTTTGCATGGTGTCATTCCTTCTATTGTGAGTAGTTTAGTGAAATGACACAGTTTTTTGAATACTACCAATTCCTTAGCGTGCTATATGGTCCGAATTCTGTGCTGGCCCCTTTTAATATAAAATTGTACTTTTATGAAGTTAATTGACTATACTTTCTAAAAATCAAATTAAATCAAAGACTTATCTGAATGAAGCAACAATACCTTCCCATCAAAAGAAAAAATAAACACCTGTATTCTTTTCATAGGCAACTTTAAATAATTTATTAATATCATTGATAACTAATATATCTTTATGATTTTTTATATAATTTTCCATAAAGCTTTCTAGTAGGTGCAATTTATCTCCGACTATTTCCTCCGACTCATAATCACTAATTATTACACCTAAGCTATTATTTATATCTTGGAAAAAACCGATATCAAGCAACTCACTAAATTCATTTTCAGTTAAGTTGTATTCTTTCAAATCGCCATTCAAGCATTCATCATAATCCAACCTATGCTGTGCTTCTTTAGACATCGGTATTGCTATTATTCTTTTTTTCATTAAACAACCTTTATCTATCAACTTTAAAGTGTGTTGCTTCACGATACTCAGCATTAGATCTTCCAGCTTGCTTACCATTTGGCAATGTTTTATTATTCGGCACCTTGCCATCAAGGTCTAAATAGTTTCTTTTCCCAGATATAGAAGGGTCAATAATAGTAAAGTAATCGCCTTCTCTATCATATACAACTTCGATTCCTGTCTCTCTATTCTTATGAATTATTTTACCTGATTTAGTGTGAATAATTTCAGGATTATCACCTGCAAATTTCTTCCTAGCATCACTCAGGCTTGCTCTTTTCCAGTTATGACCATATTGGTTAGCCCGATGCCCTCCACCTAGTGGCTTATTACCAATAGAATCATTATCTCTATTGAAGTTATTACCAACCTTAGCTTCCGCCATAGCTTCATCAGCCGCTTTTCTAGCCGCTCTAGCATTTTTGTATTTTCCAACGATTTGACCCGTTTTCTTTACAATAACTGCCACGCCTTTACCACCAGGCAAAGGAACAACGTCTAAAGCAAAGTCTTGAGCGCCTTGTTTAACTTCTTGCTCAGTGGCATATCTTTCATTAGGTCTAGGGGCACAGCTATTGCCACTATAAGGCAGGCATATGATAAAGTGACCTTTATCATTCTTTTTATACACAAGGTTCAAAGAACCCAGCATTTCTGGAATTCTCTGAATGGCTTCAAGTTGCTCACGAGAGTAGTTAGGATTATTTTCTATCTCATACATTAATGCTGGATCAGGTGCTAAAACTGTATTTATATTGTCATCAACCGCACTTTTCGCCGTTTCCCCAGCACTCACAGCACTACTCACATCGCCAGTGGTAGCACCTACCCCAATCCCTGCAAGGCTCACAATACTACTCACCGTCTGCTTCTGTTCAGCCGTCAAATCGCTTGGCTTATCCGTCCCAAACACATAATGAGACACCGCCTTCGCACTCGCCTCAGCCCCCATCGCAGACAACGCACCTGTCGTTGGGTCATTGCCCGTCGCCACGCTTACCGCAGCCGCTAAAATCCCATGGGCTAAGATATGAGGAGCAGAACCCTCGCTATTGGTGCCTTTAAAATACTGCCCAATCTGATACGATACCTCAGGAGCCACTGCTCTTGCTACATAGCCTGTAGCACCATTGGCATTCGGTCCATAAATCGCCCCAGTGATGCTATCAAATAGCACCATATCTTCTTGTTGTTTATTTGCTTTAGCGATTAAATCCTTATATTCTTGGCTTTCCTTATCAGTTATTTTGTCTGCCTTATCACGAAGTTCCTGCTCTTTCTGAGCCATCTCCAAACGGTATGAGCGACGCTCGGTATCAAATGCTTGAGTTACCGAAACCTGTGCGTTGATTTGAGCATTGACTCTATCTTTATCAAAGCTATTTACTAGCGTTTCATTGAGTGTACCAACATTAGCCGTTGTGACATCCGACTTACCAGCCATACCTGTAACCGCACCATAAGTGGTACTGGTTTGACTATCACTATCACGACCATACCCAATGCCACCAATACCCGGTGGGTTCATTTGATTGGTCGTTGGATTCATCCCAGCCGATAGCCCAACACCAATCCCGTCGGCTTTATACTGACTGTGGTTTTGGATATCACTGACTTCTAGACCACCGTTAAACTGGGTTTGATTATCCTCAGGCGTTGCCGTGGTGAAATATGCCCCCTTAAAGGTACTCTTACCATCCACCACCATATCTGACTTACGATATTGAAGACCGGTTTGCTCTGTCACGGCTGCATAGTCAGCATTGGCTCTTGTTCGACCGCCATTGACCGATAAATTACTACCAGTTCCTGCTTTTGATAAATCAATATCAGCACTAAAGCCTGCATTGGTGTTTTTGCCATCATACTTGGCGGTATCTTGGCGACTGGCGGCAATGATGCCTCCACCGATATGCCCGGTGGCATAATCACCTTTTACCACCGCACCGTCTAATACAAGGTTGCCACCGATGTTTTGATAAGTTGTACCACCGACATGGATATGAGAGTTGGCATGGGTGGTGGTTTCGCCATTACCATAGCCTTTTGCCCTATTGGCATTGGCGGTAATACCTGCGCCACTTTGCGTGCTGGCATACCCCCCAACCCCAAAGCCGCTTGATTGATGACTGGTACGATCATAGCCTGTGCCAGAAGCCGCTTGATACGTCACATCGCCTTCAACGTTGTTATACAAGTCGCCCGCTAAGTTGATATCACTACCTGTCACGGTAAAGTCACTGTCTTTGCCTTTGCCTTTGCCTTTGCCTTTGCCTTTGCCTTGGATGTTAAAGACGGCGTTGTTTACGTCAATACTGGAGGCTTCGTTATGCCCTGTGAGGCTGTCATGGGTGCGGTTAGGTGCGTGGAACGCACCCTACAGAACTATATTCTCTATGCCTTAATAGATTTTTTATCATAGGATAAAAGTTCACTAGTGACTTTTTCGAACAATTGCTCGTCATTAAATTCATAATCTAATTTGTCACTATCGGGATTATATAAATCTGCAATATAAAATATTGATGCTAAGAATAGATTAAGTTGCTCTTCATCTTTAACTGAGATTCCTAATTTATTTTCAATCTTCCATAACTGGATATAAGCCTCAACAAAACATGATGCATCAATTATCTCATTTGTATATGTTCTGGTAAACTCTAATAATAATAAGCTCATCTTAATACTCCGTTTTTAAAAAAATTCTCATATTGAGCAGTACCAGGTGTTAGGCGGAATCCTGTAACAAAATTCCCTCCCTTATCCACAACCACGACATTATGGGAAACAGTGTTATAAAAAACTTTTGAATCAGCAACAAATCCATATGTCCCATTCTGAATAGTATTACTATCTCTCATATGGGTTTTAATAGCATTACCAAATTCATTTAAAGTCTGACTATTCTTCTTCGTTGTAATAATACCAAAATCTTCAGCATGTTTAAATTTTTTATCTAATTGTTTAATAGAGATATTTGTTAGAGAAGAAATATTAGTAGCTTTTTGGCTAAAAGGTGCATATCCTGAGCTTTCCCTAGCCGCCTTACTAGTAGCTATATTTGCCTCAACTCTAGCTCTTTGAATAGCTGCATTCGCTACTTTAGCATCTTCATAAATACCAATTACTTGACCAGTTTTCTTGGCAACTACTTTCGCACCTTTACCACCAGGCACAGGAACAACACTCATTAAAAACTCAGAATTTCCTTTTCTGACCTCCTCTGGACTGGCAAAATGTTCACCTGTTCTTAACCCACAAGTGTAAGCACCTACTGGAATACAGACAATGCTGTCACCATTCGCTGCAACTTTATATACTAGACCAAAAGGTTTGTTTTCAAGAATTTTATCAATTTGAACAGATATACTGTTAACTACATTAGGTTTTGTACAGCTAGCACCAGTAGGGTTTGAGGCACAGTAAGTAGCATACGAGACATCAGAAGAACTCATGCCAAAATCAGTAGAAGATAAATTAAAGGTATCATTATCCTCAACCGCCACTTTCCCCGCCTCACCAGCACTCACCGCACTCCCAACATCCCCAGTCGTAGCACCTACCCCAATCCCTGCAAGGCTCACAATACTACTCACCGTCTGCTTCTGTTCAGCCGTCAAATCGCTTGGCTTATCCGTCCCAAACACATAATGAGACACCGCCTTCGCACTCGCCTCAGCCCCCATCGCAGACAACGCACCTGTGGTCACATCATTACCTGTCGCCGCACTTACTGCAGCCGCTAAAATACCATGAGCCAAGATATGTGGTGCTGTGCCTTCACCATTCGTGCCTTTAAAATACTGACCGATTTGATACGATACCTCAGGAGCAACCGCTCTTGCTACATAGCCTGTAGCACCATTGGCATTCGGTCCATAAATCGCCCCAGTGATACTATCGAACAGCACTATTTTCTCTTGCTAGGCATCTATTTTGGATGAAAAACAAATTACTAG
>NZ_BCUL01000022.1 GCF_001591265.1 Moraxella atlantae NBRC 14588 | reverse complement strand
GGACGTGGCTTTAATCTTGAGGACACGCATTTAACCATACAAGATAGGGTCAGTAAACTTGTTGCTATTACTGCTTTAGCCTTTTGTTGGGCATATCAAGCAGGTTTAGTAAAGCTAAGCGAAAAACCCAATCATTATAAACGTCGCCCTAAAACCAATGGTCGCCCTCAGGCAAG
Organism: Moraxella atlantae NBRC 14588; assembly: GCF_001591265.1. GTDB lineage: Bacteria > Pseudomonadota > Gammaproteobacteria > Pseudomonadales > Moraxellaceae > Faucicola > Faucicola atlantae. The sequence continues at coordinate 21,950 of NZ_BCUL01000022.1, read as the reverse complement.
TATTTTCGCTATTGGGCTTGATTGCTTGATTGATGGCTTTAGACGGTTTATTATCAGTAGGGATTATGCCATATTCAATCAATTGCTTCGTTTTTATCTGCTAAATATTTGCCAAATTTAGTTTAGTGTTTCTGTCGTGTGCAGAGTCAAATTTTATTCCCTACAACTAAAGACTAAAACCTCTAAAAAGGTATATTTTCATGACTTTCATTCCCAATTGAGGACACACCCTAATTATATTCTTAAGATGTTAGATTAATACATGACAGTTGAAGGCTTATTAGTATTGGATTTTTGTTCTATTCAATAAATATGTGCGACTTGGATTTACTTAAAAAAATATTGAATTTCATTAAACATCCAAATTCACGGTCGGGGTCACTTGAAAAAAGTGTAAAAAAAGCGTGGTCACAAAATGGTCACGTTTTGGTCACGGTCTGAAATTTTGCAAAAAATTGATAAGTTAAATTAACAAAGCATTTTTAGCAAAAAAGAGAAGTAAGAAGCGTGAAAGCCTTGATACAGGCGACTTCTAAGACAATAAAAAAGCCTAACTGTTAAGTTAGGCTTTTTAGAATTTGGAGCGGGAAACGAGATTCGAACTCGCGACCCCGACCTTGGCAATTCTGTGGAGCAAATTTTTGTTAAACGACCTTAAGTTATATTATTCTACAAACTATGTATTTTCAATAGATAGAGAAACTTATTTGAAATTGAATTTAAGGTAATTTAACGTCATTTTTCTCCAATGAACTCTGATTTATGGCACAAAAAATGAGCCATTTTTTACCACAACTTTTCTATCTTGAATTTTATATATTTTAGAATTTCTGAATGAAAAAATGGTTTCATTTAATTTTATATTTATTTTATTTATTAAATAATAATTCATTATATTTTTACTGCTTTAATTTTTAAATTTAAAAAAATTTATAATATAATTTAGATATTTTCAAATAATAATGTTAAGTTAAAAGCAATATATAAACTTCTTTTAATATTATAAGCAATATATATATTGCTTATAAGAAGATAAGAAATTAATATATTGCAATAAATAGCATAACAAGGATTTTCGCTAATGAATTTACTTGAGCAAATCAAGCAACGTCGAATCGCTCTAAAGCTTAAACAAAAAGATATGCAGATGCGAATTGGCGTATCACGACAACAGTATCAGCAAATTGAATCGAAAGGTAATCCCCGCCTTGATACGTTAGTGTTAATTGCTAAAGGTTTAAATTCTGAACTTATGCTTATTCCTAATGAAAAGAAAAGACAGATTTTGGCTATTTTAAATGAAGACCAAGCGATAAAAGATGATATTCAACGCTTAATTGATGACCCGTGGCAAGGCTTATTAGGGGATACGGAAACATGAAAGTTCGGGTACTGAAATTAACTTTGCACGGTCGTTTGGTGGGTTACTTGGCGAGTTATGACAATGGCAAGAATGTGCTAACCTTTGCACAGGAATTTGTCATGGATGATAACCGCCCTACGCTTAGTTTAACGACTCGCCCTGATTTTCCTTATGCGAATAAACGCTTGTCTGAACAGTGGGTAAATCGCCAAAGGCTGAATCCGCTACTTTCCAATTTGTTGCCAGAAGGGTCTTTAAGATTACTATTGACACAAGGTTTAAAAATTCATCAGGATAATGAATTTGAGTTATTGTCTTATTTAGGTCATGATTTGCCTGGGGCGTTGGTAGCCGAAAGTATTGAGCCTGAAGCCGTGCCTAGCTATATTTTTGATTCTGCCAATATTGGTCATGCTACGACTGTTACGTTGCCACCAAACTATCCGCATTTTTCATTAGCAGGTGTGCAAATGAAACTTTCCATGAAACACCAAAGTGGACGTTTTACTCTGCCAAATCCTAATAAAGATTCGGATTTAGGTGACTGGATTATTAAAACACCGTCTGTGGTGCATCAAAGCGTTGCCGAAAATGAATATAGCATGATGACATTGGCTCAGATGGTCGGTGTTGATATTCCCGATATTGAACTGGTGCGTTTAGACAAGTTAGATAATTTGCCCATTCTCAATTTACCCAATGAACCTTATGCGTATGCCATTCGGCGATTTGACCGTGAAAAGCAAAGTGAAAATGCTAGTCTAAAGCGTATTCATAGTGAGGATTTTGCTCAAATTCTTGGTAAATATGCCCATGAAAAATACCAAGGCGGTAATTATCAGCAAATCGCCAAAATCCTTTATCAATATAGCGAAAATGGCATTGCAGATGTCAAACAGATGGCAAGACGATTGCTTGTAAACATTTTATTAGGCAATGGCGATGCTCATCTCAAAAACTGGAGTGTAATTTACCCTGATGGTTTTGGTCTAAGGCTATCACCTGCGTATGACATTGTGTTTACCAAAGCCTATATACCTAGCGAAACCAGTCTTGCGTTAAATCTTGGCAAGTCAAAAAACTGGTATCAGATGGCGTTATCCGATTTTGAATATTGGGCAAAAAAAGCGGATATTCCTTGGCGAGTGGTTCAATCCGAACTCAAGGACGTGATGGCGATTGCAAGAGCGACATGGCGAGATACGCTGAATGATTTACCTATCGTTGAGAGCCAAAAGCAACTGCTAATTGAACATTGGCAACAGCTACCAACTGACTTTCAGATTTAACCAGCTTAATAATCAGACGTGGGTCATAATGACGGCGGTAAGCAGTTAAACGAACTGCAAAATATCGCAACCCTTGTCAATACATCAAAACGAGCTAATTTTTATTTGAGCTATGTGTGATTTGGTAGCGTTAATTTCAAACTCAGCTTTTCCCCATATCAACAATAGTCTCAACGCTAAAGTTACTGTCATCTTGTAGTAGCACAATATAGGTAAAAAACCGTAGTAATGCGGAAAACTTAAATTTGTAGGGTCGTTTACCTTTATGCTTGCTAGCAGTTTGTTGTGACTGAGATTCTGACCTAGCGTTGGACTTAGCTTCCTGAAAGTTAGCGTAAATGGGATTAGGCACTTTAATTCCAAAGTAAATCGTTGGCTTACTTTTATCCCGTTTAAATGCCAAGTCTGTATATTTCTCGTGATTGGGAAAAGGGCTATCTGACGCATACAGACACCATTTTAGGGTAAAAATCTGTTCAGCTATAGCGATAAATCTTTGCAAGTCGTCTAACCCTGTCGGTGTTTTTTTGAACGAAATTGTGGCATGGTTAATCGTGATTTTGCTTGTGATGAGTGTGATAAACCATTGCCAGTCTTGCGGGTGAGCATTTCTAAACTTATTGGCGTTTTTTAACATCTCATGCAGCATTCTTCGCTCAATGTCGTATGACAGCAGTAACGGCAATAGCTTATTGGGATTTTGCACAAAACGAGAAACCGTCAGCGGATAAGCCAAGCTTTCACCTGTGGCAGACTTTTTACGCATGGATGTGGTGGTGGTATGAATACGGGCGATGGCGTTGGCTCGCTCATAAAACGTTTGAACATCCTGCTCGGGGATATTGAGCTTGTGGCTAATCTCGATATTGTTTAAACCCTGCTCTAAATCGCTCAGAAGCGTTATCAACTTATTGATACCATACCGACGGAACAGTTCATTCACCGCCATTGGGCTATCACTTAAGCTATCGGTAATTGCCGTATGACCAAAGGTTAATTGGTTCAAAGGCGGGCTATGCTTGATTGACAAGGCGTGTCGGTACAGCATTTTTCTGAGTGCCAATAGCGAAATCTCGTTATTCACCATTTTTACGTCGTTATCCTTAAAGTTTTGTGTGCTACGCCCCGTTAAATGAGTAATTAATTGCCTTGAAAAAGACGGATTGGCTTTGGTGAGCTCAAAAGTCGCTGCCAAGACCGCAAAGTGATTGTAATACTCTAGCCCCCGTTCGGGTGATAAATGCCCTGCCAAACCCGCCACCAGATACCAACCGAACTGGCTAAAGCCTTCTGTTCCTAATAGAGTTGTGCGAATATCCATAATGTGCGACTGGCTAAACCCTGTTAAAGCACTTGCTAACTGACTATCAGCATTGAGCAGTAAGCTAAAATTGCTAATGGCAGTATGCCGAAAGCCATGAATCGTATGATGCGTGGCTCTTGGGTCAATACGCTGTAAAATTTCGTCCAATAAGCGGTTGGGCAAGGTATTTGGCAGTCGCTCATGACTGCTAGACAGAGTAAAAACCAACTGATGACTATTATTGCCCCGATTTGACTGTAGATATTCCAGCACAAATGTCAGCTCAGCAGGTAGTAGCACTACGTTCAGCGGAATACGACGAATACTGACATCGGTTTTTAGGCGACGATGTTGATTCGGGCGAACGATGATGGCTGGCTGACCTTGCTCGATGTTTTCAATATCACTGTATCTTAGCCCCAACAATTCAAGTTTACGCATTCCCGTCCGCATGAGCAGGATAAACAGCGATACCAACATATCTGCTTCGAGTGAATCGACGCATTGACGTAGTTGTTGCAAGATGGCGTGATAGAGCGTTGGAGAAATCCATTCCGCTCGCACTTTTTTATCCTGACTGGCTTCGGGAATATCGACTTTTACGATACCAAATTTTTGATGGGCAAACTGATGTAATTGCTGTAACCGCCCCGCAGGATAGTGTATCGCTTCATTGCCCAATTCAAGGCGTTTAAAATCCAAAATTTGCTCATAGACGGTTTCAAAATCTTCCACATCCCAATTGAGTAAATCTTCGCCCAGCGTGTAATACAGCCAGTCGTAGCCGATGGCAGAGAGATATTTTTCAGCAGACGCTGTCAAAATGGGTTTTTTGCCAGACAACAGCGAAATCACCCATTCAATGAGAATCTGCTCGCTGATATGGTCAAAGGTGGTCAGTAGATGAGTTAAATCTTCGATATGCAGTGCCAATTTATGTTGCTGAGTCAATCGTTCAGCCTTATACCTTTTTTTATCATATTTTTTGCGAAAAATTTGGCGAATTTCTGCAATCAAATCGGAATGGCGAATTTTGGCGTGGCTCGCTAGAGCGGTGTCGCTGATAGTTTTTTTGGGTGCCGTGGATGGTTGGACTAAGTTTGATAAGTCATAAACTCGCTGAGACGCTTTAAATTGGTCAAAAAATAAGGTGTCAAAATCCTGTATCGGCAAACCTGTGGTTTTTTCTGCCCCTTGTAGCACCCCTACTAGCGTCTGGTCAATGCTCACGTTGTCTAAAACCTCCCAATAGTAGCTGGCATTATCAAGCATCATCTTGAACGTGATACTGCTTGCTAAATGCTCAGGTAGAACGGGCGTTAGCACTTGCAGTAATAAGGCTTCGATATCATTGGTCATTAAGGATTGGCGAATAGCGGGCGGTATCTGACGTACCGTGTACAGCCACATTTGACTGACTAAATCCACGCAAATTTGCTGGGAGTTATAGATAATTGGGCGTTTTAGCGTGCTATCTCGCTCATTGCCATAATGTTCGCTCTGATAGCGGACATTGGCAATAACCCGATAATCTATAAATGCGGTGAGATTGCCATTTAGTAGGGTATCAAGCCACCCCGCCAACATGGAGCGGTCATTGATACCGCCAAATACTATCCCCGAAAACACCAGCCAGCCAATGACTTCTTGTTGATTGTGCTTGCTATCATTGACCGTATGATAAAAATCCTTGCTTTGCCAATAAGCTAGGACAGTCTGCACAACTCGGGTGATTTTTTTGCCATTTTTTATCCAGTCGGGTTTGATGCGATAGGGATTTTGTTTGACCTTATTTTTGATAGTGATTGGAGCGGGATAATAGCCATGTTTTAGGCGAGTGCGTTTATTTTTATCATCCACAAATGCGGTTAATAATTGATTGGCGGCTAAAAAAATGGTGGCGTTTTGGCTATATTTTTGCTCAATCAGCCGATAGCTTCGCTTGATAAACTCCTTGTAACCCAGTTTATTCAAACCAATGTAGATTTCTGTTAATTCGTTGACTTTTTGCTCAAACTGCTGTTGAGCTTTCGGGGTATTGGCAATTTTTCGTTGCTTTTTTGCCAGTTCTTTTTTATTGATTTGCTGGCTTTTTTCCCCATTATCTCGGTATTTTTTTTGACATTGCAGAAACTGCCACAACATCGCCAAGTCATGAAAAATAAGGGCTTGCAAACTTGATATTGGTTTTGGGATTTCGGTGAGCCCAGCCGATTGTGAATACAGGCTAAAGGTTAAGGCTGATAATTTCATGAACGTAATGCTCGTAATGTTTGCTGAATATGGCAGGCAAACGGTTCACTATCATCGATCCCAAGGTCTATCGCTATTTGGTTAAAGGTCTTTGCATAGTGTCTGATTTGGGCTTTGCTGACACTAGAATATTCACCAATGCTTTCTTGCAGATAACGTTCGTGCCCAATCATTTCATTAATGATAGCCATCGGCACTTGGCGTTTCTCAAGTTGGGTTCGGACAAAATGGCGTGTCCAATACAGTGATAATTCAATGATAGGTTCTAGCATCTTGGCAACATAGCCCCGTTTGATAGACTGTAGTTTGTTGGCGTTTTCTTCGATAAAGTTGATTAAATGATGCTCGGCTTTGTCATCGGTTCGTTCGAGTTCAAACAACAGTATCTCAATTTTTTCTGCGATAATTGGTTGATGGATATGCCAATGGCGAAATTCCGATAAAAACGACTGGTAATAAGTAAGATGTCGTATCAAGCTATCACAAAGCGGTATCAATCGGTGGCTTTTGAGCTGATGATTGGGTTTGTCGTCAATCACAAGCCAACCGACCGTTAGGTCAATATCATAAATATGGGTGATGGCATTATTGGGTCTGACACCTGTCAGCAGGCAAAAAACAAGCCAAGTATAGACGCTGTAACGGTTAAATAAGTCAAAGCGATTTTCGGCTTTTTTCACCCATGTTTGTGTGGCTTCAAGAATCTGTCGCACATAGTCAAGTTTTAGGGCAAAACCCGACCCCGTGGTAAAATCTTCCCGTTTTTTGATATAGTCGGTTTGAAAATGATTATCTTGATTAAGCCATACAATCGCCTGTTTATAAAACGCCACCAACTCTTCATTGGTATGGCTACTGTAATAGAGAGCGGGTGCTTGATTTAATGGCACACGACTGATTAACTCTGCAACATGGCTATTACACCTTTTGATATAGTTTTTCAAGATAATTTGTAAACTGGATTCTACCCGCTGCTTGGATAAATAAGTCAGACCCAACGCTTTTCTGACCTGTGATAAATAAACCTGCAATTCATCAGCCGTTGGCATGACTTCAAGCGTGACAAGATAATTCACCAGTTGGTGCGGTAACGGCAGTTGAATCATATCATACTGGTTTTCATATTTTTGCTGACGATAGACATATTTGGGGCGAGTAATGCCTAGCGAAAATTTTAAGGTAGCGTGGCGTGTGCCAAACTCAAATAAAGGTGACTCAGTAAGCCTATTGGGCTCAGCAAGCCAGTTAACAGGGGCAGCGGTGAGCATCGATAGCAAAAAAATGGATGCACAGTTTTTTGTTAATGTTTTCGCTGTATCCAAATTGTCGTCTGTTTTGTTACCAACCTGACTGCGATTTTTAGCATACATATCTGCATCTAACACAAAACGAGTAAAAATGGCTCGATAACTGGCGGGCGTTAGGGTGGAAGGGCTAGTGATGAGATGTTGCTCTTTGGCACTGATACGATGCTGGGCGAGCGTCAATGATTTTATCTGTAAGGGAGCAGAATTCTCAAGCAGTTGCTCGGTGGATTGTTCACTGCTCACAATCGCTGGCTCAAGATTATCCATCATCTCTTCTAACATCATGGGTTCTGTTAGATCACTGGGTTTGATAGCCGAGAATGTAGTCACCTTGATATTTTGCAATGTGTTATCGCTGTCAAAAGGTTCATGGTGTTGCAACGCCGTGTCTTCAAAGATTGGCTCAATTAAGCGAACAGTCGGCTTACCATCGTCTTGGCTATTCACAAAGGTGGGCAAGCTATAGGTAGGTGGACGACCGTTAAATGAGCCATTTTCGGGGGTTTGCGATTGTTCGATAGCTCTTGCAACGGTTTTACGATTTTTTTTGCCAGAAATAAGTTCAAGATAAAGGGCGAGATGATGCACTTGATTACGCTTTTGTCGTTTTGCCCTATCTGGGTCTTTGCTGTTGGGCGGAGCTTCGACAGTTTGGGATAGTTTGTGAAACAGCGTTACCAAGGCATCAAAACGCAAGTCATTGTCGCCCGTTATTTTTGGCAAATCATCCCAAAGCCAACTATGGACAGGGTATAGTCCCCGCAAAAATGGCAACTTAAAGCGGTTGGCGATATTTTTGTAATACGTTGTTTTATCAAGACTTTTCATCAATAACGTTAGATAAAAAGCCATCTTAAACCAGCCCCGAATGTCGGCTTCCATTGTCTGGTTATGCAATAAAATAATCAATTGTAAGGGAATGGGCTGTTTATTGAGCGTTTTTTCCATCGCTCTTAACGATGATTGATTACAAAATGGGATATTCACAGGGGCTATCAACTGCTCAATCGTGGACGGTGGCAGGGGAAATTGGGTAAGGGCTTCTTGACCGAGTAAGGCAATCGCTGTCAAATCTTGCAACATGATTTCGATATCTGCGGACGTAATTTTTGTGAATTTTTTCGTCAATTTCTCTGCCGAAAACCCTTCTTCGTCTGCTATTTTGTCGATAAGCTGTCGCATTTCTTGGGCGGTGTATATTTTGAAAACAGGCTTACGGGCAGCTTTTTTGGCGGGTGAATTGGGCATTTGTTATGACGCTCGTTTATAGGTAGCAAGTGAGATATCAATCAAAAGACAGTAATGTTTGGCAGTAAAGGTGTTTTTACTGAATAAATGGTTGCAGTCTTCTACGGTCAATTGATTTTTAATGGCGAGATGTAATGATTTAACGGGTAAATGCTGTTTATTAAGTTTGATAATGCGTATCAATTCTTCAAAAATTTCACGGTTATTATAGCTGGGACGTTTTGAACGTTTTATATCAATAGTATTGGGTAAAATCGAATGTTGTTCATGGCTAAACAGCAAGTAATAAAACAAAATTTTATTCTGAATAAGCCAACTTCCCTGCTCATCTACTGTGATATTCAAAGGCGTAATAAGCAGTTGTTCTAATGCCTGTGCCAACTGCTCTTGATTTAGATAACCCACAGTATATTGATGATATATCATATACCAACCCACCATTTCTTGGGGTAGAGTGTTTTTTTTAAGTCTTAGTGTCGAGAGTGTGACAGCAGGCAAATCTATTCTTCTATTTAAAAAACTCTCAAGATTATATTAATGTATAGTCTTTCTAGGCAAGCAAAATTCCAAAGAAATACGATGGTAATTGGTAATCATTTGTTGCTAGTTATGGGCTTATTAGCAACAAAAAAAATACCGCCCAGTTGGCGGTATTATTGGTTAAAAATGTGGCATAGAAAGATAAATTTTGCCTTTACACCAAGTCTTTGAGCTTATCTTGAAAGCGATGACGCAGTTGGCGATAGCGTTCTTCAGGTGTTTCATCAGCGTCAATATAGGGCAACTGCTGATTGACCCAGTAACGAACGGCTTTTTGCCCATTGAGATGGCTATCCACTTCGAGTAAGTCGGCGAAGTCATCATACTCTGTGATGTTGTATTCCAAAATCAATTCGTTGGCTAAACGACGGGATTCATGAGAAAATTTGGGCTGTTGGATTTGTCGTATGAGTTGTTGAATATCAGTCGGTTTCATATTGTTCTCCATGCGTTATTGGTTTGTTGGTTCGGCTGTCGTGGGTTGGCTATTAGCGACCAGTTTTTCAAAGGCACTGCCATCTTGGCGTGTGATGTTCGGCACATATCGGCTATACACTTTAAACAGCATGAGAGTGTTGGCGTGACCCATTTGCCGTGCAATCCATTCGGGCGATTCACCTGCGGCAAGCCATAGGGTGGCGGCGGTATGGCGAGTCTCGTAAGGACGGCGATGTTTAAGTCGCAAGCATTTTAGCGTCGGTGTCCAAACCCGCCGATTGACATTACGATAATCAAACGGGTTGCCACGATTGTCACAAAACACGAACTTTGACCGCCCAAAGGTTACTTTATGTTGGGCTTGGAGTGCGTCATATACCCACGGTGACATGGCAATTTCACGGTTGGATTCTGGGGTTTTGGTTTCACCCAGTTTTCCTTCCACAAGGGCTTGACGCACACAAATTTGGCGTTTGTCAAAATCAACATTATCCCAAGTCAAGCCGTCAATTTCGCTGGTTCGCATTCCTGTAAAAAACCGTACCGTGTAGTAGTTTTTATAGTCTTCTCGCACGTTATTGATAAATAACCAAACTTCATTCAATGAAAATGGCATGATATCCCGTTTTGCCAATTTCAAGTTTTTGATATCCCTAGCGGGATTATCAAACTGGTAGCGTTTTGACGCTTCATCGAGTATCATATGCAACGTCATCATAATCGCATTAATTCTGGTGGCGGATAAGGTGTTGTTAGTCTTTCCGTGCGTCACTTTGGCGAGGGAGGTACGGAAGGCTAACACATCGGCTCTTGTTATCATGACGACAGCACGCTCACCAAATTGCTTGAGCAAATATTTTTCTAGAATAATACGAACCTTGGCGATATAGCTTTCTCGCCATTCGATTTGTTTTTCGTCAAACCAATTTTTAGCAAAATCCCCAAATAACGGGGTATCGGTCATCAGCGTTTCTGCCCGTTCTTTCAAAGCCATCAATTCTGTGGCTTTTTCGCTTTTTGGGAAATACGCTTTATAATCAAAAATACCTAGCGTGATTTCGGCTTCCATCCGTTCGATAATCTTTGCCAATTTTTTGCGGTTGGTTGACGTATCAATCAAGTTGGTGGTTTCACGGCAACGCTTGCCCATAAAAACGAAATCCACGAAAAGAAAGTTACTACCCTTGCGGGTACGAATACTAGCCATAACTCTCCCCTTATTGCAACGTCATGGCGTTGATAGTGCCTAAGAAAGATTTTTTCATGTCTTTCTCAATTTGTTCCCAGATGAACAAAATTTTGCGTCCACCAAAAGGGCGAATATAATGCACACCTTCAAATAACACGCTGTCTTTAAGCGTGTTGCGGATGGTGCGTGGGTCGTATTTGATACGTTCAGAAAGTTCTTCTGTTGTTAGGTAGGTTTGTGTCATAATAACCTCTGATTCAATGAAAATGAGATGATATCGAAAACCTTTTTAGTTTTATAAAACTACTTTGTTATTCGATAGAAGCACTTTAACGTAAAAAGTAGATCAATACAAGTACTTTTTGCAAAAAATTAGGGTTTTTTTATGATAAAAAGTAATTTACCTGTTCTTTTGGCAGAAAGAAGGCTGAAAGTTGCCGATTTAATACGCATGACTGATATCAGTAAATCCACCATGCACAAGATTTACAATGACCAAACGACCCGCATTGATTTTGATACGATAGATAGAATCTGTGAAGCATTGGAAGTGAATGTGGGGGACATTTTTGAATATGTACCCAATCCAAAAAATACGGATGAAGAGATTTCGACGTAGTTTTCTTTGTCAAAAATTATCAAAAAAGCTTATCTATATTATACTAATTATAAAGATTATAGGGGGTCTGAAAGCCTTGATACCAAAGGGCTGGAGAGCGTAAAAACGTACAAAGTAGTCAAAATCGCCTCTCAGATAGGTGAGTATCGCCTCGCAGTTTGGATAAAATTGCCCAGCAAACTGTTGGGATTGATGTACAGATTATTGGTTTTCTTTTATTAAGTAATTTTTATGTCTTACTTAAATAGGAATAGGTCGTAAGAAAAAGATTTTAGACAGTTTTGTAACCGAGGTCATTTAACGTCATTTGGTGTTTTGCCTTCAAAACATGGGATTTTTATAATGAGTGCCATGTTCAATTGGAGGTTTTGCTATGTATGAACTCAATGCTTATTGCGGTCAGCAGGCATCAATTATCGTCACCAAACCCAATACGCTCGTGGAAGCCCGCCATGATTTGACAATGGCGGAGCATGATTTAATCACGCTTGCGATTAACAAATTGTATGTGCAAAAGTCGGATGACAACCAAGTGTTGATTAGTGCCAAAGAATACGCCAATGCCAATCGGGTGTGTATCAATTACGCCTATCGAGTGCTAAAAGACTTTGCCAACGCTTTACCCAATAAAAAACTCACCATTACGCTATACTATGACCATTCGACAGAAGACAGCAAATCGCCCTTAATGGTAAAGCCGAGACACTCCAACTATACGGCTGTCAATATGGAATGTGACTGGGTTGAGAAAGTCGAACAGCGTGACCAAATGGGCTATATCACGATTCACTTTTCTGAGTTGGTTACCCATGTCGTTCAAAATACGGGCAAGGCTTACACCAAGTATGATTATTTAAAAACCCGCAATTTTAAAGGCTCTAGCACCAAAAGGCTTTACGAGTTAGTGCTAAAATGGCAAGATGTGGGCAAAATTCCTGCCATGACCATTGATGACTGGAAAGGCTATTTCGGTCGAGCAAATGATTATCCGCAGGTTAATGAATTTCGTCGTCGGGTGCTAGATTTTGCGATTAAGCAAATCAATGCTCAAGGCGAGTTTGAAATTACCCTAGAACCGTATCGCTTGGGAAGACGCTTTACCCATTTTTCGATGAGTATAAAAAAACTTAAATCAACTAAAATAAAAAATCCTAGCAAAGCCACACCCAGTAAAACAGTCAATCTGATGAGCCCAAAACAGGCAGATATGTTCGCCAAGTTACTTGCCAATGATACAGGCTTTGGCAGTAAGTTTGCTCGTGCAGGTGAAGCGATGTCGGGATTTATCAGCCGTACTTCGCATGATTTACAGCGGGATTTGGGTAAGATGGCAGAGTATATGCCTTATTTAGTGAGTGTGGGATTTAAGGAAAGGGTTTAATGTTTAAAATAGATTGATTGATTTTGTGTATAAGTTGCGATTTATCTTTAATTTTGTCTATAGAAAACTCAATCTCTTCTTTCGTCGTCATACGCCCAACTGTGATACGCAAGGAGCTTTCAAATTCCTGCTTTGAAACACCTATAGAATCCATTAATCTAGGATAATCTCGATTTAATCCATTACACGCAGAACCTAACGAAAACGCCACATAAGGTTGCAGGTTATTTAGCAATTGAAACGCATCAATACCCTCAATCGCTAAATGTAGATTACCAGGATGACGATTTTCTAAACTACCGTGTACTTTAATAGATAAATCATTACTCAAACTATCCAGCAAATAATTCCTTAAAGCAACTAGGGACTTTCTTTCTTCTATTTTTATCTTGTTAAGAATTTCACAAGCTTTTGTTAAACCCAAAATCAAAGGCGTAGGCAATGTCCCTGAACGTAATCCATTTTGCTGACCACCACCATAAATCATCGGCTCAAACTCAGTATTTTGTAAATGCTTTGAAATAAGTAAGCCAATACCAGTCGGGGCATAGATTTTATGCCCTGAAATTGTCAAGTAATCAATATCTAGCTCACCAAACTGAATATCGCAATACCCTGCCTGTGAACCATCAACGTGCAACATAATGCCATGACCTTGACACATTGTGGCTATCTTAGAAATCGGTTGATTTGTGCCAATCTCGCCATTTGTCATACACACCGATGCCCACAACACTTGATTACTCGCCACTTTCTGCTCAAAATCCGCCAAGTCAATAAAGCCTTCTTGCGTAATATCGACATAGACAACTTCTAAATTTTCCCGTTGTGCAATGACTTTAAGCGGTTCAAGTACCGATTTATGCTCTAAATAACTTGTCAAAATAATGTTTGCCGTGGGATTTTCTCTTTTTGCCAATTTAATCCCTGAAAAAATAGCCAAATTATTTGCTTCAGTTGCCCCAGATGTAAACAAGATATCTTCAGGCAAGCAGTCATAAATCTCGCTTAAAGCGTCCAAACAATCCGCAATAATGGTTTGTTTTCTTATTCCAAATAGATGATTTGAATGGGGATTTCCAAATTCTACCCAATGCGGATTCATCGCTTCTATTACACGTTCATCGCAGGGTGTTGAGGCGTTATAGTCTAAATAAACAGAGTGCATTTTTGTTCTCGATTTTAGTCATTTGCGTGATTGACAATATAGAAATAATTCGTTATATAGTGTAAACTTCGCTTTGGAAGATTATACCAAAGCCATCGAATGATTAGGTAATTTATGCGTTATTTTGATTCAAATAGTAGTAATTCTAATTTTAAGCTAGTTGTGTCGGGACATGATACTTTTGCTCTCCGTTATGGATGGTCAAAGAAAGTCTATGACCGCATACATGGTAGCGATACTGCTAATGTTTTTTCCAAAGAGTCAGCAATTGCTGATTTCGGAGTTGGTAAAAATATGTTGAACGCTATGAGACATTGGTCATATTACTTAGGTTTCGTATGGCGGAATAATAAAACACATAGTTATCACAATACCACAAGTAAAAGTAGCAAAGAGCTAGATAACTTACTGCCTGCACTTAATGAATTTTACAACGCACAACAGTTCTTTGATAATCACAAAGGTTTAGACCCGTATTTGGAATCACCAACGACGCTATGGCTTATGCACTGGGCTTTGGCGACGAATCCTAATCTTATCACTTATTACTGGTTTTTCAATATCAATACCAAAACAGACTTAACAAAAGATGAATTTGCTCGCCTATTGAAAGAATTTATAGCCAAATGCCCTGCTCTTGAAATGCCCTCTGATTCAACAATTAAAAAAGACATTGATTGCTTTATTTTGACCTATAGCTCAAAAAAACGCAAAGCCAATGACGATGCAGAAAGTGCGATTGAAAGCCCCTTGGCAGAGCTAGGATTAATTACTCGCACTCAGCAAAATGTTATCCGTGCCATGCGTGGGCAGAAGCATAACTTAAGCCTAAATACGGTTGTCTATTGTTTGGCGAATTTTTGGCAACGACATAATATCGATGCAGGTTCTATGTCGCTAGAGATGGCGACTTACGATGAATGTTCGATTGGACGGGTCTTTATGCTCAATGAAGAAACGCTGATTGAGTATGCTGAACAGCTTGAACAGTCTGATTATCCGCTCACTTGGACGCAGTCGGCAGGGATTCGTCAGTTGCAATTAAAAAATAATGTGACTATTGATGACGTACTAGAACACGCTATTAAAAAATTAAAAGCCGAAGACTACCAACGCTAAATAGTTTGTGGACGTGGGTTTTATTGATAATTGGGTCATCGTATCACGTTTGGTAAACCATTCATGAAAAAAACAAAGAATTTAACTTATTTAAATGACATTATCGCACGCAATGAATATTTTCAGCGTTCGATTAACATTGCGTTAGACAGCGACCAATTAGAGATTATTCAAAATTTCTATTGCCCGATTTCGTATGAGCAAGTGATTGTCAAAATGCTTACCTTGATTAACGCTAATCAAGGTGCTTTTACATGGACAGGGGCGTTCGGTTCAGGAAAATCAAGTCTTGCCTTGTTTTTACAGTCGTTGGCAAGTTCTGATAAAGTCATTAAAAAAACAGCGATTGATAAATTAAGTGATGAAAATAAAGAGCTGATTACCCAGTTTTTCGATAAGAAAAATGAACCTTGGCACATTATCAACTTAGTCGGCTCATCAACCAGTCCAGAAACCCTTTTTATCCAAGCCTTAGACTTGCCCAAAGATGCCACACATGACGATATTTTTGCTAACTTATCGGAACTCATGGCAAATAACCAGCGATTGATGATTTTTATTGATGAAATGGGTAAAATCTTAGAATCTGTCAATCGTGGTAGTCACGCCAAAGATATTTATTTTTTCCAACAGCTTGCAGAATTTGTCAATCGTAGCCAAGGTAAAGCGATTTTTGTCGGAATTTTACACCAGTCATTTACTGCTTATGCCCGCCAAGCTCACCGTGAGATTTATAACGAATGGATGAAAATCCAAGGGCGGTTTATTGACTGTACTATCACCTTGTCGGTTGATGAACAACTACATTTGATTTCACAGGTGATTAAAGTTCAAGATGAAACGTTTTTACAGCAACATCAACAGCCTAAACTCACGCATGATGTGGCAGAAAATATCGCAGAAAATAAGCCCACAGCGATTGAAAAACTGACCGATATTTTATTAAACGTTTTTCCTTTACATCCATTGGTAGCAGTTTTGCTTTGCCAACTGTCCAAAAAGAACTTTGGGCAAAATCAGCGAAGTATTTTTTCATTTTTGATGTCTGCCGAACCGCATGGCTTTGGCGAATACCTTAAATACACGCCTACAACTGATTTTGAGGTGTACCATCCCGATGAATTTTGGGATTATATCGACAGCAATCTTGGCAGTATGATTTTATCGTCTGAGTACGCCAAACAATGGCTACTTACCCAGTCGGCAATTAGCCGTTATCAGGTGCGTGACAATCCGCAAGCCATTGCATTGATTAAGATTATTTCATTGATTTCGATGTTGGCAGGGGATACAGGCATTCATGCGTCCTTTTCACTATTGCAGTCGCTGACAGGGTTAGCAGATGAACCATTAAAACAACTGCTTACTGAACTTGAAGATTCCACGCTGATTTTTTATAGCAAATTTAAGCAATCATATTGGCTCAATGAAGGTAGTGACTTTAATCTAAGTAAAACTATTGAAGAATATTTGCCCAATATTCAGCACATTCGACTTGACGGGCTTGACCAGTTTGACCCAATTATCGCTAAACGTCATTATCAAGAAACGGGCAGTTTACGTTGGGCGGAAGTGAAAATTTTGCCTGTTAATCAATACAATCTTGAAAATTCGATTGCAGATTTGGCAAAAACGACCAATGCGTCTTTAGTGGGCTATTTTTGTGTGTTATTGCCTACGAATGAAGCGGAAAATCGCCTAGCATTGGATTTATTGCCGATGTTGGCACAGCAATATCCAAATTTAATTTTTACTACGCTCGAAAAATACAGCACCTTGATTGAATACTTACGGGATAGTTTGGCGATTAAAGCAATTTTGTCTAATGAACAGCAGTTATTGAATGATGTGATTGCCCGCCAAGAAACTGAAGCTCGCTTGCAAGAAACCGAAGATAATATCAAGCTGGTTTTGCAAAATGTATTAAACGGAGCAAATTGGCAAGGCAACTTATTAGATAAAAAATCTGTCAAGCAGAATACGTTTCATTTATCGACACTTGCTTCAAAAATCGCCGACCACCAAGTCGAATATGCGGTTATTTGCCATAACGAATTGGTGAATCGCAACGCTCCATCCCCGAATGCAAAAGGGGCAATTCGTGAACTGGTTAAACGCATGATTGAGAATAGTAAAGAGCCAAATCTAGGGATAGAAAAATATCCACCAGAAAAAGCGATTTATGAATCTGTGTTGCTAAAAAATGGTATTCATCGCAGCGATGATAATGGCGAAAGTTATTATTTTAGTAAGCCTGATAAAAATTCATCATTTGCCAAAATTTGGCAAGCAACTGATGAGTTTTTGGTAAAAAAACAAGGCGAACTTGTTACCGCTCACGAAATCTATCAGCTTTGGCAACAACCGCCGTACGGTATTAAAGCAGGTCTTTGCGACATCCTATATATTGCCTATATTCTCTCTCGCTTTACCGAAGTAGCAAATTATATCGAAGAAGAATATAAGCCAAGCTTGCAGTATCTACTGGCAGAATATCTATTAAAATCCGCAAAAAGCGTGGGGTTGCGTGAGGTTTCACATTTGAAAAATGCCCAACCTTGGATTTATTTGCTTAAACAACGTTTGCAAGAAGATTTTTGCCATATCCTATCCAATCCAATTGAAGATGAGCCATTACCGATTGCCCAAGCCCTTGTAGCCGTGTTTTTAAGCCTACCGCAATGGCTACATCGTACCAATGAACTTGAGCCAGATACCAAGCTGTTACGCAATATATTAAAACAGTCGAATGACCCTAATAAGCTATTATTTGATGATTTGCCGAAATTCTTTGAAAAAAATGCGTCTGATGAAGAAAATGTTGAGATGATTATTAACGCCTTACAGGAAATGCACCAAAAATATCCTGACTTGGTCTTTGAATTGAATAGACGCTTGTTCAAAAATATCAAAGTTGATGAGGAAAATGACCCGTTCACGGCTATTAACAATCGTGCCAATATGCTGTGGAAAAAGACAGGCAATCCAGAGCTAGAGTCCTTCATCACTCGTCTGAGAACCTACAAAGGTACACCGAAAGAATCTGAAGGTATTATTGGCTTACTGGCAGGTAATAAGCCTGCAAAATCTTGGATTGACCAAGATATACACAAAGCCATGCAACAGTTAAATAAGCTAAGTTTTGACTTCTTGGAGGCGGAAATTAATACCGACATGGACGTTCAGCAGGATAGATTTAAGGTTTCAGTGATTTTGAAATCTTCTGCGATTGCGGACAAATTTACCAAAAGTGCCCACGTTGTGCCACAAAATGCCAAACTTATCAAAGACCTAGCTCAAACAACGTTGGAAAGTAAAGACTTTAGCGGGCTAGATACCGATAGTAAAGTGGCGGTGCTTTCTGAAATGCTTAGTAAAATCGTGACGAACCAATGGTTACTTGATAAAAATAATGGTGAGACCAATGAAAAAAGTTAAGCACGTCCTTGGCGTGTCTGGTGGTAAAGACAGTGCCGCTCTTGCTATCTATATGCGTGATAATTATCCCGAGCTGGATATTGACTACTTTTTCACAGATACAGGTAAGGAGCTTGAGGAAGTTTATGAGTATCTTTCTTACCTTGAAGGTTATTTAGGCAAGCCAATTCTATATATCAATCCTGATAGGGACTTTGATTTTTGGTTAAAACAGCATAATGATTATCTGCCTTCACCTCAAGCTCGTTGGTGCACCATTAAAATGAAATTAAAACCCTTTCAAGAATGGGTGCAAAAATTCCTTGATGACGGTGATGAAGTCCATTCTTATGTCGCTATCCGTGCCGATGAGCCTTACCGCACAGGCTATGATTCTAGTGATGATAATCTTATCGTGGAGCTACCGTTTCGCACAGATGGCATTGATAAAGCAGGGGTGATGGAAATCCTTGAAAATTCTGGGGTTGGGTTGCCATCTTATTATGAATGGCGGACTCGTAGTGGTTGTACATTTTGTTTCTTCCAACGCAAAATTGAATGGGTTGGACTGCTCGAACGGCATCCAGAGGCTTTTAAAGAAGCAATGGACTATGAAAAAAAGGCTCTGGAAAACCAAACCCCTTTTACTTGGTCAGAAAGGGAGTCATTAGAAGAATTGAGCCGTCCTGAGCGTATTGCCCAAATCAAAGCTGACCATGAAAAACGCATTGAGAAAATGAAAAAGCGGATTAAGGTAAACCCGCTTCGTCCTGATGGTGAGCCAGAGTTAGATATGGACGATATCTATGGCGTTGGCAAAGTTTGTGTGATGTGTCATAAGTAATTAATAAGCTCTCTACCTTTTTTACTTAAAAAGGCACATCGTCATCTATTGCAGACTGTGTAGGTTTTGGATGTTCAATTAAGCTATTAAAGTAATCATACAGCCCTTCTGCATCTTCAGAATCTACAAAACCCAATGCTTTATCAAAATCAAAATTTTGTTGATTGAAAACTGATTCCATTGCAAAAGGATTAGGGGTTAGCTTTCCAAATATTAAGGTAATTTTTTCTTCTTCATCACGTTTAAAACTTAATGTAAAGACTGAGTTTTTTAAAGTATTATCTATAAAGTTGATATCAATCTTGATAACAGATAAATATCCAACTTTCCCTTTCTTTAAGTTATAGCTATTTATAATATAGTCTGAGTAAATTTCTAATTGTTTCATTTTTCAATTCCAATGACATTGTTGTTTAATAAGTTTAACTCGTAATAAAATTACGCAAAAGCCTTAAACTTTCTTTAGGATTCATATCATTAGTAATGATAGTACCTTTTATATTAAGATTTTTGACTTCATCTAAGGCATTAACTTTTTTATCATTTATCACTTTTTCCTGTAGAGAATTGATAGCTTTCAGAAATTTAGTTGTTTCAGAATCAGCATTTAAAATCTTTAATGTTGACTCATTACTTAGTCTCAAATTATTGCTTGCTTCTGTTTTATGATTAATAAAATAATTAAATAAACTCAATTCCCTATAGATAATAGGCATTGGGTATTTAGATGAATTAATTTTGTAGTCTGCTTGATTTTCGATAACTTCTTTCATGTACTTTATGACTACAGCATCTGAATGCTGTAGTAGTTTTTGATTAACAACATATAGTAAAAAGAAATAATCAAAACCTACATCAATATTTTGAATTTTTGCCTGCTCAAATGTGGCTTTAGCAAGCGAAATTGCTTCATCCAATTTATTGAGTTTACATAGTAAAATTAGCTGTTGCGACTTTAATCGGCTTATATCTTGTGGATTTTTAGCATATTTCAGTATAGTTTGAAGTGTTTCAAATATTTCATCAGCTTGTTGGCTATTGTCACTAAGCGTAAGGATTTCAGTCCGAATTAACGCACTATTCGCTCGAATAGTGATATCTGAATTTAAAAAATCCTCTTTAGTTATATCACTATTTATGAATTGCCAAGAGTCAAAATAATCCTCAATCATCTGTTTATAGGCATTTGCTTGAGCTTTTGCCTCTACAAACTGCAAATTATTTACATAGACTTCAATAGCACGAGCATAGAAATCCAATACCATACTGTAATTACTTGGGTCAGCAATCAGCTTATTAACAACAATTTCCTGCTCTGCCACTATTTTAGTGGCTTGCTCAGTATCAGCGATATGGTTATAACATAAAAGCACAAGATTTTTTAGCTTAAACTGAAATTCTGTAAGATTTTTAATCTTACTGCTATTGTGCAAGTTATCTATATGACTAGATAACTTTAATAGAATATCAGCTTTTTTCTTGTATTCCTTAAAATAAACTCTATCACGCCAGATTTTTTCTAAAATTGCATCGAAATTTACTTTCACCCCTGTTGTTCCTGAATCAATCAAAGCAGACTTCAAAATACGATTTAATATTTTTTGAACTTCTTCGTCATTATTACTTTTTCTTTCTAATAATCTTAAACAGTCAAATACAGCAGAGCTATAGTTTTGATTGACTTCGTGAGATAAAATTCGGCGTAACTCTGCGGAAGAATAGGTTTGATATGAAATGAGTTTATTGTCTTTTTCAAGGTTATTTAAAATTTCTTGGTTTTCTGGAAAACGTCTGTTATACGTCAAATTGCATAAAAAATCAGCATAAATTAAACCCCATTTCTTTTTAGCATTCTTTATATGTACTTTTAGGTTATCCCCTAGTAGATATAAACGCCCATAGGCAACTAAATCACTTTCGATTGCTGAAGGTAGAGAGTGAAGTATTTGGCTATTAATATGGGTGTAATCAGTCTGTCTTTCATTGTCAATCGTACGACTAGCAATCACTAAATCAAAACTTTTTATATCATCGCCAGTTTGCTCTATGAGTTTTTCTGCTTGGATAATTAAGTCCAACAGCATCAATCTATAGTTTCGTTCGGCATTGTTAGTACTGATTTTTGTTTGATTAATTGTGCTAATAAAGTAGCTCTTCACACCTCTAATATTGTCAAGTTCATCAATTAAATCGCTAAAAACTTCTCTAACTTTAATGTGACCCTCATTGCCATATTTTTCTCGAATTTCAGTTGCGTGAAAATGAGAAGACTGAGGCAATCCATATTTTTCTTGGATTTTTTTGACAGGATTTTTAATACTTGTTTCAAATTCATCAAATTTCATTGAAGTAAGTAAACCGCCAACAATCCAAGATTCTCGGCGTTTTTCTGCTCCAAATGAGCCTGATTCATCAATAAATAATGTGTAATGGGGCATAGCACACCTGTCTTTCAATAATTTGAATGTTATA
>NZ_BCUL01000021.1 GCF_001591265.1 Moraxella atlantae NBRC 14588 | reverse complement strand
CTTAAAGCCCTTTAAAAAAGCATTGGGATACTCACTACCCCGACCTTGGGCAAAGTCATACACCACCGCTTTGATTGGGCTGTGTTGTGGTGTTACATACGCCCACACATAGCCTTGCTTTAACTTGCCTTTAGCATCTTTCATGCCATAGCCATTTAATACTTTGACTGGGGTTTCATCGGCATGCACAATTGGCTGGGTTAGCATTATTTTATGCAAACGCTTGACTAAAAACCCAAGCTGTACGCCACAGCGTCCGACCCAATCGGCTAAGGTTGAATCGGATAAATACACCCCGCTACGCTGATAAATCAGGCTTTGGCGATACAGGGGCAAATGGTCAGCGTATTTACTGATAAGCACATGAGCCAGTAGCTCAGACGTGGCAATGCTTTTATCGATGATTTGGGCATCGGTTTTGGCTTGAACCAACCGCTCACGGTTACACGCAGCGTTACGACAGGTGTATTTGGGATAAACATGACGCTCACGGTAAAACTGCTTTGGTACAAAGCCAAGTTTGTCTTGAACATCTTGACCAATTTGCGTCATTTGACAGCCACATTCACAGGTGGTTGACGGTGGTTCGTGGATGATGGTGTGAATGTCGAGGTTATCAGGGATAACGATGCGTCTTTGTCGTTTGGGTTTGGTTGGCTTTTCTGATGATGTACCTAATTGGTTATCCGACTTTTCTTCAAGTTCTTGAGTAGTAAGCGTTTGAGCATCAATCGGCTTGTTAGCAACCAGTTTGGCTCGCTCGTCATCACTAAGATTGGCTAAGAAGTTGTCATGGGCTTGTTCAAGCGATGCCAGGTCTTCTAGGGCGGTTTCTTGGTTTAAGTGGGTTTGTTTGGGGGTTAAGCCTTCGCTTTTTTGCCCAAATAGACGATGAATAAGACGTTGCTGTTTGGCAATGGCGTCAATGAGTGCTTGGTTGATGCGAGCAAGTTCGGCTTCGTATTGCTGCCTTTGCGCATCGATTTGTTTGTCGTATTGTTGTTTGAGTTGCGCTGCTTGCTGTTGGTATCGTTGTTCTAGCTGTTGTTGCAACTGTTGGTATTGCCGACTTTGCTTTTTAATTTGTTGTTGCAGTTGCTGTGTTTCTTGTTGAAGCTGAGCGTTTTGGGCTAATAGCTCAGCGTAGCTTGGGGCAGTAGAGTCGGATGGTAGGTTTGCGGTCATGGCAGTAGTTTGCCATAACCGCCCTGCATTGTCAGCTAACGGGCGGTGATAGTTAAAATTTAGCGAGTTTATGATAAAGTCAGCTTAGGTCAGCGGCGTGAGTATGTCTTTGCTTAGGTTGTGCCAAGGCAGTCCGCTGACAAGGGCGTTGAATTGCTCGTGGCTGATGGTGAGTCCTGTGGTTGAGTCGGATGGGCTGTGATGTCGCATGAGGCGTTCGCCCAGTCCGTGAAATTTGCTATCATCCAGTGTTCGGGTGCATAGCCAAATGCCCAGTCCATCATGAATGAGTATTTTTAGCCGGGTGCCTGTTTTGTTGTAAAATAGGTAGGCACAGTGTGGGCGGATGCCTGGGTGGTGCTGTAGGATAAAGGCGAGTAACTTGTTGCTGCCACTTCGCATGTCCATGGGTGCGGTGGATAGCCATATTTGTTGGGAGTTGATAAGGGGGTTCATTGTAGCCCCCGTAGTAGTTCGAGTAGGCTGTGATTGTCGATTTGGTCGATGGTGAGTTTTATGGGCTTTGCGTTGTGGCTGTTATTGTGGGTGGGAATTTGTAGTTCTATACCTGTTAGGACTGATGATTCGGCTGTGATGAAATCGGTGATTTGCTCATGGTTTGGTTCTGGCTGTACACTGACAGGAATGAATGTTGGTGTGTTGCGGTAAGCGTCATTGTCAATAAGTGCGGGTAGTTGGTCGGTTTGGGCTTTTTTGGCTTTTTGTCCTTGTTTCCAGTTGTGTAATAGGTTCTGGTTGATGCCGTTGTCTCTGGCGATACTGGCAATAGACCGTCCTGAGCTTATCGCTTCTTGGACTAGAAATTCTTTGAATTCGTCACTGTAGGTCTTGCGCTTGGGTTTGTTGGTTGCCATGTTAATGTCCATTTACTGAAAATCATGAACATTATCTCGCTTTAGTTTACGGTGAAATAGGTGGGATGGTCGGGGGCTTACGATACAGTTCTCAAACTTTGCTTAGTAGAATCCGTCTGTTCAATATCGGCATTAAAAAAATCAAGCTAGCCTTATATAGTTTTTCTACTATCAGCAAAAGTGTGGCAAATTGCCACACTTTTTTTATGCAAAAATTATCGCTATTTATTGGGTAGTCATCTATACTATCGTACACGTTTTCAAATGATATCGTACACACAATGACAGCAAATAATACCAAAATTATCGCCATTGCCAATCACAAAGGCGGCTGTGGCAAAACCACCACTGTGGTCAATTTAGCAGCAGAACTAGCTAGACTCGGCTCTTCTGTGTTGGTTATTGATCTTGACCCACAAGCCAATGCTAGTCTGCATATTGGCAAAGATCACCCAAGTGAAGTCAGTGTAACCATCGCAGAATTGCTACTATCGGATACAGAAAAGCTGCCTTTAGCGATCCACGAGGACACTCATCTTGAAGGCGTGTCTTTGATATATGGTTCATTGGCATTGGGTTTGACTGAAGATAAACTCAAAGAAGATGCGCCCCGTCCATCTGAAGAACTGCGAGATAAAATCTCGCCACTTATTGAACTATATGACGTTATCTTAATCGATTGTCCGCCCAGCCTTAAACTATTAACCAGTAACGCCCTTGCTGCCGCTACCGATTTAATCATTCCGATTGAATCGGGCTCACAGTATGGTATGTACGGGGTGACCGATCTATTGCGTCATTTGCAAAAAATCCATCGTATCAATCCCAATCTCAACTTACTTGGTGCTTTGCTTATTCGTCACGATGACCGCCAAACAGTATGTAAGCTGATAGAAAGCTCTGCCAAAGAGCAAATCGGTAAACTCATTCCCATCAAAATCCCCACCAGTACCAAAATTAATCAAGCGGCAATGGCTCAGACCAGTATTCAAAAAATTGACCGTTCATCAAAAATCGCCCGTGAATTTCGCAAACTCGCGGTTTGGGTGGCTCAAGAATTTGGGCTAAAAACCGACAACAGCGATGTGGATATAGCAGAAATTGAAGGAGCAGACAATGAGTAAAGATATCAAGGCTTTATTGGCGCAAAAGCTTGCCGATAACAACGCCCGTCATGCCAATGCCCATCAATCGACCTATTTGGATATCGGCAATGAGTTAAAGTGTTTACCAATGAATAAAATCAAGCCCAATCCGTATCAGCCAAGAACGGTATTTGATGCGGCAGAAATTGCTAAGCTTGCCGAATCGATTAAAGAAATGGGACTACTACAACCCGTTACCGTTAGAGAAACTGATTTGGGCGATTATGAACTGATTGCAGGGGAACGCCGATATAAAGCATATGAGCATTTAGGCAAAAGCCATATTGATGCGATTATATCGCAAGCTGATGACAGTGAAATGGCGATTTTAGCATTGGCAGAAAATGCTAGCCGTGAAGACTTGTGCGATTATGAAATTGGTAAAGCATTACGCAATATCGAAAAACATTTTGCCAATAGATCCCGTTTAGCGGAAGCTGTTGGACTTGATCGTAAAGAGATGTACCGTTATTTGGCGTTTGATGATTTGCCAAAATCGTTTTTGGATAAAGTAGCTACCAATCCAAAATTATTGTCACGGTCGGCGGCCTATGATATCAAACAGACATTAAATCAATTCAAGTTTTCTGACCAACAAGCAGATTTGATTCTAAATCAAGTTTGGGAATTGCTAGCACTGGGCAAGCTGGATCAAGGTAAAATTGCAGAATTTATTCGGGCTCAATCTTTGAAAGAACGTGAATCCGAAATTTATACCCCCCCATTTGTACCATCTGATATCAAGCCGATTTTGTCAGACGGCAAAGCCATTGGCAAATTTCATCACAAAGGCAAAAAATATGTGGTAGAAATCGATGCAAAAGCATTGGATCCTGACCAACGCCAAGAAATTGAGCAATTTATTGAAAACTTGATGACAAAAAACTTGTCTGAATAATTCTGTGGCAAATTGCCACACTTTCAAAATAAGAGAAAGTTATCAATGTCTTTAACCGAACACACCAACGAACAGGACTACCAAGACTGGCTTAATCAGCTCAAAACGCAGATTCGCTCATCGCAACAACGAGCCATACTTGCAGTCAATCAAGAACTGGTGCTGTTATATTGGCAAATCGGGCAAGATATCCTACAACGTCAAAACCAACAAGGCTGGGGTGCCAAAGTCATCGACAGACTATCCAAAGACCTATCTGCTGAATTCCCAGAAATCAAAGGCTTTTCCACGCGCAACCTAAAATATATGCGTAAGTTTGCCGAAGCATGGCAAGATAAGCAAATAGTGCAGCAGGCTGTTGCACTATTACCTTGGGGTCATAATCTTGTGTTGTTGGATAAATTTTCTGACAATGAAACAAGACTGTGGTACGCCCAAAAAGCCATTGAACATGGTTGGTCACGCAATGTCTTAGTCCATCAAATAGAAAGTGGTTTGCTAGAACGCACAGGACAGGCGGTCAATAATTTTTCGCAAACATTGCAAAAGATACATTCAGATTTGGCGACCCAAACCTTCAAAGATCCTTATATTTTTGACTTTCTTAGCCTAGGCGAAACCTATCATGAGCGAGAATTAGAAACCGCTTTAACCGAGCATATTATGGCTTTTTTACTCGAGTTAGGGACAGGTTTTGCGTTTGTTGGCAAACAGCGGCATATTGAAGTTGGCGGTGATGACTTTTATATCGATTTGCTTTTCTATCATCTGCAACTTCGCTGTTATATTGTCATCGAATTGAAAACAGGCGATTTTAGACCTGAACATATCGGGCAACTCAATTTTTATGTGACTGCAATCGATAGACAGCTCAAAACCGAACATGATACACCAACGATAGGCTTATTACTTTGTAAAAGTCGTAACGAAGTCGTGGTTGAGTATGCGCTCAATCAAAACCCTCAGCCGATTGGCGTTGCAGTCTATCAATTAGAAAAAATGCTGAACGAGTTAGAATTAGACAATTGACTTCCTCCCCTCCCTAAAGTGAGGGGATTCCTACTGCTAGACGGTCAAGCCCGACCGCAAGAATGTTCTTACTGGCGTTAATATCTCTATCATGCCATGTGCCACACTTAGCACAAGTCTACTGCGAGCATAGCTCTTGTCTTGCGAACGGGCAAAGCAGTGCTTTGCTTATCCGTTCTCATCTCTTATTCGCAAACCTGCGCTACCTTTCGGACTGTTGCTGTCGATTTGACCGCAACACGAACAAGTCACGGCGGGCATAGCCCTTGTCTTGCGGACGGGCGAAGCAGTGCTTCGCTAGTGCCGTCCTCAGGTCGTGTATTTCTCATTTACGATTTCAAAACGGCAACCTGCGTGCTCGCACTTGTAGGTCAGTTGCCGTTTGAGTTCAAACCAACCTGCGTCATATACGCTTTTGGCTAGTTTGTCTTTTTTACAGCTAAATTGGGTGGTTTTAATATCACCGACCACGATTAAGGCATTGTTTTTAACTAGCCCTGTGGTGAATTTGTGGATAAGGTCTTGGCGTGTGTTCTTGATTTTGGCATGAATCGCTTTGACACGTTGTTTGTTTTTGGCACGTTGAGCAATGGCTAAGTCTTTAGCATATTTTAGCGTCTGTTTGATGGTGAGTTTGTCACCGTTTGAGGCGGTGGCACTGTCTTTTAAGCCTAAGTCTATGCCGACACTACCTGTTCCGCAGGGTGTTTTAGGGTATTCTTTGACGGTGATACAGGCATACCAGCGGTTACGGCTGTCTTGGACGATTTCGCAGGTGTTTATTTGATATAGGCTAAGATTGTAGCTATCCCATAGGTCGATGATGAGCTTTTGCCCTTTGGCTAAACTAAGCTGTAGGGTTGATTTTAAGCCTTTTTTACCCGTCTGATGAGTAGCCAGTAATTTGATTGCGGATTGCTTAAATGGAATCCAACCTAGGCTTTTACGCTTTGAGTTTGGGTTGTTGGTTCGCCATGACAATTTAGCCTTTTTGAATTGGCGTCGCGATTTAGCGTGGGTTTCATTAATGGCTTGTATGGTTTGAGAATGTAAGCCTAGCAATTCACCGCTACCTTTGGTGTATTCGTTTAGGTCATAGGCACTAAAGAATTTACCAGTACGTTGTAGGTATTTAAAACTCAAGTCATTCACATAGTTCCACACAAAATTGACCAAACCGCTTAGACGGTTAAGCTTTGCTGTGTGTTTGTCTTTTATGCGTAGCTTGAGGGTTTTCATAGGGTTAGTTTAACATATTTAATACGTTTCTGTGTGTAAGCATGGTTTCGGAGTTGCCTTATATCCACCGCCTAAAGTCGGTGGTTTTACGGCAATGGAGGATAAAGCAGTACTTTCCACCATTCGAGCCGCTAACGACAATAGCATTAAGAATGAATGGCAAGAAAAATCACCCATAAACCCACCATTAAACCTAATAAATTCTAAAGAAAATATTAAAAATACCGTTGGAAACAAAAAGGCAGGGGTCATTTGGCATACCCAAGGCTCGGGTAAATCGCTATCTATGGTGTTCTATACAGGCAAAATCGTTTTGGCAATGAATAATCCAACAGTTGTCATACTGACCGACCGTAACGACCTATAGTCAAAACCGAATTATACCAAGCAACTTTCAACACATTCCTTAAGCGTATCAAAATTGCTTAGCGTTAAACGAACCTTTTGCTTGATGACTGCCCACAACTGCTCAATTGGATTAAGTTCAGGTGAGTAAGGCGGTAAGTACATCAGTTCAATATTATAAAGTTCGGCAATTTGCTTTAAATCGCCACCATGATGAAATCTAGCATTATCCAACACCAATACACGTTTTGGATAATGCCCATTTTTATCCTTTGGCAAAGATTGTGCTAATGTGTGTAGCCAGTTTTCAACTATCACACGGTTACAACCACCTTCAAAGGTAATAGGCGCGATGAGTTTAAACTCATTTAATCGCATAGCTCCCATTAAGTTTAAGCGTTTACCCTTATTGGCATCGATTTTGGCATAACAAGGTTTGCCAATAGGCGACCAACTGTGGGTGTAGTATTGCCTTTGATAAAATCCTGTTTCATCCATAAATAGGATGTTGTCAGCGGTAATGCTCAAGGTTAATAGCAATAAACCTAGCATTAATTTAAACCCAATTTGCTTTAGTAAATCGGCTTGCTTAAAGAGCGGGGTCTTTTTTTAAAACTCCATTTGATTCGACGTAAGGTTTGTAAAAAGGCGTTATAGGAAATATCGATATCAGGATGGTCTTTTAAGTACTGTTCTCTAAGCTGTTTTGCGGTGTCGAATTGCTGAGCGTTAACGTAGTCCTCAAAGGCGATTAGGTCAGTGATAATGTGTTTTACGCCAACAGGTGCAAAGGGTTTTGGCTTGGTATTCCCTTGTTCTTGATAGAGCTTTATCCAGTCATTAAGGGTGTTGCGGTTGATTTCAAACAGCCTGGCTGTTTGGCTTTTGTTGCCTGTCTTTTGCCAGTGGTTGATGGCTCTGTCTCGTAAGTCTTGGTTGTATATTTTGGGCATGGTGGTATTGGTTTAAAATGCTTATTATATTACAGTTTTAACTATAGATGACCAGCTATTTGCCACATTCTCGGCATCTGTGCAGTTATTACGACAAACACCAAAACAAGCCGAAAATAGAGCAGAGCTTAAAGAACTACTCAAAGTCAATTCTGGTGGAGTCATCTTTACCACCATCCAAAAATTCCAGCCCGAAGACGGCAGTAACGTTTACGACACGCTATCAAACCGCCACCCAACAAGCACGCGCAAAATGCCCAAGGCAGAAGCTATCATCGGCAATCCCGACCGAATAAAAACCGTGGCTGCTGATATCGTCCAGCACTTTGAACAACGCCTGATTGCCAATGCCAACCAAGACAAAGGCATGATTGTCGCCATGTCTCGGCAGATAGCAGTAGATCTATACCAATACCAACAAATAATCGCCTTACGTCTTGATTGGCACAGTGACGACTTACGCGATGGCGTGATCAAGGTGATTATGACTTCATCCGCCGCTGATGGCGCAGCACTAGCTAAACACCACACTACCAAACAAGACCGCCAAATCTTAGCCAATCGTATGAAAGACAATGACGACAAGCTAAAACTAGTCATCGTACGGGACATGTGGCTCACAGGCTTCGATGCGCCCAGTATGCATACGCTATACATTGACAAGTCCATGAAAGGGCATAACTTGATGCAAGCGATTGCTTGTGTTAATCGAGTGTATAAAGACAAAGCAGGCGGTTTGGCTGTCGACTACTTAGGCATCGCAGCCGACCTCAAAGAAGCGTTAAGCTTTTATTCTGAGGCAGGGGGTCGAGGTGAACCCGTCTTAGTTCAAGACGAGGCCATTGCGTTAATGCAAGAAAAAATCCAAGTGCTTGATGGCATCATGCACGGCTATGATTACCACCGATACTTTACTGCCGATACCGCCCAAAAACTCAAAATTATCCTCGAATCTGAAGACTTCATCTTGGGAATCGACCAAGGGGAAAGAAAACCCCGTTTTATTCGCGCTGTGAGCTCGCTGAGTCAATCTTTTGCCTTGGCAGTACCTCACCTACTGCCGTGGAAAACGCAGCCCTTGTAGCGTATTTTTAAGCCGTTAAAGCACGTCTGGTAAAATTTGATAAAAACACATCCCATCCGAACCCCATTTCTAACACCGAGCTAGAAACACGAATAAAGCAAACCATTGATCAAGCCCTAGTGAGTGAACAGGTCGTGGATATTTTTGATGTGGCAGGAATCCAAAAACCAGATATTTCTATTTTATCGGATGAGTTTGTGGATGAAATGCGAGATTACGAACACAAAAACATAGCGCTTGAAACCCTAAAAAAATTACTCAATGACGAGATACGCATCAGAGAGCAACACAGCGTCACCCAAGGCAAAAAAACTCATGGAAATGCTCAATACCGCCATCAAGGGTTATCAAAACAAAATACTAACCGCTGCAGAAGTTATCGAAGAGCTTATCAAACTAGCAAAAGAAATCAAACAATTTGACCAATTAGCTGATGAGCTCAAACTTACTGACTATGAATACGCCTTTTACTCCGCGGTAGCAGAGAATGAAAGTGCCAAAGAGCTGATGGGTAAAGATAAACTTCGGGAACTGGCGATTGTACTAACGTCAACTATTCGTCATAACGTGACTGTTGATTGGATGATCAAAGAACCAGCTAGAGCTAGAATTCGTACAATCGTTAAAAGACTACTGAGAGGGTATGGCTATCCACCCGATATGGAGCTATTAGCCACAGAATTAGTATTAAACCAAGCTGAGATTATTGCAGAAGAACTGATTCAAGATGGACAAAATCTTTAAAACAAATAAATCCTTTTTTCTTTTTTATATTTTTTCTTTTTTATATTTTTTCTTTTTTATATTTTTTATCCTTTTTCTAAAATAGGCTATTTTCTATTTATTTTCAAATATTTACGATGTGGATAAATCTTCTATATGACGAAAGAAATAGGGTATATGACGAAAGAAATAGGGTGAAATGACGAAAGAAATAGGGTATATGACGAAAGAAATAGGGTGAAATGACGAAAGAAATAGGGTATTATGCGAAAAAATAAAAATATTTTCGTCATATCGAATAATATAGGAGGTAAGAATGTCGCAAAACCTTGATATTGCCGAAACGTTAAACTTATTATCAAGCATTGACCCACAAACTTTGCAGCTGTTACAAGAATTACAGAATCTGCAAAAAAAGCATGAGTTATTACCGTTAGAAAATGCCGCAATTGAACTAAAGTCAAGTCATGGTAAGGTAGATAGACTCTATGATGAAAGTTGGATTGTCCTACAAAACCGCCTGCTCAATGCCATTACTAATTTGAACTTAAATGAACGTCGATTGGTGATGTTTTTATCACCCATTGTACGAAAAGCAGTTGATAAAAATCCGCATCAGCGAAAATTCGTTATTAAGGTCAAAGACTTTATCGATGAATATAAAATTAGTAGCAATTCGTACTATCAAGAACTCAAAAAAATTGGTCGAGGTCTACAAGATAAATCGTTTGTATTTTGGGATTTTAATCATAACAGTAAAGAATCTTTAGAATCTGCAGTCAGCTGGATTGGAAAATCCACTTATAAACCAAAACTTGGTGAGATTGAAATTACACTGATGGATGATGTCGTGGAGATGTTAACTGTTTTTGATAAAGCTAATCCCTATACCAAATATCAAAGAGATATGATTGTAAGCCTAGGTTGTTATGGATTGTTAATGTTTGAACTAATTGCCAGCTGTATGTACCAACAGCATAAAAGAAAAGTTTATACGGTTGAATTTTTAAGAGAAAAATTTAACTGCACCCAAAACTACGAAAAAATCAGCGATTTTAAACTTTATGTGATTGATAAAGCGATTAAAGATGTCGAGGAGAACACGCCTTATCGTATTACCTATACCCAAAATAAATCAGGCAGAAAAGTTTCCGAATTGGTTTTTAGCTTCGAAGATACCAGTGACAAAAGTACTGCGGAAATTAGCGCAAACCAGTCTCATGGAGAGGCTATTTCCTTGGAAATGTCTACCCAACCCTCATGGCAAACTAAAGGCTTAACCGATGGTCAAATCAAAAAAATCGCCGTTTACCATAAAGAATTCATTGATGCCAACACAAATAAAATAAGCCCAAATGATCATCGAGATTATCGTGAAATTTTTGAAGATTGGAAAGCCAAGCTCAAAGACCCTAAGCAAGTTAATACATTTCATAAAATTCAGGAATTGCTAGAGCGTAAAAAAAATTAAGCCAACCATCATGTTAGCCTAAGCAAATAATTATTAGAAACCTTTGCACGAAACGCTTATCTGACCTAAACTTTTTGCCAAAGCAACCAAAAAGTCAGTGATATATGCTGAACAAAACGGACAAAATTTTGTCCGTTTTGTTCAGCATATATCAGGTCTTGACCCGTATGCGTATTTGGCGGATGTGCTGAGACGTCTACCAACACATCCTGATAGCCAGATTGATGCGCTGTTACCACATGTCTGGAAACCACCTCAATAGGGGTATGGTCGGGGGCTTACCATCAAGGTATGTATGTAGCATTTATCCATAAAAATAGCTCTAAAGCGTTCCTATGAGCATTTAGAGCTATATATTGTAGCTAGAATGAGTCAGTCAGTTAAAGACTACCACCTACACCTTTAAATTTTTCCACAAAATTGGCTATTTTTTGGAAAACAGTCTGTTTTTTAGTAAGGTATTCAGGGTTTAACGGACTCATTTTGGGTAAGATATCATTGAGTTCAGTACCATTCTCACTGGCATATTCACGTTTGAGTGATGTTAAGATGTAGCGTTTTGCTGAGTCTGCGTTAAGATTTTCATCATCAATGAGAGCTTGGGCTTCTTTTTGCTGTTCGGCTTGGGCAAATTTAAAAAATTCGTCGATGATGTTAGCTTTGTCTTTGATAATGCCTAAATTCGTCTGGTTAATGAAGTCCACGACTAAGCTTTCTTTAGCACGGTTGCCAATACTGGCTCGGATAACACGGCGGATTTCTTCCACCAATTCGGCTTTGCTTTTAACTTTTTTGTTGTGTTCAAAGATTAACTCAAGAATATAGTCCAGATTGATTTCCTGAGATTTGAGCAAATCGACTTCAAAGACCACATCATCCCAATCAATAGTAGCTTTATTCTGGTTATCAGCGTCTTTTTGCCGACGAATCCAATCTCGAATGTCGTTGTAACTGGAGCGGTAATCTTGAATAAGCCTTGCTGATGGTATTTCGATAGATTGCATGGTCTGAATATCATCATCGGTAAGATAGTAAGTTTGTTTAAACGTTTCAACAGCTTGGGCATCGTTTATATCTAGCGTTTGTAGGGCTTGCAGTCCTGCAAATTCGTCATAGTTTTGTAGGATATTATCAGCTCGTAGGTATTCACCGAATAGCTTGGCAAAGTCTTTTTTGTCTTTTTCGGTAACGATATTATCAGGGTCTGGAAAACGCTGTTGAAGCTCGGCGACTATGTCAAGGTAGCCACGGCAGGCTTCCCCCGTCGTTGCATCGGTATAGCCTTGCATATATTCGTCATAGCTTTTTTCGAGGACAACGTTTTTGGTGTTTTTATCGCCAAATAGGGTAATAGCGTCAATGGTCGCCTGCTCTAAGTCACGAAAGGTCACGATATTGCCAAACGTTTTGGTGGCATCGTAAATGCGATTGGTGCGAGAATAGGCTTGTATCAGCCCATGATAACGTAAGTTTTTATCGACAAATAACGTGTTTAGGGTCGGAGCATCAAACCCTGTTAAAAACATCCCGACCACGATTAACAAATCAATTTTTTCTGCTTCTGGTAATGGTCTATTGTCGCTATCCTTGCCCTTGACTCGTTTGGATAGGTCTTTATAGTAATTTTCAAAGGATTTGCTTTCGGTGCTATAGTTGGTTTTAAACTGGGCGTTATAGTCGCTGATGGCTAAATCAAGAAATTCTTTAGCAGTAGCATCCATCGCACTGGGTTCAAACGTTTCATCAACGATATCCCCCACTGCCGTTTGTTCTTCATTCGCTGTATAAGAAAAGATAGTAGCGACCTTTAAGGGACGTTCTAAGCCCCCTTCTAAGTCATTTTGGAGCTGTTTAAAGGCTTCGTAATACAACTTGGCACTATCGACACTGCTGACGGCAAACATGGCGTTAAAGCCCTTATTTGACGCATTTAGGCGATGGGTCTTTTGTTTGAAGTTGTTTAGGATATATTGGGCGATTTGTTTGATGCGTTCTGGGTGTTGCAAAGCCTGCTTATTTTCGGCAGCGGTGAGTTTTTCAAGGTCTTTTTCTTTTTCTATGGCTTTAAACTGTGGACGCACATCGTTGTAATCAACTTTGAATTTTAATACTTTTTCATCCCGAATGGCATCGGTAATCACATACGAGTGCAATTCACGCCCAAAAACGCTGGCGGTTGTTTCTGAGCCCAACGCATTTTCTGGAAAAATTGGCGTGCCTGTAAAGCCAAATTGATAAAATTTTTTGAATTTACGCTTTAGGTTTTTTTGGGCTTCACCAAACTGCGAACGATGACATTCATCAAAAATAAAAACCACCTGCTTATCATAAATCGGTAATTTATCTTCGCTTTTCATCAGGTTGTTAAGTTTTTGGATGGTAGTGACAACGATTTTATTATCATCGCTTGCTAAGTTTTCTTTTAGTTTGGCGGTGCTGGTCGAGCCGTTTACACTATCGGGACTAAAGCGTCGGTATTCTTTCATGGTTTGATAATCCAAATCTTTTCTATCAACCACAAAAAATACCTTGTCAATAAACGGCAATGCAGTGGCAAGCCGTGCCGCCTTAAAACTGGTCAATGTCTTGCCTGAGCCTGTGGTATGCCAGATATAGCCGCCACTTTCGACCTTGCTCCAGTTTTTGGCGTTGTATGAGCTGTTAATTTTCCATAAAATCCGCTCAGTGGCAGCAATCTGATAAGGTCGCATTATCAATAACGTATTACTGACATCAAAGACGCTGTAGTGCAAAAGCACATTGAGCAAGGTTTTTTTCTCAAAGAATGTGGCGGTAAAGTCCTTTAAATCCTTGATGAGCGTATTGTCCGACCTTGCCCAGTTCATGGTAAAGTCAAAGCTGTTTTTGTCCCGTTTGGTGGTATTGGCAAAATAGCGGGTATCCGTGCCGTTTGAGATGACAAAAATTTGTAGATATTTGTATAGGGATTCTTCTTTGTTAAAGCTTTCTTTGCTGTAGCGATGGACTTGGTTAAAGGCTTCACGAATCGCTACGCCCCGTTTTTTAAGTTCGATTTGTACCAATGGCAAGCCATTGACCAAGATGGTTACGTCATAGCGGTTGTGGTGTTTGCCTGTTTGGCTAAATTGTCCGATAACTTGTAGCGAATTGCGAGTAATGCTGTTTTTGTCGAGTAGGTAGATGTTTTGCAGGCGACCGTCATCAAAGGTGAAATCGTAGATATAGTCATCATGGATTTTGCGGGTTTTGTCGATGATGGTATCGCTTGGGCGGTCTAGGTAGTCGGTCAAAAAGCGTTGCCATTCGCTATCGCTAAAGGTGAGATTGTTGAGTTTTTGCAGTTGCTCACGGGCGTTGGCTAATAGTTTGGTGTGGTTGGTGATGTCTTTGCGGTAGTCATAGCCTTGGTTGATAAGGTCTTCAATCAGTTCCTTTTCTAGGTCGGCTTCGGTCTGATAGTTGCCTGTTTGCTCGATTTTGGTGTATTTGTCGAGTACGATGAAGTGATTGGTTTCGACGATGGGTTTGTAAGTTGTGGTCATAGTGGTATCTTTATAAATGGCTGATGGTATGTGTATGTATTTATATGTATACTAATTTAATTTCTAGGAAAATCAAGTAGTTGCTCACGGTAGTATTCGTATTGCTGTTGGCGTAGGGCGATTTCTTTGGGTAAGCCTTCGGTGATAGAGTGGGTTAGGGCTTCAAATTTATCCAAAATTTCAACGATTCTTTTTTGTTGCTCAAGGTGCGGTACTGGGATTGCTAAGGCTTTCAGTTGTCCTGCTGTAATTAGAGGCTGTCCCGCACCCTTTGAAAACTGATTTAAATTCATATTGGTTAAAAGATAATATAGATATCTTAGCGAAACATCTTTTTTATGTTGAATAATTAAGGTGTTATCCGAAACGTCATAGTAGCCCTTAGCGATATGAACAAAACCTGCATTAGCTCCAACACGAGCAATTAAAAGCTGTTCTCTATCATATACTTTCAGATTTGTTTTTCCAATAATTCCAGTAGAGCCAAAAATCGGATATAAGCCATCATCACTTCGTTCCTTGTTTTTACCCGATATAATTTTATCGCAAACTTCACCCAAACTTTTCCAAATTATTTGATGATTTTGCTTGACATTATTCGCTAGTCGTTCGCATAATGCTGTCTGTTGCTGTCTGTTGCTGTCTGTTGCTGTCTGTTTCTATACTCACGTCTGAAAACGATAGCAATTTATCACGATAATATTGATATTGTTTCTCGCGCATATTAAGCTCGGCTGTAAGCTCGGCTGTAAGGGCTGTAAATGCGTCCAAAATTCGGACAATCTCGGCTTGAACGTCTAGCGGCGGAATTGGAACTTGGATTTTTTTAAATCTTTCCTTAGAGATATTGAAACGAGTAACGCCACTTGCTGTGCGTGCAATTTGTGTACGCATTACGTCGCCACGAAATAAAAATTTAGTGAACTCTGGCATTAATTCAACATCATCATTAAATCTTAAACCAAATGAAAAACTGTTTAAATAAATTTTTTCAATTGGATTTTCTATAACAACTGATGAAATTCCCGCTTCCGCTTGAGTTTCTGATGAACCTGTAAATAAAATATCACCATGTTTTATGAAATGTTGTTTTTCATTGTCATTAACTTTTACAGTACCAAGATTTTCTAAATCCACCGCCAAATTTGCAAAAATATTTTTATAACTTACATATTTGGCGTTACCGTTTTCAAAATCAGCTTTATTTTTTCCAGTCAAACCACCGTATAAAACCGAAACATCCCCAAGCGTTTGCCACTCAACATTTTGCCCTTTTAACAACTTATCCAAAATCGCACTCACGCCCCTGCCTCCGCCATCATTCGATCAATATCCGCAAAGGCATTTTCCAATCGCTCAATATGGTATAACTCATACATATCCACGATAAACTGCGTAATCCCTAAAGATTCCCACATTGCCAACACCTTTTGAGCCGACACCTGCCGATACTCCGCATAACGCTCTAACAAATAAATAAAAAATGCGTATTCCTTGCTCATACCTCATCCGCCCGTAAATACAGTGAATTGCGTGGATTGCCTGTCACTTGCTCACTTTCCCACATATCAAAAATAATCAAAGGGCTTACCTTATATAGCTCAAGCTCTGGGTCTTGTAACATCGCATAAGTTTGCGAGCTAATAAACGCCTTAATCGCCTGCAACTCATCAAAACCGTATTTTTCAACGATATGTTGCACCACATGACGGTCAAAAAAATCTAACGTTCGGGCTGATACAGCGTTCATACGATTTTGCTCCCTTGATAAGTCAAATAGCCTAAGCTAACTTCACTACAAAACGCATATTGGTCGGTCAAATTCTGTGGCAATAAACGCCGAACCGCTTCTTCTTGGGTATATCTGCCGTCCATATAATCATCAATCACAGGTAACGTGGCATCATTGGCAACAGGTCCAACCACGATATCATAGTCAAAAACTTTTAACGCTTTGCGATTATTAACGACAAATTCTAACCAATCGGCATTGGCATCTTTAAACTGCAACACGTTTAAGGCGATAGAAAGCTCATCATCGAAACTATAAATATTGACAATAGGTTGCCCCGCTTGCCGTCTTTTAAATATCAGTCTTGCCCAGCGTTCCGCTTGAGCATAGCTACTGGTCAAATAAAATCCACAACCGAAATCTAAGGCTCGTAAATTGGGTAAAATCTTTGGCATATCGACAGCGACATTACTACCGTGATAAAGCGTAATCATGCCTCAATCTCCGCCACAATCACATCAATCTCTTTGCGTAACCTATCAATATTGGCAACCGTCTGAGCAAGCTCGGCATTCAACGCTTGAATATCAATCACCTCACGGGTGTCTTCGGCTTCCACATAGCTACTAACCGCTAAATTGTAGTCATTTTCGGCAATCTGACGGTTTTCAACCGACTTGGCAAAATGCGGAATATCCGCTTTACTGGCGAAAACATCGATAATCTGGGCAATGTGTTCATCGGTCAGCGTGTTGGTATTGGTTTCTTTTTTAAACAGCTTACTGGCGTCAATAAACTGGGTTTTAGGCTCGGTCTTATGCTTGGATAAAACCAAAATATTCACCGCAATCGATGTACCAAAAAACAAATTGGGAGCAAGTGAAATCACCGTTTCGACAAAATTGTTATCGACCAGATATTGACGGATTTTCTGTTCAGCCCCACCACGGTAAAAAATACCAGGGAAGGACACAATTGCCGCCCGTCCTTTACTCGATAAATATGCCAAGGCGTGCAGAATAAAGGCAAAATCTGCCTTTGACTTAGGAGCCAGTACACCAGTAGGCGCAAAACGCTCGTCGTTAATTAGCGTTGGGTCATCGCTACCCACCCATTTGACCGAATAGGGGGGATTCGACACAATGGCATCAAACGGCTTATCATCGCCAAAATGGGGCTCAAGCAAGGTATCGCCCAGCATGATATTGAACTTATCGTAATTGATATTATGCAAAAACATATTCATGCGAGCTAGATTGTAAGTTGTATGATTAATTTCTTGCCCAAAAAACCCTTCTTCGATGATATGCTCATCAAATTGCTTTTTGGCTTGCAATAATAGCGACCCCGAACCCGCCGCAGGGTCATAAATCTTATTCACGGTTGTCTGCCCATGCAACGCCAGTTGGGCAATCAATTTAGAAACGTGTTGTGGGGTAAAAAATTCACCGCCTGATTTACCTGCATTGGCGGCATAATTAGAAATCAAAAACTCGTACGCATCACCAAACAAATCAATATGATTGTCTTCAAAGTTGCCAAAATCTAAATCTTCCACGCCTTTTAACACAGCAGCAAGGCGTTTATTTTTATCGGCGACGGTATTGCCCAAACGGCTACTGGTGGTATCAAAATCACCAAATAACCCTTTAATGTCGGGTTCGGAAGGGTAGCCTAGAGCAGACGCTTCAATCGCTGAAAAAATATTGGCTAAATCGGTATTTAAACTGTCATTGGTGTTAGCATTTTTCGCCACATTGCTAAAAAGCTGACTGGGATAGATAAAATAGCCTTTGGTCTTAATCGCATCATCTTTGATACTGGCTAAAATAGGACTGTCATCAGGGAATGTGGTGTAATTGACGCTATCGTCACCCCCTTCGATATAACTAGCAAAATTCTCACTGATAAAGCGATAGAATAACGCCCCTAACACATACTGCTTAAAATCCCAACCATCGATAGAACCGCGCACATCATTAGCAATTTGCCAAATACGACGTTGCAGCTCTGCACGTTGCAAAATAGCGGTCATAATATATCCTAAAAATAAACATTAACTTGATGGCTGACTTTCAGCGACAGGCTTCTCGAAAATAAACACATCTTTGGGCTCGCAATCCAAATAAATGCACAACTTATCTAACGTCTCAAAATCAATCCGAGAGGATTCATTATTAAAAAGCCGATAAAGCGTTGTCCGATTTACACCCGAATCACGTTCTGCATCTGCAACACGGAGCCCACGTTGGGCAAAAAGCACAGGTAAATTCAACTTAATCATAGAAAAACCAAATAAATGACAAAAAATGCTTGACTTAGTTTTCTTTATGTTTTAATTTTTTCCCCGTAGAGAAAACAAAATTAAATCAAAAGAAAATTATATTTTCTTTATATTTCCTATTATCGCATAGGAATGAATAATTTACCAAAAAATATCCCACAAGGAGCACAAAAATGCACCCAAACCCCGTCATCCAACAACTCTATGACCAGCTTGACCAAAGAAAAAACCGCCAACAGCAAATTAATAAGCTTACAAGCTAACTAATCAAAGAACAGCGGATACAACCAGGTAACAACCTTTACCTGTTTCTAGAACTCATCAAACGCTGCAACAATACCCAAGCCATTCAAACATGGATTTCAGAAGTACTAGACGAAATAGACGTAAACGACGACCAAGAAAAATACCAACAGCTTGAACATAAATTTCTAAAACTTATGCCAGAAATAGCATAGAACAAGTCCCCTTAACAATCGCCAAAATCACAAGCCTAACCTAAAAAAGGACAATCATATGGACTACAAATACCTGGCAAAAAATCACATCGGTGAACAACAAACCATCATTGTGCGTGACTACTTTGAAACCCCACTAGAAACTCACGGCAATCATTTAGATCACCTCACACATATCTGTCAGTATTACAACATCAGTGCACCGTTACTAAGGATAATGGTCAGCCACTTCAAAATCTATGACACCCAAACCCGCTGTAGAGAGTGCAACATCATGCGACAAATCTATGAGCCAACTTACCAATATCAACAACAACACTTTAACTGGATATGCGATGACTGCCATCAATTTATTCAACAGCAATTCAATCGCAGTTTTTCATTGGCGCAATATTATAATGAAGACGATGACTGTCCCTTCTAAAAAATCATACACCCAACTAAAAATCTAAAAAAATAAAGCGACATAGAATAGACCCTGTCGCTTTTTACATATTGTATTCTCTCGTAACAACTACATCCATTAAACTATCTTAATCTTTAGGATCGCCATTCATCACATCATTTTGTAAAAAACCACTAACCCACTCTTTATCCTTTTCATTTAAATTCTCATCGCTAAGCATCAGATATAAAAAATCATTCAGTGAAATGGTGGCTTTTTGATTGGGTAATTTTTTTAACGACTCGATTGTGACAAGTCCAAAGCGTTTATAACGATTTTCGATGATTTCTTTTTTCTCACTTTCGTGATTTTTTAAGACTTGTTTAGCTTGTTTCTTTTTCTCCCGAATACGAATTTTAGACTGTTCAAATTCTAACAATAACTTTAATTTTTTAACATCTGCATCAGACAATACAGATTTTTGAGTCAGTGTCAACATTAACAGTTGCTCATCCGCTAATCTTTTAGACTTAGCAACCTTAGCCTCAAATTCCCTAACCAATCTCTCCAATAAATCATTTTCTGATTTAGTTAATTCGTTTTTCATAATAAACTCATATAGTTACTACATGATACCATTATAAAAGTATTCAGTAAAAAGTCAAAGAAAAACCACTTGCAAACGTAAACAATGCTCGTATAATCAAATAGACAATATTGAAGCAAAAAATTTTTCAGCAGCCAGCAATGACAGCGTTACCATTTTCGCAAGCTCAATGATAACACTGTCGCTAGCAAAAGTGGGAATCCTTCCCCCTCTTGACACCCCCTTAAATCACTTCCTTTTAAAATTTATCCTGCCGTCAATTTTAAACATGAAGCGATAACACCCCAGTAATGATAACGTTGTAAGGCATTTAGGCTTGATGCAATTTCATACCAGTACGATACTGGCGAGTATCGCCCATAATTTAAAAACCGCTCTTGAGTTAAAAATTCGAGGGCTGATTTAACCCATTATAGGGTTAGCACGTCTGTTGTTTGGAAAATCCTGACAATAGACGATAATTTGTAGTGTTTTAACCGCCTTTTTGTACGTTATCTGACTTTTTGTTTGCTTTGGCAAAAAGTTTAGGTCAGATAAGCGTTTCGTGCAAAGGTTTCTTATATTTTGTGAGCATATCTACTTTCGTTTCTAAACTGCTGCTAAATTATAACCGTTATTCAATATCCAAAGACTTCACAGGCACAAGCCGATACAAGGTTTGCGGATGAATGCCAATAATCTTTGCCACATCAGGGTAAGTACGACCTTCCGACAACTCCCGTCTTGCCAAATCAATTTTATCTTGGCTCACTCTCGGTTTACCACCGACCTTGCCCCGTTTACGAGCGGCAGCCAGTCCCGCTTTCACCCGCTCTTGAATCAATTCACGCTCCATCTGCCCCAATGCCCCTAGAATATTAAAATATAGGCGACCTGCGGGCGTACTGGTATCAATATTTTCGGTAATGCTAATCAGCTCAGCCCCTTTTTCCTTAATCTGCTCACTAATTTTAATTAAGTCGGGTAAGGAACGGCATAGTCTGTCCAACTTCCAAACCACTAAACTATCACCTTGACGTAAATAGCCCAACGCCTCTTGTAATCCTTGGCGTTGCTTAACGCTACTAACCTTGTCAGTAAAAATCTTATCGCAATCAAACTTATTTAATGCATCAAGTTGCAGTGATAAATCTTGCTCTTTGGTTGATACTCGGGCATAGCCGACTTTTTGCGTGGTCATAAAACTAATCTCATAAGGTTGTTTAACGCTGACTATTGAAATAATTGATTCACTTTTAAGGAGAAAAATTGATTATTTACCGCATAATATGCGGAGAATATACGATATAATGACCGCATCCTAAATTTAGCGTTTTGAGCATGACAGATACCGATAAAAAATACATTCACCAATACGATAATTGGACGGATTGGCAATTTGACCAAACGACATTATTACCCCTAGTTGCCGATGTGCGACTACTGCAAGGCAAGCTACTGGGAAAAATGCACAGCTTAGGCTTTGATTTGCCACTTGAAGCCCAGCTTGATGCCATGGTTCTCGAAGTGATTAAAACCTCCGAAATCGAAGGCGAAATACTCAACAATGACCAAGTTCGTTCATCAGTCGCTCGGCATTTGGGCATTGAGCATCTTTATCAAAATCTTGCTCCCCCTACTCGAGAAATCGATGCCATTGTTGAAATGATGTTAAAAGCCAGTTTTCACTTTAATGAACCACTCACCCTCGATGAACTATTCGCTTGGCATCGAGCCTTATTTCCCACAGGCTATAGTGGCTTATACGCCATTCGAGCAGGGCAACTGCGAGATGATAGGGACGGTGCAATGCAAGTGGTATCGGGTGGTTATGGTAAAACCAAAGTGCATTTTGAAGCCCCCAGTGCTGATAGACTTCCCTTTGAATTGACTCAGTTTCTTAATTGGTATAACATCGACCAAGCTAATCTTGATTTAACCATCAAAGCAGGCATTGCCCACTTATGGTTTGTCACCTTACACCCGTTTGATGATGGCAATGGCAGAATCACTCGTGCCATTACTGAACGACTACTTGCTAAAAGCGATAACAGTCCCCAGCGTTTTTACAGTATGTCGGCTCAAATTCTCAATCAACGAGCCGATTATTATCACATCTTAGAATCTACCCAAAAAGGCTTTACGCCACTCACCGATTGGCTGGTTTGGTTTTTAACCACCTTAAGCCAAGCCCTTGAACAAGCCCTAGTTCGTAGCGAACGCATTGTGGCAAAAGCCCAATTTTGGTACGAACATCAAAACAGCCAACTTAATGAACGCCAAGTACTCATGCTTAACAAACTGTGGACAGACTTTTATGGCAAACTCACCACCAAAAAGTGGGCAACCATCACCAAAACATCGCCCGATACCGCGCTGCGAGATATCAATGACTTAATCGATAAAGGCATTCTTAAAAAATCACAGGCTTCAGGACGCAGTCAAAATTATGAATTGGTTGTTCCTGAGAACTAGCTCGCATACAAGTCACTAAAATCTTTAGTTTAATTTACGATGACATCGTAAATTAAACTAAATTTCTGCTATATGCCAATTTTGCAAAGAAATAAAAACCATTCATGCAAATTCTAACTAAAAGACCATCGGCAAAATTTTTAGCGATAAATTTATAGACAAAAAACCATAAATTGTTAAAACCAATCTAAAACTTAAAATCAATTCAAAAAACTAAATTATAAAAAATTTTATGAATTATATAGGATTTAATAACTTAAATTTATAAATTCAAGTTATTGTTTAAGGGTTTTTGATGAAATCAATAATAGACGATATTATTAAATAAAAATAGGGTAAAAACAAGCAAAATTCAGCTTTTGGAATCTTTAATTAATAACATATGTTTTTGTTTAAGGACTGAGAATAATTTTTATAACTATT
Source organism: Moraxella atlantae NBRC 14588 (assembly GCF_001591265.1). Lineage (GTDB taxonomy): Bacteria > Pseudomonadota > Gammaproteobacteria > Pseudomonadales > Moraxellaceae > Faucicola > Faucicola atlantae. The sequence goes on along the minus strand of NZ_BCUL01000021.1, from coordinate 902 downwards.
TTTTATACGAATATATAAAATAAATAATTTATATTGTATTTTGAAAACAACTAAAATTGCGCATATTTTAAAATTAAGCTTGCTAAAAAAAACTTATATAAAATAATTTTCACAATTATTTATAATAACTAAATAAATGTCTATTATACAGTTTTTTATATTTATTTATAAATCATGATAAGTTTTAATAATCATTAAACTTCTAATAAAAATTTGTCGGTATTTATTTATGCATCATCTAATTATAGCCTATTGTTCAAAGTAGATAGGGGATAGAGAATTTTTAATGAGGGTTAAATAGGAAGATAGTTGTTTGTTTTGTAAGCCCCCGACCATCCCACCTATTTCACCGTAAACTAAAGCGAGATAATGTTCATGATTTTCAGTAAATGGACATTAACATGGCAACCAACAAACCCAAGCGCAAGACCTACAGTGACGAATTCAAAGAATTTCTAGTCCAAGAAGCGATAAGCTCAGGACGGTCTATTGCCAGTATCGCCAGAGACAACGGCATCAACCAGAACCTATTACACAACTGGAAACGTGAACACAAAGGAAAACAATCCCAAACTGATCAACTACCCGCACGCATCGACAACAACGCCACCAGCAACCACTCAACATTCATCCCTATCAACGTAACGTCAGAACCAAACCATGAGCAAATCACCGATTTCATCACAGCCGAATCATCAGTCCTAACAGGTATAGAACTACAAATCCCCACCCACAATAACAGCCACAACGCAAAGCCCATAAAACTCACCATCGACCAAATCGACAAATATAGCCTCATCGAACTACTGTGGGGGCTACAATGAATCAACTTATCAACCCCCAACAAACCTGGCTATCCACCACTCCCATGGACATGCGGTGTGGCAGTAACAAATTACTCA
>NZ_BCUL01000020.1 GCF_001591265.1 Moraxella atlantae NBRC 14588 | reverse complement strand
TTTTTGAAACACTACCAATAAGCGAGCAAGAGGAATACATGCAAGACAATTTCGTTGATTATTTACAACAAAGTGCGGTGCTCGCCAACCTTGAGCCGTATATGCTTAGTATCCTTGCACCAAAAATGCAATTTCGCCAACTTGAGCCGCACGAAGTGCTGATTGAAGAGGGCGAATACATGGATTATCTCTCGTTGGTGTTGGTCGGTGAGCTGGGTGTGATCAAAAACAAGCCGACGGGTGAGCAAATACATATCGAAACGGTATCAGCTGGTAGCTGTTTTGGAGAAATCGTGCTGATTGATAGCTCAATCAGCGCATTTACTGTGCGTGCCAATGAATTAACGGGCATTGCAACACTATCCAAAAAAGCGTTCGAAACCGTGCTATCGGATTATCCACGCGTGGCGATTGAGGTATTGCGCGGTGTCGCACTGATGCTCAGCCTTCGCCTGCGTCAAGTTTCTGAACAGTTATCACAGCAATGTTGATTTTAAATTTTTTGCTTAAAATTTTGACTTCCTCCCCTCCCTAAAGTGAGGGGATTCCTTCTACAAGACGGTCAAGCCCGACCGCAAGAATGTTCTTACTGGCATTGATATCTCTATCATGCCACGTGCCACACTTCGCACAAGTCCATTCTCTTATTCGCAAACCTGCTCTACCTTTCGGACTGTTGCTGTCGATTTGACCGCAACACGAACAAGTTTGGGTAGTGTATTTCTCATTGACGATTTCAAAACGGCAACCTGCGTTCTCGCACTTGTAGGTCAGTTGTCGTTTGAGTTCAAACCAACCTGCGTCATATACGCTTTTGGCTAGTTTGCCTTTTTTACGGCTGAATTGGGTGGTTTTTACATCACCGATCACGATTAGGGCATTGTCTTTGACTAGCCCTGTGGTGAATTTGTGGATGAGGTCTTGGCGTGTATTTTTGATTTTGGCATGGATTGCCTTAACACGCTGTTTGTTTTTTGCTCGTTGGGCGATAGCTAATTTTTTAGCCCATGCTTGGGTCTGTTTGATTTGCAGTTTATCACCTTTTGAGGTGGTGGCACTGTCTTTTAAGCCTAAGTCTATGCCGACACTAGCTGTTCCGCACTTGGTTTTTGGGTAGTCTTTAACGGTGATACAGGCATACCAACGGTTACGGCTGTCTTGGACGACCTCAAGGGTGTTTATTTGATATAGGCTAAGATTGTAGCTATCCCATAAGTCTATAATTAGCTTCTGCCCTTTGGCTAAACTAAGCTGTAAGGTTGATTTTAAGCCTTTTTTACCCGTCTGATGGGTAGCCAGTAACTTGATTGCGGATTGCTTAAATGGAATCCAACCTAGGCTTTTACGCTTTGCCTTTGGGTTGTTGGTTCGCCAGTTAAGTTTAGCCTTTTTGAATTGGCGTCGCGATTTGGCGTGAGTTTCGTTAATCGCTTGTATGGTTTGAGAATGCAAGCCGAGTAGTTCACCGCTGCCTTTGGTGTATTCGTTTAGGTCATAGGCACTAAAGAATTTACCAGTACGTTGTCGGTATTTAAAACTCAAGTCATTGACATAGTTCCACACAAAATTGACCAAACCGCTTAGGCGGTTTAGTTGGTCTGTGTGTTTGTCTTTTATGCGTAGCTTGAGGGTTTTCATGGGGTTAGTTTAACATATTTAATAAGTTTCTGTGTGTAAGCATGGCTTCGGAGTTGCCTTATATCCACTGCCTAAAGTCGCAGGTTTACGGCAACGGATGATAAAAAAATTGCAGTATGGGGCTAACGCTTAGCCCGTGGATGGGCGGTATCATACACGCTGGCAAGCTGAGCAAAGTCTAGGTGAGTATAAAGCTGGGTCGTGCTGATGTCGCTATGCCCTAGCAATTCTTGTACGCCGCGCAAATCACCACTACCGCTGAGCAGATGTGAGGCAAAGCAGTGGCGCAACAAATGCGGGTATAAATCCTGCGCGATGCCTGCGCGTTTGGCTTGTTGTTTGATGCGTAATTGTACGCTACGTGTGGTCAGGCGCGTGCCTTGACGCTCACTGATAAACACGGCAGGGTCATCTTGTTTGCACCACAGTGCACGCAATGGCAAATACGCTTGCAATGCTTGCCAAGCCTTGGTGCCAAGTGGCACGATACGCGTTTTACCGCCTTTGCCTTGCACGCGCACGCGCTGCCCCGAGGGGTCGATATCGGCAAGGTTTAAACCAACCAATTCACTAACACGCAGCCCGCTGCCATATAGCAGCTCGAACATCGCCTTGTCACGCTGCCACAGCCGTGCCGCGTTTGCTTCTTTGGGCGCAGGTTGGTCAAGCAGTTGGCTGATGGTGTCGGTATCTAAAATTTTGGGCAAGGGGCGCGGCTTGCGCTGCATACGCAGTGACAGCGTTGGATTGACTATTATTTGCCCATTTGCCAATAGCCAAGCAAACCATTGGCGCAACACGGTAAGCTCGTGCTGCAAGCTGCGCTCGCTCAATGCGTCGCGCTCAATACGCAGCAGCATAAAGTCTGACATCTGCTGACGTTTAACAAGTTTTACAGGCAAATGTTGCTCATCTAAATATGTCAACAACGCCTGCAGCGATTGACGATAGCTTTTAAGCGTTGCAGGGGTATAGCGCGTGCTGGCAAGCTCGCTAAGCCATGCTTCGGCTAGCTGACGGTTGCTAACGTCAGCTGTGCTGTGCTTGGTGCATGGCTTAGTCATGCAACACGTGAGACCTAGTCGCGCTATTAGTAACGATACGGGTTGTAGTCATCGTTGCGGGCATCATAGCGGTAGATGTCATCGGTATCAGGTTCGGTATCGTAGTCGTGGTGGTCTTGGTAGAGCGTTTGCTGGGCGACTTCGGGCGAAAAACCTGCCCCTGCCATCAAGCCTTCGGGGCTAAACACGCCTTCATAGACAAACGTCGCTGGTCCTGTCATATAAACAGGATAGCCGTCTTGCCAGCGAATAATCAAGCTACCACCATATAGCTGGGCGCGGATATCTTCGCCTTCATCAAGCCAGCCTTCGCGGATGCCCGTCACCACCGCCGCACACGCGCCTGTACCACACGCTTGTGTTTCGCCCACACCGCGCTCATACACGCGCAGACGGATGTGGCGATTGTTCATGATTTGAACAAAGCCAACGTTTACGCGCTCGGGAAACGCAGGGTGGCTTTCAATCGCTTTGCCAAGTTTTTCGACCTCGGCGGTCAGGATATCATCAACCTTGATAATGGCATGCGGATTGCCCATGTTGGCAACATACAGGCTAACAGGTGTGCCCTCGACGTTGAGGCGGTAGGAATTTTGCACCTTGGTGATGGCTTTAGGCGCAAACGGGATATCTTCGGGCTCAAACTTGGGCTTACCCATATCCACTTGCACCCAACCGTAATTGTCGGTCGATAAGGTAATAATACCACTGGCGGTTTCGACACGAATGCGCTGCTTAAACGACAGCTTACGCGCTTGCACAAACCGCGCAAAACAGCGCGCACCATTGCCGCATTGCTCCACCTCGCTGCCGTCGGCGTTAAAAATCCGATAACGAAAATCGACATCGGGGCGTGTGGGTGGCTCAACAATTAGTAGTTGGTCAAAACCGATGCCCAAATGACGATCGCCCAATAGCTTAACCAGCTCACGCGATAGGTTTAAGCGTTGGGTGACCAAATCAATGACCATAAAGTCATTGCCCAGTCCGTGCATTTTGGTGAATTCAATCAGCATTTTTGTTCCTTAAAAATTTTGTTATTTGGCAATATCTTATCATGCGATGGCAAGCTTGATAAGTTGCGTTGTGTCAAAATCCTTAATATGGGCAAAAAACCGCTGAATTTCAATGGGTTAAATTTTGATTGGCTAAGCGTTTTGCTTAACTTTTAACTAACCGTTATTTGACGATCTGCTCAAGTTGCCATAAGCTTTCGACGGTTTCACGCGCGCGGATCAGGTGGGCGGTGCCATCTTGGATCAGCACTTCACACGCACGTGGGCGGCTGTTATAGTTGCTTGCCATCACAAAGCCATACGCGCCTGCGCCTGTTATCGCCAGCACATCATCAGCGGCAAGGCTTAATACACGGTTTTTTGCCAAAAAATCACCTGTTTCACAAATCGCACCGACAATATCCCATATTTTGGCAGGTTGCGCGTCGTCCGTTAGGCGCGCGGGAATCACGCCCATCTCGGCTTGATATAACGCAGGGCGAATCATGTCATTCATCGCGGCATCAACCACCGCAAAGTTTTTGTGTGCACTGGGTTTGAGGATATCTACGCGTGTAAGCAATACACCTGCATTGGCAACCAAGCTACGCCCTGGCTCAAGGTAGAGCTTCATGTCAAGGCGTTTAAGCGTTGGCAATAGATACTCGGCAAACTGCGCCACGCTGACAGGTTGCTCGTCGATATAGCGCACACCTAGCCCACCGCCCAAATCGATATGCTGCAAGTGAATACCCACCTGCACCAATGCCTCAATTAGCTCAACGACTTTTGCCAATGCATCGGCAAATGGCTGCGCGTCAAGCAGCTGTGAACCGATATGACAATCAATGCCAACCACGTCAAGATTGGGCAAACTGGCAGCCTGCTGATACACGCGCAGCGCGTCTTGGTGACTGATGCCAAACTTATTTTCTTTTAAACCCGTCGAAATGTATGGGTGGGTTTTGGCATCGACATCGGGATTGACACGCAGTGAAATCGGCGCACGCTTGCCGAGCTCGCCTGCCACGCGATCGATGCGTGCAATCTCGGCTTCAGATTCAACATTAAAACACGCAATGCCAGCCGCTAATGCGCGCGCGATATCGGCAGGTTGTTTGCCAAGTCCCGAAAATACCACGCGGCTTGGGTCTGCGCCTGCCGCCAATACCCGCGCCAACTCGCCACCTGTGACGATATCGAATCCTGCGCCCAACTGCGCCAATAAGTGCAAAATCGCCAAATTGCTATTGGCTTTAACCGCATAGCAAATCTGGTGTGGCACACTGGCAAAGCTGTCGGTGTACTCACGATACGCGGCCGTCATCGCCTCCGCGCTATACACATAGCATGGCGTGCCAAAACGTTCGGCAAGCGCGTCCAACGCCAAGCCGTCCATATTGAGCACGCCATCGACATACTGTAATGCAGGCAAGTTCGCGGCATGGACAACGGGATCAAGCACAATGGCAGATAGGCTGGGCGAATTAATAGGCATTGCGGTCATCCTGAATCATGGCTGGGTCAAACGGGCTGGCACTGGTCGCTGGTGTGGCAGCAGGCGCGCTGGCAGCATCGCGGGTTTGGGAGGTGGTCTGATACGTCACGTTGGGGTTATTAGCAAGTGATTGGTTGGTCGGCTGAGTGGTTGGGTCAGCGGTGTTAAGCGCAGGGCTTGTGCGCTCAGGCAAGTACAAATCGCCTTTTTGCCCACAACCGATCAACGCCAGCCCCATGCCCACACCCAACGCAAACCGAAGCAAACGGTGTTGTGGTACTGGCAATAAATGATGAAAAAAACCGTTTGGCATACAACCCTACCCAAGCGCGTTGGCTAGCAACTGGCTAAAAATTGCGCGTTTGGGCGGCAATTTGCCACGATCAACGCGCCAAAAACAGTTATTGTAGCGGTTTTTTTGGGCAAAGGCTATGCCGACACGCGACTGCGCACTGTGGGCAGTTTTAGTGTGGCTTGATGAAAGATGGATGTTGTTTAGGATAAATTTTGCCAAGACTTACCAGTCATTTATTCATCAAAAATCAGTGATGATTTGGCTTGACAGCGCCTAGGTTTTGTGGTTTTTTAGCATATATAAATTACACAAATGTTACGGATGAGCACGACATGGCAATGCCCTGCTTGCCTGTGCGATGACTAAAACCGTTTTGATAAATAAAGCTGATAGATAAGGAAGGAACGGCATGAAAAACCCAATTTTGGTACTCAACTGCGGCTCATCGTCGATCAAGTACGCACTGCTTAACGATGATGACACACCACGGATTCAGGGATTGGCAGAAAACTTGGGACTTGATACGGCACGGATTCGCCACACCGACCCAAGCGGTGAGAAAACCGAAATTGCATTGGCAGGGGCAAGCCATCGTTGGGCATTACAAAAAATCTTAGGCTTACTCAAGGATTATGAGATTGCCGCGGTTGGTCACCGTGTGGTGCACGGTGGGCGTGAGTTTTCGCAAGCTGTGTTGGTTGACGACCATGTTTTGACAGAGGTTAAACGTCTAAAGGTGCTTGCGCCACTACACAACCCTGCGCACGCGTTGGGTATTGAGGCGGTCAAGGCATTGTATCCCGATATGCCGCAAGTGGCAGTGTTTGACACGGCATTCCACCAAACCATGCCGCCAAAAGCCTTTCGCTACGCTATTCCCAAAGAATTGTATCAAGAGCATTATATTCGCCGCTATGGCTTTCATGGTAGCTCGCACGCCTATGTCAGCTCACGCGCCGACGCGTTGTCTAACGCCAGTGAAGAGCGCGGATGGATCACCGCACACTTGGGCAACGGCTGCTCGGTCACAGCAGTGGGCAACGGGATCAGCCTTGACACCAGCATGGGCTTGACACCGCTTGAGGGCTTGGTGATGGGATCGCGCAGCGGCGATGTTGACCCAAGTTTGCATTTTCATCTGCACCGTACGTTGGGCTACACGTGGGAGCAAATTGAAACTATGTATAACAAGCAAAGCGGCTTGGTGGGCCTATCGGGTGTGTCAAGTGATATGCGTAGTGTGCAGCAGGCAGCCGATGAGGGCGATGTCGATGCCAAGCTTGCCATTGATGTATTTTGCTATAAAGCCGCGCGTTATATCGCGTCACTAAGCTGTGCATTGCCTGTGTTTACAGGTATTGTGTTCACAGGCGGTATTGGTGAAAACGCGCCACTCATTCGTGCTAAGATTTTGGCAAACTTGCCGCATTTTGGTATTGCCTTTAACGAGGATAAAAATGCAAGTTTAAGCCGCGGCAAAGAAGGTAGCTTTCACCAAGCAGGCAGTCAGCTACAGCTGTGGGTGATTCCAACCGATGAAGAAGCACAAGTTGCCAAAGAAACCAAGGAAGTCTTGGGCATGGCATAGTTTTACTGGGTCAAAATTAAGAAATTTTTAACACTTAAAAAAATATACGGATACAGGATAAACTTATGCAAACCGTGTTATTAATCCCCACAGCGCACAGCATTGGGCTGACGTCAGCGTGTTTGGGCGTGATGCACGCGCTTGACAGCATTGGCATCAAAGCAGGCTTTATGAAGCCATTTTCACAAAGTACCACACCAGCTGCCAGCCACACATCAAGCCAAGCAGACGCGCCAACACTGGCACGGGCAAGCGCGATTATCCAAAACGCGTTTGGTACCAATCCGCCGCCATCGATTAGCCGCCAACGCCTTGAACGTATGTTGGGTAATGCACAGCTTGATGACTTGCTTGAGGATGTCGTTGCGCAGCGGCAAAGTCTTGCCGATTATGACGTGGTGGTATGCGAAGGCTTGATCGCCGATGACACGGCAAGCTACAGCCAGCAGGTCAATGCCGCGCTTGCCAATGCGCTTGATGCCAAGGTGATTTTGGTCAGCACCACCGATGTCGGTAATACGCAGGCGGCAAATACGCTTGCTGATACGCTCGATGTATTTGCACGGGCATTTGGTGGGCTTGCCAGTGAGCGCGTGTTGGGTACGATTTTGATGCGTGTGCGTGGATTGGGCAATGCCGATGATGTTGTCGATCCACCTGCCGCCGCTGGCAGTGCGCGTTTTGATCTTAACGATGACTTTACCCAAGCTGTGCGCCAGCAATCGCCAACATTTGGCGGTGAGCAATTTGCCGTGATTGGCACGGTACCGTTTAGCGCATCACTGAGTGTACCGCGTGCCGTTGATGTTGCTGAGGCACTCAATGCCACATGGCTCAATGAAGGCGCAGCTAAAACTCGCCGTGTGCTTGATACCAAGTTGGTCGCCCGTTCGGTCGCCAATGCTCAAAACCTGTTTCATCGCGGCACGCTACTGGTCACACCTGCCGATCGTGATGATGTCATTATGGCAACCGCACTTGCGGCGATGAATGGCGTGTCACTGGCAGGTTTGGTACTAACAGGTGGTATTCGTCCAAACGACAACGTCTTACAGCTATGCCAAGGCGCGTTTAAAATCGGCTTACCTGTGATGACTGTCCCCACTGATAGCTACCAAACCGTGCAAAATTTGGTACAAGCCAACTACGAAATTCCTGCCGATGACCAAAAACGCGCATTGGATGTCGCGCAATTTGTCGCCGCGTACTTAGATTTGGACTGGCTTAAAACCAACTTTAGCCAACATCAGCAAGCACCACGCTTATCGCCGTCGGCATTTCGCCATCAACTGGTCAAAACCGCACAAGCTGCCAACAAGCGCATCGTTTTGCCTGAGGGTAGCGAACCGCGCACCGTGGAAGCCGCCATCATTTGCCAACGCCGCGGTATCGCCAACTGTGTGCTACTAGCTGTCCCCGATGAGGTGCGCAAGGTTGCCGCAGATCGTGGGCTTGAAATTCCCGATGGTTTAGAGATCATCGACCCTGCGCCATTGGTTGAGCGTTATGTTGCGCCGATGGTGGAACGTCGCAAAGGCAAACTTGACGCTGCACAAGCGCAAGATCAGCTACAAGATACGGTGGTGTTGGGCACGATGATGCTACAGCTGGGAGAAGTCGATGGCTTAGTCTCAGGCGCTGTGCACACAACCGCCAACACCGTGCGCCCTGCGTTTCAGCTGATTAAAACCGCACCACAATATTCGCTGGTGTCATCGGTGTTCTTTATGCTGTTGCCTGAGCAAGTGGTAGTATACGGCGATTGCGCGATCAACCCAAACCCCACCGCTGAGCAGCTAGCAGAGATCGCCATTCAATCGGCGCAGTCTGCCAAAGCGTTTGGTATTGAGCCCAAAGTTGCTATGATCAGCTACTCAACGGGCGCCTCGGGCGAAGGTGCGGACGTGGATAAAGTACGCCAAGCCACCGAGCTTGCGCGCCAACAAGCGCCTGACTTGCTAATTGATGGTCCGCTACAATACGACGCGGCGTCGGTCAAAAGTGTGGCAAAATCCAAAGCACCGAATTCACCTGTGGCAGGGCAAGCCAATGTGTTTATTTTCCCTGACCTCAACACAGGCAACACAACCTATAAGGCAGTCCAACGCTCAGCAAACGTCGTCAGCGTCGGTCCCATGCTGCAAGGTCTCAACAAACCCGTGAATGACTTGTCGCGCGGTGCTTTGGTTGATGACATCGTGTACACGATTGCCTTGACCGCAATTCAAGCCGCGGATACGGGCAAATAAATGACCCGTTTTACCAACTTCACAAACGCGGATAGCGGCACCGCGCCGTTATTCGTGTTGTGTTGATAGTATGACCATCCCAACCATTCGTGTATGGCTTGGCGGTTCATTTGATCCCGTGCACGTTGGGCATGTGGCTATGCTGCAACATGTGTATCAGCGTTTGCGCCAAGCTGCGCCCCACGCACCGATTAAGGCAAGTTTTTTACCGACTGCAGGTTCACCACTCAAGGCCAGCCCAACGGCTAATGCCCATCGGCTTGCCATGCTGCAACTTGTTTTAGCCAAAATACCGTACTTGACACTTGATGACAGCGAGATCCACCAACCGCCGCCTGTCTATACTATCAACACATTAATCACGTTTGCCAAGCGTTACCCCAATGATATACGTATCTTCGTCTTAGGTGATGATAGCGCGTCAAATCTTGCGCGCTGGCGGCGTGGTGATGAACTGCTTGACTGGGCAAATTTGTGGATTATTGCGCGAGCAGGTCAAAACGACGCGGCGACACCATCCATTGATAAAGCCTTAAGACAATTTTTTTCGCCTCAACAAAATATCATTGCTGAGCAAACGCTTGACTTGATAAATACCCACAAAAACCTTATTTTAATAGATGACTTTATGCCGCCAACAACAGCCAGCCGCGATATTCGCGCATGGCTGGCTGATCTTGGGCAAGCCAATCTTGCACCAACTGACCATGCCATGTCACGCGATGTGCTGCTGACAAACCTGCATAACGCCCTACCCCCTGCCGTTTTGGCATACATTAGGCAGCACAATTTGTACGGGGTAAATTGCAACTTACCCACCCACTTACTGTAGGTTATTATTTATTTTTACTAAGGAACTTGTTAGCCTATGAGACAAAACCAAACCACTTCTACCGCCAAATCCAACGCGCGTGTTGATGCGTGCCTTGCCGTGGTTGCCGATGCGCTTGATGATTTAAAAGCCAAAAATATCACCGTGCTTGATGTGGCGCAGCTTACCGATGTTACCGAACGCATCGTCATTGCCGAAGGTACGTCAAATCGCCACCTAAAAGCCCTTGCCGATAACGTTGCTGTCAAAGCCAAGGCACAAGGTTTTTTGCCATTGGGTGTTGAGGGGCAAGGTTTGTCTGACTGGACGCTGATTGATTTGGGCGCGGTGGTGGTGCATGTCATGATGCCACAGGCGCGTAAGTTTTATGATTTAGAAGGCTTGTGGGGCGCGCAAGCGGTCAAGCAGTTGGCGTAAATATAAAAAACGGCAAGAAATTTTCTTGCCGTTTTTGTTTTTTGCTGTCTGTATTAAGCCGCTTGTGCCACTTGCTGATCCGCGCGGCGCATATACGCCTGTAATAGCACAATCGCGATGATATAGGCGATTTGCGCGATAATCGTCTGCACGGTGGGATAAAAACCCAACCACTCGATCGCAGGCAAATTGACATGGGTCATGCCCAAATGCTGCGTGAGTTGCAACGCATGCAAACTTACGCCCAAAATCTTAAAGCCCAAGAAATAAATCACCCAAGTGAGTGCCTGGAACAGTTTGGGAATGGGCAAGCGCACGGAAGTTTTGAGTAGCACAAACGCAACCACCGCCAACAAAACCAACGCCATACCGATGCCAAGCCAAAAGTTTTGCATGGTGATATTCGGCAACACGCCAACATAAAATAAAATCGTTTCCGCACCTTCACGAAATACCGACAAGAAGCTCAGTGCGAACAGCGAGGTAAAGCCGCCTGCCGTCAAAGCCGCCCCCATATGACGTTGGATATAGCGGTTCCATGATTTGACCGAGGCTTTGCTGTGTAACCATGCGCCAATGATGATCATCATTATCACCGCAAAAATGCCAACATAGCCTTCAAACATCTCACGATTCGCGCCCGATGTCGCTGACGGGAATAGCTGCTGCAATGCCAACGCGGCAGCGACACTTGCCAACAGCCCTGTCACCACGCCGCCATAGACCCATTTTTTACCGCGTGGTTGGTTGGCAGCCGTCAATGCCGATAATAGCGCGATAACGACCAACAACGCCTCTAAGCCTTCACGTAGTAAAATCAACATGGAATCAAGCGCGGTGTATTGCGCTGTGGGGTTGATTTGAGCAAGTTCGTTGATTAAGGTTTGTAGATTGGCTTGTTGCTCAGGTTTTTGCCCATTTGCCATGATGATAGGGACTTGGCTTTCTACACGGTTGTACAATGCAGGGTTACGTGTGCTGACGTCGCCCTCAATACTTGGCCACAGCGCGATAAATTCGCCCAACTTGGTTTGACCTGTGGCATGATCACCTGATTGATAGGCGGCAAGTCCATCGCGCAATAACTGAATACCACTGTCAAGAGTCGCGCCTTGTGGTACAACGGCTTCGGCGGTGTCACCTGCGTTGTAACTGTCCAAATTTTGTTTGAGATTTGCCAGTTGGGTTTGGATTTGGGTATGATTGACAGGGTTAGATTCAATCGACACGCGTATCAGCGCAAGCGCGGTTTCGATTTTGCCATAATGCCCCATGCTGGTGTTGCGTACAACGCGTTCGTGCGCCAGCCAGGTACTATACAGCTGATCATAAGCAGCGCGTAGTTTGGCAATATCTTGCTCACCTCCGTTGGCAACTTGGGCAAACTGCTCATAAGCAGGCACGATTTTGGCAGCAAATGCCTTGCGTTTGGCAGAATAATCAACAGGATTTTGTTCTTTTTCAAAGGCGTATAACGCGCTTGATGCTGCCGATAGGTTGTCGCTGGTTGGATTTTGGGTGGCGGTGGTGATGGCTTGCGCTGCTGTTTGCCCAAGTTGTGATGATGTGGTGTTAAGCGCATCAAATTCGCTTTGCACTTGGCGCATAATGGTTTGCGCGTGTGCGGTATCACCTGCCTTGATTGCGCCCATCGCGTCAGAGAGTTGAATAAAAATCGGGCTTAGGTTGAGTTTTTTGTCGGCTGCTTGTTTATTCGTCTCGGTGCTGGCTGGTGTCGTCACTTGGGTCGGCTGGCTTGCGGTTGTGACAACGCTTGCACTTTGTGTATCGGGCTGTGCGGCAGCGGCATGGTTGAATGTACCAAGTCCACCGACTGCCAACGCGCCTGCCAACGTGAGGGTTTTACCAAATTGGGTGAATGTCATGATTTACCTTGCTTTATACCAATAAAGTGGTTGTGAGGTGCTTATAGCTACGTGAGCGTATCGCCAAACAGGATGAGTTCAGCTTAAGCCAGTTTTTCGGCTTGTTCAAACAGTGACTGCCCGATATATTCCCCCTGCTGCACGCCTCCAAAACAGGCAAACAGCCCACTGCCGATATGCGTGGTGTATTCATTCATTTTATCAAGCCGCCCAAGGGCATTTTGAATACCGATAAACTGCGCAGGGCTTTTTTGAAAGGAGATAAACAGCAGCCCTGCGTTAAATTGCCCTGTTTTAGGATCAATACCACTGGCATATGAATATGAACGGCGCAAGATGTGTAAGCCTGTGCGCTTAGCAAGACTCATGTGCGAAATTTCTGGAATCAGTGGCTTGCCATTGGGCGCGCTGGCATTGACATCAAAGTCATCAAACTCACCTGTTTTGCCGATGGCCGCACCTGAATCACGGTGCCGCCCAAAGGTTTCTTCTTGCCCTTTAAGTGAAGTGCGATCCCACGTTTCTAGGTGCATTTGGATCAAACGCACGACCAAATAGGTACCATCTTTGAGCCAACCTCGGTCAATCCAGATATTGTCATTCGGTGCTTTGATGGTGTTTTGGTTTGCCGTGCCATCTTTGAACGCAAATAGATTGCGTGGGGTTTCATTGCCGCTATCAAAGCTGACAAAACCCATTTGACTCCAGCGCATGGTGATATTGGAACGCGCTTGGCGTACCAACTGACGCACGGCATGAAACGCCACTTGCGAATCTTCTGCGCACGCCTGAATACAGATGTCACCGCCTGCTAGCTCTGGGCGAATTTGGTCACGTGGAAACGCAGGCAGGCTGGCAAACTCGGGTGGTGCCAGTTTTTCCATGCCCAGTTTTTTCAAAAAACTTGGGCTGATACCAAACGTGATGGTCAAACCATACGCGCCCAAACTGTCCGCCTCGCCCGTATCGACAGGTGGAACAAACGGACTATCGCCGTATGGCTTGATATTGTCGCCTTGGGTCAGTCTTGCCGCATACTCTGTCCAATCTTTGAACATTTGGACAATCGCCGCGCGGTCGGTGGTATGCAAATCAAGCACCAAAAAGTAGTTTTGGCGTTGAGTCGGTGTGGTGATGCCCGCTTGGTGTTGTCCATAAAAATCGTATTGGCTATCGGCAAAACAGTTTTTGGTACTATTGGCATCACTGCCTGCGTGTTTGGGATTTTCGTTTTTATCAGCAACTTGACTGGTATTGGTGGCTGTGGGATTATCATTGCTTGCGCTTGACGCGGTATTTACTGCCGCTGTGCCGCCAGATTGACTTGTAGGCTGACAAGCCGATAAACCCAATGCACCTGCTGCACCCGTCGCACCGATTACCCCCAAAGACGTTAAAAATCGGCGGCGGTCTAGGCGTGGTGTGTCAGCATTAAATGTTTGATTGGTGTGTTGGCGCAAGTCAGTTGGTATGCCTTCGCTATTTGCCTGTTGATTTTGCCGTGTTGCCATATCTGTTACCTCTTTATTAACCACTACTTTCACCAACTTACCAATGTAGCCCTATTTTGGCTTTATCTGCCCACGTTTTATAAAATCACACCCATCCGTGCCAATGGCTCGCCCAATTTATTGACCGCTTCTGCCAGTGCCTTGGTGTCCTCAGGCTTAAGTTCGGTATAAGAGACGTAGTCATTGGTACCGATCTTGTATTGATCCAACAAGGCATCAACTTGGGCAAAATGCGTTTCAAGCTCGGTCACCAGTGCTGGGTCTTTGGCTTGGATTTTAGGCTTTAAAATCTCAAAAATCTTTTTTGCCCCGTCAATATTGGCGCGAAAGTCGTACAAATCGGTGTGCGAAAAAATCTCTTCCTCGCCTGTGATTTTGCTAGTAGACACTTCATTGAGCAAATCCACCGCACCTTGCACCATCAAGTCACCATCGACATCTGCGGTGGGTATTTTGGCGCGTAGCTCTTTGATATCAGCAAGCAGTTGATCGGCGTATTTCTCAGTACCTTTGGTGGTGTTTTGTGTCCACAAGATTTTTTCGATGGCGTGAAAACCTGTCCAAATCTCATCAGGCTCAAGGTCTGCCTCGCGGTTGTCAATGCGTGGGTCAAGATCGCCAAAACTTTCGGCGATTGGCTCAGAGCGTTCGTATGGCATACGCGCGATGGGGTACAATGCCTTGGCTTCTTCAAGCTTGCCTTCTTTTAGCAAGGTGGTGAATCTTTCGGTATCAGCAAGTAACTGGTCGATCTGCCCTTCTACCCAAGCTTTGTACTCAGCGGTTTCGGCAGATAGATCCACCGTACTGGTAGTAGTGCTGGCATTGGCTGATACTGGCGCGGAAGCAGCTTCGGCTGTGGCAGCAGTGGCATCAGGTTTTTGCTGACAACCTGTTGCCAATAGCACCGCGCCTAATGTACTTGCCAACGCCCATTGATTCAATCCTTGTTGCCAAATTTTTCCCTGCTTTACCATTACCATCACCATCACCTATTAAAAAATGCGTCATATTCAGCCAGTTATTATAATTTAGATGATAATAGTTATCAATACTTACCGAAAAAATTTAGCATTTATTGCTGATTAGCATTTATGAAACATAAAAAAATCACCAAATGCAAAAAACCATCTGTGACGAACAGATGGTTTGAAAAGAGGATTTGGCTTGTGTTTAGCCGAATTTACCCTCGATATAATCTTTGGTTTCTTTACGTTCTGGGTTGGTAAAGATTTTTTGGGTAGGCCCCATTTCCATCAAATCGCCTAAATACATATACACCGTATAGTCTGAAACACGCGCCGCTTGCTGCATGTTGTGCGTCACAATGGCGATGGTGTATTCGTGTTTTAAGTCATTGATCAAATCTTCAATCGAACCTGTTGAGATTGGGTCAAGTGCTGAGGTCGGCTCATCAAGCAGCAAAACCTCTGGACGCGTTGCCACACCGCGTGCGATACACAGACGCTGCTGCTGACCACCCGATAATGACAAGCCTGATTCGCGTAGCTTATCTTTGACCTCATTCCACAATGCCGATTTTTTGAGTGCCCATTCTACACGCTCATCAAGCTCTGCTTTGTTCAATCGCTCATACAAACGCACACCAAACGCGACGTTGTCATAAATTGACATCGGGAACGGGGTCGGCTTTTGGAACACCATGCCCACGCGCGCGCGCAGTAGGTTTAAGTCCACCGATTTGTCCAAGATGTTTTGACCATCAAGGTTAATTTCACCCGTAGCACGCATACCAGGGTATAGGTCATACATACGGTTAAATGTACGCAATAGCGTTGATTTACCACAGCCTGATGGCCCGATAAATGCGGTAACTTTTTTGTCGGCGATGTCTAAGTTGATGTTTTTAAGCGCGTGAAATTTGCCGTAATAAAAATCCAAGTTACGGATTGCCATTTTAGCAGGCGTGCCGTGAGCCGCTGCGTCATGGACTGCTGCACCATTAGCTACTGTCATGTCATTAGCTTGCATATTAAATCCCTATTTGATCGATCTGTCTGATAAAATGTTTAACCAATTTGTCGCCGCTTATTAGTTAGACTTTTGCTTACCGCCCAACAAGCGCGCGATGATGTTAAGTGCCAATACCGCAAGCGTGACCAGCAACGCACCTGCCCATGCCAATTGGTTAGATGACGGATAAGGCTGGCTGGCATATTGATAAATCACGTTGGGCAAGTTTGCCATCGGTTGGCTCATGTTGGTACTAAAGAATTGGTTGTTAAGCGCGGTAAATAATAGCGGTGCGGTTTCGCCCGAAATCCGCGCAAATGCCAACAGCACACCTGTCATAACCCCTGTTTTAGCCGCGCGCAATGTTACTGAGCTGACCAGTTTCCACTTAGGCGTGCCTAGCGCGTAACCTGCTTCACGCAAAGTGTTCGGTACAAGGCGTAGCATATTTTCGGTGGTACGCACAACAACAGGAATCACAAGCAACGCCAACGCCATAGCACCTGCCCAACCTGAGAAGTTACGCCCTTGTACCATCAAGGCAAAGATAAACAAACCAATGACAATCGATGGTGCTGACAGCAAAATGTCATTCATAAAGCGTGTCACCTTGCCAAGCCAACTGCCTTCAGCAAACTCTGCAAGATAAATACCTGCCATGATACCAATCGGTGTACCCACCAATAGCCCCAAACCTGTAATCATCACCGAACCAACGATCGCATTACGCAAACCACCGACATCATTGGGCGATGGCGTATCTTGGGTAAAAATTGGCATGGTAATCATTGCATGTGCACCAGCGGTGAACAGCTTAATCAAAATCAGCCCCAAAAACACCAAGCCAAACACCACCGAACAGCCTGCAAAGATCAGCCCTAGCGTGTTATAACCCTGACGGCGTTTATAAAGTGCATTATTACGTTCCATACAATCTCCTAAGCCGTGCGGCGTGGTTATTTTTTGCCTTGGTTTTGGTCCATACGCGCCAACATGATCTTAGAAATCACCAGCACGATAAAGGTAATGATAAACAACAAAAAGCCCAAGTGCAGCAGCGATGACTGGTGCAAGCCTTCTGACTCAGCAAACTCATTGGCAAGTGATGAGGTAATCGACACACCTGACTGGAACAAACTTGGGCTGATGTTGTACGCGTTACCAATCACAAACGTCACCGCCATGGTTTCACCCAACGCACGCCCTAGACCCAAAATAATACCGCCGACCACACCTGCTTTGGTATAAGGCAACACAACTTTGGTCATCACTTCCCACGTCGTCGCCCCTAAGCCATACGCTGATTCTTTGAGCATCTGTGGCGTGATTGCAAACACGTCACGCATCACCGACGCAATAAATGGAATAATCATAACCGCCAAAATCAAACTGGCAGTAAACAGACCAATCCCCATCGGCGCGCCTTGAAATAGCTTGCCAATCACAGGCACATCGCCCAAATGCTCAATCAACCATGGCTGAATATATTTACCAAACCATGGTGCGAACACGAAAAATCCCCACATACCATAAATAATTGACGGAATACCTGCCAATAGCTCAATGGCAATCCCCAACGGACGCTTGAGCCAACCTGGGCATAGCTCAGTCAAAAACATAGCAATCCCGAAGCTTACGGGCACTGCAATACAAATCGCGATTACCGAGGTCACAAGCGTGCCGTAAATCGGTGCCAACGCCCCATACACATCTGAGCCCGTATCCCATTCTGAGCTGGTATAAAACGACAGCCCGAACGCCTTCATACTTGGCCACGCGCCCCAAAACAATGAAACCAAAATACCGCCGAGCAAAAGCAATACCAAAAACGCAAACAAGCGAGTGGCATTGACGAACAGCCAGTCATAACGCTGCTGCTTGGCTAATTGTGCTTGTAAATTCGACATAACCCACGTGCCTTCAAAAATACTGGAAAAATGGCGAAAAAAATGATTAAAAACGCCTACAACCTATGTGTGAAGCGCGCAATTAGCCTGCGCCAATTTCATTTAATCAAAAAAACATTTAATCAAAAAAAAGCGTAGAGCCGACATTGACAAGTCTGTATTGCTCTACGCTTGACTGCGAGAAAATATCGCCGTTACGTTATTTCCTCCGCTTTATGTCATATAGATCTGCTTCACATCAAACCAAGATTACTGCGCTGAGGCAGGGGCAGCAGCTGACGCTACAGCAACAGCAGTGTTATCGCCCATAGTCGCTGAGCTGGTGTAAACAGGCTGACCGTCTGCACCCACCACTTGTTTCCAGCTATCGCGGAAGGCAGCTTTACTGGCTTGACCAAACGGTACAAAGTCAAGTGATTTTGCCGCGTCATCGCCATTGGTATATGCCCAGTCAAAGAACTCTAGCACAGCCTTGGCTTTGGCAGGGTCGGTTGGTTTTTTATGTACCAAAATAAAGGTTGCCGCAGAGATTGGCCACGCGTTGGCATCGGCTTGGTTGGTTAGCACGATATTAAAGCCAGGTGTATTTGCCCAATCAGCGTTACCTGCTGCTTCAAAGGTTTCGGCAGATGGCTGAACAAAGTTACCAGCTGCATTTTTCATTTGGGTATATGCCATGTTGTTTTGCTTGGCATAGGCGTACTCAACATAACCGATTGAGTTTTTGGCACGCATCACGTTACTTGCCACGCCTTCGTTACCCTTACCACCTGCACCCGTGGCTGCAGTTGGCCATTTGATTGACGCATCTGCGCCAGGACCTGCTTTCCACTCTGGTGATACAGATGATAGATAATGCGTGAAGTTAAAGGTTGTGCCTGAACCGTCTGAACGGAAAATCGTGGTAATTGGCGCATCTGGCAATGTCACACCTGGGTTTAGCGCGACAATCGCTGGATCATTCCATTTGGTGATTTTGCCCAAGTATATGTTTGCTAGCGTGGTGCCGTCAAGTTTTAATTGACCAGGTTGAACGCCGTCGATATTCACCACAGGCACTACCCCACCGATTACGGTTGGGAACTGGATCAAGCCGTCTTTTTCTAGGTCTTCTACTGACAATGGCTTGTCTGATGCACCAAAATCTACGGTATTAGCAACGATTTGCTTGATACCACCTGATGAACCGATTGATTGGTAATTAACTTGCCCACCTGTTGCGGCTTTATAATCACCCGACCATTTGGCATAAATCGGTTGTGGGAATGATGCACCTGCGCCAGTGATGGTTTGACCAACGGCTTGGTTACCGCCTGCAGGCGCAGTGGTGTTAGCGGTATCAGCACCTGTGGTTGCGGCGGTATTGCCGTTGTCGGCTGGTTTGTTACCACAGGCAGTTAGTGCCAATGTAGCAGCGACGATTGCGCTTAGCAATGAATAACGCATGGGAACTCCTTAATATATAATGTTCGTGTGCATACAAATATCCCAAAGCAGGATATTTAGAATAGATGACAGAATTGTGATGTTAAGTAAACAACTTTAAAGAAACACGCAAAATTGTGCATATTTTTACAATAAAGTGTGACATTATTATGACAAAAATGTGACAGAGTCAATATCAGAGCAATTTAGTCGGGTTTTTTGTAAGCAAATTTTTCATAAGCGCACGGCGTCGCCTAAAACTTTATTTGAACTTTTTTTGGATCGTATGACATCGTAAAATCAACTTGTCCAGATAGACACAATTCCAGCTAGACCCAATGTTTGCCGTTACAAAAAATTTAATATTTTGCTTGTTATCTTTAAAATTTACTTTATACTGGCGGTCAGCTTGTCAAGGATTGCCGTGCGCAATCGGCATCTATTCGGCATCTATAATGATGCACCGCATTATGTTAAGTCTGTTTTGAAGTATATTTGTGTATCCTTTTTTCCTAGATTTTGATTGATGTTGTTGGCGTATGCTCGGTCAAACTATGATTGCAAACTATGATTGTTTGACGGCTGTGATACGCGTTAGATACAAGCTGAGCGACGAGCGTGATTTTCATGACAACGGCTCGTTATGATTTAGGACGCTCAAATTTGAGCAGAGATTGGATACTGGCATGTCAAATACAGTCAGCGGTACGGTAAAGTGGTTTAACGAAGCCAAGGGTTTTGGTTTTATTCAACAGGATAATGGCGGCAAAGATGTGTTCGCACATTTTAGCCAGATTGCAGGTTCGGGTTTTAAAACTTTGCATGAAGGGCAACGCGTGTCATTCACGGTTAGCAATGGTCAAAAAGGCGAACAGGCCAACAATATTGTGGCGCTATAACTTGACGTGATCGGCTCAATCTCAACCGCCGATCAGGTAAAAAATAAAAGGCAAATGACATTCGTTTGCCTTTTTTTGTGCCTTGTATCTTGTTTATTTTTTCTTTTACCATACTTAAAACCGCTATTGGCTAACGGCTGTGTCCACTGCAGGCAATTCGGTCATATCCCAACGCGGCAAGCAGCTGACCGCCAAATCATCGTGTTGACCTGAGCGCAAACGCTGCCAACCAGCAAATGCAATCATCGCGCCATTATCGGTGCAAAGCGCAGGCGGTGCGTAATATACCGTGCTGTCGATGGCGCGCAGCTGCTGTTGTAGTGCCTGACGTAAACGCGTGTTGGCACTCACCCCACCTGCAATCACCAGGCGGCGCATACCCGTTGCCTGTAATGCCTTGCGACATTTTTTCACCAGCGTATCCACGACGGCATGCTCAAAACTTGCCGCGATATCTGCACGGGTTTGTTGGTCGGCAGGGTTGTTGGGGTCAGTTGGATGATGGGCGATTAAGTTATGCACGGCGGTTTTCATACCGCTAAATGAAAAATCCAACCCCTGCCCTAGCATTGGGCGCGGCAAGTCATAGGCATGAGGATCGCCATGCTGGGCAAGTCGTGAGATATTGGGCCCACCTGGATAGGGTAGTTGCAGCATTTTGGCGGCTTTGTCAAAACACTCGCCTGCCGCGTCGTCGATGCTTTGCCCCAATATCTGATAACGCCCGACGCCCTCGACAGCCACCAGTAGCGTATGCCCACCCGAAACCAGCAGCGCGACAAACGGAAATGCAGGCGCGTCTGCTGACATCAATGGTGCCAGTAGATGCCCCTCCATGTGATGCACGCCGATTGCAGGTATGTCAAGAGCATAGGCAAGGCTGCGCCCAAATAGCGCGCCCGTCATCAATGCGCCAACCAGTCCTGGCCCTTTGGTATAGGCAACGGCATCAATATCGCGCTTGCTAAGCCCCGTTTGACTAAGCAGCTCATCGAGTAGCGGTACCAACTTGCGAATATGGTCACGGCTTGCCAATTCTGGTACCACACCGCCGTAAGTGGCATGCAGCTCGATTTGGCTATACAGTACCTGCCCAATAATACCGTCGGCTGGATTGAGCGCATTGCCATCAAAAATTGCCAAACCAGTTTCATCACAAGAGGTTTCTAACCCCAATACGCGCATGGCTGCTTCCTTTTTTATTCAATATCACAGGCTAGTATAAGGGCAGAACGGGCAAATTTCAGCCTACAACGGGTTAAAACAATAACACCAGCTTATACGAATGGCTAAGGTAGGCGGTGATTGGTGTCGGCAGGCATGGGTGGTTTGATGCCATCGTTGGCGATGATGACATCCATGGTCAGCCCATGCGCAAATGGCTCAGCAAACACATAGGTATGCCGACTTGGCTCAATACGCGGTGTGGTGTGGATGATAAATTCACTGGTTTTGCCTGCGGTAAGCTCATGCGAAACATACGCCGTACCGATTTGGTCAAGCACTTTATCCAACACCTCATTGACTGCCATGCCCACGGTGAGATTATAGCGCGCGCTGTTGGCATCAACGTGGTACGCATCGGCATAGGCTTGCACAGGCTTGCTATCAAGTGCAAATGGGTAGTCAAACGTATTTTTGTCCACCGCGGTGACGCCCGAATCAATTTTTGTCCAATCTAGCACTTGCGGCAAGCGCGCGTTGGTCCCAGCGGTGGCAACTTGGGCAGATGCGTGGGCTATACTAGCAACGGGGGCAGAATCGGCAGAGCTAGTAGCTGCCGACTCTTGGGCAGGTTGGCACGCGCTTAACATGCTTGTGATGATACATAGCCATAGCAAGCGCGGACGGTACAAGCTTGGCACAGCACGCATTATGCCGTGACCTCGGTGGTACTGACGGGGACGCTGAATAAATGCCGATTGGCGCGGCGTTCGATGACGCGGAAAATCGCGATAAATACCGACGCTAAAATCAAATACAGCACACCTGCGGCAAAGTACATCTCAAGCGTGGCATAGTTTTTGGCAATTAAAGTTTTGGCTTGCCCCGTCAAATCCATGATAGAAATTGTCGAAGCCAACGCGCTGCCTTTGAGCATAAAAATCACCTCGTTGCTATAGGCAGGTAGCATAATACCAAATGCGCGCGGCAAGATGATACGGCGTAGCTTTTGGCGGTATGACATGCCAAGCGCATCTGCCGCCTCATTCTCCCCTTTAGGAATGGCTTTAACCGCACCGCGAATAATCTCTGCTGTATAAGCGGCGGTGTTGAGCGTGAAAGCGACGATCGCCCAAAAATACGGCTTAGCAAGCACCTCATCCCACAGCCAACCTTGCTTCATACTATCGGGGATAAATGGCCCGATACCATAATAAATCAAGAAAATCTGCACAAGCAGCGGCGTACCGCGAAAAAAGAACATATACACAAACGGCAACGCGGCGACATACGGACGCTTAGATAAACGCGCCAATGCCAACGGCACCGCAAGCACCAGCCCCAAAAGCCCTGATATCACCACCAAACCGATAGTCACCAATGACGCATTTAACAGCGCAGGTAGGCTCTCCCAAATGACTTGCCAATTCCACGACATCTTAATTCCCCATCGCTGTCAGTTTACGGTCGGTTGTTTGGCGGGTCAAACGTTTGGCATAACGCTCGGCAGGGTCATTGTACCACTCTAATGCCATCAAAATCGCGGTGATCACCACCGTCATCAATAGATAAATACAGGCCGCTGCCAAATAAAACGTAAACGGGCGCTGGGTGGACGTTGCCGCCACTGTCGATTGGCGCATCAAATCATCAAGCCCAACCACCGATACCAGCGCGGTGTCTTTAAGCAATACCAAAAACAAATTGCCCAGCCCTGGTAACGCAATGCGCCACATTTGCGGCAAGGTGATGCGCCAAAAAATCTGCCACGGACGCATACCCAAAGCCTGCCCCGATTCACGTTGCCCCGATGGTATTTCTTGAAACGCCATGCGAAACGTCTCGGTGGCATACGCGCCAAACGCGAACGACAACGCTGCCACACCTGCCCAAAACTGGCTAATTTCGACATAATCGGTGTAGCCAAAGTTTTTCAGCAGTGCCATCAGCAGCATAGAGCCGCCAAAATAAATAAACAGCACCGACAACAGCTCAGGAATACCACGCACCAACGTGGTATATGCCGTTGCCAATCCGCGCAGTACAGCAAAGCGCGATAACTTAGCACTTGCACCCAATAGCCCCAACAACAGACCAATAGCAAGGCTGGTGAGTGCAAGCTTGATGGTAATCAGCGAACCGCTTAGCAATAAATGCCCATAGCCTTGTAAATCAAACACCTGTTTGCCTCTGCTGTCTGTCTATTGGTTGATGATGGTCCATGGTCAAAATCACGGTTGGCTTGTGCTGCCAGACGTGGCGGCTGGTGCTGCTGATGCAGCAGTGACCGATGAGGCCGCCGAATCATGCGCTGATAGACCACCAAAATGCTGCTGTACAATTCGGTCATACGTGCCGTTGCTGCGAATGGCTGCCAATGCGCTGTTGATCTCACCTTTGAGCGGATCGCCACGGCGCACCGCAACCGCCAATTTATCTTGGATATCAATTGGCGCACCTTTTTGGCTAAAGCCTTGACCCGATGGCGTTTGTAGCCACACCAATGCAGGCGCACGATCCGCCACCATGGCATCAGCACGACCTGCTGCCAAATCCATAAATGCATTGTCAAGCGTATCATACAGCTTGACGTTGGCATTTGGATGCTTGTTAGCAAGCCACTGCGCCGAGATTGTCGAACGCTGCGCGGTCAGGGTATGGCTATCAATTTGTGCCGTATCATCGGGGTTAAAGGTGCTGTCATCACGCGCCAAAAACACCAACATATTATCAAAGTATGGCTCGGTAAAATCCACCTGTGCCGCGCGCTCAGGCGTAACCGACATCGCCGACACAATCGCGTCGTATTTGTGCGCGTTTAGTGCAGGGATAATGCCATCCCAGTCTTGTGCTTTGATTTCACATTGCGCTTTAAGCTCAGCACATAACGCCTTGGCGATGTCCACATCAAACCCATCCAAGCTGCCATCGGCATTGGTGTAATTAAATGGACGATACGCGCCCTCGGTGGCAATCCGCAGCGTGCGGCCAGTTGCTGCGTTGGCCGTACTGCCATTTTGTGTATCAGCTTGCCCTGTAGGCGTGCTGGCAGGCTGACACGCGCCTAGCAACATCGCACACAGTGCGCCCACCATCAGCGGCTTGGCAGTATGCGTGTTTGGTGAGTGTTTTAGCCCAAAACGTGTGAATAAATTCATTGCGTTCATGTGTCAGTCCTTGACGGGTCGGGTCAATCAAAGTATTTGCCGTTTGATAGCATCTGATTTATTGATGAATATCGGCAAAATATTGATGGTACAACTTGTCGTATTTGCCATTGGCTTTAAGCGCAGCGAGCGCGTCGTTAAACTGCCCCACCAGTGGATCGTTTTGGCGCATGGCGATGGCAATTTTGTCATCAATTTTAATTGGTTCGCCTTTAACTTCAAAGCCTTGTCCGCGATCGGTGTTTAGCCAATGCAAGGCTGGTGCGCTGTCTGACAACATCAAATCCGCCCGTCCCGATGCCAAATCAAGATAAGCGTTTTCTTGGTTGTCGTAGCTTTTGACCACCGCATTGGGAAAGTGTGCGGCAATATAGTCGGCGGCAGTGGTAGCACGCTCAACAGCAATGGTTTTACCTGCCAAATCATCTGCGCCTTTATCCACGCCTTTTTTGCCAAGAATCACCAAGTTATTAATAAAGTACGGCTCACTAAATGTCACCACCTCGCGGCGTGTGGGCGTATCTGACATACTTGCCATAATCGCGCTGTATTTTTGCGCCTGTAGTCCTGGAATCAGCCCATCCCAGTCTTGTGAGATGATCTCACAACGGATTTTGGCTTGCTCACATAGCTCATGGGCAAGGTCAATCTCAAAGCCGACCACATTACCCTGCGCGTCTTTGTAGCTAAATGGCGCATAGCTTGATTCAGTGGCAATGCGAATTTGCGGCCAGTTGGCGTTATCGGCTGCACTGCCAGATGCACTTGCGGCAGGTGCGTTTGCCGCGCTGGTTGCACCAGAGTCTGTTGATTTTTGGCACGCACTCACGCCAAACGCCGCCACACCTGCTAATAATCCCGACAGGCACATACGCTGCCACGTTGGTGACACTCGATTAATTTCCATGACCTTCATACTCACCACCTGTTGTCCAATTATTGCGCAAAGTGTTGCTGTTGTAGCTTGTCAAGCTGACCGTTATTTTTGAGCGTCGTCAATGCCTGGTCAAGCTCACCTTTGAGCGCATCATTGCGACGCACCGCAATGGCGATATTATCATTGTTGTCGATTTCATCGCCCATGATGGCAAATTTGTCATGGTTTTGCTTGAGCCACTCAGACGCGGTGACTTTTTCTGCCAGCACACTATCGACACGCCCTGATTTTAAATCCATAAACGCGTTGTCATACGTGTCATACAATTTAAGATCATTATCGGCTTTAAAATGGTCTTGCAAGTACTGCCCCAATGTGGTTGAACGTTGGGTTGCCAGTTTGTAGCCTTTGATATTGGCAGGGTTAAATTTACCCGTCGTCGGCGCCAACCACACGATGGTATTTTTGTAATACGGTTGGGTAAAATCCACCTGCGCAGCGCGTTCTGGTGTGACCGACATACCCGACACAATCGCGTCATATTTGCCTGCCAAAAGTCCTGGAATGATACCATCCCAATCTTGCGCAACGATTTGGCAATCGGCTTTGAGCTCAGCACAAACCGCCTTTGCCACGTCCACATCATAGCCTGCTAGGCCGCCATCGCTGTTGGTGTAATTAAATGGTTGATACGCGCCTTCGGTGGCGATACGGATTTTTTTACCACTGGTCGCTGTGCCATGGGTGGCAGATGCAGCGGCATCGCTGGCGGCATCATTGGCTTGTTGGCACGCGCTGACGCTGACAGCGGCAACACACAACGCCACACGGGACAAACGCCCGAGTTGTTGCGCCGAACGCGCGGCATACGACATCACAGACATACTCATTCCTTGCTTGCCCAATGGGCGTGATTGATAAAAATACA
>NZ_BCUL01000019.1 GCF_001591265.1 Moraxella atlantae NBRC 14588 | reverse complement strand
CGCCATGCCGAGTTGGGCGTTCAATCTCATCATGGGCAGGTAAAATTGCTTCGCCTGCCGCCAAATCTCGACCCTCAAATTGACAAGAACCCGCAATCAAAATTCGTGTGATATTCGGACGTGCCTGTGCAATCGCGTTATCCAATGCAACGTTGCCTGTCTTAACGCTTAAAAGATTGGCAATGGCTTGTAATTGTGCTTGGGTGGGTTGTGCAATTGCTTGACTGCTAGACGCACCACCTACCGAACTTGTGCTTGTCGGCATTGTGGTCGGCGTGCCTGTGGCAACCCCCAACACACTATTGACGGTATTTAACGCTTTATTAACTTCATCAAAAAATCCTGCATCGGCTGACGTCGCAGCGACGGCGACAGCTGTTTTTTCATGGTGGCGTAATCCTTGAGAAAGATTATAAACAAGAACCGTTACAAAAAAAGCACGGCTATGCTACCATGCTTTTTTGTCCTTGCCTAGATGATTTTATGATGAGTAGTCACACAGCTTACAACACCGCTTGCACGGCTTGTACCACCGCGTCTGTGGTGATATTAAAGTGAGCGAACAAGTCTTTGGCAGGGGCCGATTCGCCAAATGTGGTCATACCCACCACCTTGCCATCAAGCCCAACAAATTTATACCAATAATCAACGTGGCTTGCCTCAACCGCCACGCGCGCGCGCACCGCTGGCGGCAACACACTATCACGGTAATTGACTT
Organism: Moraxella atlantae NBRC 14588; assembly: GCF_001591265.1. GTDB lineage: Bacteria > Pseudomonadota > Gammaproteobacteria > Pseudomonadales > Moraxellaceae > Faucicola > Faucicola atlantae. The sequence continues at coordinate 27,281 of NZ_BCUL01000019.1, read as the reverse complement.
CTTGCTGCATAAACACTTCCGCGCAAGGCATCGACACCACCCGCACACCCACACCGTTTTGGCTAAGCTGCGTGTGCGCCTGCATGGCAAGCTCAACCTCTGAGCCTGTGGCAATGATGATGGCTTGCAAGGTGTGTTGTTCTTTAGCAAGTACGTAACCGCCCTTGGCGATATCAGCCACTTGCGCCAAATCACGCGCTTGATGTGGCAAGTTTTGGCGGCTAAAAATCAATGCCGATGGTGTATGACGCGCCTTTAGTGCCTCAACCCACGCTACTGCCGTCTCAACGGTGTCGCAAGGTCGCCATGTGTTGAGGTTTGGCGTCGCGCGCAGGCTGGCAAGCTGCTCAATCGGCTGGTGGGTGGGACCGTCTTCACCCAAGCCAATCGAATCATGGGTATAAACGTTAATCACGCGCTGCTTCATCAACGCCGACATACGTACCGCATTGCGCGCGTATTCCATAAACATCAAGAACGTGGCAACATACGGAATAAAACCGCCGTACAGCGCGATGCCGTTGGCAATCGCGGTCATGCCAAACTCACGCACACCATAATGAATATAGTTGCCTGCTGCATCGCGCTCCAACACTTTGGCATCTTTAAACAAGGTCAAGTTTGAGCCTGCCAAATCCGCCGAACCACCCAACAATTCGGGCAAATGCGGCTGCAAGGCATTGATGGTATTTTGGCTTGCCTTGCGTGTGGCGATGTTTTCTGGGTTATCTTGGCAAGATTGGATATAGTCGTGAGCAATCTGAGCAAAATCCAGTGGCAAATCACCATTCACGCGGCGCAATAGCTCCGCTGCCAGCTCAGGATAGGCGCTTTGGTAAGCGTCAAACTGCGCTTGCCACGTCTGCTCAAGTGCTTGTCCACGTGCCTTGGCATCCCATTCGCGATAGATATCTTCGGGCAATTCAAAGGGCTCATGCTCCCACAACAAGGTTTTGCGCGTCAGCAAGATCTCATCTGCACCCAGTGGTGCCCCGTGTGACGATTCTTTGCCTTGTTTGTTGGGGCTACCTGCGCCGATGATGGTTTTGCAAATAATCAACGATGGCTTTTGCGTTTCAGCGATCGCCGCCTCAGTCGCGGTGGTGATCGCGGCGGTATCATGCCCATCAACGCGCTGCACCTGCCAGCCATACGCCTCAAAGCGTTTTTGCGTGTCATCGCTGAACCAGCCTTCGACCTCACCATCAATCGAAATGCCGTTGTCATCATAAAACACAATCAGCTTGCCAAGCTGCAAGGTACCTGCCAACGAACAAACCTCATGGCTGATACCTTCCATTAAACAGCCATCACCCAAAAAGCAATAGGTTTTGTGGTCAATCACCGTGTGTCCATCACGGTTAAACTGCGCGGCTAGGGTTTTTTCGGCAATCGCAAAGCCGACCGCATTGGCAATACCCTGCCCCAGTGGACCTGTGGTGGTTTCTACACCTGCGGTATAGCCATATTCAGGATGCCCTGGGGTTTTAGAATGCAGCTGGCGAAAGTTTTTGATATCTTCAATCGACACATCATAGCCTGTCAAATGAAGCAACGCGTATTGCAACATCGAGCCGTGACCGTTGGATAACACGAAGCGGTCGCGATTGAGCCATTTGGGATTGGTTGGGTTGTGCTGCAAAAATTTACGCCACAACACTTCGGCGATATCTGCCATGCCCATCGGCGCACCAGGGTGTCCAGAGTTGGCTTTTTGCACCGCCTCATATGCCAATGTGCGGATGGCGTTGGCAAGGCGGCGTTCATGAATTGGGGTTGGCATAGCGTTATCCTTGTTTACTCAATTTAGATTTTAATCGGTTGAATCATCGCTGTGATTAACTGACGTTGTGATTGACTGACGTTGTGATTGACTGACATGTTGATATTACCCTGCCTTATTGTCCTAAAAAATGCCTACAAAAGAAAGCAAAATGACATTTTTTTGCTATTTTTGTCGGCTTGTCTCATGTTTTGTTTATTTTTAAATCATAAATCGTTTTATGTGGTTTAACCAAATAAGCTGCTAGGCTGGTAAACCACCTTAAAGCTGCGCCGATTTTGCCATAATTGTGTTAAAAATGACTATCTGCTTAGGCTATTGTATCAACGTAACCGAACATGCCAAAATCGAATTTATAAATTCTTGCGCTTTGGTGGGAGCGTACATGGCTTAGCGGCTAAAAATCGGGTAAAATAGTAGGTTACTTGCGGCATCCAGTTTTACTTGGCAGTAAATGTTTGACATAAAACATGTTAGCGTCAAAAATGTTAGCGTCGACAACATAGGTGCCGCCTGTGCAATCATTTTGCAAACTTGCAAACGTCTCGCGTGTGTATTGATCACAAGGCGTTTGACTTTCTAGCCCGTTTTGGTTTTGCGCGTTTGAAGCCAACAATTCGCCAGAGATAGGTTTGCAAAGCGATTGGTCTGTTTAGCGGTTAAATCCCATCGTTTTACCTGTGAGTTTGAGAAACTATTATGCGCGAATATCAATTATTTACCTCAGAATCGGTCAGCGAAGGTCATCCCGACAAGCTTGCCGACCAAATTTCAGATGCGATTTTAGATGCTATTTTGGATGAAGATATCCATGCCCGTGTGGCGTGTGAAACTTTGGTTAAAACGGGCGCGGTTGTGTTGGCAGGTGAAATTAGCACCACTGCCAACATTGATATAGAAAAAATCGTCCGCGATACGGTGACTCACGTCGGCTACAACCACTCAGATTTGGGCTTTGATGGCGCGACGTGTGCTGTCATCAACATGATTGGCAAGCAATCGCCCGAAATCGCCCAAGGTGTAGACCGTGCACGTCCTGAAGACCAAGGCGCAGGCGACCAAGGCTTGATGTTTGGCTATGCCTCACACGAAACCGACGTGCTCATGCCTGCTCCAATTCAGTTGGCGCATCGCTTGATGGAGCGCCAAGCCATGCTGCGCAAAACAGGCAAATTGGCGTGGCTGCGTCCCGATGCCAAGGCACAAGTCAGTGTGCGTTATGATGGCGTAACCCCTGCACATATTGACGCGTTGGTGCTTTCAACCCAACATGACCCTGCTATCAGCCAAACCGATTTGCATGAAGCGGTGATGGAAGAGATTATCAAACCTGTGATCCCTGCCCACATGCTGCACGCGGCTACCAAGTACCATATCAACCCAACGGGTATGTTTGTCATCGGTGGTCCTGTTGGTGATGCAGGGCTGACGGGGCGTAAAATCATCGTCGATACCTATGGCGGTATGGCACGCCATGGCGGTGGTGCGTTCTCGGGCAAAGACCCGTCCAAGGTAGACCGCAGCGCGGCATATGCAGGGCGTTATGTTGCCAAAAACATCGTAGCAGCTGGACTTGCCGATCGCTGTGAAATTCAGGTGAGTTATGCCATCGGCGTGGCAGAGCCAACCTCAATTGCAATTAACACGTTTGGCACAGGCAAAATCGCCGATGAGCAAATCATTGCGCTGATTCGTGAGCATTTTGACTTGCGCCCATATGGCATCACGCGTATGCTAAACCTGTTGCAGCCGATGTACCAACAAACCGCCAGCTACGGGCATTTTGGGCGTGAGGGGACAGAAACTGCGTTTACATGGGAGCGCACCGATCGCGCCGATATTCTAAAGGCGGCGGCTGGGCTGTAGTCGCCAGTATTCACCTGTAGGCAAGTTTGTTTGGTTGGTTTGGTTCGATTGGTTAAACATAAATATGATCGGCATTTACCAACCATTGCAAAACTTGCCTGTTGTTTTGTATAAGTTAAAATGATTTTTTAACTTAGCTGTCTTTTAGTTCAACCTTCTTTTCATCCAACCTTGCTTGATATAAACCGATTTACAATCTAGCTTATGAACGCATCCAACCTAAACCCAACTAGCCAACCGTCATCACAAGACCCCACGCAAGACGACGCGATCACCGCTGAGATGCAAGCGTTTTATGAACGCGCCGATGCGTTTATCAACCTTGCCAACAGCTTGCGTACCGATGAGGTACATGCTGGCAAAATCACCGCCTCGATGTTGTACGCGGTGGCACGCTTTAGTGCGTGGACAGCGGCGACAGGTTTTGTCAAAGGCAGTGATTATGCCAAAGAAAAGGCCGAGATCATCGAACATTTTGGCAAAAACTTTGAGCGTATGTTGGCAGATAATATCGACGATTATGCCGAAAATTTTGCCACGTATATGCAGATTGGGCAAAATACGCCAAACGATGATCAAGCTTAGCGATTTATCCTATTTTGTTTTATCGTGAATTTGGATCTATTTGCCGATGATACTGAACGAGTTGCTAGACTTGTTCGGTACGGTAGATTTGCTGATACGCCCTACGCTGCGCGATTAGATACTGACCATCAAGGCGTATGGATTGATGTTCCAAACGGTGTGTTGTATTACGCGCCGTATTTTTTTGTGCCATCAGTCAGCGATACACTGCTGCGCCAATTTTTGCAATTTGATGGTTTTGAAGGTACGGATATTTTGGCGTTTGATTGGCGTAGCGTGGCGCATGTCGCCGATTTAGCGTTTCAAAACATTGATTGGCAGCAAGATCGTATCACGTTATACGGCAAAACCCACAATCTACCGCGTTTGACGGCGTGGTATGGTGATCACGATTGTGTGTACCGTTATTCAGGACTTACGCTGACACCGAAACCTTGGACAGCTGAGCTTGATTTTATCCGTGAGCAACTGGCAACGGTTTGCACTTGCAGATTTAATAGCGTGTTGCTCAATTGGTATCGCGATGGCCGTGACCACATGAGCTGGCATGCCGATGATGAGGTTGAACTTGGATATCATCCTACCATCGCATCTGTAAGCTTTGGCGCGACTCGGCGCTTTGTGCTGCGCCGCCGCGATGACCATACGCAAAAGCTTATCTTACCACTTTATCATGGCAGCGTGTTGATGATGGCAGGCGCGTTGCAGCAACATTGGCAGCACAGCGTGCCCAAGCAAGCTGCCGTCAGGACTTCGCGTATCAATCTAACGTTTCGTACCATTCATTCACCATTTGGCTAACACCATTTTTTCTTAAGTTGTCATCATTTAACCTATTTTTTGCCCGTTTAATCGCTGTTTTTATGACGTTTATCGCAGGTTATATTTTTTGCTTGCCTCTGTGCGTGTGATTGCATATAGTGTGGTTAGAGACCTCGCTTTCTCAATTCATTTAAAAAAACAATTAGTTTTAGCATAAATTTTGGGCAATGGCCGATGATTGCGCCATCTTATTGGCATCGGCTGAGCTGCCAATTGCCATGCGTTTGTTTTTATTGTTGTCCAAGATGACGTGACACCACCGATGACTAATGACCACAACAAGGAGAATATTATGCGGGTCAATGTTGCGCCAAGAGATTTTTTGATGAATGTGCTGCAGGGCTCAGCACAAGCCATTCCGTTCGCGCTATTGCCCTATGCAATTTTAGCCGTATTTTTGCAGTTATTTCCAAATAATTCACTGGCTCAAGAGTTGCTGGTGGTGATTAAGGGCTTTCAGTTTTTAACGCCTATCATGACGGGGTTTTTGATTGCCAACCGATTTGGTTTAACCGCTCTGCAGCAAGCGGCTGTTGGTGGTGCGGCGATGATTGGCTCAGGCGCGGTGGCGTATGTCGGTGCGACTGTCGGCGGACAGGACTTGCATTTGTTTCAACTTGCTGGCATTGGTGATTTGATTAACACCATGCTGACGGCAGCGTTGGCGGTGTATATGATTATGCTGGTTGGTGACAAATTTGGTTCGCTTAATTTGATTTTGTTGCCGATTTTGATTGGTACAGGCATCGGTTATTTTAGTTATAAGGTCATGTTGCCACCTGTGTCACAGATTAACCACTTGATTGGTGAGGTGATCAACTCGTTTACCACGTTGCAGCCATTTATCATGAACTTATTGATTTGTATGGCATTCTCGCTGATTATTATCAGCCCGATTTCATCGATCGCTATCGCACTGGCGATTGGTTTGGATGGTTCGGCGGCAGGTGCAGCAGGTATGGGCGTAGCAACGTGCATGATTTATATGACGATCGCCACCGCGCTGAATAAAGAAAACAAAAAAGGCGTACCGATTGCCGTCGCATTGGGTGCGGTCAAGATGTTGATGCCTAACTTATTTAGATATCCTAAAATCATGATTCCGATTATGTTATCAGCGGCGATTACTTCAATCCCTGTGACGCTGTTTCATATCATCGGTACGCCGCAGTCTGGTGGGTTTGGTATCATTGGTATGGTCAGCCCGATTGCCTCGCTTGAAGGTGAAGGGATGTCTGTGCCGTTGATGTTGGTGTGCTGGTTGGTGATTCCGATTGTGGTGTCATTTGCCGTGCATTGGATTTTTGAGCATTATGTCAAAATCTATAGTGAAGAGGCGTATGTGTATCACGCCGAATAAGCGTTAATTTTAACAAAATTTAAGATAAAGGATAAAATTATGTTAGTTTATATCGCAGGTGCAGGCGCGATTGGTTGTAACATCGGCTTTCATTTACAAAAATATACCGACAGTGAGGTGATTTTACTTGATACATGGCAGGCGCATGTGGACGCGATCAACGCCCACGGGCTGACGGTAACGGGTAAAATCGAGGGGCATTTGCCTATGCGCGCCATGCAGCCAACTGAGGCAAGCGAACCTGCCGATTTGGTAGTGGTCATCACCAAAGCGCGCGACTTGGTCGCAATGATGGATGCCATCAAACCGATTATCACCGATAAAACCGAGCTGCTATGCCTACTTAACGGCATGGGGCATGAAGAGATTTTAAAACATTATGTTGATATGGCGCGGATCAATCTGGGCGTGACGATTTGGTCGGCAGGCTTGGGTGGCGCAGGTCAACTCAATGTGACAGGCATCGGTACGATTGATTTGCAAAATATCGGCGGCAATGAAACAACAGGGCAACAGATTGCCCAGCTATTGAACCAAGCGCATTTGCATGTGCATTATGATGACAACGTGCGTTGGGCAATTTGGCGCAAGATCGTATTTAATGGCATTGCCAACGCGCTGTGTACGATTTTAGAATGCACGGTTGGCGAGCTTGCCCACACCGATACCATCAAGGCGGTGGCAAAAGATATGGTGCTAGAGTACATTGCCGTTGCCAAGGCTGAGGGCGTAACGCTTGACTATGATGAAATGGTGACTTACTTAAAAGACAGTGCCGAAAGCATTGCAGGGCATCACCCGTCAATGTATCAAGATTTGATTATTCACAATCGCAAAACCGAGATTGATAACATCAACGGCGCGGTGGTCAAAAAAGGCGAAAAACACGGCATTTCTACCCCTGTCAATCGCCTATTGACTGAGCTTATACATACCAAAGAGCAGTTGCGCGGGGCGCGTTGATGGTATTTTGATATAACCTTTGCAAAATTGCGTCGTCGGCTTGATGGCGCAATTTTTTTAACTATGGCTCTTGGCTAGTTAATATAAGATGTGAGTTGAGGCATAAAAAAAACGCCAAACTATTGCTGATTTGGCGTAAAATTTCAATATATCAAGGAATTTTAAAATGGCGCAGCGGACGGGACTCGAACCCGCGACCCCCGGCGTGACAGGCTAAGCCTATGAAATAACCTTAAATTATATTAACAGTCATTATACGCTATAACACCCTATTCTTAAGGTTTTTATGAATATTCAACCAATGACTTTTAGCATAATTTAATGTGATTTTTGAAGGTAAATAATCAAATTTTTGGTCATTAATATGTATATAAAAATATACATTTATACTCTATATTCGTATATTTTTTTATACAATTTAAAAAGCTAGATTGTACAAATTTGTCTAAAAGAATGTGGTAAAAAGCCAGTATTCGATTCAAATACTGGCTTTTCGTAACAAACAAATTTCTGCTCAATTTAGGCTTTAAAAATTCTCACCTTTTGATTTCTCATATTGCTTATACAAGGCATCCCGTGTTATACCAAAAGCATTTGCATAATTTTCCGCTATCAGTTTTTCATCCGTCAAATCCATAAAAAAATGCTTTCCCAACTCATCATCAATATTATTCAATCCAAAAAAGCTAGCAGCTAAATATGGCATGTTCGCCGAACTCACCGCATTAAAAAAGTCACCCACAATAAATTTAGCAACTTTTTGCTCAAAGTCTTGCAGTGATTCGCCATTCTCAGGCGATAGAGCAATTAACGTTTTTTGGCTTTTTTTGTGTTTAATGCTGTTTTGGACAAACCACGGATTGAACACGCCAGCGACAATTTGGTAATTTCTGACTTCAGTATTAACACTGCCTTTTTTTGACTTCTTTTGAGATTTGTCTAATGCTGTAAAATAGATAGTTTGCGGTATCAGGGGATACTGGCGTTCACCGATTTCAGACAATTTTTTAATATAGTCATTGTCATAGCAATGAATAAAGCTTTGATACAGCTTCTCTGTGAGCGGATGCCAACTGATTTGTGACATTTGGGAGATGGCAATAATTGATTTTTTCATAATGGAGTTTTTCCAATTTGGATTGAATTTATTGTATAATATTTTATACATATTTTTCAATTGTTTCACCCATCATGATAAAAACAAAACTGGCAAAGTAGCTCAAAATTTGACGTTTATTAGCATCCTTGTTTTCCATAATAGCCAGTTTGACGATCGGCTGTCTTTTTCTTTGCTCAGTGTCATGATAACTCACATGATTTTTAGCCAGTTTTTTCCAAGTAGTTTGCCATTGCTTTTGCAAGACTTTCGGCTGGGCGGTGAGATGATGCACGCTTAGATAGGTATTTTCATTCATCTCCAAACAATTAACCGCCTTCATAAATTTTTGCAAATCATGAACATTGTCAAAATTTAACGTGGCATCAGACACCAAGCTATTGGTGAGAATATACATGACGAAAAATGCCAAATTTTCCTGATGTTTTGGGTTGTTAAAATGTTTTCGAAAATTTGTAATGAGTTTGGCGTTGATTTTTCCTTCAAACTCAGTTAATTTTTTGTTGTTTACCCATAAATTATCATCAATGAACAACCGTGATTTATGGTTTTTTGTGAAAAATCTTGTTTCTGTTTTGAGTTTATTTGCATTGCCTAGCCATTGATTAAACGTTTCGATAGGTACGTTAAAATAATTACGTTGAATTTCGAACTCTTCCGTACCAAAGCTTGATAGCAAAGCTTTTACCGTGTCAAAAGTGAATTTTTGTTTTTTCTGCTTGGACGCTTTGTTAATGATTTTAGTTTTTAACGCTGGCAATGGTTGGCATTTGATTTTGTTAAAAATATAGTCGTTAAATCGCTCTCGATGGTCGATAATATTCAGATTACGTCTTGGTATTGCCAACATATTTTTGGCTTGCTCGGTGGTCAATTGATAATCGCAATGCCATAGCAAAATACCAAGCATGATATCGGTAAAGTGAATATAGCTTTCAAAACTTACATTGGGATGGGCATGTCCTGCAAACCCTGCGATAGCATAATTGTCTTGATACGCCAATTTACTAAATATCGTCGTGATGATGTTTTTTGCTGTTTCTTTGTCATAAGGCATCAAAGCTTGTAACGCATCTATCGCAGGATGAGCCAAGTGAGTATAATCATCATCAGTCAAAAAACGCATCAATTGCAAATTACTGATACCGCTATGGCGTAGGCTATGCGTGCTGAGATTATATAGCCCTGTCACTTGCTGTAGTAGCATGGTTATTTGCTGTGAAAAACTGGACTTGAGTAACGGATGCCCGCTTTCTGTGGCTATCAGCGTCGTATGTTTACTGAGTTTTCGACTTTCATAAACCTGTCGTAATAGGTCAAACTCGCTTTGTAAAAGCATTAGTTGTATAAGCAATCGTCTTAGAGCTGATGTTGATTTGTTATTGGCTAATTGATTATCACGAATTTCGCAATATTCGAGCATGGGCGAAATTTCTTTGAGCCGCAACTTTGTAATCTCGCCAATTCGCATTCCTAAACGATGAGCCATTATCAAAGTGATTTTGAGATTATTTTTATCATGTTCGGTCAAATCCAACATATCGCAAGCAGCTAATACGGTTTGAAACATGGTTTCAGAGACATAGGCTGTCTTGTGGTGTTGTTTTGAGCCAGTGGACAGTGGGGCAATACTCACCGCATCAAAGTTAATTACTAAAAAACTATGAAAATCATCAATCAGCGTCGCCAAATCTTGCTTGGCGGATTCATTTTTTGCCAAATTTAGTAGTTCTTCATACAAGGCTTCATAGTCTTCTTCATCAAAACTATCAAGGTCTAATTCATCGGTAAGAGCCAACCAACGATTGGACAAGCGGTTACTATAAGTGTGGATACTGCTGGGTTTACAAGTTTTTTGCTTACTGGCTAACCACTGCACCAGTGCAAGCTCATTGGTTGGTGCATTGATTTGTTGTAATTCAGCAATGAGCAACTCAAAATTTTTGGCGAGCTGTGTTTTTCCCAGTTTTTGATTGTCCGGACTGTCAAAAAGCTTTTTGATTTTGATACTTAGTAGCTTGTTTTGGTTTTTCGTGGGCTTACTTTCATATTGTGGTAAAGCTGTAGCCAGCTTATTGATGTGAATTTGGGTGTTACGTCGATTTTGGCTTATCACTTGCCAATTGGCGAGTGGTAACGAGTATGATTTTGGTTTACCCTGCATGATTGCTAGCATCATTTCGCTAACATCAAAACCTTTAACATGTTCAAGGACATACAAAGCGGCATTTAGTTTCTTTTGTTGACTTGTTTGTTCAAAGGTATAGCGATTATCTAATAAAACACCTTGCAAGAGTATATCAAAATCTTGGCTATGACTAGCGTTTATATCCAATAACGTGATAAGACGTGCAGTGATGGGTGACAGAAATTTGAGTAATTGTGTTTGTTTGATATTGCCGACTTGCACATTCGTTGCAAATCCATCGATTTTTTCTGACTCGAATAGAATAAAAGGCAATTTGTGCAATTCATGAATCACGAGTTGTTTTTTAATAAGCTGATTGATAATATGCTGTAATACGGCTTTTTCAACAATACCATTTTGCAAGATTAATGATAATAAAACATCTTTTAAATCAATGGGTTTTGGTTTATTAAACCCCGTCAGCCAATCTTGATAAACTTGATACCATATCTTGCCATTTAAAAACCATTCTTGCGTTCTAAAATGCTCTGCTCGTTTTTCGATAACGATATAGCGTGGAAAGCTTATCGGTAACTCAAGCTCTTCTATTTTTTGTTGAGTAATTTGTACTGCTGCATTATAGGCATGGGCATAGTTACGAGCCGTCTTGCAAGCGTTATCAGCTTTTAGCGCTTTATCAAAACCTTTCCATTGCTTATCAAATATTGCTTGCGGGTCGTCAGCATTCGCCACTTTGCCCAAATCAATCATTTGTTCTGCAATTTTTTCAGCGGTTTTGATTGCCTTTTGTTGTTGCTTGGCAAGTTCTTGTCTGCGATTTTGCTCACGCAGCTCAATGCCTGATTTATCATCGCTATTCTGGTCTGACTCTGCCATTTCTTTACTCTTTATCCAAATTTATCCATTGGCATATATCGATAGCTTCAAATCCGTATTCAGCAAGTTTAGTGTTTATCAAGCTAGCCAAATCTCGAAGTTGTGAGCGTTTTAGCCCACTTGTGATATCAAAATAATCATATCCCAGCTCATCGGTATGTCCCATCCATGTACCTATGATGTCAGGGGTAAAATGATTGATATCATTAAACGCTTGCCCATACAAGCTCATGCCCGTGTTTTTTAACGAGCGAATATGATGTCGATACCAGTTCAACGGTAGGTTCGCATACTGTGCTATTCTCTGGGCTATCCAAGGATTATTTTGCTGCGATTCTGCAATGATTTGGTCATTTTCGATAGTCAAATATAAAATAATACCCTGCTGACTATGTAGTACCTTATCAAGTTCTTGAGCGACTATTTGCTGTTTACGGTAATAAAATTGGCTGTATTGATGCAGATAAGCAATGTAATTTTTGATTTGCAAAACTGCTATTTCTGGCAGATAAATAAATCGCCCAATACCATCATCCACACGGTTTTCTTTATCACTGATAAAATAGGCTGATGTATACACATCAATATCTTGTAGCCTACCAAATGTCTCAATCACAGGGCGATAGCCACTGCTAAGTCCCATCAAAATATACAGATAATCCATAAAAAAATTATGGCGTTCGACAAATTTTTCGGGCGTAACATCGGTGATTTTGAACAGGGCGAGCAGCTTGTCTTTTAAGGGTAAAATCCATTTATTTTTTAGCTTTTCTTCATTCAACAATAAAGCTGTACCCATTTGTGGATCGATATCATCACGATAAAATTCCTCATCTTCAGGCAATGCAACCAAATCTACCAACGCCAAGTCTTGATAATCGTGAATGGACAAATTATCAGCTTGTTCTTCTACATTGACCGTTTTTTGCAACGAGCTAAAAAGTGTTTGATGCGTATAAATCATATTCTTTTGTGACGCATTGATATATGATAAAGCCGCAGTTTGGTGAATCGGCTGCATACGGATTATATCTATGATTGCATTGTCTTCCCCTCGCCTGGTTAATGTTACTTTCAAATAATCCAATACTTTATTGAAGGATAAGCGAGTTTGATATGCTTTATTAATTTTTTTGAGATATTCAGTTGCTTGATTTTGCAGAGTAGAAACGTACTTTTCATCAAATTCATCTTTATCATCAAGATTAAAACTATTCGCAAACACATATAGCAACGTACTAACTTTTTCTGGAAAAAATAGATTTAATGACGATTTGTTTTTTTGGCTAAAGTCTTGGTTGAATCTATCGTCTAATACTGCTCTGGCTGGGGTAAAGCTAAATTCATATTTTGCAACATAGTAAGCATTTTGCCACCAGCTTTCAGTCTTAAAAATCTGGGTTGAACCACTCAACAACACAGCAAGTAGAAAAATACAGATTTGTTCTTTTTGTGACAGCTTTAGGCTTTCGTTATGCTCACTACTATCATCACTGTGCGAATAATCAATGTTTATTTGAGATAAAACGGCATACAATTCTTTGATAAGCGTGTCAATTTCATAATCAGACGCAACTCGTGTATCCGTAGATAGATACATACTTTTTTTTCGCATGGCGTCGCTTTGCTGCTTGGCTTTGATGATATCGACCGCAGGACTGATGCGTTTTTTTGGGGTAACTTGGTTATAAGCTTCCTTGATTTCATGCTGGGGTTCATTGATTTCTGTGTTATTAGTGACATCATTCTCGATATTTTCGTTAATCGTGGATAACGGTAGAACGACATCTCCTGTGATATCATCAGTAAAGCTCTCATTTTCTATAACTTCTGGCTCGATAGTTTCTGGTTTTGATTTTTTTTGTTTAACGATACCAGTATTTTGATTGACGTAATTGTCAACGGGCAAAAAGAATTGTTGAATTTCTTCTTTAATTTTAAAATTAACCAACTCGCTATCGGTTGCAGATTGAGTATCAATTCGCAACGTTGCACCCTTGCGTGGTTTACGCTCTCTTACCTTTTTTATATAGGCTTGCATGGCTTCAGTATTTTTCGATTGCCAAAAACCATACAAATCTGATTGTTTAATTTCATCCAAGGTTTTATGTAAGTCAAAAAGACTATCAAACTCGCTAATTGTCGGTAGAAAAGGTAACAGAAATTCACGATTTTTATCAGTTAGAAAGCGAGTATTATCTAGCGTATCATTTATTCGGCTGGTAAATTTTGTCAGCTTTGCCATTTCCAAACATAGCAATAGATAAGTTGCTCGATAGTCATTGACTTTATCATTTTGACCACGACTGGCGAGAAAGGCGATAAGTTGTCGTTTCTTTTTATCTCTTAGAATATTTTGATTTTGAATGCCATTCAATTCAATAGATTCGACTTGAGATTGGGATAATTGAGCGATTTTTTTATTGTTTTGGATAGTTAAAATCCATTGATTTACGCTATCAATAATCGGTTGAAAGTGAGAACTTTCTCCACTCACAAAGAACCGCAATTGACTGGCTCGTTCTAGTAACCACCTTAATTCTACGAATAATAATGGTAACTCGTCATGCTTGGCTTTGTCATAAAGCTCTTGATTCAACCAATGCGTTATTTGGCTTAAATTATGTAAATTATCTTCTTGGGTTGCATTGTCGCACATAGCTATAGATAACAAATGTTAAGATAATTGATTTTATCGCTTCATATTACTACATACAACATATAGTTCTTTATATTAACAAAAGCACAATAAATTGTATTTACATGAATAAACCCGCATCGCTGCGGGTTATTTCGAAAAACCATCACACAGTTATAAAAGACCTTTTTCTTTTAACACTTTATCTAATGCACTACCATCTTGCCGTGTCAAATTGGGTACAAAACGAGAATACACGGTAAATAGCATTTTACTGCTACTATGCCCAAGCTGTGACGCAATCCATTCGGGGGACTCACCTGCCGCTAGCCAAAGCGTGGCACAAGTATGCCTAGTTTGGTACGGGTTGCGTTTTTCAAGTTCTAAATATTGCAATAATGGATACCAAACTCGCTTGGTAATGTTGCGGTGATTGAGCGGTGAGCCATTTTTGCTACAAAACACAAATTCACTTTTACCATAGCTTATCGTCTTTTGGGCAAGCAGGGCATCATAGACCAATTGATTCATCTGTACGATACGGTTCGAACCTTGGGTTTTGGTTGCACCGATTTCACCATTGACAATTGCTTGATTGATGATAATTTGTCGGCGTTGAAAATCGACATTTTTCCAAGGCAGACCGTCTATCTCGCCTGTGCGTAACCCTGTGAAAAATCTAACGGTATAATAAGGCTTAAAGTCCGTTCGCACATTGTCCAAAATTTGCATTACTTCATCTAAATCAAAAGGCTGAATATCTGATTTTGGCACAGTCAATGGCTTGATATTTTTCCAAGGTGATTCAAATTCAAATCGCTCTGACGCTTCGTTGATGACCATCCGTAAAGGTGTCATAATATGGTTGATACGAGAAGCGGACAGCGGTTTGCCATCGTTACCGTTTTCTACCAACTGTCCACGAAACTTCATAATCAACGACTTTTTGATACAGTTCACCGCCATTTTGCCAAAAAAGGGATTCAGATAAATCCGAAAAATATCTTCCACATTCTGAATTTGCGAAGCTCGCCATTCAGGTTTTTTCTCTGTTATCCATAGCTTGGCAAAGTTGTCAAAACTCATAGATGCATCGTGATGGCTGTTGGTTTCTTTTATCAGCTCAAGCGATTGGAATTCCTCCAGTTTTTTGCTATTGGGAAAATACTTTTCATAACGAAATGTACCTAAGCTGATTTCAGCTTCCAGTTTGGTTACGAAATTCTCTAAGCGTTTACGGTTAGGCTTGGTATCTTCAAGCAACGTCATCTCTCGACAACGCTTGCCAAAATAGCGAAAATCAATATACAACTTGCCCGCACGGCTATTGATACTTGCCATATCACGCACCCCCTGCAACAAACGGAATGTCATCTTCATAGCCATTGAGCATTAAAGCTTCCACTTTTTGCCAAATGTATAAAATTTTGCGGCCTTGAAAAGGGCGAATATAATGCACGCCTTCGATAAACACCGCATCTTTAAGTTGGTTGCGAATGGTACGACTGTCGTATTTGATACGAGAAGCCAATTCATCGGTTGTCAGATAGGTATAATCCATAGTAAAATCCTCTGATAGGTTAAAGTGAACTGTAGATAAACCAAATTATCTCCTACAGAACATATCCTATGCTAAATTTTATTCTATTGCAAGATATTTTTATTTACAGTAGATTATTTTAATCTAGGAAAAACTATGCTGAAATGTAATCTCTCAAAAATCATGGGTGAAAAACGGCTAAAAATTGCCGATGTGGCTCGTGATACGGGTATCAATCGTGGCACAATTACTCGCATTTATAATGAAGAAGCCACTCGTATTGAATTGGAAGTGGTAGAAAAATTGTGTGAATATTTAGAGATTGGAGTCGGTGAACTCTACGAAATAGTCAAAGAATAAAATCTCCAAAAGAAAATATTTATCTCCTATAGATAAAAATATCTTGCATTAAGTTATTTTTATGCTATGATTTGTTCTACAGAAGGTTATTTTGCTTCTGTGAAAATACAAATTAACCAACAGGAGATAGACTATGTATTTTAATTTTCCACATCCATCCGTTTGGCTGTCGCTCGAAGCGATTAAATTGTCTGATGAGCTTATTGCTACGCTTGAAATCCAACAAGGTGCTGGCTTGGCGGAAATGCTCAATGTGAACAAAATTTTTTACAACCATGAAGCGGTACGCATTTGGGTACAGCGAGAGTTAGATAATGGCTTACCATATTACAATCGTATTGGCGAGTTGGGCAGCCGTTTTATGGCGTGTGTTAATCCGCATGACGAATGGCTTTGTAATGAGCAGATTGATTATCCGTTAGGTTGGTAAACTGCTCAATAAAAAAAGAAAACCCCATTTTTTAATGGGGTTTTTGTTTAAAGATTTGATTTATGAAGTTTGCAAAACTTTTTCTAATGATGGTTGCTGACCTTCAGCTAAAAAATCAATGGCTTTTTTGAATAGTCGTGCCCGTTCTAATTTAAATGCTTCAAAATCCGCAGTGACTTTCTCGGTCAATGCGTCACCCACTAAACCTTCGTAATGAGCTTTACTAAGAGAATCGTAAGGTATTAAATGACTTTTTAATCTTTCCTTGACCGCTTCTTCGTCAGAGAGTTCAACACGTTCTTTCAAGTAAATTAATGGGTCAGCTCGTCCGATTGTACGATTAGTCTTCCACGTAATTAATGCACAATTCATGGCAAAATAACTATCAGCTTCTTCGTTGCTTTCTTTTATTAACGCATCTGGAAATAAATGGTGATATTCTCGTTTTGTAATATTGTCTGCGTCAACACGGCGATTATCTGCAAAATCATTGGCACCAAAGTAATTACTGATAGCAAGTAGCCCTCTTGCTTCTATGCTGGTGCTTTTTGGCCATTTAGCACTAGCGATTTTTTCTATGGGCATCAATGGATAATTTTCACGATTTAAAATCGGTACCGAGCTATAATCATCTTCGGTAAATTCTGGATTTTGCAACAATCTTTTTAATGCTTTATAGTCAGCATAGGCTCTTGTTGCGGCGGCGTTTTCATAACGATTGGTAAAAAATGCTGTCCACAAATAGGCTTTCAATAGTTTTTCAGCTTTAGCGACAAAATCGCCATGCTCGGGTATTATATTATATACCGCTGCAATGACTGCCAATACAGCATTGGTAGGCAGACGCTGTTTATCAAATACATTTTGGCTACGTAATAACTTAGCCATTTTCTGTAAGCCACTAGTCAGTTGACCCCAATTAGCTAGCATCTGCTGTTTATCCATTTCAATCATGCCTTGGTTGTTAGGCAACTTATCTTGTAATAAAGCAGAGGTCGATAATATTAAACTTCGCATATCACTATACTGCGACGCCTCTGGCACATTCTCAGCAAGTTCATCTTCTAAATCATGCAATGATGAGCCCGACACACTTTCAATCTCTGCAACAATAATATCGAATAAACTCAGTGGTTTACTATTGGTATTCATATTGATGAATACTTGCAATGCCACTTCTTTTGGCGTTGAGGACGGTAAGGAAAGATAAGGTAAGTTATAGTGAGTCACTCTTTCACGAAGCTGAGTGATAATGCTTTTTAACCTCTCCTTTTCTTTGGTAAATTGCATAAATTTTTGAATAAATTCTTCGGGTGGGGAAGTATCCTGTTTAGGTTCAGTCAATGCCTGGTTCAACCATTCATCTAGTTCGCTAGTTATATCTCCTGGGCGTAATAGATTGACTGGTACAAAACCTCTTTCGAGCATCTGTGCTGGAATATCTGCCCATAATGGCATCTTCCGACCATTCTTATCGTACCAACGTCCAATGACATGCACTTCCATTTTATCGCTTGATTTTTGTTCTTTTTTATCAAATTCAGGAATATAAACTACATATGTTTCATAGTCATAATTGTTATGAATGGCTCGCCAAAATGCGGTCAATCGCTGTTGCCCATCAAGTAAATGTTGATTAACCGTCACCGTATGATTTTTGGGTTCTGCAGTCTTAATAAAACGAGAAACAAATTTTTCATCACCAGCAACTTCTAGACACAGTGCCACGCCTACAGGTAAATTGTTAATCACCGTATTTAAAAAACTGGTAATACGACTTCTATCCCACGCTTCAAAACGCTGAAATCTTGGTAACTTTACTGAGCCTTGCTCAATATTTTGATACCAAACGCCCAATGTACGGTCTTGGGCTTTACTTGAGTTTTGCATAATGGTCATACTAATTTCCTTATATTTCAATAGGTATGTATTTTAATTTTCTAACTCACTTAACACCGCTCGAAAGCTCGCCAGCCCTGCCTCAATATTCTCGATGATATCATTGGCAAGCTCTTCAGGCTCTGGCAAGTTATCAAGGTCAGTCAGTGAGTTATCTTTAAGCCAGAAAATATCTAAACTAGTTTTATCTCGCTTCTTAATGTCATCAATGCTAAATTTCCGCCAGCGTCCGTCTGGATTGGTTTCGGCATGGTAGGTTTCCTTGCGGTCATGGCGGTTTTTGGGATTGTAGCAATCGATAAAGTCTTGCAAATCCGCCAATGTCATCGGCTTTTTCTTGAGTGTGTGGTGGATGTTGGTGCGGTAGTCATAAATCCACACCTCTTTGGTGACGGCTTGTTCTTGAGCGGTATGGTTGTCAAAAAACAGCACGTTTGCTTTTACCCCATTGGCATAAAAAATCCCTGTCGGTAAACGTAGAATGGTATGCAAGTCGGTCTTTTCAAGTAAGTTTTTACGCACGGTTTCGCCTGCCCCACCTTCAAACAGTACGTTATCAGGCACGACCACGCCCGCCTTACCTGTTTGTTTGAGCATGGTGTAGATATGCTGTAAAAAATTGACTTGTTTGTTAGACGTGGTCGCCCAAAAATCTTGGCGATTATAGACAAAATCTTCTTTTTCCAGTTCGCCTTCTTCGTTGGTGATGGTCATGCTACTTTTTTTGCCAAATGGCGGATTGGCAAGTACCATATCGACAGGTTGCTTGGGTGGCGACACCAAGGCATCGAGCGAGCTAATCGGACTTTCACCGCCCATTTCGCCAATGCCATGCAAAAATAGATTCATCAAACACAGTCTGCGAGTGTTGGCGACGATTTCATTGCCCGAAAAGGTTTCGTGTTTGAGTTTCTGCTTGGCTTCGGTGTCTAGGGTCTTATCGCTGTGAGTAATGTAGTCATAGGCAGAGAGCAAAAATCCGCCTGTACCGCACGCAGGGTCGGCAATGGTCATGCCGATTTTGGGTTGCATACAGTGGACAATGGCTTGTATCAAGGCTCTGGGGGTAAAGTATTGCCCTGCCCCCGATTTGGTGTCTTCGGCGTTTTTCTCGAGTATGCCTTCGTAGATATCGCCTTTGACATCGCTACCGAGTTTTGCCCAGCTGGTTTCGTTTATCATGTCGATTAGACGTGATAGTTTGGCGGGGTCTTGGATTTTGTTTTGGGCTTTGGTGAAGATTTGCCCGAGTAAGCCTGATTTTTTGCTTAAGTTTCGCAGTAATGTTAGGTAATGGGCTTCTAGCTCACTGCCTGTTTTGCTGGTTAGGCTTTGCCAGTTGTATTCGGTGGGTATGCCGATATCTTTTTTGTAGAGCGGTTGGCTGTATTCGTGTGCCATTTTTAGAAAAATCAGGTAGGTGATTTGTTCTAGGTAGTCGCCGTAGCTGACGCCGTCATCTCGGAGCATGTGGCAAAAGTTCCACACCTTTGAGACGATGGCTTGGCTTTGGTTGTTTTGGGTGGTGGGTTTTTTGTCGTTTGCGGTTTGGGTTGTCATGGGTCACTCTGATTTTTTTACTTATCATCAATGTTAATGTCGGGCAATGGGCGTATGCGATACGCCCCTACGATTCTTTGGTTTTGGCTTTTGACTTGGCTTTTGGTTGTTTGTTGGCTTTGGCTTTGCTTTTGGTTGCCGTTTGGGCTGTTTGTTTGGCTAGGCGTTCGGCTTTGATTTGGTCGAGTAGTTGGCTGGCTGGTGGGTCGGTTGGGTCTTGGGGGGCGAGTTTGCCTTGGAATGCTTTGTGTAAGATGGCGGATTTTAACAGTTTGGCTTTTTCAAGTTGAATGCTAATCTCACTCACACTTTTTTCAACTTCTGAAAGTTTTTCATCTAATATTTCAATTACTTGATTTTGTTCTTCAAGCGTTGTCAAAGGTAAAATCAAATTACTAACTTTTGATAGACTTAAGGTATGCAAGCCTGCTGTTGAACTGGCAACTTCAACAATACGCTTTCTACCCAAAGGCGACATCAAAAAATACAAAATAAATTTCGGATTGGCATAGTTGTATGCCCTAGATTTAATTAAGTGATTTTGGTGATAACAAGGACTAATTTCATCATTCCAAATTGCAACTCGTCCTATTTGCTCAATACTCCCGTTGCCTTCAACAATTAACAAATCATCTTTTTGTAATAAGGTTCTCGGTTTTTCGCTCTCTTGAATGCCAATTTGACTTATTTCATCAAGGCGTAATTCGTTTGCATAAACGTTGGCAACTCTTAAATATGGCACTTGTTCAGCAAAAGTATGACGTTTAGAATTTTTTGTTAAACCACCAGAAATTTCAGATAAATCATCCAAATAAAAATTTTTCCAAGTTAATGGTAAATTCGATAAGTTTTCAATTAATCGAATTTCATCCAATTTAGTCGGCTTTGTTGGCTTTTTACCATTTTTGCCGTTATTTTCCCAAGCCTTTACGGCTAATTCCCAATCTTTGATTTGCTTATCATAATGGGCTTGGCGGGCGGTTTGGATTTGCTCAATGAGTTCATCGGCGGTGGGTAATGGCTTGCCGTTTTTGCTCTCATAATCGGCTCGCCATTGGGCGGTGAGTTTGCCTTCAAAGGCGTGTTTGAGTAACGACTGGCGATAGCGTTCAAGCTGAGTTTTGGCTTTGCTAAGGCTTTCAACGCCAGCGTCAATCTCGCTAAAGAGCGTTTCTATCTTCTCAACAATGCGGTTTTGTTCATTGATTGGGGGTATGGGAATTTCAATTTCTTCAAACTTTCCTTTGGTAATATGAACCATTCCCATACCATGAGTTTTGGCTAGAATATCACTGGAAATTTGTTTCAAAAGATAAAAAATAAACTTTTTACTGATGTTGGCAAAAGGTTTTACGTTAAAAATATGTTGATTTAAAAATGCGTCCGCACCATTCCAAATATAACTATCTAATGAAGCTGACCAAGAATAAAGTAAATCACCATTTTTAACGTGATACTTTTCCTCTATATTTCCATCATAAAAATTAAAGTTAGCATTA
Source organism: Moraxella atlantae NBRC 14588 (assembly GCF_001591265.1). Lineage (GTDB taxonomy): Bacteria > Pseudomonadota > Gammaproteobacteria > Pseudomonadales > Moraxellaceae > Faucicola > Faucicola atlantae. Next base: position 5,834 of record NZ_BCUL01000019.1, on the reverse strand, counting down.
GGATTATTTAGATTTTGTATGCGAATAATTGGCTTTCCTTCAGTTAGCCACTCTGTCGGTTTAAACGCTCTACCATTTACATATTCAGCAATATTACCTAAGGTTGTTACTTCCCAACCAGACTTTAAATCATTCATTTATTAAGCAACCAATTCCAAATTAATTTCATCAAGCAACGCATAAAAATCCTGCCCATCGCTCAACACATCATACGCCTCACCCAGCCCACCAAACTGATTAAACGGCGTCAGCTCAAAATCCGCCTCCGTAATCGCAAACGACGTCATAATATGGTCACGAATCATCTGCAACCACTCAACCTGTGCAGGGGTAAACGCCTGTTTACTTCTGGCATTGTGAGCAAAAATCCACCGCTGAAAATTATTCCGCACCACATGGGCAAACGGCGTTATTTTATCATCAATCCCCACCACACGCCGTATCAAACTGACCAAAGCCGTCAGATCATCCGTCGGGCCGTCCTTCACTTCATCGAGCAACGCATACGCTTGCCAAATCTGATGAATCGCCAAATTGGGACGTTCTGCTTTGATACTGGCAAGCAAGTCTTTAATCATCGCAAAACTCAACGCTTGCCGACGCTGTGGCTGATTATAAAAAATCTGCAACGCCGTAATCTCGTCTTTGTGGCTCTCTATCAATTCTTTAAACGACGCAATCCGCTCATGGGCGACACTTTCTTGGTCTTTGGCAAAACCTTTATCGATGACTTTATCAATCGTAGGATCGATTTTTTGCTCAGAGACCTTGCGGATATCATCAAGCGTGTTGATAAGTTCCATTGAAAGCGGTTTTGTCGCTTCTTTGACACGCTGTTTTTGGGCTTTTTTGAGCGATTTTTCCGAAGGTGTGCCGTCAATATCAATACCTTCAAGCTGACAAGCATCTTGATGAACGCCATCGGCATCAATCGCTTGGAATAGATTTTTGACAATCGTTTGTAAGTCGATGCCACCTGTGATTTTGGCAATCGCTTGCTGTTGGGCAGGCTCAAGCATCGTATTGATACGGCTTAGACGACTGGCAAGCGAGCTGATACTGTCGGTATCGTATTTCCCGCCAAATACCACATCTTTGCCCAACGCCACAAAGCTGACGGTTTTTTTGGTATCCAGTTGGGTACTGGCGGTTTTGAGTGACTTGGTCACGCCAATGGCATCGACAATCACATAATGGGTTTTGGCGGTGGTAGCATCAGGCGTGACTTTTTGCAAACCTTCTTTATCAAGGGTGCGTGTGCCACGCCCTTTCATCTGCTCAAAGTAGTTGCGACTTTTGACATCTCGCATAAACAGCAAACACTCAAGCGGACGCACGTCGGTGCCTGTGGCTATCATATCCACGGTGACCGCAATTCTGGGGTTATAACTGTTGCGAAAGTTGGACAGCAAGGTTTTGGGGGCTTCGCCGTGTTCGATGATATTGCCATCGGCATCAAGTTGGTCATCTTGGGCTTTATAAGTGATTTTTTTGCAAAACTCATTGCCCTTGCCAAACTCTTCTCGCACGATATGGATAATATCATCGGCGTGGCTGTCATTTTTGGCAAAAATCAGCGTCTTTGGCACGTTTTCACGATTGGGGAAAATCGTGGGCAAACTGTCTTTAAAGGTTCGGATAATAGTGCGAATTTGACTGGGATTGACCACATCATTGTCTAGCTGTTTGGCGGTGTAGGCTTCGTCTTGGTCTTGCTGTTGCCAACGTTTTCTCCGTGTCAGCTTTTCTCGGTGTTCGATGAGTTCTTTGGCTGCAAGCTTACCGCCTTGTTTGCTGATTTCGGTTTCGATTAAATACACTTCATTACCCACATTAACCCCATCGGCGACGGCTTGCTCGTGGGTGTATTCACTCACCACATTTTGGTTAAAAAAGCCAAAGGTGCGGTTATCTGGCGTGGCGGTTAGCCCAACCAAAAACGCATCAAAATAGTCTAATACTTGTCGCCACAGGTTATAAATCGAACGGTGACATTCGTCAATAAAGATAAAATCAAAAAATTCGGGCGGTAAGTTGGCTTGATAACTCACAGGTAACGGCTGTTTTTGACCGTTTTCCCACGCTTCTAGCTGTTCTGGGTCATCGGGTATCGTGTCTATCGCTTCACCTTTAAGCAACGAATACATCCGTTGAATGGTGCAAATATAAACTTGCAGACCGTCTGGAACGTGGCTGTTTTTGATGATTTGCACGTTGTAGAGTTCGTTAAACTTGCGGTTGTCATCCATCGGCGTGAATACCGACATCTCTTGCTCGGCTTGCTCACCCAAGTTTACCGTATCCACCAAAAACAAAATACGGCGTTTGCCTGTGTATTTGAGCAGACGATACATAATGCTAATGGCGGTAAACGTCTTGCCTGCCCCTGTCGCCATCTGAATCAAGGCTCGTGGGCGAGCATCAGCAAACGATTGCTCCATATTGGTGATGGCAACTTCTTGGCATTCTCGTAAGCCTAATTCATTGGCATCGATGTGATTGGGGTTAAGAGGTGGGATGGTTTGCAGTTTTTGGCGGAGTGTGGCGTTGCCTTCGTTATACCATTTGAGCAACGTTTGCGGACGGTGAAAGCTAAACACTTCTCGTGAGCGTGGCTGTGGGTCGTTACGATTGGTAAAGCGAGTAATCACGCCTGTGCTTTCGTACAAAAAGGCGATATCGGCTTCATCGATATGCTTTAGCTCGCTGGTGGCATAGCGTTCGCTTTGTTCTTCGACGGTTGAGATTTTTTGCCCATAGTTTTCTTCTTTGGCTTCGATGATGGCGACTGGCTCACGGTCAACAAAGAGCAAATAATCGGCTACGCCATCACTGGTGGGATATTCTCTGACAGCAATGCCTAGCCCTGCCGTTGGATTGAATGACTTCATGTCTTGGACTATCCAACCAGATTGCTCAAGCAAGCGGTCGATATTGTCCCTTGCTCGCTGTTCGGGGTGCTGGTTATTGGTTGTGTTATAGGGCTGATTTTCTGTAGTCATATAAGAAAAGTGCGGAAAGTAGAGAGTGAATGAATAGTTTTAATTACTCAACACAATAGCAGAATTTGGCGGGATTTTCATTAGATGAATGGGGATTTTAGGGTGTTTTGTTGAATTTTGGGGTAGCTAATTTGCATTGGGTATTTATTCTCTACATTTCGCCTTAATAGCCAACTGTTTGCATTGGTTATAAAGAAAATTATCCATGACTTGTTTGTTATGAATGAATTGTATGTGTTCATTAAATACCAAAAAGTTTTTTATTGTTAAACTCTCATCATTATTGAGTTTTAAATCTTTAGAGTCTAATACCCGATAAAGTTCTTGTAATTTTTCAGCATTTTGAACCTTTGAAAAATTCGTATTTTCATATTTTTCACGATTTCTCAATGACAACATTAAATAGTGGGAATCTAGAAAAAATTTATATTTTGATAATTCGTTAAAATTTAATGCTTTCAAACTTTCTATAAGTGCCTGTAGTTTCATTAGATTGTTTGTGGTGTGCGTATCGCTACCTAAAATTGTCTGAATCTTATGTTCTTGCTTATCTGCTAGCTTTTGCTGTATGAGAACACCCCAACCGCCTTTTTGGGTAGCAGTACTGTATGTGCCTGTCGTATATATATTTATTTCATTCATAGGTTATCTTTCCTAAATAATAATTTCAATTATAGCCATGTTTTTCACTTCGAGCATAGCTCTCGTCTTGCGAGCGGGATTTGCGTACTTTGCAAAATCAGTCTTAATCCCCTAGGAATCGGGGAAGGCTTTGAACTACAATGAAGTTCACTTTGTGAGAGATATCAATGGGTCTTAATCCCCTAGGAATCGGGGAAGGCTTTGAACCGACGACGCGCGCGAAAGCTTAGCGAAAGAAATGTCTTAATCCCCTAGGAATCGGGGAAGGCTTTGAACGTATACGGTAATTAGCCACGCGACTGCTGACGTCTTAATCCCCTAGGAATCGGGGAAGGCTTTGAACGTATACGGTAATTAGCCACGCGACTGCTGACGTCTTAATCCCCTAGGAATCGGGGAAGGCTTTGAACCCAAGGCCGAGGCGGTGAAAGCCGCTAAAGTGCGGTCTTAATCCCCTAGGAATCGGGGAAGGCTTTGAACCCTATTTCGTGGATAGTTGCTCGGACTATCTCTGTCTTAATCCCCTAGGAATCGGGGAAGGCTTTGAACTTAGAAAACGCGCGTGGTTATCAAAATCATGTCGCGTCTTAATCCCCTAGGAATCGGGGAAGGCTTTGAACGGCTAAAGGCTTGTATGGTGTCCTAAGCCCAGCTGTCTTAATCCCCTAGGAATCGGGGAAGGCTTTGAACATAGACGGGTGGTTAACGGACTATAACACTATTGCGTCTTAATCCCCTAGGAATCGGGGAAGGCTTTGAACCAACAAAAGGGGATACGCTATGCGTAAAATCAGGTCTTAATCCCCTAGGAATCGGGGAAGGCTTTGAACTGTGGGGCGCCTATTCACGCGCTTGGAATGCGATAGTCTTAATCCCCTAGGAATCGGGGAAGGCTTTGAACTTAAGCACCTACGCGGCGATATCGTCGTTTTTATGTCTTAATCCCCTAGGAATCGGGGAAGGCTTTGAACCACAACCTCCTTATCAGTACCTGACCAATGGTCGTCTTAATCCCCTAGGAATCGGGGAAGGCTTTGAACGAAGTTTTGGTAGCTCAGCCAGAACACCTGTTCGTCTTAATCCCCTAGGAATCGGGGAAGGCTTTGAACAATTTTTGACATGTACTAGAAACGGTACAACTAGGTCTTAATCCCCTAGGAATCGGGGAAGGCTTTGAACGCACGCGCGACGTGGTAGCCGCGATTGCGGTTGGTCTTAATCCCCTAGGAATCGGGGAAGGCTTTGAACACTGATGAAGAGATTACTAAATGAAATTAGTAGTGTCTTAATCCCCTAGGAATCGGGGAAGGCTTTGAACTGCCAATGCCGATGAGGCAGAACGCAAAATCTATGTGTCTTAATCCCCTAGGAATCGGGGAAGGCTTTGAACCTAACGTGACTAGCAAAGGGGTCTCTTTGTCTGTGTCTTAATCCCCTAGGAATCGGGGAAGGCTTTGAACTTTGCTGGTCGTTTGGTCACAGAGGTAAGCTGTGAGTCTTAATCCCCTAGGAATCGGGGAAGGCTTTGAACTTTAAAAGGAGTATGATAATTAGTATTAGTAGTATGTCTTAATCCCCTAGGAATCGGGGAAGGCTTTGAACAGGTGTAGCTTCTACATCTGTGACTGGCGGATTGTCTTAATCCCCTAGGAATCGGGGAAGGCTTTGAACTCGCGCCAATTCAGGTCCTCGTTCAGCGATGTAGTCTTAATCCCCTAGGAATCGGGGAAGGCTTTGAACCTACCTAAGTGAAGACTTTAATCTAAAAGAACAAGTCTTAATCCCCTAGGAATCGGGGAAGGCTTTGAACCGTACTCTTTTCATTGGAGTTAAAAAGCAACTGTGTCTTAATCCCCTAGGAATCGGGGAAGGCTTTGAACAACCACTTTATCATCACCTAGAAAACGCAAGGGGTCTTAATCCCCTAGGAATCGGGGAAGGCTTTGAACGTATTCCTGTGTATGTGTCAAATAAGGCTGTATTAGTCTTAATCCCCTAGGAATCGGGGAAGGCTTTGAACTGCAACGACGGTCATCTTCACCAAACCGAACCAGTCTTAATCCCCTAGGAATCGGGGAAGGCTTTGAACCACCACTTCCCGCGAGGCGGTGATGTTGCATGCGTCTTAATCCCCTAGGAATCGGGGAAGGCTTTGAACATACAAAAGTTTTAAACTATCATCAACAGTTA
>NZ_BCUL01000018.1 GCF_001591265.1 Moraxella atlantae NBRC 14588 | reverse complement strand
CAATTTGTCACCAAACTGCCCTAAACCTGCTACAATATACCTTTAAAATCCGTGATTTGGCGACAATCTCAAAAGGCAAACGGATATGATGGCAAAAACGTGGGGCGTTGTTATCGGTATGGCATCGGTTGCCGCTGCGTTGCTCGGGGGCAGCTACCGCACCGCCAACACGCCTGAGCCACCCTGCCGCGCGCTCAAAAAGCCGTTTGCTTATACGCTGTGTGAATTTGCCCCCAAATCCAACCAAACCCTGCGCCTGGTTTGGCGTGACAGCCCAAGCCACCAGCCGCTGCTGACGTTTGATAATCTATTGGCGCTCGCGCGGCGCAAGCAACTTGGGCAAGTGCAATTTGCCATGAATGCAGGCATGTATGACAGCAAGTACGCGCCGATTGGCTACACGGTGATTGACGGGCAACAGATTCGCTCATTAAACCTCAAAAACGGCGCGGGCAATTTTCATCTGCTGCCCAATGGCGTGTTTTGGTGGGATGATCGTGGCTATCATATCACCGAGAGCCAAGCCATGGCAAAACAACTGGCAAACGGGCTTCGACCAACCTATGCCACGCAATCAGGTCCTATGTTGGTGATTGATGGCAAAATTCATCCCAGTTTTGACCCACAAAGCACGTCCGCCAAGCTGCGTAATGGTGTGGGCGTGTGCCAAGATGGGCGCGTTAAGTTTGTCATCAGTGATACGTGGGTCAGTTTTTATCAATTTGCCCAATTGTTTAAAGAGCAACTGCGCTGTGATAACGCGCTGTTTTTGGACGGTGGCACGGCATCGGCATTGTATAGCGAAAATCTGGAACGCGCGGACAATATTCGCATGGGCGCGATGGTGGTGGTGACGGCTAAATCTTAATGCCTAACGCCAACATACGCGATGAAAATCGTTGCAAAAAAAAATTTTTACGGTATGATAATGGGCTTACTTGTGGCATGTCGATGGCGTGCCGATGTTGGGCCTATAGCTCAGTTGGTTAGAGCAGAGGACTCATAATCCTTTGGTCGCAGGTTCAAGTCCTGCTGGGCCTACCAAACACTATTTTTAAGGGGTTCGCTGAAGTACGCGAACCCTTTTTTTATGCGGCTTTCGGCATTTTTGCGTACATGGTGAACAGGCTTGAACCGCATAGAACACATAAAGTTTATACCACAGAAAATATACCGCCACGCCTTTAAGTAACACCAAAATCAAAGCGTTAAAACTATTTGATCAATGCACACCCAACAAGCCCGACAAAATAAGCGAACCCGTTGTTATATGGCTTTTTTAGCCAAGCGTTCGGCTTAAGGCACGATTGAAAAGAAAATAAACGTCGCCAATAGCACCAAATGCACCACACCTGAAAAAAACGTCGTCTTACCCGTGCGCAGCGTGTTACTGGTAACCACCAAGGTGATGATTAGCATTAAGCTGTATTTTGCCGTCAGCCCCAGCACCAACGGGTCACCCGTAAACGCCGTAAGTGCCACAATCGTTGGGATGGTCAGCCCGATACACGCCATCGCCGAACCCAATGCTAAATTTAAACTCACTTGCAAACGATTGTTGTAGGCTGCTTTGATGGCAGCAACCGATTCAGGCAATAGCACCAACGCCGCAATGATGATCCCAATGATGATTTTGGGCAATCCAAAGTCATTTACCGTTGCCTCAATCAGCGGCGATAACATCTTGGCAAGCCCCACCACCGCAACCAACGCCAACACCAACCACACCGCGCTAACGACCACCGTGCGCATATTATCCGTTAGGTGATTGTCCTCCCCTTCACTGGCAATAAAATAATCGCGATGACGCACGGTTTGGGTAAAAATAAACGCCGCGTACAAAATAAACGAACTGATACCAATAAAAATCGCTTGTGAATGCAGCATCAAACCGCCGCCTGTCGATTCGGTGAAGTTAGGCAAAATAAACACAATCAGCGACATGGTCAGCAGCACGCCCACCGCTTTATTTACGCCTTCTAATTCATATTTTTGGACAAAATTGCGCAAGCCACCAATCAACAAACACAGCCCGATGATGCCATTAAACACCAACATGACGGCGGCAAACACGGTATCACGCGCCAATACCGCACGGTCTTCAATGGGGCTACCACTCATCAAAACGACAATCAACGCCACCTCAATCAGCGTGACCGCCACCGCCAACACCAACGTACCAAATGGTTCACCAACCCGATGGGCGATGACCTCAGCATGATGCACCGCAGCGAACACCGATGCCATCAGCAAAACGGCTGTGATTGCATTAATCAGTCCATGCGCAGGATGAAATAATAACAGCAGGCTTAGTAGCCCGATCGCCAGCACGGGCGCAATCACCGTCCATACGGGCAAATTGATGTCAAATCGATGGTTTAACCACGTCTGTTTTGTCATACGCTATTCCTTTTGTTCATGCCACTGCCTAAAATCGGCTATCAAAACTTGGCTATCAAAAACTAGCCATTAAAAATATTTAGTAAAACAATAAGTTATTTATATTATGGCGGTCAGGTATCTTAACCAATTCTGCCGCGTCCTGCCAGTAAGATTCACACAAACCATAAAAAAAGCCCCGATTGGGGCTTTTGAGTGGTTGATCAAATGTTACGCGGTCAATAACGGCTTTAAAAACCGACCTGTGTGTGACTTTGGATTATCCGCCACGTCCTCAGGCGTACCTTCAGCGATGATTTCACCGCCACCCGAGCCGCCTTCAGGCCCCAAATCGACAATCCAGTCCGCGGTTTTGATGACATCTAAGTTGTGCTCAATTACCACCACGGTGTTACCACGATCGCGCAGTGTGTGCAAGATATCCAGCAATTTAGCAATGTCATGAAAATGCAGCCCTGTGGTTGGCTCATCAAGCACATACAAGGTCTGCCCCGTGTCGCGTTTAGACAGCTCTTTGGCAAGTTTGACGCGCTGCGCCTCACCGCCCGATAACGTCGGCGCGGATTGTCCCAAGCGAATATAGCCAAGCCCCACTTCTTGTAAGGCTTGCAAGCGTCGATGAATAGCAGGGATGGCTTCAAAAAATTCCGCCGCGTCCTCCACCGTCATCGCCAATACATCGGCAATGTTTTTACCTTTGTAGGTGATTTCTAGCGTTTCGCGGTTGTAACGTTGCCCATGACATGCATCGCACGGCACATACATGTCGGGCAAAAAGTGCATTTCTACTTTAATCAAGCCATCGCCTTGACAAACCTCACAACGCCCGCCTTTGACGTTAAAGCTAAACCGCCCCGACTGATAACCACGCGCCTTGGCTTCGGGTACTTGCGCAAATAGCTCACGAATCGGTGTAAACACGCCTGTGTAGGTGGCAGGGTTAGAGCGCGGCGTGCGTCCAATCGGGCTTTGGTCAATATCAACGACTTTATCGAGGTATTCAAGCCCTGAAATACTGTCAAACGGCTCAGCCACTTGGGTGGTGGCGTTGTTAAGCTGTGTGGTCGCAAGCGGTAGCAAGGTTCGGTTAATCAAGGTTGATTTGCCCGAGCCTGACACGCCTGTGATACAGGTAAACACGCCCACAGGCAGGTTTAAGGTCACATCTTTTAGGTTATTACCCGTTGCACCGCTCAATGTCACCATCATTGGCCGATCATCATCGGCAGATTTTTTGGCTTTGGCTTTGGGTTGCGCCTTGTCTTGAGGTTGATCTTGTGCATCGTCTGTATGACCATTGATCCGTTTGGCGGTGTGGCGCACGCTTGGCACAGCGATTTTCTTTTTGCCTGACAAATATTGCCCTGTCAAAGAATCGGGGATTTTGGCGATTTCCTCAGCTGTGCCCTGCGCGATGACATGCCCGCCATGCACGCCTGCGCCCACACCGATGTCAATGATTTGATCGGCAAGGCGGATCGCGTCCTCGTCATGCTCAACAACAATCACGGTATTGCCCAAGTCGCGTAGCCGTGTCAAGGTTTGCAGCAAGCGGTCGTTGTCGCGTTGGTGCAAGCCAATCGACGGCTCGTCAAGCACATACATTACGCCCATCAAGCCTGCCCCAATTTGACTGGCTAGGCGAATGCGCTGTGCCTCACCACCCGATAGCGTTTCGGCAGAACGCGCCAAGGTCAGATAATCCAATCCTACGCTGACCAAAAATTCTAAACGTTCGCGAATTTCTTTGATGATTTTGGCGGCAATTTCGCCTTTGGCACCATCAAACTGCAGGGTTTGGTAGTACGCCATCGCCTCACCGATGGATAACTTGACCATCTCAGCAATCGTACGGTCTTTGACCTCAACATTGCGTGCAATTTCATTAAGCCGTGAGCCGTGGCACGCGTCACACGTCGCATCGGCAAGATAATTGGATAATTCATCACGCACAAGGTTGCTTTGGGTGGTGCGATAACGGCGTTCCATGTACGGCAACACGCCCTCAAACGGCACGGTTTTGGTTGAGCGGCGACCGCGTTCATCGACAAAATTAAACGTCATTTTGTCTTTACCCGAACCATTAAGAATGATATCGCGATGTTTTTTCGCCAGTTTGCTCCATGGCATATCCATGTCGATATCATAATGCTTGGCAACCGTGGTCAGTAAGCCAAAGTAATACGCATGGCGTTTGTCCCAACCGCTGACCGCGCCTTGATTAAGCGTTTTATCAGGATTTTGGACTATTTTTTCGGCAGCAAAATACTGGCGTTTGCCCAGCCCATCGCACACAGGACACGCCCCATACGGATTGTTAAAGCTAAACAATTTGGGCTCAAGCTCGGCAACGGCGCGGTCACACACAGGGCAGCTGTGTTTGGCGGACAACACTTGGTCGTCGCGCTCGCCATCCATGTCATGCAAAATCGCAATATCACCGCCCAATCGTAGCGCAGTCTCTAGGCTTTCTGCCACACGGTTGCCTAGGTCTGCACGCACTTTAAAACGATCAACCACCACATCGATGGTATGTTTGAAGGTTTTGGCAAGCGGCGGCACGTCATCGATGTCATAAATTTCACCATCGACACGCAGGCGCACAAAGCCTTGTCCCTTAAGCTGCTCGAGCAACTGAATATGCTCGCCCTTGCGATCATCGACGACGCGCGCCAGCACCATCAAGCGGCTATCTTCGGGCAGCGCCATGACGGTATCGACCATTTCGGTCACCGTTTGCGCGACCATGGGCAAGTGGTGCACAGGGCACATCGGTACACCCACCCGCGCATACAGCAGGCGCAAATAGTCATAAATTTCGGTAATCGTGCCGACGGTTGAACGCGGATTGTGGTTGGTGGATTTTTGTTCGATGGCAATCGCAGGTGACAAACCTTCAATGCTATCGACCTCAGGCTTTTCCATTTGCGACAAAAACTGACGCGCATACGCTGACAAGCTTTCTACATAGCGGCGTTGTCCTTCGGCGTACAAGGTGTCAAACGCCAGTGAGGATTTGCCCGAACCCGACAAGCCTGTGATGACGACCAGTTTGTCGCGTGGAATGTCGATGTCGATGTCTTTAAGGTTGTGGGTGCGCGCGCCACGGATTTTGATCGCGTCATTGGGTTGGTGATTGGCTGCCATAAATCGTTTACTTCAGTTGTTTTTAAAAAATTCATGATTAAATTGAGAAAAAACTGGTTGGTTTATGGGGCGGTGTGGCGGTGGTTTCAAGCACAGATGCGGATTTTAGATAGACAAGAGATTTTAGACAAATAGCAATCTATTTTCATTTTTTATTAATTTATTTTATTATATTTTTTAAGTTTATACAGATAACTACCATCAATTTCTAAAAATTTTATCGTCTTGCTATGGCACACACCATTGACTCGCTATCATCAGCAAACGGTACACTTTGACTATTTTTAACGGTCAAAATTTGCTGTTGTATGCTTATGGGTAGTTGAACTGTGCTTAAAAAGCCTGCTTAAGCAAATAATTTTCTAAACCCAAAAAATCGGCATATAATAGCGTTTTTGACAGATAAAACGGGCGGTAGTGTGGCAAGACAAATGACCAGCCAAATGGCAATACCCCAACCCATGAACAGCGCAGAAAAAAAAGCCATCGTCGGCTTGGGCGGAATTTTTGCCTTGCGGATGCTGGGGCTGTTTATGATTGTGCCTGTATTTGCCGTGTATGGGCTACAGTATCAGCATGCCACGCCGCTGTTGGTTGGCTTGGCAATTGGTGTATACGGGCTTGGGCAGGCGATTTGGCAAATCCCGTTTAGCCTGCTTGCTGATAAATATCCGCGTAAACCGATGATTGTTATTGGATTATTGGTGTTTGCCATCGGTGGGGTGATTTGCGCACTGGCGACGGATATTTATACGGTCATTGTTGGGCGGCTGTTGGCAGGTAGTGGCGCGGTGTCGGCGGTGGTGATGGCACTGCTTGCCGATATCACGCGTGAGGAACACCGCACCAAAGCCATGGCGGCAATGGGGCTAACCATCGCGCTGTCGGTGATGGTGGCGTTTGGGCTTGGACCGGTGCTGACCCATTGGATTGGGCTTAAAGGCTTGTTTTGGCTGACCGCGTTGGCGGCAATCTTGGCGATGGGCTTGTTGCTGTTGGTACCTAGCCCCACACGTGTGCTGCGTCAGCTATTGTCCACAGATACGAATGCACCAAACGGTACGATCGCCAGTTTTCGCACACAGCTGCGCGATGTACTGGCGATTGGTGACATCAACCGCTTACATGTGGCGATTTTTGCGCTGCATTTGACGATGACTGCGATGTTTACGCTATTGCCTGCACAATTTGCCAGTGTGCTGCGTTTGTCGGTTGGTGGGCAAGGTTTGGTGTATTTGCCGCTGCTGCTGCTTGGGTTTGTTATCGCCGTGCCGTTGATTGTAATTGCCGAAAAACACCGCCAAATGCGCGCGGTATTTTTGGCAAGCCTTGCTGCGTTGGTGGTTGGGCTGGCATTATTGGCAGCGTTTGGGCAAAACAGTGTCGGGCTGATTGGCGGTTTGGCGGTGTATTATATCGGTTTTAACAGCCTTGAGGCGACCATTCCGTCATGGATTTCTAAGCGCGCGCCTGTTGCCAATAAAGCCACCGCGATGGGCGTAAACTCGACGGCACAATTTTTTGGCGCATTCGTCGGTGGAGCACTCGGTGGTGTGCTTTTAACCCATGCTGCTTGGGTCGGTTGGGTGTGTTTGGGATTACTTGCCGCGATGGCACTGGCGATTATTTACCCAATCGCGCCACCACCGTATTTGACCAGTCTAACGATTGCTCTGCCACCTGACTTGTTGAGCCTAGGCGAAACTGGCGCGCGCCAACTGTGGGCGCAAAACTTGCTAGCCATTAACGGTATTGATGAAATTGTCGTCATGGCAGATGAAGGCATTGCCTATTTAAAACTTGATAAAAACCAACTTGACAACGCGGCGCGACAACAACTGTCGCATCTCATCGGCCAACCGCTAGCTATTTAAATTAAATTGAGGCAAAATAACCGTGAGCAGGCAAGTTTTTTTAAGGCTTGCTAAAAATAAGTTTATCTAAAATTTGAGTAAATTTAAATAAGGAAATCAACATGCGTGGTGTAAATAAAGTCATCATCGTCGGTAATCTAGGCAATGACCCCGATGTTAAACGCTTTGACAACGGCGGCATGATTACCAATATCTCAGTTGCGACCAGCGAAAAATGGAACGACAGACAGACAGGTGAGCCGCGCGAGGCAACCGAATGGCATCGCATCGTATTTAACAACAAGCTGGCAGAAATCGCTGCGCAATATTTGCGTAAAGGCAGCCAAGTCTATGTTGAAGGCAGCCTACGCACGCGCAAGTACCAAGATCAAAACGGACAAGACCGCTATATTACCGAGATCCGCGCTGACCAAATGCAAATGCTTGGCAGCAGACCATCTGGACAAGGCGACAACATGGGCTATGGCAATGATTCGTTTGGCAGCCAAAACCAAGGCTATCAAGCGCAAGGCGGCTATCACAACCAAAGCGGTTACAACAACCAAAATTATCAGAATCAAGGCTACCAAAACCCAAGCCACCAAAACCAAGGCTACCAAAACCAAGGCTACAACAATCCATCAGGCGGTAACCAGTTTAACAACCCAGCCAACAACCAAAACGCTTCGTACCAAAACCAACAAGGCAATGGTTTTGGTAATCCACAATTTCAACAACAGCCTACCCAAGCGGCACAATCAGGCTTACCGCACAATCCAGCGGATCAGGCAGCCAATGCAAGCGGCAATGCCAACGACGCTAGCAACCATACCAACAATCAAGTACCGCCAAGCAGCGCGGTGGACGATGATATTCCGTTCTAAAATCGGTAAGTTTTTTTGCTGTAAATCACTTACCCACTTGAGCAAACCAACCGTTACGTTGTATCGGTTGGTTTTTGTATTTTGTGCCCTTATCTTTGAAACAATATGCATAGCAAACTAGAAAATTAAAGGTCATTTATGTCATCTATGTATCGCCCTACTCTATCGCTCGCGCCTGCCTTGATACAAGCTGATTTTGCCGCCCGTCGTGCACGTCTTGCCGCCCAACTGCCCGATCACAGCATTGTGATTTTGGCGACCGCACCCACCCACCTACGCAACAACGACGCAGAATATAAGTACCGCGCCGACAGTAGCTTTTATTACTTGACAGGTTTTGCTGAGCCTGAGGCGTTATTGGTACTAGAAAAAGTCTTATCAGAACAAGGCAACGCCGAATTAATTTACACGCTATTTGTGCGTCCCAAAGACAAGTTGCGTGAGATTTGGGACGGACGACGCGCAGGGGTGGAAGGCGCGGTGGCGGATTTTGGCGCGCAGCACGCCTACCCGATCAATGAAGCCGATGAACGCTTGCCTGCCATGCTACTGGGCAAACAGCACGTGTATGCGCGGCTAGACAAGGATTTGACAAACTGGCTGGCGCATGCCCGCAGCTTGCGCCGTGGCGAAGGCGTGGTTGATACGGTGCATAACCTAGACGCGTTATTGGCAGAAATGCGCTTAATCAAAGATGACAAAGAAATCGCCCTGATGCAATCAGCGGCTGATATCAGCGCGGCGGCGCATTGCCGCGCCATGCAAACCGTGCGCCCCGAGATGCTAGAGTACCAACTAGAAGCAGAGTTATTGTACGTGTTTGGGCATTACGGCTGTGCGCCATCGTACAATAGCATTGTGGCAGGTGGTGACAATGCCAATATCTTGCATTATGTTGAAAATGACCAGCCGTTACGCGCAGGTGATTTGGTGATGATTGACGCAGGCGCGGAGTATCAGCACTATGCGGGCGATATTTCACGCACATTTCCTGTATCTGGTACGTTTAGCAATGCCCAGCGCGCGGTGTATGACATCGTGTTGCGTGCCAATTTGGCGGCGATTGATAGCCTTGTGGCAGGGGCGCATGCGCGTATTCATCACGAGACCGCGCTGCGTGTTTTGACACAAGGGCTGGTTGAATTGGGTATTTTAAGCGGTGATATTGACACATTGATTGCTGATAAAGCGTATATGCCGTTTTATATGCACGGTACGGGGCATTGGCTGGGCATGGATGTGCACGATGTGGGACGCTATACCGATACCGACGGTAAACCACGCACCTTGCAAGCAGGCATGGTAATTACGGTCGAACCAGGGCTGTATTTTGCCCATGACAATCCGCAAGTACCTGAGCGCTATCGCGGCATTGGTATTCGTATTGAGGACGATGTTGTCATTACCGAGGGTGCGCCACGCGTTTTGACAGGTGGCGTGCCCAAGACGGTGGCAGAGATTGAAGCCTTGATGCGCCAAGCTTAACATCTCATAAACAAGGACAACGTTTGGTTGTCCTTTTTTGATATTTATCACAATTTTTAGCGTAAAATCGTTTCATCGGTGTGGCACAACTCGGTGGTGTCTTTGGTTTTATCACAATCGATCTATGTTTGTACAGATCTTTTTTATTTGCGCCTAGGTTTAATTTGGCGTTGTCGTCGTATCTTGTTTTAGTTTCTGCGGCTAATAATACTTGATAAGTTTTACTACCGCAGGTTTGCTAAATAGCGCGTTTGCCTTGTAGCGCGGTGGTATTGGTAAGGTTAATCAAATCACCGTCTGTATTTTCTTATCACAACCTCCCTGACTGAATTGGCCTAAAACCAAACACAATTTGATATTTTTTGCTGTTACTGTTTCATTCTCCACAACTGATGACATAAAATATTGCCTATCAAGTCGTCAAACACTATTTGACTTTAAACTTATTTTAATGAAAAATTGAGCGTTTACACATTAAACCGTTGGGTTACGTGTTAGGTGGCAAGCATTGATGATATAACGGCTTGGTAAAGCCAGTAAATTAGTTAGGTGATCGGGTTTAAGGATAGGTTATGGCACAACATCAACCTGCAAAGCCAACGGGCGAATGGAGTTCGCGCATTGGCTTTTTGATGGCGGCGGTCGGTTCGGCGGTCGGCTTAGGCAGTATTTGGAAGTTCCCGTATATGACGGGCGAAGGTGGCGGCTCGGCGTTTGTCATCTTGTTTATTTTGTGTATTACGTTGGTCGGGTTCCCTGTGTTGGTCATTGAATGGCTGATTGGGCGACGCGGCGGCGGCAATGCGATTAGCAGCTTTCGCAAGGTGGCAGTCGATAGCGGCGCGTCACCTGCTTGGGGGATACTGGGTGCGGTTGGTACATTGGCAGCGTTCATGATCTTGTCGTTTTATAGTGTAATTGGCGGCTGGTCGCTCAATTATGTGTTTAAAACCGCAATGAATACGTTTAGTGGATTGGATGCCAAAGCCACAGGTGATATTTTTGGCGCGATGTTGGCAAGCCCAACTCAGCTAATTGTGTATCACACCATCTTTATGGCACTGTCGGCGCTGATTGTGGCAGGCGGCGTGGCAGGTGGTATCGAACGCGCTGCTAAATGGATGATGCCGCTACTGGCGCTGATTATGGTCGGTATTGTCGGCTACAACATGGCAACGGCAGATTTTGCGCGCGGGTTTCATTATTTGTTTGATTTTGATCCTGCTAAAGTCACCGCCAAGGTGATGATTTCAGCGTTGGGGCATGCGTTTTTTTGCTTGTCACTTGGTATGGCAATTATGGTCAGCTATGGCTCATACCTCAACCGTGATGTTGAGCTGTTTAGTACGGCGCGTACGGTGGTGATTTGGGATATCATTTTTTCACTGATGGCAGGTTTGGCGATTTTCCCAATTATCTTTAGCAATGGTTTAGACCCCGATAGTGGCCCTGGCTTGGTGTTTGTGACCTTGCCGATTGCTTTTGGTAAAATGGATTTTGGTTTGGTGATCGGGACGCTATTTTTTGTGCTTTTGACCTTTGCCGCTTTGACTTCGTCAATTTCATTGCTTGAGCCTGTGGTCGCGCTGTTGGAGCAAAAAACCAAGCTTAGCCGTGTGGCGGCCACGTGGACAGTGGCAGTTTTAACATGGGCATTGGGCATTTTAGCGTTGTTGTCGTTTAATGTGCTAAGCGATGTGACGATTTTTACCATTCATGTCAATGGTGAGGCAAAACCGCAGGGTATTTTTGACGCGCTAGATTATACCACCAGTAAGTATATGCTACCACTTGTGGGCTTGGGTACGCTGATTTTTGCAACTTACTTCATCAATCAGCGCGGTATGCAAGAGGAGCTTGGTTTGACGGGCTTTAAATGGACACTTTGGCAAATCACCACCAAAGTTATTGCACCAATTGGCATTGTGATTGTGTTTTTGGCAGAGCTGGGTGTGTTGAATTTGTTGGGTTTTAATTTGTAATCTTTGCAAAGTTCAAACAAAAGCTCAGGTTGACCCTGAGCTTTTTTACCTGTCAATCTGGCACATTGTTTATCATTAAGCCGTGCCAAACTCACGTCGCTTGCTGGCAAAGAAAATATCTAGTCTGTCCATTGCCTCGGTCAGCTCCACCACGTTGGGCAAAAATACCACACGGAAATGATCAGGCGCGTGCCAATTAAAGCCTGTACCCTGCACCATCAACACACGCTGTTGTACCAATAGGTCCGTCATAAAGGCCACGTCATCATCAATCGGATACACCTCACGATCAATGCGCGGAAAGCAGTAAAACGCGCCCTGTGGCATGGTGCATGAAATACCTGGAATGGCGTTTAGCCGCTCAATGGCAAGCTCGCGCTGCTTATAAAGTCGTCCTGTTGGCGCGGTCAAAGCTTGCATACTTTGATAGCCGCCCATCGCGGTTTGGATGGCGTATTGGGCAGGTACGTTGGCACACAGGCGCATGGATGCCAGCATTTGTAAACCTTCGATAAAGTCATGCGCGTGGTGTTTTTTGCCCGACACCATCAGCCAGCCTGAACGAAAGCCTGCGATACGATGCGATTTTGACAAGCCATTGTAGCTAAGCACCAAACAATTTTTTGCCAATGTACACAGCGGAATATGCACCGCATCATCATATAGCACACGGTCATAAATCTCATCTGCCATCAAAACCAAGTTATGTTTTTCTGCCAAGGCAACGATTTTTTCTAAATTATCGCGTGAATACAACGCGCCTGTCGGGTTGTTGGGATTAATCACCACAATGCCCTTGGTGTTAGGCGTGATTTTGCGTTCAATATCGGCGATATCAGGTTGCCAGTTGTCCTCTTCATTGCACAAATAATGCACCGCACGCCCGCCTGCCAAATGCGTCGCCGCTGTCCACAGCGGATAATCGGGCATCGGAATAAGCACTTCATCGCCATCGTTGAGCATGGCTTGCATGGTCATGACAATCAACTCAGACACGCCATTGCCAATATACACATCCGATACATCGACGGCTTCATGCAGTCCTTTGGCTTGATAATATTGTAAAATCGCTTTACGCGCGGCAAAAATACCTTGCGAATCTGAATAGCCAATCGCATTGGGCAAATTGATGGCAACATCTGACAGAATTTCTTGCGGAGCTTCAAAGCCAAACGGTGCAGGGTTGCCGATGTTTAGGCGAATAATACGGTGGCCTTGCGCCTCCAGTTGGTTGGCAGTTTGCAATAAAGGGCCGCGGATGTCATAGCAAACGTGTTGGAGCTTGTCGGATTTTTTAAGTGGTTGCATGGTCATAGCTTCATAATGATAGCGCGTGTTTAGCGCGTTGGTTGGGGCAAAGTGGCTGTGGCTAAGGTCGGTTTGACCGCTATTGGCACGGGGTAATTCATTAAAATGCGTCGGTTGGGTGGTTGGCCACCGAACCTGTGCAACAGATGACTGAATGCCTGATAACAAGTAGCTTTCACTACAATTAAGCAACCGCGCCAGTACGGGCAATTTACTCGATACAATGCCATTGGTGCCGCGTTCCCAGTTACTGATTGCCGCACGGCTGACCTTGGCGCCTGCTGCCGTCATGTGGTCAGCAAGCTGCTGAGTTGTCCAGCCTTTGGCTTTGCGTAGGGCGGCTAAGCGCTGCCCTTGTGTAAGCGGATGGTTGTCATCCTGTGATGGCACTGAGGTAGTTTGAGCGTTGGACATGGTCATATCTGATCGTTAATATAAAAGTCAGGGATTAATGTAATCAGATTGCCAAATTTTAGCAAGTATTTCTTACAAAAATTTTATGAACTGTATTTGTACAGCGGTAACACTGACGCAAAACACGTTGCTGTAATGCGTCAAAGACTCTTTGCCTAACCACCAACCTTGTGCTTAAATGCAATTGATCATAAGCAACATTTAAACCCAAATAGGAAACCAGCCCATGAATGATTTTTATCAACTCAGTGCCGAACGTCTCAATGGACAAACGTTTGACTTTGCCGAACTACAAGGCAAGGTTTTGCTGATTGTCAATACCGCCAGTAAATGTGGCTTCACCCCACAATACGCAGGACTTGAAGAACTGTACCAACGCTATCATGACCAAGGTTTGGTCGTGATAGGCTTTCCGTGCAATCAGTTTGGTGGGCAAGAACCAGGTGACGCTGACCAAATCAGCGAATTTTGCCAAGTCAATTACGGCGTTAGCTTCCCGATGATGACAAAAGTCGCGGTGAATGGCGCCAACACCCACCCTGTGTTTGATTTTCTTAAACGCGCCGAGCACGGCAAAGGCATGTTAGGCGATGCGATCAAATGGAACTTCACCAAGTTTTTGGTTGATCAGCATGGCAATGTGGTCAAACGCTACGCGCCCACCACCGCGCCTGCCGATATCGCCAGCGATATTGAAGCTCTGCTCAATCCATAGCTACCCACCAGTCAAGCCAAATAACAAACCCATAAATTTTGCCAAAAAAACAGGCGTTTATCCACCAAACGCCTGTTGTTTAATGATTTTATTTTAAAAAATTCGCTTAGAACAGCACGCGCACGCGAATAGTTTCAGGCACAGCGCGCAAACGCTCCAGCGCGGCTTTTGAGTCGTTGTTGTCCACATCCATGACCAAATAACCGACATCTTCTTGTGTCATCAGGCTTTGTGCCAACACGTTAATGCCTGCATCAGCAAACGAACGGTTGATTTGCGACAATACGCCTGGCACGTTTTTGTGAATATGTAACAAGCGGTGTGATCCATCTTTGACAGGAATACTGACATTCGGGAAGTTTACCGCCGAGGTTGTATCGCCTGCGTCAGAATAGCGCACGAATTTTTCTGCCACTTCTAGCCCGATATTGGCTTGTGCCTCTTGTGTTGAGCCACCGATATGCGGTGTCAAAATCACGTTATCAAACGCACGCAATGGCGACTCAAACTCTTCATCGGCAGATTTGGGTTCTTTTGGAAATACGTCAATCGCCGCGCCAATGACTTTTTGACTGCGCAGTGCGTCTGCTAAGGCATCGATATCAATACACTTGCCGCGCGCTGCGTTGATGATATGGGTACGCGGCTTCATTTTGGCAAATTCGGCGGCGGTGATCATGTTGCGTGTTTCGGGTAAATCAGGCACGTGTAGGCTGATGACATCGGCTTCGGCTAGCAATTCATCCAAATTGGCAACTTGGCGCGCGTTACCCAACGGCAATTTGGTTAGCACATCGTGATAAATCACCTTCATACCCAAACCTTCGGCAAGCACCGATAGCTGCGAGCCAATCGAACCATAGCCGATGATACCCAACGTCTTGCCGCGCACTTCGTACGAGTCTTTGGCAGACTTATTCCAGCCGCCGCGGTGTACCACGGCGTTTTTCTCAGGAATACCGCGCATTAGCATGATGATTTCGGCGATTACCAACTCTGCTACCGAGCGCGTGTTAGAATATGGCGCGTTGAACACAGGTATACCCAATGAGCGCGCCGCGTCCAAATCCACCTGATTGGTACCGATACAAAAACAGCCAATCGCGATCAGTTTTTCGGCGTGCTGCAAAATATCAGCGGTCAGCTGCGTGCGCGAGCGAATACCGATAAAATGCGCGTCTTTAATTTTTTCTGCCAGCTCATCAGGATCCAGCGCGGTTTTGAGGTACTCAATATTGGTATAACCTGCATTTTTGAGCACTTGTAGCGCGTTGTCATGCACGCCTTCTAGCAGCAAAAAGCGAATTTTGTCTTTATCTAATGAAACCGTTTGCATACATTATCCTTTTGGCTAAATTTACTGGGTCACCGTCAAAATAGGTTTTTACACAAAGCTGTTGAACGCTTTATCCTAGCACACTTACCACCACTTAGCAGATATTTGCTAGAAAATTTTTCTTGGCAAAGGATAAGCATTGGTTATGCAAAGATTTTACAAGCCCTTAGCATCTGTCTTTGTTTAGCATTATTGAATTTTTTAAGATAAAAACAATAAAAAATTAATCATTAGTATTTAAAGTCTGCTGATATTTAACAGGATAAAACAGCCTATCGGGGCAAAAATATGCTATGATTTAGCCAAATTTTGTCAAGCGATTGTGGTTTTTATTTGTAAAAAAAATTTTTTGGGTGTTTAATATGACTGAACAAACTACCAACCCTAATCTTACTAAACTGTGCACGCGTTTGTACAATCACCCAACCCATGCTTTTGAGGCGACACAGATTAAGACCGATGCTGAGAGCTTGCAGCACTGGGGGCGTGACTGGAGTCGGCAATTTGAGCCCAATCCATTGGCGGTGGTGTTTCCCAAAACCACCGAGCAGGTGCAAGCTGTGGTGCAAGTGTGCAACGATTTGGGTTTGGTGATTACACCAAGCGGTGGGCGTACGGGGCTATCGGCAGGCGCGGTGGCAGCAAATGGTGAGGTGGTGGTCAGCCTTAATAAAATGAACCAAGTGCTCAACTTCTACCCTGCAGACCGTTTGGTCGAAGTGCAAGCTGGCATGGTGACCAAGGCGCTGCAAGACTATGCCGAGGCGCAAGGGTTATACTACCCTGTCGATTTTGCCTCAAGCGGTTCTAGCCAAATTGGCGGCAATATCGGCACCAATGCAGGCGGCATCAAGGTGATTCGCTATGGCATGACGCGTAACTGGGTAGCGGGACTGACGGTGGTTACGGGCAATGGTGATATTTTGCGCCTAAACAACGGCATGATCAAAAACGCCACGGGCTATGACTTGCGTCAGCTATATATCGGTGCTGAAGGCACGTTGGGGCTGATTACTGAGGCACAAATTCGACTAGAACGTCCACCACGCGATTTGACCGTGATGGTGCTGGGGGTGGAAGAGTTTGCCCATATCATGCAGATTTTGGCGACGTTTCAGCGTGCGCTGGATTTGACGGCATTTGAGTTTTTTGATGACACCGCGGTGCAAAAATTACTGGCTACGGGGCATGTGCAGCGTCCGTTTGATACAGACGCGCGGTTTTATGCGCTGATTGAGTTTGAAGCACCCTACGAGCCCATCATGGACACCGCCATGCAGCTGTTTGAAGAATGTGTGGAAAACGGCTGGGTGATCGATGGTGTGATGAGCCAATCCATCGCGCAAGCACAAGAGCTGTGGAAGCTGCGCGAGTATATTTCTGAGACAATTTCGGTCTTTACACCATACAAAAATGATATTTCAGTGCTAATCAGCCATGTACCTGCGTTTATCGCCGATATCGAAGCGATTGTCAAAGCTCACTACCCCGATTTTGAAATTTGTTGGTTTGGGCATATTGGCGACGGCAATTTGCATCTAAATATTTTAAAACCTGAGCACTTGAGCAAAGAAGCATTTTTTGCCAAATGTCAAACGGTCAATGACAAGGTCTTTAATACCGTGCAAAAATACGGCGGCTCGATTTCTGCCGAGCACGGCGTGGGCATGACCAAAAAGCCCTATTTGCACTACACGCGCACACCCACTGAGCTGACATATTTACGCGCGATCAAACACGTGTTCGATAACAACAACATCATGAACCGAGGAAAAATTTTTGACTAAAATCAAAAACACCCAACCCAACCAACCATTGCGCGTGGCTGTGATCGGTGGCGGCGTGGCAGGCTCAACGATTGCCTTGCGGCTTGCGACGGCAGGTGTAGAGACGTTTTTACTCGAGCAAAACGCCAGCCTAATCAACTCACCGCCGATGTGTCACTTGCACGCAGGCGGTAACTTGTACCGCGAGATTCCGCTAGAAGATTGTAAAACCCTATTGCGCCAGTGCATTGACATCGCGCGGCTATATCCTGATAGCATCGATGTGCGCCCCACTGTCATCACTGTGCCCAAGCGCGATCGCGGCAACGCCAGCGATTTGTTGCCACGGTTGGCGGCTTTGACCGCGTATTATGCCGAACTTGTGGCGCAAGATTCGCGCAATGCGGTGTTGGGCGCGCCAGAACATTACTATCGTCTGTATAACCACGACGACTTGGCAAGGCTTGCCGAGCAACCCCCACCTGCAACCGCCGAAGACGCACACGTGACCGATGACTGGCTAACCGCGTTTGTTCATGTGGTTGATTGGAGCAAATTACAAATGCCTGTGGTGGCGGTGCAAGAATACGGCTGGAATATTTTTCGCCTTGCCGCCTCTGCTGAATTACAGCTTGCCAAGCTACCCAATGCCCATGTATGGACAAACACCAAAGTGTATGGCTTACAAATGCAGCACAACGCTGACGGCACGCCTGCAGGTTGGACGATCGACTACCAAACCGCCGAGCAAGACAGCGCGCAGCTCACTGTGGATTTTATTGTTAATGCCTGTGGTTTTCGCACGGGTATGCTTGATGATATGGCAGGCATTCATGCGAAGCGCATGGTGGAATTTAAAGCATCATATATCAGCCACTGGCAGCCCCACATGGCATTGCCTGAGATTATTTTTCATGGCGAACGCGGCACACCACAAGGCATGGCGCAGTTTACGCCTTACACGCACGGCTATGTCCAACTGCACGGTATGACACCCAACATCACGCTGTTTGAAAACGGGCTCACCCACTCAACAGCAGATAGCGCGCAGCCCCCTGTTGCAGCAGAACACGTGCGCTATATTGAGCAAGGTTGGGACAAAGCAGTTTTGCAAACACGCACTGAATCGGCAATTGCGTATGTCAGCGAATTTATACCAAAGTTTGCTCACGCTGAACCTGTTGATAACGCACTATACGGCGCGCAGCAAGTACCGAGTGATGATATCAGCCAGCGCGTTGCCGATTGCCAAATTTTTGCCGACAAACGCTACGCCATTGCCGAAAACATCAAGGCAAATTCCGCGCTGGATGTCGCGGATTTAATCGTCGAGGCGTTGATTGCACAAGATTTACTGGACCCGCAATACCGAGCACATCCACAATGGCAGCGACTAAACGCCCAAGCTGTGGAGGCGCGTGCAATTGAGCTTGCCAAACAGCGGCATTATCCCGTCGATATGGCAAAGGTCAATCATGCGTTGGTGTTGCCTGAGTGACTTGGTTAAGCGTTAAGGTTAAGCGTCAAGATTTAAATTGCTTAGAACCTTAAACAACAAAGCCCATCTGTCTAACGATGGGCTTTTGATGGCTAATGCACACGTTTAAATTTTATCCACATCTAAGTCATCATCCATTTTAATAATCGGCGGTAATGCCGCGATGACCTCATCAATCGTGTGGCACACCACCAAACGCGTCAAATCCGCAGGCTGCATAAAACCTTGCTCAACCGTAACATGCAAATGCTCAATCAAGCGGTCATAAAAGCCATTGATGTTTAAAATCAGCATCGGCTTGTCATGCTGATACAGCTGCCGCCACGTGGCGATTTCCATAATTTCCTCAAGTGTACCTAAGCCACCTGGCAAAGTAATAAACGCGCTGGCGTATTCTGCCATAATCGCTTTACGCGTGTGCATGGTATCGGTGAGGTGTAAGCGCGTCAGTCGCGCGTGTGCAACCTCACGCCCAAGCATAAATTCAGGAATCACGCCAACCGCCACACCGCCGCTATCAATTACCCCATCGGCAACCGCACCCATACAGCCAATCACCGCACCGCCATACACCAAGCCATAGCCGTGCGCCACCAAAGCCGCGCCCAACTCGTACGCACTTTCGGCATAAATCGACGCGCTGCCGACGCGTGAGCCACAGTACACCGCTACCAACGGCACAGGCAACGGCTCACGCTGCTGTTGAGCGCGGATCTGGGGCAGATAGTCATAGGTGATGATGTCACGGGCATCGCCAGTGTTGCTGGTCATTGCAACGTTGTGTTCAGTTTGTTGATGGGCAGGGGTTACAGCGGTTATTGTCATAAGTCTTCCTGGTTTTTATTGGCTTGTCATTATGCCAAGCCAATAAGACAGTTTGATGAACAAGGTAGCAAGTCGTACGCCGCATAGCGCGCACGCTTATTCATACCACGTGTTGGCGGATTTTTTGCTACCAGATTTGGGCGGTATATTTTGGTCGGTGTGTTTGGTCTTTGCCGCTTTGGTTCGCGTATCGGTTAAGTCATCGAGCACAGCAAGCAGCGGCTGCCATTGTGCTTGTAATTCACGATACGGTTTTTGCTGCTGATCAAAAATGCTCAAACCGCGCTCCGCTAAGGCAGGATAAATGCTACGCTCAGCAAGCCACGCGATCGGCTGAATGTCAAATTCAGCGTATAATTCATGCAAGCGCGCGCTGGGCTCACCGTGTTCAAACAACGACGCGCGCACACGGTTAGCAATGGCATAAACATTGACCTTGCCTTTACGAATGCGCTTGATATCTTGTATATTTTTGATAAATTTTTGACTACTTGCCAAATCGAACACCGCTGGCAACACGGGCAAAAAAATCGCCTGACATTCTGCAATCAGCTGTTCGGCTTTGTCACCTGCCAGCGCACCTGGTGCATCAATCACCAAATAGTCAGCTTTGCTCGCCGCTTTAGACAGCCCGCCGATGTCATCTGCATCACGCCAATCAACGCTCACAATCGGCGCAGCCTCGCTTGAGCGCAGTTTGAGCCAAAACAGACTAGATTTTTGCACATCGGCATCGGCAAGTGCTACCCGTTTGCCTTGATTTGCCAGTGCCGCCGCCAGTGTCACTGCGATGGTGGATTTACCGCAGCCGCCTTTTTGGTTGGCAACCAAAATCGTTTGCATACTCCCCCCCGAAGATGTTTTGCATGTTTATGGGTCTGACCACGCACTGCCTAGCATCGCGCATGAATCCAAACCTGTGCCAAATCAATAGCACCCAACATCCTTACCTATGTTAAACCCTTGCGGCTTAGCCTAACAAAAATTTAACCATTGTCAAATGCTTTTGGTGCTCTAATTTGCTACAGTAAAGTCGGTCCATCACTGTATTTTTAGGTTTAAGATTCGCCATGCAAAAAAAGGTTGTATCAATGCGCCGATATCAAATCGGCTTGTTGTTGCTTAGCGCACTTGTGGCAACAGGCTGCGCCAGCCAACGCCAACTATCTGCCAAACAATGCGCCAACACCGATTGGCAAGCGGTTGGCTATCAAGATGGAGCAAACGGGCTAGATGCCACTGCCATCACACGCCATCAGCAAGCCTGCGCCGCAAGCGGTGTATTGCCAAACGTGGCGGCGTGGCAACAAGGGCAGCAGGCAGGGCACAAGCAATATTGCACACCGCTGCGCGCGTATCAACTTGGGCGTGAGGGTGTCGCCTATCGCAACATCTGCCCACCCGAGCAGACTTTGGATTTGCTCAAAGCGCATGACGCAGGTTATTTAAATTACCAACGCGAACAGCTGCTTGAGCAACTGTGGTATGACAACGACCCGTTTTGGAACGGTTGGGGTTGGGGGCGGTTTGGTGGTTTTGGGCATGTCGGTGGGCGATACTTACCGCCACGCGTTCGCCAAACGCCACCACCCGTTGATGGTTTGAGCACCTCGCCCAAACCGTAATGATATTTGACCAAGTGATTGACAATTTGGTCTTTTAACAAAAACAAACCGCCCAAGCGCATTGTTTTGTCTGGCATTGTTTTGTCTGGCATTGTTTTGTCTGGCATTGTTTTGTCTGGCTTGGGCGTTATTTATATTGATCAGTGATTGGATTTAATCGTCATTTTTGCGTGATTTTTGGCGTTTTTTGCCTTTACCGCGTTGATTAAACTCAGATTTTTGTAATTGCGCCACCAAGTCAAAATCAATTTGTTGGGTATCCATATTGACACCTGCCACCTTGATGCGCAGTTTGTCACCAAGTCCAAAAACTATGCCCGATTTTTCGCCCAGTAGCTGCTGAGATTTTTCATCATAAACAAAAAAGTCTGCGCCTAAGTGCGAAATATGAATCAAGCCCTCAATAAACAATGCGGTCAAGGTGACAAACAAGCCAAAATTGGTCACCGCGCTGACCACGCCGTCAAATTCTTCGCCGATATGCGCTTGCATGTAATGCGCCTTGAGCCATTGTTCCACAAAACGGCTAGCCTCTTCGGCACGGCGTTCGGTCATTGAGGTTTGCTCGCCTGCTTCCTCAAGCGTGTAATCGGTGACAGGCATTTTTTTGCCCAATACCTTGGCCTTGATGGCGCGATGTAGCATCAAATCAGGATAGCGACGAATCGGTGAGGTAAAATGACCGTAGCGGTCATACGCCAAACCAAAATGTCCGATGTTGGTCGGTGCATAATTCGCCTGCTGCATGGAGCGCAGCAAGACGCTGTGAATACTGACCGCGTCGGGTCGATCGCGCGTTGCCTCGATGATACGCTGATAATCGGCTTGTGTGGGGTTTTCCTCAGGAAAGCTCAAACCAAATAGCTTGACAAAATCGCTGACTCGTGCAGCGCGTTCGGCTTCGGGCGCGTCATGATTACGATACAGCACAGGCAACTCTTGGCTCAAGGCAAAATCCGCCGCGCAAACGTTGGCAAGCAGCATCATCTCTTCAATCAAGCGGTGTGAATCGCCACGCATGCGCGGAATGATCGCGCTGATATCACCCGTTTCATCAAATTTGATGTAAGTCTCTGTGGTTTCAAATTCCATCGCGTGCCGTTCTTGCCGTTTGACCAACATGACTTGGTACAAGTCATACAGCACGTCAATGGATTTTTTTACCGCTGCATTGCCTGTAATGCTATCGGGCACTGCAACGTCTGATGACGCATTTGGCGCGGTTTTGCCTTTGACTTGGTCAAAATAAGCATTCACTTGGTTGTATGTCAAGCGCGCTTGTGAGTGCATGACGGCAGGATAAAAGCGATACCCTGTGACCTTGCCTGCGCGTGACAGATTGATATCGGCAACCATACACAGTCTGTCCACGTTGGGATTGAGCGAACACAAATCATTGGACAGCCGTTCGGGCAACATAGGCACGACAAAGTGCGGAAAATACACCGACGTACCGCGCTGATACGCGTCTTGGTCAAGGGCAGAATTTGGCGTGACATAATGGCTGACATCGGCAATTGCCACCACCAACCGATAACCGCCGCCGCGCCGTTTTTCGGCATACACGGCATCATCAAAGTCACGTGAATCCTCACCGTCAATCGTCACCAAGGGCAGCTTGCGGATATCCTCACGCCCTGCCATCTCCTGCACATCAGGCTCATGAAAGCCTGCCACCTGCGCCAATGTTTCGGGACTAAATTCATATGGAATATCGTAATTAAGCAGCGTGGTTTTGATAATCAGTTCGCGCTCATTGTCATCCACCAAACGCTCGACGATTTTACCCGTAGCATATTCGTGCTGCGTTGGATAATCGATAATCGCCACACGCACAGGATCGCCAAGCTGCGCTGCCATCGCCTCGACGTTATCATCGGTGATGGTAATCGGCTGATGACCGTTTGGGCTAATCAATTCAACCACATAACCTTCATCATCGTGGGCAAGCTTACCGATGTACTCCATCTGGGCACGCTCGACCACCTCCAATACGCGCCCAAGCATACGCCCACGGTTATCAGTTTGGGTAGCAATTGCGCGCACGGTATCGCCATGAAATACCCAACGCATTTCCAATTCATTTAAAAATAAATCGGGCATATCCTCAAGCAAAACAAAGCCAAAGCCTTTGGCATGGGCGGCAACCGTACCGACCACGCTATCGCGCTCACTCAATGGGCGATAAATAAACGGATTACCACCGTCAGCGTCGCGGCTGAGCTGCCCATCACGCACCATAGCTTTGAGGCGATTGCCTAAAGCTTCATATTGCACGTCGTCTAAGTCAAAATGGTTTGCCAATTCGTGCTGCGTCGCCTCGCCTTTGTCGGTCAAGGTCTGCAAAATCAGCACGCGGCTAGGGATCGGGTTGTCATAATTCGCCGCCTCAAGCGCGGCGTTTGGGTCTTGCCAATCGTTCATTGTTGAATCTTACTAATTATTATGGATAAAAAATAGGTAGAAAATGGTGAAAAATAGCGCATATCACACGGCATTGCCTTACGGTAACACAGTTTGTCACCAAACGCTACTGCTATTGATATTGGGGTGATTGGTGATTATTTTTGCCAAATGGTTTTGTACTTGTGCAATAACTCATCGGGCGTTTCGCGTCGTTCGGGGTCGGGGATAATGCAATCAATCGGGCAAACTTTGTCACAGGTTGGCGCATCATAAAAACCGACGCATTCGGTACACAAATCAGGGTTGATAACATAGGTTTTTTGCCCTTTGTTGTCGTATGAAATGGCTTCGTTCGGGCATTCGGGTTCGCAGATGTCGCAGTTGATGCAATCAGCAGTGATTTTGAGTGCCATAGTTATCTCTTCAACTCATACGAAAAATTAATCATTATACCAATCCCAATTTTGTTGAATACCTGTGATATCAGACATAAATTGACTCCATTCTGAAAGTCTATAATAAGCCTGCTGTTTAGGATTATAATAACAATCCTCTTCCTCGAAATTCTCCAAACTCGAAGATTGCGTTAGCTTTTTGTTAGTCTTTTTTTTACTAGAGTTTTTCTCCTTAATTTTTACTAAAACTTGATTATTACCATTGACGTACATAGTTATGAAATTTAAATCAAGAAACAACTCTTTCCAAGATTTATAGCCATAATCTTTTGATTTTAAGCGATTCGGCTGATTTCCTAGAATACTTCCAACAATTTGCAATTTCACAAACTGCTTATCTTCTGACTGTTCTTTAATTATTTTCTTTATTAAATTGGTTAAATTAGTATTCTCATTCAATTTTTTCTTGGTATTTTTGTGCTGACTTTTAGATGATTTTAATGAACTTTGGCTTAAATCGAAAAACTTATCACATTGCTCCTTTAATCTTTGTGCTGTATTTTTACCGCCCATGCCAATAACGTATTTTTGCTTGTCTTTGATTGCAGCAATTAAATGTACAAAATCAGCGTCACCAGAAACAATACAAAAGGCATCTAGATGATGGTATTGCGTTAAAATCTCAACGCCTGCTATCGTCATAGAAAAATCAGCGCTATTTTTACCTTCTTTTTGATGCCTTTCGATACTTAGCTTGTAGTTACCAGCATTACCTTCCCAACTTTTTAAATTATTATTACGACCAAAAGCTTTAGCAATTTTCACCTCGCCAAACTCTTTTAAATTATCAAAAATCCTATCAATATGTTGATAAGAAGTATTATCTGCGTCAATCAACAGAGCAATTTTCATAGATAACCCTTATCATGTAAAAATCGGCTCATCAACCTGTTTCATAATCAGCGCAAACTGTAGGCTTGCTGTATCGATATCCTTAAACGGATTGGCAATTTGGCATACCCAACCTGAACCCAATGCCGCATCAATCGGCGCGCCTTTTTTGTCCCACATCGCATCGAGCGTGTAGCTTACATTGCCCACTGGAGTCATAATTTCAATGACATCGCCAACAGACAGTTTGTTTTTAATTGTCAAGGTCAAACGCTCAGGCATCACCTCGGCAACCTCAGCGACAAACTGCTGATGGTCAGTTTTGGATGAGCCGTACTGATAGTTTTGGTAATCTGAATGCACGTGGCGGCGCAAAAAGCCTTCGGTGTAGCCACGATTGGCTAGCCCATCCAACGCGCCAATCAAATTGACATCAAACGGCTTACCTGCCACCGCGTCGTCAATCGCTTGACGATACACCTGCGCCGTACGCGCAACATAATAATGTGACTTGGTACGTCCTTCGATTTTGAGCGAATGTACACCCATTTGGGTCAGCTCTGGCACCAACTCAACCGCACGCAAGTCCTTAGAGTTCATAATATACGTGCCGTGTTCATCCTCAAACATCGCCATCAGCTCACCTGGGCGACCTTGTTCCTCAATCAACACAACCTCATCAGACGGCGCTTGCACATAGTCATCGGGCATGACGACATCACCGTTTAGATTGACGTTACCAATCGCCCCTGCTTGCGCGGTTTGCGTGGGCACGAATACTTCAGGCGATTTTGGCACGATATCGCCAACTTCATTTTCAGTAGCTTGGTAAGTGTTGTACGACCAGCGGCAAGCATTGGTGCAAGTGCCTTGATTGGCATCACGTTTATTGATATAACCCGATAACAAACAGCGTCCCGAATATGCCATGCACAGCGCACCATGGACAAATACTTCAATCTCCATATCAGGCACTTCAACGATGATTTGCTCAATCTCACGCAATGACAACTCACGCGACAAAATCACCCGACTCACGCCCATTTGTTGCCAAAATTTGACTGTTGCCCAGTTCACCGCATTTGCCTGTACCGACAAGTGAATAACCTGCTCAGGAAACGCCTCGCGCACCATCATAATCATCCCTGCATCCGACATAATCAGCGCGTCGGGGCGCATTTCAACCACAGGGCGGATATCCTCAATAAAGGTCTTGAGCTTGGCGTTATGGGCTTGGATATTAACCACGACATAAAACTTCTTGCCCAATGCATGCGCATAAGCAATGCCTTTGGCTAAGTTTTCTTCATCAAAATCATTGTTACGCACGCGCAGACTATAACGCGCTTGCCCTGCATACACCGCATCTGCGCCATACGCAAACGCATATTGCATATTTTTAAATGTCCCTGCGGGACACAGCAGTTCAGGCTTGCGTATTGGCAAATGCGTTTGAGCAGTGCTATCTTGCGTGATTTGGGCTTGCGCGGTGGCTGATTGAGTCATAACGGGCATATCCTGTTCAAAGGTTGAACAAATTAAAACCCTGTATTATAACAAAATTTTTTTTGGGTTAAAATAAACTTGAGTAAATTGGTTGGGTTTGACGTAAGCGAATTTTGGCAAAAAACGCACTACCTAGCAAGCGCAAACGCTGGCTTAGTAGCATGATTTATTTGACTGTTCAACACATAATTATGACTTTGGCATTTTATCGCCAACCTCTCCCATCATGCCCTTGACGGTGTTTAAAATATCGGCGGGCAATACCACGGTTTTGGCATTGGATGATTTTGCCATATCGGTCATGGCTTTGATGTACTGCTCGCCTAGCAAATACAGCAGCGGAATCTGCTGCTCACCAACCGCTTCGGCAATCAAACGAATGGACTGCTCACTACCGCGCGCCAACACAACTTGCGCCTGTGCATCGCGTTTAGAGGCCTCAAGCCGCCCATCCGCCTCTAAAATTGCTGCCTGCTTTTGCCCATCGGCTTTGGTCACGGTCGCACGACGTTGGCGTTCGGCAGCAGCTTGCTCTTCCATGGCCATTTGCATAGTTGGTGATGGGCTAATATCTTGAATTTCAACGGTTTTTAGGGTAATACCCCAATCAGCGATGTCATCAGAAATCGATTGTTTGAGCGTCGCCTTGATCTGGTCACGCGACGACAGTGCATTGTCAAAATCCATATCACCGATGATAGAGCGCAACGAGGTTTGCACCAAATTGCGAATGCCCTGCTCATAATCTTCAATACCATAAACGGCGCGCTCAGGATGCACGATATTGATATATGCCACCGCATTGGCAATAATCACCACGTTGTCACGCGTGATGACTTCTTGCGCAGGGATATCCAACACAATGTCCTTGGTGGTAACTTTGTAAGCCACACTATCAACAAACGGAATGATAAAATTCAGCCCGGGCTCAAGCGTCTGGTGATACTTACCCAAACGCTGAATAATCCACTTATAGCCCTGCGGTACGATTTTGACACTTTTAAACAGCGTTAAAAGCACTAAAACTACCAACACCACGATTAGATAAAACATGTATCGCCCTCCGTGTCGCTGTATATTTATGTGTTGTATTTATCGGATTAAATCAAAAATGACCGTTTTGGGCTAGGTTTAATTTGACTGAGTAAGACTTTGCGGCTCCATGGCGCGCACGAGCAACTCGTTGCCAATCACATCAACCACTACCACACGCTCACCAATTTGTAACGGCAAGTCATATTGGCTGCGACATTGCCATTCATCCGCACCGAAAATTGGCACACTAAAACGCACCTTGCCGATTTGCGCGGCTGTCGGTGCATAAATCACCATACCTGTCTGTCCAATAATACTACCTGCGCCTAGGCCTGCTGTTGTGCGATTGCGCATTTTGGGGCGAATATACGCCACACTTAGCCACGTCAATACCGCAGACAATGCCAACCACAGCAATATTGCAGGCAATACAGACAAACCAAATAGCCACACCAGTAGTCCGACGCTGAGTGCCGCTATGCCTGATGTCAAACATACCCATGCCCCGACAAACAGCTCTAAAATTATCAAAATAAAGCCGAGTACCAGCCAATGCCATGCTTGGGTGAATAATTCAGTCGTCATTCTACGCGTCAAAATCCTATTAATATTATACTAACAATTTTTTATGGCTAAAATAAGAATAATTTATCACTATCTTAGCAGAAAATTACCACAAAACAAGAGCAC
>NZ_BCUL01000017.1 GCF_001591265.1 Moraxella atlantae NBRC 14588 | reverse complement strand
TCATAATATACCTCTTTAAAGCGTAGGCTACTAAAATTCGGAAAAACTCTGAATTAACTTTACATACATTTGTTAAATAAGTAAATAGTTTTTTGTAAGAATTTTGAAAAATCTTTTATTCTTTCAATACTTTTTAAAAGCTTTTGTCTTTTTGAAACCTTTGCACGAAAAAATGCACAAAAGTTTGTAAAAGTGATATAATACAGTAAAATCAACCAGATAGCAAAAGACACGAATATGGCATGGAAACAAACAGGGCAACTCTCCCTAGCAGACAGTCTCCTTAACGGACACAAAGCCATCGAAGAACTCGATGAACTATAGTCAAAACCGAATTATACCAAGCAACTTTCAACACATTCCTTAAGCGTATCAAAATTGCTTAGCGTTAAACGAACCTTTTGCTTGATGACTGCCCACAACTGCTCAATTGGATTAAGTTCAGGTGAGTAAGGCGGTAAGTACGTCAGTTCAATATTATAAAGTTCCGCAATTTGCTTTAAATCGCCACCATGATGAAATCTAGCATTACCCAACACCAATACACGTTTTGGATAATTACCATTTTCATCTTTTGGCAAAGATTGTGCTAATGTGTGTAGCCAGTTTTCAACTATCACACGGTTACAACCACCTTCAAAGGTAATAGGCGCGATGAGTTTAAACTCATTTAATCGCATGGCTCCCATTAAGTTTAAGCGTTTACCCTTGTTAGCTTCAATTTTGGCATAACAAGGTTTACCAATGGGCGACCAACTGCGGGTGTAGTATTGCCTTTGATAAAATCCTGTTTCATCCATAAACAGTATATTTTCAGCGGTGATACTCAAGGTTAAAAGTAGAAAACCTAACATCAGTTTAAAACCTATTTGCTTTATTGGGTTGGCTTGCTTAAAGAGCGGGGTCTTTTTTTAAAACTCCATTTGATTCGACGTAAGGTTTGTAAAAAGGCGTTATAGGAAATATCGATATCAGGATGGTCTTTTAAGTACTGTTCTCTAAGCTGTTTTGCGGTGTCGAATTGCTGAGCGTTAACGTAGTCCTCAAAGGCGATTAGGTCAGTGATAATGTGTTTTACGCCAACAGGTGCAAAGGGTTTTGGCTTGGTATTCCCTTGTTCTTGATAGAGCTTTATCCAGTTATTAAGGGTGTTGCGGTTGATTTCAAACAGTCTGGCTGTTTGGCTTTTGTTGCCTGTCTTTTGCCAGTGGTTGACGGCTCTGTCTCGTAAGTCTTGGTTGTATATTTTGGGCATGGTGGTATTGGTTTAAAATGCTTATTATATTACAGTTTTAACTATATATTTTAATCAACTTACGCAAAAATTTATGCGTTTTGCGTAAGTCCTAAGAAAATAAAAAGTCAATCACAAGTGATTGTCTTTTTATTTTAGCTAAAATTTAAGTGCATAAAAAATAAAATTGACTTATCATTAGTATTGCTTCCCCATTGACCTCTGCCAAGAACTGGGTAAACGACAACAAGCCGTCTTATCACCTATGAACCTATGAACCTATGAACCTATGAACCGTCCCGAGTTTATCGCAGACAGATTGTCTTGAGTCAAGCAGCATAGCCTAACGGTTTTAATCAACAATAGTACATATTCTCCGCATCAATGGGCGACAAATATCCATTTTTAGAATGCAAGCGTTCATGGTTGTACCGGTGTACCCAATCAAGGGTAGCTCGTGCAACATCATTCACACCTTCCCATTCGTGTTTAAAGTAATCAATCACCTGCGTTTTGTATAGTCCATTGACGCTTTCAGCAAGGGCATTATCATAAGAATCGCCTGTTGTACCAACCGATGCAGCAAGCCCCGATTGTTTTAGCCGTTCGCCGTATTTAATCGATAGATACTGGCTGCCTTTATCGCTATGATGAATCACACCGTTTGGTCTGCCACGAGCATCCAGAGCTTGATTTAGCGCATCAAGCACCAGCTGGGTATCCATGCGGGCTGATACTTTCCAACCGACGATAACCCGTTTAAACACGTCAATGACAAAGGCGGTATAGACCCAGCCTGTTTTGGTTTTGCTGTAAGTAAAGTCAGCGACCCATAGCTTGTTTGGGGCATTTGCGGTAAGGTTGCGTTTGACCAAATCATCGGGCTTGTCTTGGTCATCTCGCTGTTTGGTGGTAATTTTACCTTTGCCCCGCCATACGCTTTGTATGCTCATCTGTTTCATAAGGCGTTCAACGGTACAGCGAGCAAGCTTTGGCAGGTCGGCTTGTTTGAGCTCACGGTTTTCTCGTTCAAGCTCAGCAATACGGGCGGCTTGGCTTTCGGTGGTAACAGTAACGGGGTTTTGCTGAGCTTAGGATTTTTGATGCCATGTGCGTAGGGTTTCGGGGATACAGCCAAATTTGGATGCAATGGCTTGTATGGCTGCCCATAGTGAGGGATAATCTTTTTGTGATTCGATGAGTAATTCAACGGCTCGATTCTTAACTTCTGTGGAGTATTGTTTGGTTTTCATAGGGGTATTGTCTCAGAGTTTTGGGTCTCCGACAACCCCAGTACAGTTCAAGATAACAACTCAATTTAAGTTGGGGTTGTTATGGGTCGCAAAAATGCCCTCACCATAACCGCTAGGTTTGGTAGGGGGAGTATGTCAAATGTTTTTTATTGCTCAAAACCATAATTTTACTTGACCTTGCGCCTAACTCAGCGATAATAATAGACAATTTTTTTTACCCTTGATTTTAGGCGAACAAACATAGGCGTGTTGGGTGGTAGATAAGCAAAATACAGACGATCAACAAACTGACGCGCCGATGACGCATACCACGGTGTTATTGTATGAAACCGTTGCCGCAATGCTTGGGGTTGAGGCGGCGCGCTTGAGCGCAAGTGATGCGCCACCTGTGCAAGCGTGTGGTGTGTTCGTTGATGCTACATTTGGGCGCGGTGGGCACAGTCGGTTATTGCTTACGCATTTGTCTGATGATAGCCGTTTGGTTGTGTTGGATAAAGACCCTGAAGCGATTGCGGTTGCCAATGACTTGGCGGCGCAAGATGCGCGTGTGATCGTGTGTCATACAAGCTTTGCTAGGCTTGCCGAGAGTATAAAGGCAGCAGGGTTTGATCGGATTGATGGTATCATGGCGGATTTGGGCGTGTCCTCACCGCAGCTTGATGATGGGCGGCGTGGGTTTAGCTTTATGCGCGATGGTGCGGTTGATATGCGCATGGATACCACGCGCGGTCAGTCGGTGGGTGAGTGGTTGCAAACGGTGGATGAAACCACCCTTGCTGATGTATTGTATCAGTACGGCGAGGAGCGCTACAGTCGGCGGATTGCCAAAGCCATTAAGCAGATGTCGAATTATGACTCAACGTTGGCATTAGCAGAGACCATCAAGCAAGCACATCCCAATTGGCAAAAAGGCAAACACCCTGCCACACAAAGCTTTCAAGCATTGCGGGTGTTTATCAATAATGAATTGGGCGACATCGAGCAGTTTTTACAGCAAAGCATTGAGGTGTTGGCACCCAATGGGCGGCTGGCGGTGATTAGCTTTCATTCATTAGAAGACCGTTTGATTAAGCAGTTTTTGCAAAAATACAGTAAGGGCTATGACCCACAAGCGGCACAAGACTTGCCTGCCCATATGCCTGTTCCTACTGTACCACGTTATTTTAGTAAGCCTGAGCGGATCGCGCCGTCTGCTGATGAAGTCGACGCCAATCCACGCGCACGCAGTGCTTGGCTGCGCACAGCGACGCGTCTTGCCGATGTCGCACCCCTATCTGCAACACCCTAAGGCAAATTGATGCCCATGTGCTTAGCCATGTGCCGTTTGTCTGTAATTTGATGTAAGAAGATGTCCTCAACCAAAAAATTTCGCCCGCGTTTTTTGAAGCTTGACAAAAATGCCGCTCAAGATACCACCGAAGCGGCGCAAACGCTTGACAAAACGCCGAAAAACGAGCCGATCACGCATCGCCCAGCTAAGGTAAAGGCAGATAACGCTGTCAGCCATCCGCCATCCGTCAATTTGCCCGTACCAATCACCGATTTGCTGAATGCGGATTATCATGGAGTTCGGCTGTATAGTGTGGCGATGTTGGTGCTGGTGGCGGCGATTTTGTGGACGGGACTTAGCGTTGTTGAGCAAATACAGACCTATCAGCAGCGTTACACTGAGCTTAGTGAGTTAAAGCAAGATTTTCGCCAAATGCAGGTCGAGCGTCAGCGTATGCTCATTGAGCAGCAAACCTTTAGCGCGACGCCACAAATTGTTAATCGTGCTGTCACTCAGCTGCATATGTTTTATCCTGAACTCTCCAATCGTTTGATTATTCGTACCACACCACACCAAGCCAACACCCTGCCACCTAGTGCCTTATCCGCACCCGATAGCCAAATTAGCAGCGCAAATTTAGCACAAGGGGCGGCACATGACTGATACAAACAACGATCAAAGCACAAAGCAGCCCAGCAAGTCGCCGCGTTTGGGCAAACGGCGCAAGAGCAGTGCTGAGACATCCACGCACAATCAGCCACAAGTGCAGCCTGCTATCACCAAAACCAAACTGGTCAAGCGTTCTAAAATGACACCCAAACGTGGTGCATCAACCCGTGGCAGTGTTGAGGAAGATAAAGGCCGCTTTTTTGCCGTTTGGGCTATCATGGCACTCGGTTTTGCAGCAGTATTTTTGCGTTTGGCGTATGTGCAGCTGATCAACAAAGATGCGTATCAAGCCCAAGGCAACAAGCTGATCACCACCATCAAAAAACAGCCAACCTATCGCGGCATGATCACCGACCGCAACAACATGCCGTTGGCGATTTCTGCGCCGTTGGTTACGTTGGTGTTTAGTCCGCGTGACTATGCCGCTGAGTATTACGCACTCAAAGCCAAACAACAAGCGTTGCAAAAATCCAAACCAAGCGCGGTGGTGACGCGTGAACTTGCACGTACCGAAAAACGCCTTGCCAGTATGGATCTAAACCGCTTATCAGCACTGACGCATATCGATGTGGCAGCGTTCCAAGATGCGGTGCAGCTTGACCCACACATTGACTTGACCGATAAAGATGCCATCAAAGCCGCATTACCAACAGGGGCAGGCTCATATTACTTTCCGTTGATGAAAAATGTCCGCCCCGAGCTTGCCCAGCCCATCATTGATGCCAAATTTGTTGGGGTGACTGAATCAAAATTTTATCAACGTTTTTACCCACAGGCGCAGCCTAATGCCCAGCTACTCGGGTTTATGGCGCAAACCGATGACCAAGATGGCGGTCATTATCGCGGACAAGCAGGTGTCGAGAAGATTTTTGACGATTTGCTGGCAGGACAAGCAGGCAAGGTGCTAGTCATGCGCGATGCACGCAACCACAGCCTCAATGAGCTTGAGCAAGTCGAGCCTGAAATACCCGGCAAAGATATTCAGCTGACTATTGATTCACGCTTGCAATATTTGTTGTACCAAGAATTGGAAAAAGTGGGACGTTTGCAACAAGCGCGTTGGGCGACAGGTATGATTGTCGATGTCAATTCTGGTGAAGTGTTGGCATTGTCAAACTGGCCGTCCTACAATCCCAATGACCTAAACACCATTAACAACGAAAACCAGCGCAACCATGCCTTGATTGATGTGTTTGAACCAGGTTCGGTAATGAAGCCCGTTACAGTTGCCATTGGCATGAAATCAGGGCAATACAACACGCGCTCGCTGATCAATACCAGCCCTGGTAGCATGAAAGTCGGTAACTACACGATTCGTGACCACGGCAATTTGGGTACAATTAGCCTACAAACCTTGCTGCAAAAATCCAGTAACGTCGGCTCGGCAAAAATCGCGCTGTCGTTGCCGCCCGATGTGTTTAGCGAAGGACAAAAAGAATTTGGCTTTGGGCACAAGACCAACCTAAACTTTCCGAGCGAAGCGGCAGGCCTGGTGCCGACACCTGCCAAAAATGATATCGCTCGCCGCGCCACAGTGGCGTATGGTTACGGTTTACAAACCACACTGGCGCAACTGGCGCAAGCGTACACAATTTTGGGCTCAGGTGGGATTTTGCGCCCCTTAACGCTGATCAAAAGCACCAAAGACAACGCACTTAACAGCAGCAATTTAGACAACGCGCCTGTGCCGTATCCCAAACCCGATAGCACACGTGTGCTAGACACCAATACCGCCAACGCCATTGTTGATATGATGGTTAGCGTCACCGAACCAGGTGGTACGGCGCGCTTGGGTGCAATTGATGGCTACAAGGTGGCAGGCAAAACGGGTACAGCACGGCGTAGCAAGCCTGGTGGTGGCTACTATGACAACCAATATCGTACGTCATTTGTCGGTATCGCGCCTGCGTCAAATCCACGTTTTGTTGCCGCGATTATGGTGGAAGATCCGCAAATGCAAAAATTTGGTGGATTGGTGGCCGCGCCCGTATTTCGCGAAATCATGCGCGAAACCTTGCGCCTATACAACGTACCGTTTGATAAGCCCTTATCAGGCAAAGAAGATCAGCAAGCCTCACTGGATAGCGTCAATGACTTGTGATTGGACAAATAGATAAAAGGGTGGTTGGTTTTTTTGGTCAGCCACCAAACGGTTGAATACCGCAATGACTCATACAAAATCTAACCTCAAAGCTTGATGATTTTAAGCCTTCACCTCGACGCATGATAAAAAATATAACGGATCGCTCACCATGCAAACTTTAAACCAATTATTTACCCAGCTTGATCAGGTCAGCGATGAGCGTGCATTGTCATCACGCAATGCCAGCGCGCGGCAAACGCTGTCACCATTGGCAAAAATTGCCTTTGCTCAGTGGGTTGCCGATAGCCGTCAGATTCAGCCCAATGACGCGTTTGTTTTGCTCAAAAGTCAAACCCCCAACGCGCCACCACCACCCCCTGAGAAAATCAGCCAATACCTTGCTCAAGCTGCCAATCGCCAAGCTGCGTTTGTTGTGTCTGAGGTTGCGCTTGATCAAGCCGTGATTCCTGCAGGCTTACCGGTGTTGTACGCACCCGATGTGCGTGACTATTTGGGCACGTTGGTGCAAGCGCAGTTGCAACATGGCAAACCTGTGCAGCTACCGCATGTGGTTGCGGTGACGGGTACCAATGGCAAAACCACGGTCAGCCAGTTGATTGCGCAGCTCATGCACGCCCACGGGCAGCGCAGCGCGGTGATGGGCACAGCAGGTAATGGGATTTTACCCAACCTTACACCCTCAACGCACACCACGCTTGAAGTGCTTGCCATGCAACAGCAGCTACACGCATTTGCCAGCCAAGGCGTGCGCATATTGGCGATTGAGGCAAGCTCGCACGGTTTGCACCAGCAACGCTTGCAAGCTATGCCGATTGAGGTGGCGATTTTTACCAATTTAAGCCGCGACCATTTAGATTATCACCATGATATGGCGGATTACGCGGCCGCCAAAGCACGACTTTTTGACCGCGATTATTTTACCAGTTTGACCCATGCGGTGATCAATCTTGATGACGCGGCAAGCGCGACTATGCAAACGCAAGCCCGCCAAACGGGTGTCACCGTGTGGACGTATAGCTTGCAAGACCCAACGGCGGATTTGTTCGCCACGGATATCGCACCAAGCCTTGCTGGAGTGGATTTTATTTTGCATACACCGCAGGGCAAGCTTGCGCTGCATAGCCCGTTGTTGGGGCGGTTTAATGTGGCAAATTTGCTGGCGGCGATTGGGGGTGCGCTGGCACTTGGCGTGCAGCTTGATGAATTGCCGCAAGCGGTGGCAAGCCTGGCAGGTGCTAGCGGACGTATGCAGCGCATTGACTCGGCGCAAGGTGGTTTTATTGTGGATTATGCCCATACGCCTGATGCATTGACGCAGGTGTTGGCAAGTTTGCGCGCGCATTGTGTGGGCAAATTGTGGGCGGTGGT
Organism: Moraxella atlantae NBRC 14588; assembly: GCF_001591265.1. Lineage (GTDB taxonomy): Bacteria > Pseudomonadota > Gammaproteobacteria > Pseudomonadales > Moraxellaceae > Faucicola > Faucicola atlantae. Next base: position 23,182 of record NZ_BCUL01000017.1, on the reverse strand, counting down.
TGGCTGCGGCGGTGACCGCGATGCAGGCAAGCGTCCATTGATGACGCAAGCTGCGCTGGATGTTGCCGATGCGGTGATCTTGACCGCCGACAACCCTCGCAGCGAAGACCCGTTGGCGATTTTGGCAGATATGCAAGCAGGGTTAAGCGATGCGCAACGCGCGCGTGTGTATGTCGAGCCTGACCGCCGCGCGGCGATTGCATATGCCGTTACTGCGGCAGGACAAGATGATTTGGTGGTGATCGCAGGTAAGGGGCATGAAACTTACCAAGAAATCAATGGCGTGCGTCATGATTTTGATGACCGCGTGGTGGTGGCGCAGGCGTTAGCTGCGGCAGGAAAAGCTTAAAACTTAATTTTTAGCATCATGTATTTAAAAAATCAATAAGGATAGCAAAATGACTGCCTACCAATGGCACGCTGACAACCTCGCCACCGCTGTTCAAGACTTGTACCCACATTGGCAACACGCCTTTACCAGTCAGTCTAGCCGTATCGTCACCGACAGCCGCAAGGTACAAACAGGTGATATTTTTTTGGCATTAAAAGGCGATAACTTTGATGGGCATGATTATGTCCAAACCGCGTATGACAAAGGCGCGATCGCCGCGATCGTCAGTCAAGCGCAGCTATGCGACGTGCCGCAACTGGTTGTCGATGACACGCGGCTGGCATTGGGACAGCTTGGTGCGTACCGCCGCCGCCAACATCCTGATTTGACGGTGGTTGCTATCACAGGCTCAAGCGGTAAAACCACCGTCAAAGAAATGTTGGGCAGTATTTTGTCACATATCGCGCCAACGCGTATCACACGTGGCAACCTCAACAACGACTTAGGCGTGCCAATGATGTTGCTTGAAATCGAAGACGCCGACCGCTATGCCGTGTTAGAGCTGGGCGCAAACCATCTGGGCGAAATCGCTTACACCACCGCATTGGTGCAGCCACAAGTAGCAGGCGTGCTCAACATCGGCACGGCACATTTGGGTGAATTTGGTGGGCGCGACAACATTGCCCGTGGTAAAAGTGAAATCTATCAAGGGCTAGCTGCGACAGGCACAGCCGTGCTACCTGCAGATGATGACTACAGCGCTGCTTTGCGCCAAGCAGCAAGCGCACACACCGAGCGCGTTTTGGCATTTGGTGGTGCGGCTTCAGCTGACACAAACAACGCGCAAGTTTTTGTCAAAGATACTCAAGTTAGCCAATATGGGAGCGCGTTTACGTTGCAATTTGCCGCCCCGTTGCCGACAGGGCAAGCGCAGGTGGCACTCAACTTTGCAGGTCAGCACAATATTCACAACGCCTTAGCCGCAGCAACGTGTGCAGCAGCACTGGGCATTGATATCGATACCATCGCCGCAGGACTCAATGCCGCCGCGCCTGCCAAAGGTCGGCTCAATATCCATCAGCACGGCAAGCACACCATTATTGATGACACTTACAATGCCAATCCCGACGCGGTACTAGCAGCCGCAGCGGTATTGGCGCAACAAGCAGGCAACAAAATATTGGTTTTAGGCGATATCGGTGAATTGGGTGACGACGCGCCAGCCGAACACACCAAATTGGGCACGGCATTGGCAGCGATAGCGATTGATCACGTGTTGGCGGTGGGTGAGTTGATGGCACACACGGTCACTGCCGCCAATGCCGCGCGGACAGGCGACAACGCGCAGGTATTTGCCACACATTTTCACACCAAAGATGACTTGGTTGTATCTTTAAATAAGATGCTGGCAGACGCGCCAAGCAGTGTGCTGTGCAAAGGCTCACGTTTTATGCAGATGGAGCAAGTGGTCGATGCGCTGTTGGCAGCCAATTTTATAACCGCTTAGATTAAACCAAAAATTAAACCAAAAAACGCAGATACGCCGCCCAGTTTGAGGTAAAAACGCCAACTTAAATTGAACTGCGCGGCGTTTGCGCTTAGAATGACGCAAACCACGCCGCACCGCGCTAACTACGTAGCAAAATTTAACCGAGCAGCGGCACAACACAATAAATACAAGGGGGTCGCGTGTTACTTTGGTTGTTTGAATGGCTCAGCCAGTTTTATGCGCCGTTTGGTGCCGTGTCGTCACTGACGCTGCGTGTGCTGTTGGCGATTTTGACTGCGCTTGGACTTAGTATGATGTTGGGTGATCGCGTGATTGAAAAGTTGCGTGCGCTCAAATACGGGCAGGCGGTGCGCACCGATGGGCCACAAAGCCACTTGGTCAAATCAGGTACGCCAACGATGGGTGGGGTGCTGATTTTGGGCAGTATTTTGGTCACTACCTTGCTGTGGGCAAACCTTGCCAATCCATACGTGTGGATTTTGTTGGTGGTATTGGTGATTTTTGGCGCGGTCGGTTGGGCGGATGACTGGTTAAAAATCAAGCACAAAGACCCCCGTGGTTTGATTGCGCGTAAAAAATATTTTTGGTTGTCGGTCGGTGCGTTGTTTGTTGGCATTTCACTATACGCAATTGCCGCCCAGCAGCCCGATGTGCAAACCGCGCACGCCATGCAGGATTTGCTGATTCCGCTGTTTAAAAATTGGATTATTGCTTTTTCTGCGGTGCCGTTTGGACTGGCGTTTATTATCTTTACCTATTTTGTCATCAATGGCACCTCTAATGCGGTCAATTTGACCGATGGTTTAGACGGCTTGGCAATTTTTCCTGTGGTATTGGTGGCGGCAGGGCTTGGTGTGTTCGCTTATGTGTCAGGCGATGCGCGGTTTGCCGAATATTTGCATGTGCCGTACATTGCCTACAACAGCGAGGTCACGGTGATTTGTGCGGCGATGATTGGCGCAGGGCTTGGTTTTTTGTGGTTCAATGCCCACCCTGCTCAGGTGTTTATGGGCGATGTTGGCGCGTTGGCGTTGGGCGGTATGCTTGGTACCATTGCGGTGATGACGCGGCAAGAAATCGTTTTGCTCATCATGGGCGGGCTGTTTGTTGCCGAAGCGGTGTCGGTGATGTTGCAGGTTGGTTCTTACAAGCTGCGCAAAAAGCGTATCTTTCGTATGGCACCGCTGCATCATCATTTTGAAGAAGGCGGCTGGAAAGAAACCCAAGTGGTCACACGGTTTTGGATTATTACCATTATTTTGGTAATTTTAGGCTTGATGACGCTAAAACTGCGCTAAGCGATGAAAAGTTGAATAAAAAAGGGGATAATGGTTGTCCTCTTTTTTTATGGTGTGGACTTAGCCAACGTTACGTGAAACATACGCAGCAGGGGTGCAAGATCAACCCAACGCCGACTAAAATTGACTATACTACTATCAACTTAGCCGCCAATGACAAATCACACACTCTACAATCTAAAAAAATCAAAGAAGGGATGCCATGAAGCTTAAAATCAAACAAGACGACGACACCATCAGCCTAGCACTTGAGCGTACACCACTGGGCAAAGAGGCATTGAACACCAAACAGCCAAGCGCACGCGAACGCCAGTTGCTGCTGCTATTGGATAAAGACAGCACGATAGGCGCGCAAGCGGTCAGCAAATTGCTAGAAAAAGTCAATCTGTTTGATTTGGCAGATAAAGGCTGGGTGGTGTATCGTGTGTTGTCGGGCGACTTGCGCACGCCTGCTGCCAAACATGACTCCAATCAGCATGATGGTTACGCCGAGGATGACACGCCAGCTTTGCCTATTAACGACTTTCTAAGTATCATCAAAACAGACAGTAGCCCCGTGCTAGAGGACTTGCCCAAACCGCCCGATACCAATCACGCCACTTTTGATGGCTTGGCTATAACGACGGATAGCGCGGTGGATTTACAGAGTATTAAAATCGTTCAAGCGTTACTTTAAACCCCGTGCTTAAACAGATTAAGCGCGTGGGTGGTGGGCGTGGTGCAATGCCTCAAGCCGCGCGGTGGCAACGTGGGTATAAATCTGCGTCGTTGATAAATCGCTATGCCCTAATAGCATCTGCACGCTGCGCAAATCTGCGCCGTGATTGAGTAGGTGGGTGGCAAACGCATGGCGTAAGGTATGTGGTGATAACGGTGCTTGAATACCTGCCTGCGTGGCATAGCGTTTGATAGCGTACCAAAAATTTTGCCGCGTCATATAGCCACCTTGTTGGGTTAAAAACACCGCTTGGCACGCGCTGGCGCCTTTGCGTGTATCGCGGGCAAGACTTGGGCGAGCGTGGCGCAAATAATCAGACAGCGCGTCATGGGCGACTTGCCCCAGTGGTACCAAACGCGCCTTATCACCCTTACCCGTGATATGCAACCAACCTGCGTTCAGATTGACATCACCCAATGACAAATGCATCAATTCACTGACGCGCAAACCACAAGCGTACAATACCTCAAGCATGGCATGGTCGCGTAAGCCCAGCGGCGTGCCAACATCGGGGCTAGCCAGTAGTGCCTCGACATCGGCTTCAGACAGATTTTTAGGCAGTGCGCGCCCCAATCGTGGTGTGCGGATTTGCTCGCATGGGTTGTCCTCACGTATGCCTGCTTGAATTTGCCAACCAAAAAATTGCTTGAGCGCAGACAGGGCACGCGCTTGCGAACGCGCCGCCTTACCATCTTGGTACAGTGCCGCCAAACAGGCTAACACGTCTTGTGCCTGCCAGTCTGGCAGTGGTTTGGTGTTGGTCGCAGCACACGCCAGCAAATCGCGCAAATAGGCGTTACGCGTATTGGTCGCAAGCCCACGTGTGACCAACTCTTGACGAAACTGCTGCAAGTAGGCAGGCTCATCGGTGAGCGTTATAGCTTTAGGCTTACGCGGTTTACGCGCGGCGGTTTGGGACATGGTAAGTTTTTATTTAAAAAATAATTTAATACAAAATGGCAAAATCCAACCAAACGTTATTTTTTTTGTATCCAATAATGGTACACATTGGCGTATGGGTCAGGGTCAGGCAGATTCTTGGGGTTGATGATGTGCTCTTCGGCAACCAACGTATGCCCCAAATGCCGACAAAAATTGGCGATATCGCGTATGGTAGCAGGGTCAGTGGCGATGACGTGAATGATCTCACCCGATTGGGCTTGGCGTATCGCGCGATGTAGCAGCATGATAGGTTCGGGGCAAATCAAGCCTTGTGTATCAAGCTCATGTTGGGCGGTTGGTGGGTTTTGGATTTGGTTGGTCATAATACATTCAATAAAAGTAAATTAAGCATTCGTTGGTTGGTTTAAAAAATCAAAAAACCGTTTTAGATTGGCACGAAACAAAAACGCCACACCAATCCACGCTGCCAACGCCACATACGTGCTAACGGCAAACAGCCCAAGCCCGAGCAAAACGCATAACGCCAACATGCTGGGCTGACTTAGGCGATAGCGCAATAGCACAAACGCCACGTACAACGACAGCGGTATCGTCAGCCCCACCAAGCCGTACGGCAAGTAATGAAACAGCATATACACAAGCTGACTGGTGCGAAACGTCGGCAGGCTTTTGAGCGTGCCAAATAACAAAAAACAGCCAATCGCGGTATAAATCAGCCAAATACTGATGGTGTTTATCTGCCGCGCACCTGTGATACGCGCAAGCACCACGGGAGCAATGACAGACTTGGTATGGGTTGTGGTGTCAGATACAGGTGCATTCATGGTAGTGTTTCACCTTGCCCATGACGCAGCCAACTACCGAGCATAATCGCCGAGGCAATCGCGTCGATCGGTTCGTGCTCATGCTTAATCAGCCCGTATTCCCACGCCAAGCGTTTGGCCTCGCGACTGGTCAAGCGTTCATCTGCCAACGTCACAGGACAAGCGATATGCGCGGCTTTAAGTTCATGGTTGAGCCTGCGGGCAAATTTTTTGGCGCGGTTGCCCAGTTCAGAATCTGTACCATCCATATTGAGCGGCAAACCAACAATTACCCGTTGGGCTTGCCATTCGCTGATTAACGCCAGCAGTGCTACCCAATCAGGCTGTCCATTTTTCATGGCAAATTGGCGTAGAGGCGTTGCAGTTTGGGTCAAGGTGTTGCCCAGCGCAATGCCCATTTTATTGATGCCATAATCGAGGCCCATCACAGTTTGCACGGTAGTGGTATTGGGCGAATGAGTCGCATTATTTGGGGTAGATGAATCAAGCATGACCAATATCCATCGTCAAGCGGTCGGCGTTGATACCCAGCTGGTCGGCGGCAGCTTGCCAACGCGCTTCATAGGCGGTGCCAAACAACAGTCCTATACTGGCAGGCAAAACAAACCAATCACCTTGCGCCAACTCTTGCTCAAGCTGTCCCTTTGCCCAACTGGCGTGCCCCAAACATAGCTCGTAATGCTCAACACCATGCCCTGCGGCAATACTTTGTAAGATATCTTTGCTGGTGGTAATGCAGACGTTTTCGGTAATGGCAAACGACGAGGCCCAGTTTGGCTGTCCTGTATGCAGCACAAAGCCGACTTCAGGATTGACAGGTCCGCCCTCTAGTGCCAACTTGCGGTGCAAGTCATGCGCGGTCACGTCAATGTCAAGCTCTTCAAACAGCTTGCTGGCGTTGGTGTGGTGCAGTGGCTTGTTGATGATCAAGCCAAGCACGCCATCGCGATCATGGCGGCAAATGTACACCAATGACTGGTGAAACATACCGCCATCAATACGCGGTGCGGCAAGCAAAAAATGGTTGGTATATTGGGTCAATTTTGTCATCATATTAAAAAATTTAAAAAATCAGTGGCGGCTTGCCAACAGACTGCGCGCGTGTTCTAGCGTGGTGTCGGTGATTTGTACACCGCCCGACATACGTGCCAACTCCTGTACCTGCGCCTCGCCTGTGAGATACTCAAGATGGGACTGCGCTTGGTCGTGCTGGGTTTTATAAACCAAAATATGCTGATGCGCCTGCGCGGCAACCTGCGCTTGGTGGGTGATGGCAAGGATTTGTTGGTCTTGCCCCAATTCGCGCAACAGCTCACCAACTACTTGCGCTGTACCGCCGCTGATGCCGACATCGACTTCATCAAACACCAGCAGCTGCTTGGCGGGCAAGCCTGTGCCATCATCCGTCGCGCCTTGGTGGTGGCTCTGACGCTGTGCCTCAATCACCTGCATGACCAATGCCAAGCGCGATAGCTCACCGCCTGAGGCGATTTTGTGCAGCGGCTGCATGGGCATGCCGACATTCGCGCTAAACAACAACTCCACGTGGCTGATCCCGTCGCGCTGCGCTGTGGTCGGGCTAAAGGCAAACTCGGCTTGCACATTCGGCAATGCCAGCGTTTGCAAGCGTGTGACCAACTCACGGCTCAAGGCAGGTGCATGGGCTTGGCGTTGTGCATCCAGTGCGTTTGCCAAAGTCAAATAGTCATCATACGCGGCAGCAACTTGCTCGGCAAGGGCTTCGGGTGTGGGCATGGCGTTGAGCGCGTCAAGCTCGCTTTGCCACGCTTGCGCCAAGGTCAAAAGCTCGTTTGGTGCGGTGTGATATTTGCGCGCCAAACGATGAAACGTTGCTAGCTGCTCATCTAGCTGCGCCAAGCGTTCAGGGTCAAGACTTTGCCCTTCGGCATAATCACGCAAACTCACCGCCACCTGCTCAACCAAGCTTTGCGCGTGGTACAACTGCTCGACGCACTCTGCATACACCGCGCTGACACTGCTTTGTGGCTCGCAAATCTTAATCGCGCGGCTCAAGGCTTGCATGGCATCGGGCGTATCGCTGTCATTGTCCAGCAGCCCGACCGCCAACGCGGCTTGCTGCATGAGCTCATCTAAGTTTGACAACTCATCGTATTCTGCCTCAAGCGCGGCATAATCCAATGCCAAAAGTGGCTCAACGTCTGCTAGCTGATTGTTTAATAACGCAAGTTGCTGTTGGCGCAATTTGTCATCTTGCGCGTGGCGTTCGGCTTGTTGTTTTAAATGCTCATACGTGCCAAATGCTTGGCGCACGGCGTGTGCCTGCGTCTGCAAGCCTGCTGCGCTATCTAGCCATTCTAAAACAAACTGCGGACGCAGCAAACTGTGCTGTGCGTGCTGACTGTGAATATTGACCAAAAGGCTACCCAAGGTCTTAAGCTCATTAAGACTAATCGGCGTGCCATTAAGCCACGCCTTGCTGCGAACACTATTGCCTTGCTGACTTAGCTGACGGCGCAGCAAAATCCGCCCGTCATCATCGTCATACGCCTGCTCAATAAGCCACGCCTGCACCAAAGGCAACGCACGCACATCAAATTCTGCCACCACCTCGGCACTGGTACTGCCATGCCGAATCAAACCGCCATCGGTGCGTCCGCCAACACACAACGCCAACGCATCAAGCAGCAGCGACTTGCCTGCGCCCGTCTCGCCTGTGATGACGTGAAAGCCCGTGCCCAGTGTCAGCTGCGCCTGCTCAATCAACGCCAAATTGCGCAACGTCAATTCAATCAGCATAACGTTCCTTTTTTTGCACCGCTTTGCCCAACGATGGGGTCAAGGGGTGGTCAAAATTGCTTGATAACCGCAAACTGTTGGTAGTTTAAACGCTTTACGCCCGAAAAAAAACACCCGTACGACGACTGGGCGATTTTTCCTTATTTACATGAAAAATTTTTACATGCAAAAATAAATACGGCTAATATTGGGTTTGGCGCGTCAAATCGCAACCACCATGTAACCCTCAAATGTAACGCACGGTTAAAAAAATAACCCAAGACTTGCTAAAACCGCTCAATTTTGTCATAAATAGTGTGCTAAGATAGCTGTTGTTTCAATGTTGCTACGACTGTCTGACAGTGCCAGCGGCGCGACGATTGAATGACTCACAAATCCGCATCATCGAATCTGCGAGACAAAAGGATAGGTTGTATGCCAAATTCTATACGCTTTGACCATGTGTCGGTAGAAAAAATCGCCAATGTGTACTACGAGGGACGCAGCTTTAGCCGTACCGTGTGGTTTGAAGACGGGCGCAAAAAAATGCTTGGGATCATCCTGCCCTGTGACAGCGAGGTCACCGAATACGAATTTCACACCGAATCATCCGAGCGCATCGAGATTTTGGCAGGTGAGTGTGAAGTCAAACGCGCAGACGAAGACGACTACACCTATTACCGTGCAGGGCAGGCGTTTGTCGTTGAGGGACACAGCAGCTACACGATGAAAAATGAAGAGATCGTGCAGTATATTTGCCATTTTGAAGGCTAAAATTATAAGGTTGAATTTGTCACACTCAAGCGGCAAGATGCAAGCTGCCAAGCTAACAGCGGCTTAAGCACTCCAAGCGGCTTGAGCAAAACCCAATCGCGGCGTGGTGAGACAACACGGCGATGCTATCAAACAAGGACACAAAGCATGGCAAAAGCCCAGCATTTTTATGGTATTCATGCCGTGCAGGCGATTTTAAGCGAGCGCGGCACGGATGCCAGCGCATTGTGGGTGCAAGATGGGCGGCAAAACGATGCCAGTGTTGCGCCGATCATCGCACTTGCCGACACGTACGGCATCAGTGTGCAAATCGCAGGCAAAGATGCGCTGACCAAACTTGCCGACAGCCCACAGCATCAAGGCGTAGTCTTGCAAGCACGTCCCAAGCACGTCGGTGATGATGCCGATTTAGCCGCACTATTACAAGACGCACGCGCACGCCAAACGCCGATCTTGTTGCTACTGCTTGACCAAATAACTGACCCCAACAACTTAGGCGCGTGTTTGCGCACCGCTGTTGCCATGGGCGTGACGGCGGTCATTGTACCCAAACACCACACCTCAAGCCTCACCCCTGCCGTGGCAAAGATCGCCGTTGGGGCAGCCGAGCTTATGCCACTGATACAAGTTACCAACCTTGCCCGTGCAATGGACAACCTCAAGCAAAATGGCGTATTTGTCTATGGCACTGCGTTGGACGATACCGCCAAGCCATTGGCAGCGTGTGACTTGACGGGCGATGTCGCGCTGGTGATGGGCTCAGAGGGTGAGGGGATTCGGCGTTTGACTGCCGAGCGGTGCGACCAGTTGGTGTATATCCCGATGGTGGGTAGCGCGCATGGCAGCATTCAAAGCTTAAATGTCAGCGTTGCCACAGGGATGGTATTGTATGAGGCTTGCCGTCAGCGATTGGCAGCGGCGATATAATCCACCGCATACCAAAAAAAACTGGTTTAAAACTGCGGCTTAACCATCACCAAAATCACCACCGCACATAAAATAAACACAGGCACTTCATTAAACCACCGCCAAAATACATGGCTTTTGTAATGCGGCGCCTCGATCAATTTTTTGCGGTAATAGCCGCATAGCCCGTGATACGCTGATAGTAAGACCACGAGCGTAAGCTTGACATGTAGCCAGCCCTGCGCCTGATACGCCGCCCAATTGGGCACCAACATGCACAGCCCGAGCACCCACGTGGCAAGCATGGCGGGGGTCATGATCCCACGATACAACTTGCGCTCCATCACAGAAAAACGCTGTTGGCTTGCCGCATCTTCGCTCATGGCATGATACACAAACAGCCGCGGCAAATAAAAAATCCCTGCAAACCAGCACACCATAGCAATCACATGCCACGCTTTGAACCACAAAAAATACGCCGTCATCTACTTGCCTTTTATTCAATGGTTAAGTTTTAATGGTTAAAAACATGCAAATTGCGATGGCTAAGCCCCGCGCAAGTGCGCCATCGTATCTAGTAACGCGGCGATATCATCCGCTGAATGCGCCGCGCTGACACAAAAGCGCAGCCGTGCTGTACCCACTGGTACCGTGGGCGGACGAATTGCCGTTGCCCAAATGCCTGCTTGGCGCAAATGATCCGCCAGTTGAAGCGCGCGCGTGTTGTCGCCCACAATCACAGGCACAATCGCGGTCTGCCATGAGGTTGGCGTATCAGACGCAAGTCCCACCTGCCAGCCTTGCTCACGCAAACCTGTGTGAAGCTGAAAAATATTGGCTTGTAGCTGCTGTTGGCGTGCGTCATCGGTTCGGGCAATTTGTATCGCGGTAAGCGTTGCCTTTGCCAGTGCTGGTGGCTGTGCTGTGGTGTAGATAAACGGACGGGCAACATTCACCAAGTAGTCAATCAGCGTTTGCTCACCTGCGACAAACGCGCCCATCGTGCCAATCGCCTTGCCCAGTGTGCCGACATAAATATCCGCCAATGCCGCTGCTTGATACGGCAAGCCAAAACCGTGTGCATCATCCACCACCAACGCCGCCTCATAACGCTGTGCTAAATCATGCAGATGCACCAAATCTGCACATGTACCATCCATGCTAAACACATGGTCGGTGACAATCAGCTTTTGTTTTGCGTCGGTGCTAGCAAGGCGACGCTCAAGTGCAGCATAGTCACGATGGGCAAAACGCACCAACGTCGCACGGCTTAATAACGCACCATCAACAATCGAGGCATGGTTAAGCCTGTCACTAAAAATCACGCTATCTTTGTCGCACAGTGCTTGCAGCACGGCAATATTTGCCATATAGCCTGTGCTAAACGTCAGTGCGGTCGGGTAACCTGTCGTTTGTGCCAGTGTGGCAGCAAGCTCGTCATGCCAGATGTGGTGACCGCTGACCAAGTGCGACGCACCGCTACCGACTTGCCCTGCGGTTTGCAGCGCCTCACAAAATGCCGCAACCACCTGCGGTACACTGGCTAAACCCAAATAATCATTACTGGCAAAATTCATATACTTTTTGCCAGCCATGCTGATGGTTGGCGTTACGCCGTGTTTAATCGTGGTTAGCTGGCGCAGCTGTGCGCTTTGTGCTTGATGTTGCAAACGGTGGCTAAGCTCAAAATGTTTTAGCATGACTAACGCACTTGAACAGACAAGTTTAAACTGCCAAACTACCAATCCGCCCACTGACCGCATCGGTAACTTGCACTTGGCGCGGTGCGGCGGCTTCTACGTTAAGGCCTAACTCAGCCATCAACGCATCGTCATGGCTTTGGCTGGCGTTGTCCGTGGTCAAAAGCCGTGCACCATAAAAAAACGAATTTGCCCCTGCCATAAGCAATAAAGCTTGCTCTGCGTCAGTCAAATCCTCACGCCCTGCTGCGATACGCACATAACTGGTCGGGCAGGCAAGCCGCGCCACAGCAATCGTGCGAATCCATTCAAGCACAGGCAAGCGCGTGCCTTCAAGTTTGTCGGCAATCGGCGTGCCTGCAATCGCCACCAAACGATTGATTGGAATCGACTCAGGCGGCTTGGGCAGATTGGCAAGCGCATGCAGCAAATCAATGCGATCATCGCGGCTTTCGCCCATACCGATGATACCGCCCGAGCAGATATTAATCCCTGCTTGGCGTACGTGAGCAAGGGTGTCTAAGCGGTCATCGTAGCTGCGTGTGCTGACAATCTGGGGATAATAATCGCGTGAAGTGTCTAGGTTGTGGTTGTAATAATCTAGCCCTGCATCAGCAAGTAGCTGCGCTTGGTTGGCGGTCAGCATACCGAGTGTCATGCAGGTTTCTAGCCCCAACGCTTTGACCTCGCGCACCAATTCAAGCACATATGGCATGTCACGATCGTGCGGATGCTTCCACGCTGCGCCCATGCAAAACCGACTTGCTCCTGTTGCTTTGGCGCGTTTGGCTTCGGCAAGGACCTGCCCAATGGCGATTTTTTTTTCGGCTTGTAGGTCGGTGTCGTGGTGTCCTGATTGTGAGCAATAACCGCAATCTTCGGGGCAGTTGCCTGTCTTAATAGACAACAACGTGCTGACTTGCACGGTATTGGCACGGAAGTGCGCACGCAAGGTATGTTGCGCCTGTAACAACAAATCCATCAACGGTAGTTCAAACCATGCTTGCAGTTGCGCACGGCTGACACGCTCAGATGTTGCAGGCGCGTTGGGTTGGGCATTGGGTGGTGCGCCGATATCGGCGGTTAAAGCTTGCGATGCGCTGCGCTCTGCCATGAAAAAATTCCTTATATCAACATCAAATCTTAGTTTTTAGCAGCCAGCATTATAACAAAAAAACAACCGCGCAATGGCGGTTGTTCTTGGTAGTGCCTTCAAGCGAATAATACAAAGTTATTGATTGAGCATTATTCTTTGTCTTTGCTGCTGGTTTTTGTCACGCTGATGCCTGTGATGGGTGATTCGTTGTTTTTCACGGCAGATGTCATGACATTCTTGGCAATCATTTCATCATTTTCGTGTTTTTTCTCAAGTTCATGCGTGGTTTGGGCAGCTTTGGTTTCGGTGGTTGCGCTATCTTGACGCTCAGCTTGAATGTCTTCGATGGTGCGCACGCCACTGTTGCTGTCATCGGTTTGCGCGCTGTCTTGTGGGTTGTTAGTCGCGTCGCTTACCGTGGTGACAGTCGGCTTGTTGCTTGGCATACCCAATCCCATGCCTGTTTTCGCCTGCTCAACTACTTGGTCATGATCTTGGTTACTGCTGGCTTTGTCCTTAAGTGCGTTGGCTTGATTTTTAACCTCATCCACCTTGGTTTCAGCCTTGTCTTTTAGATCCGCCGCTTTGTCTTTGGCTTCATCGATTTTGTCTTCAGCCTTGTGTTTAACGTCGTCAACTTTGGCTTCAGCTTGGTGTTTTAGATCAGTTGCTTTATCTTTAAGATCACCAGCTTTGTTGTCGGCTTTATCTTTGATTTCTTCAGCTTTAGTTTCAGCCTTGTCTTTTAGATCCGCCGCTTTGTCTTTGGCTTCATCAATTTTGTCTTCAGCTTGGTGTTTAACGTCGTTAAACTTATCTTGCGCTTGTTCTTTTAGATCTGCCGCTTTGTCTTTGGCTTCATCGATTTTGTCTTCAGCTTGGTGTTTAACGTCGTCAAACTTATCTTGCGCTTGTTCTTTTAGATCCGCCGCTTTGTCTTTGGCTTCATCAATTTTGTCTTCAGCTTGGTGTTTAACGTCGTCAAACTTATCTTGCGCTTGTTCTTTCAAGTTTGCCGCTTTGTCTTTAACATCATTGAGGCGTTGCTGCACATCATCTTTGACTTCAGCAAATTTTTCTTTGGCTTCACCGCCTAATTCATCAAGCTTGTCATGCAATGTGTCAGTAACTTCACTGACCTTGGCTTTAATATTGTCAATCACGCCCTCTGACTCGTCGTGATCGTCTGCTGCGTCGCTGATACGCACCTTACTGTCGTCAATACGGGCATCGCCACTTACGGTGGTTTCAGTTTTGGGGTTATTGACGTCCACGCCGTAGGTGGTTTGTTGTACATCATCAGCGTCTTTGAAGTATTTGCTGGTTTTTGGGCGCATGACGTGATGAGGGTCACGATAACCACGACCGCTCTCAGGTTTGAATACCGACATGACTTTGCCACACACGCTCATAGCAACAGGGGTGGCTTTTTCAATCAACGGTTTGACTTTATCTACTACAGGCTCAAGTGCTTCGGGTACGTGTGGCACGATGTATTTTGCCACTTGGTTAAACCACATCAACAATGAATAATCGCCCGTCATTTTGACATCGCCTTGCTGAATGCCTGACATAAATGCCGCTGCGTCGGCTTTAGTCAAAAGCTTGACACCTGTCATGGAATCTTTGAACGTGATGGTTAAGGTTGGGTCGGTTGCTTCACCACCATGCTGGCTAAATTTGCCATTGTTGATGGTAAAATAACGTGCAATACCTTCTTCTTCACTGCCCAATTGAATGGTGAAGTTGCGGTTTTGTAACAAACTAGTAAAACGGGTATTGTCAGAATGTGCCAACTGCGCAAAACGCACGCCCACCACAAACAACAATACATCAAGTGGATCAGATTTTACGTGGGTCATTTCGCCAAAATGGTCAGTCAAAAACGAAAACATGGTGTTCTCCTCAAAAATAAGTTTAACATTGGCGCGTTCGCGCTTGGATAGAGATGATTGTCAAAATTTAGTCGTTGTAAACGCCGCGCGATTTGTCAATGAGTTCAACGGCAAAAATGCTAAGCAATCATATTATACGAAGTGCTATTTGAAGTTAAAGTAATGTTTCGCTTATGGCGACAGCTTTTTGTAATGTTGCGTTATTTTATGTAGTGACGCTGATGGGATTGTGAGCACTATGCCAAATGAGCACTGTGCCAAGTGAACATTATGCCAAATACCGTCAGCGTGTCGATTGGTTGAGCAAAAGCAAATAGGCTAAGACCTAGCAAAATTAGCGTTTGGTATCCATCACAGGGCGGTGGCGGATGACACGTTGATAAAATTCGGTGTCTTTTTTTAGTGCAATGGGACGCTCACCAATCGATTGCCGTGGCTGCGGCAAGGTGCGTGAGCGGCGATGCCGTAAGTTTGGGCGTAAATGGTTTAAGGTGGTTTTATTAAATATAGGTTTGCGCGGTATGGCAGGCAGGTCAAGCTGCGCTGAAGGCAGGCTGACCACCCACGCCAACGGGATAAAGGTGATTGCCAATGCCAACACGTACGCAGGCGTGCCTGCTAGGTTTGAAACGTGCACCACGCCCCAACGCACTCCTTCTACCACCAACCAATACGCCATACCTGCAAAAAAATAACCCAACACATAGCGGTAGCGCGTCCACCACAAGCCAACCATTGCCAATACCACACCCACACAGCCAAGCAGTAGCGCAATGTTGCTCGACTCATCAACCGATGGGGTGACAGGTGCAGTCAAAAACACACTGGCAAGTACCGACGAATTCACAGAAACAGCTGGGGTCATATCAACCTCGCTTGGTAGCTATCAATAAGTATTACCACAATATCTGGTGGTATTTTTATCATTTTACACTATTTATACGCCGCTATTATGCGGATAATCGGGTAAAAAACCAACACCGTTTGTCGGTCATGCGACAGCCGATGACGCTTAAGATGGGGTAAAATTTATCACAATCATGGGCTGATATTCGCTACATTACTTGGCTAAAACTTGGTCAAAAAACCAATATTCAGGATTTGTTTGGCAAATTTTGGGCAAAATGTCTGGTCAAAGTGGTTTTTGCTATCGCTGTTGGGCGTGCGTCATGGTTATAATGCGCTATAATAGCCAATTTGTTTGGCTTGGGCTAAATGTGCAGCGCAGCAAATCTTAAGGGCAGCAAGTTTGACCAAACCCATGCATAGACTTTAACCATACACCCACAGCAGGCAAGAACGGGGCGACGATGACCTTTCAACAACTGATTTTAACCTTACAATCCTACTGGGCAGACAAAGGTTGCGTGATTTTGCAGCCATATGACATGGAAGTTGGCGCAGGCACGTTTCATACTGCCACATTTTTGCGCGCGCTGACCCCCGAGCGTTGGAACGCCGCCTATGTGCAGCCATCACGCCGTCCAACCGATGGGCGTTATGGCGACAACCCCAACCGTTTGCAGCATTATTACCAGTTCCAAGTGGTTCTAAAACCCAATCCGCCTGATATTCAAGAGCTGTATTTAGGATCGCTTGAGGCGATTGGTATTGACACACAGGTGCATGATGTGCGCTTTGTTGAGGACAACTGGGAGTCGCCGACGCTTGGCGCGTGGGGCCTGGGCTGGGAGGTGTGGCTCAACGGTATGGAAGTCACCCAGTTTACCTATTTTCAGCAAGTCGGCGGTATCGAGTGCTTTCCTGTAACGGGCGAGATCACTTACGGGCTTGAGCGTTTGGCGATGTATATCCAAGGCGTGGACAGCGTGTATGACTTGGTGTGGACGGATGGCGCGTTTGGGCGCGTGACGTATGGCGATGTGTTCCACCAAAATGAAGTTGAGCAGTCAACCTATAATTTTGAATACGCCGATGTGGCAAAGCTGTTTGATTTGTTCGACTTTTATGAGGCGCAAGCGGCAAAATTGGTTGGCGTTAATTTACCGTTGCCTGCCTACGAGATGGTACTTAAAGCTTCACATACTTTTAACTTGCTTGACGCACGCGGCGCGATTTCGGTGACTGAACGTCAGCGTTTTATCTTGCGTGTGCGCACATTGGCGCGCCAAGTGGCACAAAGCTATGTTGAAGCGCGAGTAAAATTGGGCTTTCCATTGGCAGATGAGGCACACCGCGCCGAGGCATTGGCAAAATATTTGCCCAAAGATGATCCCAAATAGCCAAATCAATACAGCCAAATTTTCACCAATCCGCCATTAAAAACTGGGTAAAGCGATGAGTACGATTTTATTTGAACTGGGCACAGAAGAATTACCACCAAAAAGCCTAAAAACCTTGCGTGACGCGCTAGCAAGCCATGTCCAAACCGCACTTGAGCAAGCAGGTATCGCGTTTACGGCTATCAAAAGCTATGCCGCGCCGCGCCGTTTGGCACTACAAATTACAGGCGTTGCCGAGCGTCAGCCTGACCGCGTCGAGCAAAAACGCGGGCCTGCCGTCAAGGCCGCGTTCGATCGCGAGGGTAAACCGACCAAAGCCGCGTTGGGATTTGCGCAAGGGCTGGGGGTTGATGTCAGTGAGCTGATCACCATCCAAGGCGACAAAGGCGATTATGTCGGCTATCAGCAGACCATCCATGGGCAAGCCACGCGTGAGCTATTGCCAGCGATTTTGCAAGCAGCATTGGACGCGCTACCGATTGCCAAACGCATGCGTAGCGGTACGGATAAAAATGAATTTGTCCGTCCTGTGCAATGGGTGGTGCTGATGCAAGATGACGCGGTCATCGATGCAACCATTCAAGGCAAGCAGACAGGCAACCAAACGCGCGGACATCGCTTTCATGCGCCCGATTTTTTTGTCATCAAACATGCCGACCGCTATGCCGAGCAATTGCAAGCGCATGCAGTTATTGCCGATTTTGACGCACGCCAAGTGCAAATCATCGAGCAGGTTCAGCGTTTGGCGCAAGAAGTTGGCGCGCAGCCTGTCATGCCACAAGCCTTACTAGATGAAGTCACCGCGTTGGTGGATTTACCAGTTGCCTTGCGAGCAGGGTTTGAGCCGCGTTTTCTTGCCGTGCCACAAGAGGCTCTGATTAGCACCATGCAAGCCGATCAAAAGTATTTTTGTTTGGTCGATGATGCAGGCAAGCTGCAACCGTATTTTGTATTTATCAGTAACTTAGCTAGCCGCGATCCTGCCCAAATCATCGCAGGCAACGAAAAGGTCGTTCGCCCACGCCTTGCTGATGCTGAATTTTTCTTTTTACAAGATCAAAAACAGCCATTGTTTGCCTTGACCGAGTCGCTTAAGACACGCGTGTTTCAAGACCAGTTAGGCACTTTGTGGGATAAGGCCGAACGCATCGCCAAACTTGCCGCATTGATCGCCGCGCAGTTGGGTGCAAATGTTGAGCACGCCGCACGCGCAGGCTTGTTGGCAAAAGCCGATCTTGCCAGTACACTGGTGGGTGAGTTTCCCGAACTTCAAGGTGTAGCAGGCACATATTACGCGCACCTCAACCAAGAGCCCAGCGACGTTGCCGATGCAATCGAAGAGCAATATCTGCCCAAATTTAGCGGCGATCAATTGCCTGTCACGCCTATTGGCACAGCGTTGGCGTTGGCTGATCGTTTGGACACGTTGGTGGGGATTTTTGGTATTGGTGAAGCTCCGACAGGTTCAAAAGATCCGTTTAGCTTGCGCCGTGCAGCGATTGGCGTGTTGCGGATTTTGATTGAAAAACAATTATCACTCAACTTGGTGCTATTGATCGAGCAAGCATTGTTGGGCTATGGCAACCGCTTGCCAAATTTGGCGCAAACCTTTAGCGAGGTGATGGCGTTTTTCCAAGCGCGTTATCGCGCGATGTATGAAGAGCAGGGCGTAGCGGTCGATACGATTTTGGCAGTACAAGCCTTGTCGCCTGCCGTGCCGCTGGATTTTGATCGCCGCATTAAAGCCGTGCAAGCGTTTCGGGCCTTGCCTGCTGCTGTCGGGCTTGCCGAAGCCAACAAGCGCGTGGCAAATATCCTTACCAAAGCCCTGCTCACAGATGGTGATGGTTCGCTTGAGCTTGGTGCGGTACATGCTGATTTGTTGCAAGCACCTGCCGAGCGCGCGTTATATGACGCGGTGCAACAAGCACAAGCTGATATCGCTAGCCACAGTGAGCAGCTTGATTACACACCGATTTTGCAACGTTTGGCGCAGCTTGAGCAGCCATTGGCACAATTTTTTGCCGATGTTATGGTCAATGTCGAGGACGAAAGCCTGCGTCACAACCGTTTGGCACTGCTCAAACAAGTACGTGACTTGTTCTTACAAGTTGCTGATATCAGCCAGTTGCAATCATAGAGCAAGGTTTGCTATAAAAAAACGCCCCGTTAGCTAACGGGGCGTTTTTGAAGCATTTGATTAAATCGTGTTAATTCTGTTAAAACAGCCGATCATTATTTGGCTGCAGCAGCTTGAGCAGCGGCCACTTCAGCAGCAAAGTCTTCTTGTTTTTTCTCGATGCCTTCGCCAACTTCTAGGCGTTTAAAAGCTTTTACTGTCATGTTTTCAGACTTCAAAACATCGCCAACTTTTTTGTCATTGTCCATGACATAAGGTTGGTTCAACAAGGTTACTTCATTCAAGTATTTTTGCAAACCGCCTGTGATCATTTTTTCTACCACGTTGTCAGGCTTGCCTGATTCACGCGCTTTGGCTTCGATGATGTCTTTTTCGCGTGCCAAAATATCGGCAGGTACGGTCGCTTCATCAACAGCGATTGGGTTGAATGCTGCTACTTGCATCGCAACAGATTTGCCCGTTGCTTCGTTACCGTTTTCATAAGAAACAACCACACCAATGCGAATACCGTGACGGTAAGTGGCTAGGTTATCGCCTTCGATGACTTCGGCACGGCGGATCTGGATATTTTCACCGATTTTTTGCACCAATGCCACGCGCGCTTCTTCAACAGTTTGACCGTCACCATAAGGTAGTTGGGCAATTTTTGCCACATCCGTGGTGTTGTTCTCAAGCGCAAGCTGGGCAACTTTTTCGGCAAATGCGGTGAAGCCTGCGTCTTTTGCCACAAAGTCAGTTTGACAGTTTACTTCAAGCAACAAGGCTTTGTTGCCTTCTTGGGCGATGATGATTGCACCATCAGCCGCGATATTGCCTGCTTTTTTAGCAGCTTTGGCTTGACCTGATTTACGCAGGTTATCGATGGCGGTTTCGATATCACCATCAGCCTCTTGTAGGGCTTTTTTACACTCCATCATGCCAAGACCAGTGCGGTCACGCAATTCTTTGACAAGTTTTGCACTAATTTCTGCCATTGTTGTCCTCATTCGTCGTTGTGAAAAATAATAGAAGTGAAATTGATCTGATTATAAATAAAGTAAATGACAGGACAATGACGCTGCACTATCCTGTCAATTATTCAATCAATCACCACAAAAAGCTATTAGTAGTTATTAACTACTTTACCTTCTTGGTCGATTTTGTCTTCAACAGGTGCTGTCGCGTTAGCTTGCGCGTCCTCAGCTTGTGGGCTTAACTCGTCTTGCTCTTGGCGCACGTTGCTGCCTTGGGTTTTGGCGTATTCTTTACCTGCGATAATCGCATCTGCCATCGCGGTGACGTACAAGGTTACGGCACGAATCGCGTCATCATTAGCAGGGATTACGTAATCAACATTGTCAGGATTTGAGTTGGTATCAACAATCCCGATCACAGGAATGCCTAGGTTTTTGGCTTCTTTGATGGCAATGGCTTCATGATCAACGTCAACCACAAAGATTGCATCTGGCAAGCCGTTCATGTCTTTAATACCGCCCAGCGCGCGCTCTAACTTTTCCATCTCACGCGTGCGCTCCAACGCTTCACGCTTGGTCAATTTAGCAAACGTACCGTCCTCAGCTTGACGCTCAAAGTCTTTTAGACGGGTGATAGATTGGCGGATGGTTTTCCAGTTGGTCAGCATACCACCCAACCAGCGGTGGTCCACATATGGCATACCTGCGCGAGCAGCTTGTTCGCTGATGATGTTGCTAGCAGCGCGTTTGGTACCAACAAATAAGATTTTGTTACCACGAGCTGCTTCACGGTTGGCAAATGTTAAGGCTTCATTCAATGCCGTAACGGTTTTGTCCAAGTTGATAATGTGAATTTTGTTACGCGCGCCAAAAATATATTGCTTCATTTTTGGGTTCCAAAAGCGCGTTTGGTGACCAAAGTGTGCGCCTGCTTCGAGCAGATCACGCATAGAAACTTGAGTAGGGCTTGCAGTTGCCATAAATATTCCTAAATGCAGTTGGGTTATGCCTCCACCTTGCCAAATCAGCCGATTTACCAACACGCATTCGCACAGACTTTAAAAAAAAATCACGCGCAAATTAATCAAATTGGTAAACACCCAGCCAACCTTTTATTATCGTCGGCTAAACATCGCCAAACAATAAAGCTAACAAAGTGTGTGTCATGTTGAAAGAAAAAAAGTTGAAAGAAAAAAATTTGTCACCCAATCGAGTGACAAACTGCTATTTTAACAAAATCTAAACGCTAACGCTAGCAAAAATTGCCGCGCCCATCAACTTAATAGCGCTGATTATTTGACCAAATCGACCAAATCGCCATAGCCTTCTGCTGCCATGTCCTCTAGTGGAACAAAACGCAATGCCGCACCGTTGATACAATAACGCAAACCGCCAAGCTCAGGCAAACCATCATTAAATACATGCCCTAAATGCGAATCAGCAACACGGCTGCGCACCTCAGTGCGGCGCATACCGTGGCTACCGTCAAAATGCTCATTAACCACCGCTTGCTCAATCGGACGACTAAATGCAGGCCAACCACAACCTGAGTCATATTTATCGCTTGAACTAAACAGCGGCTCACCGCTGACGATATCGACATAAATACCCTTGCCAAACTCATGGTCATACGCATGGCTAAACGGGCGTTCAGTACCACTTTGTTGAGTCACATAATATTGCTCATCGCTCAAACGCGCGCGAATATCGTCATCACTGGGCTTTTGGTAATCATCGGGATTGATTTTACTCATCACTACTTCCTTTGAATTTATAAAAAACGCCTTATTAATATGGGACAAAATTTGGCAAAATCAAGCCGCCCAACTAACCACTACTGTCTAACCAAAAGTTAGCCAATGACGCGCAACAAGCCGCTGGTTGGATTTTGCCCAATCACCCAAAAAAGCGTACAATACGCGGTTTATACGAGACGAATAACACCTATGAAAACCCTAGCCAACAATCCTGAAGCCATCGAAAAAATGCGCATCGCTGGCAAACTTGCCGCCGATGTACTGGTCATGCTTGATGAGCACATCAAAGAAGGAATCAGCACCCTTGCGTTAGACAAATTGGCGCATGATTATATCGTCGATGTCCAACAAGCCATTCCTGCCAATGTTGGCTACCATGGCTTTCAGCATACCCTGTGCACCTCGATCAACCACGTGGTTTGTCACGGTATCCCCGATGCCAACCGCATCTTAAAAGACGGCGACATCATCAACATCGACGTAACCGTTATCAAAGACGGCTACTATGGCGACACCTCAAAAATGTGGGTAGTTGGTGAAGGCTCAATCATGGCAAAACGCCTATGCGACGTTGCCCAAAAAGCCCTATACGCAGGCATGAAAGCCGTCCGCAACGGTGCTTACCTTGGCGATATTGGCGCGGCGATCCAAGCCGTTGCCGAGCCCGAACGCTTTAGCGTCGTGCGCGAATACTGTGGGCACGGTATTAGCAATGTCTATCACGACGAACCGCAAGTTTTGCACTATGGCAAAAAAAATACAGGCCTACAGCTTAAAACAGGCATGACCTTTACCATTGAACCCATGATCAACCAAGGCGTATGGCAAACCAAAGTTATGCCCGATCAGTGGACAGTTATCACCAAAGACCGCAAACTATCCGCCCAATGGGAACACACCTTAATGGTCACCGATAATGGCTGTGAAGTCTTCACCAAACGCCCAGAAGAAGACCTAAGTTTTCTTACGGTATAAGGCAAATAAAAGGGGTTTGATAAAAAAAACCCAAATTTTTAAAAAAACCCTTGACGCCTATAGAAAAGCGCGTATAATACGCACTCACCGAACGGCGGCTAACCAATAAAGCTAATAGAAACAAGCACTTATTGGCGACACACCGAAGCGGTAAAAAAAGATTAAAAAAGCTATTGACAGCATCAAAAAACATGTTAAAATAGCGCCTCTTTCGACAGATGATGTCAAAGAATAACTCAATAACAACGAAACACAAGAACAACTTGTGTGGATTTTCACCCAGACACGAAGAGAAATGAAATAAAAAGCATTTCCACTGTACAGAATGCTAAGTCTACTAGGACTTAGCGACGAACTGAGTGAAAAAAACTTAAAGTTGATTCATTTAAGCGAACAGTGGGA
>NZ_BCUL01000016.1 GCF_001591265.1 Moraxella atlantae NBRC 14588 | reverse complement strand
TTTATGTTAAAGATGAAAATCATCAAGTAACCCAAGAACAAAAAGATGAAGCTTTCGAATTGTTCAAAAGTAATATAACTGAGTGTGATTTTGAACCTTGTGTAATTAAAACACCAAATTATAAAATTTCACATGTTGAGGGGGAAGATGAGGATTTAATTATTCAAAGCCCTTTTATAATGACTGCTGGTAACTTCTCTGGTACAAATGAGTTTTGGTTTTTGTCAAATGATGATGAAGAATGGGATTCAGAAATTGATTCATCAACTAGAATTCGCCCTGCAATGAAGAAAAAACTGGAAGAAATTTTAGGCTCTGAAATTGCTATAGTTTGGGAATTTGCAGATTAAATATCCTTCTATTTAACTCAATACTTCGCTAACATATTTTAAAATTAAATTTTTTTATCCAAAAAACTCTAATTATATCAACAAGTTACATCTTAAAAATTCGTCTTTTGCTTTTAGCTCGTAACATATTGATTTATAAGAATAAATTAGAGATGTTAGCGGAGTATTGTTAAGATTTTGACAATATTTAACCACAAATCCAATTGTTACTCATCCAAACCTTTTATATTTTAGCAGCTTACCTACCAACCAAAATGATGTGATTTTATGCCAAGCGTTTTTCAAATCACTCACCAAATTGTGTTATACTACAGTACTTTTAAGTCCAATCAAGTATGATATAACTGCTTGATTTTGCAATATTTAATTTTATACTTATTTAATTTCATCAAAAATCACCTTGACAATCTGTAGCAAAAAGTTTGCGTTGTGAAAATCCCATTTAAAAAATCCACCTTTGACCAAGCCGCGTTTAATTTTCAAACCGCGACGTTTAAAAAAAATCCGTTTGCCAGCGACAGCCAACGCGACACCGTGGTGTTTAAACGCCGCGTGTGGGTGGCGGCATTGTTGATTTTGTTGGGATTGTCAGTATTGATTGCGCGCTATGCGTTTTTGCAGATCGTAAACCATGAACAATACGTCACCCAAGCTGATAACAACCGTATCAAGCTGATTTCTGCACCGCCCAGTCGTGGCGCGATTTATGATCGCAACGGTATTTTATTGGCAGAAAATCAGCCCGTATTTACGGCCGTCATCAGCCCTGATGAAATCGATGATCCTGAGCGCACGCTGCAGCTACTGGCACCGATTTTTGCATTAACGCCTGAGGATATCGAGGAAGCCAAAAAAGCACTCAAAAAAAGCCGTAACCAACCTGTCACCATCAAAATCGGCTTAAGTGAGCAGCAGGTGGCACAGTTTAGCGAACGCCGCCCGTTTTTTCGCGGCGTTAGCATCCAAAGTAAGCTGACGCGCGCCTATCCGTATGATGATTTATTTGCCCATGTCATCGGCTATGTTGGGCGTATCAGCGACGCGGACAGCAAGAAACTTGACAAACAACTGTACGCAGGCACGGATTTGATCGGCAAAACGGGCATCGAAAAACAGTACGAAGATCTGTTACTGGGCAAACCTGGTTATCAATCTATCGAAACCAATGCCTATGGCGACGTGATTCGCAAGCTTGACACCAAGCCGCCTGTGGCAGGCAATGACTTGTATTTAAGCATAGATTATGGCTTGCAAAAAAAAGCCCATGACTTGCTTGATGGGCGGCGCGGTGCGGTGATTGCGATTAACCCACAAACAGGTGAAGTATTAGCTTTTGTCAGTAACCCAAGCTACGACCCCAACCCGTTTGTCACGGGCATTAGCAGCAAGGACTACAAAGCCCTGCGCGATGACCCCGACCAACCACTGTACAACCGCGCACTGCAAGGTTTGTATCCTCCAGGCTCGACAATCAAGCCATTTGAGGGTATGGGATTTTTGCATTATAAAATCATGACGTGGGATAGCACGATTTTTGACCCTGGTTATTTTAGCATTCCAGGCGACAGCCACCGCTTTCGCGATTGGAAAAAATCGGGGCATGGCACGGTCAATTTGCACAAATCCATCACCGAATCGGTCGATACGTATTACTATAAAACCAGTTATCAGCTCGGTATTGATAAATTGCACGACTGGATGACGCGGTTTAATTTTGGCAAAAAAACGGGGATTGACTTACCGGGTGAAAAAGCTGGCGTATACCCTTCTTCGCAGTGGAAAATGGACACTTACAAAAAACCGTGGTCACCGGGTGAGACGATCTCGGTCAGCATCGGGCAAGGCTATTTTATCGCCACCCCACTACAAATTGCCAACGCCACCGCCATGCTAGCCAACGGTGGGCAGCACCTTACCCCCCACTTACTACGCAAAACCACAGGCGCGGTTGCCTACCCGATTGCCAACCGCCCTGATAGCCGTATTGAATACAACGGCTCACCACAAGATTGGACGCGTATGCAGCTGGCAATGGAGGACACCGTCAAACACGGCACCGCGCGGCGCGTCTACACCAAAGAATATCGCATGGGTGGCAAAACAGGTACAGCGCAAGTCAAGTCCATCGCACAGGGTAAACGCTACAACGAGGCCGCACTGGATCAGCGCCATTGGGATCATGGCTGGTTTGAAAGCTTTGCCCCCGTTGAAAACCCACAGATTGCCATCGCAGTATTGGTCGAAAACGGACGGCATGGCGGTTCGGTCGCGCCAATTGCGCGTGAAATGACCGACTACTGGTTACTTGAGCGACAAAAAAACCCGATTTTACCGCCTAAGCCTGACGAATTAGCAAAAATCCGCGCGGAGAAGCTAGCCGCCAAATTACAAGCCGAGCAACAAGCCGAGCAACTAGCAGAACAGCAAGCCCAAGCTGCTAGCACCACAGCCTCTACGCCTGCGCCAACCTTAACAGCGACGCGCAACAAGCAACAGCAGGCAGCCGCTACCTCAGCCGATGCCAGTGGAGATTAAACCATGTCAGCCCATCATCGTCCATCGCGTTCAGCTAGCCCACGCACCGTCAACCGCCAAGCGGTCAGCCATGTGCGCATCATCGGGGGTGACTATCGGCGGCGGCAGATCGGTTTTGTTGATGGCGATGGTTTACGCCCAACGCCTGACCGCGTGCGCGAGACGTTGTTTAACTGGCTACAAGACGCTATCGTGGGCGTATCGGTGCTTGATTGCTGTGCAGGCAGTGGCGTGCTTGGCTTTGAGGCGTTATCACGCGGCGCGCGCCACGTGACGATGATTGAGCCCAATCGAGCACAGTTTAGCCAACTTGTTGCCAGCCAGCAGCAGCTTGCTATCAGCGATACGCATTTGACATTATTGCCCAGCACCGCTGAACATGCCTTGGCGGATATAGCAACGCAAGCAGTGCCAGCGTTTGGTGGTGTATTTCTTGATCCACCGTATCGTCTAGACTTGTGGCAGCCGCTGCTTAGGCTATTGTTGGACAATGCACTGATCAATGCTGATAGCTGGCTGTATATCGAAAGCGACCGCCCACAGCAGCCAAGTCTTGCGCCTGCCTTAGCAGAGCTGCAAGTGCTAAAATACAAAAAAATGGGGCAGGTGTTTGCTGGGTTGTATCAGATCAAAGGCACGGCGTTATAAGCATACGACAGGCGATTGATTCATACCCATCGCCTTTTTAATAGATCAATAGGTCATTTACCTTAACCCATCAAACAGTGCCGCGTCAAATCCAAATGGTTATTTTGTGTCGTATTTGCAGCTGTCACATAAGTGCGCGTATTGGCGGCAGTCAAACGCGATTGATCCATCATGACATGGCAAGCGTTGCGCCACGTAGTACCAAGACGTTGTTGGCTCAGCCATTGATTGGCGGACAAAAACTGGCTAATGCCAAACACGAACGCCAAAGCAAATGCCAATGTAACCAGCAAAATGGCAGCAAAACGGTGAATGGTAATGCGAGGGCGTGGCGCAAAATCGGGTGCGCCAGATTTCGCTTGAGAGGTGCAAGATGACATCAGAACGCTCCTAAAATTTTAGAACCCAAATTTTAAAATCAATGTTACAAAACCAATTTTTGAAACCAAGTTCAATAACGCGCTGATTGATCACAGCTTTTTAAAAACAACTGATTTGATAAGCAACCTTATGTGATTGGTAACCAAACCCTTTTTTATTGTATATTTGTATCTTCACATAATAACGTGCTTATGTTACTCAATTATAACACAAGCAAACTTTTTTTACTTTTATCACAAAAACAAATATGCCATAAATTTATGAAATAACCACGATACATAAACATAGCTCTGGCAAATATAAATTTGATGAAAAACCCTCCAAGCGCGCGCAAGCGTTGGCAACATCTGTTGTCTTCACACAGTATTTGGCAAGATAGTCGCCGTAAACCCCACCCACCGACGCGCACCGCGTTTCATAAAGACTATGATCGTTTGGTGTTTTCGCAGTCATTTCGTCAGCTCAACCAAAAAACCCAAGTCCACCCACTCAACCAACAGCAAGGGATTCATACGCGCTTGACCCATTCGCTTGAGGTGTCGTGTGTGGGGCGTTCGCTTGGCATGTTGGCAGCGGAAAAAATCAGTGAACACTTGCCTGCCAATATCAGCGGCGCGGATATCGGCGTAATTGTGCAGGCGGCATGCTTGGCGCATGATATCGGCAATCCGCCGTTTGGGCATGCAGGCGAGTATGCTATTCGCGATTGGTTTTGTCAGCCCAAGCAAGCGGATTTTTTGGCGCAATTAACCCCCACACAGCGGCTTGATTTGGTGGGCTATGAAGGCAACGCGCAAGGGTTTCGACTTTTAACGCGCAATGAACATCACCCAGATGCAGGCGGTATGCGCTTGACGGCGGCAACGCTGGGTGCGTTTATGAAGTATCCGTATTTGTCCACACCCATCAATGCAACCGACCGCTTAACCACACCGCTGACGGTGCGCAAGTTTGGCTGTTTTGCCAGTGAAGCGGACTATTTGGTGCAGTTGGCCGATGTGCTGCATTTGGTCAAAACACCATACGGCTATGCGCGTCATCCACTGGCGTATTTGCTTGAGGCAGCGGATGATATTTGCTACGCGCTGATTGATTTGGAAGACGGAATTTTGCTTGGTATGCTAGAGTATGCCGAGGTTGAGCCGCTGCTGCTGCGCTTGGTGGGCAAGCGGCTTGGCGTACCGCCTGAGGTCAAACACGGCGCGCCCGTCAAGCAAAAACTAGCAGCCTTGCGCGGACGTGCGGTACGGCGTTTGGTGGAAAAAATCACCGATGCGTTTGCCGCCCATCAAGACGCGCTATTGGCAGGTGAGCTTAAGGGCAGTTTGTTTGACCATTGCCCTAATAATGTGCGCCAAAGTATCAACGAGGCAAAACAGCTAGCACGTGAGCGGATTTTTCAGCATCCCAGCAAGATGCAGCTTGAGATTGTGGCAAATCGCTGCTTGCATACGCTGCTAGATGCGTTTATGCCGCTTGCTACCCTTGGTGCGAATGCCGAAACGCAAGTAACATCGTTTGAGCAGTTGCGTTTGTTACAACTGCTCAACAGCCAGTTGGCAGAACTTGAACGCGCATTGGGTGATGATGTGTACCAAAACGCGCTGTGTATTTTGGATATGATTACGGGTATGAATGACCATGAGGCGTACCATATGGCGCAGGCATTGACGGGAAATGCGGTAGCAGTATAACAAACGCTATGGCAAGGCATAGACAGTTTGGCACAACAATTAAAATTTTTGTTCAAGATTCATCAAAGCTTCATAAAATTTAAGTTTAATACGCGCACGTTAGTTTTTGTTTTTAAACGTTCCTTAAACTTAAACCTACCACAAGGAAGCCGCTGATGCTTGCAAAAAGTATACGAACCAAAAAAACACTGCTGATTTTAAGTCTTGCCACGCTTGCCCTGACAGGCTGTAATGACGATGACGGCGATACCATCATCACACCTGTTGCACCGACCACAAGCACTGCCTCCACCCCAACCAATAACGCCAATACCACAGCAAACAACAACACGACCACCGATCATCAACCCAGCCCTACCGCTACGCCTGCCAACACCCTAGCCACCCCAGCCGTGACTTATGGCGTACGTCCATTTTATTTGATCGATGACATGGACAATGGCGCGCTTAAAAACCAATTGCAAAGCTGTGGTAACCAAACGCCAAAACGCACTGAATTTTCTATTGCTCACCGTGGTGCAACGCTACAATTTCCTGAGCACAGCAAAGAAGCCTATCTGGCCGCCAACCAAATGGGCGCAGGCGTGCAAGAATGTGACGTTGCTTTTACCAAAGACCACGAATTGGTTTGTCGTCACTCAGACGCAGATTTGCACACCACCACCAACATTTTGGCAACCCCACTGGCAGCTAAGTGCACGCAAAACTTTAAACCTGCAACCTTCGATGCCCAAGGCAAACTACTCACACCTGCATCCGCTAAATGCCTAACCTCTGATATCACACTGGCAGAGTTTAAAACCCTAAAAGCCAAACAAGATGGCGCGAACAAAAATGCCACCACCGTTGCCGAATATTTAGCAGGCACGCCAACCTTCCGCACCGACTTATACAGTCAAACAGGGACGTTGCTGTCACTCAAAGAAGCCTTGCAACTGTTTAAGCAAATGAACGTCAAGGTCACCCCAGAGCTCAAAGAGCCGACCGTCGCCATGCCACACAATGGCTACACCTATGATGACTACCGCAAACAGCTGATTGACACGGTGCGCGAAGCAGGTTATACCCCTGAGCAAACCATCGTACAGACCTTTAATATTGATGATATGAAATATTGGATTGCGCATAATCCCGATTATGCCAAGACAGCGGTATTTTTGGTCGATGACAGCAATTTCACCAAAGATGGCATGACGTTTTCATCACAAAACCCTGCCACTTGGAAATACAACATGGCAGAGCTAAAAAATATGGGCATCCAAAACCTTGCACCTGCCACTTTCTTGATGGTTACCAACAATAACGGCAAAGTTGCCGCCAGCGAGTTTGCCAAGCAAGCCAAAGCACAAGGTTTGGGTATGATTGCATGGACGATTGAACGCTCAGGCCCACTAGCAACAGGTGGTGGTTGGTACTATACAGGCATCAATGACATCACCAACAATGACGGTGATCTTTATAATTTGGTTGATGTCTTGGCAAAAGACGTGGGGGTCAAAGGCATTTTCTCAGATTGGCCCGCCACCACAACGTATTATGCCAATTGCAACGGACTATAAATTTATTTTAATCAAAACATTTAAAAATCCTGCTAGATTTCTAGCAGGATTTTTTGGCATGAATTTTGTGGTGCAAATCTAACTGTATTTATAAGCTTTGATTATAACTTATCGGTTAGCTCAAAGATAGGTTTACTTGAGCGTTGGATCGAGAAATTTGTAAAACATTTGGCTTACTTTCAATGAAAACCTGCACCAGATTATCTATCGAATACCAAGAACGCCGTGATTAGGCAAAAGTCGCTTATCTCTCCACCTAAATCCAAGATTATAGGTGGAAAATTACGCACGCTAAGATAAGTGCTCATGATGATTTTAAAAATTTACTGACGTGTGAAATAATATCCGTCAAATTTTTTTACTATTTTGATGAGCCATACATCGTTCGCCATGCCAATTTCAACCAACGCCATTCCCGTAAATGATCTAAGCCCTGCCCATGATGTTGGCTTACACGCGCTTAAAACATGGATTAAGGCACAAGCAGCGGACTTAGGCTTTGCCGACTGTGGCGTGGTGCACCCTGACAACCCAGTTTTTGCCAAACAGTTGGCGGCACTACAAACCTATTTGGCAAATGGCTATCATGGCGAGCTGCACTTTTTACAAGACCACCACGACAAACGCGCCAATCCTGCGCAACTGGTGATGGGCACTCAAAGCATTATCAGCGTGCGCATGGATTATCTGACCGACGCTCCCACACCGCGTGCTGTGACCGACAATGCCCTACCCAATCACGGCATTATCGCGCGCTATGCCCGTGGGCGTGATTACCACAAAACCATGCGCGGACGGCTTAAAACCTTAGCTGAGCGTTTGCGTCAGCATTTGGCGACACATTACCCGACACTTGCCGAGGGTTTTATTTATCGCCCGTTTAGTGATTCTGCGCCGATTTTTGAACGCGCCTTAGCGGAGCAAGCAGGCTTGGGCTGGACAGGTAAGCACACGTTGTTGATTCATCGGGCAGGCGGTTCGTTTTTTGTCTTAGGTGAGCTGTTTACCAGTTTGCCACTACCGCCTGACGCGCCTGTCGGGGCACATTGTGGCAGTTGTTCGGCATGCATGGCGATTTGTCCAACACAGGCGATTGTCGCGCCTTATACCGTTGATGCGCGGTTGTGTATTTCATATTTAACGATTGAGCTTGATGGCGAGATTCCTCCGCCTTTGCGTCCGCTCATGGGCAACCGCGTGTTTGGCTGTGATGACTGCCAGTTGATTTGCCCGTGGAATAAATTTGCCAAACGGGCGCAGGTGGCAGATTTTGCGCCGCGCCACGGGCTTGATGATGTGGGTTTGCTGACGCTGTGGGCATGGGATGAGGCAGCGTTTTTGCGTCATACCGAAGGCAGTGCGCTGCGGCGTACAGGCTATGCCAATTTTATGCGCAATGTGGCGGTGGCATTGGGTAACGCCCCGTTTGACCCTACCATCGTCACCGCGTTACGCGCCAAACGCGACAGTTTAAACGCCAATACCCAGCGGCATGTCGATTGGGCGCTGGCTGAGCAGACGCGCAAGCAGCGGCAAAATACGCCAAGCTGTGCTACAATAACACCCGATTTAAACGCGCCTTGATTGCCGCACCAGCGGTTAGCACCGCCAACCTCACGCATGACAACAATTAGGAATAACTATGTACCCGTATATTCGTTTTGGTCAAACCATCGTCAATGGCCTGGTGCAAGCCGTCAAAGGGCAACGCCTCAAGCTCACCGACACCAGCGAGATTCATTTTCGCGCCAGTGTCACCGATATCGACAATTTTTTTGAGATGAACAATGGGCGCATTTTGACACTGTTTGATTTGGGACGCACAGATCTGACTATCCGCACAGGTTTGGGTAAAAAGCTCTTGCGTCACGGTTGGGGCGTGGTGGTGGCAGGTAGTAGCATCCAATACCGTAAGCGCGTGCGTTGGCATGATCCTATCACCATCAAGACGCGCCTGGTTGGTATTGATGCGCGTTGGATTTATATTGAACAAACCATGTGGGTCAAAGGTCATGCCACATCTATGGCCTTAATTCGCGCAGGTGTGACCAACTTTGCCACAGGTAAGGTGATTGCCACCGACAAGGTGCTTGATGCCATCGGGCTAAGCGGTCTTGAAATGCCACCTGAAGCATGGGTGCAGGCGTGGATTGAGGCAGATAAATTGCGCCCGTATCCTGAGCCAGTCAGTGATCAGCAAGATCAGCAACAAAATAAGCACTAAGGTAAGCGCGGTATGACTTTACCAACAACATCGTCTGCCCCATCGCCCACATGGACGCTGGATGATTTTGATTATATCTTGCCTGACGCGCTGATTGCAAGGCACCCATTGGCGCAGCGCAGTGCATCGCGCTTGCTGCACGTGGCAGCAGATGGTACGTTGCATGACCAACATTTTACCGATTTGCCTGCGCTGCTGTCGGCAGGGGATTTGTTGGTACTCAATGATACCAAGGTCATGAATGCACGTTTGTTTGGACAAAAGGCAAGCGGCGGCGCGGTCGAGGTGTTGGTTGAGCGCATTTTATCGCCCGATTTGTCCCACAATCCGCCACAATATCGTGCGCTGTGTCATGTGCGTGCCAGTCGTGCACCCAAAGCAGGGCAAACCCTTGAGCTTGCTGAGGGGCATATTCGCGTTACAGTGATGGGGCGTGAGGCAAATTTGTTTGTGCTTGATTTTGCCCAACCGATTGCACCGTTGTTGGCGGCTTATGGCAGCTTACCGATACCGCCATATTTTGAGCGTATGGCAGAAGCCGAGGATGACACGCGCTACCAAACCGTGTTTCATGACCCCAACAAAACCGCCAGCGTCGCCGCGCCAACCGCAAGCCTGCACTTTGACGAAGCCTTGCTACAACAGCTTGCCGACCAAGGCGTTCAACGCGCGTTTGTGACTTTGCACGTTGGTGCAGGCACGTTTGCTCCCGTCAAAACCAACGATATCAGCCAACACCAAATGCATAGCGAGTATGCCGAATTACCTGCCGATACCGCCGCATTGATCAATACCACCAAAGCTGCAGGCGGACGGGTGATTGCTGTTGGCACGACCGTAACGCGCGTATTAGAAACCGCCTACCGCCATACCCAACCTACACAAGATCAAAACGCGCCCTTGCAGCTACAGGCGTGGGCAGGTGATACCGATATTTTTATTTATCCGCCGTATCGCTTTGGTGTGATTGACCGCTTGATTACTAATTTTCATTTGCCCAAATCCACGCTATTGATGTTGGTGTCAGCATTGGCAGGGCGTGAGCGCATGTTGGCGGCGTATCAGCACGCCATTGACGCGCATTATCGGTTCTTTAGCTATGGCGATGCCATGTTGATTGATCAAGCCGATACTCAATAAATTATTGGATGGATCTGTCATCATTCCTTAAAAAATAGCGTTTGCTTTGTATCATCGCTATGCAAGTGCAAACCAAGGATAATTTTATGCAATTTACTCTTCGCAAAACCGCCACAGGCGAAAGCCGCGCGCGTCGAGGCACGCTCAAGCTTGCCCATGGTGAGGTGCAAACGCCCGTGTTTATGCCTGTAGGCACCTATGGTACGGTCAAAGGTATGTTGCCGCGTGATCTGCACGCCATCGAGGCGCAAATCATCTTGGGCAATACGTTTCATCTGTGGCTGCGCCCTACACCTGCGGTCATTGAGCAATTTGGCGGATTGCACGGGTTTATGGGTTGGGATAAGCCGATTTTGACCGATTCAGGCGGTTTTCAGGTGTTTAGCTTGGGCGCGATGCGCAAAATTCGTGAAGAGGGCGTGTATTTTCGCTCACCGATTGATGGCGCGCGCGTGTTTTTATCGCCCGAAGTATCGATGCAGATTCAGCATAGCCTCAACTCTGATATCGTCATGCAGTTTGATGAATGCACCCCCTATCCTGCCACACGCACCGAAGCTGAGGCCTCGCTCCAACTGTCGTTGCGCTGGGGCAAACGCTGCCGAGACGAACACCATCGTTTGGGCAATCACAACGCGCTGTTTGGTATCATCCAAGGCAGTATGTATGCAGATTTGCGCGCGCAATCGCTGGCAGGGCTGTTAGAAATCGGTTTTGATGGCTATGCGATCGGCGGCTTGTCGGTTGGTGAGCCCAAACAAGAAATGCGTGCGGTACTTAGTTATTTGCCGCACCAAATGCCTGCTGAGCGTCCTCGCTATTTGATGGGCGTTGGCACACCTGCCGATATCGTCGAGGCGGTACGCTGTGGGGTGGATATGTTTGACTGCGTCATGCCGACACGCAACGCGCGCAACGGGCATTATTTTACCAGTACAGGGGTGGTAAAAATCAAAAATGCTGCCAATCGCTTTGATGAATCACCGCTCGATGCTGAATGTGATTGCTACACGTGCCAAAATTTTAGCCGCGCGTATTTGCACCATTTGTTTAAGTGTGGCGAAATGCTATCGGCACAACTTGGTACGATTCACAACTTACGCTATTATCAAAACTTAATGCAGCATATCCGCACCGCGATTGAGCAAGACCTTTTTGATGAATTTGTCAGCGAATTTTATGCCAAACAAGGACTTTTAGCGCCCGAATTGGTATTGACTTAGTTAGTCGGCATTAGCGCACCACGCCGCGTTGACTGTTGTTGAGTGAATCAATCAGCAGCTGCGCTAAGGGTTCATGGGGTAAAATCTGTTCGCACACGGCGGCAATGGCTTCATCTTTGGTCAGCCCTGCGCGAAAAACCAACCGATACGCTTGGCGTAAGGCATTGATGGTAGCTTTTGACCAGCCTTTGCGCCGCATACCTTCGATGTTTAAGCCGTGGCTTTTGGCAGGGTTGCCCGATACCATGTTAAACGCCGCCACGTCTTTTAAAATCAAACTTGCTCCACCAATCAAACTGTAATCATCCACACGGCAAAACTGGTGAATTCCTGAATTACCCCCGATGATGATATGATTGCCAATATACACATGCCCTGCTATGCCGACGTTGTTGGCAATCACATTGTCGTCACCAACCACACAATCGTGGGCGATGTGGGTATTGACCATCAACAAATTACGGTTGCCAATGCGCGTGATACCGTTGTCTTGTGCCGTGCCGCGATGCAGGCTACACGCTTCGCGAATACGGTTGTCATCGCCAATCTCAAGCCACGTCACCTCACCACGATATTTTAAATCTTGGCAGTCCTCACCGATACTGGCAAATTGAAAAATCTCATTGCGCGCGCCGATGCGGGTATATTTTTTGACCACAACATGTGAATGCAGCACCGTCTCTGCGCCGATGGTCACTTGCTCGCCGATGACACAATACGCACCAATCTGCGCGCTGGGATGGATTGTCGCGCTGCTATCGACAAGGGCGGTTGGGTGAATCGTCATAAATTATCCTGCTTGCTGATGACTGGGTGTTGGGCAGATTTAGCGGTTGGGGCTGATTATTGGCTCAAGTTTTGCACTATTTTTCGTGCTTTTTTATGGTTTATAATCGAATCGCGCCGCGCTGCTCAGAAATCATAATGTCGGCACATGCTGCCAACTCATCGCCCACCCGTGCAGTGCAGCTAAATTTATAAATCGTATGACGCTCCATGATTTTTTCAGCGCGGATAATCAGCTGGTCGCCTGGTACGACAAGGCGTTTAAAACGTACCTTATCCACACCTGCAAACAAATACAAATAGCCATCGCTAGGCTTGATGTTTTTGCTGATATAATTAAGCACACCTGCTGCTTGCGCCATCGCTTCAACCATCAACACACCTGGCATAATCGGCTCATCAGGAAAATGTCCTTCAAAATACGGCTCATTGACCGTGACATTTTTAAGCGCACAAATCCAGTGATTCGGCTGACATGCGGTGACGCGATCAAGCAACATAAACGGATAACGATGTGGCAAATAATCACGCAGTTGAGCGGTTTTTAATGGTAGAATGACGCCGCGTTCGGCAAGCGCGGTATAATCATCAGGGGTGAGTTTATCAGAATCCATGATCTATTCCTGTCAGATGCCAGTTATATAGCAACCAACATATTTTAAGTAAAATGTTGATTTATCAACCAAAATACGGTCAGATAAATAATAAAATAACGGGTAATTTAAATCGGTTTTTCAGCGTTAGCCAGCTGCTTAAAACGTACCGCCGCGCGCCGCCATTGGGCAGCAGGCATCATCGGCGTACCAGAACCATACTCTCCTGCCTGGCTAATGGACTTGGTAATGCGGCTCATACCCAAAATCACCACATCGTCAGTAATGGTAATATGCCCATTGACACCCACACCACCGCCCAGCAGACATCGCCGCCCGATACGCGTACCGCCAGCGACCCCTACACACGCCGCTATTGCTGTGCCTGCACCGATTTGCACATTGTGCGCGATTTGCACCAAATTATCGATGATAACATGATCTTCAATCACTGTATCATCCAGCGCGCCGCGATCAATACAAGTTTGGCTACCGATACGTACGCGATTACCAATCACCACGCGCCCTAGCTGATGAATTTTTTGCCAACCGTCGGCGTCAGGGCGTGCCGTTGGCGCAAAGCCAAAACCCTCATTGCCAACACTGGCATGGCTGTGCAACATCACACCATCGCCTAGCACACAGTGATGCCCAATAAAACAATGCGCTTGCAGTTGGCAATCTTGTCCCAAGCTTGCACCTGTCTCAATCACACAATGCGCCGCCAACACACTGCCTGCGCCAATATGCACGTGATCGCCAATATAGCAAAATGCACCAATGTGCACGCCTGCACCCAACACCGCACTATCAGCAACCACCGCGGTAGGATGAATGTGTGTCTGCTGATTGTCAGCTTGCGGGTCTTGCTGATAAGCAAACAGCTGTGTTGTCACGGCATACGCGCGATATGGGTTATCGACGACCAACGGCACGCTATCGGTAGGACAATCCGCCGCTTGCGCTGCGCGTACCAATACCACACCTGCCTGTGTGTCTTTGAGCTGCGCTTGATAGCGGCGATCTGCCAAAAAGCTAATCGCTTTGCTATCGGCATGATCAAGCGGTGCGATATGCGTTATCGTGCGTTCACCGAATACCGCTAAATCTACCGCATTGTGTATGTTTATGTCATGCGCTGATAAATGCGCAATAATTTGTGCCAGTGTGTAATGCTGAGTCATCGCTTGCTACTTATAACCCATTATTTGGCCGGCACTTGCTCATTGATACGTTGGGTAAAGTCCGCTGTGACATCAAGCTCAGGTTTGGCATAGGTCACCACGCCATCGCTGCTATCAATTAAGACATCGATATTTTTTTGTTTGACGATGCTTTCAATGATACCTTTCATTTTTGGTGCGATTTGTCGCATCATCTCTTTTCTATTATCAATCAAGGTTTTGGTAACTTGCGCCTCGATGGTTTCATAGCTTGCGATGTTGGTTTCAATCTGGCGGCGGAGCTCTTGTTTTTGTGCCTCGGTCATGCTGGCTTGCTGACTGGCGTACTGCTGCTGTAAACGTTCAATAGTGCTTTGATAGGTTTTAAGCTGTTGTTGCCGCCCTGCTAGGCTAGATTGCAAATTAGCCAGTTTGGCTTTGGCGTAATTGGTCTTGATTAACGCTTGTTGAGAATCCCACACAGCAACCACACCTGCCGCCGCGCTTTGGCTCAATAGCATACCACCAAGTGCCATACTGGCTAGGGTCATCAAGGATTTTTTCATCATTTTACTGTACTCGAAGCTTCGAAATTTTACGGTCTGTTTGATTGATCCAATTTAGAACAAGCGTCCGATCTCAAATTGGACGTTATCCACGCGGTCGTATTTTTTCTTGTTCAACGGTCTGGCGTAGCTGATTGAAATTGGACCAATCGGCGTAATCCACGTCATGCCCACACCTGCGCTAAAGCGTAAGTCTTCATCCTTGTCATTAAGCAGCTTGGTTTTGACGGTGTTACCATCGGCGTCGGTGATGTTGATGGTTTTGTTATAGCGGTCGGTGGTGTCAAACACTTGCCCGCCCTCAACAAACAAGACAGGACGCACTTGGCTTGCCCAGTCAGCTTTGCTGGGGGTAGGTAAAACCAGCTCAAGCCCAAACTGTGCCATTGCGTTGCCACCGACTTCCTCGGGGTATGGGTCTTGCCCGTTGTAATTTTGGGCAACGTAATAGCGCGGACTGGTTGGACCTAATGTGCCGTTTTCAAAGCCACGAACTGAGCCATAGCCGCCAGCAAAGAAGTTTTCCCAAAACGGCAAATCATTGCCATAGCCTAGCTTGGTATAGCCGCGCAGCACGGTATTTTTATAAAACGGGTGATAGTAGTTGCCGTTATAGACGATTTTTTGGTAATCGACATCACCAAATGCTAAGCTTAAATTGACATCATGCGACATACCTTTGGTCGGGAATACGCCTCGGTCTAAGGTATTCCAGTTCCAACCCAAATCTAAGCTGGCGGTTTTAAACGGCGCGCTAAAGCTTGGAATGCCGTCACTGTCTAAGCGTTTGTCAAGCTTGCCTTCATCGACCAAATATTGGTAGTTGGACACCGCCAAATAGCGACCGCCTTGGATTTTGGTACGATCAAGCGTTAGCCCTGCACTTAGGCTTTTGGTTTCATCAATTGGGTATCCCACACCAAGGCGCAAGCCGTATGAGTCGGTGACGTAGTTTGAAATATTTTTATTGTCGTATTTGGTTTTACGGTAGTACGCTGACCCACTTTGCGACACGCCATCGGCGGTAAAGTACGGATTGGTGTAGCCAACGCTATAGTTATCAACGGTTTCTGAGCGTGATAGCTGAATATTGACGCGGTTACCTGTGCCCATGAAGTTTGATTGGCTCAAACCTGCCTGAAACGTCACACCGCCACTTTGTGAATAACCTGCTGCCACCGTCACTGAGCCCGAGGGCTGCTCTTCAACAGCGATATTGATATCGACTTGGTCGGGGGTATTGGGCACAGGTTTGACATCAACATTAACGGTCTTAAAAAAGCCTGTCCGCATCAGGCGTGTGCGCGATAGCTGGATTTTTTCATTCGACGCTAGCGCACCTTCAAGCTGACGCATCTCACGGCGCAATACCTCATCATCGGTTTTGGTATTGCCCGTAAAATTGATACGACGCACATATACGGGGCGTACAGGGTCAATGAAAAAATCTATATCAACGGTTTTGGTCTCTTCATTGATATGCGGCACAGGGCGCACTTGGGCAAAATAATAGCCATCTGCGCCATACATAGCGGTTAGATTTTCAACGGTGGTGGTAATTTGCTGTTGTGAGTAGCGATCATTGGGCTTAAAGGCGACTTGTTTTTGTAGTTGCGCCATGTCGTAGTTAGGATTGCCCAAAAAGTTGATTTTACCAAATTTGTATTGTTCACCTTCGCTAAGATTAAGCTCGATATAAATTTTATCTTTTTCGGGGCTGATGTTAAGAATGGCATCATTGATACTAAAATTGACAAAACCTGCGTTTTGATACAGCGCGGTCACGCCCTCAAGGCTTGCGGCAAGTTTTTCGCGCGCATAGCGGTCGGATTTACTAAACACATTGTACCACGGCTTTTGTTTGATGCTCATGGCATCTTCAATGTCTTTATCGCTAAAGTATTGGTTGCCGATGATGTTGATATCAACAACGCGCGCAGGCTTGCCCTCATTAAACTGAAATTTGAGCGCGACGCGGTTGTTATCAAGCGGTGTTTGGGTGACGGTGATGTCACTGTTGTAATAGCCTTGCTGGTTGTACTGCTGTTTTAGCTCATTGGTCAGCTGCTCAATGGTGGATTGCTTGAGCGGATTGCCTTCAATCACGCCAATGCGCTTAAGCCCGTCCATCAATGCCTCTTTGGGCACCATCTTATTGCCATCTACATCAATACTGGCGATA
The DNA here is from genome assembly GCF_001591265.1 of Moraxella atlantae NBRC 14588. GTDB lineage: Bacteria > Pseudomonadota > Gammaproteobacteria > Pseudomonadales > Moraxellaceae > Faucicola > Faucicola atlantae. The sequence continues at coordinate 15,692 of NZ_BCUL01000016.1, read as the reverse complement.
ATCGGGCGTTCTTTGACCGTAAATACTAGATTATTACCAATTTGTTCGGCCTTAACGTCAGAAAAATTACCCGTTTCATACAGCGCATTGATGCTTTGGGCAATATTATCTTCGGTGGCAGTCTCGCCTGCGCTGACGTCAAGCAGCGGATAGATATTGTCAGGTGTAAGACGGCTTAAGCCGACAACTTGCACGCTTGAGGCGACAAAATCCGCCGCGTGGGCGTGTTGGGCAACGATTGCCAACGGTGCTAGAAAAAATAACGCTGAATTTCGCATACGCTGTTCCACTTCATTGCCCGACTTGTGCGTTGGGCTTACCGCCCACCATGTAGCATGAGGGCTCGATATTTTGGCGTACCATGATAACAATAACGCTTAACTTTGTCACCGAAAAATCGCAAGCCACGTACGCAATTTGTACGTTCGGGTAAATTTGTCGCTAAAGTTAGCTACACGAATCAAAAAAACCGCAATGCTTGGCAACGCTGCGGCTTCATACAAACCGATTGAATCAATTAAAACAATCGACTGATGTCATTACTGATTGCCAAAATCATAAAACCACCCAATAGCACCAAACCGATATTCATGCCAATCGCCTGTACGCGCTCGGGCATGGGCTTACCAAATACTGCTTCATAGGCGTACAGCACGATGTGTCCACCGTCAAGCACAGGAATGGGTAACAAGTTGAGCACGGCAAGGCTTAAGCTCACCACCGCCATGAACGATAGTACCGCCTGCCAGTTAATACCAAAACTTTGGTGCGCCACTTTGGCAATGGTGATCGGACCTGATAGGTTTTCAACGCCAATTTGCCCTGTGAGCATTTTACCCATGAATTTGAGCGTCATCAGGCTTAAATCCGCCATTTGGGTGACTGCTTTGCCTGCCGCCTGTACAGGGGTATAGCGCACGGTTTGTTGGTATTCGGCAGGAATTTGTATATTGCCAGTTTTTGCTTGTGCGCCAATTTGTCCAACGCGATTGCCCATGACATCTTTTTTGCCCTGTGGCATGATTTGGAGCGTCACAGGCTGCATATCACGCATGACGGTGATGTGAAGCAAGGTTTCGGGATTTTGGCGCACAATGTTGGCAAAGCTTAGCCAGTCATCAATCGGCTGACCATTGACCGCCGTGATGGTGTCGCCGACCTGTAGCCCTTGGCGCGCTGCGGCACTATCAGGCATGATCGCTTGGATTACAGGCGTGATTTTAGGCTGCCATGGGATCGCGCCAAAGCCATCAATCGGTGATTCGGCAGCCTGCTTGTCATGGTTATTTTCGGCTTGCAAAAATCGCGTGATGGGCACGTCAACGTCATGCGTCCCCTGTGCGTTATTGACCGTCAAAACGATCTTGCCCGTCTCACCCATACGGTCTGCTAAGGCAAAGTTGATGTCCTGCCAGTTTTGCACACGCGTTTGGTCAATGGCGGTGATTTCATCGCCAACGGCTAACGCGGCATGGCTGGCAGGTGTATTGGGCGCGATGCTACCGATTTTGGTCGCCAGCATGGTTTTGGGTACCAGTAAAATCACCCAAAATAGCAACATGGCTATCAATAGGTTCATCAACGGACCTGCCGCAACCACGGCGATTTTTTTAAGCGGCGTTTGGTTGTTAAACGCCAAATGCCGCTCATGCGCGGCAACCTCGCCTTCGCGCTCATCTAGCATTTTGACATAGCCGCCCAGTGGCAGCGCCGACAGCGCGTAGTTAATGCCTGTTTTGCGGCTTGTCCAACTGATGAGTTTAGGGCCAAAACCGATGGAGTAGGTCAGCACTTTGACCCCACACAATCGGGCGACGATGTAATGCCCCCATTCATGCAGCGCGACCAAAGGCCCAAGCACAACAATCGCCGCCAAAATCGTCATCAATAACGTCATAGTTTGCCTTTTATGTGATAGGATGCAAACAATAATTGGGCTAATTTTTGCCAAAACAATGGTGCAAAAACAATTGATTAGGCGCGGTTTTGGCTATTTTAAAACTGCTGCGGTGCAACAGGTATTTGCACGCGGTAAACTTTGGTTGGTTTTTGCTGTTTGAGCCAATCTAGCACCTGTGTTTGCCAGTCGGTTTCTGCACTTGTTAAGGCAATATCGGGTTTTACTCCCACACCATCAATTTTTTTGCCTTGTCCTGAATAATAATGCGCAACGGTGAGTTTAACTGCCGTATTGTCGCCGAGTGGCACGATACTTTGAATTGAACCCTTGCCATAACTGGTTTCACCAAAGATTGTCGCGCGGGCATTTTCTTGCAAGCTGCTGGCAAGCACCTCGGCGGCAGAAGCGGAGTAACGATTTTGCACAATCACAAGCGGCATATCGGCAAACTGCACTTGCCCATGGGTCATGACTTGTTCTTGTAATTGTTGCTGCTTATGCACCTGTACGACAGGTTTATCTTGCATAAACAAGCTGGCAACGTCGCTGGCGGCGGATAATACACCACCTGGATTGTTGCGAATATCAATCACCAACGCGCTAAATGGTTGCGGCAGATTTGCCAGTGCTGCCATCAGCTGCTGCCCTGTGGTATTTTGAAACACAGGAATGTGCACCACTGCTACCCCATCAATCCATTGCGCGGCAATCGGCTGCTGCTGAACCAGACTGCGCTGCACGGTCACGGTGTGCTTGCGCCGTCCTTTGTCCGACACAACAAGACGCACCTGAGAGCCTGCAATACCCGATAACAGTTGGTCAATATCCTGTTGGGTTTGCTCATCGCTGAGCTTTATGTCGTTGATTTGGTGCAAATAAAAATTGCGTAAAATACCTGCGCGCGCAGCAGGTGAATTGGGTAAGACCTCATCAAATACCCACATTTTGTCATCAGGATGAAAACGCGCCGTCACGCCGATGCTACCCACATCACCATCGGTGAACAGGCGTAAATTATCAAACGCCTGCGCGTCAAGGTATTCTGAATACGGGTCTAGCCCTGTCAGCATGCCATCAATGGCATCGGCGAAAATACCTTCATCGCTTGTGCTGCGCACATACTGCTGGCGAATGGTATCCACGACTTTAACAAACTTCGCCACTGTGGTCGGTGCAATCGCGCCTAAGGCAACATTGCCCGTCGCGCCTATGTCGGGCACACTGGCGTCCATCGGTAAGCTGGCAGAAGGAATGCTATTGGGCGCATTGATATCGCCCATTTGAGCATTAGGTACTTCTACATCGCCGCCGTCCATTTCATCGCCAGAACCTGCCATGTCCTCACCTGTTACATCATAGCGCGTTGGCGCACCTGTTGGCAGCGGCTGCGGCGTACTGGCTTGTATGTTGATAGCATCAACCACCGCATCGTTGAGCTTGACGCTTTTTTGTGTACCTGCTTGTGGTGATTTGGTGGCAGTTTTCGCGGTGGCTGTGTCGGTGGACGCATTAAAAGAGGGGGTATTGGGTCGTGCCTGCGCCGTTGCTACCCACACCCCACCAAGTAAGACGCCAAGTGCCAATGCCAACACTGATAAGCGCACGGCATTTGACTGACTTACAACACGGTTAGGTTGATACACAAGGTTGGTTTGACTGGGCTTCACAAACGGCACTCAACGTTGGCTTGGGCGATATTGAACTACAATTTAGTTTAAACGCTTTTTTTTAAGCGTTGTCATGGTTGTTAGGATAGTCACGAATCAGTACGCACCAATAAGCTTTCTCCTGTCATCTCTTCAGGCTTGGGAACACCCATCAAGTCCAAAATTGTCGGAGCAACATCGGACAGACGTCCGTTGGCACGGATTTGGGTATTGGCAGGCGTCGCGTGTTGATTGATATAAATCAATGGCACAAGCTCGGTGGTGTGCTGGGTATGTACTTGTCCGCTGTCATAGTCCTGCATTTGCTCAACGTTACCATGATCAGCGGTGATCAGCAAATGCCCATCGGCTGCCAGTACTGCCTCGCTGATGGTATGCACGCAGTGATCGAGCGTTTCAACTGCTTTGACCGCCGCGTCAAACACACCTGTATGCCCGACCATATCGCCGTTGGCATAGTTCACCACCAACACATCGTATTTGCCCGATTCAATCGCAGCTTTTAACTGCTCGGTTACTTCATACGCGCTCATTTCAGGCTTTAAATCATAAGTCGCCACATCGGGCGACGGTACCAAAATCCGTGTCTCACCGCTATATTCGGCTTCTCGCCCACCGCTAAAGAAAAACGTCACGTGGGCGTATTTTTCGGTTTCAGCAATGCGTAGCTGGGTTTTACCCAATTTTTGTAAGTATTCGCCCAAAGTGTTGTCCAATGACGTGGGTAAAAATGCCACTTGGCTGATGTCTTGTGCTGCCAAGTCATCGGAATACCGCGTCAGCATGACAAAGCGGGCAAGTGTTGGTGTACGCGCGCGGCTAAAGCCGTTGAACTTAGGATCTGTTAAAGCAGCGGTCAATTGGCGTGCTCGATCAGCGCGAAAGTTCATAAACACAACGCTGTCACCGTCTTGGATCGCGCCAAATTCAGCTGATTGATTGGGCACATCAATGCGTGTGGCTTGGACAAACTCATCGGTTTCGCCTGCTGCATACGCTGTTGCTAAACCTGCTTCAGCGGTATCTGCGCTGTGCACGGCTTTGGCTTGTGTGAGCAGATCATACGCCTGCTGCACGCGCTCCCAACGTTTATCGCGATCCATGGCAAAATAGCGTCCAATCAAGCTTACCACAGCAACATTGCCTGTGTTGTACCGTTGGTTGAGCGCGGCAATGGCGATAGCAAATTCGCCAAGGTATTTGTCAGCACTTTTTGGTGGTGTGTCGCGTCCATCCAAAAACGCATGCACCAACACCTGTTTTGCGCCCTGCTGCAAGGCAAGCTCGCACATCGCCACGATGTGGTCTTGGTGGGCATGCACACCACCATCTGACAACAAGCCCATCACATGCACGCGCCCGTGATGGGCATTGGCAGCGGTGACTGCCTCAACCAACACGGGATTATGAAAAAATTCGCCGTTTCTGATTTGCTGATGAATACGCGTTGAATCTTGGTACAAAATCCGCCCTGCGCCCAAGTTCATATGCCCGACTTCTGAATTGCCAAATTGCCCCTCAGGCAAGCCAACGTCCTCACCTGAGCCTGAGATCAAGCCATGAGGATAAGTCTGATAAATTTGATCCAAATACGGGGTATGTGCGGCGGCGATGGCGTTATCACGCGTATCCACACGATGTCCAAAACCGTCTAAAATCATCAGTACATACGGAATTTTTTTGTCAGTGGTCGATGGAGCCATGCTCATAGGACATTCTCAAGTGTTGTGATCATTCATAAGAATCAGTAAAAAACTGGCTAAATTATAGCATAAGCTGATAGGCTTGGCGTGTTAGCAATTTGCAAATGGATTTTTTGCGTGCGGCTTGGGTTTGTGTTACAATCTGACCATCTGGAGTATTCGCCAGTTTATGCATTACCTGAGCTGATAATATACTTTAGGGTATGCGATCTATCCGCTTGGTGTGCAAGCCTGCATCTTTGGATGAATCAGGAAGCCTGTAGAGCGGTTGCCATACCCACCCTGAACGTTTCAGTTCATGGGTTCACATAGACAGCGGTACTCTGGAGCTGTATTTTTTCGCTTTACGCCTAAATTGACTTTTTCGCCATCTATCATCCCCTTATTTTTGATAGATGGTTTTTTTTATGGGTCAAGTTTGCTTTAGTTAGTTTGGTTAGCGTAGGTTGAGGCAACGCTTGGCACAAAGCGGCGGTTAAACGCGACAATGACTTTAGGCGTTGGTGCTAAATTGGGCGCATTGCTGGCGAAATTTGGGTTAAAGTTATTGCTTGGTTCGTCAACTTTTGCCAAGGTGCTTTGCAGTATACGCTGCTTGCCGTCTTGCTCGGCGGTCACGGTGACATCAAACGCACGGCTTTGTACATCAAACAATGCCGCTAGGCGCGATAAGTCTTGATTTTGCCCAAACATCGGCAATGCCCAAAACTGGCTGACGCTCTCAAGCGCTGGCGTGTTGCGACGGGTATTTGCCCATGCGTTCACGGCTTGGGCATCAAGGGCAAGGGTGGCAGGGGTAATATCGGCAGTGCTTGGGCTAGTGGCTGCGGCTTGGGTGTTGGCTTGCTGCTGTTGGCTGCTGGTTTTGCTTAACGCGGCGGCAATCGGTGCGATTTGTATCAGCACAGGCTCGGCGGTATTGACGTTGATGGGTGTATAAAACGGTTGCGCGGTCAAATACGGCGCAATCACCGCCAGTTTTTGCCCATCCATCCCACGCACAAAGCGTAGCTCATCAACCGTATGAAACGGCTGGTTGCTGATTGGCGCGACGCGGGTACTGCCCAACGTTTGGTAATATTCGGCTTCTGCCCCCCCATCGGGTGTGGGTTGGTTGTCGGGATCTTGCCAGTCCAGTGCGGCATTGGCGATGCTAGGTTCTAGCCCGACATGCAGCAGTAAGGCTTGCAAATACGCGACCGCTAGTGGATCAGGTTTGCCGTCGTGGTAGAGATTATTAAGGTTAAAACGACTGGTGGCATCGGTGATTTGCACTTGTAGCTGACCGCCAGCAAAAGCAGGGGCGCTGATGGGTTTTGCCCAGTTGTCTTGTAGGCTGTCGGTGGTATTGACTTGGTTGTCTTGTTGCAAAATTTGCTGCGCCATGCCTTCACCAAGTAATGCCATCTCGCGCAGTTGGGTTTGGTCTTGTGTCAGTGCGTATTCACGCAGCAACAACCGCTGACGCGCCAACATACTACCTGCAATAATGGTGATGGCAACGACCAACAACAGCACGGTTAGCAATGCCATGCCATGTTGCTGACTAAAGCGTTGGTTTGACAACAACGGTGACGCTTGTGGGCTCATTGGCGAGCTCATGGATTTGCCCCTGTCGGTGCGGATGCTGGGCTGTTTGATGAGGCTAAAGCATTGACCACAACAGGCGCGGCATTGGGCAAAGCAAACCGCCACGTGATTGGCTCATCGGCATAAGTAAAACTGATTTCCACCGCCTTGGGCAAGGTGCGCAAGGGTGCAATCGGGTCATTGGGGTTGCTGCCATCAGCAGCCGTGGTAGTCGGATAGCTGTTGGTTTTATCAGGTGTGAACACCGCCCATGCCATATCTTTGACATCGTGCAGTAGCGTGCTGCGACTGGCTTGGTCAGTATTGGCATCTGCGTTGGCAAGCCCGTAGCGGCGTGTACGCACTAAGGTGTCATTTTCTAGCGCATAACCAATACGCGCCAAGGATGGCGTGTTGGCAAAGCGTGGGTCGGGCGGCATATTGCGCACCATTTCAACTTGGTTATTGGCTAGCACAAAACTTGGGACGATTTGGCTGATATCAATTTGTGTGGCAGCAGGTGCGCTAGCGGTTGGGCTATTGCTGTTGGTATCAGCACTAGGCGGCACATATACCGCCCCGACTGCTTGGCTAAAATCCTGCGCCAGCTGTCCATAGGCATATTGCAAATCTGATAAGCGGTCAGCTTGCAGCTTGGCGCGGTCACGGGCTTTGCTCAAATTGTCCATCACCTGCCAACCTGCCAATGCCAACGCAGCAAAAATCGCAATCGCAACCAGCAGTTCAATTAAAGTAAATCCGCGTGCGCGGGGTGATTGTAACATACGCCGCCCTATTGCATCCGCACCAACATCGCCTCTAACGTCACCACACTGCGCGGCGTGCTACTGCCATCATCCAGTGGCGCAACAGCAATTTGCACACGCTCCAACGTGTCGCCCATCGGTATGGGCGTGACGGTAACTTGCCAATGTCGCCCTTGTTCATCAATTTGGCTGCTGGTTGGCGCGTTCAACCATGTCTGTTGGGTGCGTAAATCCGTCAAGGCATTGTTAGCAACAAACTGCGCCAACGTGCGCGTCTTAAGATTAGCAACTGATTGCAAATAGCTGCGGCTAGCTTGACTGGCTGCCACCGCAACCATCGCCAAAATCGCCAATGCGACCATGACCTCAAGCAAGGTAAAGCCTTGCTGATGGGTAGCTTGCCGTGCCTGTCGTGTCCGTTGCGCCTTCATTGCGCCACCTCAACCGCACCTGCCGCATTGACGATCAACGGCGCGCCCACAGGGTAGCGTTGGTCATCGGCATTTTTTTTGGTGACAATGATTTGCACAGGGGTCGCCTCACCTGTACCAAACCACACCACAGGCGGTGCTTGGTTACCGACCAACCAAGCAGGCGTTTGTTGGCTGGCAATATTAGCCGCATCAAGCGGTTGAATGGTGACATCCACACCATTGGGGATATCTAGCGGCGCCATGCTGTCTTCAAGCTGCCAACGTGGCGTTGGGCTGGGCTGACCCACACCAGACGGCGCGATAGGTGGCAATTTAACCACCATCAGCTGATTGGTGGCTGAACCTATCACGCCTTGATGATCCGCCAGTTTGATCGCCACACCGTACGGTTGCATACGCTCACTGCTGAGCAAACGCACATAACGCAAATTACTTTGCAAATGCTCATAAAACGCCAAATTTTTGCGGTTGTCACTACCTGACACCGATAGCGTCATCATGCCTGCAAACAACGCCAAAATCACCAACACCACCAACAACTCAACCAGTGTAAAGCCACGTGCATGCTGATGAGACAAACCAGTTAGCTGGTAGGAGGAATAAACGCGCATAGCTGCCGCGATATCAGAACGATTTAATCAGCCGATGGGTTGCTATAATGCTTGGGTAAATCAAGCACCTGCTGCACCAACGCCCAACGCAAAGTATCACGCCGCCCCAAATACCGCTGATAAAAACTCGAATTGAGCAAGCCTGCACCCCCCTGCCCCAACGCCCAAATCGTTGCTAAATAATCGCGCGTCGTCAGACAGCTATTTTGTTCTTGCAAGTAATTGGTGGTGGTGATAATCAAAATCCGCATACGCTGACGGCGCACATCATAAAGGCGGGCAAATAGCTTGTTCAGCCCCGTCGCCGAGCTTGCCAAACGCTCCTCAATTTGATTGAGCAACATGGTTTTTTGCGGATACAACAACTGATACATAATCACCCGTGCCACCCCTGCTGCCGCGCTGTCATCAATGCTGCTAAGCGCCAGCAATTGCAGCTCTTGGCGGATGATAATGCGTAAAAACAGCTCATCCTTGCTGGTAAAATGCTTATACAGCGTACCTTTGGCAAGGTCAAGCTGCTGAGCAAGGCTGTCAAGCGTGATGTCACCTTCACCTGATTCTAACAACAATTGTTCGGCGGTCGCTAAGATACTTTCTTCACGCTGTTCAAACTGTTGTTGGCGATTCATTCATGATCCTTTTTTATTAAAATTTAATTGGCTGCTATCATACCTAACTGACAAGTCATTGCCAAATCATTTTCATGCAAATTGACAAACGTTGGCTATTGGGCGCATTTTTGTACCAAAATTGAGCCGATCGAATAACCTGCACCAAACGAGCAAATCACACCAATATCGCCTGCCGTCATGCCCTCTTGGTGACGGTGAAACACAATCATCGGGCTTGCCGAGCTGGTATTGGCAAACTCATCAATCACCAATGGCGCGATAGATTTGTCCGCGTCCTTGCCCAATACTGTGCGCAAAATCAAATCCACCATATTGGCGTTGGCTTGGTGCAGCCACAGTTTTTTGACACGGGTTTTGTCAATGTGGTGCTCGGTTAATTGCGACAAAATCAAACTTGACACAGCAGGGCACACTTCACGAAACACCTTGCGCCCCTCTTGCAAAAATAGCTTATCATGCACAGGCGCGTTGTAATCATCCGCCGCTCTGCCTGCCGCTAAGTTTTCGCTGCGGTCTAAAAAGCCAAACTCGTTTTTAACGTTGGTTGAAAATTCGGTGAATAGCTTACTGCCCAAAACCTCATAACCGTGTGGTGTTACTGTTTGCTCAATCAAAGTCGCCATGGCAACATCACCAAAAATAAAATGGCTATCGCGGTTGCGCCAATTGAGGTGCGCTGAGGTAATTTCAATATTAAGTACCGCCACGCGCTTAGCAAGTCCTGTTTCAATCAGCCCCACTGCCTGCGCGATGCCAAACGTCGCCGCACTACACGCCACGTTCATATCAAAACCAAACCCACCCGTCATGCCGATGGCTTGCTGAATCTCGATAGCAATTGCAGGGTACGCGCGTTGAAAATTCGATGACGCAACAATCACCACATCCAAATCCTGCCCCGTCAAGCCTGCCGCTTGTAAGGCTTGTTGTAGCGCAGCAACGCCCATTTCTGCCATCACTGACAGCTCTTCACCCAGTTTGCGCGCAGGGATTTTAGGTGCCATGACCTCAGGGTCTAAAATACCTGATTTATCAACCACATAGCGCGATTTTATTCCCGATACTTTTTCGATAAATTCTGCCGATGAATGTTGCAGTGCCTCCACTTCACCTGCGGCAATCGCATCGGCGTGCTCGGCGTTGTAGCGATCAACGTATTGGTTGAATACCGCGACCAACTCTTCATTGCTGATACGGTGCGGCGGCGTGTATAGCCCTGTTGCGGTGATGCAAATCGCCATCATGAGTTCCTTATAGCTAACAGTTCAAGATTTTTGCTTGCCAAATTCTTATGGGTAAATGTAGCAATACAAATCTGCACAAATGCCTGTATTATGCCTGTAAATGATCACCTTGGCGACGTATGTTACAAAATATTTCAAAGTTTGCGGCTATTTTAAAGTAAAAAAAACGGCAAACCATGATGATTTGCCGTCGTTCTATCGAAAATTTACTCAATTAACGTGGATTACAGCCTTTGTAAATGATCTGTTGATTGGGTGCGGTGACCATAATCGGTTTTTTACGATAATTTTTGCTGTTGAGGCTATCTGTCACCAAACGATAACCGCGTACGCTGTTAAATTCGCTATCGACGTTATCTGAGCGATTGAGATCAATTGGTAGTGACTGTATGCGTCCGCCGTCGCGGAACGCGGCATACGTTGGCAAGCCTTGGTGATTAAAGCCATAAGTGACTTTTAATGATTTACCACTTTGGCAACGGTAATTGACGGTGCGCGTGTATTCGGTTGGGTTGCTGATCACTTGGTGCGGTGGGTTGGTTTCACCCTCAAAACGGTGCTCAAGTGGGCGGTTGTCGTACTCGTATTGGTGGTCATGGTAGGGTGTGTGCTGGGTGGCTGCTTGTGCCACGCCACTGGCAAGCCCTGCTGCCAATGCCACGCCCAGTAATGCGTGACCCAAATGCATGTGTTTAGTCTTCATGGTTCCCCCAAGTTTTTTACATCTAAATTTTTAAATCTGAAACAGCGTTGTTTCATCTAACACCAAAACCTGCACCAGCTGGACAAGCTTTGACGGTATAGCCATCATACGCCTAAAATGTGCCACATGCAAAGCGCGCAATTTATCCCAACGATTTTGCCACACTTACGATAACTGGCGGTAAAATTGTATGCATTAGACGTTTAAATAGGCAAAAAAAATAAGCCACACAAGGTGACTTATTTTTGTTCAAACCAATCAATTAGCTGACGCGCAATTTATCAAATGTCAAGCGGTTGTCCGCGCCAATATCGACCTTGATGGTATCACCTGCGACAAAATCACCCGACAACAAGCGCATTGACAGCGGATTTTCGATTTCCTGCTGAATCGCACGTTTTAGCGGACGCGCGCCATACACGGGGTCATAACCCACCGCTACCAGTTGGTTCATCGCGTCATCTGAAAATACGATGCTGATCTCGCGCTCAGCAAGGCGTAAGCGCAGACGTGCCAATTGAATGTCAGCAATACCTGCCATTTGCGCTTGCCCCAACGGATGGAACACAACGATTTCATCAATACGGTTGATGAATTCGGGGCGGAAGTGCTGATTGACCGAGTTCATTACCGCAGCCTTGATGTCATCGTAGCTGTCGCCTGCCATCTCTTGAATTTTGTGGCTACCTAAGTTACTGGTCATGATGATTACGGTGTTTTTAAAGTCCACCACGCGACCTTGTGAGTCGGTCAAGCGTCCATCGTCTAGCACCTGTAGCAAGATATTAAACACATCAGGATGGGCTTTTTCGACCTCATCAAATAGCACCACGCTGTACGGCTTACGGCGTACCGCTTCGGTCAAAACGCCGCCTTCTTCGTAGCCAACATATCCTGGAGGTGCACCCACCAAGCGGCTCACGCTGTGTTTTTCCATGAATTCTGACATATCGATACGAATCATGGCGTTTTCATCATCAAACAAGAAGTTTGCCAAAGATTTGGTCAGCTCAGTTTTACCCACGCCCGTTGGCCCTAAGAACAAGAACGAACCACTTGGGCGATTGGGATCAGACAACCCTGCACGGCTACGGCGCACAGCGTTGGCGACGGCTTGCACAGCCTCGTCTTGACCCACCACGCGCTCATGGAGTTTGTCTTCCATGTGCAGCATTTTTTCGCGCTCACCTTGCAGCATTTTATTGACAGGAATGCCTGTGGCTGCGCTGACGACTTCGGCAATTTCATTGTCAGTAACTTTGTTGCGCAAGAGTTTTGTACCACCGTCCTCGCTTTGCGCTTTGGTTTCTGCCAAGTTGGTTTCGCGAATTTGGCGTTCTAGCTGCGGAATGGTTTCGTATTGCAATTTTGCCATGCGCTCATAGTCGCTGTCGCGGCTAGCTTTTTCTAACGCAATACGGGCTTTGTCTAATTCCTCTTTAAGCTGTTGGCTGCCTTTGTCTAAGGCTTTTTCAGCTTGCCAAACTTCATTTAAATCGGCGTATTCTTTGTCAAGTTCAGCGATTTGGCTTTCTAGCAGTTTAAACTGTGATTTTGCGCCTTCGTCATCTTCGTTTTTCAAAGTTTCGCGCTGCATTTTAAGCTGCATGATACGGCTTTCAAGTTTGCCCAAAGCTTCAGGCTTGCTGTCCATCTCCATACGCAAGCGGCTGGCGGCTTCGTCAATCAAATCAATCGCTTTGTCGGGCAGTTTGCGATCGGTGATGTAACGGTGGCTCATGCGCGCCGCAGCGATAATCGCGCTATCTTGAATATCCACCCCGTGGTGCAGCTCATAGCGTTCTTTGAGTCCGCGCAAAATGGCGATGGTGTCCTCGACGCTGGGCTCATCAACCAAGACTTTTTGAAAACGACGCTCAAGCGCGGCATCTTTTTCGATGTATTGGCGGTATTCATCCAACGTGGTCGCGCCTACACAGTGCAGCTCACCGCGCGCTAGGGCAGGTTTGAGCATATTGCCTGCGTCCATCGCGCCATCGGCTTTGCCCGCGCCAACCATGGTATGAATCTCATCGATGAATAAAATTACCTGTCCTTCTTGTTTGGCAAGCTCGGATAGCACGGCTTTGAGGCGTTCTTCAAACTCACCACGGAATTTTGCGCCTGCAATCAACGCACCCAAATCCAACGACAACACGCGTTTGTTACGCAAGCCTTCGGGAACTTCACGGTTGATGATTTTTTGCGCCAAACCTTCGACAATGGCGGTTTTACCCACCCCCGGCTCGCCAATCAGCACGGGGTTATTTTTGGTGCGGCGTGATAGCACTTGGATGGTACGGCGGATTTCGTCATCACGCCCGATGACGGGGTCAAGCTTGCCGCTTTCGGCGCGCGCAGTTAGATCAATGGTGTATTTATTGAGCGCGTCGCGCTGGTCTTCGGCGTTTTGATTGTTCACAGTTTGGTTGCCTCTTATTTGTTGAATCACTTGGCGCAAGTTGGCAGCATTCACGCCGACTTTTTCTAATAATTGTTGGCTGTCGCTGGTTTCTGCCAATGCCAGCAGTACCCATTCGGTGGCAATAAAGTCATCGCCTGCTTTTTGGGCATGACGATCGGCAAGGTTAAGCACCTTAACGCTACCTGAGCTTAAATTTGCCTCTCCCGTTGGGTTAGACAGCACGGCTTGTTGGTCAAGTGCCTGTTCAATCGCTTGGGTCAAACGCTCGGCATTCGCGCCTGCCTGTGTGTAGATAGCTAGGTGGGCAGGGTCTTGTAGCAGCACGCTGAGCAAATGAATCGGCTCGATGGCGGTATTATCTCGCCCAACGGCAAGACTTTGCGCTTGGCGAATGGTGTCTTGCAGTTTTTGGGTAAATTTTTCAAATTGCATTGTTGTTGTCCTTGAAAGTGAATTGGTGGTTATATGTGGTTATGTTTTGGGGTTTCAATAGTAAAAACAGAAATTTTTTTATTTGTCTAGTTTTTTTTATGACTTTTGCGTCATATGCTTAATTTTTAAAGAAATCTTCAAAGAATTGGGCTGAAAGGGTGGTATTTTAGCCAGTGACAACCGGTTCATCAAATAACGCCAAAAAAGACAACCCAACCCGACCGATCGCTGTTCGATCATTTTAACTGGTTGATTGATTGCATATTCTATTTAACTTGAACATTTATTCTCATATCACATAAACAGTCATTCTCTATTAACATGAACACTCAAGTATTCTTCAATATGAAAAATCCATTTTGATTTAAACTGGTCATTAACTAGAATAGTGGTCATTTGAGGTACTGCTTGAAATAATTAAACATATAGGCTTTAAGTTATATTTAAAAAGTTAAAATCAAATCAATTAAATTTAACTCACCTACGAAAACAATGGTTTTTTAGCCATAGCCAGTTTTTTCCTTTCAGCATAAAAAATCTTTTTAGCATATTTTTGAATATTTTCTAGTTACAGTTCGTTTGTTTGATTGATTATTCTTTAATTTTTTGAGGAGTAATCAAATGAAGAACAATGAGCGATTTCTGAAAAGTATTTGTAATCTTAAAAAGCTATATCAGCAGGATGGTTATCTATTTATTGCAAGTGAGCAGATGATTGAGTTGCTACAAGATATGGGAATTGGTATTGAAGAAATCAATCAGTTGAAGGAAATGAGTGATAATCTGCCTTCAGACCCAACTCTAGAATTTAGAGAAACTCTAGAATTTAGAGAAAGCAGAAATGGTAGATTTTTTCATAATAATTTAAGCAAAGTAATCTACAGAACAGAATTTCAACCTTTTGTGCTTTCAGTAGATGAGGACTTTATTAGGCATGACTCAGGTAAAATTAGATATTTTGTTGGTTTAGAAGAACGACTAACAAGAAATTTAGCCTTTCAAGGAATGCTTAAAGTAAAAAACCATATTATTTCTAACATCTATACACTACCTCGTAAAAATCTTGATTATAGTTCAGTCAATTGGGTTACAACGGTGTTTCATTTAGGAACTATAACACAAGAGGATTTATTAGGTGAACCTGCTTTAGAAGGCGTACATTCTGATGGTGTTGACCACACAATGACTATCATATTAGGGCATCATAACATGACTGAAAATAGTGCTATTACAAATATACATTCCAATCTTGAAAAAAGTGGTATTTGTTTTGAAGAGGCAAAAAATGAAAATCTAGTGAACTCAATACAACATAAAAAATTTTTAGATAGTCTCTTAATAAAGGATAACGAATTTAAGCATAGCTTAAGCCCTGTTTTTCAAATGAATTTAAAAGAGTGGGCAACGAGGGATATGTTGATTTTTTTTACAAGAAAACCTTGCTTAGAGAAACATATATCTTTTCCTTACGATTCTATTAAGCCACACCCTGATTATCCAGTTGATTTTGAGTTAGAGTAGCAATTATGAGTTTAACTAATTCAAATAAACTAGGTGTAGAAAGTCTAGTAAATACATTTGTACCTTTTATCTTTTTAATAA
>NZ_BCUL01000015.1 GCF_001591265.1 Moraxella atlantae NBRC 14588 | reverse complement strand
CTGCGAGCAATATACGAAAGCAGGCGTTAGCTGATGTGGCAGGACTTGCTACTGTATAAAGAGTTCCCCATAAAGAGTTCCCCCAGTACGTGACTTTCAGCGTAAGGGTACTGGCGAAAGGTAACAACTCAATCTAGGTTGGCGTTGTTATGGGTTGCAAAAATTCCCCCACCATAGCCGCTAGGTTTGGTGGTGGGAGTATGTCAAGCGCTAGGTTTTAGCCGCTATGCCGAATGATTGGCGCAAAATATGATCCCACCGCAACCGCGTTATTTGGAAAAACCGCCCGATTGGACGCCGCAAGAGCGCCCAAAGCTGCCTGGTTCGCCTGCCAACCTTGCGCACAGCCGCCCGATTATGGTGCTGTATTTTGTCGTGGGGCTGTTTGTCACCATGGTTGGCGGTCTGGGCAATGGTATCATCACGGCAAATTTGCCGCAGTTTCAAGGTGAGTATGGGCTAACGCCATCGCAGGTGGCTTGGTTTCCTGCCGCGTATGTCATCGGTAGTCTGAGCGCAGGTATTTTGACCTTTAAAGTGCGCCAACAAAAAGGTATCCGTTGGTTTACTGAGTGGTCGCTGTTGGGATTTTTGCTTGCCATTGGGCTGCATTTGGTCACGCATACTTTTGTCATGGCGGTGGTGGTGCGTGCCGCTAGCGGTTTTGTGGGCGGCTCGATGTCCACGCTTGGGCTGTTTTATATCATGCAAGGCGTGTCTGGCAAAAATAAGCTGCGCGCGCTGTATTTTGCCATGGCGGCAGGGCAGCTTGGCGTGCCACTGGCGTGGGTGTTATCGCCGCACCTGATCGCCGCCGATGACTGGCATCGGCTGTATACGTTTGAGTTTGGGCTAGCGTTGTGTGCTTACGCGCTGGTGGTGATGCTCAAGTTGCCGCGCGGTATTCGCATCGCTGTGTTTAGTGCAGGTGATTTTGTCACTTTTGTGCTGCTGACGCTGGGTTTTGGTTGTTTGGCTGCGGTGTTGGTGCAAGGCCCGATTGTGTGGTGGCTCAACAATGTGTATTTGGCGTATGGGCTGATTGTTGGCTTTGGCGCGGTATTGGTCGCATTGGCGTTTGAGTCGTTGCGCGCAGTGCCGCTTGTGGATTTGCGTTGGTTTTCGTCGCTTGGCTTGCTGCGGTTTTTGTTTGGCTCGTTTTTGCTGCGCATGTTGATGTCTGAGCAGTCGTGGGCGGCGGTGAATTTTTTACGCAGTATGGGCATGGGCAGTGACCAGTTTGTTGGGCTGTACACGGTGATTTTTTGTGGTACGTTGGTCGGCGGTATGCTCTCGGCGTTGTTTTTTGCCCCCACACCCAAGCGCGTGTTTAGTAAGATCTTGCTGGCAGGCGCGATGATTGCGTTGGCAAGTTTTATGGATGCTGATTTGACCAATCAGGTGCGTCCACAAAATTTTTATGTTAGCCAATTTTTGGTCAGCTGTGCAGGCGGTATGTTTATTGGACCGTTGTTGATGATTGGCTTTATCAAGGCAATGCTCAAAAGCCCCAACCATATTGCCATGTTTATTATTTTGTTTACTGCCAGTCAAAACTTTGGTGGTTTGATGGGCTCGTCGTTTTATTCAACCTATGAAAAACGTCAATTACAAGTCCATCGCCAAGCGCTGCTACAAGCCATGCCGTCTGATGACCCTGCCGTCAATCTGCGTCTGCTGCAATACCAAGGCGCATATCGCGGCGTACTGCCCGACAGTCAGCTTGACCGCGAGCAGGCGGTTATGACGCTTAACCAAGTCGTTAACCGTGAAGCCACGGTGATGGCGTACAATGATGTGATTCGATTTAACAGTTATTTGGCGGTATATGGCTTGTTGTGGGGGCTTGTGATGATGGTCATCGCGCTACGCTATATCAAAAAAAATCCGCTACCTGCACCGTCTTGATACAAAAATTGCGATCAATAGCCGTTTGATAACCATCAGCCAAACGTTTTAACCAGTGAGCCTGCGACCCAAAACACCGTGCTAGACCCGAAAGGATTGTCATGAGCGACTCGACTTCAGCCAACCGTCCCGATGAACGCGCCAATCAGCCGCAAATAAATGCCGACCAAGCAAGCGGCGATAATGCCACATCTGCCCCTGCACCAACGGCAACCGATGCCGCACCTGCGCCTGCCGCCACGCCAAAGCTGATCAAGCCGCGCAAAATTACTTTCATTGCCATGGCGGCGTTGTTTATCATCGGCGCGGCGATCGTGCTGTCGGTGTGGCATGTCAAACCCTTTTCGACGACCATTGAGCAGACCGACAACAGTTATGTACGCGGTAACTCCACCGTGCTGTCCTCACAAATTAGCGGCTATGTCGATCAGGTATTGGTCAAGGATTTTGACCACGTCACCGCAGGGCAGCCGCTGTTGCGCATCAATGCAGACAACTACAACCAACAAGTCGTGCAAGCTGAATCTGCTGTCACCCAAGCGCAAACCAACCTTGCCAATCAGCAGCAAGTCATCGAGCAGCGCAAAGCCGATATCCGCGTTGCCCAAACCCGTGTCACCCAAGCGCAAACCCAACTGGATTTGGCACAAAAACAGCTCAATCGGCTTTTGCAACTTGTTGATATCGGCGCAGTGTCACAAGCTGAGGTTGATACCGCGCGCGCCAATGTCGCCAACAATGTAGCCGCGCTCAACCAAGCGCGTGCCAATCTTGATGCCACCCGTGAAGCACTCAAAACCGCCGAAGTTGCCCAAATCGGGCTACAAGCCCAAATCAAAAGTGCCAATGCCCAAGTGGATCAAGCCAAAACCATGAAAAATTACAGCCAAGTCACCGCGCCGATTTCGGGGCAACTTGGACAAGTCGGCGTACGCAACGGGCAATACGTCAGCACAGGCACACAGCTGATGTATATCATCCCAGCAGAAACGTGGGTGATTGCCAACTTCAAAGAAACCCAGATGCAGCATATTCACATCGGGCAGCCTGCCACCTTTACTGTCGATGCACTTGGTGGTAAACGCTTTACGGGGCATGTCAATAGCATCTCACCTGCCACAGGCTCAGAATTTAGCGTGATTAAAACCGACAACGCCACGGGCAACTTTACCAAAGTCGTGCAGCGCATTGCCGTGCGCATTGACATTGATCCCAATCAGCCCGATACCGACCAACTGCGCCCTGGTATGTCAGTCATCACCAAAATCGACACCGCCGCCAGCAGCGTACCAAACGCAGTCGGCAGTCTAGCTGAGCAAAAGGCTAGCTAAGCAATAAGGGGTAAAATGGGCTGGGGCTTAAAACCGCTTTAAGCACGTCGCCCATACCACACGCTCCAGCCAAACACCGCCAGTGCCAGCAGCAAAATCAGCGCGCCAACATTGCCGACCATGCCAAGCCCCCACGCAGCAATTACCAATGAGCCGACCAGCGCACCACCGCCGATACCAATATTATAAATCCCTGAAAAAATTGACATCGCCACATCGGTGGCATTGGGGGCAAGCTTGAGCACCTGTAATTGTAAGGCCAACCCAATTGCCGTCATACAACCGCCCCACACCAGTGCCAGCACCATCCAGCCGACTTGACTTGCGCCAATCCATGCCACCACCAGCAGCGAAACAAGCAGCCCCAACAACGACACCAACACAAACCCCGTTGGGCGTTTGTCATACACCTGCCCAAATACCGCGCTTGCCAACAGCCCTGCAACGCCAAACAGCAGCAGCACAACGGTGGCAAAGTTTTCACTTAAATGATTAATTTGTAAGACAAACGGCTCAACGTAACTATACGCGGTAAAATGCGCTGTCACCGCCAACACCGTCAGCGCGTACACAACAAGCAACGGCACATTACGCGCAATCTGTGGTAGGCTTGCCACCGAACCAACATTGCGGCTTGGCACCTGCGGCAACAGCCACGCCACCAGACCCATGGCAATCAATGCCGCCACCCCAATCGTGCCAAATGTCGCCCGCCAGCCCAACCATTGCCCAATAAGCCGCCCCAATGGCAGCCCAAGCACTGTTGCCAACGCGCTGCCCATCGACAGTAGCCCAAGCGCCTTGGTTTGCCAACCACGCGGCGCGACACGCACCACAAGGCTTGCCGTAATTGACCAAAACACCGCATGTGCCAACGCAATCGTCGCCCGTCCGACCAACAGCATAGCAAAGCTACTTGCCAATACCGAGATCACATGCCCAGCAATAAACAGCGCAAACAGCCACATCAGCAAGCGTTTGCGCTCAAATCGTGCTGTCAGCAGCATACCTGGCAGCGACAACACCGCCACCAGCCACGCATACACCGTTATCATATGCCCAACTGACTCCACAGGCATGGCAAAACTTGCGCCAATGTCAGTCAAAAGCGCGATGGGCACAAACTCAGTGGTATTAAAGATAAACGCCGAAATCGCCATCACAACCACTCGCCAACGCCGTACGCGGTTGGCATAGGTAGGTTGGTTGGCAAGGCGTTGGCGCAGGGCAGGGTTAGACATAAAACGCACGTATTTTTTAATGGTTTGAATACATCAGTTATATAAATCAATTACTTGTCTTTAGATAAAATCGCCACTTGGCGGATATAAGTGTGCAAATCAGCAAGGCTTTCTTCGCGCAGCTCATCGTCATCGGTGTAATCGGCATACGCAAGCCAAATCAACAACTGCTTGATGGTGTTGTATTCACTGGCAAAAAACTGTTTGCTAAATTGCTTAAGCGTGTTGTCATCTTGCAAGGTCAGCCGCGTTTGCCATGCCTCGATTTTGGCTTGCTGCTCGGGGCTGAAGGTACAGCCAAACAGGTATTCAACCAAGGCGTGCGGGTCTTCTTCTGCCAACAATTTACCGATGCGTTTGGTTTGGCGTTTACGCGCCTCATGGCTGCTGATATCCGCCAATGCCAGCAGCTCATCGACAAAGTACTCACTGGCGGGTAGGTTTTTCATCTGTTTTTTGGACAAACTTGCCAATGGTTCTGCCAGCTGTTGCAAGCGTTCGTGGGCTTTTTTTTGCTCGGTACGGCTGATCGCCATGTCCATGTCTTCAAAATTAATATTACTTAAATTTGCCATAATCGTTTGCTTGATTTAAAAAAATTACCATTTAGACTTTTCACGATGTTTAATGCGCACCACCATACCAACAGGCAGAGTATCTGCCAAGCGCGCCCCCAATGTCTCGGCGATATACACCGAACGGTGCTTGCCGCCCGTACAGCCAATACCGATTGTCACCGTATGGCGGTTGTTATGCAAAAACTCGGGCAGCCAACGCGCCAAAAACGTAAAAATGTCATCGCGCAGTGCGTCCACCTCGGGGTAGGTGGCAAAAAATGCCTGAACCGCCGCATCCAGTCCCGTCAAGGGTTGTAACTGAGCTTGCCAATGCGGATTGGGCAACGTGCGCACATCAAACAAAAAATCCGCATCAATCGGGCTACCGTATTTAAAACCAAATGACAGCAGATTGACCGTCACTTCATTGGCAACGCCCAGATGGTCGCGCACCAATTCTTTGAGGTGGTGGGTGTTGAGCGTACTGGTATCAATGCGAATATCTGCCAGTTGGGCGATGGGCTCAAGCAGCTGGGTTTCGGTGCGGATGGCATTGGGTAGGTTGTGCGCGCTTGCCATCAGCGGATGCACGCGGCGATTGGCATCAAACCGCGCGACCAACACGCTTTCTTGTGCGGTGACGTATAGCACCTTGACCGTCTGCTTGCCATAGTGTGTCACAAGCTCGGCATAGACTTGCGCAAATGCCGACAAATCTGCCTGTGGGGTGCGCACATCAATGCCAAAGGCTAATTGGTGAATATCGCTGTCATTGACCAGTTTTTGCGCCGCCAATGGCACCAATGACAGCGGCAGATTGTCAATGGTGTAATAACCAAAATCCGCCAAAATGCTGAGTACTGTGGTTTTACCTGAGCCTGAACGCCCCGATACGATGACAATTTGTGTCTGTGTTTGCGGTTTGCCGCGCGCATGTACGTCGGCTGGCTCAGTGGGTGTGTTTGGCTGATGTGGCACAGTTGGCATAAAGCACCTTTGCCTGATGGTAAAATGTTAGGTGATTTGAGATGGAACGATTGCAAGCAAAATGCTGACAAATTTTAATCATTTGACAAGCATTCTAACACCAAAAACACCACCCCAAACCATTACCCGTTCTGTTTTTTGGTTAAAAACTTATGCAAAAACGGCGCACGAGCTCAGCCAAGGCGATTACTGCTTGCGCGTGACCTCAACATTGTCCAACAATCGCGCCTTACCCAGCCATGCCGCCGCCAAAATCACCAAATCCGCCGTATTTGCTGTAGCAGGGGCAAGCGATTGTGCGCGTACCTCGACATAATCCACACGAAAGCCCGATGCGTTCAAATTCGCCACCGTATGATCAACCAGTTGGGTAAAATCGGCAAACGCGGCGGTTTGTAATTGTGTTGCCAGTTGTTGCAGACACTGCTGCAAATACGGCGCGCGCGCGCGCTCATCGGCGGTCAAGTACTGGTTGCGCGATGACAACGCCAGCCCATCGGGCGCGCGCTGCACATCCACGCCGATGATATCTACATTAAAATTAAGCTCAGCGACCAACTGGCGGATGATGGCAAGCTGCTGATAATCTTTTTTGCCAAACACCGCGACATCGGGCTGTACGATGTTTAATAGCTTACTGACCACCAACCCGACTCCGTCAAAATGCGTTGGGCGTGTGCGCCCACACAAAATCTGGCTGATATTGCCGACCAACACGCTGACCGAAGGCGGCAATTTGGCGTACATCTCGCCAACACTGGGCGCGAACACCAGATCCGCTGCCACGGTTTTGAGCTTTGCCACATCTGCCGCCAACGTGCGCGGATAGCTGTCAAAATCCTCACCTGCGCCAAACTGCGTTGGATTGACAAAAATACTGACCACCACGACATCGGCATGTTGTTTGGCAGCTTGTACCAACGCCAAATGCCCGTCGTGCAAATTGCCCATGGTGGGCACAAGGGCAATACGCTGATGGCGGTGCAACGCCAATTCGCGGCGTAGGGCGGTGATGGTATCAAAAACTTGCATGGGTTTTTCCATTTTTCAATGCATTAAAAAAACTTGTCAAAACAGTATGCTTAAAAACTGTGCTCGGCGGTTGGAAATGCGCGCGTCTTCACCGCAGTATGATACGCCCGAAACGCGCCGACGATATCGCCGCTTAGGTTGCTGTCATCGGTCAAAAAATCTTTGACAAATTTGGCAGGTTTGCGCGTGTACACACCCAACATATCGTGCATGACGAGCACTTGCCCGTCACAATCTGCACCTGCGCCGATACCAATCACAGGCACGGCAAATTCAGCGGTGATTTGGGCAGCAAGCGTCGCAGGTACGCACTCAAGCAGTAAGATCGCCGCCCCTGCCTCGACCACCGCACGGCAATCTTCAAGCAGTTTTGCCGCCGCGCTGTCGGTTTTGCCTTGCACCTTGTAGCCACCAAACAGATTGACCGATTGCGGTGTCAAGCCCAAATGTACACATGTCGGCACGCCGTTGTCCGCCAGTAAGCGCACGATCGGCACGAGCTCTGCGCCGCCTTCGATTTTGACCACGTGCGCCCCTGCTTGCATGACCGCGCGGCTATTGGCAATTGCATCGGGCAACGTGGCATATGCCAAAAACGGCAAATCACACAAAATCAGCGCATGGCTATTGGCTCGCGCGACGTTTTGGGTGTGATAGACCATATCCGCCACCGTGACGGGCAGTGTCGAGCCATGCCCTTGCACCACCATGCCAAGGCTGTCGCCAATTAAAATTGTATCAATTTGCGCTTGCTGCATGGCGGCGGCAAAGCTTGCTTCATAGCAAGTCAAACAAGAAAACGGCTCAGCATTTTTTTTGTAACGCTTGAGCGTCGATAAGGTCACAGGTGAAGGGGGTTGGGTCACAGCAGGTGTGGTCATGGCGCTACGCTCCATCAATCAGGGTTAAAATGATGTTTAAGCAAAAAAACGTTGAGCTTCATTAATGTTTGTTAATCCGTTAATAAAGTTAGCCGTTCCGAAAAACCTACCTAAATCTACCAAATGGCAAAATTAGCGTTTTCTTTCTACTTCACCGTTGTTTGCTCTCGCCATTGGGCTAAAGTCTTACATCAACTCCATAGACTGACACGGTGGAACTCACCGCCTTATTAACTGCCTAGACAGTTAAAACTTTTGTTGCGTTGTTTAAAATATTGATACTGGCGTTTATGTCACGGTCATGTTGGGTATGACAGCTAGGGCATTGCCAGTTACGCACGTTTAAGGTCAAATCCGCTTTAGCCATGATAAAGCCATAATTTGAGCAGGTTTTACTTGATGGATAAAATCTATCCACTTCTTTAACGATTTTGCCCCCTTGGTTTGCCTTGTAAATCAACTGGCGTTTAAACTCGTAAAAGCCTAAATCACTAATCGCCCTAGCCAATTTACGGTTACGCACCATACCACTTACATTCAAATCCTCAATGCAAATGGTGTCGTATTCTTTGACTAAGTGAGTAGTTAGCTTGTGGCTAAAATCTTGGCGTATGTTGCCAATTTTGGCGTGTAATCGTGATAGCTTGGTTTTCGCTTTGGCACGATTGTTTGAGCCTTTTTGTTTGCGACTAAGCTGTTTGCTTAGACGTTTGAGTTTTTGCAATTGCTGTTTAAGCGGTTGGGGTGCTTGGATTTTTGTGCCGTCTGATAACACGGCTAAGTCGGTAATGCCTAAGTCAATACCAACTGCTTTACCTGTTTTGGGTAGTGGCGTGATAATATCTGCCAATTCAATAGCAACACTAACAAACCAATCACCGCCTTTCTTAAAGATTTTAGCCGATAGGATTTTACCGTGATAACGTAGCGGTTCAGACATACGCACCCAACCCAAATTAGGGATTTTTATACGCTTGCCGTCAATTCTAAATTGGTCGTTGGATAGGCTAAATCTATCATCAACGCCTTTTTTGCGAAATTGTGGGTATTTGGCTTCGCCTTTAAAAAAGCGTTTGAATGCGTTCCCTAACTGCATGATGGCAAGCTGTGGACTACATTTGGTAACTTCTAACATAAAGGGAAATTGGGTGCGTTTGGTGGCGTTCAGCTGTTTACGCAAGCTGCCTTGCGATGGCTTGTTTAGTTTGGTTATGTCAATTTCAATGCCTTTTGCTAGGCAGTCGTCACGGTAGGCTTTATCTAATTTGTATTGGTTTTGCCATTCTGCCAATGCCCAGTTATAGGCAAGGCGAGCGACACCGCAAGCTTTAGCAAAGTAGGTGGCTTGTTTGTCGGTAGGGTCAAGTCGAATAATGTGTCCACGAATGACTGTCATTCTAAAGCCTCTTTGACGGCTTCGAGTAGTTTTTTATTTTTTTTACTGCGTGAGCCGTAAAGTCTAGCACTAAATACGGTGATAATTTCGAGTACGTCTTGGGCGAGTTCTTCTTCAAAGGATGGGTTTTCACTTTGATTGATGATGACGATTTCCACGTTTCTTGCTTCACATAGGGCAAAGATAAGTTCTGCTCCAAAGCGCAATAGACGGTCTTTGTGGGTAAGTACCAATCGCCCTATTTGGTTCTCAAGTATGCCATCAAGTAGCTGTTTTAAGCCTTTTTTGTGGTAGTTCATGCCACTACCTAAGTCGTTGATAATTTCATACGTCCAACCTTGTTTGGCACAGTACGTTTCTAAGACTTGGATTTGACGGTGTAGGTCTTCTTTTTGGTCGTGGCTTGATACACGAGCATAAGCTATGGTTTTGCGGTCTTTATCGCCCAGGCCGTGTAGTAAGTTAGGGTTGATTTTGCTGATGTCGTAACGTCTATGCCCTTTTGGGGTGCGTTCTGCGACAAGTACGCCTGTTTCGTCCCATCTGCGCAAGGTTGAGATAGACACGCCTAACTGCTGTGAAGCTTGATTGATACTTATTAATCTATTCATAATAGGTATTATTGCATAGATTTAGGTAGATTTCAATAAACAGTTAGTAACCCTTGCCAGTCTTGTGCAGCAGGTAACTCTGCCAGTCGTTGGCCGTTTACCGTCACAGCGTTGTCCAACTCCAGCAGCGGAATGACAACAAAGTTACGCAAGGTCAATTCAACATGCGGCACGGTCAAACGCGGCTCGTTGATGACCTTATCAGCGTACAGCAACACATCGACATCCAAGCTGCGCTCACCCCAATGCCGTACACGCACGCGCCCTGCCGCTTGCTCTAACGATTGGCAAAAATCCAACAACGCCAGTGGTGTAAGCGTGGTATGGGCGCGTAGCACCGCATTGATAAAGTCAGGCTGGTCAGTCACGCCATACGCGCGCGACTGATACAACGATGACACCGCCACTTGGTCAAAGTCTGCTGATTGCTCAAACGCTGCAATCGCACGCGCGATATGCTCACGCGGGCTACCCAGCGCATTGGCGAGGTTAGCCCCTAAGCCGATATAGCAGCGTACCCAATTGGTCTTAGTCATGGGTGGGTGTCTCGGTGGTTTTGCGCCGACGACGGCGCGGCGGCTGATCATCGGCTGCTGCACTGGCATCACTATCAGGCGCAGGCTTGGGCTTACGCGCGCGCTTGGGCTTGGCTGGCTGCTCGTTGTCGGTGCTGTCGGCTTGCTCGGCGTCTTTGGCGGCGGTGGTTTTGGCTTTGCGTTTTGGCTTGGTTTTGGGCTTACTTTCGGTAACGGCGTGATCGTCAGCAGGTTCGTTTTTGGGCTTACGCGCGCGCTTGGTTTTGGGTGGTATGCTTGTACCCGTTTTGGTTTCGGTGGTGTTGGCTTCGGTTGCGCTGATCGCAGTGCTTTGATTGTCAGTGATTACGGTTTCATCCACCAAATCAGGCTTAGGCACGCCAGCCGTAGCAAGCGCCTGTAGCGTGGGTGCTTGCTGAGCGGTTGCCAATCGCCGACGCTCTAGCACCGACAAGTCAGAACTTGGCACGCGATGGCGACGCTTGTTGGGCACACCTGTATTGGCAAGGGTGGTTGTGTTGCGATTGCGCCGTGAACGGTTGGCGCGTGAGTGCGGTTCATCGTCTGCGCTGGCGATTTCATCGGCAGCATCATCCGCTACATTGTCTAGCCAGACATCGGCGTGTTGGGTTTGCCACAGCGGTTCGGCAGGGGTGGCAGGCTTATCGTGGTCGGCAAGTGACAATTGGCGCAACTGGTCTTTTTCTAGCTGCTGCTGTTCGCTTAAGCCCTGATTGGTGTTAGGTTTATCGGGGTCGTTCGCCTGCGCATCGGTGTGATGATCCAGCGTGTGGGCGACGATGTTACCAAAGCGTGTACGCACAGCGTTGATGTCAAATTCATCAATCGCTTGCATCTGCTGCTTGCTGCCCAACGTCTGAAACCACGCCCACCAGTGCCCCATGCCGTTGGTGCTCTCATCGTCCAGTGTCACCGCCTGCCCGTGCTGCTCGGCAAGTGTGCGGTTACGCGCCTCGACTTGCTCACGCAACAGCAAAAAATCAAACGCCGCCCGAAAGCGCGGATTTTCAAACAGTTTGAGCAAATTTTTCTTACGCGGATTGGCAAGCCGTGTCTGCATCAGCCAAATATCCTTGATAAACTGCTCGGCGAACTTCGGCATGGCGGTAATCGGGCGTTGTTTGTCCAAAACCTTGTTGGCGGCTTGTACTTGCGCCTCGACAAATGGCGAATTTTTCTTATATTTTTCTAATAAATATAAATAGTTTTCCCACAAAATCGCAGCATAAAAAAATGCAGGATTGATACTTTTGCCGCCACCAATACGCTTGTCGGTGTTGATCATGACTTGCTCAACCAGTGGCGTGAGCATAGTCGGCGGATAAAACAACAACTGCGCCAGTGCGCCATAATCAAACAGCAGCGGCAGCAGCGCGCGCAGATATCCGCCTGTGAACATTTTTTGGGTTTCATCGTACAAACGATGGGGCGATACTTGCGCCAATAACGCCCAATTTTGGCTGCTAAACTGACGCTCAAGCGCGGCATCAAAACCA
This sequence comes from Moraxella atlantae NBRC 14588, assembly GCF_001591265.1. Taxonomy (GTDB): domain Bacteria; phylum Pseudomonadota; class Gammaproteobacteria; order Pseudomonadales; family Moraxellaceae; genus Faucicola; species Faucicola atlantae. The sequence goes on along the minus strand of NZ_BCUL01000015.1, from coordinate 24,352 downwards.
AAGCCCAATTTTGCCTTAAACCGCAGCGCGCGCAGCAGACGCACAGGGTCTTCTTCAATACGTTTTTGGGTATCGCCCAGTAGGCGCAGCACGCCTGCCTCAATATCAGCAAGCCCCCCACAAAAATCATACACCACACCATCAAGTGGCTGATAATACAGCGCGTTGATGGAAAAATCACGACGTACCACGTCTTGAAAAATATTGCCCCACACGTTGTCGCGGACAATCATACCGTCTTGGGTGGTGTGGTTGCTATCACTGGGTGGTGCGCGAAATGTTGCCACCTCAATCATGTCGCGCCCCGAATACACGTGACACAGCAAAAACCGCCGCCCGATAATCCGACAACGCTTGCCAAACACTTCTTTGATTTGGGCAGGTGTGGCATCGGTGACTGCGTCAAAATCCTTTGGTACAAGCCCAAGCAATGAATCACGCACGCCACCACCAACGATATACGCCTCAAAACCTGCTTGCGTCAGCGTGGCAATGACTTCTTTGATCGAATTGGGCAAATCGCCACGCTGCAGCCCAAGCTTGCGCGCGTCATGCGCGGCGGCTTTACGCGCTTGTGTGGGGTTAAAATTGGGGTCAAGCGTCAAGCCTGTACCCTGTGGTTGCATTGCGGTTTTACGAGAAGCGCGAGGGGAAAACGACGGGTTTTTTTTTGCCATGCACAACTGCCATTGACGATGTTTCAAGCCACGTTTGCAATATAGCTTGCAAACGGGTGGGATAATTCTTCAAAGTCGCGTGATTTGACCGTGAAGAGGTGGTGTTGACTTCCTCCCCTCCCTAAAGTGAGGGGATTCCTTCTACAAGACGATAAAAAGCGGTTACAACGGCTTAGTGTAACAAATTTAACTGCTTAAAGCACGTCTAGCGTACGCTTAAACGGTTGCGGTTTTTGTCCACCGTTGCCTTGCCAATGCCCTTGACACGCGCCAACTCATCGACACTGACAAACGGCGCGATCTGCTCACGGTACAGGATGATTGCCTGCGCCTTGCTTGCGCCAATGCCATCAAGCTGCACCAATTCGGCTTCACTGGCGGTGTTGAGGTTGATGGTTGATGGCACATTTGCCAACGGGTCAGCCGTCAGGGCAGTGGCACGCGCTGCACCCTGTCTACCGCGAGGCGCGCGCAATTGCAAAAACGCTTGCTCAGGCGTTAAAGTTGCCGCACAATCAGCCGCCAGCGCAGATGGTGTAAAACCATGCAACAGGCTCATTACCAACACACTGTTGGCTAAAAAATTGGCTAACAACTTGCTATTTGACACAGGCGTATGCTTTAAAAAATTTAAAAAATCAGCGGTTTTTTGAGAGGTTTTCAGCCTGTTTGGCTTGCTGCCACAGTGTGTCCATTTCTGCCAAATCGGTATCATCAAAGGTTTTGCCCTGCGCCGTCAAAGCGTCCTCGATGTAGCCAAAGCGCGACTTGAACTTATGCACGCAGCTTAGCGCGGCGGTTTCGCTGTCAATGCCAAGTTTACGCGCGATATTAACCAGTGCAAAAAAACAATCGCCCAATTCTAGCGTCAAGGCGTGGCGCGTGTCGGCATCCAGTGGGGTGGTCAAATCAGGCGGTAATACGGCTTTTAGCTCATTGACTTCTTCATCAAGCTTTGCCACCACATCGTCTAACCTGTCCCAATCAAACCCAAGTTTGCCTGCCGCCGCTTGCAAGGCTTGCGCTTGTTGTAAGGCAGGCGCGGCTTTAACGACATCGAGCACACGGCGTGGCGGCTTACCCCGTGCCGCACGTTCGGCGTTTTCTTGGGCTTTGATTTGCTGCCAACGTTCGGCAACTTGCGCCTCACTGGTCAAAACATCACGGTCAAAGACGTGTGGATGGCGGCGAATCAGCTTGTCTTGCAAGGTGTATATGACATCTCGCATGGTGAACTGCGATTGCTCAGCATAAAGCGTAGCATGAAACACCACTTGTAGCAGCACATCACCCAATTCGCCCTTGATGTCCTCACTGTCACCGTCATAAATTGCCTCGATGAGCTCGTAAGTTTCCTCGATAGCATACGGAATTAAGCTTTGGTTGGTTTGTTTTTTGTCCCACGCGCAGTCACGGCGCAGGCGTGCCATGAGTGCCAACAAATCAGAAAATTCACCCGTTGGTTGCATTGTCATATCCTTTTGTTATAATCAAGTCACGTTAATTGTAGCACGATTTTGCCGCACAAATTTAGCTGTCTGCCAAGTCGCCACTATAATGAATAATATTAAAAAAATCCATCACTTACGTTGCTACCCTCATGTCTCAATTATCCGCTATCTGTCAATTTGACCGCGCTTTTATCAGTGCGTTTTCACATATTATCGTCATTGGTGCAGGTTATGTTGGGCTGTCCAATGCTGTGCTACTGGCGCAGCGACAGCTTGCCACGCGTGTAACGTTGGTGGATATCAACGCCGAACGCGTGCACCTACTTCAGCACAACCAAGCTCCGATCCAAGACGCGCTGATTGGCGAATTTTTAGCCAAAGGCGATTTAAACCTCACCGCTGTGCTGCTAGATGATGCGGATTTTACCGCCGCCGATTTGGTCATCATCGCCACACCGACCAACTATGACGTTGCCACAGGCAAGTTTGACACCGCTTCGGTGACTAGCAGCATTGAGCGCGTGCGTGCCACCAATACCACCGCGCCGATTGTCATCAAATCCACCATTCCGATTGGCTTTAGTGCCACCATCGCCGATGACTTTGCCAATGTGCTGTTTATGCCAGAGTTTTTGCGTGAAGGGCAGGCGTTGTACGACAATTTGCACCCTTCACGGATCATCGTTGGCATTCAAGACACCCAAAACACCGAGCAAGTCACATTGGCGCAAAGTTTAATCGCCCTGTACCAAGCAGCCAGCCAAGAACATGACACGCCAAACCTTGTCATGCCGACTACCGAAGCCGAAGCCGTCAAGCTATTTGCCAATAGCTACCTTGCCACGCGTATTGCATTTTTTAATGAGCTTGATAGCTTTGCCGAAAGTTACGCGCTTGATAGCCGCGCCATCATCACAGGCGTTGGGCTTGACCCGCGCATTGGGCTGCACTACAACAACCCCTCGTTTGGCTATGGTGGCTACTGCTTACCCAAAGACACCCAACAGCTAAAAGCCAATTATGCAGGCATTCCTGCCAATGTTATTCACGCAGTGGTCGATGCCAACAACACACGCAAACGCTTTATCGCTCAGCAAATCGTCGCACAGCAGCCTGCCAGTGTCGGTATTTATCGCCTCAGTATGAAAAAAGATGCCGATAACTTTCGTGATTCGGCAATTTTGGATATAATTGGCATTTTGCGCCAACATGGCATTCCGCTACAGATTTATGAACCCAGTTTGTCCGCCAAAGGCGAAACCATGTTTGCAGGTTGTGAGGTGGTCGCGGATTTAGACACGTTTTTGGCGCGCAATGCGCTGATTGTTGCCAACCGTTGGCACGATGACTTGGCAACGGTGAGAGAAAAGGTTTATAGCCGCGACGTATTTGGCGATAGCTGATGGCTTCCAGTTTGATGTTAATTCAACGTTAATTTAGAGAAAATCCGTGAAATCTATACCTTCCACCCCGATTGATAGCGCACAAGCATACCATTTTAAACCCAATGACTTAAACCCACTGACAATCACTTCCTTTAAAGCCTATGACATCCGCGGTGAATTGGGCGTAAATTTAGATGAAGATATTGCCTACCGCATTGGTCGTGCGTTTGCCCAATTTTTAAAGCCAGTAGCAGCTTTCGACCATGCCAATGCTTCCGACGCTGATACCAGCAACCACGCCGCTCAACAAAACGCCATTGTCATCGGCTGTGACGTACGCCCATCAAGTGACGCGCTCAAACAAGCCGCCATCGCAGGGATTTTGGATGCAGGTGTTGATGTCATTGACTTGGGCATGACAGGCACCGAAGAAGTCTATTTTGCCACCAGTCATCACGACGCACTCGGCGGTATTGAAGTCACCGCCAGCCACAACCCCATCAACTACAACGGACTAAAACTGGTACGCGAAGGCTCACGCCCGATCAGTGCCGACACAGGGCTTGCCGATATCCGCCGTATCGCCGAAGCAGGTGAATTTGCCACGCCAAGCGCACGCGGTACGTACACCCTGCGTGATGATAAAACCGCATACATTGATCATTTATTAAGCTATATTGATGTGTCCGCACTCAAGCCTCTAACCATCGTTGTCAATCCTGGTAATGGCAGTGCCGCGCCCGTCATTGACCAAATCGAACAACGTTTTATCGCGGCAGATGCGCCAATTCGTTTGATAAAGCTCAACTACGCACCCGATGGCAGCTTCCCAAACGGTATCCCCAACCCGATGATTGTCGCCAATCGCCAAGTTACCGCCGATAAACTACGTGCCGAACACGCCGATTTAGCGATTGCCTTTGATGGTGACTTTGACCGCTGTTTTTTCTTTGATGAAAACGGACGCTTTATTGAAGGCACATATTTGGTTGGCGTATTGGCGCAGGCGTTTTTGGACAAAGAGCCACACGCCAACATCGTCTATGACCCACGCAATATTCTCAACACCGAAAACATCATCGCGCAAGCAGGCGGCGTACCCGTGATGAGCAAGTCCGGGCATTCATTTATCAAACAAATCATGCGTGAGCACAACGCGGTCTATGGTGGTGAAATGTCCGCGCACCATTATTTCCGCGACTTTAACTACTGCGACAGCGGCATGATTCCGTGGTTACTGGTCATTGAGCTACTGTCTAAATCGGGCAAGTCGTTGTCTGCGCTGGTTGATGAGATGATTACCGCGTATCCAATCTCAGGCGAAATTAACTTTAAGCTGACAGGCGTGAATGCCCAAGACGTGTTGGCAAAACTTGCCGAGACGTACACCACTTTTGATGATGGCGCAGCGACCATTAACACCATCGATGGGCTATCGGTAGATTTTGCCGATTGGCGGCTCAATATGCGCGCATCCAACACCGAGCCGCTACTGCGTCTTAATGTCGAAACCCGTGGCGATGCCGCCAAACTTGCTGCCAAAACCCAAGCGATTAGCGATTGGATCATGGCGCAGGGCGGACAATTGGCGGATCACTAAACACGTAAAGCCTTATCATCCGTTGCCGTAAAACCACCGACTTTAGGCGGTGGATATAAGGCAACTCCGAAACCATGCCTACACACAGAAACTTATTAAATATGTTAAACTAACCTCATGAAAACCCTCAAGCTACGCATAAAAGACAAACACACAGACCAACTAAACCGCCTAAGCGGTTTGGTCAATTTTGTGTGGAACTATGTCAATGACTTGAGTTACAAATACCTGCAAAAAACAGGCAAATTTTTTAGTGCCTATGACCTAAACGAATACACCAAAGGTAGCGGTGAACTGCTAGGCTTGCATTCTCAAACCATACAAGCCATTAACGAAACCCATGCCAAGTCGCGACGCCAATTCAAAAAGGCTAAACTTAACTGGCGAACCAACAACCCAAACTCAAAGCGTAAAAGTCTAGGTTGGATTCCATTTAAGCAATCCGCAATCAAGTTACTGGCTACTCATCAGACGGGTAAAAAAGGCTTAAAATCAACCCTACAGCTTAGTTTAGCCAAAGGACAAAAGCTCATCATCGACCTATGGGATAGCTACAATCTTGCTTTGTATGACCTCAATACGGTTGAAGTGGTGCAAGACAGTCGTAACCGTTGGTATGCCTGTATCACCATTAAAGACTATCCTAAAACACCATGCGGAACAGGTAGTGTCGGTATTGACTTAGGCTTAAAAGACAGTGCCACCGCCTCAAACGGCGATAAACTACAAATCAAGCAAACGCTCAAATATGCCAAAGATTTAGCCATTGCTCAACGTGCCAAAAATAAAAAACGTGTTAAGGCTATCCACGCCAAAATCAAAAACACACGCCAAGACCTCATCCACAAATTCACCACCCAATTAGTCAAAGACCATGCCCTAATCGTGATCGGTGATGTAAAAACCACCCAATTCAGCCGTAAAAAAGGCAAACTAGCCAAAAGCGTATATGACGCAGGTTGGTTTGAACTCAAACGCCAACTGACCTACAAATGCAAGCATGCAGGTTGCCGTTTTGAAATCGTATCAGAGCGATACACTACCTGAGGACGGCACTAGCGAAGCACTGCTTCGCCCGTCCGCAAGACAAGGGCTATGCCCGCCGTGACGTGTTCGTGTTGCGGTCAAATCGACAGCAACAGTCCAAAAGGTAGAGCAGGTTTGCGAATAAGAGAATGGACTTGTGCGAAGTGTGGCACATGGCATGATAGAGATATCAACGCCAGTAAGAACATTCTTGCGGTCGGGCTTGACCGTCTTGTAGAAGGAATCCCCTCACTTTAGGGAAGGGAGGAAGTCAATGTACTGGTGGCAGGTTTTAATCTAGTCTCAAGCTTGATGATGGTTGTGACCGACAAAAAAGCAGAAATTGCTATTTTAAAAACTATTGGCGCGACACCACGCATGATTCGTCAGATGTTTGTTGTGCAAGGTGGATTGATTGCGCTGGTTGGGGTCAGTGTGGGCGGTGCGTTGGGTGTGCTAGGAGCGCTCAATGTTGGCTGGTTATCGGGTTGGGTAGATCGTACCTTTGATCTAAACCTATTTGCCAACTATTATGTCACCCAACTACCTGCCCAAGTGCATGGGCTTGAGGTGGTAAGCATCATGCTAATTAGCGCGTTGCTTGCGGTATTAGCAACGCTGTACCCTGCGCACAAAGCTGCCAAGGTGCTGCCTGTGCAGGGGCTGCGTTCAGACGCTTAGCATAGCATGGTCTGCCAAACATGATTTGATACGCCAAATTTGATACGCCCAAACAACAACGGCTTAGCGATGTTGGCTAAGCCGCTGCTTTGTGATTTGTAAAAGGTTAGATGGTAAAAATCTGGTCTATTTAGCCGCTGCGCGTTCGGCACGGGCTTTTTTAACCAAATAATCCACCACCTGCGGCACGCGTCCATCTTCACCGCTGACCACGTATTTGCCATCGACCACCACAGCAGGCACGCCTGTGAGCTGATAACGCTGCGCGGCATCTACTGAGCGAGCAATGCGGGTATTAACGGCAAATGAGTTGTACAAATTATTAAATTTGTTGATATCTAGGCCTTGTGCAGCATACCACTTGCCAAGGCTGGCTTGGTCAAACAGCTTTTGACGATCTTTTTGAATGGCATCAAACATCGCTTGATGGGTTTTATTTTGGTAGCCCATGAGTTGCGCGGCATAAAATCCGCGTGCGTTTTGCTCCCATACGGGGTTGAGCGCGGCAGGCGTTTGCAAAAACACCACATCGGCAGGCTTGGTTTGCGCCCATTGGCGCATATATGGCTCAAGCTTGTAGCAATGCGGACAGCCGTACCAAAAAAACTCACGCACGATAATGTTATTGCCATCGATTTTTTCAGGATTGGCAAGCACGGTGTAATCTTTGCCAGCAACAAAATCTGCTGCCGAAGCAGGCAACGCTGCCAAGCCCAACGCGACCCCAACCGCTGCCCCCAATGTACGCATTGCAAATGTTTTCATGATCTTGCCTTTTTCAATCTTACCTTCAGTCATCAAGATGATCAGTCATCAAAGTGATGGTATTGAATCGACGCAATCGATCGATTCTAGATGATCTTATCTTATCATCTTGACCAGCCAATGCCAAAGCAAAACTGATAACCGCTAAAAAAATCCGACAGCGTGGCAAGGCGGCGGCAAGAATTGTCTATTTATGCCAATCCATGCGTCAAGCGTTCGCCACACAATCGCTACAGCCTGTCAGCAAAAATTTGCTACAATGCGTTGCAAGCGGGTTATTTTTGCTAAGACTTTTTAATAGCCATTTTTTCAACATCCATTTTTAAACATCCATTTTTAAACATCCATTTTTAAACATCCATTTTTAAACATCTATGTCTAATATCGATGGTAAGCCAATGAACCAAGCAGATCACAACCAACCAAATACGCACCACCCACATAGCCAAAACCCAAATAACCAAAATGTTGACGCGCAAGAAATCCAAAAATTTAATGACCTCGCCAACCAATGGTGGGACAAAAACGGCGCGTTTGCTACCTTGCACCAAATCAACCCCTTGCGCCTAAACTGGATTGAGCAGCAAGTCATCGCGCGCCAACAAGGCGGCTTGACGGGTAAAACCGTACTTGACGTTGGCTGCGGTGGTGGGATCTTATCGCACAGCATGGCAGAGCGTGGCGCGCGCGTAGTCGGCATTGATATGGGGCTGGCAAACATCGAGGCGGCAAAAATCCATGCCAGCCAAACAGGACAGGACGTGACTTACGACTGCGTGGCAGTTGAGGACTTTGCTACCCAGCACGCAGGCACGTTTGATGTCGTCACCTGCATGGAGATGCTTGAGCATGTGCCCAATCCGCAATCGATTATCGATGCGTGTTTTGCTCTGCTAAAGCCCAACGGTGTGTTGGTACTCTCAACGATTAATCGCAACCCCAAATCGTACCTGTTTGCGATTATCGGTGCAGAATATGTGCTGCGCTTGTTGCCACGCGGCACGCACGATTTTACCAAGTTTATCACACCTGCCGAGCTTGACCGTTTTACTGAGCACGGCGGTTTTCATCGGCAAGATTTGATTGGCTTGCATTATAATCCCATCACGCGCCATTACTGGTTGGCGCAAAATGTTGATGTCAATTACATGATGGCGGTGTATAAGCCCCATGCTAAGTAAAAGCAGACCAAGTGTGGCAAACGCGGACGCTCAGCCAGCGGTTTTATTTGACCTTGATGGCACACTGATTGACACCGCACCCGATTTTATCCGCATTATTCGTGCTATGTGTCGCGAACAAGGCTTACCGTTGCCCAGTGAGGCATTGATTCGTGAGCAGGTATCGGCAGGTGGGCGCGCGATGGTACGCGTGATGTTTGCTGAACAAGGCGTAAACCTTGCCGATGATGACCCCGTTTTGGTGACAAATCTGCAAGAATTTTTGCAGCGCTACGCGGCGGATATTTGCGTTGATAGCCGTGTGTATGATGGTCTGTTACCGCTATTAGCCACGCTTGACAAAAACGCGATATTATGGGGCATAGTGACCAACAAGCCGCGCATGCTGTCCGAAAAATTACTGGCAGCCATCGGCTTGGCAGAACGCTGCGCCGTGCTAGTCTGCGCTGATGACGTGGCAAACCCCAAGCCCGACCCTGAGCCGCTGTATCTTGCTGCCAAACAATTGGGCGTGCCGCCAAGCGCGTGCTTGTATATCGGCGATCATCTGCGCGATATCCAAGCGGGTAAAGCCGCTCATATGCCGACCATCGCCGCCGCGTATGGCTACCTATTGCCCGGTGAGCGCGACACCGTAAGTGACTGGCAAGCCGATGCAATCGCCCCAACGCCGCAAGCACTGGCGCAACTGGTGCAAGATTGGCTAAATATTGATCATGATGATGACACATGAATTTAGCAAAATAACTCACTTAAAAGGACAACGTAATGACTCACGATGAGCTACGCGCATTTGTACCACCTGCCGACTGTCTGCGCGGTAAAAACATCTTGGTAACGGGGGCAGGTGATGGCATTGGCAAGGTTGCTGCTTTGACATATGCCAACTATGGCGCGACTGTATTGCTGCTAGGCAAAACTGTCAGCAAGCTTGAAGAAGTGTATGACGCCATCGAAGCCGCAGGTGGTGCTGAGCCTGCTCTGTTGCCGCTAAATTTGGAGAGTGCCAGCGACACCGAGATGGTACAACTGGCACATTTGATCGAAAAAGAAGTGGGATATTTAGACGGCGTGCTGCACAATGCTGGGATCTTGGGCGTTTTGACACCGCTTGAGATGTATGATCCTACGCTGTTTGAAAAAGTCATGCGCGTGAACTTCACCGCAACGTTTTTACTCACCCAAGCCTTGTTACCGCTATTGCGTGCCGCGCCGACAGCGTCGATTGTGTTCACAGGTAGCGGTGTGGGTAGCCGTCCGCGTGCGTTTTGGGGAGCATATGCGTTATCTAAGTACGCGCTTGAGGGCATGTGCGATATTTTTACCCAAGAAACGCACACCACCACCCAACTACGCTTTAACGTCATCAATCCTGGTGCAACACGCACCCAGATGCGCGCCAGTGCCTACCCCAGCGAAGACCCCAATACCTTGCTTGCGCCCGATGATTTGATGGCAGCGTATGTCGCGTTGATGGCAGATTGTAGCCGCGATGTCAAAGGGCAGGTCATTGATTTACAGCCCAAAGCCTAACATCAATATTGGCTAAACCATTGAAACAAGCCATTTTTTACCCCATGTTATGTGAGTTAAAGCAATACTAAACGAGCAGCTAACGGGGGAGAAGATGGCAAGTGGATGGGCAGCCGATGGGGCAGAGCAAGAACAAATCAGCGCGACGATCGAAGACGCTATTGCACGCGCACGTCGCGCCTTGCCAACAGGTGAGAGCGCAGCGTTTTGCGAGGAGTGCGGACAGGCGATACCGCAAGCACGCCGCGATGCCATGCCTGGTGTGCATTATTGTGTGGCATGTCAGCAAGAGTTGGAGCAGCACCAAAAAGCCTTTGAGCTATTTAACCGCCGCGGCAGTAAAGATAGCCAATTGCGCTAACATCATACCATAGTCAAAGTCCATGCCAAAAACAGCAACGGCAATGGCAGGCAAGCGATTGCCGTTGTTGGTTTTTGATCGGGTTTTTTTAACACTAAAGTGATTAAACTGACGTTTGAAATAACAAAAAGTCATATTTACCAAAATAAAAACCATTCATCTAAATAAATCGGTAGAATATCGGGAAATTTTGACAGTTTATGCTAAAATCGTGCTATGCATTTGGTTGGCTTGTAATCATCTGCACGATTTACAAGTAGCCGTATTGCCAAAGGTTTTTGTCCACCGAGTACCCACAGATGATTGATTTGCCCCCAAGTGCTGTTGAGCCAAGCTTGCTGCCATCGCGTAACCGCAAAGCGGATAGATTTTTTGAAAGTGCCACACCAGACGCCGATGCTACCATGCGTCCGTTGACAGGCAGTGATGATGTTACGCATTTTGATGTGGTGATTGTCGGCGGTGGGGCGGCAGGTTTGACACTGGCATTGTCGTTGCCCAAACACCTCTCTGTTGCTATGTTGATGAAGGATGAGCCGCTTGAATCAAGCACCTATTACGCGCAAGGCGGTGTGGCAGCGGTGTGGGCACAAGATGACACGGTTGATGAACACATTGCCGATACGCTGATTGCTGGTGCAGGGCTGTGTCATGAAGAGGCGGTGCGCTTCACGGTAGAACACAGCCGCGAGGCGATTGAGTTTTTGTTGGCACAAGGTGTCAAATTTACCCTTGATGAAAACAGTGATGATTTGCATCTGACCCAAGAGGGTGGGCACAGTCGGCGGCGCATTGCCCATGTTGCCGATGCGACAGGGCGGGCAGTGGCAACTACCTTGCTTGAGCGCGTACGCGAGTGCCAAAATGTGACCTTGCTTGACCACATGGTAGCGATTGATGTTATCACCACCAACAGTTTGGCACAGCATTTTGATGCACCGTTTACTGAGCCCAATCGCGCGGTCGGGGTGTACGCGCTTGATACCAAGGCACATCGCGTATTGACATTGAGCGCAGGCTTTGTGGCGTTGGCGTGTGGTGGGGTATCCAAGGCGTATTTATACACGTCAAACCCCGATATCGCCACAGGTGACGGCATTGCGATGGCGTGGCGGGCAGGTTGTCGCGTGGCGAATTTGGAGTTTAACCAATTTCACCCAACGTGTTTGTATCACCCTGAGGCGCGGTCGTTTTTGCTGACTGAGGCATTGCGCGGCGAGGGCGCGTATTTGCGCTTGCCACCATGCGACCATCATCCCGAGGGCGAACGCTTCATGCTGCGCTTTGACTCACGTGGTGAGCTTGCACCGCGCGATATCGTCGCGCTGACTATTGATTTTGAAATGAAGCGACTGGGTCTGCGCCATGTATATTTGGATATTACCCACAAAGACCCAGAATTTGTTAAGGCGCATTTTCCGACGTTGTATACGCGATTGTTAGAATTTGGCATTGATATCACCCAAGACCAAATCCCCGTTGTACCTGCGGCGCATTACACCTGCGGCGGCGTGGTCGTCAATCGGCAAGGGCAGACCGATGTGCTTAACCTGTACGCGCTGGGCGAAACGTCATTTACGGGGCTGCATGGTGCCAACCGCATGGCGAGTAATTCACTGCTTGAGTGCTTTGTGTATGCCATGAGTGCGGCGGCACATATCCGCGACAGCCACGCGCACGCCGCGCCCAGCGTGCCGATGATTCCAATATGGCATATCCAGGACTATATCCAAGATAACGCCGATCAAGATGAGGCGGTGATTTTGCTGCAAAATTGGGATGAGCTGCGCCATACGATGTGGCATTATGTAGGGATCGTGCGCTCCAACAAACGCTTGCACCGCGCGCTGAGCCGTATTTTGTTGTTAAAACAAGAAATGCAAGACTATTATGGTAGTTTTGCGCTCAATAAAAACTTGATTGAATTGCGTAACTTGCTGCTGGTGTCCGAACTTATCGTCCGCTGTGCCCTACGGCGACATGAATCACGCGGACTGCATTACAATCGTGATTTTCCGCAATCCTTGCCCACCCCTGCCGATGTGGTACTGACACCTGCCATGCCGTCAGCGGTTTAAATAGCCAATTTAGTTAAAATTGGCTTAATCTAAGCGTCAGTTGGGTTAAATGTTTTTTTAAGATAACGTTATATTAGGGCAAGGCAGCGATGATCCTTGCCAACACCGCCTCTGTGTCACCTGTTGCATCAATGCGCTGTATGCGTTTGGGCGCGTGGGCTTGACAGTAGGCAAAGCCCTGATACACACGCTCAAAAAACGCCAGCTGCTGCTGCTCAAAGCGGTCAAGCATAGCTGTGTCTAAGTCTGCGCGGCGTTTGGCGCGTGCCATGCCTTGTGCAACGGGCAAATCTAGCCAAATCGTGCAATCAGGCAAGCGCGATACAAATTGCTCGGTCAAACTGTGGATTTTTGCCAGTGTATCTGCGTCGCCGTGTTTGCGCCCAAAACCTTGATAGGCAACGCTTGAATCAACAAAACGGTCGCACAGCACCCAACTACCTGCTGCCAGTGCAGGTAAAATCGTTTGTGCAAGGTGATCGGCGCGTGCAGCAAACATCAATAACAGCTCGCTGTCATCTGCTAGGTGAGTGGTTGGGTCTAGCAAAAGCGCGCGCAAACGCTCAGCAAATACGCTGCCACCTGGTTCACGCGTGGTCAGCACATCCATGCCTTGTGCACGCAAATGCTTGGCAAGGGCATTAAGCAAGGTGGTTTTGCCCACACCCTCGGTGCCTTCAAAGCTGATAAATCGTGCTGTCATATCGTCGTTCGCCTTTTTTACTTTTTCGCCTTTTTTACTTTGTTGAAAAACACGACAAGCTAATTACCCTGCGCGCGTTTTTCACGCAGCACGCGCAGATAATCTTGTACCGCGCGGTTGTGGTCGGTCAGGTTACTGGTGAATTTGTGCCCACCGTTGCCTGTTGCAACAAAATACAGCGAATCGGTGTCATTTGGATGCAGCGCGGCGTGGATAGAATCAATGCTAGGCAACGCAATCGGGGTAGGCGGTAAGCCGTCGATCTGGTAGGTGTTGTAGGCGGTTTTTTCGGCAAGGTCAGATTTGCGAATATTGCCGTCGTAACGCTCGCCCATGCCATAAATCACTGTTGGATCCGTTTGTAAGCGCATGTTTTTGCGCAAGCGATTGACAAATACGCCTGCCACCTCGTTGCGCTCGCTGGGTACACTGGTTTCTTTTTCGATGATCGATGCCATGATCAAGGCTTCGTATGGGTTGGCGTACGGTAAGTCTGCTTTGCGGTTTTGCCAGTTGTCCATGAGCGCGCTGTATTGGCGTTTGAACAGATCTGACAAAACTTTTTTGTCGCTGCTGCCTTCATTAAAGTAGTAAGTGTCGGGCGAAAACCAGCCCTCAAGGTTGCCATCGGGCATGTATTCGGCAGGTAAATCTAAGCCCAATTTTGCGGTATCGACGCGCTTGCCATCTTGGCTGATGACATCGTTGGTGATGCCGCTGTTGTCTTTGAGTACGCGATACAAGTCTTTGGCGGTTTTACCCTCGATGATTTGTACCTTCACAAACGCGACTTTTTCACCTTGTGCCAATACGTCCAAAAACTGGGCAAAGCTGGCATTGGCTGGAATTTGGTAGCTTCCTGAGTGCAGCGGCGTTTTGACGTGGGTTTTGATGTACAGTTTTGCCAACGGCGCGACAAACATGTGCTTGTCTTTGTCCCACTCGTCAATCAAGCCGTAGTACGTTTGCCCTTTTTCCACGGTGAGCATGTGTTTAGGTTCGTTGCTTGGCGCATACAGTGTCTGCTGGTAAGCATACGCCAACCAAGCCAGTGCCAACAATGGCACAATCAGCAACACCCACCGCCGTGTACGTCCTGTGTGTCGTCCTGCGGCGCGGTCAGTGAAGGCGCGTTTGGAGCGATCAAGCAGGTCAGGCTCGTTGGACGTTGGGCGTTTTGGGGTGTTGGGTGTGGGCATGGTCATGGGTGTCTGGCTAAAATTGGCAAGAATGTAGCAAGGTTTGGCTAAAATAGCAATGCTTAAAGTTTTACGTTTTGCTAGCCAAACCGTCACTATGTGCCAAATCCGCTGCCGATAAACGGCATGATCAAGTATTTGCCAACGTTGTCAGCTGTTCTGCTAGCTTTTATAATGGCTAAAAATTTGGGTAAATAAACTGGAAGTGACGCGCGTGTTGGCAAACTTGGGTCAGCTAAATTGGGGTCATGTGGGGTGGTGGGTCGCGCTGGCGGTGGGGGTGTTGGCGTGCTTACAAACGCTCAATGCCTACGCTGTGCCGCGCAGCCGTGGCGAGTTTGTGCGTTTGTGGCTACGTCTTACTGCGCGTAACGCCGTGTGGTGGTTATGGTGGCTGGCGATTTGGGCAGGTGCAATGCTGATGTGGGGGCATACCGAGGCGCTGACAGGTGGGCTATTGGTGCTGGCATTGACCGGTATCGGCTGGCGGCTGTGGTCAGCCAATCGGCTCAGTGTGCAGCAGCGCACGCTTGTCGCAAAAGATTTACCAAATTTGGCTATCAAGCAGCCCGTCACATTGGTGGTGGTGCATGATTTGCGTATTGGCGCATTTCGTTCTGCTGGTTGGCTTGCGCGTGTGGTGCAGCGTGTGAATGCGCTTGATACCGACGGTGTGTTGATCACGGGGCAATGGCTGGATGCAGCAGGCGCGGACGTGTTTGGCAAATTAATGGTTTTAAAAGCGCTCAATAAACCGTGCTTTGGATATTTAAGCGCAGCAGACAAGGCACGCGATGCCCAACTTGCCGCGCTTGAGCACGGTAGCGACCAGCGATTGGCGCAGATTTTGCCTGCGCTTGGTGTAAAATTGCTCAACGACGCAGCACCATCGCCACAAGCAACTTCGGTGTTGGCACAAACTGCGTTGGCGCTTGCTGATGTGTCGCCCACCAAGGCGACTTTACAGGTTATTTGTATTGATCCTTAATTTATCCCTTAAAATTGGCTAGCCCTTAAAATTGGCTAGCCCTTAAAATTAGCGCACCAACCACTTACAAAATCCAACAAACCATGCCCAACAAATCCAACCGACGTGCGCGTTACTTACGCTATACTGGTGTTGCTTTTAGTATGCTTGTTTTACTCATTGCTATGGGTATTGCCCAATTTTATTTTACCACCAGTCACGCGCAAGGTCAGCCGATGTTACCATCCACCGATGCTCGCCCAACATGGGCACAGATGATTAGCCAATGGGGTGAGGCATTGCTTGGCAAAATCGAGCAGCACAGCCACAGCAACACCTACCATGAGCCGCCGCCCAAATTTGCCGCGACGCGCGAAGCCATGCAAACGCTTGCGGCTAAGATGCGTGAATTTGTCCCTGCGCGTGAGCAAGCGGTTGATGAAAATGACGTGACCGAATTAGACGTACGTACGCTCAGCCATGGGCAAGTTGTGCCGATTCGTGGCAATGTGCGCTTGGTGCCTGCCAATGCTGATTTGTGGCAACAAAACATCAGCTTTGTCATCACTGACAGCGACACGACACTAGATTGTCAAGGCGCGTTGATGTCAAGCACCGATGACACCATCACCGCGATTGCCGTACGTACCCTGCCTGATCAGTCCACAGGCGTGCACAACGTGCGCATCAAAAACTGCCTCACACTGGGCTACAATCATGGCTTAATCATCGAGCAGCAAACGCCTGCCAACGCGCGTTACGAGACGCTGACCGCAGGCAAAACTACCCTGGCTGCCCAACGCGAGCAGTCGCCGCATGACATTTGGGTTGATAACCTACTGGTAGCTCATACACGCAGCAGCGGTATTTTTATTGGTGACCATGTGCAGCGCGTTGATTTATACGGCATTGGTGTGGTTAAGGCAGGCACGGTTGGGCTGTATTTTGAATTTGGCAGTGGGTATAACACCGTTAGCCACAGCTATTTTAGCCAAAATGGCTTTCGCATAGGCAAACCGAACCGTGAAGCCATCGCGATTGATTCATCGGTCAATAATCGCATCGAGTATTCGCACTTTGATCACAACGGCGCAGGCGGCATATTTTTGTACCGCAATTGTTTTGAACATGCCGATGACCCTAGCCGTAGCAACCACTTTTTACGCACACAAGGCAGCGATGGCAACCAAATCGTGCACAATGTATTTGCCAATGAACCCGTTAGCGTGTGGATTGCTGCCCGTCAATCGCGCAACCTCAAAGGCTTTGCCTGTGGCGCGTACACCATCAGCGAAACGCCGTTTGCGCGTTATCACCTCGATGAAGCCGAGCGCAACCAAGTGCTCAACAACGATTTTACCAGTGGTAAAAATGCCATTATCATTGAGGATGATAACAACCTTGTGCAAGGCAACTGTTTTGCCAGTGACCTTGAGCAGCCTATTGTCATCGGCTCAACCATTCGCGAACAGTCCAGTGAGGGCGTGGTCAAAAATAACCGCATCTTGGACAACCGCTGTGCCAATGGTGCGCGCCAGCCGACGATTGAATTTGTTGGGCATAGCCAAGCCTACACGCAAACGCAATAGCTTTTATCCCCAACAAGAACCGCTGACTTGACTTCCTCCCCTCCCTAAAGTGAGGGGATTCCTTCTGCAAGACGGTGAAGCCCCACCGCAAACCTAAGACAATGGCAACCGCCCGTACGACACACCGTACATCTTAGGTTCTTATTTCAAGCTAATCCTACCGTTAGGATTGTCTTAGACACGAATTAGCTTAAGTGTGTGTTTGGAAACGTCTTACCAGTTAAGTTACTGCGTACTCGCAATTTAGTCTTAACTTAACTGTGGAATGTAAGACATTGAATATAGTGAGATGAGTATAGCAAAACTCATCGCATTTAACAATTGCCTTATATCCACCGCCTGAAGTCGCAGGTTTACGGCAACGAATGATAAACGCTAAAAAGGTGGCTGCACAAGCGCGCGCGCACATGCTACAATGACGAACATTTATTCTTTAATTATGTGCGGTTGCATCGGCTGCTGCTATTTTGCCTATAGTTGCCAGTCTGATTGAACCGTTTTGGTGGTCGTATGTCCAAACCGATGCCAATTGCTTATCAGTTGGATTTTAGCCGTTTTCGCCTGCATTTGGTCGATGTCACGTTGCGTTTTAGTGCGCATGAGGACAACCCTGTGCTGTGGTTGCCAACGTGGATTGCAGGCAGCTATCTGTTACGCGAGTTTGCCCGTCATATCGGCACGGTGACGGCACGGGTGGGCGATGATTTAGCCACCCAACGCCTTGTCAAGCTGGATAAAAACCATTGGCAAGTGCAGGCAGGCGCAGGTGATTTGATAACCGTCAATTATGAAGTCTATGCTTATGATTTGTCGGTGCGCGGTGCGTATGTTGATGAGACGCGGCTGTATGGCAATTTTGCTGTGTTAGCATTGGCGGTGCAGGGGCTAGAGCAGTCGCCTATTACGGTGGATTTGTTGTGCCCGTTGGATTTTGTTGCGATCAATGGTGGTGAGGTTGGTTTTGCCTGTGCGTTACCGTTTGTTGATTTAGATCAGTTTGATGAAATCGAAGAACTGACGGTGGATGTGGCAGATTGGCAGGCGTTTGCTGTTGATGAAATGGCTGATAATGATGAAGCCGAGGCGCAATTTGAACCAGATGATGATGCTAAAGCCGATATCCCTGCCAGTGTGTGCTATTGCGTGCAAGCAGATGATTATGAACACTTGATTGATAGTCCGTTTGAAATTGCCGAACAACGCGCGTTTGATTTTGTGGTACAGACCGCTGATCGGCAAGTGCCGCACCGTTTTGTGATTTCAGGGGTATTTGATGCGGATTTAAACCGCTTGCAACAGGATTTGCGCCAGATTTGCCAGACCTATGTCGATTGGTTGGGCGATACGCCGTTTGCTGATTATGTGTTTTTGACTATGGCAACGGACAATGATTATGGTGGGCTTGAGCATGCCGCTAGTACCAGTCTGATCACGCCGCGTGATGATTTGCCCAGCGTCTATGAGCCTGCCGCGCCAAGTGATAACTATCAGCGGTTTTTGGGCTTGTGCAGCCATGAATATTTTCATGCTTGGTGGGTTAAGACTGTGCGCCCCGATGTCATGCTGACTGATGACTTGCATGCCAATTTGACGCGCGAGGCATATACATCGCTGTTGTGGGTGTTTGAGGGTTTTACCAGTTATATTGATGACTTTATGCTGCAAGCGGCAGGTGTGATTACGCCAGCGCGTTATTTAAATTTGCTTGGCGAACAAATCAACCGCTATCACCAAACAGCAGGACGCGCGCACCAAAGCGTGGCAGAGTCGAGTTTTGATGCGTGGATTAAGCTATACCGCAGTGATGAGAACAGCGCGAATGCAGGCGTAAGCTACTACAACAAAGGCGCGTTGGTGGCATTTGGGCTGGATATTACCCTGTTGCAGCATGGCAGCCGTTTGTTTGATGTGGTCAAAGCCTTGTATCAGCGCAGCCAGCAAGCAGACACGCACTACAAACGCCTTGGGCTGTCGGTCGCACTGCTGGATGAAGTCATGGCAGAGTTTTTGCCCGTTGAGATTTGGCAGGATTTTAAAGCCCGTTACATCGACGGCACAGACGAGCTAGCACTGGCAGACTGGCTTAAAGCGGTGGGCGTGACGCCAAAACATGAGCACGACACCAACGCAGGCGCGGCATGGGGCATGCGATACAGCGCCGATACGCAAGGCATCAAGCTGCAACGCGTGCTACGTGATGGTGTAGCGGCGCAGGCAGGGCTATCGGCGCATGATATCATTATTGCTATTGATGGGCTAAAGGCAAGCGAAAAGCGCCTCACCGCCACCACCAAAGCGCAAGCTGTCACGGGTAACACCAGTTTGTGCCATGTGTTTCGTCGTGATGAGCTGCTGCTGCTAGAGGTGAGTGCACCAAACGCCAGCCAACAGCCAATGGCTAAATGGCAGCTTAAACTGACCACCGAGGCAGGCGACGTAAGCGACGCGCCATTGACCACCGAGCAGCAACGATGGTTGCAGCCACCTTTGCGCTGATTTTAAGCGTTTGATGGTTAAAAATTAATTTTTACAGATTTGTTGTCAAGGATACCGTATGAGCAACCAAACCACCAAAGCACAGCCCCAAAAAACCACCACCCAAACCACCACCGTGCGCCCTGCCGAGCATGGCAACAGCAAAGCGTTGCCGATTATTGCCGCGTTGGTGCTTGGCGGTTTGGCACTATCGCCGATTTTTTTGCATAGCTTTGGCAATGCACCGCAAGCCGCTGAATTTGGGCGCAGCGCGTTTACCCAAACCGATGGCGCGCCAACTGCCAATGGGATTCATCCTGCCAGCGATGAGGACACCAAAGTCGGCTACAGCCTAGGCTACATGATGGGCAGCAACGTGCACGACGTTGCCTCAGACTTGCGTGTGCAGGACATCGTGCAAGGTTTGCAAGATGGCTTTGCCAATAAACCCACCAACATGACCCCCGAGCAGATGCAACAAACTGTCATGGCATACGAGCAACGCCAAACCGCCAAAATGCTACAAGACAACCTTGCCAAAGGTGAGGCGTTTTTAGCTCAAAACGCCAAAAAGCCCAACGTCAAAACCACCGCGTCAGGCTTACAATATGAAGTGCTGCAAGAAGGTACAGGCGCAAAACCCAAAGCCACCGATATCGTAGCCGTGCAGTATGAAGGCAAAACCATTGACGGCAAAGTATTTGACAGCTCTGCCAAACACGGCGGCGAACCTGTCGTGTTTCCGCTTAACCAAGTCATCCCTGGTTGGACAGAAGGCGTGCAGCTGATGAATGAAGGCGCGAAATATCGCTTTTATATTCCTGCCAAACTTGCCTATGGCGAGCAGGGCGCACCAGGGGCAATTGAGCCAAACAGCGTGCTGATTTTTGACATTGAGCTGGTGAAAGTCAATCCGACTACCGACAGTCCTGCAGAACCACAAGGCGCAGTACAAGGGCAGGAGCAGGGTTTAGACGCTGCCACCATGGCAGAATTGCAACGCCAGCTTGAAGCCCAAATGGGCGCAGCGTCTGCTGCCCAATAACCAATCACCAAATAGGACAGCATTATGTCACTTTTGCCCAAACATCCAGCGCGCGCGACAGGTTGTGCTTTATCTGTGGCGATTGCTGCTGTTATGCCCAATCAGTTTGCCCATGCTGCCATTGTTAAAATGGCCAAAACAACACCCCAAGCCGCTGCTTTAATGCCAACCAAAGCCGCGCAAACAAGCCAAACCGCGTCACGCACTACCAGTGAAACCGCCAACGTCACACCGTCACGCTACTTGCCTACCACCAGTACCGTACAGCCGACCAGCAGTGAGATTGACCAAGTCAGCTACAGCTTGGGCTATCTGATGGCAAACGGCAACAAAGATATCGTGGATGACTTGGTGTTGGACGCATTTTTTCAAGGTTTTCGCGACGCTTACCAAGACCGCGACGCAACGCTGAGTAAGGCGCGAATGCAGCGTGTGTTACTTGCCTACCAAAAACGCAAAGAAACCGAGTACGCCAAGCAAGTCGAACAAACCGCCGCCGATAATGCCCAACAAGCCGAACAGTTTTTGCGTGATAATGCCAAACAAGCAGGCGTACGTACCACCGCATCGGGTCTACAATACCAAATACTCAAAGCAGGCACAGGCGCGCGCCCAACCACCAGTGACAATGTCAAGGTACACTATGAGGGCAAGTTGATTGATGGGACAGTGTTTGATAGCTCTTACAAGCGCGGCGAGCCTGCTACTTTTCCGCTTGACCAAGTCATTGCAGGCTGGCGCGAAGGCGTGCCACTGATGCAAGTTGGCGCAAAATACCGCTTTTTTGTTCCGCCTGCGCTCGGCTATGGCGCGCCAGGCAGTGCTGAAATCGAACCTAACAGCGTACTGATTTTTGACATTGAGCTGCTAGACATCAATCCAAAGCCAGCAGCGCAAGATAAAAAATAAACCAAAGCGTCTTGAGCGTCTTGGGATACACACTCAACGCCATAAAAAAAACAGCTCGATTTACAACAATCGGGCTGTTATACTTGGTTATAATACCTTGAATAAAATCAATAAAAAATTACAAATCCTTTTTTAGCACTTTAGAATTGCGCCCGTTGTGATAGCTTACCAAACGCTTGGCAGGTAGCTGTTCGGCAGGCACTTCCACAAAACCTTGCTCAACAAACCAATGTGCCGTGCGTGTGGTCAGCACAAACAGCGTATTGATACCATGGCTACGCGCTTGCTGCTCCAAAAACGTCACCAAATCCGCGCCACGATTGCCCTTGCGGTAATTGGGGTGCACTGCCACACAGGCGACCTCGGCAGCATCATCTGATAATGGATACAACGCCGCGCAGCCAAGTACCATGCCGTCGCGCTCAATCACGCTAAAATACTCAAGCTCACTTTCTAGCCGCTCACGCGAACGGCGCACCAAAATGCCTTGCTCCTCTAGCGGCTCAAGCAATTCAATCAGACCCACCACATCATCAATATCTGCGCGGCGAATTTCTTCATACGGATCGTGCGAAATCAACGTGCCCGAACCATCACGGGTGAACAATTCTTCAAGCAGTGCGCCGTCTTTGGCGTATGAAATAATGTGCGTGCGGTGGATGCCGTGCTGACATGCCTCGCTAGCGGCTTGCAAGAACCGACCCACCTCGCTATCTAGCGGCGTATCACGCAAGTAGCGCGCGACTTCATGCGGAATCATCTCCTTGAGCAGCTGCCCTTTGGCGTTGGTGATACCCGTGCGCTCACCCAAAAAAATCAGCTTATCGGCGTGCAGGCAAATTGCCGTTTGCAGCGCGACATCCTCCGCCAACAAGTTGAACACTTCACCAGTAGCAGAATAGCCCATTGAGCCTAAAATCACCACATGGTCATGCTGCAGATTGTTGCGAATTGCCTCGGCATCAATCGCGCGTACCTCGCCTGTAAACTGATAATCCACGCCATCACGCACACCATATGGGCGCGCGGTGACAAAATTGCCCGACACCGCATCAATGCGTGACCCATACATCGGCGAATTTGCCAATCCCATGGATAACTGTGCCTCAATTTGTAGGCGAATCGCGCCCACTGCTTGCAAAATCGCAGGCATGGCGGCAGGTGGCGTAACGCGCACGTCATTGATGGTCGGCGCATCAATGTGCTGTTGGCGCAGGTTTTCATCAATTTGTGGGCGCGCACCATGCACCAACACCAGCTTAATGCCCAAACTGTGCAGCAATGCCAAGTCATGAATCAAATTGCTAAAATTGTCATGCTGTACCGCCTCACCATTGAACATGATGACAAAGGTTTTGCCACGATGCGTGTTGATATATGGCGCAAAATTGCGAAACCACGTCACATATGCAGGCGTACTGCTGTTGTCATCGGTTGGGCTGTCGGGCAAGTCAATCATAGCATGATAAGCAGGGGTAGAAGTTTGCGTAGGATGAGGGCTTAGCAAATCGGTTTGGTTGGCGTTTGACATCATGATGATAAGGCTGATCAAGTGAAAATAAAATAATCCCATCAAGTTGGCGCAAAACCAAGCAAAACGGGCAGAAAGATAAAATACATTAATTTTCCATAGTAGGCGAATTAAACCATAAAGTAAATAAGCGTTTGCCAATTTTGCGCAGCGGTGTGGCAGGTACCGCCAACTGTGGTGATTTAGTAACGCAAGCGGCAAGCAGATGGGCAATAGGTGTGTTTGGGCGCAAAGTTTGCTATGCTAAGCGCGTGCTGATCGTTTGTTGGTTTGGTTTATTTTATTGGTTAAAATCTTTTTGCTAAACCGATTTGGTTTGTCAAACACACAGGCGAGTGGCAAA
This sequence comes from Moraxella atlantae NBRC 14588, assembly GCF_001591265.1. Lineage (GTDB taxonomy): Bacteria > Pseudomonadota > Gammaproteobacteria > Pseudomonadales > Moraxellaceae > Faucicola > Faucicola atlantae. The sequence continues at coordinate 853 of NZ_BCUL01000015.1, read as the reverse complement.
CTTTTAAATTTTTTTAACAAATGAATAACTAGAGGAATTGCTCCATGTTAAAAACCACTGCCAAATTTGCCGCGCTGCTTGCCGCAGGTGTGCTATCAAGCCAAGCGTTTGCCGTATTGCCTACCTTGACCGCCGACCCAAACTCTAACAACGCGGCATACAATGGCTACAACACGGGTAGCTACACCAGTGCCACTGCACAGCCTGTAATGGCCAGTCCGCAGCTAACCAATCTAATCAGCGGCAACCAAAGCGTACCACGCGCACCTGCCGCCAACAATGCAGCCTTGATCAGCCGTGTGTTGGCGTCTGTCGTTGGGCGTGACGCGACAGGGCAAGAAGCCCTCAGCCCTATTACCCCACAAACTCAAGTGGCAAGCGGCAATGTGCTTGAGTATCGCGGTTACATCACCAATCAAGGCAGCGAGCGTGTGCGCAATATGAAAGTCACCTTTGATATCCCTGCCAACATGGAGCTGATCAGCCAAGCGGATCTTGAGCCTGCGCGCGCCCGCGGTAGTGTCGATGGGGTGAATTTTCAGTACATGCCACTAAAAATGAATGTCGGCGGTGTGTTGCAAGACGTGCCGATGTCACAATATCGCGCCGTGCAATGGGAAATTCCAGGGCTAGGTTTGAATGAAGTGGCAATGGTCAAATACCGCTTGCGGGTCAAATAATTTGATTCAAAACAGGCTAAAAAAACCGTCGATATCACAGACGGTTTTTTTTAGCTTAACCATCAGCGTTGTGGCACTGTTACATTGAGTGTTAAGCAGATCATTTTTGCCATGACGGTTTTTTATCATTCGTTGCCGTAAACCTGCGACTTCAGGCGGTGGATATAAGGCAA
>NZ_BCUL01000014.1 GCF_001591265.1 Moraxella atlantae NBRC 14588 | reverse complement strand
GGTTGTTACCGCCTGTTAGGGTGACGCCATCGTTGTTTACGACGGTGTTGCCTGTGGTTAGGCTGTCTGCTACCAGGTCTTTTGTGGTGGCTACGGTGATGTTGTTGCCGTCACGGGTGATGGCAATGTTTTGTCCGTCTAGCAGTTGAACGGTGTCACCGTTTTTGACCAAGCTTGCGGTGTCGCCATTGGTTTGTAGGTTGAAGCCTGCATTGTTAGTGGCACTTGCAGTACTGCTGATTTTGATACCACCGCCTGTCGCCTGCTCTAGCCTGATGTTATCACCTGCGACAAAGTCGGCATATTGTTGATCTTGATTAATGGTTTGAGCTTCGGTTTTGCTTGTGCCGTTGTCGTTGCTAATGCGTGTGGTGATGGCTTGAACCGAGGTATTACCTTTTGCAATACCATCTTTGGCGGTTTGACTGAGGTCAAAATTTACGGTATTGTCGGCTGCGTTCTTGCTTACGGTTAGTAGGCTTGGTGAAGAGCTGTTTAGATTCACCGTTGCGCCTGGTTTGACTAAGCTGCCGTTGCTACCTTGGGCTTGTAGGGTAAAGCCTGCGTTGTTGATGGCGTTGGCGATATCATTGGCATTGGCTAGCCCTGTGGTATTGCCTGCTGCTACTGTACCTGTACTAGCGTTTGGTGTAAGCGTGGTTGTATTGACGTTAAAGGTAACGTTGGTAACGCCATTGGCTTCAGGTGATACAGTGGCTGTGGTGTTGGTACCATTAACAAAATTAATTGCTTCGGTTGGGGTTACCGTGCCCTGTGCAGTGCCATTGCCTTGTACTTTAAAGCCTTCATTGACATAAGCATTTAGGTTTGATAAGCCATCACCTACATTATTGGCTGTTTTATAGTTGCTGCCTGTAGGGGTGACAACGTTATAGGTTGGTGCAGTTAGATTGCCATCAGCACCAACTTTCGACCCACCACCTAAATTTGTGGCAGTTGATTTGGCAACATTACCCAATGCTTGTTGAGTCAAATATAACTGTGAGCCATTAATGGCATCGGTTGAGCTAGCGGTGATAGCACCGGGCGCAACGTTTTTGATTTGGCGCTCATAGCCTGTACTACCGACTGAAACTTGGTCACCTGGATCTACACTTGCGCTACCAGCAAAGTTACCGTAAGTCACATTACCAACGGTGATGCCACCGTAGGTTATACCATTAACTTCAGCAGACTTCACTGATTGCGCTGCATTGGCTGTGGTTGAACCTGCACCCAATGCAACCGAGTTATCGCGTGCTGCTTCTGACCCCACGCCAAATGCCGTTGCGGCAATACCAGAAGCGATTGATGATGTACCAACTGCTGCTGACAAACCACCTGATGCTCGAGACTGCACACCAATTGCGACAGCAGCCACGCCTGAAGTTGTTGTTGGATACCGAGCAGCAGTTGAACTGGCATCAACCATTTGCTTACCAGTATATCGCGTATATGTGGCAGCAATATTACCCGAGTTTAATTGGGTGCCTGCCACGGTGCCATCGGCATTCATTTTTGATGCTTCATCCAAGTCATCCCCACCAATAGCGATGGATGACGCACCTTGTGATACTGTGTCACCACCTATTGCGATGGATTGAGCACCAACTGCTCGAGTCAATTGACCGATCGCGACAGATTGCTCATCATTTGCTTGTGCTGTATGACCAACAGCCACTCCCCCAAAAGCAGCTTCAGACAAAGCACCGACTGCTACACTTTGTGCACCATCACCTTTCGTATCTTTTTTTGCAATGGCATTGTAACCTATCGCTAAACCCTCAGCGCCCTGAACACGAGCATTCGTACCTACCGCTGTTGAGCCTGCTGTGGATCCACCATCTTGTCTTAAGGTTGAGGCTCTTATGCCAACAGCAGTAGAGTTGGTACCAGCGCCTGTAGTCGTTGAGCCACTACCGACTGCAAGTGAATTGGCATTTGATGACGTTGGGCTACCACCACCTGTACCTGTCGCACTAACCACGGCCGCCATCGCTTGCCCACTGACCACCATCATCGCACCTGACAACGCTGTCAAAGCAAAATACTTGACGCTGGTAGCAGACGCTTTTACCTCACCTGCCTGCCCAACCGCACCGCTGCCTTTTTTGCCATGCGCCCGTGCAAACTCCGCCACCGCGACAAACACGCCTGTAGCTTTACAAAAAATCACTTTATAAATATGGTTCATAACTGCTCCACGCAATCAATTTATCAAACTATATACACAGCTTATTTAGAAAAATAAAAAACTGATATGTCAAACAAATCATATAAATTCATTATGAAATACTGTCATCATATATCAAGAATTACTGATGATTATCGTGCAATAAACATACCACTTTGTAATTTACGTACGCATCAAGCGATAAAATACTCCAAATTGCAGATAAATAGCCAAAATCATCGCATTTAATAAAATTTATTGCTTATTTTTACCACAATAGTCAAGTTTTTTTAATTGACAAATTTTGTCAGTATGACTGACAAAATTTGTCACTTGGGTAAAATGTGCCAAAATTTGTCAATCATCAGCAAGTTTTGCCAAAATCATCATACCAGCCCAATATTTGCACAGCGTGCCCACATTGGTCTAACTTGCCAATTGTGCTACCATATATTGTGCTACTATATACAGTTTAGTTAATTTATCCAATTACCATCACACCACTAGGAAACTACTTTGTCAGCACCAAGATATCCAGCCGATCCCATCCACAACCCCTACACCGACCGCCACCCCATCTATGAGGACTGGCAATCCCCAGTTACCCAAGATACTGATCCAGATACTGACGCGATCCACACTGGTAATATCGCCGAACATGATGACGCGCCGATAACCGACTTAGCCCCCAATGAATTTAATGGGCAAAAAATCCGCCTTGATAAATGGCTATGGGCAGCTCGGTTTTATCGCACGCGCACGCTGGCAAAAGAAGCCATCGAGGCAGGACGCGTACATTTTGGCGGCAGCCGCGTCAAGGTGAGTAAAGAAATCACCGTCGGTGACACCCTCACCATCCGCCAAGGCTCGGCGACCAACTATACCCAAAAAACCGTCAAGGTATTGGCATTGTCTGACGTACGCGGCAATGCTACCGCCGCCAGCCGCCTGTATCAAGAAACCGATGAAAGCGTCAGCCAACGCGAATTTTTCTTACAACAAAAGAAACTGGCAAACCTTGCCCGCCCCGACCGCCGACCCAACAAAAAACAACGCCGTCAACTTGAGCAGCTGCGCGAACGCAACCACTATGGCAGCGACGATGAAGGCTATTGAATCATAAAAGGGTAAATCACATACAGGCTGCCAAACACAAGGCTGTAGCAAACAGTAGAGCGAGAATTGCCAAATGACCGAACACACTGCCCCGACTGCCATCATACCACCTTCTGGTTATATCGCCAACACCATGGCATTGTGCTGTCAAGCCGACAACGTCATCCGTTTGACCGCTTTGGATGAGATCATACCAATCATTGCCGATTTACACGCAACAAAGCAAGCGTATGTGATCGTCTCAAGTGCCAGTAACGTGATTTTGCCGCCCATGCTTGAGGCAACATTGGTGTCGCCTGCGCTGATGGGCATGACAGTGTTGGCAGAAGATGAAAACAGCGTGACGCTTGAGGTCATGGCAGGGGAAAACTGGCACGATTTGGTCATGCACACAGTGGCACAAGGTTGGTATGGGCTGCAAAACTTGGCGCTGATTCCAAGCTGGGTGGGTGCTGCGCCCGTGCAGAACATCGGCGCATATGGTGTGCAGGTGTCGGATGTATTGGTGGCAGTGCGCGCACTACATTTACCAAGCTTGACTTGGCATGTCCTTAGCAATGCCGAATGCCACTTTAGCTACCGTGATAGCCGGTTTAAACAACAAGCAGGTGATTGGCTGATTGCCAGCGTGACGTTTAAACTATCAAAAATTCCTGACGTGAACCTCAATTATGGCGACGTAGCGCAAGTTGCCCAAAGCATTGCCGAGCAAAATGGGCGTACGACCATCACGCCTACTGATGTCATGCACGCGGTCATCGCCATTCGTCAGCGTAAAATTCCTAATCCTGCCACCTTGCCAAATTGTGGTAGCTTTTTTCAAAATCCGATTGTCAAAATGCAGACAGCGCAAGCACTGTTGCATGATTATCCTAATTTGGTGAATTTTGCAGTCAAAGGCGCCGATGGCACACCTGACCCGACCTTGACCAAATTGGCGGCAGGTTGGCTGATTGAAAACGCAGGTCTAAAAGACGGTGGCATTGCGCCGATTTTGACCCACCAACACCACGCGCTGATTTTGACCAACCATGCGCCGTATCGCGCCATCCAAGCGGATATTGCCGCTTCTATGCATCTGATCCAAACCCAAGTGCACACAAAGTTTGGGGTATGGCTAGAGCCAGAGCCTGTGTGGATTGACGCACATGGTCGTTCTAGCTAGCTATTAGTTATCTTATCGTCAAGTATCAACAAATGTTTTACTTTAGAGGCGATTGGTATTAGTTTTGTACGCTGACATTGCTGTAGCCTGCCGCTTCTAGTGCGGCTTTGGCTTGGTCGGCGCGCGCACCACCGCGGCTGTATAGCTTGATGGTGTCGGATTTGCTCACACCTTGACTGGCGATTTTGCTGGCAATTTGGTTATGCGGAATATTGATTGCGCCATCAGGATGCCCGATTTGAAATTCCTCGGGCGTACGCACGTCAATGGTCACGTTGGCGGCATTCGCACTTGGTACAAGCAGCGCACCAACCAACAGCGCGGCAGATAGCGTCAGTAGGTGTTTTCTGCGCGGCATATAAAGTTTGGGCAAGCGGTCAAATAAACTGGGCATGGTCTGCTCCTTTGGATGATTTGGTGCTTAGTAACCTCAATGTGGTGCTTAGTAACCTCAATGTTAAGTTAAATCAAGCACCTGCTGATTTGATTATGGGGATTTTGACCATGTATTCAATGGTTTATTTGTGTCATTTGGTAGGATTAAACCTGCTGACTGGCTTTATGTTTGGCTAAAACCCGTTATAATACTTTTTTTAAATACTTGCCTGTGACGGGTGTGGGTATTTAGGGGGCTGCCATGCAGAGTATGTATTTTTTGATTCCCATTAGTCTGTTTTTCTTTGTGGTGGGGATTTTTGCGGTGTACTATGCGGTGCGCACGCGCCAGTTTGATGACCTCGATAATGAAGCGCAGCGTGTGATTCTTGATGATCGCCAACTACGCCGTCAGCAGCTTGCTGAGCGTGCAGCCAAGCCAGCAAGCAAGCAAGCATCGACGGCAAAGTCCGATTTACCGACACCTTCATCCACACAACAAGGTGCACCACACGATGAATAGCGCGATTTTATTGGCGGCGTTTAGCCTTGGGTTGTTTGGCTCTCCACACTGCTTGGGTATGTGCGGTGGCATTGTGACCGCGTTTGGACTGTCTATGCAAGGCATGACGCCTGCGCGTAAATCTGTGTTGGTGGCAGGCTACCATGTGGGGCGGCTGATCAGCTATGCCTTACTTGGCGTAGTGGCAAGCGGTGTTGGCGTGGCGTTGTTCGCGCCGTTGATGCACCAGTCAGCACCGCGTGTGCTGTTGGGTGCGGTGCTGGTTATCATTGGGCTAACGCTGCTGGGGGTGCCGCTGTTGGCGCGGCTTGAGCGTGTGGGTGCGCGCCTGTGGCAAGCGATGGCACCCGTACGTCGGCGCGTATTGCCGATGGACAGCGTGCCCAAGGCGTTGTTTGCAGGGTTGTTGTGGGGCTTGTTGCCCTGTGGCATGGTGTATGGCGCGTTGATGTTGGCGGTGGCAAACCACGATACCGTCACGGGTGCTGCGCTGATGGTGGCGTTTGGACTGGGTACATTACCGATGTTGGTGGCGACGCAAGCCACAGTTGGGCTATTACAGCGTACGATTCGGCAGTGGCATTTGCGTCAGATTAACGGCGCGTTGCTGACTGTAGCAGGTGTGGCGGTGATGGTGGTGCCGATGTGGATGGCAACGATGCACCAAGGTGGGCACGGGCATGACCACACGATGGTGCACGACACATCAACCATGCATGAACCTCACATGGCTACTATGCCCGACGATCCCATGACGTTGCCGATGAACGCGCCCATGACCACAGACCAACAAACAGGTGGGCAAACCGAGCATGCTGCTCACAGCCATCACATGCACCACTAAGCGTTCATGTGACATCGTCAAATTTTTAGCTCAAAAAAACAAACCTCTTAACACGATGTCAAGAGGTTGGCAGTTTTATAATGCGCTTGTTACAAGCAAGCGCAGACGAGTAGCGATTACATTTCGACTGCGTCATCACCTTCATCAAAGAAAATCACGTCGGTTTCGTACTCAAACGCGCTGTGTAATGACAATGACATGGTTATACTCCTTTTTGTTTCGTTTTTACGATTGACTCAATCGTGCTTTATCCTACATTTGCATCACGCAAACGGCGCAAGGTTGGCGCATTTATTTATGCCTTGGTTGTCAGGTCAATCTTTTAAAATTAATGCTGATTGTTTGCCTTGCGTATTGACTATTTAACGCCAACAATGTGACACTAGCATGAAACTGACATGACAACAAGATGACAAACGCTATTTTTACATAATTTTTGGTTTGCGTTGCTGTCATATCTATATCCATTTAGCATAAATAGTGGCAAAAAAAACCAAATTCAAGTCTATAACCACCATTGAGGAATTAATATGGGTAATCGTCTGAGCAAAATCTACACGCGCACGGGTGACAATGGCACAACAGGGCTTGCCGATGGTAGCCGCGTGGCAAAATCTGATGGGCGTTTTGATGCCATGGGCGCGTTGGACTTGCTTAACGCGCAGTTGGGTATGGTGCGTAGCCTCTTGGCTGATAAGCCTAAGTTTGATGACAGCTTGAGCATGATTCAACATGTGTTGTTTAATCTTGGTGGTGAGCTTGCCATGCCCGAATATATTGGCGTGACGGCAGACCATGTGACGGCATTAGAAACCCAAATTGATACATGGAATGCTGACTTGCCGCCACTCAAAGACTTTATTTTGCCTGCAGGTTCGGTGGCGTGTTGTCAAGTGCATATCGCGCGCGCAACGGCACGTGATGCTGAGCGTGTATTGGTGCGCTTGCAAACGCGTGATGGCGATGTATCTGCCGCAGGCTTACAGTTTATCAATCGCTTGTCGGATTATTTGTTTGTCTTGGCGCGCGTGGTTAGCCGTTTAGACGGCGGACAAGAGGTATTGTGGAATGCGCAAGTGTTAACGCAATCACTTTAATAACCAATAATAACCAACAATAACCAATCACTGTGGTGCTAAGCCTTAGTGAGCCAAAAACTGCTGATATACAATACCGCCGATGAGCCGTAGAGCAAGCACTGTCAATAACCAAGGCAGCACCTTTTTTAACCATGGCATGCTGATCCGCTGACGCAAGCGTGTGCCCAGCCAAGAACCTACCGTTGCCATTATCACCATCATGACAAGCAGCTGCCAATACTCGGTAAACGCAAAGCCCATGCTCAGATACACCAACAGTTTGGCACTGTGCACCACGGTCATCATCAACGCACCTGTGGTAACAACCACGTGATTATTGTCATAATGTTTATTGAGTACGGCGATATTGAGCGGTCCTGGTGTACCAACAAACACACCAAGCCCCGTTTGCAAAAACCCGACCCAAAAAAAGCTCTCAAATCGTCGAATCAATCGATTAAACGCAGATGACCAAGTAATCAGTAAAATATATACCCCGATAAATAGCGGAATCAGCGTCAATTCAACATAGCGAATCAGCGCACCAAACACCGCCAAACCAACCAATGACCCCACCAAAAACTGCCCGACATAACGCCAATCCAACGCCTCACGCCCAAACCACGCGCGTGTGGCGTTGCTAACCAATTGGGTCACCCCATGCACGGGTACGACCGCAGCGGCAGGCACAAACAGCGGCATCAAACCGATTAAAATCATGCCACCACCCACCCCCGTGATGGCAGTAAGGGCGGAGGTCAATAAATTGGCAAGTGCCAATGCAAGGTCATTGAACCAAGGCGATAGCATCAGCGGGCTTGTATATCACAACACCATCGCGGCAATCCAACCAAACACCAGCAGCGGTATGTTGTAATGCAAAAACGTCGGCACCACGCTGTCCCAAATATGGTCGTGTTGCCCATCGGCGTTAAGCCCTGAGGTTGGCCCTAAGGTAGAATCCGACGCAGGCGAACCTGCATCGCCCAATGCGCCTGCTGTGGCAATCAACGCCACCGTTGCCGTGGGTGAAAAACCCATCGCCACACACAATGGCACATAAATTACCGCGATAATCGGCACAGTTGAAAACGACGAACCAATGCCCATCGTCACCACCAAGCCAATCAGCAACATCATCGCCGCTGCCATGCCCTTTGAGCCTGCAAACAACTGGGTACTGGCATCCACCAGCGGCTTAATTTGCTCGGTTGCCGTCATTACCGCAGCAAAGCCCTGCGCGGTAATCATAATAAACCCGATCATCGCCATCAGCTTGATACCTTGGTTAAACACATTATCCGCATCGTGCCACTTGACCACCCCTGTTGCCATAAACACACCAAAGCCAAACAACGCCCCCAAAATCAGCGAATCGGTGTATAACTGCACACCAAACGCCACCGCAATCGCCAGCAGCGCGATCAGACTTTGGTGTTTTGCCAACTTTTGACTGGCTGGATGTGGATTGGCTGACTGGACATCATCAGTGCTATATTGCTGCGCCATCTGGTGCAACTGCCCATCAAGCGCGGTTTGCTGATACACGCGCGGCTTGCGGTAGGTGATAAAAATCGCCGTTAATAGACCTGTCAGCATACCCAACGCAGGAATCGCCATCGCGTGATAAATCGACACGCCTTGTGTGCTCAGCCCTGCATCATTGATGTTTTTTAAAATAATTTGGTTAATAAAAATATCGCCAAAGCCATACGGCAAAAACATATAGGTATTGACCAGACCAAACGTCATCACACACGCCACCACACGGCGATCAAGCTGTAGGCGGTTGAAGATCGCCAATAGCGGCGGTACAATCAGTGGGATGAACGCAATATGAATTGGAATCAAGTTTTGGCTGGCGCAGCTCATGGCAACCAGGCCCAATAAAATCGTCCATTTGATACGCGTCATGCCGCGATTTGACTGACCATCTGTATTTGCATCGCTGCGATCAAGCGCGCGCACCGCCCAACCTGTCACCTGCCGCGGCAAGCCCGAATGCGAAATCGCCACCGCAAACGCGCCCAACAGCGCATACGACAGCGCAATCTGCGCACCATTGGCAAGCCCTTGCTGAAAATGCGTCAGCACCCCCTCACGCACCACCGTACCTGCCGTATCAGTGACATCTGCCAACGGCAAACCTGCCAACAGCCCACCGACAAGACTTGCGACAATCAAACACAACACCACGTGCACACGCACCAGTGACAGCCCCAACATCACGATGACCGCCCACAACACGGGATTTGTCCACATCACCCCATCCTCCCTCAATCAAATCGTCCATCAGCCGCCGCCAAATCCTATTGCGACTGCTCACCCTCAAATACAACACAAAACTGACGCAAAGTCACCGCAAACGGTTTAATCATCAGCACAAACGCGGCAAGTTTGCCAGTGTGCGCCAATCATAACAAAAATTTTGCCTTTTATCTGATAAAAAACTTTACCCAGCCTGCCCCGATCAAGAAATTTTGGCAAAAAAATAAAGAACGATATAACACCGTTCTTTATTGTAAGACTCAACCAAATTTGGCTGAATGATTTAAATTAGTCAGTCATTAGGCATTATAGGGGTCACGCAGCACGATGGTTTGCTCACGGTCAGGACCTGTTGAGATAATATCGACAGGGCATTCAATCAACTGCTCAATGCGTTTGATATAATTTTTGGCATTTTCGGGCAGTTTGTCATACTCGGTGATGCCAACAGTGCTGGTTTGCCAACCTGGTACGGTTTCATAGATAGGTTTGACATTGGCATAAAACTCGGCATCGCTTGCGCCTGCAAATTCGGTTTGTGGCAGCTCATAGCCTGTGCAGATGTTGATTTCTTCTAAATCGTCTAGCACATCAAGCTTGGTCAAGCAGATACCCGACAAGGAGTTGAGCACCACTGCACGGCGCAAAATCGACGCATCAAACCAACCACAGCGACGCGCACGCCCTGTCGTTGCGCCAAACTCTTGCCCAACTTTTGCCAAGTGCTCGCCTGTTTCATCAAACAACTCAGTCGGGAACGGCCCAAAACCCACGCGCGTGGTATAAGCTTTGGTGATACCAAGCACATAGTCGATGTACAAAGGCCCAAGCCCCGTACCTGTACACGCACCGCCTGCGGTGGTGTTTGAGCTGGTGACAAACGGATAGGTGCCATGATCCACATCCAGTAGCGTGCCTTGCGCGCCCTCAAACATCAAATGCTTGCCGTCTTTACGCAATGTGTCAAGCTCGCCTGTGACATCAGCAACCAAGTCTTTGAGCGCGTTTTGCCATGATTTTGCCAACGCCAAGGTGTCATCAAAATCCACCGCCTCTACCCCATAATACTGGGTCAAGGCAAAGTTATGAAATTCTAAATTGGCTTTGAGCTTATCGGCAAAATCGGCGCGGAACAAGTCGGCAAAGCGAATTGCACGGCGGGCAACCTTGTCTTCATAGGCAGGCCCAATACCGCGTCCTGTTGTGCCGATTTTATTGTTACCGCGTTTTTGCTCGCGGGCTTGGTCAAGGGCAACGTGCTGTGGCAAAATCAACGGACAATTGGGCGAAATACGCAAACGCTCGCGCACAGGCACGCCTGCATCTTCAAGTTCTTGCATTTCTTTTAGTAGCGCGTCGGGGGCAAGCACCACACCGTTACCAATGTAGCATTTTACGTCATCACGCAAGATACCCGATGGAATCAAATGCAATACGGTTTTTTTACCGCCGACCACCAGCGTATGCCCTGCATTGTGTCCGCCTTGATAACGCGCCACCGCGCCTGCTTTTTCGGTCAGTAAATCGACGATTTTACCTTTACCCTCGTCGCCCCACTGGCTGCCCAAGACAACCACACTTTTGCCAAATTCAGCCGTTGCCACGTCTGTCACCTCGCTTGCTACTATTTTATGAAAAAACTGTTAAAAAACTGCCAAAAAACTGCCAATAAAAATCAACGCGCCACCGCTTGCCAATCGCCGTTTTGCCAGCGCAACTCATGACTGGCGGTAGGCATGTCGTACTCATTAACCGCCACCACCACCGCTTGCCCGTTGGCACGCAATTTGGCAATTGCTGCTTGTAGGCTGTCATCTTGTCTGTGTGCTTGCCATGTGGCAAACGGCACCACGATCAAGGCTACAGGTATGGCAGTGACATGGTTTTGCCAACGTGTCAAATCCGCGCTAAAGCCTGTCGCAGGGCGCGTGTGCAGGCTGTGTGGATTGACAAACCGCCCCCCGCGCACCAACGGCAACGCATCATTGCCAACATACACCTGAAACACCACACCTGTGTGGTAATGATAGCCTTGCAATTCGCTGACATCGACGCTTACGGTCGCGGTTTGCCATGTTTGGCGCAAGTATGCCACCAACGCTTGTAAGTCCGCCAATGCTTGCGCGATATCGGCGTTTTGCTGAGCAATAGGCGATAGATTGGCTTGCAATCGGGCTAAATCGTTGCCATCTTGCACCAAGGTATAAAAATCTTGCGCCAGTTGTGCCGCTTGCCCACCTTGCGCGCCAAGATTTTGGCAAAACTTGGCAAGCTCAGGCAACGCCTTGTTGGCATACAATTTGCTCAATTCATCTTGCTGACTGGCGGATAAATCGGCTTGCTTGACCAACGCGCGAAAAATCGCCACATGCCCGATGTCAATATGGCATTGGCTGACCAGCTGGGTACTTGCCAGCAAAGCATGCAGCACGTCAAACAAGGCTTGATCGGCAGTCAAATCTGCCGCACCAAAAATTTCTGCACCCAGTTGTAATGGCGTGCGTGAACCAAATAAGCCTTTTGGCAAGGTATAAACCACGTGCCCTGCATAGCAGTAGCGTGCCACAGCGTTGGCAGTTTTGCCATCGGTTTTGGCGTGGTTGTTGTGTAAATACGCGTCAATGCGTGCAATTTGTGGGGTGATATCGGCACGCAAACCCATCAAACGCCCTGTGAGCTGGTCAATCAGCCGAAAGGTCTGGCGTTTGAGGTCTTCGCTGGCATTGTGCAGCAGGCTTTCGGTGTATTCGATAAACGGCGGACTGACCAATTGATAGCCATGTGATAGCAGAATTTGGGTGAGTTGGTAGCGCAAGGTCTCTTGTTTGAGTGCCTCGGTGTGCAGCAAATCGCTGACCCCATCGGGCAATAGCCATGCTTGCTCGCGCGTGTTATCGCCCTCAAGCGCGGCAATTGTGCCAAAATGCTGCTGATTGTGATTGACAAACGCCTCGCCCATACGCCCGATCTTTCCTAGTTTTTATCATCAAATTGTGTATGCTATTGGTATGACACGGTGTGTGCCAAACCGCCAATCTTGTCGTACGGGGATTTATTGTAGCATAGCTAGCGCAGGGGTGGGCAGTTTTTTCTGGTTTGCCTGTTGGTTTCATGCGTTTGTCGCCAAGCTTATCGGCGCGTGTGCGGCAGATGATCTGCAATGCTACTGGCTGACGGTTTGATTCAAAAAGATTTTGACGCACTGGCACAAGCATGTCAAAATATGCGCCTAAATTTTTTTCTGTCTTACTGTTTACTATCTTGGCGGCGGCGTTTGATTTTAATTTTAAGCGCTTATCACATTTACTTGAAAAGATTTGACGGGCTGCGCGATGTCACACGGTTTTGACCCCCATGCCAATCAAACCAACGTGCTAGGCACGACGCTGGCAAGCTGCTGTTTTGCACCTTTGACGGGCTTTTATCGTGATGGTTTTTGCCACACGGGCGCGCGCGATATTGGCATGCATACAGTTTGCGCCAAAATGACCCGCGAATTTTTAGAGTTTTCATTTTCGCGCGGCAATGATTTGATCACGCCATTGCCTGAGATGGGTTTTTTGGGTTTACAGCCCAACGATTTTTGGTGCGTATGCGCGCTACGTTGGCTTGAGGCACTAGATGCAGGCGTTGCACCGCCCATTAAGCTTGAGGCTTGCCATGACAGTGTGTTGAATCTGGTTGATTTAGACACGCTTAAGCAGTACGCAATTTAGTTTGTTGTTTGATTCATTTTGTTTCACCAACCCCAGATCACGCTGTTTAATCATTGCACCAACTTCTACCTAGTTGCTTGATTGTGGCGTGTGATTTGACCTTTATTTGAGCCGATACTCGCTGACGGATTGCCTATCGCATTCATCATATGTTTGTAATGACACGCAACGCTTAAGCGTTGTTTCATCCACCTCACGCAGGAGACTTACCCATGACGCCACCGCATGACCCGTCACGCCACCAAACCCGCCCTGAGGACGATGATGACGACACGCTGATTTTGCCTGAGGGCTTTTTGAGCCACGAAATCATGCCGCATGATTTGGCAGAAGCGCATTTTCGCCAAATTGACAAAGAGCAATTCCCAACGGGTGATTTCGGCTTTAATGATTACAACGATTATCCAAACGACCAAGGCACCCTTGAGGTCTATGCACCGATTGAAATGCCCGTGCGCGATTATGACCCCGACGCTGACACCCAGCTGATTGAATCACGCTTTACGGGCAAAAACGAGGTTGCTAACTGCTTTGCTTATTCACGCAAAACGGGCGAAAACTTGGGCGTGATTGAGCTTGATGACGTGCGCCGTGAGCTGGCAAACAACAATGTGTTTGTATGGATTGGGCTGCATGATCCGACAGCTGAGACCATTCGTGAGGTGCAAGAGGCGTTTGACTTGCACGAACTGGCGATTGAGGATGCGTTTGCTGAGCACCAACGCGCCAAGGTCGAAAGCTATGGCAATGACAGCGTGTTTGTGGTCGTGCGTACTGCCAAATTGACCGATTACACCATTCGCTACGGCACGACAGCGATTTTTATGGGCAAGCAGTACATCATCACGATTCGCCAAGGTGCGTCACACAGCTACCAAAGTGTGCGTGATTATTGCCACCGCCGTCCCGAAAAAATGCGTATGGGGCCAATTTTTGTGCTGCACGCGATTTTGGACTTTGTGGTCGATAACTATTTGCCGATTACCGATAAGCTTGGGCGTTATTTGCGCGAGCAAGAGCGCGAGATTTTCTCAGAAGATTTTGACAAACAAACCTTGCGCAACATGTATGAGCTTAAATCACAACTGGTGCATATGCGCGCGGTGATTTTGCCCGTGCAAGATATTTGTAATTTTTTTATCAATCACAAAAAAGAAGATTTTTTGCCCAATTTCCCCAACCAAGCCAAGCCGTATTTTCGTGATGTTAATGACCATTTGCTGCGCGCACTAGATGCCGTAAACGGGCTCAATGAGATGCTAAGCGTGGCGATGGATACCTACATGGCGGTGGTGACAATGGGGCAAAACGAGGTCGTGCGTAAGCTGGCAGCGTGGGCAGGTATTTTGGCGGTACCAACAGCAATTGCAGGCGTGTATGGGATGAACTTTGATAATATGCCCGAGCTGCACTGGCAATACGGTTACTTTATCGTGCTGCTGATCATATTGACGATTTGTTCGTTGTTGTATTATCGCTTTAAAAAATCAAGCTGGTTGTGATTGCCGATTTTGCAAACCCACCAAACCCGATCAGCTGCCTATTTTTATCAAAGGTATTTTGTGGCTCAAGATATCCCTGCTTACTGAGCAGGGATATCGGGTGACGCTCAGCCCAAATTATGGCTCAACCAAAATCATTGATCCCAAGCATCACGATTGGCTTCATGACGCAGTTTTTTGAAATCATCGGGGTCAAAGGTGGGATGCTTGCCCGCTTTTAACTGACGTTCATAATCTTTTAAGATTCTAAAAGCAACGGGCGATAGCCAAACGATGGCAACCAAGTTAATCAATGCCATCAACCCCATGGATAAATCCGCAAAATCCCACACGGTTTTTAGATTGGCGATTGCGCCAATAAATATCATCGCCAATACCGCCACGCGCAATGCCGTCACCGCCGCTTTAGCAACCCTAGGCCCTGCAATAAATTCAATATTGGCTTCGCCATAGCTGTAGTTAGCAATGATGGATGTGAATGAAAAAAAGAAAATAGCAACAGCAATGAAATATACGCCCAAATCGCCCACATAGCGAGACAACGCCAGCTGAGTGAGCTGAATGCCTTCTTGCTCTACACTTGGGTCAATGACACCCGACAAAATAACGATAGAGGCGGTGGCGGTACAAATGACCAGTGTATCGATGAATACACCCAGCATTTGCATAAAGCCTTGGGTGGCAGGGTGATTGGGGTAAGTCTGCGCGGTGGCCGCGGCGTTGGGTGCTGAGCCCATACCTGCCTCATTAGAGAACAGACCACGCTTGATGCCATTCATCATCGCTTGGGCAATGGTATAGCCCAGTGCACCGCTTGCCGCCTGTTCAACACCAAAAGCGGATTTGAAAATTAACGCGATGGCAGACGGCAGCTGGGGTAAATTGGTGACCACCACAAACATCGCCAACAACAAGTACAAAATCGCCATGACAGGCACAACCTTGCCAGCCACTCTTGCCACTGACCGCATGCCACCAAACACCACAGGCGCAGTCAATAACACCAGCCCAACACCCGTTACCCAAGTCGGGATATGAAAGGCTTCATTGACTGCTTGGGCGATGGTATTGGCTTGCACACCGTTAAACGCCAGCCCAAACGCCGCCAACAAACACAGCGCAAACAAGATCGCCAACCAACGCTGGCCGAGTCCTTTTTCGATATAATAAGCAGGGCCGCCACGATACACGTTGTCGGTGTGTGGCACTTTGTAGGCCTGAGCCAATGCCGACTCGACAAAACTTGTCGACATGCCAACCAAAGCGGTGACCCACATCCAAAAAATCGCGCCAGGCCCGCCCAGATAAATAGCGATGGCAACACCTGCCAAATTACCCGTACCGACCCGAGCAGCCAGTGAGGTCATCAAGGCCTCAAACGAGCTGATACCACCTGCACGCCCGCCCTGGTTGGAAATTTTCAGTAGCTGCCACATATGCCCAAAATGGCGAATTTGTATAAATCGGGTGGCAACGGTGAAATACACCCCTACCCCAAGCAATAAATAAATGAGTAAATAACCCCAAATAATGCCATTACCCCAATCGACAAACGCATGAAACCAATCAAACATGCTCATTCCTCAACGTGTAAAACCCAATTAATCAGGCGCAAATCGCTCAAACACTTAATTATACAGTCACTCCATAACAAAAGGCGATCCGAGTAATTTATCATTGGGTGGTTAAGCGCGTTTGAGGCGTAGCGCGTTCATCACCACCCCAAACGAGCTTAGCGACATGCCAATCGCAGCAAGCCATGGCGGCACATAGCCCAGCGCGGCAGGGATTAGCACAGCAATGTTATAACCAATCGCCCAGCGCATATTTTGTCTAATGATGTGCTCGGTTTTACGTGCCACGGTATGCGCGTGGCTAATCGCGGTCAAATGACCGCCGATTAACACCGAATCACTGGCAACCTGTGCCAAATCCGCCGCGCCTGCCATCGCTGTAGATACATCTGCACCTGCCAACACGGGCGCGTCGTTTACGCCATCGCCAACCATCTGCACAACCGCGCCTTGGGCTTGTAAGGCTTTGATATGCCCCAGTTTGTCATCGGGCGTTAAACCTTGACACACCGTATCAATACCCAGTGCTTGCCCGACTTGCTGCGCCTGCGCGCTTGGGTCACCTGTCAAAATCAGCACCTCAATGCCTGCCGACTGCAAGCCGTGCACAGTGGCCTGTGCGGTCTCACGCACTTTGTCATGAAAATAAAAATGCGCCAACGCGTGCCAGCCTGTCGCGGTTTGGCGGCTTAGCGTCACGCTGGTGCTGGCAGAATGCGCGGCCAGATTGGGCAAATCGACCAACGCGCGGTTAGTGTCATCTTGTGCTAAATCCAAGGCAAATGCGCTATGCCCCAAGCGATAATGCTGCTCGCCAATATCTGCCGCAATGCCGCCACCTGCAATGTGTTGAAGGTTGTCTAACGTTGGTAAATGCAGCTGGCTTGCCGCACCCAGCAAGGCATGGGCAATTGGATGACGGCTACCGACCTCCATACCTGCAGCAATGGCAAGCAGCGCGTCAGTCTTATCTTGGGCGGTATCATCGTTCAGCGTTTCAATGTGTAATAGCTTAGGCTGCCCATACGTCAATGTGCCCGTCTTGTCAAACGCCACATGGGTCACGTTTGCCAACGCGCCCAACGTGTGCCCACGTGTCGCCAAAAAGCCCAAACTTGCCAGCCGATTGGTGGCTACCGTCAAGGCAATCGGCGTTGCCAAGGACAATGCACACGGGCAAGTAGCAACCAACACCGCCACCGTTGCCCACACCGCTTGCGCAGGCTCGATGACATACCACGCGACAAACACCACACTGGCGATCAGCAGCACACGCGCAACAAACCACCGCGCCATGCGATCAGCACGTAGCGCGATTTGTGGCTTTTCGCTAAGTGCGCGATTAACCAAGCGGTCAATGATCCCAATTTGGCTGTCATTAGGCAGTGCGGTGACTTGCATGACAAACGGTTGGCTGTCATTTTGACTACCGCCAACAATGGCATCGCCGCGCTGTTTGGTGATTAAATCACTTTCACCCGTCAGTAGGCTTTGTGATACCGTCGCGTGTGCTGACAGCAAAATCCCGTCGCTAATCACGCTACTACCTGCATCAATACGCACAATATCACCGACTTTAAGCGAGGGTGCGCTCACCAGATTATCAGGGGTGACGGTATCGGCGTTTTTGAGTAGCGCATCAAGCTGTGATACGGGCAGCGCAGCCAATTCATCAGCACTTAATACCGCATACTCACCAAGTTTTGCCACCAAAATCGGCTCAACAACGACCAAATCTTGCGCCAAATTTGCCGCCTTACTACGCGCGTTGTGCTCAACGTATTTACCTGCCAATAAGAAAAAAATCAGCATACTGACCGAGTCATAATACGTCTCACCCGTACCGCTGGTGGTGGCATAAATACTGGCAGCAAAGGTCAGCACAATCGCCAACGCAATCGGCACATCCATATTGACTTGGCGCGCGCGCAACGCCGACCACGCCGAGGCAAAAAACGGCGCACCTGCTAACAGCACAACAGGAATACTGACAAACAACGACACCCATCGCAAAAACTGCTTGTCCTGCGCCGCCATGCCATCATAATCACCAAAATACATGCCCACGGCAAACATCATCGCCTGCATCGCGCCCAACGCTGCCACACCCAGCTGAAACACCATGCGCCGATTGTGCCGCGCCAACATCGCCACGTGAGTATCTTGCCGATACGGTTTGGCATCATAACCAATCGCCTGAATCGCCGCCAAAATCTGACTAATCGGCAGCCGCGTCTCATCCCACAGCACACGCATGCGCTGTTGAGTAAGATTGACTTGGCATTGTGCCACACCATCAAGCGCGTGTAAGCGGCTTTCAATCAGCCAACTACACGCCGCACAGCGCAGATTGGTGACGGACAATTCTGCCACGCTCAACTGATCTTGCTGATAAACAAACTGCGCTTGTATCTCGCGGTGGTCATACGCTTGCAGCTGATACAGGGCATCGGGCAGGCTTGCCGTGCGGTTGATGGTGCTACGATCAAGATAATACTGCTCAAGCCCTGCCTCAACGATACTTTGCGCGGCAAGCTCACAACCCAGACAGCACATGGCGCGCGCCTCACCAAGCACAGGTGTATAAAACGGCTCACTGGGCAACGGGTCGCCGCAATGAAAACAGCAGCCATCGGGCGGCAGCACCAGCTCGGTGGTATCGGCCATGTAGGTATCGGGCAGATTGGTTGAAGCACGGGGGGCAGAATTGGACATAATTTGACGCTAAGATTGCTAATGCTCACGAAACAACGCAAAAAGATGCGCTTATTATGGGGTGTTTTGGACAAATGCAAAGTGATTGGCACACATGCTAAGCATTGAATTTTTGGCATAAATTTGTCATTATGACAGGTTTTATTTTAGCCAATCGCCGATCAGCCGACGCGTGCAATGCCAGTATCGCTTGCCAACCATTTACCCAAAAACTTATTTGCTAAAAAGCTATTTGCTAAAAAGCTATTTTCTAAAAACTTATTTGCTAAAAACTTATTGAACGGACAAATTTGCCATGATGATAACACAAACCATCCAACAAGCCATCAAGCCGTTTGCTGTATTAGCCTGTATTTTACTGGCACATAGCCAAACCGCGCAAGCAACGCTCACCCCAGGCTTTGATGCCAAAGAGTATATGACGCTGATGGCACTGTTTGATGATACGTTTGACAACAACACCCGCTTTGATGCCAGCGATGTGCAAAATGCGTTGCAGGACTACCGCAGGGTGTATATCGCGCCTGAGGTGGCATTTAAAAACCGCTGGGCGTTGTTTGTCAATGATGCACAAAAAACAGCCGTGATCGCCATTCGCGGCACCATTCAAGATACCGACAGCTGGGCGGCAAACTATTTTTTTGCCATGATACCCGCCCAAGGCGCACTACAAGTCGGTGAGCGCAGCCTACCTTACAAATTTGCCGACAATCCGCAATCGGCGGTACATGCAGGCTGGGCGATTGCCACTTTGGCGATGGCAGACGATGTCGAGGCACAGATCAAGCAGCAATACGCGCGCGGTATCAAGGATTTTAATATTTTTGGGCACAGCCAAGGCGCGGCGCTGACGTATTTGATGACATCATACCTCAAATATCGCCAACAGGCAGGATTTTTGCCGCATGATATCGTGTTTAAAACCTACTCAAGTGCCGCGCCCAAACCCGGTAATTTGCAATACGCTTATGATTATGATTTTTTGACCCGTAACGGTTGGGGTTATCGCATCGTCAATAGTGCCGATTGGGTCACCGAAACGCCATTTACCGTGCAGTCTGTGCAAAGCCTTGCCGATACCAACCCTCTTGCCCACCCCGAACAGTTAGACAAAGCCAATCCACTGCTAAAAAAAGCGGTTGGCAAGCTGATTAAATACCCCGTCAAGACCCAAGCCCTCTACACCAAATACTTTGGTAACGGCGTGTTTAAGCTCAAGGTACAGCAGCTCATGCCCAATTTACAAGAGCCCAACTACGTGCAAGACCTCAACTACACGCCTGCAGGTGCGCCGATTGTGTTGATGCCTGATGCCGCATTTGCCGCCACATTCACCCAGCAGCCAAATTTATCCGAACGTGACCAAATTTGGCTTAATCACAAAAACGCGGTGTATTATTGGTTGGTCAAACATTGGTATTTAAAAGATAAACGATATTTAAAAGATAAACATGGGCAAAATCCCAAGCAAGATAACCCACCCACCACTGCCAAACAAGCAAACTAGCATTTACCACGCTGGTATTTACATTGAGCAACGGCGCGAAATGTTGATTGATTGAAATTTGTGACAAGTTTTGTCATCATAGCGCCATTTACTGATCGATGGTGTACCCGATGGGTCATGCCATCGCCACTCCGTTAAGCAACAGTTGGGCAAAAAATTGGGCAAGCGCGCGCACTCTTACACCACAGCCACTTTATCCTCACCCTTGCCAAATAGCGGCCAAGTGGTGCGCGTTAGCCTGTATCAACAGCGCGGCGGCTATATCATCAGCTTTGTATTTAGCGTGGTTGTGATTGCCGCGTTGGTGTGGTTGGCGTTGTATGTCGTGCACCAAGACCGCTTGATTACGCGCAAGTTTGAGGGTAAACGTTGGAACATTCCTGCCAAAGTATACTCACAACCGCTACAACTGTACCAAGACGCGCCTGTACGTAGCAAAGACTTAGAGTATTGGCTGAGCCTAATTAACTACCGCGCGGCAGATGATTATCACACGCGAGGCACCTACCAAAAACAGACCATTCGGCTAAAACCCAGTGAGATGGCGGCGATCAATGCCCAATATGCCAGCACGACAGCAGCCACACAGACCACCAATAACCCAGACGATCCAAACAGCCAAAACCTGCCTGACCCAAACACACCCCAGACACAGGACGCGCAGGACAACCAACCCGATCAAGCCAGCCCCAAACGCCTAACCAGCGACAAGGTGACCGAGTATTATATTCACACGCGTGAGTTTGGCTTTTCTCAAAACCAGCATACGCCTGAGCAAGTCGTGCGTGTGGTCTTGCAAGATGATCGCGTCGTGCAGCTACAAAGCACCCAACCCAATGCCGCGGCCACCGTGCTGATTGAGCCTGTGCTGATTGGTGGCATTTATCCCGACAACAACGAAGACCGCATTGTGCTTGATATATCGCGCATCCCCAAACCGCTGATTGACGCGCTGATTGCCACCGAAGACCGCGAATTTTATACCCATCACGGGATTTCGCTACGTGGCACGGCGCGCGCGTTGGTTAGCAATTTGACGGGCGGATCACGGCAAGGCGGCTCGACGATCACCCAACAGCTGATCAAGAATTTTTACCTTAATTCTGACCGCACAGTCAAGCGCAAAGCTAACGAAGCTTTGATGGCGTTGTTGCTTGAATATCATTACAGTAAGCAAGAAATCCTACAAACTTATATCAATGAAATTAATCTTGGTCAAAATGGCAATCACTCTATCAATGGTTTTGGCTTAGCGGCGCAGTTTTATTTTAACCGTCCGCTCAGTGAATTGCGCCTTGACCAATACGCTATGTTGGTTGGGCTTGCCAAAGGTCCTACCCAGTACAATCCGTTTCGTGACCCCGATGCGGCATTGGCGCGGCGCAATGTTGTGCTGCACAACATGCTAACCCAAAACACAATTAGCCAAGCGCAGTACGAGCAAGCCATTGCCCAACCGCTGGATGTCATCAAATCGCCCAGTATTGGACAAAGCCGTTTTCCCGATTACCTCGATATTGTCAAACGTGAGTTAAATTTGACATATGACAGCGATGACCTCAAAAATGAAGGCATGCGGATTTTCACCAGTTTTGATCCACTGGTGCAACAAGCAGCCAGCCAAGCGGTCAGCGAAAGCTTAAAGCGGCTGAATAAAGCCAACCGCAAGGCCGCCAATCAGCTGCAAGCGGCGTTGGTTAGTGCCGATCCACAGACAGGCGAGCTGCTTGCCGTTATCGGCAGCGGCACAACGTTTACAGGTTTTAACCGTGCGATTGACGCCAAGCGTCAAGTTGGTTCGCTACTTAAGCCGATTATTTATTTGACCGCATTTGAACAAGGCAAATACAACCTTGCCAGCAGTGTGGATGATGCGCCCATTCGTCTTAAATTGTCCGATGGCAGCACATGGGCACCGACCAACTACGGCGGCGGCAGCCACGGGCAAGTGCCACTGATGACCGCGCTTGCCAATTCGTACAACCAAGCGGCGGTGCGTGTCGGCTTAGATGTCGGCGTGCCCAACATCATCGCGCAGCTACACAACATGGGCATTAGCAAAAAAATCCCCGAATACCCTGCCATGTTGCTCGGTGCGCTGAATTTGTCGCCACTGGATATGCTTGGGGTGTATCAAGTGTTGGCAAATGGCGGCTATCGTGTGCCTATTCACACCATTCGCAGCGTGGTCGATGGCAAGGGGCAAGTCATCCAAACCGTTAAGCCTGAAATCGTCAGCGATGAGACGCGTGCCGAATTTGACAGCGTGCTATTGCCAACGGGCACGACCAAAACCCACCAACCCGTCAGCCCCCCAGCCGTGTATCAGACCAATTTTGCCATGCAAAAAGTCGTGCAAAACGGTACTGCCAAAGCGGCGTTGAAATTGGGCGAAGATCTGAACCTGGCAGGCAAAACAGGCACCACCAACGACTATCGCGACGCATGGTTTGCAGGCTACAGTGGCAACCGCGTCAGCGTGGTATGGGTGGGGCGTGATGACAACACGCCGATGGGTTTAAGCGGTGCCACAGGCGCGTTGCCGATGTGGATTGACTTCATGCAGCGATTGTATCTAACGCCTGTTGCCTTGCCAGTGCCGAGCCGCATTGAGCCGTTGTGGCTGCAAAACGGCGAAGGCACACTCTCCGATGAGCGCTGCGCCAATGCTGTACTGGTGCCTGTCGATACCAAATTTTTGCCCGAAGACAGCAGCCAATGCGCCGTCGCGCTATATCGCCAAGAACAAGAACGCCGCTTCGAACGCCAACGCACGCAAGATGCTGCCGATCCATTTGCCAGTATCAACGCGCGTTTGCAGCGCAGCCAAGGCTATGCCGAGGCAACCAACCAAACCGCCGTGGTCAATAACCGCACCGACGCGCCAGACGCAGCCAACAACAGCTACTTTAATCAAAGCCAAAGTAATCCACCACCTGCGCCTAGCCCGAGTTTTAATCCAACCCCTAGCCCAAGTGGTAACAGCCCCAACACAACCACGGAACGACCCGACACGCATTACAGCGCCGACCCCAGCGAACGCATGGCTCGACCCGTCGCACCTGTTATGCCGTGATGGTTCACCAACATTTACTTTACTTATCATTTAAAAACCAAGGATATCCGCATGAGCTGGCAACAACTGCACCTACAATGCGCCAAAGACCACACCGAACTTGCCGAAACTCTACTGCTTGAAGCAGGCGCGATCAGCATTAGTCTAACCGACGCAGGTGACCAACCGCTGTTTGAACCCATGCCCAACGAATCACCACTGTGGGATGAAGTCATCGTCACCGCATTGTTTGATAGCAGCACCTTTGCCAGTGTCAGTGAGCTTGAGACACTTAGCCATACCATCGCCGATAGCTGCCACGCCAGCCGCGTGTGGGTCAGCCAGCTTGCCGACAAAGACTGGACACGCGAATGGATGCAGCATTATCAACCGATTGAATGTGCGCATGGCTTGTGGATTGTGCCACAATGGCTTGACGCGCCCGACCCCAGCGCGACCAACTTATATCTTGATCCTGGTTTGGCGTTTGGAACAGGCTACCATGCAACCACGCGGCTGTGTTTGGATTGGCTAGCGGGGCAAGATTTGACGGATAAAATTGTCATCGACTATGGCTGTGGCTCAGGGATTTTGGGCGTTGCTGCGTTGGTATTGGGCGCAAAAGTCGTCTATGCCGTCGATATCGACCCACAAGCGGTCTTGGCAAGCCAACAAAACGCACGCCTAAACGGTGTGCAAGACCGTTTGCAGACCTTTTTGCCCGAAGCGTTTGCCACATTTTGGCAAGAAGCTGATATGCAAGCGGACATGATCACCGCCAACATTTTGGCAAAACCGCTGATTCAGCTTGCGCCGTATTTTGCCACGTTACTCAAGCCACATGGCAGCATTGTGCTGGCAGGTTTGATTGAAAACCAAGTCGAGGCGGTGCGCGAAGCCTACGCGCCTTTTTTTGACATTAGCGCTGACTTTACGTTTAAAAACGAAGAAGACGAGCATTGGCACCGTTTATCAGGTGTGCGTCGGATAGATTAGATTTTGTCAAATTAAATTTATTTGATTTTGTAGCCATACTGATTTTTTTATGCTTAAAATTAACGTATGTTTAACAAACTATCGTTAGTTGAGTAAGAGCAATACTTGAACCGATGGGCGGCGGATTGCACCGCCCTGCTTGAATTGACATTGGCAAAAAAATACGTTTCAATACATTGAAACCCCGATGACGAGCGTATCATGCCAACTGCCGAATTTGACTGTCCGTATTGCCATCAGCATTTTACTATCAAAAAATCATTGATTGCGCGTAAAAAAGGCTATGTGCGCTGTGCACATTGCAAGCACCATTTTTTGCCCAATCAAACCACAAAAGAAACACTGATATTTGATGACAACATCGGGCTTGATGATGATACGACAGCGTCGGCAAGCCCCGAAACACCTGCAACCACATCAAATACCACAAATGATTTTGAAATTTTAGACAATCTTGCTGTATCGGTGCATGATACATCACCCGTCTTTGCCAAAGAAATCTACCAAGCACAACAATTGCAGGATGAAAGCTGGCTGGATGATTTATTAGCCGATGACCAACCAAACTCCACCACCCCCACCACACCCTCGGCTGTGGCAAAAACACCTTTGGTTAGCCCTACCCCGCCGCTGTCTACGCTTGCCTCCAGCGATCTGCCTACCTATATGCAAAAGGTTGAGCAACGTCTTGGCACCTCGTCTGCGCGTTCATCCACTGGCGCGATGACATTGGCTTGGGTATTGGGCAGCGTGGTGCTGGCGTTATTACTGCTTGGGCAATACGCGGTGTTTAATGTCAATACCCTGATGCAAACGCCATCGACTGCCACGCTACTGACACAAGTGTGTAACACGGTACCCATCAACTGCAATTTGGCATACGCCAATACCACATGGGCAGACGCGCAGGTACTAGACATCACAGGCAATGCCAAACACACCGACGTGATTTTTCGGCTTACCAATACGGGTAACGCGCCGTTGTTATACCCAAACCTTGTCATTACCCTACGCCAAGGCAACACGGTCAAAGCACAAGCTGCCGTGCCTGCCAGCCTGTACACTGAACCCAACAGCCAGTATTTATTGCCCAATCAAATTCAGCCCATCAAACTGCGCCTTGATTTTGCCAAAAGCCAAGTTCGCCAAGTCAATATTGAGCCGTTTTATTAGTTCGCCTTGACCACGCTTAAGCTTTGGGCTCAACAAATTTTGGCTTATATTGCGCCCAGTTTTGCTTTACAATAGCGATTTTGCTCACGCGAAACTTGTGTTTATTATGTCGATCACCCCTGCTAACGCTGACCCAACCGCTGTCACCCAAACCACTGCTGCACCAAACCCAGCGTCCGCCCATCATGCCTTTCACGCTGATTTACCCAGTCTTAGCGAACACGTCGCCATCGTCGTGCAGCAGTATTTGGACACGTTGGGCGATGAGCCAGCCAGTGACCTCTACGCGCTGATGCTTAGCCAGCTTGAGCAGCCGCTGTTGCAAGTGCTGCTTGCCCACACGCGCGGCAACCAAAGCCAAGTTGCTGCCATGCTTGGTATAAATCGCGGCACTTTGCGCAAAAAACTCAAAATGTATGGGCTGCTAAAATAAACGCGTCGTCAAGCGTTTTTGGTGTGCAATATGCTACAATAACGCAAATTTTGGCGTTTTGCTGATCGGGTAAGTGTTTTTCATGTTGCCAATATATCGCCGAACCCAAAAACCATCGCATTAAAAAACGGTTTAGCCAAAAATCATTCACCAAACAACCAAGGGGGATATCATGAGCCAACCGCACGCGCTGTTGTCGGTATCGGATAAAACGGGCATTGTTGAGCTGGCGCAAGGGCTGGTCACACAAGGCTACGCGCTGCTCTCAACGGGCGGTACTTACAAACTACTGGCACAACATCACGTGCCTGTAACCGAAGTTGCCGATTACACAGGCTTTGCCGAGATGATGGACGGGCGCGTTAAGACTTTACACCCGAAGATTCACGGCGGCATTTTGGGTCGGCGCGGTGTGGATGATGACGTAATGGCGCAGCATGGGATCGCACGTATTGATTTGGTCGTTGTCAATCTGTACCCATTTGCCCAAACTGTGGCGCGTCCCGATGTCAGCAAAGCCGATGCGATTGAAAACATCGACATCGGTGGTCCAAGCATGGTACGCGCTGCCGCCAAAAACCACGCGCATGTTGGTATCGTCACCAACCCTGCCGATTATGACACGGTGTTGGCAGAAATCCGCGAGCACGGACAACTAAGCGATGCAACACGTTTTGATTTGGCGGTTAAAGCTTTTGAACATACCGCGCAATATGACGGTATGATTGCCAACTTTTTGGGCAACCGTTTACAAGGTTTTGATGCGCCGACCACTTACCCACGCACGCTCAATTTGCAATTCAACAAACAGCAAGACCTGCGCTACGGCGAAAATCCACACCAAACCGCAGCGTTCTATATCGAAGCCAATACCGCGCCTGAAGCCAGCATCTCAACCGCGCGCCAACTACAAGGCAAAGAACTGTCTTATAATAACATCGCCGATACAGATGCCGCGCTTGAATGCGTCAAGTGCTTTGATGCACCTGCTTGCGTGATTGTCAAACACGCCAATCCTTGCGGTGTTGCGGTGGATAGCAATTTGACCGCCGCGTACCAAAAAGCCTTCGCTACTGATCCCGAATCTGCGTTTGGCGGTATCATCGCATTTAACCGTGAACTTGACATCGCGACCGCCAAAGCCATCATCGACCAGCAGTTTGTTGAAGTCATCATCGCGCCAAGCGTGGCAGATGGCGTGCTCGACATCACTGCAAGCAAGAAAAACGTGCGCGTGTTGGTCTGCGGCGCGCTGCCTACACCTCATGCCCGCCATGAACAGCTGGACTACAAACGCGTGACAGGCGGTTTATTGGTGCAAGTGCAAGACTTGGGACGCGTGGATTTGGCTGACCTAAACGTTGTCACCCAAGTGCAGCCTACCGCTGAACAACTGGCGGATTTGCTGTTCACATGGCAAGTGGCAAAATACGTCAAATCCAATGCTATCGTGTATGCCAAAGATGGACGCACGATTGGTATCGGCGCAGGACAAATGAGCCGCGTGAATTCGGCACGCATTGCCGCCATTAAAGCGAAACACGCAGGCTTGTCACCAGTCGGTGCGGTGATGGCATCGGATGCATTTTTCCCATTCCGCGATGGCATCGACAACGCCGCCGCCGTGGGTATCAAGGCGATTATCCAACCAGGTGGCTCTATGCGCGATGATGAAACCATCGCCGCCGCTGATGAGCACGGTATCGCCATGGTATTTACAGGTATGCGCCATTTCCGTCATTAATTTTAATACCTTTGATCAATCAAAAGCCTTGTAGAAATTCAAGGCTTTTTTCGTACAATTATTTATTTTGCCATGAAAAAACGGCTACCCTAAAAGTAGCCGTTTTTTTGTTTGTTTACGTTTGTAGATGGTCTACGAGCGCATTACAACGTACCGTAATTTACCATAGCATTGGCAACGATGGTGAAGCCTGCCACGTTAGCGCCTTTTTTGTAATCGATGAAGCCATCGTCTTGCTTGCCATACTGCACGCACGTGTCATGAATATTGGTCATGATTTGCTTAAGCTGTTGGTCTAGCGTTTCAAAGGTATGATACTGGCGCAGCGAGTTTTGTGACATCTCAAGCCCTGATACCGCGACCCCACCTGCATTGGCTGCTTTACCAGGGGCATAGCGCACTTGATTGTCTTGGAATACGTTGATGGCATCCATGTCGCTTGGCATATTCGCGCCTTCAGCCACGTATTTGACACCATTTTTAACTAGATTTTTCGCGTCGTCGCCGTTGATTTCATTTTGCGTTGCACAAGGCAAGGCGATATCGGCAGCAATGTGCCATGGGCGTTGTCCGTCCAACCATTCACCGCCAAATTTTGCGGTAAAGTCACTGAGTGGTTTGCGGTCAAGTTTTTGCAGTTTGACCCATTCAAGCTGCTCTTGAGTTAGGCCGTCTTTGATGTGTAGCGTGCCTTTTGAATCCGATAAAGTCAAGACCACACCGCCCAATTCAATGACTTTTTCTGCCGCGTATTGCGCCACGTTGCCTGAGCCTGAAATCAGCACTTTTTTGCCTTGCATACTGTCGTTGTTGGCTTCTAGCATACGTTCTAAAAAGTATACCAAACCAAAGCCTGTCGCCTCAGTGCGGATCAAGCTACCGCCGTGTCCCACGCCTTTACCTGTCAATACGCCTGTAAATTCACGCGTCATGTTTTTGTACATGGCAAACATGTAATTGACTTCGCGTCCGCCGACACCAATGTCGCCAGCTGGCACGTCCACGTCTGCGCCGATATGATGCCCCAGTTCACGCATAAAAGCATAGCAAAAACGGCGGATCTCTGCGTCAGATTTGCCTTTAGGGTCAAAGTCTGAACCACCTTTACCGCCGCCCATGGGCAGGCCTGTCAAGGCGTTTTTAAAGATTTGCTCAAAGCCCAAGAATTTTAATACCGATACGCTCACGCTTGGGTGAAAACGCAAGCCGCCTTTGTATGGGCCAATGGCATTGTTAAATTGCACGCGCCAACCGCGATTGACTTGCACATTGCCTTGGTCATCTTCCCAGTTGATGCGGAATTGAAAAATACGGTCAGGCTCGGTCATGCGCTCAAGCAATGACAACGCTTGGTAAGTGGCGTTTTCGTCATATACAGGCGCGACGTCCAACAAAAACTCTTCGACCGCCTGTACGAATTCAGGCTCATTGGCATAACGTTGTTGTAACGTTGCAAGTACAGATTGGCTATCCATCCGTTTGTTCCTTTTGACTGGTTAATCATCACGCTTGCAGGGTTGGTTGGCACTCGGGTTTTGCTAACGATGTTGTATTAACAATGTTTTGCTAACAGGGTTTAACTAACTGGCTGCCTTTTCATCATAGCGATTTGTCGGCAAAAGTCAAAATATTTTTTTTGGCAAGCCAATAACCAAAGCTTTTTGTCAGCCAAAAACTACTTAATTTGTCAGTTAAAACGTACAAAAATTGTCAGCCAAAAGCTAATTTTTTGGTAGGTAAATCGCTTTTTTGCTGTGAAATTTTGGCTGACAAAAGGTATAGTGTTTGTAATTATTATTTTATTTCATCTGACAATAACGATGATAAACCAGCAAAATACCCCAATAAAAATCATCGTTATACCACTCAACGCTTTTGCCCAGGCTCACTAAATACAGGCGTTTCAGAGGTGCGTACAAAATCGGCATAAGACATGCTGTTTTGCGCGTCATTGGGCTTGGGCGCTGTACTCGGTGTTTGCGTCGGCGGATGCATCAAGCGCGGCTCTTGAATCGCAGGTGCAGGGTCATTTGCGGCACGCACTTGCGACATGCTCGCTGATGCCGCGGTTTGCGTGTTATCTTGTAAGTTGTTTTGAATGCTGTCTTGCATAGGGTTTTGTGTTGGTGGCGGTGCAAGGTCTGCCTCGATAGGTGTAGGTACTGATGCTACAGCTTGCGCGGCATTGTTCGCCAGTTGATCGCCTGTGATGACGATGGTTTGGGTGTTTAAATGCTCATCAGCAGGTGCTAAGGCCGCTTCTGCTGTTGGCGCGTTTTTATTGTCAGCAGGTGGCGTGGGTGTTGAATCAGTGTGCGCGACAGCGGTTTCTGCCACTGTGTTTTGCGCTACTGTATTTTGCGCTACAATGTCATTGATGACTTGCTGCTGAAAAATCGCCCCCAATATGCCTTGCGCTAACACCAAAGTAACCATTGCCGCCGCTGCAATCTGCATACCCAAACTTGGCGGTGCAGGTGGTAGGCCATAGCGGTTTTCACCTCGCGTGCCTGGCAGGACAAGCAAAACCAACACCAACAACATATTTAACACGGGCACAAACAGCAAAAACGCCAACCATTTATTTTGGTTGATATCCTGCAGACGGCGCATGTTATAGACAATCGTCAATGCCGCTGCCAACAAAGCCGCCACCGCGCACAGTATCCACGTCAGGCTAGTGATACCTAACGCCCAAATCAGCACAGACCACACCACCCCGACACCAAAGCTGATCGCAAACGCTGCCAAAATATAATGCACGCGCCCAATGCGCCCATCAAGTGCCCAAAATCGGCTTGACGCGTACCCACGTACCGCCAAACTTGCTTGGGTATCAATCAGCGTTTGGCTAGATTGGGTCAGGCTTGGATCTGCCGCTGGTTTGGTTCGTGGTGCAGTTGCCGCCGTGATCTTTTTAGAAGGTAGTCGAAGTGCCATAGCATACCCAGTGTCAACAAGCATTTTTTGTGCGCCATCACACAGATGATTGGCAAAATTTTGCGATGAGCGCCACCTAATAGACAATCAGCGGTGGCTTAATCAATACTCAATTATTTTGCAAATTTTGTGCCAATCTTACTGGATGATAGATTTTTGTAAAAAATATTTCTCGTTTGCGTTGGGTATTTTAGCGTATTTTGAAGTTTAAACAAACTCAATGCTAATTACTGATAGCAAATGTGGCGACGCTGCACCTGTGTGATAAAATCCTGTGCGACTTGCTCAAGGTTTGTTGGGGCAAAATCCACCACACGCAGCATAGTCATGCCTGCATAGCCGCATGGGTTGATAAGGTTAAACGGCGTTAAATCATTACTGACATTCAGCCCAATACCGTGATAACTAAAACCGTGCTTGATTTTAAAGCCCAGCGAGGCGATTTTGCCCAGTTCGTGCCCATCGGTATGATACACGTACACGCCTGGCGCATCGGCACGCGGTTTGGCGTAATAGTCGGGCGCAAGGTACGGCGTGACGGTATCGACCAACACCTGTTCGGCAATATCAACCAAATCTCGCACCTTCCAGCCAAGGCGGTTTAGGTCAAACAAAAAGTAACCGACCAGCTGCCCACGCCCATGCCATGTCACCTGTCCGCCGCGATCGGTACGGATAATCGGCGTGTCACTGTGCTGTAAAATGTGCTCTTCTTTGCCCCCTTGCCCAAGCGTGTACACGTCGTTGTGCTCAACGATCCACAATTCATCGGGTGTGAGTTGTCCGTCGGCTTTGGCAGCGATACGCGCTAGGGTGCGTGCAAGCATCGCGTCATGGGTAGTTTGGTAATCGGCAGCGGTGAGATATTTGATGGTTAAAGCAACGGTATTTTGGGTAGATTGTGTGGTTGTCATGGTATCAGCGTTGATGATCTTGAATAAACATTGTGCTAGATACAAAATTTTAACCGATTTATCCGTCTGTTAAAACCTTTGCTTGGTGATTGAGCAATAAGGCGCACAATATACGGTTTTTTGTCCTTGTCACACAACTTACCGACAACAATCAACGCGCCAAATATTGCTGCACGGTGGTTTGTTTGGCTTGATCAACCCACCAATAATCCAGCGAAACACCATTGCTTGGCAACGCTGCGTGTTGATATTGCTGCCAATACGCCAAGTTATCTGCGCGTTTGCCATACATGGGCACAATGTAGTAACCTGCGCGTAGCAGACGATCAAGCACGTGGGTATATAGCACAATATCATCACGGTTATCGGCGCGAATAAGCTTGTCAATCACCGCATCGATTGCAGGGTTTTTGATGCCTGCTGTGTTTTGGTTGCCGATTTCATCTGCCGCTTGGCTGCCCCACATATACACCTGCTCGGCACCAGGTGATAAACTTTGCCCAAAAACATCCACAATCAAATCATAATCAAACTTGCGCTTACGCTCAAGATACTGCGGCATATCAACTTGGCGCAAGGTGGTGGTAAAGCCAAGCCGCTCAAGGTTACGCAAAAATGGCAAAATCACTCGTGCGTTTTTTTCATCCGCGCTTAAAAACTCAACCTGTGCAGGCTGCCCATTGGGTTGGTATAAGTGCATATCGCGATAAAAAAAGCCTGCATCTAGCAGCAACTGACGCGCTTTGAGTAGATTGGCGCGGTTAAAGCCACCACCGTCTGATACAGGCGCGCGCCAATCGGCAAGCACGGCTTGACGATATATCGGGTCAAAACTTGCCAGCCAAGGCTGCAACACCGCAAGCTCTGCCGCGCTCGGGGTGCCTGTGGCTGCAAGCTCGGAGTGATGAAAATAGCTTTGTAGGCGTTCGTATTGCCCATAAAACATGGTTTTATTGAGCCATTCAAAATCATACGCCAAGGTCAGCGCCTCACGCACGCGGATATCAGCAAACAGCGGACGGCGCAAGTTCATGACGATGCCTTGCATCGGCACAGGGTTGTAATTTTCAGCGGCTTCTTTGATCACCAAGCCTGCCTTGACAGCAGGAAAGTCATAGCCCGTTGCCCATGTTCGCGCCTTGTTTTCGGTGCGAAACTGGTATTGCCCTGCCTTAAAACCCTCAAACGCAACTTCAGGATTTTGGTAATACACAAACTTAATGGTGTCAAAGTTGTAACGCCCGACATTTGCCATCACGCCTGCTTCAGGTTTTGCGCCCCAATAGTTTGGGTCGCGTACATAGGTCACACTGCGCCCAGGCTCGATTTTACCCAAGCGATACGCACCGCTACCCATCAGCGGCGTTAAACTCACCTTGTCAAAACTGGCATCAATCGACGCTTTTTGCCAAATCGGCATTTGCCCAACCAACACCCCGATTTCACGGTTGTCTTTGGTTTTAAAATAAAACTTAACGGTTTTGTCATCAATCACTTGTATATGATCAATATCCGCCAAATAGCTACGCATTGCCATGATACCGCGCTGACTGACCGCCTCAAGACTGGCTTTGACATCCTGCGCGGTGACGGGTGAGCCATCCCAAAACTTGGCGTGCGGATTGATGTGGTAAATAATCCAGCTGGCATCATCGGGGTCATAGGTGATTTTATCAGCAAGCTGTGGGTACATGACAAACGCTTCAAACAACGAACTTGTCATCAACGTATCGTACAAATAATCCGTACCTGCCGCAGGCGTGCCAACATCAATCCATTTTTGCATGCTGTCAAACGTACCAATCGCCGCTTGGGTCAGCACACCGCCTTTGGGCGCGTTTGGGTTGGCATATGGCAAATGCGCGGCATGGCTAAAATCAGCTTGGCTGTTGTGTGCCAGTGCCATGACGGTGATGGGGGTGGCTTGCACAGATTTGGCAGACAATGGCGCGTATAACGCTGCCACGCCTATCAATCCCAATACGCTGAGACCCACGACCTGTCTAGCAAACTTTGGCATGGCAACAAACGACCAATGTTAGCGAAGTTAGCAACCGCTATTTGCTGTGCTGCTGGGCAAATTGTGCCATAAACTCAACCAGTCGCTGCACGGTTGGCAAGTCGATGGCATTGTAAATACTGGCGCGCATACCGCCGACTGTGCGATGACCTTTGAGGTTTAAAAAGCCTGCCGCATCTGCCGCTTGCAAAAATGCTTTATCAAGCTCAGAATCGGCAAGGGTAAATGGAATATTCATGATCGAGCGATTGTCTTTGTCCACGCCATTGTGATAAAAGTCACTGCTGTCGATGAAGTCATACAACGTCCGCGCTTTTTGTAGGTTCTGCTGATAAATCACCTCAACACCACCTTGCTCAAGCAACCAATCAAACACCAGCCCTGCCAAATACCATGCAAACGTTGGTGGTGTGTTGAGCATAGAATTATTTGCCGCTTGCTGCTTATAATTCACCACTGATGGACAAACCGCATGCGCACGTCCTAGCAAATCCTCACGCACGATGACCAACGTCAAACCCGATGGCCCGATGTTTTTTTGTGCACCTGCATAAATCACGCCAAAGCGGCTGACATCGATCGGCTCAGACAAAATACATGATGACATATCAGCGACCAGTGGCACATCACTTGGTACATCTGGCACGCCATACAGCGCGACACCGTTGATGGTTTCGTTCGGGCAATAGTGAAAATAACTGGCATTGTCCGACAGCTGCCACTCGGCACGATCGGGCACACGCGTGTAGCCGTTGGCCTTGCCTGAGGCGACAACGTTGATGTTACCAAGCCCTGCTGCGGCATAACGCTGGGCTTCTTTGAGGGCTTTTGCTGACCAAATACCCGTATCCAGATAGTCTGCTTGACCATGCAACAAATTCAATGGCACGGCCGAAAACTGCATGCTGCCGCCACCTTGCAAGAACAGCACACGATAATTTTCAGGAATCCCCATCAGCTGACGCAGGCTTGCTTCGGCGTGACGCGCAATTTCAATGAACGCGCCGCTACGGTGGCTCATCTCCATCACCGACATTCCCGACCCGTGCCAGTTGGACAGCTCGGCTTGCGCGCGCGCGATGACGGCATTTGGCATACTGGCAGGCCCTGCACAAAAATTGGCAACGCGTTGGTCAAAGGTTGGCATGGTAATTCCCCATATTGGCTAAGATACATAAAGCTAAAGCATAGCAGACTTGTGGCGCAAATTCCATGCTTATGCCCGACTAAGCCATGCCAAAAGATTGGCTAAATTGGTTTGACGATTGCTTAACAGCCTATTAATTAGCTGATTTTAAACGCTTATTTTCATACATGCGTTTTTACCATTTACTGGGCTGTCTCGTTTAATGTGTTCCACAACGCGCGCTTGGCATCGGTGCTTTGTAGCATCTGACTCAGCTGCGGCAAACGCTCGATCGGCTCATGCGCAAAACACGGTGGCAAGGCAGTCAGTGCACCCAAACGCGGCGTACGCATCAGCAAAGATTGACAAAATCCGTTAAAACATGCGATTGCGTTGCGCTGCGATAACATCCGCGTCACGTACGATGGCGGAAAATCACCAAAGTTATCTATCAACGGAAACGTGTATAAGTGCGACTGGCTATGCAAGCCTGTGGCAATTTTGCCCCACAGCTCGGCTTGGCGGCTGTCTTGGCATAAAATGGCATCATCGGCAACAATACACCAGCCCTGATAAGCGATGATTCGTAGATTAAAACGCAGAACAGCTTGCTTAGGTTGGGCTAAACTTGACGCAGGCGCGGATAACGCCGCTGCTGCCAAAACAGGCTTATCAGCAGGAACAGACGATGCGTGCGGCAAAGAATTTGGCACACCGTTTGGCACAACCGACGGCAACGCAAAATCAGGCGCGTTGGGCGTTGCCAAAGCAATTAGCGCGTCATTGGCTGGTGCAGCGGGCGGCGTATTATTCAGCGCGTTACTGACTGGCGCATCACCGACCGCGCTGGATTGAGCCATCAGCGGTGGATTTGGCTCGGCAAAATGTCCTGCCAAATCAACCGCTACCACATCAGCCTGCTGCGCCACCCAACCGCCAATGCCGCCGCCAACCCCCATCTGCGCCAACAGCATTTGCTGCCACACGCGATAGATCTGGTTAGTGTCATTATTGGGCGGTTCTGCCACCAAAGCTTTTAATACTCCCACGATGTCTGCCTACGTCCGTTTACTCAGCAACAATACTGCCTGCAATCGGCGCAAGAGGCGGCGTGATATCGGCGTTTTGCCCACGTTGGCGCAAATAATGGTCAAGCAGCACGATCGCCAACATTGACTCAGCAATTGGTGTGGCGCGCACGCCTACGCACGGGTCATGGCGACCTTTGGTCAGCATATCAACCGCTTGTCCGTGCACATCAATGCTGCGCCCTGCATTGGTGATACTGGCGGTTGGTTTAAGCGCGATCTGCACGCGAATGGTTTGCCCCGATGATATACCGCCCAAAATGCCGCCTGCATGATTGGCACGAAAACCTTGTGGGGTCAGCTCATCGCGCGATGAATGCCCAAACTGCTCGGCAACTGCCATGCCATCGCCAATTTCCACACCTTTGACAGCGTTAATACCCATCATGGCATGGGCAATATCTGCATCCAAGCGATCAAACACAGGCTCGCCCAAGCCAACGGGCACGCCTGTGGCAAGCACGGTGATTTTTGCGCCCACACTGGTGCCTTGACGGCGACATTCATCAATCAACGCCTCAAATTCGGGCACAGCATTGGGATCGGCACAAAAAAACGCGTTGCTATTGACAAATGCCCAATCAATCTGGCTTTCATCCATTGATGCTGCTACCACGCCACCAATTTGGCTGACATAGCCGCGCACCTCAATACCCAAGCGTTCGCGCAAATATTTTTTGGCAATCGCGCCTGCTGCCACGCGCATGGCAGTTTCTCGCGCCGATGATCGCCCACCGCCGCGGTAGTCTCGCGTGCCGTACTTCATCGTATACGTATAATCGGCGTGGTTGGGGCGAAATGTGTCTTTAATCGCGCTGTAATCTTTGGATTTTTGGTCAGTGTTGCGGATGATCAGCCCAATCGGCGTGCCTGTGGTTTTGCCCTCAAACACGCCTGAGACAATCTCAACCTCATCCGCTTCTTTGCGCTGTGTTGTATAGCGTGACGTACCAGGTTTGCGGCGGTCAAGTTCGTGTTGTAAATCGGCTTCGGTCAGTGCTAAATCGGGTGGCACGCCATCGACAATCGCCAGCAATGCTGCGCCATGTGATTCGCCACAGGTTGTCACGCGAAATAATTGTCCAATGCTGTTACCTGCCATGTACCCCTCTCCTACTTATTTTTGAACCACGGACAACCCAAAAGCTCATCTTTAATATAGATAAAAATGCCGTCAGGTTCAAAACACAACGGCATGAGATTTTGCTTTTTGTTTGGCTAGGTTTCTAGGTTTCTAGGTTTCTAGGTTTCTAGGTTTGTAAATTATTCCCAAGCACTAAAAACTAAAAATTAGCCGTTTAGATCCTGCACAAACTCAGCAAACAACTCACGATATTCAACAAGCTCTTCACGGTCAATCGCAAACACACCATGCCCGCCGTGAGCAAAAGTCAGCCAATCAAACTGAATATCAGGATACGCTTGGCGCAACGCCCATTCACTATCGCCGACCTCGCAGACCAATAAACCATCGCGGCTTAAGTAGTCGGGCGCGTGGTACAAAATTTGGTGCACCAAATCCAAACCATCTTGCCCTGCTGCCAGCGCGTGGTCTGGCTCATGTAAAAACTCGGGCGGTAAGTCTGCCATCGTTGCGGCATCAACATATGGCGGATTACTGATGATCAAATCGTACTGCTGCTCAGCAGGGATTTTAGCAAACAAATTTGACTCAATCAGCTGCACTTGGTGTGCAATGTCATGATGCTCAACGTTTACCGCCGCCACCGCTAACGCATCTTTATCAATGTCGCTTGCGTCAATCATAGCATCGGGAAAACGGCTTGCCAGCGCAATAGCGATACAGCCTGACCCCGTGCACAAATCCAACATACGCTCAGGCTGCGCCAAATGCTTATCATACAGCCCGTGCTCAAAAAATTCTGTGCCGCTATCGTGTGCCAAATCCGTATGCACACGCTCGCCTGCCAGCCGCTCAACCAATTCGTTGCTTTCAAAGTACGGATAAAACTCTTGTCGAATCAGCTCTGCCATGGGTGAGCGCGGAATCAACACACGCTCATCGACATAAAACGGCAAATCACAAAAGTATGCCAAATTAATCAAGTAACTCAATGGCTTACGCTCAACGATACGACGTTGGAGCAAGGTTAAAATCTCTGCCTTTTCGCCATCGGTCAAACGACAATCCAAAATCTGCTCATCGGCTGACCAATCCAACGACAGCGTTTGTAGCACAATCGCGGCAGCCTCAGCAAACACATCATTGGTACCTTGCGCCACCACCACGTCGTGCGCGCGCAGCTGACTGACACAAAAACGGATAAAATCACGAATCGTGCGTAGCTGTACTTGCGCCTCGGCAAACGCCTGCTGCATCGCCGCCATTTGCTCATCTTCGGCGTATTCGACGCTAAAATCAGCGGGTAAGTTGATCTGCGTATTTGGTTGGCTGGTCATCGTACAAATATCCTGTGGTTATGATAGCGGCGGTTTTGCTAGGTCATGGTTAGCCTTTGATATTTGGCTTTTCATGATATTTAGCTTTTCATCGAGCGAGCAAGGATCAGGCAAAAAAGTGGCGCACTCGGCTGCGGCTCACATATTTAGCAAACAAACGTTTATTAAAATCAATGGGCGTCAAATCAGATAAATTAGGCAGATTATAATACAAACCGCTTTTGAAAACATCCTTGTTATGGTTTTTGGTCGCGGTTTTTGTTGTTGTTGCAGTTTTTGTTGTTATGGTTGATTACATGGCGTCATCAAAAAACTTGCCCAATGAAACAGATAGCAAGCACCAGCTAGTATGGCGCTTGCCTTTTTTAGTAAATCTAGCAAAAACGGCTTTAGATTTGCCCAGAAGGCGCGGTTTTAGACGCTTCTAACCGTTGCCATTTGGCATCCACACGCTTGGTGATGATATAGCTAATCGGCAATGACGCCGCCAAGCCCACTAAAACCATCCCCACCACATGGGCAACCGCATCAAACCCAAGTACCAATGCAGCGGTGAGCAACACACCCATCACCACAGTTGCTGCAATGCCAAATACAAAACCAAATAGCGGCCAGTTCATAGCTTATCTCCTATGTTTATTGCCACGGCTGTTTAAGCCATCCGTTTTGAACCACGCTGTTTTAACCATGCTTAATGATGGTTGATTGAAAAATGATGGTTGATTGAAAATCAGTTACTGTCAGTGCCCACCACATTATCTGCATCGCGCTTACTTTACTCAATTTATATGACAGATAATGTGTTAAATTAATCTTAAAACCATACTGGCTTTATTGATTTATTTAACTACGTTATACGCTAATTCCATACCGATAGCAAGGATTATTTTTAATTGATAGTGTCCACAAAATTCTTGCTAGCCGACGACAGTTTTATGCTAAAATTATTAATCGTGCCGCGCTTTAGCTAAGCCATATACCACAGACGATCCTAACAGGACAGTAAGCCAGCAAAATCGACCTATTGATTCTCTTGTATCAGCCAGTTTTTAGCCTCGAACTAGCCAGTTTTTGTTTAATTTTTATTAAGTTGTAACACATCACCTGCATTGTTGGTCAGATTTGGGCAAAATTTGGCACAACACAGGCAACAGGGAGCACCCATGAGTCAGCCGTTTAGTTCCGCCCAAATTCGTCAAGCCTATATTGATTTTTTTGTTGAGCATGGGCACACGCATGTCGCGTCATCAAGTTTGGTGCCACACAATGACCCAACGCTGCTATTTACCAATGCAGGTATGAACCAGTTTAAAGATGTGTTTTTGGGGCTTGAAAAACGCGACTATACACGCGCGGTGACGGCGCAAAAATGCGTGCGGGCAGGTGGTAAACACAACGATTTGGACAACGTTGGCTACACGGCACGCCACCACACGTTTTTTGAGATGTTGGGCAATTTTTCGTTTGGTGATTATTTTAAAGCGCAAGCTATTCCGTTTGCGTGGGAGTTTTTGACGTCGCCTAAGTGGCTGAATTTGCCCGAAGATAAGCTATATGTCACGATTTATCATACCGATGATGAGGCGTTTGATATTTGGCATAACGTGGTTGGGCTTGCGCCTGAACGCATTATCCGCATTGGTGATAACAAAGGTGCACCATTTGCATCCGATAACTTTTGGATGATGGGCGACACAGGGCCTTGTGGGCCTTGTACCGAGGTTTTTTATGACCACGGCGAGCACATTTGGGGTGGCTTACCAGGTACACCTGAAGAGGACGGCGATCGTTTTATTGAGATTTGGAACGTCGTCTTTATGCAGTACAACCGCCAAAAAGACGGCACAATGCAGCCGCTACCGCGTCCAAGTGTCGATACGGGCATGGGGCTTGAGCGTATCAGCGCGATTTTGCAAGGCGTGCACAGCAATTATGAGATTGACATTTTTGTGCATTTGATGAACGCAGCGGCACAAATTTTAGGCATTGCCAACGAGGAGCAAGCATCGTTAAAGGTGATTGCCGACCATATTCGTGCCGTGGCGTTTTTGATTGCTGATGGCGTGATGCCAAGCAATGAGGGACGTGGCTACGTGTTGCGGCGCATTATTCGCCGTGCGGTACGCCATGGTAATAAACTGGGTGCACAGGACGCGTTTTTTTATCAGATGCTGCCTGCGCTGATCGAGGTGATGGGCGACGCTTATCCTGAGCTGCGCGAACGCCGCGAGCATATCAGCCAAACGATTTTAAAAGAAGAACAGCAGTTTGCCAAAACCTTGTCGCAAGGCTTGCGTTTGCTTGAGCAGGCGTTAG
Source organism: Moraxella atlantae NBRC 14588 (assembly GCF_001591265.1). Lineage (GTDB taxonomy): Bacteria > Pseudomonadota > Gammaproteobacteria > Pseudomonadales > Moraxellaceae > Faucicola > Faucicola atlantae. The sequence continues at coordinate 1,307 of NZ_BCUL01000014.1, read as the reverse complement.
ATGGGCTTGGTGAGGGGGCGACGCTTGCAGGCGAGACGGTGTTTAAACTGTATGATACCTACGGCTTTCCTGCGGATTTGACCGCTGATATTGTGCGTGAAAAAGGCATTGGGATTGATGAAGCAGGTTTTGACTCCCACATGCAAGAGCAACGCAACCGCGCGCGTGATGCTGGCAAATTTGCTATGGATTATAGTCAGCTGATCCAAGTGGACAGCGCGACTGAGTTTTTGGGCTATGACACCAACAGCGACGAGGATACAATCAGCCAGTTGTATCACGATGGCAAAGCCACCGAACGCCTAAACGAAGGCGAAGAAGGCGTGATTGTGCTGACCAAAACGCCATTTTATGCCGAAGGTGGTGGGCAAGCAGGTGAATTGGGCGACATTACTACCGCGTCGGGCGTGTTTGCCGTGCAGGATACCAAAAAATCGGGGCAAGCCATCATCCATCACGGTGTGGTCAAGATGGGACATATTGATGTCAACCAGCCCAGCCACGCTGCTGTAGCCACCCAACTTCGGGCTGCCAGTGCCAAAAACCACTCAGCAACCCACCTGCTGCACGCGGCACTGCGCCAGTATTTGGGCGATGATGTGACCCAAAAAGGCTCATTGGTCAATAGCGAGTTGTTGCGTTTTGATTTTTCGTATGACAAACCGTTGAGCGCGCAAGACTTGATGACGATTGAAAACATGGTCAATCAGCAAATCCTTGCCAATCAGCCAGCCAAGGTTGAGCTTTTGACGATGGATGAAGCCAAAGCCAAAGGCGCGATGGCATTGTTTGGTGAAAAATACGGCGATACCGTGCGTGTGCTGAGCATGGGTACGACCGACAGCGAGGGGCGACCTTTTTCGATTGAACTGTGCGGTGGTTTGCATGTGCAGCGCACGGGCGATATCGGCTTATTTAAAATCATCAGCGAGCAAGGCATTGCAGCAGGCGTGCGCCGTATCGAGGCGATGACAGGTATGGGCGCGGTCAAGTACGTCCAACAAGGTGAACAGCAGCTGTCCGAGCTTGCCAGCCAGCTAAAAGCCAAACGCCCCGAAATCGCCGAGCGTGTCAGCCAACTTGCCGATAAAACACGTGATTTGGAAAAACAGCTAGAACGCTTACAACAAAAATTGGCAAGCGCGCAAGCCAAAACCTTGCTAGATGATGTACAAACGCTCAACGGTCACACCGTGTTGGTGGCGCAAGTCAGTGACATGGACGGTAGGGCATTGCGTACGTTGTCCGATGATGTCAAATCACGCCTTCCCCATGCCGTTATCGTGCTATCAAGTGTGCACGATGAT
>NZ_BCUL01000013.1 GCF_001591265.1 Moraxella atlantae NBRC 14588 | reverse complement strand
CGACAACCAGCTAACAGCCGTCACCACCGCATTGAACTCAGATGGCAAAGGCAACACCAATGCCACCAACCCAGACAACCTTGTCAAAGCAGGTGACATAGCCAACGCCATCAACAACGCAGGCTTCAACCTACAAACCAACGGCGACGAAGCAAGCCTAGTCAAAAATGGCGACACCGTTCAACTGCTTGATGGGCAAAACATCGCCATCACCCGTGAAGGCAACAACATTACCGTAGCCACCAAACCAAATGTGGTGTTTGATAGTGTCAAAGCAGGCAATACCACCATCAACCAAGATGGCATCGACAACGGTGGCAAGCTGATCACCAACGTTGCCAGTGGTCTGCAAGGTAAAACGCTTAACCAAATTAAAGATGAGGGTAGCAGCAGTAGCCAATGGAGCAATGCAGCTACTATCGGTGATTTGACACAAGTACAAACCAATATTAGCAATACTCAACAAATCGTTGGTGGTGTAGATATTGATGGTAACGTCGTCGATGGTGATGGTTCAATGCTGACGGTTGTCAATGCAGACAATTCTACAACCCCTATTACCTTGACAGCTGCTGAGGCGTTACGCACCTATGATGCGGTGGGCGCGGGTACTGTTGAAACCAACTCAGTTTTAACAGCGGTTAAAAACATCAACGAGCAAGGCACCAAGTACATTCACTTTAACGGTGGTGAGCGTAGTGTTGGTGGTCAGCGCGGTACGAACGATGAACAATCGCAGGCTAACGGCTCTAAATCAACAGCAATCGGCTATAAAACGGATGCTAATGGCGACGCAGCAGTAGCAATTGGTAATCAAGTATTGGCAAACGGTCAGCAAGCCATTGCTATCGGTGACCGCGCTCAAGCAGTAGGCAGCCAGTCTATCTCAATCGGTACAGAAAATATCGTAACGGGTAAAAACTCAGGCGCGATCGGTGACCCAAGCATCATTGATGGCGATAACAGCTATTCGATCGGTAACAACAACCGCATCGGTGGCACTACCCAAAATGCCTTTATCTTGGGTAATAATGTTCAACTGGGGGCAGATAATGACGGCAATGTCACCAACAATGTTAGCGGCGCTGTTGCCTTAGGTAACAATACTGCGGTAAACGCAGCAGGCGGTGTTGCATTGGGTGAAAATTCAGTGGCGAGTCGTGCAGGTCTAGGCAGTAATGTGACAACCAGCAGCGGTACCATCACGCAAGCTACCAGCGATACAACCAGTCAAGTATTTGCCTTACAGCAATCTAGCCAAGCTGATAAAGATGCCATTATTGCCACAGCAACCAATAGCGTAGCCGCAGTGTCAGTGGGTCGAGAAGGTGCAAATCGTCAGATTACCAATGTAGCAGCAGGTTCATTAGATAGCGATGCGGTCAATGTGGCACAGCTACGCGCTGCTGCCCAAGCTGCTTCTCAGGCCGCAACAGCAGCCAGCAGCAAGGTTGCGGCTGGGCAAAACATTACCGTTACGTCAGCACCAAATACAGACGGTAGCACGACTTATACCGTTGCCACCACACCAAACTTGGTGGCTGATAGTTTAACCATCAATAACGGTGATAATCCTGTCACGCTAAATGCTAGTGGACTCAACAACGGCGGCAATCGTATCACCAACGTTGCAAAAGGTGTTGATGGCACCGATGCAGTTAATGTTGATCAGCTAAATAACGCTATCAACAGTGCCGCTTCAGGTGCGCGCACCGAGATCAAAGCAGGCACCAACATTGCCAACGTGGTCAAAACTACAGGTGAAAATGCTCAAGATATCTATACCATCAACGCCCGTGGCGCCAGCACCACAGCAGGCTCAGACGCTGTGACAGTCACCAGCAGTGATGCAGCCAATAACGTTACCAACTATGCGGTCGATTTGAGCGACGCAACCAAAGCAAGTTTGGCTAAAGCAGACAGTGCCGTGCAAAATATCCAAGCAGGGCAAAACATCGCTATTACACGTGATGGCAATAACGTTACGGTCGCAACCACACCAAACTTGGTAGCTGATAGTCTGACAACTGGCGACACAGTAGTCAATAACGCAGGCTTGACGATCAACAATGGACCAAGTGTGACGCAACGTGGTGTCAATGCCGGTGACCAAAAAATCACCAACGTAGCAGCAGGCGACATCAACGCAGACAGCAAAGACGCGGTCAATGGTAGCCAGCTTTATGCCACCAATCAAAACGTCACACAAGTACAAGGCGACGTGGCGAAACTTAACAACGGCGCAGCAGGCGTCGTGCGTTATAGCAGCGCTGATACACCAACCACACCAAACGGCGGCGTAGTTAGCAATGACGTGACATTGGTCGGTAAAGCCAATGAGCCTGTCACCATCCACAACGTAGCACCGGGTCGCGCTGTCACCGATGCCGTGAACGTCGGTCAGCTATCAGCGCTTGAGGGCAAAGTCAATAATGCGGTCAATAAACTGGGATATCGTATCGATGATGTTCATGACCAAGCCAATGCTGGTATCTCGGCTGCAATGGCAACCGCTGCACTACCGCAAGCGTTCTTGCCAGGCAAGTCGATGGTTTCAGGTGGTTTAGCAAGCTACAACGGTGAAGGGGCGGTTGCTGTGGGTGTCTCAACTCTATCAGATAACGGTCGCTGGGTTATCAAACTTAGCGGTACTGCCGACACCCAAGGTAACGCAGGTGGCTCGATTGGCGCAGGCTTCCACTGGTAATTATTTAGTCCCGCTCAGCGTCAGTTGGGCGGGTACTTCTTATCCTTTTAACACTTTTACCTATGCATAAATAAAATAAGGCAAAATCGATGAATCTGAAAAAAATCTGTTACCGTGTCAGCGCGCTGATGATTGCAAGTTTAGCAATGACCGCGTGCACCAATACGATCAGCCACCAAGTGACCCGTGATGGCACCGTTGAACCATCTGACCTGATTTTTCCAGATGTCAACAAAGCTTGGCAAAAAGATGGACAGTTTCCCAATCGTGAAAACTTAAGCAAAATTAAACCCGGTGTGGGTAAGGATGATTTGTATCAACTGATCGGTCGTCCACACTTTAGTGAAACCCATGGCGCACATGAGTGGGACTATATTTTTAAATTCTACCAACCTGATAACTCAATTAAGATTTGTCAGTACAAAGTGATTTTTGATAAAGATTATAAGGCACAGTCATTCTACTGGTTGCCTGTGGATTGTACGGCATATGCTGAACCACAAACCACCGTGGTTGCCGCGCCAACAGTGATTGTCACACCTGCAGCCCCTGCACCTGTTATCGCGCCTGAGCCTGTGGTAAAAGAGCACATTGATTTGTCAGCCGATGCGCTGTTTGCGTTTGATAAATGGCGAGCCCAAGACATGTTACCTGGTGGGCAAGAGCAGCTACGTCAGTTGGCTGATAAATTGCGTCAATACCAAGAGCAAGGCGATATGCGTTTGGTGGTAACAGGGCATACCGACCGCTTTGGTAGTGCCGAGTACAACATGAACCTATCGCAGCTACGCGCGCAAACAGTGCGTCAATTTTTGATGACACAAGGTATCGCGTCATCTGCGATCATTGCGCAAGGTGTGGGCGAATCGGAGCCAGTCACCACGCAATGCCCCGAAAGCATGCCACGCCAGCAGGCTATTCAGTGCTTACAGCCCGATCGCCGCGTGAGTGTGGACGTAACCGTTTATTCGCGTTAATATTTTGGTAAAACACAAAAAAACCATCTGGTAAACAGATGGTTTTTTACGTTGATATGCTAAAAATTAAGCCCATGCATGTCGCAAAAGACGTTGGCGTTGCCATGTCCGCAAGCCGAGTAGCAATGCCGCAACGGACAATCCTGTAACCAATGCCAACCAAAACCCACTTGCCCCTAAACCAGTATGCCGCGTCAAGTACCAACCCAACGGAATGGCAACCAGCCAGTAGCTAATCAGCGTAATCACCATCGGCACTGTCGTATCTTGTACGCCGCGCAAGATACCAGCAAAATTGACCTGCCATGCGTCGACAATCTGATACAGCATGGCAAACCACAGCAGTGTAGCAGATTTAGCAATCACTGCAGGGTCATGACTAAACCAAGCAGGGATTTGCTCACGCAGTAGCGCGATAATCGTCATGCCACCCAATGCCAAAGCAGTAGCGACCGCCAAACCAAGCCAAGCCATGCGGCGCAGTGCCACAAAATCTTGTGCCCCGTAGCGATTGGACACCAAAATCGTCAAAGCCGTTGCCAAAGAAAATGGCAACATAAACAGCTGGCTTGACACCGTAATGGCGACTTGGTGGCTAGCCACCGCAATCTCCCCCAATGGGCTGATAATCAACGCAGCCAGACTAAACGCGCTGACCTCAAAAAACACACTCAGCCCAATTGGAATACCAAGGCGCAGCTGCTTGCCAAGCTGGCTAAGTTTGACTGCTGCAAACTGTTGATAAAACCGTGTTTGGCTAAACGCTTGGCGCGGTGTCAGGCTCAAATAACCGCCCAACATGATAAGATTGAGCCATAGCGTGGCTGCCGAAGCATAGCCGCAGCCTGCACCGCCCAACGCAGGTAAAATTTGCCGATCGCCCATAGCGATGCCATGAATAAACAAATAATTAAGCGGGATATTGAGCAACAGACCAATAAGACTAATTACCGTCACTACCACAGGCTGCTTTAGGCTCTCAGTATAGCAGCGTAGCGACGTATAAGCGCACACCGCAGGCAAGCCAAACGAAATACCGCGCAAAAACTCACGCGCAATCGGTGCAATCTCACTGGGCACGCCCATCACACCAAACAGCCGATACAGCTGATTGACCGTCAATATACCCAGAACGCCTAACACCAATGCCAACCACAGCGACTGCTGCGTGATAAAGCGCACCTGTTGGTTTTGATCAGCGTGTTTTTGTCCGATCACCTCACCAATCAGCGGTGTGGTGGATAGCAAAATACCAACCAATAACAAAAATACAGGCAGCCACACACCTGCACCAATTGCCACCCCTGCCAAATCACGCGCCGACACTTGCCCTGCCATGACCGTATCGACAAGACTAAGCCCTGATTGGCAAATCTGAGTGCACAAAATCGGCAGCGTCAATGCCACCAACTGGCGCATATCTTGCCGCCACGGTGACGTGATAGAATCAGATGAATCAACAACAGCCATGTAAAACCGTGACTACACTTTACTGACGATTAGCCTTTGCAATACTGGTTAATGGCTTGCTGAATTTGCTGGCGGCGTAGCTCAATTTCGCGACCATCTAGGTACTTACGCTCGCCGTTTTGCGCCATCTCGTACACGCGCCCGCCTGCATTCATATTTTGTAAATTGGCTTGTAGGGTTTTGCAGCGTTCTTTATCTTGCTCTTTTTGTTGGGCTTTGTTTTGTGCCTCAAGCTCAGCGATACGGCGTTGTTCGGCGGTTTGTGTCGCACCTACTGTGCTGGCAGGCATGCCATTATTGGCGTTACTGTTACCGCCTGCAGATGCCATTGCCATCTCGCGTGTGTTGATGACTTGCACCTTTTTTAAATCCACCCCTTGGGTTGGCGCATATTGGCTATAATGCGGCACACCGTTGGGATCAATCCATTTATAATAAGTTGCCGCATGGCTCATCGCGCCGATACAAGACGCGGCAATCAATAACGTGTAGGTAATGGCATTACGCATGGTCTTCTCACTTTACTTGGCTAACAATCGGCGGATTAATCGTTATGACAGATGCGATATAAGTGCGCAGTGTCAGTATAAAATAATGCAAGATTAACATAGCTTAAAGTAGTTGGCAAAAACTTGCGATAAAAGCGGTCAAATCTTGACTATACTGTGCTAGATAACAGCAGCGCACCCATCAAATTACTTATTTTTTAATAAAATTATCGAATATAAAAAAAAGTTATGTATTTGCTAGAATTTTTTTGCTTGACTTCATGCAAAAATAAGCACACTATAATCAAACTACTGGTCGATAGCCTGTGATTACCGTCAGGGCTATTTGGTAAACACCCAGTGCTAGGTAATAAAAACGTAACGTTTGATCACCTAGCGTTCGGTTGGTTTATCGTTGTTGTTACCCAGCAAGGTATCAGATCCATAAGCAGGAGGCTTCATGGTCACTTACCGTGCTGCGTAACGTGACTTATCGGTTAGCAAAGCACCAAGTAGCCAACACTGAGCAAAGCTTAGCACCTCAAGCACAGCATGTTTGTGTGATGATCCCATACCACCACCTAAAACACGCTGTTACCATTCAAGCCTTTTGGTTTTGCGGTTAGTTTGTCGGGATGCAGTGTGGTTATGTTGGCAATGTTTTGCTATCCACACGCACCGATGATCCACATACCCACCAGTAACCACCAAACCTGCTGCGCTGATCTCAATGACTGACGCGGCGATGCAAGCAAAAGGTGATGACTGTGACTCAAACCACGCAAGCCCCAAGCATGACGGGGGAAAACCATTCGGCAGACGCCGCGCCAAATTTTGACGAAAAAACCCAACGTGCCTCACAAGGCGAACCTGTGATGATGTCGGGCGCAGAAATGCTCGTGCAATCCTTGATTGATGAAGGTGTCAAGTACATTTTTGGCTACCCTGGTGGGGCAGTGCTGCATATCTATGACGCTTTATTCAAACAAGACCAAATCGACCATATTTTGGTGCGTCACGAACAAGCAGCAGGGCACATGGCAGACGCGTACGCGCGCGTGACAGGTGATGTCGGTGTGGTGTTAGCAACCTCAGGGCCTGGTGCAACCAACACCGTCACCGCGATTGCTACCGCGTTTATGGACTCTATCCCGATGGTCGTCATCTCAGGGCAAGTACCATCTAATTTGATTGGTGATGATGCGTTTCAAGAAACGGATATGGTCGGCGTATCGCGCCCTGTGGTCAAGCACAGCTTTCAAGTACGTGATCCGCGCGATATCCCTGCAATCGTGCGTAAAGCGTTTTATATCGCGCGCTCTGGTCGTCCAGGACCTGTGGTGATTGATATTCCAAAAGACAAAACCGCGCCCAATGAGCGTTATTTATACCAATTCCCCGAATCGGTCAGTATGCGGTCGTATCAACCATCGATCAAAGGGCATTCAGGACAAATTCGTAAAGCTATTGAATTGTTGTTATTCGCCAAACGCCCCGTATTGTACGCAGGCGGTGGTGTGATTGCCAGTAACGCCAGCGAAGAGCTGACCGAGCTTGCCCATCGCTTAAACTTACCAGTCACCAATACGTTGATGGGCTTGGGCGCATTTCCAGGTTCTGATCGTCAGTTTTTGGGCATGCTGGGTATGCATGGCACTTACGAAGCCAATATGACCGTGCACAATGCCGATGTGATTTTGGCAGTGGGAGCGCGTTTTGATGACCGCGTGACCAATAATCCGCAAAAATTTTCACCATCGGCAAAAATCATTCACATTGACATTGACCCTGCATCGATTTCTAAGACTGTCAATGCCCATGTGCCAATCGTTGGCGATGTCAAAACGGTATTGAGTGAGATACTTGCCAGCCTCAAAGAAACCGATGCCCAACTTGACCAACCTGCCTTGCATGACTGGTGGTCGCAAATCAACGAATGGCGCAAACGCCACGGCTTACGCTACCGCACCGATGACAGCGATATGATGAAGCCACAACACGTGATTGAGCGGCTATACGAACTTACCGACGGTAAAGCGATTATTACCTCAGATGTTGGGCAGCACCAAATGTTTGCCGCGCTGTACTATAAATACGATGAGCCGCGCCAATGGCTAAACTCAGGCGGACTTGGTACGATGGGCGTGGGCTTACCATATGCTATGGCAGCAAAACTGGTATTCCCTGAGCGCGATGTCGTGTGTATTACAGGCGAAGGCTCAATTCAGATGAATATCCAAGAGCTGTCTACCTGTTTACAATACAACTTGCCTGTTAAAATTTTAAACCTCAACAATGCGCAGCTTGGCATGGTCAAGCAGTGGCAAGACATGATCTATGAAGGACGGCATTCGCATTCTTACATGGATTCGATTCCCGATTTTGTCAAACTTGCCGAAGCCTATGGACACGTTGGCATGAAAATTACCGACCCTGCACAGCTTGATGACGCGCTCAAACGCGCACTTGCCATGAAGGATAAATTAGTATTCATTGACGTGATTGTCGATCGCAATGAACACGTATATCCAATGCAAATCGCAGGACAATCCATGCGCGACATGTGGCTAGGTAAAGGGGATCGCACCTAATGAAACACCTTATTTCTGTTTTGATGGAAAACGAATCGGGCTCATTGTCGCGCGTGGTTGGTTTATTCTCACAGCGCGGTTATAATATTGAAACGCTCAACGTCGCACCGACTGATGACCCAACGTTATCACGCTTGACGCTGACCACAATTGCCGATGACAGCAAGGTTGAGCAAATCACCAAGCAGCTCCACAAGCTTATTGAAGTGGTGAAGGTGACAACTTTGACCGACAGCGTACACATTGAGCGTGAATTGATGCTGATTAAAGTTCGCGCTACAGGTAACAACCGCGAGGAAATCAAGCGTTCGGCAGATATTTTTCGTGCGCAAATCGTCGATGTTACCCCGTCGCTATATACCATTCAAATCACAGGCGATGCTGCCAAACTCGATGGCTTCATCGAAGTCGTTGGGCGTGATAAAGTGCTTGAAGTTGTACGCTCAGGCGTGATTGGAATCGCGCGCGGTGAGAAAACCTTGGCTGTATAGGTGATTAGCCATTTAAGCTGCTTGCTAAATTTTAATCCAAATTTTTGAAAACTGATTGATCAAAATTAACCACAAAGGAGTACGCCATGGCGTTAAATATTTTTTATGACAAAGATTGTGACTTGTCGATCATTCAAGGCAAAAAAGTTGCCATCATCGGTTATGGCTCGCAAGGTCACGCACACGCGCTTAACCTAAAAGACAGCGGCGTGGACGTCACGGTCGGCTTGCGTCAAGGCTCAAGCTCATGGAAAAAAGCAGAAAATGCAGGACTAAACGTGGCTGAAGTTGCCGACGCGGTCAAAGATGCCGACGTGGTGATGATCCTAACACCTGATGAATTTCAAAAACAGCTATACAACGATGTCATCGAGCCAAACATCAAACAGGGTGCGACATTGGCGTTTGCCCATGGTTTTGCCATCCACTACAACCAAATCGCACCACGTAAAGATCTAGATGTCATCATGGTTGCGCCTAAAGCACCAGGCCACACCGTGCGTAGTGAATTTGTTGCAGGCGGAGGTATTCCTGATCTGATTGCCGTGTATCAAGACGCATCAGGACAAGCCAAGCAAGTTGCACTATCCTATGCCGCAGGCGTGGGCGGTGGACGTTCGGGTATCATCGAAACCACGTTCAAAGACGAAACCGAAACCGACCTATTCGGTGAGCAAGCTGTATTGTGTGGTGGTGTGGTTGAGCTGGTCAAAATGGGCTTTGAGACCTTGGTGGAAGCAGGTTACGCCCCTGAAATGGCCTACTTTGAATGCTTGCATGAGCTTAAACTGATTGTCGATTTGATTTATCAGGGCGGTATCGCCGATATGAACTACTCAATCAGCAACAACGCTGAATTTGGTGAGTATGTGACAGGTGTTGAAGTGGTCAATGAGCAATCACGCGAAGCGATGCGTCACGCACTTAAACGCATCCAATCGGGTGAATATGCCAAGATGTTCATCACTGAGGGCATGGCAGGTTATCCATCAATGACCGCACGCCGTCGCCAAACCGCTGATCACTTGATTGAGCAAACGGGCGAAAAGTTGCGCGGTATGATGCCATGGATCGCTGCTGGCAAAATCATCGACAAAGAGAAAAACTAATTTTCTTGCTGCATGGTTTGCACGCTGCAATAAAAAACCGCCTCGATTGGCGGTTTTTATTTAAATGAAATAACAGTTTACGCCAATGCCTTGACCGCTGTTTTGGCATGCGTGCGCGCTTGTTCATCAACTGCCAAAATTGCCGCCAAATCTTCCACAGCATTGGTTGGCGTTTGCTGTAGCACGGTTTCATTGATTCTTGCAATATCGGTTAGGCGGATTTTTTCTGCCAAAAAAGCTGCCACCGCCACTTCATTGCTGGCGTTGAGCGCGATACACGCCGCACTACCTGCTTGCATGGCATCATAAGCCAATGCCAAACAGCGAAATTTTTCTAAATCGGGGCGTAAAAACGTCAATTGGCTTAAGGCAAACAGGTCCAGTGGCGTAACGCCGCTGTCAATGCGATCGGGGTAGGCGAGGGCATGGGCAATCGGCGTACGCATATCAGGTGTGCCAAGTTGCGCCAATACGCTGCTATCGCTGTATTCGACCATCGAATGAATGATACTTTGCGGATGGATGACCACATCAATTTGTGTCACAGGCATGTCAAACAAAAAGCTTGCCTCAATCAGCTCAAGTCCTTTATTCATCATCGTCGCGCTATCGACTGAGATTTTTTGCCCCATCGACCAGTTGGGATGTTTGACTGCTTGCGCAACGCTAGCAGCTTGCATATCAGCATAGCTATGTTGCAAAAATGGCCCACCCGAGGCAGTCAGCCACAAGCGTTTGATGCCATGATTTGGTGCGTGAATTGCCGCACGTTCGGTTTGTACCGCAGGTGGAAGACATTGAAAGATCGCATTGTGTTCACTGTCAATCGGTAACAAACGTGCGCCCGATGCCTGCGCTGCACGAATCATCAACGCGCCTGCCATCACCAAGGCTTCTTTGTTGGCAAGTAAAATTGTTTTGCCATGATTTGCTGCTGCCAACGTTGAAGGCAAGCCTGCCGCACCCACAATCGCCGCTACCACGGTATCAACCGTATCATGACTTGCCAGCTCAATGAGTCCTGCATCACCTGCCAGTACCTCAACGCGTAAGCCAGCCGCTTGCAACTGTTGTGCAAAATCGGTTGCGGCAGTATCAGGCACACAAACATAGCGCGGGCTAAACTTACGGCACAAATCTAGCAGCTTATCAAGCCGCGAATGCCCCGACAAACCAACCACATCATAACGCTCAGGGTTGGCGGCGATTACCGCCAGCGTACTGTCGCCAATCGAGCCCGTCGCGCCCAAAATAGCCACTTGTTTTTTTATCGGTTGCTCCACGGTACGTTATTCCTTATTAAACGGCTTAGACTTTAAAGGCTGATATTTTGAAGGCTGATTGCTGCTACTAACAAGTTGATTTGGCGAAAATTTAGCTCGTTAACGCATCGATATATATTGTTTAAAATCATTGTATTGAAGCATATGAACCAACAAGAGGCTAAAATTTTGGAGAAAAAATCAAATCGTCACGCCCAAAAAATGCTGCAATGCCCAAAAACCGAATGCAAAAATCGGCATAGCAGACAGTTGCGAATCGATACGGTCTAAAATACCGCCATGCCCTGGCAAAATTCGTCCCGAATCCTTGACGCCTGCATGGCGTTTGAGCATCGATTCAAACAAATCACCAAACACCGACATCACAATCGTGATAAGCGACAACAGCAAAAACAGCGCAATTGCCAAACCTGACCACGCACCAAACCGCCCAAACGCGACCGCAAGCACCACCAATGACCCTGCCGCCAAGCCACCCAAGAGCCCTTCAATACTTTTATTGGGTGACACCACAGGTGCCATTTTTCGCCGCCCAAACTTGCGCCCAACAAAATACGCGCCACTGTCAGCGCACCACACCAACACGAACACATACAGCAGCAGCCACGGCGATTGTTGCCACAGTGCGAACACTGCGGTCATTGTCGCGGCAATCAGTAGCACGCCGAGCACTGCCAAACGCTGCGGATGGTACCAACGTTGAATATTTTCAGGGTATGCCTTGACCCAGCCAATGACCAACAGCCACACCACACACGCCGCGACCCACAAAATCACCCAACTAGGAGCAAACCACAAGGCTTGTGCTGTCGCCAATAGGGTTGCGGTGGCATAAATATAGGCATACTGAGCGTTTTGCCGCGTCACTGTCGGCAATGTCGTTTGGGGTAAGGTTACTTGTGATGCTTCGGCATTTGGTGCGGTGATTTTTGTCCACTCATAGCCTGCGACCGCAGCAGCAAACAGCAGCAGCGGCAGCATCAGCACAGGTGAGGGCAAAGCGAACATAGCCACCCCAACCAAAATCAGCAGTACGACGGCTGTGCGGATGCGTTGCCACATAGTTTGCTCCAATGTGATCGGTCATGACTGGATGAAAAAATTTTAACCAAGTAAAAATAGCCAGTTAAATACCAATGCTGCTAATCGGCAGCGATCTGTTCACTGGTTTTACCAAATCGCCGCTCACGTGTGCCAAAATCCGCCAACATCGCGTCTAATTCACGAATACCAAAATCTGGCCACAGGGTCTCGCTAAAAAACAGCTCGGCATAGGCGCATTGCCAGAGCAGAAAGTTAGAAATGCGATAGTCGCCGCCTGTGCGGATCAGCATATCCACGGCAGGCAAATCTGCCAACTCTAAGTGCGCTGCCAGCCGCTCGGGTGTGATGTCGTCAGGATTTAACGTACCTGCTTGCACTTGTTGTGCCAGTGTTTGGCAGGCTTGAGTGATATCCCATTGTCCACCGTAGCTGACAGCAATGCTTAGCACCATGCCAGGGTGGGCGGCAGTTTGGCGTTCAGCGTCTGCCATCAAAGCTCGTAGTTTAGGCGATAGCAATGCACGATTACCAATAAAGCGCAGCTGCATGCCATAACGCTGCATACGTGGCAACTGCTCATGAATACTTTGTGCCAATAGCTGCATGAGTAAGGCGACCTCATCGGCAGGGCGTTGCCAGTTTTCACTAGAAAAGGCAAATACAGTTAAAGCCTCGACACCAAGCCGTGCGCAGTGCTCAACAATCGGGTCTAGCGAGTCTTTACCGGCCAAATGCCCGCCACCCATCGGTAAGTGATGCACCTTGGCATAGCGGTTATTGCCATCCATGATGATGGCAATATGGCGCGGTAGTACCAAAGATGTGGACGGGGTGGGCAGATCGTTCAACGCGGCTTACTCTTACTTGATATTTCTCAATGGGGTTTAAGCGGATTGCTGATATCGCTTGAGGCTTAAACTTCCATCAATTCGGCTTCTTTGGCTGCCAACTTTTTGTCAATCGCGTCAATGTATTTATCCGTCATTTTTTGAATGTCGTCATTGGCACGACGCTCGTCATCCTCTGAGATTTCTTTATCTTTTACCAAAGTTTTAAGCTGATTGTTCATATCACGGCGCGCGTTACGTACCGATACACGGCGTTCTTCTGCTTCAGCACGCGCCAATTTTTGCATATCTTTGCGCGTCTCTTCGGTCAAAGCTGGCAGCGGTACGCGAATTACATCGGCAGAGATGGGGTTTAGGCCCAAATCCGATTCACGGATTGCTTTATCAACGGCTTGTACCATGCTGCGGTCAAACGGCTGCACCACCAATGTGCGTGAATCTTCAACGTTGATACTTGCCACTTGGTTCAATGGCATATCTGAGCCGTAGTAAGACACGGTCACACTTGACAAAATACCAGGGTGGGCGCGTCCTGTACGCAGCTTGCTAAATGCAGTTTCTAGCGCATCAACCGCCTTTTGCATTTTTTCTTCGCCTTGCTTTTTGATGTCATTAATCATGGTTGATTCCTTAAGGTTCCCTAAATAGTCAAAATAAAATTAGTAAAAACTAGACCTGTTGATAAACGCGCGTACCTTCAGGCTCGCCCATCACCACGCGTAGCAGTGCATTGGGCTTGCTCATATCAAATACTTGCAACGGTACATTGTGCTCACGCAGCAGCGCAATCGCGGTTAAATCCATCACGCCCAATTTTTGATCAAGCACTTGATCAAACGTCAGTTCATCGTATTTTAAAGCATCCTCAAACTGACTGGGGTCTTTGGTATAAATCCCATCGACTTTGGTCGCCTTTAAAATCAAGTGCGCTTGAATTTCAATGCCGCGCAAGCATGCCGCCGTATCGGTGGTAAAAAACGGATTACCCGTACCTGCAACAAAAATACACACTTCGTTGTTTTTTAAGTGGCGAATGGCATTACGACTGCTGTAGTTTTCGGTGACTTCACCTATGGGTAGCGCAGACATCAGGCGGCATTTGATGTTACGACGCTCAAGCGCGTCACGCAGCGCAAGCCCGTTCATGACCGTAGCAAGCATACCCATTTGGTCACCCGTCACGCGTCCGACCAAGCCTTGTTTTTGCAACTGGCTACCACGGTACAAATTACCACCGCCGACCACAATGCCTACCTGCACGCCTAGGCCAACCAGATGTGCAATAGCAAGGCTCATGGTATCGAGCACGTCTGAGTCAATGCCCATGTCGTTTTTACCCGCCAGCGCTTCGCCAGAGAGTTTGAGTAAAATACGGTTATAACGTGGGGCTTTATCAGACATGGCAACCTCGATGGATTTTTATAAAATCAATGAAAAATAGGCGTAAGTATCAGCTAAATGCGCAAATTCTAGCAAATTTACCCATCATTTAACAGCGTCTTGACCGTATTGAGTGTGTAGTAAAAAGTTATTGAACAAAACTGCCTAAGCATTAACCACGCGCCGTAGCCCTGCTACCATCCATACCGCCACCACGAACGGCAAGGTTAGCACCCCACCCAGCATATCCATGCCTGTAAACTGGCTAAAGAGTAATTGCAAAATAAACGCCACCACTGAAGCCACCACCACCCAACATACTGCCGCCCACGTCGTGCGCACAGGCTGACCTGCCAGTGTAATCGCCGCCAAAGCACTGTTATAGCCAAACAAACCCAAGGCAATATCCGCTTGCGCTTGCGCTGTCAAGATAGCGAGCAATATGCCAATCAGCGCGCCTAACACACCTGCCGCTGCAGGCACTGCCCCTGCCATCGCAAGACCAATCACAAATAGCACACCTGCAACAGGCGCACCCTGAAAAATCACCTGTCCAATACCGTTAAACAGTGCAGCCCATGCACCGACTGGCAAATCAACCAAAGGCTGCACATCAGCCGCATTTGCCAAGCCCAAGCCATACACGCCGACTACATGCACCACCCACGCCACCACCACAAACGGCAAGGTATAGGCTGCCACCTTGCGCTGTGCCAAAGTACATTGCAGCCATGCCGCCACCGCCGCACCAATCACACCCAACACAACCGCAGGCAAATTTAAACCAAAGAAAAACACCGCCGCCGCACCCACCAGCGCAGGGCTAAAACCATACAAACCGTTTGTAATGCCTTGGGCATCAAAGCGCAACGTGTACGCGGTTAGTGTACCGACCACTGCCCCAATCAGCGTACCAACAGCCACTTGCCAGTTACCCACCAACAGCCCAAGCAAAAACAGCAGCCCCGTCCAGCCGTTGCCTTGCAGCATGATCTGTCCAATTCCACGCACCAAAGCCAGCAGCAAGGCTGTTCGTGGGTGAGCATGTAGCGCGTTCATCATAGATGTCATAGCGGCGACCTAGAATTTAAACAGCATTTTAGCCAAAACGGGCAAATAAATCGTATTCGCTGGCTTCATCAATCCTAACCGTGATAAAGTCACCGATTTTTACTGTCGCGTCAATGTCATCGACATACACATGCCCGTCAATCTCGGGCGCGTCAGCGTAGCTGCGGCAAATGGCAATGTTTTCTTCAGTGTCGATATCATCAACCAATACCGTTAAGGTTTTACCGACTTTTTGCTGCAGCTTGTCGGCAGAAATGCGCTGTTGTAACGCCATCAAACGCTCATAGCGTTCTTGCTTGATGGCTTCAGGCACGGGATTGGGCAGATCGTTTGCTACCGCACCTTCAACGTCTGAATAAGTAAACGCACCCACACGGTCAAGCTGTGCTTGCGCTAGCCAATCAAGCAAATATTCAAAGTCGTCTTCGGTTTCACCAGGAAAGCCGACCACAAACGTTGAGCGAATGGCGATATCAGGACAAATTTCACGCCATGCTTGAATGCGTGCCAGCGTGTTTTCACTGTGAGCAGGACGTTTCATTGCCTTAAGTACCGATGGGCTGGCATGCTGAAACGGAATATCCAGATACGGCAAAATCTTGCCCTGTGCCATCAAGCGCACCACATCATCCACATGGGGGTAGGGGTATACATAGTGCAGGCGCACCCACAACGGCGCGTTAGGGCGATTAAGCTGCCCTAAAGC
This sequence comes from Moraxella atlantae NBRC 14588, assembly GCF_001591265.1. GTDB lineage: Bacteria > Pseudomonadota > Gammaproteobacteria > Pseudomonadales > Moraxellaceae > Faucicola > Faucicola atlantae. The sequence continues at coordinate 30,028 of NZ_BCUL01000013.1, read as the reverse complement.
TTGGCATAAGTCAAAAAACTTCGAGCGCAGCGGCATGCCTTGCCAAAAACTGGTTTTATACTTCAAATCCACGCCGTACGCTGACGTGTCTTGTGAGATAATCAGCAATTCCTTGACGCCTGCACGTTGCAACGCCGATACCTCATGCATCACTTGGTCAATTGGACGCGACACCAAATCACCGCGCAAACTTGGAATAATACAAAACGTGCAGCGATGGTTACAGCCTTCACTGATTTTGACATAGGCATAATGCTTGGGCGTAAGCTTGACACCGCTTACATTGATGAGGTCAATTTTTGGGTCATAATCTTTGATGGGCGCAGGTTTGGGCAGATGATGATTGACCGCATCGATCACCGCGTCGTAGGCATGCGCACCTGTAACCGCAAGCACAGCAGGATGCATGGCTTGAATTTTTGCCGCATCTTTACCCAAACAGCCCGTCACGATAACCTTGCCATTGTGCTCAATCGCCTCACCAATCGCATCAAGCGACTCTTGCACCGCCGATTCAATAAACCCACAGGTATTGACGACGACCAAATCCGCGCCGTTATAATCACCAGCCACATCATAGCCTTGTTGAGTCAACTGGGTGATAATGCGCTCGCTATCGACCAGTGCCTTGGGGCAACCAAGTGACACAAAACCGACCTTTGGCGCAGATTTTTTGAGCGTTGCCTGATTTGGATTGGCAAACGCGGCACTATCGGCAACATCACGGTTTTGGTTGTGGTTGGCTTGATGGTGATAGCCCGTTTCGCTAGGGTTTGGCGTAGGCTGACTGGTGGCTGTGGCAGTAGGCACATACAAACGAGGTTCGGTTGGCATGATAGGCTTGTCCTGTGCTAAAATAACCGCACATTGTAACGTTTTTTGCCTATTTTGCCAAACCTTTAAGCTTTTAAATCTTGAAACTTTAAGCTTTTAAATCTTGAAAAAAGTAACGCTGGCACGCTTGCCTAAAAAGTTATAAAAACAACCACCGTCTTTTCATGCAACCAGTTTTACCAAACCCACCAATGTTACCCGATCAGGTGACTATTTACGGCAAGCGTTATCAAGCTAAATTTGCCAATTGGCACATTCTGCACCAATCAGTACTGAATCATGTCATTTTGTGGCAAGTTACGGCAAGCTTTTGCCCATTGCAAGCTGCTTGTGCAAACCACCGCCAACAGACAGCGTTTAACTTGCCATTGGTTATCAAAACCCTGCTGCCAACCGCAAGCACGCTGAGCCAAACGCAATTGAGCCATGAAATTGGCATGCTGCAAACCTGTCAGCAATTTGCCATCTGTGCACTTGCCGAAAACAAGCCTGAAGCTAGCCATAACCTTGCAACCAAGCAGGCAGGCGTGGCGCAATTACTGTTTTATGACATCACACCCAATGCCACATGCGGTGGTTTTTTGGCTATGCCGTGTTATGCTGCACCAAATTTGCGTCAGCTGATTGGCGAGCAGTCGCTCAACTTTGCCCAATCGCTAAATATCGCCCATCAGCTCTGCCGAACACTCAATGCGCTACATGATTTGAATCTACTGCATGGCGACGTAAAACCAAGCAATATCCTCTATGCCCCCGACCATCAACAGCTTATTGTATTAGACTTCGCCTTGGCGCAAAATTTGCCCCTCGCGCATGGTCAAACACTGCCAGCACCAACCACCACCGCAGGCACGCCTGCTTATATGGCACCTGAGCAATTTATGGGCGCAACACCAAGCCGCGCACAAGAAAATTACAGTGTCGGTGTGATATTATTTGAATTATTCACCAATACACGCCTATTTACTGCTGCTACCATTCGCGACTGGGCGTACACCCATCAAAACTCACCATTGCCTGATATCAAAGCGCGTATTGATACGCGTTTTGCCAATGACACGACATTCAACGCTCAACAAGCCGATCTACTGGGTAAATTTATTGGCAGCTTGTTGGCAAAACACCCCGATAATCGTCAAAATTTGTTGGGCATTACACAGATTTTTGCTTAATTGCTGCCTATACAAAAAAAATATCAAAAAAAATGCAAAATTTTAAAAAAAGTGCTTGCAATGGTTTTAGAAATGACTATAATAAGCAACCACTGAGACGGACAGCAAGCCACACAACGCTAAGCTGACACAAACGTCGAAGTACAGACAACGGGGACGTGGCGAAATTGGTAGACGCACTGGATTTAGGTTCCAGCGCCGCGAGGTGTGAGAGTTCGAGTCTCTCCGTCCCCACCATATATGAAGCACCGCTTATGCCAGTGTGGTGAAATTGGTAGACACGTCGGATTCAAAATCCGATGCCCTTAAAAGCGTGTCGGTTCGAGTCCGACCACTGGTACCATCTAACAATCTGTAGACGTATGTAGATGTATGTAAAGCCCTTACGCAGCAAGCGTTTGGGCTTTTTTGTTGTCTGTTGGCGTATGCTTGCGTATGTAGCAATATACAGTTTTTAACAGTAAAGCTGGCAGTAAAAGTTGTATTTTACTGTTTTATCAAAAAAGGTTTACTGTTATGCCACGTCAAACACGTCCGCTTACTGCAACCGAGGTTGAAAAAGCCAAGCCGAAAGATAAAAACTATCGGCTATACGATGGCGAAGGTCTGGTTCTCAATATCACAACATCAAACACGCGCACTTGGTATCTACAATACACGCGTCCATTTACTGGCAAAAAGGATATGGTTAATTTGGGGCGTTATCCCGCGGTGAGTTTGGCAGATGCGCGCAAGCAAAAAATCATCTGCCAAGAATTGCTGGCAAAGGATATTGACCCAAAACAGCATTTTGCCGAAGAGGCGCGGCGCAAGGTGTATGAGTTTCGCACGGATTTTAAGTCGGTGTTTGAGGAGTGGCTTGCCAGCCGCGCCATTGTGCTACAAAGTTTGCAATCTATCCCAGCGTTTGCCTTTCGCAAGGTGATTTTGCCCGTACCTGACAGCCCGTTTGCTAACCGTGACGATGAAACATGGGGCGGATTGGGTGTGGCGTCGGGGGTGATGATGGATGAGCATGCTTTTGACTATGAGCCATTGGGTCATGCTATGCTGACGTGTGAGCAGTTTATTGGTGGGGCAGTGTATGATAACAACCTAATCATTCAGCCCGAGGATATCACGATGGCAGGGCAGGTTGAGCCGTACGACATCAATTTGCACGGGCGCGAACGGTTGGTGAATATCCCCGATTGGATACCCAAGGTTAGCGATTTGTTTTGTTTGCTGCTGGCAGAGGACAATTTTATTTATATGGAGTGCGTGGGGCGCACAGGTAGCAGCATCATGGCGGATTTTGGGGTCAAATATGTGTTTAACCAAAAGTTCGACTTAAACTTTTTGCCCGCGTTTGATGAAAGCCTGATTGATGATGTAAGTCCGCTGGATTAGTCAATGGACGGATTGTCGTGTGGTATAGTGTGTTGTAATGTGGCATAGTGTGCCAACAAGGCTTGTTTGACGGCGTTGGCGCGTGAGCCGTAAATTTCGGTTAAGGCATTTAATGCATCAAGGGCGGCTTGGTCGGCTTGACGAAACTGTACGCCAACATTGGCGATAGCTTTGGCATTGTAGTTGGCACGAGCGCGTTTGGCGTATTCGGTGTGATTATAATTGCGGTGCGACATGGCGGTTGTCTTTTATGTTGGATTTTGGGATAATGGAGTGGATTGGCGTTTCCACCAATCCAGCCATGGGTGTGCTACCACCTTTAGGCTACCCCAATCTAGTAAGCATTACTGCTTAGCAAGATTAGGGCAATGAAAACAGCGACTAAAACCAGTGTTTTCATCGTCTTACTCCAGTGAAGCCGCCACTTCCACAGGGCGGCGGCGGTAACCCATCAAGCAAGCGTCACCTTGCTTGATTTTTTTATCATATACATTTATGTATATAATGGCAAGCTCGATTGCGCCATGACCAATCCTTCCTTGGAACACCCCCTAAAGCCCTTTATTTCGCCCCTTTACACTGTGCTTATCCAGTTTAATCCCGAGGAAATTTTATGGATAAGCAAGTCGTTAAAGCATACCAAAACGCGGTACAACCCGAACTAGAGAATTTTCGCCGCTTTTTGGGTGAGTATCAAAACCGCCGCCAAAACATGGGCGTGATGCAGGCGTTTGACAGCCTAGACCACGCTGGCGTTCAGTTGCCCGAAACCGTGCAGCTTATTTTAAACTCAAAAGGTGTGGACAATCGCCCAGAGGCAATCAACCGCATTTTTGATGGCTTAGAGGCTGGCATTGAGGACTACCAAGCGCGCAACGGTGGCGACATGCCATCTGAGCGCACCATTATGGCTGCCTTTCAAATGGCGTTAAATGGCTTTACCGAGCACTCAAGCGACGTGGAAGCCAAAAAGCAATTTGACAAGCTGTCATTTGACCACCATGAAGCCTTGTCAGTCGTACCAGCGGCCATTCAAGTCACCTTGATGACGCTGATTTCATCAAGCTTGCCGATTGTTGCGCAGCTGCCAAACCCGATTGGCTCAAACGAAGTGCCGCTGATTTTTGGGCGCACCACTGCCAATATCCGCATGGGCGTATTTAGCCGCGGTGATTTTATTGACGGTGACAAAGCAGGCTTGCCTTACCTTGAAAACCGCCACACGTTGGTGATGACAGCCAATGGCGCGACGTTTGAGACACCAATCCATGTCGGCTACACCGCCCGTCAAGACAGCAACAACGCCACCGTGTTTGAGGCAGATACCACCACCAAAAAAGCTCCCTTCTTAGGCGGTCGTGTGGTGATTACTGTCAAAGGCGTGATGGTTGCCAATGACGCGAACAAGAGCCACCCAACCACCACAGGCGTATCCGTGCTACAAGGCGTGAACGGCAAAGAGGTGGATATTGACGGCAAAAAATACAAAGTCCAATCAGGCACGGCTGACCTAGACAATCACACCGTGGAAGTCACGTTTGATGGCGCGTTTGACTTGCCACAGCAAGATGAAGTTGAGGTGCAAGTTGTCTTTGACTATGAGCGCAAAGATGCCGACGGCAACTATATTTTGACGCCGCCCGGTGTGGATATGGGCTTTGAATCATACGGCATTTATGCTTCGCCATCACGCGTGAAAGTGAGCGCAACCATTGACGCTATCACTCAAATGCGCAATGAGTTAAACCTCACTTGGAATGCCGCGGTGCTGGCGGTGGTACAAAACAAATACTATCTTGAGCAAACCGCACGCTTGTTGCGTGAAACGCGTCGCGCGTGCCTTATGCAAGCCAACCATACGCAAATCATCGACCTTGACAAGCAAGGCGTGGAGTTCTCAAGTGTTGAAGGCAAACTGGCAGCCGCCAAAGGCAGCTTGTATAAAGCCAAGGCTGCACTTAGCCGTCAGATGAACCGCGGTGTGGGCGGCATGATGTACTTTGTATCAGACGCGGGTGCGGTGTACTTTAACACGCTGGGTGAGGATATGTTTAAGCCAACAGGCGCAAGCTATGGCGATAACGCAACCATCTACCGCTTAGGTACAGTCAATGATGGCACAGACGTATACTACGTGCCGCCAAGTTTGGGCGTGTTTGACGATGCCGCCAATTCAGCCACCACGGCAGAAATCTTGGCATTGCCGCGTCCCAATGACCCAGCATTGTCGCCTTTTGTCGGTATGACTGCGGTGCCGCCAATCGTGCTTAGTGCAAATCCCGAGTTGTTCGAGGAGCAAGTGGGCGTGTACTCACGTTTGGCAGCAGAACGCAACCCCAATCCGATGTATGCCAACCAAGGTATGCTTATCCAAATCATCAACGTACCAAATCTGTAAGCCTTTTTCCTGTGGCGGTGTTGTCGATACCGCCATGGGCTTTTTAAATACTCAATGAGGGGAATTGATATGGCAATTCAGCAAATAGACCAACAAACAGACCAGCAAGAAAAAGACTTAGCAATGACCACGCCTGCCGAAAATGCAGCGGCAGACACCACAGCAAGCCGTGACGCTGAGGCGCAAGCTGAACCTGTGGACGAGGTTAAACCCAAAACCACGCGCCGTCGCAAGACCACCACAGAAAACAAAGACAACGAGGGGCAAGGCACAGATGGCGACGAAAAGGGCGATGAAAAAAACGGTGAAACCAGCAGTGCGACGGCTGACAGTACTACCGACAGCGCGGCTGACAAAACCGCCCAATCCGTAGTGAATGACGCAACCGACGCAGCGGCAACGAACGCAGCCACAGTAGAAGCCGAGCCCGAAGCTGAGTCCGAAGTTAAGCCCGAAGCTAAGCCCACACCTGTCATGCCCGTGACACCCGTGACACCAAAGCCTGCCAAGCCTCTGCCGAAGGTTGATAACGTGATTTTTGTTAAAAACAACCATTCAGCAGATTTACTAGAAACTGCCAGCATGACGCGACTGGTGTCGGGCAAGGTGAGTGCTATTCATCTAAACGGCTATGCCACGCGCCAACGTGTGCTTAACAACATCCGACAGCTAAACTACTTACACCGCAATAAACTGGTGATACAGGACTAACACGGGGCTAATGCAGCCAAAGGGGTATAACCATGATTCAGACCAAAATTTTAGGCGATGCCGTTGGTATTCAGTACCAAGGTGTACAAGATAAGTCAGAAACCAACAATCCATCAAGCATTAGCAATGGCTTGATTGTGGGGCGATTTAAACGCGGCTTTATGGGTGCGCCGTTTCGCGTAAATAAAGACAATTATTCCGCGTATTTGGGATTTGACGCGGCAAACCCCGATTTTATGGCGGTGCAAGACGCGTTTCGCACGGGTATCAATGAATTGTGGGTTGTGCGCGTGGGTGCGCCTTTGGGAAAGTGGTAGCCCCCGTTGATGGGGGCATGGCTGACATTTATATTACTCTTCCACCTATTATGCTATCAGCCACTGATCCAAGCAATCCTTATGATTATTTTATTGCCGAAAATGTTGCTAACCCCAGTATTTATGAGTATTTCCGCGTTGATGGCGTAGATATGCGCGATCAGATCGTGGGTGCAGCAAACAATGGGTCTATTGCTGGGACGGATATTAAAATGGTACAAGGACGATCTGGCAAATTTGAGGGTGCGGGCGGCTATATGAGTATTTTTTCGCCCTCCTGGACAAGACATGTCTTAGAGTTTAAATATGCCGACGCCTACAGCAACTATCAGCCAGGGCTGATGGTAGCGGATGCAGATGAAAGAGTTACTTTTAATTCTGACGGCTCTGTCCGACTTGATATGTATATTTTAAAAAACATGGGCACACCATGACCCTAACCATCGCAACCATTGCGCGGAACACCCCCTAAACCCGTCTTTTAACCCAATCTACCATAAGCCTATCATCTCACTTGATAGGCTTATTTTATGGATACCTTATATTTCAATGTTACGCAAAGTGGCGTAAGCCTAACGCGTACCCCAGCCCCTGCTCTTGCGCAGATTGCCTTAACGGGCAATTATGTGTTTGACAACAACGCTGAATTGGTGGTGCGCGTCACAGACACCAAAGAGGTGGCAGACAATGACCCCTTGCACAGTGCAATAGACCCACTTCACGGACTGGCATTCAACCTAATTTTTAAAGACAAAATTGACGGCAGCGTGATTACCACTTTGACAGGGCGGCTTTACACAGGCGGCGGTATTGACGCACTTGAGGAGAACCACAGCCACAACCTAGCCTACATTGCCAAGAAACTCGACTTTTATGGCGCATTGGACAGCGAGTTTGACTTTTTTGACGTGGTGGAAACGTATTATGACGCAGGACAGGCACAAACCATCCGCCAAGCCCTAGAGCAAGCAGGCGTGATGAACACCCTATATGCTTATCGCACCCGTGAGGTGGTGTTTGATGTGCCAGCAAGCCCGCTACAGCCAGATATCAGCCCCACTGAGGTGCGCAACATGCTGACCAAGTTTGCGCCACACCCCAACTACATTGCCGTAACGGACGTGTCCGACCTTGAAATGATTGACGCGCTGGCAGGCGTGATGGCGGATTTTAACATTCATATGTTCATTGACGTGGGGCAGATGACTGACTGGCGCAACGTGGCGGCACTGGTTGAGGGCTTAAACTTCAATGACCAGCGCATCCGCGTGCTATGGAATCCAAATAAATGCCGCCCGGGCGAAACATCGGGGATTTTGTCGCGTCAAAAGTGGCGACCTTGTGTGGGCGATTATCTTGGCAAGCATTTGTTGCGTAACGCCTTGCGCAACGTCAATGGCATTCCGCCTTTGCATATCCCTGTGGCTGGCTATGAGTTCCCGATTGATTTTCGCGGCATGAAGCAGATGGATGAGGTTAATTTGGATGAGGAGGCGCAAAACGCGCTGGCAGCTGCGCATGTGATTGTGGTGCTAAATGAACGCTACCAAAACCAATCACGCTGGATTTATGGCGATGTCTTGACCCAGCGCAGCAGTGCAACCAGTGCGTTGCGCTTGGCGAATGCCGCTGAGATTGAAACCTTTACCGCCAATGGTGTAATTGACATCATCAAGCGGCATATGCTTGCGCCCATGGATGATTTTTTAAGCCGCGTGTATGGCGACTGCCAGCGGTTTTTGGACGCCTGTGTGGCGGCAGGGCTGCTCAAAGAATCGGTAGAATTGGCTGGGCGGTATTATGCGCTAGAAATCAGCCCAAATGCCGAAAAGCCCTTTGAGGCAGTAAACGTCAAACTGGCACGTCGCCCCGAAGGTGCGGTGCGTCAAGCTTATCTTGAAACCACTATTGTAAAATAGGAGCAACCTACTATGTCATTTGGAATGAATACCCGTCTTGCCAGCCGCTTGCGCGAACAAGCACATGAACGCCAACAGCTGGACGGCATTCGTGAGGCAGCCGAGCAAATCACTTACGATCCAATCAGTGAGCGTGCCGAAATCACCGCTACCAGTAACATGCGTTTGGCGGCATTGAGCGTGGTTTTGCAGCTTGCCTTGCTGGTCACAGAAGGGCAGGACGCTGAACCTGAGGATGAAATGCTGCCCAGCGAACTGTTGGACGCGCTAATGCTTGAAACATTGGGCGATGATGACGATGATGATATTGACCCGTTGGTCAAGGCGGCATTATCTGCGCATGTGGCGGATGCTTTTTCTAGCCTTGGCGTTGATGATGGCGTGATTGATGACATGTTCGGCATGGATGCCGATGTCGCTGATACCGCCATTGAGAGCGCGTGCCAAACGGTTGTTGAAAACCTACCCGATGATGGCGACCCATTGGACGAGTTTGCCCAAATTTTTGCATTTGGCTATGATTTGAGCGATGAGCCGTACGAGGAATTGTATGATGGGGCGATGTACGATGGGGCAATGTTTGACGGGCAAAAAAAGAAAAAGCCGCGCACAGGACAAAAGACCACCAAAGAAATTAACGGGCATAAAGTGACGTATAAAGCCGTTAAGGTCATCCGCAACGGCAAAGTGGATGTGGTAAATAAGCGCATTGGCGGTCATGTGGTGCTATCGGGCAAGCAAAAAGCCAGCTTGCGTAAAGCGCGCAAGAAGGCAGCCACACCAACTGCCATTCGCAAACAAATGAAGTCTTTGGCAAAGGGTATTAAGCGCAACCTATATAAGCACCTATCCGACAAACAGCAAAAAAACTTGCAAAATATGTCGCTGCGCCGCCATAACAAAAATGCGTTTTAGTGACTGATTTCGCCCCCAATCCAAAACCCCTCGCCTATTGAGGGGTTTTGTTTGGAACAATTCCCCAAAATCCCACCAGCCACGCGTCATAATAGCCCAAATAACAACTTTTTGGCGCGATTATGAAACTTGCAAACTTTATGGCTAACATGCTTATCACCCAGCGCGAAAATGCGCACCGTGAGCATTTGCCCAACATCAAACAGCTAGACCAACGGTTTGACGCAGTCACGCAATTTGAGCTTGGCACATTCCCCACGTCTGAAAATGCCCCACGAACGCGCAAGCAAATTTATACCCAGTGGCAGGTTATGCAAGCTGACCCACAGATTGCTGAGGCATTGTCGCTACATGTGACCGCGGCATTGGGTGGGCATGAGACAACGGGCGAGGTTATTTTTATCACGCCCCATGAGCGTATCCGTGGCAAAGGCGTGCGTGCCAAAAAACTGCGCGAACAAGTCGAGCGTGAGGCGCGGCGCATGACCCCGTTGATTAACCGCATGGCATTTAGTCTAGCAAGGCAAGCGATTGGCTATGGTGACAGCTATGCACGGATTTATAGCCACAAGCAACAAGGCGTGGTGGATTTAATCAACGACCAATATACGCAGCCGCCACTGATACAGGCGTTTGAACAAGGTGGGCGCACGGTGGGTTTTTTTGCGCTTGAGATGGACGACTGGACAAACGTGCTGGCAAAACTCACCCCTTTACAAATGCTGCGCGTGAAAATGCCGCGCGTGGAGTATGTGCCGCAAGCACCGCTTGGACAGTGGCTAAAAGCGCGGTTGCTGGAATACGACGTACAAGCTGATATGCCTGTATTGCCTGCCGCGGTGGGCGGTTCGTTTTTGTATCCTGTTGAGGGCGCGTGGCGTGACGCGATGTTAAACCTACTGGCACTCAACAATCAACAAATTGCCGATAGCGTCAAGCAGGCGTTTTTAACGGTGGATATGGAAGGTATGCCGCCCGACCAGCAAAAACGCTACAAGGCAGGCTTAGTGCAAATGCTACAAAACTACCGTGACCGCATTAAAGCCGCGTTTGAAGGCGGTGAGGAAATCTTTGGTACAAACTACCACGTTTTGCCCACATGGGGCAGTAAACAGACCATCACACCGTTGGGCGATTTGTCCCAGCGCGTTGCCCCACTCAATGATAGCACGCTGATGTTGAATTTGCGTCGCGTGGCTGGTGGCTTGGGCATGGATTTATCGCTAATGGGTTGGGCGGATATGTTGGCAGGCGGCTTGGGAGATGGGGCAAGTTTTCACACGTCAGCACAAATCATGCGACGCTCTATGCTGATTCGGCAAGCCTTGATTGACAGCTTTAATGACTTGATGGCACTGCATTTTGCTTTGCGCTATCAAGCTTATTTTTATGATGGTGAGTATCCGTGGCAGTTTGATTTTTATTCAGACCAGTCCGCTGCCGCCACCGAGGCACTGACCAACAAGCAGACGCGTATTAACACCGCCATGCTTAAAGTGCAAATGCTGCAAATGCTGCACGAATTGGGCTTACCCAAAGAGGCAACCCAGCTTATTTTGGAAAATGACGCAGGTGAAGACTTTGAAAGCGCCAAAAAACTTGCGGAAAGCCTGCTAGCCGCACCGCCCGATGGCACAGACGGTGGGATGATGGGGCAGGGCGCGATGGGTATGGGCGGCTTGGATGATGAGGCAAGCCGCGCGGAAAGCGACGATTTAGACGATGAAGCGGACGATGACCTAGGCGATGATTTGGACGACGAGGCAGACGACGATGAAGGCTAAGACCACTAAACGCGCGGTTAAAACCGTGCGCGCGCTGTCTGATTCCGCCAAACAAGGGCAGTTTGAACAAGGCGGACAGGCACTAAGCACCACCAAACACAACGCCTATTTTGGTATCAGCGCGGTTGAGGCAAACAAGCACTACCAACGGCTGCATGGGCTGGGCACGTTGCTACAATGCCAATATGCCATTGAATTGCAAAACATTTATCACATTGCAAGCAATGCCTCGTGGTTTGGCGGTGATTTTCCGCTGGCGTGGTTGGCAACCGATGTTGAACTGACCAACGGTAGCAGTGAGAACGAAAGTTTTTATGCTGGCGCGTGGCAGCTGCATCACTTCACCCAGCACAGCTTAGAGAGCATAGAGGTTACTTTTATTGAAACCGCTGGTGGCGATATCGCCAAGTCGGCAGGGATTTGCCAAGGCTTGGCGTATCGGGCAGACGGCACAATGACCGAGCCCAAACACTATACGTTTAAACTCACCATCAAGCTGTTGGGCAAGCAAAAATCTGTACCCAAAGATTATTTGGTGGCGGTTAAGTCGTTTAGTACGTCGCTGTCATCATCGGGCAGAAGCGAGGTTGCCAAAACCCAAGTGACGTTTCAAGTGATTGCGCCATACGGGCTGTTTGCCAAGTCGCCTGCCAAACGCTAGCGGAATTGGAACACCCCCAATCGCACGGTTTTACGGCATAGCACAATAGCCTTAAACATCCTTTGAGGCTATTTTTTTATGAAAAACTCACTCCCCACTTATGCCCATTATCGCCGCGAATATGAAACCGCCAAAGAACTTGGTGCAGCCGCACTGGCGTGCAATGCAGTGCTTGTGCCAGACGGTTTTGAGCATTTGCGCTTGCTGATTACCAACTTTCAAAAGCCGATTGCCACCAACAATGACGCGGCTGATGTGGACTATGCTGGCGGCTTGGCGGCTCACGTTTCGGGCGTGCCAAAAACCAGTTTTGAATCATCTTTGACTATCCTTGAAACCGAGAAAAACACCGTCGGTGACTTTGCGCAGGCGATGGCGGATAATGGCGGCTTTTTGGATGCCGCACATGTGTTTTTTGGTATTAGTGATGGCTTTGCCAGTGCCGTGACCGATTACCGAATTTTTGATATCACCATCACCTTTAGCGATGGTGGCGGCGAGATTGATTCGGCTTCACGCTCACAGGTGCTGAGCGTGAACGGCAGTATCCGTTATATGTACTTTGGGCAAAACGCAGACCTTGGCGCGGCAGGTGCAAGTGCCTTTGACCAAATCAACAACACGCTAAAAGCGCGTGGCGGCAAGACCAATGCCATTAATGCGGCGGTTGGCGGCTTGATTGGCTTGGCGCAAGGCGGTGTGTTTAATCAAACGGGCATACGCAATATTAACGGCTATACGGGGCGTATTTAATGCGCCTAGAGGTAGTACACCCGTCTGACATTCAGCAGTTTCCACGGGCGGAGGCAGGCAGTTTGCGCGATGTGGCAAGCTGGCTATACGATGAGCTGCTGACAAGCGGCTATTCGCTGCTGCCTGAGGATGTCGAGCAAATCGCGCTAGATTCGGTGCGATTGTATGCAAGTTGGGCGCGGCTAGATGCCGAGTACCAAAAGGATGTGGCACTGCCCTTGTTTATGTCGCTTACGCTTGATACCAATCTGCTAGCCGATGAGTGGGCTATTGTCTATCCTGTCATACGCGCGCATTGTGACCTGCTACAGGCGCGACGCATGGAGGGGTCGCAGGCGTTGGGCGTGCAAGCGTTTGGGCTGTCATCAAGCGAGGCAAACCAAATTTATCAGATAGCACTTGAGCAGATGAAAAAAGAGGCGTTTTGTCACGCCCCGTTTAGCGTTGAGGTGACAGGTGAGCCGATACGCACCAAAACTACGGTTGGTCAAAGTCAGTTATGGTCATTTACCTATCCGATGGTCAAGCGATAGATGGCGCAAACTTGCTGTCGGCAATTTTGCGCTATGACCTTGTGCCCGTGCCTGTCACGCTTGAACTTACGGTCAATGCCACCAAGGCGTTGCGCGCACAGTTGGTTGTGGGCAAGACGCTGCACTTGGTCAATGGTGTGATGTTTGAAATCGTCAAGGCGCACGCGGTCAATAACAATGCGGTCAAAGATGGCAGACGTTTAGGCGGCATTGCTGTCATTGCAGTGCTGGCAGGGTGTGTGCCGCTGCTATCGGTCACAAAACGCGCAACCATCCATGATGATATCAGCATTGCGCAAGCTTATCAAAGTCTAGGTGCGCGCTTGCGTTTTAGTGAGGATATCAAGCTTAGGCAGTTTGTGTGCCTAAAGGGGCAGATGCCAACGATACGCTTGGCATTGGCACTGCAAAAAGAAGCTGCGGTGATGGTGTATGACGCGGACAACAAGACGGCAAACGCCCGACGCATACAGACGTTGATGAGCCAAACGCCCATCCGCAAGTATGACCCTGCCCAAATTCAGTGGGTGGAAAATCCCACACAGGTGGCAAGACAGAATACCAATTTTTTGTCGGTTGCCGATGATGGCAAGCAGATTGTCGGACAGACGCTTGAGGGCAAACACGTGGACTACATGCCGCGCACCGACCAACGGGAACTGGGCAATCTAAAGCGCGTTTTAATTACCCATGGAGTGCTGCTGCGCTCAATGGATGATGAATTACAAGCAGGCAAGACGGTGCAGGTGGGCAATGAGGTTTACGCGCTATTGACCGTCGCGCATCGGTTTGATACGGGCGCATTGGGCGGCGCAAGTGTAGGGGCTACCAAGGCATGGTTAGCGCAGGTGGTGGACGCTTGATTGATTTTGAGATAGCAGAAAAACGTATAGCAGGCATCAAAAAATGACCCCTTATTTTTATCCAGCCAAACTACTAAGTTATGACAAGCACAAACGCACCGCCAAGATCAGCATTGCAGGCTTAACCGATGGCGCGTCTGACGGTTTAACCGCTTTACTTGCTTATCCAATCGGCGATGATGATAAGGACACCGAGCGCGAGCTGTTGGCAGGTGCGGATTGTTGGGTTTTTTTTGAGAATGGCGACATGGCGTGCCCGATTATCGCATTTTATCGCAGTCATAGTGAGGGCGCGATGGTGGATGTGCGCCGCATACGCCAAGCTAATATTGAACTACTGGCGCGGCAAAATATCCTAATCAACCCCAGTTCGACATAAGCCATAGCCTAACTCATTGAAAGCTATCACAAACTAAGCAACCTGCGGTAAGGAATGCCCAATCAGCACATTCTTTAGTGTAGGTTTCTTGGTTTGGTGGCAATAAGCAATCAGCCCTGCCAATAAATTAGCCATAAACCCAGCAGGGCTACGGTGTCTTGAATGCTCAATTTGGCAAATATGCTTTAACTCATCAAACACCGTCTCAATCAAGAAACGGCGTTTGAGTAATCGCTTATCTAACCAAGCAATGTCCTTAGCTTTCATGTTCTTTTTGACATTGGTAATCAACTCAACGTCCAAATGCTCATCCAGCCAAGCAGTTAGGGATTTATCAATATAGCCTTTATCACCAAACAGTTTACCAAATACGGTCATATCGCACAGTTGTTTCACAGGTTTTCTGTCATCCACATTGCCTGCTGTGACGGTGAGATTGACAAGCTCTCCTTGGTCATTGATGATGACGTGCAGTTTAAAGCCATAAAACCAGCCCATGCTGCTTTTGCCGCGTGCGGCAGTGTCGGCAAAGACTTTGTGGCGTTTGATACGGTGGTTGTCACACACAGCTAGACTGGTTGAGTCAATGTAGCTTATCCCTGTGCAGTTGCCTTGCATTAAGAATTTCAAGTAGTCACACATGGGATGTACGGCTTTTTCCATCAGTTCTACCATTCTGTTGTAGCTTGGTAGTCTTGGAAAGGCACTTTTTAGCCATTGACACAGATAGCCATAGTGAAATGCTTTAAATTCTCGGTATCTGATTTGATGAAATAGTACCGAGATGGTGATGATTTCTGCTAAACTGATGCAGCATGGTTTGTTTCGGGTCTTTTTACTGCTTTTTCGCTTTAGCGTTAGCATTTTCTTCTGTTGCTCGGCTGTGTAGGTTTTGCAGTAGTCGTCTATGTGGCAGTAAAGTGCTTCGAGATTGTCCATGTAAGAAGTCCTTGGCTAGGTTGTTTGTGGTGAACTTACTTTAGCATATTGGACTTCTTTTTTTTATCCTTTCTTATGTCGAATTCGGGTTAATCAATGCCGATAGCAGTATTACTGCCAACACGCCAACGTTTACTATCAATGCGCACTTGGTGGTGAATGGCGACATTACCCACAAAGGCAGCCTTGAGCAATCGGGCGATCAAAATGTGTCGGGCAAAATCACCGCCAGTGGGGACGTGGTTGGCGGTGGCAAGTCGCTAAAAGGTCATCGTCACGGGGGCGTGAGAACAGGCACGGGCAGTCCGATTTAGTTGTATATACAATAATACCAGTTGAATTTATAGCCAGCAAGGGTTATTATAATAATAACGTATATACAAAAGATGTATAGGTTTAATACTGATGACGCAGCCTCAAGATAACGAACCGCGTTTTGTGATTTCGCCTAAGATTTTGGCAAAGTTGAATGAAAAACATGCGGTGACCGAACAGGAGGTCATAGAGTGTTTTTACAACAGCGATGATGGCGATGACCTAGAAGACACTCGCGAACAGCACCAAACCTTGCCTCCGACGTTGTGGTTTTTGGCATACACTGATAAAGGCAGGCTGCTAAAGGTATGTTTTGTGTTTCAAGAGGAAAAACAAACCTTCTATGTCAAATCCGCCTATGAGCCAAATACAGCAGAAATTACGCTATTTAATGCCTTGACGGGCAAAGATTACTATTACTGATGTGGTAATCTATTTAAAAGGTAAAATTATGACCGACCAAGACTTTGAAGCCATCGTATTTGCCGACAGCGAACGCTGGGAAAATCGGGAAATCGGTGCAGAAATGGCATATGCCAAAAAGACCAATCAAACGGGCGCACGACGAGCCGCGCTTAATGGCACGGGGCGTGATAAAACGCAACTCATATCAATCCGCTTGCCTATCACCTTAATTGAAGACCTAAAACTGATTGGACAGGCAGAAGGTGTGGGCTATCAAACGCTTGCCAAGTTGGTGTTGCAGCGTTTTGCCGATGCCGAACATCGCAAAAAATTCAATCAAGTGGTGGCAGAAAAGTTACGCCTTGAAGCAGAACTTGCCGCCATGCGTTCGCAAATGGCACAGCTCAAACAAGCTTGATTGTCTGCGATTGCCAAAAGCCCACCTTAATTGGTGGGTTTTTTGTTTTTAAAGGGTTGGAACACCCCACAACCTGCCTTGATGTTCTGTTTAATAATAAGCCATCTATATTGTATCGCAAGGATTTGTTATGCAGCATTATCAAACACTACAACAAGCTAACAGCTACATTACCGCCCCCGATGGCACACGCCGCTACAGTCGCTATGAAGTCGGGGTGATTGATGGGCGTTATCGCGCTATGCCTGTGCTTATTGCTGATAAAGCAGGCTTTGATGGCTTAGGCTTTGATGCAAGCGTGGGCAGCGGTGATGACCACTACACGGTATTAAACTTGTTTGATGGCAGCCATAAGTACATTGACAGCGTGGCGGTGGTGGGAGCGGACGATGACGACCATGCCGCACACCTTGCTTTAAGCCAATTTGACTATTTAGGCGCAGACTATGCCACCGTGGTTGTCAATGACAGTGCGCAGTTTGATGATATGAGCCTAGATTTTGCCCCACAAAACGGCTGGAGCTCAGAAACTATCGCCCGATTGATGAATAATCCCAGCCAAGACACAGGCTACTACCTGCCCATTATCAACAGCAAGATGTTACGCGCCGAGCAAAACCGCGTGACCGCTGATAACGTCATGTGGGACGGTGCAAACCTTGTCTCACACGGCAGCGACTATAGCCGCTTATTACTCGACCTACAAAAACACGACGCGTTTGGCGGCTTGACTGCCAAGCTTGATATGCGCGAATTGCTAGCAGATTTGGGTGCGACCGAGTTGGGTTTTGATGCCTTAATGGAAACCTACAGCCGCCTAGACGCGATGGGCGACCGTCTGTTCACCGCCTTGGGTCATCATGCGGTTGGTGATTTGACGGTAACGAATGTTACCACCACCAAGCCGTTTAAGCGACAAGGTGTGGCAAACGTTGCCATGCAGTTTGATTTGTCCGATGGTCAAACGTTTAGCATTATCTTTCATAACCCCGATGCCGACCCGAAAAAACTAGCGGCTAACGACACGATGGTGAGCTGGAAATGGCTACTTAACAAAAAGGATGTGACCGCAGCGGTATCGCCCAAACAAAGCGACAAGGTCAGATATGATGTGATAGCCAGCCGCATCATGAAAGTTGCCGCCAAAAACAGCAAACGTTTTGTTGCAGCGCAGATGAAAAAGGCGCAAAACCAAGAGAAAATAGCGACAGCGCAAAAACTGGTAGATGATAAAATGGCCACCATTGCCCAGTTAGATGCCGATATTGCTGATTTGAAACAGCAAATTGACGATTTTCGCTTGAGTGATGAAGCAGTGGCGGTGAGCGGTGATGGTTACTTCTCTGACCATGATCGGCAAGAAATTTGGGATTTTATCAACCAGTTTATTACCAATCCAAACTTTCACGATACATTGCCAAAAAAAGCGTTCAAGTTGCTGACATTAACACAAGATTTGAAACAACAATTGGTGGCTTATTTGCCAAACTATCATATGGGTTTAGATTGTGTCTATATTACCGCAGATGCCATGCAACACATTTTTGCTAGCCGTGGCGAGGCGATGGCGCGCGAAATGCTAGGTAAGTTATTAAACGAAAACATTTTACCCGATGAAATTTTGCCTAACCACCAAGAGCATTCAAGAGCGTTGGCATTGTTCAATGATTTTAGACCGCGAAGCCGCCAGTCAAAAGATGCCATGATGGCCTTGGGATTATCAGTGCAGGATAATACAGTCGTCGTTTATAATTTTATGCCTGTTAAGAAAGGCACCATTCAGAAAGCCAAGGCATATGCGGAGAAACTTGCTCTGGAGGGCCGCCAGCCCGACATATCAGGTATCCCTCATCTTCACTTGCAAGAAAAGAACAAAGCGTTCAATCTAGCTCACGTGGCAGGCGAAAATTTCCATCGTTCAGAGCAAGCCATTAATATCATAACAGATTCGCCTGAAAAAATGCAACCAATCATACCAGACGGACAGGGGGTGGCGGTGAGTGAAGCGTCACAGGCAGCAAGCACGCCAACTGAACTGACAAGCGAATGGGGTAGTGGTTCGGTAAAAATTTACCCACAATATCAAAGTCAATATAAAGCCTTGTCTCATGCATGGGGCTATGACGGCGATTTTGCCAAAATAGACACCGAAAACCGTATTGAGATTGCTAAGATTATCAATGGTGTCATGCAAGGCGACTTAAGTATATCAAGGGAGCTTCGCCAAAATACGCGTTTTGCCGCCACAATCAAACAACTTAGTTTGCCTAAAATTCCAAACACTTATCAAGGCAGCGTTGATTGGGTGTCAAACAATATTGACGAGTTTAAAGATAAGCTATCCAATTACGAATATTTTAATCGTGTGGCGGCGAGCGGAAATAAAACCACCAATAGCCAACCATTGACGGTGAGCATAGAAGGTACGCTAGATAGCGTAACGGTTGAGTGGACGGAAGCGTCGCAGGGTGACAGCTTAGAAGGTCGTGATTTCTACAGTCTTGACGATTTGCAACGCGAATTGCAAGCATTGTATGACTATGATGAAAGCAAACTTCCTAAAAACGGCTATGACAAAACCCGTATCACATTAAATTACACCGAGGCAGGAGGCGAGCCAAAGTCTGAATCGATACGTGTTGATATCGGGTCGGCAATCGGTAATTTTAACCCATTTAAAGAAACACTGGCTGATTACCTCAAAAAAACGTTAATCGATATGGGCATTGATGCCAATGGCTTGCAAGATGGCAGCGTTTTGAATATGGGTGGCGGCAAGAGATATACTTCAGATGCGTCTAATCAAGCTAGTTTGCTACAACAAGCTATCATGCCGCGCCATGCAGATAGTGTTTCTGAGGCGCAGGCCTTGATAAAGCCGTTAGTTGGTAAATCATTCATAAATCAAAAATTTGCAATGGAGGCAACGATAAGCGGCAACACCATTGGAAAACTAGGCAGCAAAAAAGCAACCGAACAGTCCGCAACACCACGCCTACACGCACAAGCGGTAGCAAATATTGATATTTTGTTTGAAAGAGCGATTATTAAGGTCACCCATGACGATAAAAAAAATCGTATAAACGTAGAGCACGTTCACCGCCTAGGTAGCATCATGCTTGATGAATCAACGGGTGCGTATGTTCCTGTAATGATTACGGTCATTGAGTACAAGCACTCCAACGAAGGCACAAGAATCTATTCTGTTGAAGCAGTAGAAATTGAAGAAAAAGAAAAGCCCGCAGGGCAGTTGGTTTCAGATGAGCAAGCTCAAGTGCTGAAAACCCCGATTGCGGACTTCAAAAACAAGATAGCAAAAGTGCTTGATGAAGTCAAGCAATGGGAGGCTAAAACCCCACTGAGTAATCGAACATTAACCGCAGAGCCAAAACCAAATACCCAGCCCCATCCAGCGTATACCGCCGACGATATCGCATTTTTAAATGATATTGTAAGCGGTAAAACAGACCCCTTAGATGGCGTGGATTACGACCGACTAGAAGCGATTGGCGAAAAAGACGAAAACGACCCGCTATTGGCGCAAGCGTTGGCGATTATCAGCGCGGCACTTGATAAAGCAACATCGTAAGGAAAAATTATGCTAACAGGAATGGCACAAATTAAAGCCCTTAGAGAACTAAAGGGTATTATTAAGAGCAAGGCAAGTCTAGGCGGCATTGGCTTGATTAAAGCACTAAAACGGCAGAATGAACTGCGCTTTGATTTAGGCATGAACGACGCGCCTACCTACTCAACCGACAATCCATTTGCGCAATATGCCAACGATGACCCCGAGGTTAAACAAAATGCCGAGGATTGGGAAAATCGTAAGCCACTGACCCAAGAACGCCTAGCCGCTATGAATGCCATGGCGCAACGTATGGGCTATGCTACCTACATTGAAGCCCGACACGCAAGCTTAGGCACGTTTCAAGCGGAAAAAGGAAATGGCAATCGCCGCGCCGAAATTGGCGGCAAATTCATCAATAACGATGGCAATTCAGCTAAAGATGCCTCCACAGATTTTGAGCTGGCACTGTATGAAAACGGAGAAATTGAGGACTATTTGTACACCAATGACCTAAATCAGGCGTTGGAACGCGGTAATGATTGGCTGGCTGATGGTGAGACAGAGCGGATAACTGAGCTTAGCCAAATCCTAGCGGATTTACAGGCAGGTAGGCAAGACCCAATGGGCTTAGATTTTGCCCACATCGCTACCTTGGTAGATGATGACCGCGATGCCGCCAACGAAATTCGTGCTTATCTTGATACGCATTGGCTTAGTGAGGTGGCGTGATGGTTGATTTGGTTATCACCAAACGTGCACCGCGCACCACGCAAAGCGGCACACTGGGTGCAACCCATCTACAAGCCAACGGGTTGAATCCCCATCTGCTGGCAAGCATTAGCCTTGCGCCCAGTAAAAACGACGCGACAGGCGAGCTTACAGCAGCAGCAGACGCAACCACAGTCATCGCTGTCTTGGAGGATGGCGAGTTTGCGCTTGAGAACCAGTATTCCACGCCCTTTGAATCATCCAATCCCGAGGGGCGTATGCCAAACTTAATGGGCATGTTGCAATCGGGCTTGACAGTGCAAACCTTGACCGATGTTTTGGGAGCAGCACCCGTTAAACCACCTGAGACGCAAGCAGGCGGCAGTGGCGGGCAGGCAGGCGGATTTTGGGACACTGCTGCCCAAAACAACACCTTACTTGGCACACTAGAGGGGCTAAAGGGGCGTTCAACATTCACCAAAATCAATAGCTACCAAATCTACACATCGTCCAATAGCGTGCGCATCACAGGTACACTGGTATTTGCCGCATGGGAGAACGCCAAAACCGAGGTTGAGGCAGCCGTTAAAAAATTACAAGAATGGACAGCCCCCGAACTGCTGGCGGACAAGTCGGCATTGGTTAGCGGCTTAACCAGTGACGCGACAGGCTTGCAAGGCTTTTTCCCATCACTTGTGCCGCCTGCGGTGACGCTTAAATATGGCGGCAAGACGTACAGCCCATTGGTGATTGAAAGCCTATCTGCGCCCATTACCGCGCCAATGACGAGCGACGGCTCACGCATTAGCATCAAGTGCCAAATCACGCTTGTTTCACGCACCGCATGGGATAAAGCCGACATACAAGCGTTGTATGGCGGTTAATGGCACAGCCCTACCGCACTTGGCGCATTTTGGCGTAAACTGCTAACAAATTTTTTTGAGGATATGTTATGAAGCTGACCGATATTACCGAAAAAACCTCATTGATTAAAGACTTTGGCGCACGGCTTGCCAAATCAACCAAGCAAAAAGTTGTCGCGACCGTATTTAACAAGGTTAAGCGCGTGGCAGGCGTATCTGCCATGCCTGTGGATTTTAACCTTGAAAATGGGCAGGTTGTAACCGCGTATGTGCGCGTATATGCCAACACAGATATCGCCTTGACCAAAAAAACCAAAATCAGCAGCATTGCGCCGCTTAATGCTCAAGAAAACAAAAGCAACTTAAAAGACAGCAAGCGCGATTTTGATATTTACCGTATTGATATAAACGGCAAGCAGCTACCAATCACGGGCGATTTTGACAACACCTACAAGCCGTCGTTTAACAAATCCGTTGATGAGGTTGCCGCGGCGGTCAGTCAAGGACAAGCCGCGTTTGACAAAAAGCAAGCCGCCATCAAGGTCAAACAGGTCAATACCACGCGCAACGCCAGTTTGAGCATTGCCAAGAAAATTGAGGTGCTACAGACGCAAGCGGTCGAACTTGACCAGCAGATTGTACAAAAAGAGCAGGAAAAACAGACGCTACAAACCCAGCTTGAGACGTTAAAATCACAACGCATTGCTTGACGGAACAGCCCCACAACCCCATCTTGTCGTTATGCTAAGTTAAGCCCATTAACCAACCGTTGATGGGCTTTTTTATCATGCAGACTGTAACTGTACAAGATATTTTGGCAAAATTGCCAGCACTGAATAACCGCGATTATTTTTTGGCATTGGATGAATTGCAGCGGCTGTTGCTGGCACAGCAAACCGATGTGCTGACTGATGATGATATTGAGCAGTTAAGCAAAATTGATATTGATGACACGCAGGATATGGGGCAAGGCGCGCGAAAACGCACTGCTAAAGATTGGATAAGAGACAATTTATTGGGGAAAACCGTTAAAACCATTGATGGCAAAGTTGTGCATTTTAATAGCAAGGATACTATAGGTCATATCACCTACAATGTGAAAAGAAATGATATTTTGGTTAAATGCTTGCCTTATATCCCACAGATTTTCGCCAAAGGCGAATTTATGGGCCGTGAATTATCAGACCATGATAGAGCCGATAAGTCAATAATCGCATTTCATCCATATAGAAAATGGGTTGAATTAAAAAATGGATATAAGGTATTTGCAGAAGTACAGGCTTGTGAGCGTGAAAATGAAAGTGATTTGTTTTATGCTGGCTATAATCTCAAGGCATTAAAAAAGGTTGCTTCACCCTCACACTTTGATAGTGTTATGGATAACACAAAATGGTTATCGCTCGGATTCATGGCAACCTTTAATGGAAATAATAGCCCACAATTCGACAAATTGCAAGACGATATCACCACAAACGATGTTTTGCCATTACTTATTTTGATGGTAAAAGATGAAGCAGGCAAGGTTGTGTATGACCTTGAAAAAGGCATTGATGATTTAGCTGAGGGATGGGAGCTTCAAGCAACCCAAACTCCTATTTTTAACCGTCAAGGCGTTAAGCCTACCAACCGTAACGGCAATGTCGATATGAGAGCGCGCCAAAAAGCTAATGACGAAGCAATAGCTTTGCTTAACAAAATCCAAAATGAAGGCTTGACTCGCGATGACCTAACAACAGAGCAGCTGACCACCCTTGCCAAATACACGGGCAATGGCGGTGGCATCGTCAATCATGAGGGCAAAACAGGCAGTCAATACGAATACTACACGCCAATGGAATTGGCAAGCAGTATGTGGGATTTAGCCCGTGAACTCGGCTTTAATGGTGGGCGTGTCCTTGACCCATCAGCAGGAACGGGCGTATTTACCGCCACATCACCCGATAATGCGATTATTGACAGCGTAGAACTTGACCGTGTGTCGGGCGGCATTGCCATTGTCTTAGGTTTGCGGTCGGGCTTGACCGTCTTGCAGAAGGAATCCCCTCACTTTAGGGAGGGGAGGAAGTCAAAACCTCAAAGCATTAGACAAAAAAAGAACCATATTTGACAATATGGTTCTTGGAGTTGCTACGCCCTCTCACCAAAATGGCAATTCGGATAGCACAACATTGGCTAACGCTCAGGCCACCACAACTCTTGGTAAAAAGAGTACCACACAATTCGACAAATTGCAAGACGATACATCAAACCATGTTTTGCCATTACTTATCATAAACGGCATTTCTAACGATATTTCCATCTTAAACGCTTTATCAGAGTTTATCAAAAGTCGGCAAATCAAGATTGAAGTAGCAGACACCATGCTAAACAATATTAGACTTTATCGCCGATTGACCAAACAGCCCGAAAATTTTTTGGTGACGGTGCGTGATGCGATTAATGGGTTGCCAGACGATTATTCAAGCGATGATATTACCGCTTTGTCAAATAAGCTGTATAATGACTATATCAAAGCCGACCAAGATTTGATACCCAATATCAGCGAGCAGGACAAAGATGAATTACTGTATATGGCGTTAAACATTGGCAGACCAAACAGAACGATTGGCAATGAATATCATTTTTGGTTTTACCTAGACGATACGGCTAAAAAATATAAGGCAAACAAAGCCCAAACAGCCGATTTACAATCCACTGATACTGTAGGCATCACAGGCAACACTAGAAAATGGAAAGAGGAAATCAAAGACTATGCCAAAAAGTACGGCATAAAAAAGAAAGAGTTTAAACACATTGGGGGTTATGCGCATTGGGATGGCGAAAATGAGCGATGGTTGATAGCGTATCAAGCCTATACCAAACTGGTGCAAGATTACCCAGCTGCGGCCAATCAACTGTCCATAAAAAAGGTGAGCTAACATGTACTATCAATTTGAACCACAATTTTTAGCGGATAAAACCGCTGAAGCGCAGGCAAACCTTGCGGATAATCAGCCAAACGCGGATTTTGTGGAATTTGCTGCTGGCGTGATTTATCAACGCCTTAAAAAAAATATTCGCCATTACCGCCAATATGGCGTGTATTGGTGGGCTTTAAAGGACGTGCTGCGCCGTCAAGATTATAACGTAGGCGATGAAACCGATTCATACATTGAGCGTATTTATCGCGGCATAGATGACGCACAAACCATCGTGGCTGCTGACATGTTCTATGAAGACATGGCAAGCATGGTGACGGCGGATAACATGGATTGGCAGTTATCGGACACTGAAGAGTATCGATTGTGGGATGAGGATATGGAGCTGCGCTTGTCGGTGACTGATATGATTCAAAAGTATTAATCAGCTGATACATACAAGCCCACCTAATCGGTGGGTTTTTTGTTTTGGAACATTTTTGGAACATTTTTGGAACATAGGGTCAGATGACAGTCGTTTGGCGGTGATAATAGCGCAAACACTTTTGGGGCAAAGCATGAATGACTATATCATAGACACCTTCTTGTCATTTTGGCTATGGTTTTGGCTATCATGGTTGGTTTCAGCCGTGCCAACCCAACTTGAACAAATCAACAAGCGCATGGATCGGGCGCGACTGGCATTGGCCATTGAACGCTTGCTTAAAACCGCGATTTGGCTAACTGCACCATTGGTTGCGGCTTACGCTTTTTTGTTGTGGCGGTTTAGTCATCTGCTATGGCGTGCAAATATGTGGGGCATCGGTGCGATTGGATTGAATATATTACTCATCGTGATTGGCGGAGGCTTAATATTTTGTTGGGCGTTTGGATTTTTATTGCTGCATAGCCCATACGCCAAGGAGGTCAGCGCATGATTGATGCCAAAACAATTGCTGCCATGGTCAATCATTGGCTGGCAACCCCCGTGAATGGGTATTTTTATCAAAACTACGGTTGCACCGTCAAAGAGCAGCTGTTAAAAAATCTGACCGCGTTTAATGCCGATGCATTTATTGCCAAGATGATACAAGATATCCCGATTTTAGGCGAACTTGCGCAAGATGAACTTAACATCATCAGCGAAACGGTGGGATTTGAGCAAGTAAACGTGTTTATCCAAATCGGCAGTGTGTTGGTTGAGGTTGGGCAGGCGGACACAGGCAGCGTGATGGATGAGGATTATCAAGATGTTACAGCGCAATAAGCTAAACGATATTATCACCAACGCATTGGGCGATTATCCCGACATTGCCGAACGCTGGCAGGTGCAAGACCCCACCGTCACCGCCATGCTAACCGCCATCCGCGAATTGGTGATTGCCTTGTCGCAGGATAATGCGGTAAATATCATTGAACCGTTTATTAAGTCAAAAGATAGCACCATCATCGCTGATGCTATTAATAAGGGTATTTTGCCCGTGGCAACGCCTTGTCAATACTGGCTGAGCATTGAAAACAACGGTGCAGCCAAAATCACGCTATCAGCTGGACGCGTGGTGGAGGACGGCTTGGGGCGCGAATGGCGACTGCTGTCCGCTGTTACGATTGGTGCAGGTGAGCGCGCGCAGGTGTTGTGTGAGCAAAGCACGCAGGTCAGCCATACGTTTAGTATCGCAGCCAGTCAGCCTTTTTTTCGGGCAAGCCTACCTGTGGCAGACGACATGTATTTAGCCAGTATCAGCGTCAAAAACAACAGCAGCAACACGCTGTTTGACTATGCGCCAAAATTCATGAATGCCGCAGCAGGAAGCGCAGTCTATACGCTATTAACGGACGATTTAAAGCAAATTACATTGATGTTTGGCGATACCGCGCGTGTCGGTCAAACGGTGCAGGCAGGCGAGAGTTACACAGTTACGCTAACACAGTGCTACGGTGAAGTGGATACAACCACGCTTAAACAAGCGTCACTACAAAATATCACGGCTAGTGATGAAACCAGCTTAAACCTATACTTTAAATACGGTGGACTACAGCGTGCCGCGGCAAATCCGTTGAGCGTGTCGCAAATGCGCTTGTTGGCAAGCTTTCCTGCTACCTACGACCAAAATGCGGTGTTTATGGGCAATTTTGATTTCTTGGTGCGCCAGCATTTTATGAGCCGTTTTAGCTATATGGCAATCTGGAATGAGACCACACAAGAAAAGTTTTATGGGGCAAGCCTTGATAACATTAACCACATGAACCTTACAGTGGTTGCCAAAGACCCCAATGAGCAAGCGCGGCTGACGGATGATATTTGTAAGCTGGTGGCAACGGCTGATAGCCTACTAAGAGAGCGCGTGCGTCTAAAACCAGTACAAGAACGCCCATACCATATCACCATCAATGCAATTTTGGCAGGCGTGCACGATTCTGACAGCGTCAAAACCCAAATCCTAGAGTTGCTGCTTCAGCACTATGGGCGCGGCACGATTGCCGCCAGTCATCCGAATTTAGACGGTTTTAACCGCCAAGAAATTGCCACGCTGATGCGCGCCAACATTCCAGCATTCCAAGACCGTATTAGCGATTTTACCGTATTGGGCGAAACCATCACAGATGACAACCGCATCAAGCCGCATCACTGGCTTTATTTGACACGCGACAGCATTACCGTCAATATCACGCGCACCGCCGATATGGGCAACGCGCTATGGACATTTTGACATGCAAGACTTAACCGCCCATGATTTTGCCTTGCCTATACTGGCAAGCCATGCTTACGATGACCTTGAGCGCGCCATGCAGCAGGTGTTTGCCGCGCTGCTGGACAATCACAGACCAGCGGATAATACAGTATTAAGCGAACTGGCACAAATGCACGAATATGGCGCATCGTTTTTGGGTGGTCATACGGTCATTGAGCGTTTTACCAAGTTAAACGGCTTGGCGGTATTGCGACGCGAAAACGGTGAGTTGGCTGACCGTATTATGGCAATCATTTTGTCACAATGGCTAGGCATGGCCAGTGAGCGCGGCTTGGCGTTTTTACAGTTTGTGCTAGATATGCTTTACCCCAAACAAAACAAGGTCACGCAACTATGGCACAGCAAAGACAGGGCGCTTGAGTATCCAAACCATCTGTTTGCCGAACCCACCAATGAGCGTTTTTTGACCAGCCGCGTGCGTGTGATGCTCGATTACTCGATCGATATAAAGGAATTGGCAGAACTTGCACCCACACTCAGTCGGCTTGTGCCGTGGCATGTTGTGCCTGACATTGCCGTCAGTTACGACAATGAGCCAACACCCATAGGGGTTGCTGTCGGTATGCTAGCCTTCCATGTTGCCGATTTTTCGCCAGTCTAGGAACGCCCCAATTTAGGAACGCCCCAACACTGCCGCCAATACGACAAGCTAAAATAGCCCCATCAAAACAATGATGGGGCTATTTTTATGTTCAACATTGAGCCGTTGTCGCTTTTAAAGCGTCAAGTCAATCTGCGCGAAAACACCATCGGCAATACGATGCGCGTTGCCAAAATTCCTGAAACCATGAATGAAGCACGGCTATCAAGCTTTTTGGCGTTCGTGCTGGATGATGCGGATTTACCCAATCAGCTGACCGTGCAGGAGCGTTACTATACGCTGTTAAATTATCTTGCCATATCAGATAGCGATTATAGCCCAACAGGCGACCACAGTGCGTTTTTTATCGCCACACAGCCAGACGACGTGCCAAGCGTCTTTGAGCGTGAGGGCGTGTGTTTTGGGCATCTAACGGGCGCACACGCGCTGATTTTAGAAAAAAACTGTGAGAATGTTTTTGACTGGCTGACAGGTGCAATCGCCTTGCAGGCGTATGGCGATTTGACTGCGTCCTTGGGCTTGCCAGATAAGCTGATATGGGATGAGGTGGCAACCACAGATTCGCAAGCACTGGGCGATGTGTTGCTGACGCGATTTGAACAAATCCAAAACCTAACCGATGGTCAGTATACCAAATTGTACGCACTGTATGCTGAAGCCAGCGACGCACTGGCGCATTTTGTTACCCCAAAATTTGACAACGATGGGATCGCGCTGGTGGGGGGTGGCGGCAAAGCCACACGATTTTGCGCCCTTAGTCATTTACCCAGCCTCATCCGACAGCTTGTTGAATACGCTATGGAACGACACGATAGCAATGATGGAACATGGGCAAATGACGATGCGTGAAGCCCTTACAATAGACGTATCATTAATTAATATGTATCGCAATTCGCCAGCGTTTCACACACGCACGCAAGTGCTTGAACATAAGTTTGAGAGTGAAAAAGCCTACCATGAGAAGCTAAACATCATCATACGCTTACTGGCAGGCAGGCGATAGTGGACAAGGGATGTAGTCTATGTCAGTACACACAACACTAAGCCACATGGGGCGGTTTCGCCGTTGGTTGTTTGAAGTCGGTACGCGTATCGTTGAGCTTTTAAACGCACTATTGCTTGTAAGCTTTTCAAGCATCATGGCGTTAAATTATTTTAACTTGCTGTCACTACCATCATATGCCCGATTTGATATTACCAAGGCCTATCACTGGCTATTTGTGCTGGGCTTGGGCGTGGCGCAGCTTGTTGCAATGTGTCGTCTCTCCAATCGCAGCAACCAAGTAAGCGGCTTGTTGTTGCTTTTTTCGGGCACGGTTTGGTTGATTATCGCCGCGATTTTTAGCGCAAATGCGGCACACGTCATGACAACAGCGGTTACAACGTATGTTTTAGTTGCACTGGCTTGCTTGCTGGCTATGAGCTGCTAACAATCAATAGGCTGCTAGAGGACGACAAAGCACATGGGAGTAACTAATGGGCAACGTTTGGATGGGCTTGGCGTTTGCACCACAGATTATGATGGCGGTCATTGGCGGCACGGTTGGTGGCATGATTGGCATCAGTGAAAAAGCAAGCCTTTATGGCCCGCGGCTTGCAGTGCTGTTAGTGATGGCGTCCATCGTATTTGCAGGAGCTACGGTTGATTACTTGATGACGGAGCACGGCTTGCGGTCACTGTTTATATCAGCAGCAATCGGCATGAGCGTGGGTGTGTTTAGTGGGCATCTAATGGACGCACTTCGACTTGCCAGCCCACGGCTCGCCGATAAATTGGTGAATCGCATGGGCGATAGCGCGATTGAAAAATTGGTAAAAAAAACAAGAGGAGACGACGATGAACAACGTTAAACTATCAAACAACTTTTGGCTGTCAGAATTAACAGTCAGTCAAACTGCCACGCGGCACGGCATTGACAATACGCCGTCT
>NZ_BCUL01000012.1 GCF_001591265.1 Moraxella atlantae NBRC 14588 | reverse complement strand
CTAGCGCTTGGTATTGGTGGCTCTACATTGGTCGATGCAGCGACCAGTGGTTCTGTATCACCATCAGGTGGCGTGCAGATCTCAAACACTGCGACCGCAACCTATAGCGTGGACGGTGTGGCACAGCCAGAGGTTACTTCAAACGCGGTGATCGTCAATATCAGCGAGGTTGCCAGTTTCTCTTTGATTGCGACCAATGAGGATGGCACCCCTAATGATGACATCAACGAAAAACTGCCGATGGTTGGCCCTAATGGTTCGGTAACGTTTACCAACAAACTGACCAACAGCGGTAACTTGGCAGATACCTACACCATCACGTTAGCGAATGCTAGTGATGATAACTTTGATTACAACAACATCACTGATGCAACCATCACTGCTACCATCAAAAACTCTGATGGCACAACTGTAGGTCAGCCGCAAACCTTAAAATCAGGCGGCACGATTACGCTAGAACCTGGGCAATATGCAGAGCTTAGCTACACCTTGCAAGGCGATGGCACAGGGGTCGGCGGTCAGCATGCCAATGCAACCATCACCGCAACCAGCCAATACATCGGCAAACAAGACAGCAGCAAAGCAACTTTGACCAACACAGACAATGCCATCATCAAAACACCTGTGTTCTCGATTGTTAAAACTGCCTCTTTGACCCAAATTGACCTAAACAAAACGACCGAATACACCTACACCATCAAAGTCAAAAACGATGACAAAGCAGGTTACGCTATTGACGCGGACAATGTGTTGATCGTCGATAATGTGCCAGCTGGTCTTAGCATTGATACTAGCACAATCAAGGTTAATACAGACAAAGGCTCAGCAGCAAGCACCACAACCACTGGTAGCACAGCCAATAAGCTTGTTGTTAATAACCAAAACATCAAGGTTGGTGAAACGGTAACGATCACCTTTACCGTCAAAATCACTGACAAAGACGCATTGGCAAAAGCAGGCTCAGCGACCAACCATGCCGACGTGTATGACAACTACGGTCCAAACCCCGTTGATCCAAACAACCCTGGCAATCCAGATATCCACGACAGCACCAACCCAAATACTCCATCTAAAACCAACACACCATCAGGTGATAACCCTAAAAGCAATGATCCAAACAACCCCGGTACAGGTGGTGACGTACCTTCAACAGTGAATTTTAACAACCGTGGCTTGACGCTAACGCCAAACAATTCGGCTGAAATTGCACCAAACGGTAGCACCACTTATACCCACACCTTGACCAACAAAGGTAACAAGACTGAAAGTGATTTGAAGTTTACGATCAAGGATACGGCGGGTGACAATATCGATGTCAGTAGCGTAACTTATACCGCACCAGATGGTACAAAGACAACCTTGACACCAAATGCTGACGGTGTATACACCATCCCAGGCAACCTAGATGCTGGCCAGGCTGGTAAAATTGAAGTGACAGTAAAATCAAATAATGCCACGCTTGATGCCAAGGATGCCGCAACCATCACCGTTACACCAGCAGCAGGTACAAATGATGATGCCCCTGCCGCAGTGAGTGCCACAGATACCACCACCATCAAGGGCATGACGTTGGTTAAAAAACAAGCCAAAGATGAGGCGTGTGATGGCACTGTTGCTGATAGCGCATTTAGCGATGCTGCCATCAACGATGCCAAACCGGGTCAATGTATCGTGTACCGTATTGAGGCAACTAACACATTTAGCAACAAGGAACTGACCGATGTTGTGATCAAAGACGCGGCAAACCAGTGGAATACCAAAGCTGACTATGTAACAAACTCAATCAAAGATTCAGCGAATGGTGCGACCACAGCACCAGGCGCAGAGGCAACATCGTCACCATTGACGATCAAGGGCGGTCAATCTGGCTGGTTACAGTTTGCGGTGAAAATCAAAACTAGCAAATGATTTAGGCTAGCTGCTTAATTTATTCATCAGTATCTATTCATCAATGTTTGGGGTGCGGTCTTGTCAAGCAATGCCGTATCCCCATCTAGGCTTTTCCTAAAGTGTTTTAGTGAAAACAAATCCACAGGTTGTCTTGCATCAATGAGAACACCAGTAATGCCAAATCTTGATTCACGCCCAACTCGTCACACAGGCTTTGCCAAGCTTAGCTTATTGTCGGCGTGCGTCTTATTGATTCAAGCCAATCACGCATACGCCACTGTTCACAATACAGCTACCAATCTTGCGCGTGGTATGAGTCAAATATTCAATACCGCCACCGCAGATTATCATGTTGATGGCGATAGCGGACAAGGCTATACTGCTACATCCAATCAAGTGCTGACGCAAGCATTTAGCCTGCCGCAATACAGCATCGCGCTAACGCAGCCGCTGTCAATTACGGTCAAACCCAATCAAACCGTGCAGTGGGTCAATGAGCTGAGTAATACAGGCGCTTATGATGCCAGCGTTGCGGTCAAATTTGACACGCCACAGACGTTATCTAACCTACAAGCCTATATCGATACCAATAACAACGGCATACTAGACCAAGGCGATACACCACTTGCGCCCACCGTTTCGGTCAAGGCAGGTGAAAAAATCGCTATCATCGTTACCGCCCTAGCCAGCCAAGACCTCAAAGACGGTGACAGCACGCAAGTGGGGGTGCAAGCGATCACCCTAGAGGATAATCACGCCACCGCCAGCGCGACCGACGTCGCCAATGTCGTTGAGCCAACGATTTATTACAAAGACAGCACTTACAGCAACGTGGTGACTGACAACCAAGCAGGTAAACCTGTGTATCTAGAGGTTGGCTTGGCCTTGTGTAATGCCAACCCCAATGCCGTGGACTATACTTGGATCAACGTCACCTCACAAAAAACGGGCGATACCATCCGCCTAAAAGCCGTTGAAACAGGGACAAACACGGGACGCTATCGCGTAGCAGCACCGACCGAGCTCAACGCCAACGCCATCCAAGATACCATCATTCAAACGCTAGATGGTGACGTCCTGGGGGCACAGGTCAGCCAGTGTGAGGGCGCGGACGGTAGCACCACCAACGTATTATCAAACGCAATTTATGCCAGCATTAACATCAACAACGATGTTTCTGCACTAAGCGTAAGCAAAACCGCCAGTGTCAGCGAAGCTGAAATTGGTGACTTTGTCGATTACACTGTCAATGTCAGCAACGTTGGCAAATCCGATGCCGTGGATGTCGCGCTCAATGACGATTTGCCCAAAGGCTTTAGCTACGTCAAAAATTCGGTACGCATTGATGGCCAGCGTTATGACCAAGACTTTAGCCGCAGCGGCAAATACATGACGCTTGGGCTTGGCACGTTGGCTGCCAACGCAAGCCATAAGATCACCTACCGTGTTGCCATTGAGCCCACCGCGCTGTCTGGCGACGGTACCAACAAAGCCTTTGCTACGGGCAAAGACAGCCAAACCTTGACTGCGATTACCTCAGGTACTGCCTCGGCTAAAGTCAAAGTTACGGGTAATCCATTGACCACAGACGGCGTGATCATTGGTAAAGTCTATGCCGATTTTAACCGTGATGGGATTCAGCAAAAACAGCGCAATGAGCTAGGTGTTGCAGGTGTGCGTCTATATTTAGAAGACGGTACGTTTGTTGTGACCGACAGCGAGGGTAAATACAGCCTATACGGCATCAGTGCCAAAACCCACGTCATCAAGCTAGACCGCACCACCCTACCACGCGGCGTTGAGCTGGTTGAGCAAAGCAACCGCAACGCAGGCGATGCAGGCAGCCGTTTTGTCGATCTTAAACACGGTGAATTGCACCGTGCGGATTTTGGTATCACGGACGGTATCGATGACAACAATGGGCAAGGTTCGCAAGCTTTGGTTGAGGAGCTCAAACGCCGTGCCAAACTGGTAGTAGCCAAAAATGATGCACTTGAACAAGCGGTCAAAACCACGCTAGACGTGGAGCCCAACAGCAGCGCGTATACCAATTATGAATATGAAGCCGAAGGCTGCCTAAAACCCATTGACGCTGACGGACAAATCAGCTGTCAAGCGATGATCATTGACAACCAAGCGGGCAAACGCGACCGTAAAGCCGACAACGCTTTAGCCTTTGACGTTAATCCAATCAAGCCCGTACAAGCGCCAGAGATTGAAAAAGCCCTATCAACCGCCGATGACAAACGCATTGAAGGCGTAACGGCAGACGCAGACTTTTTAAACCTAAAAGACAACCAACGCGTTGATAGCCATAAAATCCGCGTTCAAATCAAGGCCCCCAAAGGCGCAACCACCGAATTACTGGTCAATAACACGCCTGTCGATCAGGCCTTGATGGGTAAAGAAGTTGCATGGGATAAAGAAGGCATTTCAGGGTTTGATTATTATGCCGTACCTTTGCAACGCGGTAGCAATGCCTTGACAGTGCGTGCAACCGACAGCAGCGGCAAGGTGGTATCTAGTAAAACCATCCGCATCTATGCCCCTGACCAAATCGCCAACATTATCACCCGTGAACAAACCCACGTGCTAGAAGCCGACGGTGTTAGCGAACTACAAATTGCCATCAGCCTAAAAGACAAGGACGGCGGCTTGTACCCAGGTTCGGCGACCATCACCCTTGACAGCGACATCGGCACTGTCTTGCGTGAGGACAAAGACCCTAACCAAGCTGGCGTGCAGACCACCATCGATGGTGGTGAGGCGTTGATTAGCGTGCGCGCACCATCGGCACCAGGCAAAGGCAATTTGGTCATCAAAGCAGGCAATGCCGAACGTATCATTCCCTTGCAATTTACCCCACAGCTGCGCCCGATGATTGCCAGCGGTATCATCGAGGGTAGCGTTGCGTTCAACAACTTGGGCAAATCCAAGCACAACGATGTAAGCAATGATGGCTTTGAAGATGAGTTGCAACGTATCGCAGGCGATCGAGGTGATGACACAACAGGTCATGGGCGTGCAGCGTTTTTCTTGAAAGGTAAAGTGCGCGGCGATGTACTTTTGACCATGGCGTATGATTCGGACAAAGACAAAAACGCGCGTCTGTTCCGTGATATTCGCCCCGATGATTATTATCCTGTGTATGGCGATGCATCGGCAAAAGGCTTTGATGCCCAATCGAGCAAAAAATTCTACGTGCGTTTGGACAAAGACCGCTCGTTTGTCATGTACGGTGATTTAAAAACCCATATCGACAACAACGATGGGCTATCGCTGGGGCAATACGACCGCACCTTGACGGGTATCAAATCGCATTATGAAAATGACACTACCAAAGTAACCGCCTTTGTCGCCCAAACGCGCTCAAGCCAACGCGTCAATGAAACGCGTGGTTTGGGTATTTCAGGTCCTTACCCCGTCGGTGGTAACTTTGATGATATTCTACTCAATACCGAAACCGTTGAGGTCATTGTGCGTGACCGCAACAACCCTGGCACGATCGTATCACGCACACCGTTGAATCGTTATAGCGATTACGATTTAGACAGCGTCAGCCGTGCGCTGTATCTGCGCGCGCCAATTGCCAGCACCGATTTGGACGGCAATCCGATCTATCTGCGCGTCACCGTAGAAGCCGAAAAAGCAGGCGATGAATATACCGTTGGCGGTGTGGCAGTCAATCGTCAGCTTACGCCAAAAATCAATGTGGGCGCAAGCTATGCACAAAGCGATGACCCAACCAATAATGAAAAATTGACGGGTGCCAATACGGTGGTCAAATTCAATGAGCGCACCAAGCTGATTGCCGAGGTGGCACATTATGACAGTGACAAGCTCAATGACCAAATCGCCAATCAAATCAACGCCAGCGAACTGCAAGGCAAAACTGCTGGTGACGCTGTCCGCGCTGAGCTGAGCTACAAAGACAAAACCCGCGACGGCAAGCTGTATTATACCCAAGCCGACATAGGCTTTACCTCGCCTTCATCATCAGTGACCGCAGGGCGTACCGAAGCAGGCTTGAATTTGACCAACCAAATCAACGCCAAAACCAAGCTAAAAGCCGAAGCGGTGATGAGCGAGGATGACACCAGCAACGCTGAGCGTAAAGGCGCAACACTTAGCCTTGAGCGAAAATTAAGCGATATTTTCACCGCCGAATTGGGCTTGCGTTATTATGACAACGACTATCGCGCGTCACGCAATTATCAAGCGGTAGTCAGTACAGACATTTACAACCAGTCTTTGACACCCTCAGTCAGTAACACCGACAGCCACTACCAAGGCACCACCGTGCGCGGACGTTTGACCGCCGATTTGCCCAAATACAACCGCTCAAAACTGTTCGTTGAGTATGAGCAAGATGTGGATGATGCCGATCGTAACGCTTGGAGCGTGGGTGGAGAAACCTCACTGTGGAACAAGGGGCGTTTGTACGCTCGCCATGAGCTTGCCTCAACGCTGGTTGGCGACTATGGGCTAGATGGCAACGATGAGCACCGCTCAACCATCATCGGTGTTGATGCCAACTACATGAAAGACGGGCAAGTATTTAGCGAATACCGTGTCAAAGATGGGATCAGCGCGCGCGAATCTGAAGCGGCGATTGGTTTACGCAACAAATGGAAGGTGCAAGATGGCTTGTATGTCAACACCTCATTTGAGCGCTTGCAATCGCTTGAGGGCGACAGTAAAAACGACGCCACTGCTGCCACTGTCGGTGTGGACTATTTAGCAAACGACAAATATAAACTGACCACACGCACCGAAAAACGTTGGGGCGTGCAAACCGACACATTTTTGCAAACCCTAGGCTATGCCAACAAGATCAATGATGACATCACGCTGCTTGCCAAAGACGTGTACTCACTACAAGAGGACAACGACAGCGACAAAAAACGCACGATGAACCGCTTTCAATTGGGCATGGCGTATCGTGATTATGACAGCAACATCTTAGACCACTTGGCAAAACTTGAATACCGCTACGATAACAACCAGCTTGGTGATAGCCCGTACAAAAAACAAACCTATATCGCCTCGTTGGTTAGCAATTATCATCCTGTGCGCCGCTGGACTTTGTCAGGGCAATATGCAGGTAAATACAACAAACTAACGCTCGATGGCATCGAAAGCGACGGCTTTACCAATTTATTGGCAGGCCGCGCGATGTATGAAATCAATGAACGTTGGGACGCAGGCGTACAAGCAGGTGCGATGTGGCACAAAGACAACACACGCTACTTGCTAGGTGCTGAAGTTGGCTATAGCCCGATCACGAACCTATGGCTATCAGCAGGCTACAACTTCAAAGGCTATCACGATGATGATATCGCCGATAGTAACACCAACCAACAAGGCGCTTATATGCGTTTGCGCTTTAAGTTTGATGAAAACTTGTTTAAACGCAATAAACCTGCAGTCAATGCCAGTCTAATGCCAACCGATGATGAGGTGCCTACCAAATGATCACCTGTAATCTTGGGTTAAATCAGCGCGCTGTGTTGCGCTATGGTGGGCAAATCGGTTTTGGTCTGCTGCTAGGCTGCGTAAGCATGGGTGGTATAGCACAAAATCAACCGCCTAGCTTTGGTGGCAACCAAACATCGGTGCAGTATCAGCCAAACCAATACTGCCCTGCCAACACGGTGGTTGAAATTCCCCAAGGCACACCAAATGCAACGCTTTACCGTGACAGTGTGTGCATCCGTGAGCAGCTACGACCCTATCAGGCCGATGATCAACCTGCCACCGTACGCTACTACGCCCACAAAGCCAACGCATGGCTGGCGTATGCGTACCATGAAGCCAGTGAGCACAGCCCGACAGCAGCAGGAGCAGACGCCATGAACCGTGCGGTCACGCTGCTTAGCGCGCTGAAAAATAACCACAGCGAGCTGTTGGCAGTTGATAGCGTGTTACCTGCGACATCGGGTGTTGGGCGACCTGATTTGTGGGCGGATATTTTGGCTGTCAAACATAGCCCAGCATTCGCCCGTGTGACCGTATTACCCAAAATAGTTGCAGATAGTGAGGTCAAGCTGATTTGGAGCCAAGCAGAAAATTGTGAACGCGGCTGGCGACATGCCAATGAGCACTTTGCCGCTGCCGATCGGTGGGTGACTGCTGCGTATTTAACGGCATGGAACGCGCTTGATACTGATCAACAAGCCGCACTCAAAGCCACGCGTGAGGCATATTTCGCTCAGCTTTTGCCATTAAGCCAATCAAGCGATGCGAAAGCCACAGCTACCAAGCAGCGATTTTGGCACGTGCAGCAGCAGCGCGCCAGCTGTCAAGGTACGATCTTGCCCACACTGTAGGCCGTATGCGACCAATCAGGTTTTTACATTGCCGAACGTTTACGGCACTGGTTATTGATAGTACGTATTTATAGCACCTGCGGCTCACCCAATGCCAAGCGTACCACCTCGTGATCTAAGCCATCTGTGTCTAACGCATGATGGGTCACCACGACCAACACGCCATGTTGTTGGTGCTGACGCAAAAACCGCCATAGCCGTGTGCGGTTATCCGCATCTAGTCCAGCAAACGGTTCATCCAGCAACAGCACGCGATACGGCTTGAGCAGCAACCGCGCCAAGGCAACGCGCCGCGCCTGCCCACCCGATATCGCCTGCCCGTATTCGCCCAGTGGCGTATCTAGCCCCAATGGCTGTGCTTGCGCCCAATCTGCCAAACTGACTGCCTCTAGAACTTGCCACAAGACCGCATCGTCGGCGGCAGGGTTACCCAGACGCAAGTTATTCGCTAAAGTTTGGTCAAAGATATCCACTTGCTGTGCCAACATACCAATATCGGTACGCAATGCTTGCCAGTCTAGGCGTTGTTCAGCAACGCCGTTATAACCAAATGTCCCTGTCACAGGTGCAAGCTCACCTGCCAATACCTGCAGCAAAGTCGATTTACCCGCGCCTGATACACCTGTGATGACAAGTGCTTGCCCTGTTTGCACACTAAAATTCACATCATGAAAGCCCACAATTGCGTCGGGTTGTTTACCTGCCAAGTCATGCGCGTATAGCGTCAGGGTGGCGGTATTTGCCAATGGGTTCAGCGCAGGTGACGGTGTCGCCGTGGTTACGGTTGATGGTTCAAACAGTGCATTGAGCCGCTGTTTTGCCGCCAAACTTTTGCCAATGGCTAAATCATTACCAATTAGTCCGCTAAATACCTCACCCACACCCAATACGCCAAGCACCAACGCCAACAGCAGCGCGACTTGGTCAGCTTGGTTAGCCGTGGTGGGTACAACGCCTAACATGCGTATACCCTGTACCAATACCAACAACAGCACCAGTAAGATACCAACTTGCAAAACCACCGCATACAGCAAACGGCGACGCTGCGCGTGTTGGACATTATTTAAATACGCAGCATCGGTATGCCAAAATGCAGCGATTTGGTTACCCCATTGTCGCCACAGTAGTAGGTGGGTCATGGCGGCAATTGGGGTCAGCAGCGTGACGCGGCGTTGTTCGGCAAGGCGTTGTTGATTGACTGCTGTCACAATACCACGCCGCGCCGCCAAGAATGGCACGCCCAGACCCAACAGTGTTAAGACAATCACCGCCGCTATGCTGACTGTGTTTACGCCGAGCCAATGCAGCGTTAAACCCACCACCAATAGCCACGCCACCAGTGCGACCAACCACGGCAACACAACTTGCAAAACAAACTCATTCATCGTGTCAATGTCATGCGTTAGTCGATGCATGGCATGGCTGGCTTGCCAGCGTTGGCTTGTGCCTTGCACCCATGCAGGTTGCTGTGCAAGCCTTGTAAATAGGCGCACACGCAAATCTGCCAAGCGCGCAAACACGGCATCGTGCGAGACCAACAGCTCACCATAACGTCCTGCCGTGCGCGCAATCGCCAAGACGCGAATGATTGCCGCAGGCACAACGTAATTAAACGCCTGCGCGCCCAGCACAAACACACCTGCCCATGCCGCTGAGGTCAAAAACCAACCCGACAACATCAGTAGCCCGATCGCAGACAACGCCGTCACCCAGCCCAACACAATGCTTGTCAGCCACACCAGCCCCTGCCCTGTCAACAAATCGCGCAGGCGAAACACCTCAGAAGACTTGGTGATTACCCGTTTCATCTTAGTCCCCCACCCTAGCAACCGCATGGACAGACGGCGCAGCCAACGTCACAACACCGTCAAGTGGCGGCAGGCGTTCAGGTTGATGGCTGACCCACAACACCGTTTTGCCATACGTGATACGCGCAAGCAAGCTATTGATATGTGTTGCAGTTTCAGGATCAAGGTGTTCGGTGGGTTCATCAAGTAGCCACAGCGGCGCATCTTGTAGCAGTAGCTGCGCAATGGCCAGACGGCGCAACTGCCCACCCGATAGCCCACGCCCATGCTCGGCAAGTGGTGTCGCCAAGCCTTGCGGTAAACGCGCGATCAACTCCCAAAGATCAACGGCTTGCAACACGGTTTGTAATTCATCATCACTGGCATGCGGTTTGACCAAACGCAAGTTATCGGCAATGCTCATAGGCAATAAGCTCGTATTTTGCGACAAATACGCCACTTGTGCCCGCCACGCGTCTTTGTTAAGGGTAGTAAAGTTTAGGCTATTCAAATTTAGCAGACCGTCATCGGCTGCATCTGTAGCATTTTCGGCTTGCCATTTGACTGTAATTTGCCCAGTATACTGACAAAAGCCGAGCAAAATTTGTAGCAAGGTTGATTTACCGCTACCACTTGCTCCGATGACAGCTACACGTTGTCCTGCCGCTATCGTCAGTGACAACGGTGCTAGACGCGTACGCCCATCCGCCATTTGGCAAGTAACGTCATCTAGTATCAACGTGGGTGGTGTGGCATTGGGTGGATTGTGTAACGCGTTGGCAGTGGCATGTACGGATGTGGTCTTGTCATCTAGTAGCGGTAGCAAACTATCCAGTGCGCCTTCGGCTTGCGCTTTGATATGATAATCCGCGCCTAACTGACGCAATGGTGCATAAAACTCAGGCGCGAGCAGCAGCAAAAACAATGCCGCGTGATAATCCACAGGTACCACACCTTTTTGCCACGGCAACAGCCCCAAAAGCCCAAGCCCCAAATACACCGCCAACAGCGCAATGGCAAGCGCAGATAATAACTCTAACGCCGCACTGTTCAAAAACGCGATTTTTAATACCGCCATCGTGCGATTACGGTAGGCTTCTGCCGCCGCCGCGATATCGGTTCGCGCCTGCTGTGTCGCGCTTAGGCGTTGCAAGGTTGGCATACCGCGCAGCCAATCCAAAAACCGACCACCCAATTGTGCCAACGCGGCAAACTGTTCGGCACTTTTTTTGGCGGTGGCACTGCCAATCAAAATCATAAAAATTGGCACCAATGGCGCGGTCAAAAGCATCACGCCTGTGGCTACCAAACTTTGGGTAGCGGCGGCAAGCAGCAATAGCAGCGGCGTACTTGCCACCACATAACGCTGAATATAAAATCGGCTGACATAGTCTGCCAGCGCGTCAGTCTGGTTAATCACTTGACTGGCAAGGCTACCATCACTGCCAAAGCGTGTCCGCTCATTGCCCAGTTGTGCCAAGCGTTGCATGATGCGTTGGCGCAAATTTGCCGCCACTTGCCAGCCTGCGTTTTGCGCAAGCCACTGCCTAACCGTGTGTAGCAAGACACGCAGCAACATACATATCGCCAACATACCCAACCATACGGCATTGTCAGCCAATAGTATTTGACCGCTGTTTTGTGCCAAGCCGTGATGCACCGCCATCAATAAGTTGGCAAACACACTTGCCAAGGCATAGCACTGCCCGATTAACGCCAGCGTTGCCAATGCCGATAACGCCCATGCTAGTAGCAGTGGGCGTTTGACAGGTTGTACCAGTTGGCGCAATAGCTGCTGTTTGGGGGATAATGCGCGCGATTTTGCCATACGCTATTGACTCCAAACCAATTCTAACAAGCGCTAGGCTGGTTCATTGTCCTCAATATCACCCGTTTTTTTGGCATCTTCGGTTGGGTTGCCTTCAGTTTGCGTGCCTTCTTTGTGCTTGTCTTGTTCAGGACTGTTGATGGAATGTGCCTGATGGTTGGTTGCGTGGTCGCCCTTGCCATCTTTGCCCACATTGGGTGCAAAGGCTTTTTCACGCGCGTCGGCATTCTCAAGCCATAGCGCGTTTAAAATCGCTAACAACACGGCAAAGCCCAAACCCAAGATCCATGCAAAATACCACATTATGTTCTCCTCGTCGTGCGTATGGTTGCGGCTTAATACAAGCCGTGGTCGTTTTGCTGAATGTGTGCAGGCGTGATTTTACCACTTAGCACTCGATACGCCCATGTGGTATAGCCAATGATAATCGGCAACATAATAACCACCACATACACCATCACCATCAAGGTAAATTGGCTAGATACACAATCCCACAGTGTGAGACTTGAGCGCGGGTCTTTGGACGATGGCAACACAAACGGAAACAACGCCACCGCCGCCGTGCTAATCACGCCCACGATGGCAAGGCTTGATGCCACCATCGCAGCAAGATTATGCCCTTTACGCATCAAACCCACCGCCACCAATGGCATGAACGTGCCTAGCACAGGCAATACCCACGCAATGGGATAATTGCGGTAGTTGGTCAGCCATGCGCCTGTCTCTTGCACAACGGTTTTTGCCAGTGGATTGGGCAAGGCATTGGGGTCGATGGTTGAGGTCACGCGATAGCCTGTTAATTGACTGACCCAAAAACCGCCCAACACGAACAACACCACCATGGCAATCGCCGCCCAAGTGGTATAACGCACCGTACGCATCTGCACCGCGCCTACCGTACGCAAGGCTAAATAACAACCGCCTTGCACCGTCAGCATTGCTACACTGACCAAACCGCACAGCAAGGCAAACGGATTGAGCAATGCCCAAAATGAACCTGAGTAAGTCGAAACCAGATACGAGTTAAATTCAAACGGCGCACCCGAAAACAAATTGCCAAACGCCACGCCAAACACCAACGCAGGCACCACCGAACCGACAAACAACGCCCAGTCCCATGCGTTACGCCATTTGGGATTTGCCAACATACTGCGATATTTAAAACCCACGGGGCGCAAAAACAACGCCCACAGCACTGCCATCAACGCCCAATAAAATCCACTAAACGCGGTGGCATACACCATCGGCCAAGCGGCGAACAACGAGCCGCCTGCCGAAATAAACCACGCTTGGTTGCCCTCCCAGTGCGCTGCCACACTGTTGATCGCCACGCGGCGTTCGGTGTCGGTACGCCCAACAAACGGCAAGAGCGTACCCACACCCATGTCATGCCCATCCATGATAGCAAAGCCAATCAGCAGCACGCCGACGAATAACCACCAAATCAGCTTGAGTGTCGCATAATCAAATAACATGCTTGACCTCCTGACGGGCATACGCAGGCACCGCACCGCCAAAGCCGCCTTGAGGATCACTCACAGTTTTACTGTCTTTGTCTTGTGTGCCACGTCCACCACCTGAGCCGCCCGAACCGCCGCCTGTTGGCTTGTGGGTGATATGGGTTGAATCATCCTCACCCTCATAACGTCCTGTGCCAAGGCTAGCAGGACCTTTACGCACGTATTTGACCATCAAATACACTTCGATGACAAACAACACGGTATAAAACAGCACAAACCCTGCAAACGATAAATACACATTGGTCACGCTGATATTAGATACCGACAACCCTGTAGGCAGCATACCGTACACCGTCCAAGGCTGGCGACCATACTCTGCAACAAACCAGCCTGTTTCTACCGCAATCCAAGGCACAGGCAACATATACATCGCCCAACGCAATAACCATGGTTTTTGCATAAAGTTGCCTTTGACGCTTGACCACAAACTGACCGCAAACAACGCCAACATCAACACGCCCATACCAACCATGATACGAAACGCAAAGAACATCGGTAGTACACGTGGAATGGTGTCATCCACTGCCTTGTTAATCATCTCAGGTGTAGCACTACCCACATCTTGGGTGTATTTAAGCAGCAATAAACCAAAGCCCAAATCATCTTTGACCTTATCAAATTGCGCTTTTAGGACAGGGTTTT
Source organism: Moraxella atlantae NBRC 14588 (assembly GCF_001591265.1). Lineage (GTDB taxonomy): Bacteria > Pseudomonadota > Gammaproteobacteria > Pseudomonadales > Moraxellaceae > Faucicola > Faucicola atlantae. The sequence continues at coordinate 34,025 of NZ_BCUL01000012.1, read as the reverse complement.
CAGGATTGTCGCGCAGCTGATTAAGCAATACCACCGCTTGCTGACCTTGCAAAATGCGTTGGTGGTTTTTTTCTTTAATTTGCTTAATACCTGGAATCGGTGTATCCAACGAACGCGTACCGATAAGCCCCATCAAATACGGGATTTTTACGCTCCAATCGTCTTTGCCTGCTTTTTGGTCAGGCCAAGCAATCAAAGTAAAATCTGCTGGTGCAGGTTCAGTTTCCCAAATCGCCTCAATCGTAGCAAGCTTGGTGTGCTGCGCCTCACCAATCGAATAACCTGACTCATCGCCCAGCACAATCACGCTGGCTGCCGCTGCAAAACCAAACGCTGCTGCAACCTGAAAACTGCGTTTAAAAAAGTCCACGTTGCGTTTTTTCAGCAGATTCATGGCAGAAATCGACAACACAAACACCGCCGCCACACAATAGCCTGCCGCCACCGTATGGACAAATTTGGCTTGTGAAATCGTGTTGAACAACACCTCAGTGACGCTGGTCATCTCCATGCGCATGGTTTGGTAATTAAACTCAGCGCCAACAGGATTTTGCATCCAACCATTGGCAATCAAAATCCATAACGCTGACAAGTTGGTACCCAATGCCATCAACATCGTGGTAATCAAATGTTGCCGCCGCGATAGCTTATCCCAGCCAAAGAAAAACAACCCGACCATCGTCGATTCTAAAAAGAATGCCATCAAGCCTTCGATGGCAAGCGGTGCGCCGAACAAATCGCCGACGTACTGCGAATAATACGCCCAGTTGGTGCCAAACTGGAATTCCATCGTAATCCCTGTTGTCACCCCTAAGGCAAAGTTAATCCCAAACAGTTTGCCCCAATACTGGGTGAGGTCTTTCCAAATTACCTTGCCCGTCATCACGTACATCGACTCCATGATAACGAGTAGCCACACCATACCCAGCGTGAGCGGAACAAACAAAAAATGATACAACGCGGTAACCGCAAACTGCAGCCGCGATACATCAACCAAGTGTTCTGTAATCATAGCCAACTCCGCCAACCGTTTTTGACCAAACGACACAAACCCAACACTATAAGCCCCAATCGTACAAGCCTAAAGCTTCATTTAGTGCTTAACAGTCAGGGCCTAAAAACGCTGCTGTCACTTGCCCGAGCAACCGCTGTTACGTTGCACGCATCGTTCAATCAATCACCGTTGTGTGTTTAATTGCGTGTAATCACTGTAAAAATATCTATCATATACAAAGCAATGAATGCCCGTTGATGCAAGTCTTTGTGTGGACATCTTGAGCAAAAACAATGCCCCAGCTCACCAAAACTTGCTTCGAAAATACACCTAGAGAAGATAAAAAGAAGCTACCAAAAACGCTTCTATTATACGCTGATGCTAGAAATATGGCTGAAATTTTGTCGGTTTTTGGTTAGAGAATGTTTAAACGCTGCGACTATTTAGAAAACATGTAACTTGGCATGAAAAAATGTCATTGTATCGACAAATATTCAATATTTACAAAAAAACCCAAGTCAATAGACTTGGGTACTATCATCTGCTATCAATCATCTGCTATCAATGCGCGCTCACCTCAGCCACGCACCGCGTCGCCCCAGATGGGCACCACCATCTGCATCAAGGGCTTGAGCATTTTGACGTTACAGGCAAAAATTGAGCCTGTCGTCATGGCATTATGCGCGCCCGTGTGATCCACCACCGTGCCGCGCGCTTCATTGACAATCAATTCACCCGCGCAGATATCCCATGGCTTTAATGACATTTCAAAATAGCCATCAAAACGCCCTGCCGCAACGTATGCCAAATCCAACGCTGCCGAGCCCAAACGGCGCACCTGCCCGCCTGCCTCACAGATTTTTTGCAAACTGGCAAAATGCTGCGCGGCATAGCTCACGGTTTCGCCACCGCGTTTGCGCTCCACAGGATGACCTGTGGTGAACAGCCCTCCGCTGATGGTTTTGCGCTCGCTGACTTGGATACGGCGTTGATTGAGACGCGCGCCTTTGCCACGGCTGGCAGAAAATAACTCATCGCGCACGGGGTCATATACCACGCCGTGTTCGGTCACGCCATTTTTTTGCACGCCGATAGACACGCTAAAATGCGGCACACCGTGAACAAAGTTGTGTGTACCATCTAATGGGTCAATCACCCAGCACCAATCTGCGTCGTTACCCTGCCCTTCTTGTAGGCCAAACTCTTCACCCAAAAATGAATGGTTGGGGTAGCTTTCACGCAGCAAGGCGATAACCAGCTCTTCGCTGTAACGGTCGATTTGGGTGACAAGACCTTCTAAGCCTTTGCTTTCGATATTCAGCTCGATTTTATGGCGATTTTGGTGCGCGTTTAAAATCTCTTGCCCGACACGCTGTGCGGCACGTGCCGCCATGACGACCATTGGTTCCATACTTTACCTTTTACCCTTACCATTTAAAATTAATAAATTTTTTAAGCCAATTTCCCAAGTAAATTGTCGATTTTGCCGACAATCCCCTGAACATCTAACCCACATGTGGCAAGCTGTTGGCTATGGCTGCCATGCGCCACAAAGTAATCCTCAATACCGATGTTTAAAATCGTCGGGCTGGCTTTGCCTGTGTCGGCGGCTTGTGCCAACAACGCTTCATTGACCGCACTGCCTGCGCCGCCCATCACTTGGTGTTCTTCTAGCGTCACGATAATGTCACCTGCTTGCAGCAATTCGGCTAACAACTCGCTGTCTAATGGCTTGACAAAGCGCATATTGTACACGCGAATTTGGCGCGTAGGATGGCGTGTGCTAAGAATTTGCGCGGCTTGACACGCGTTTAGCGTCATCGTGCCAAATGCCAATAGCGCCACTGCGTTATCGCCAAGTGTGTTATCGCCAAGTGCGTTGGTATCATGCGCGTTAAAAGTTGCTTCTAGCACTGCCTTGCCAATCGGGTAAGGCGCGGCAGTTTTGTCGATCGGTGCACCTGTGCCTGTGCCGCGTGGATAGCGCACCGCCGTCACACCATCTTGCGCGTAGCAGGTTTTGAGCAGATTATAACACTCGTTTTCATCCTTTGGCACGGCGATGGTGATGTTGGGCACGCAGCGCAAATACGCCATATCAAATACGCCTGCATGGGTCGCGCCGTCCTCACCAACCAGCCCTGCGCGGTCAATGGCAAACATGACATTGAGGTTTTGTAGCGCGACATCATGGATCAGCTGGTCATAGCCGCGTTGCAAAAACGTTGAATAAATCGCCACAATCGGCTTAACACCTTGTGTCGCCATGCCTGCCGCCAGTGTCACCGCGTGCTGCTCGGCAATCGCGACATCAAAAAACTGTGTGGGAAAACGCTTGGCAAACTCAACCATACCCGAACCTTCTGCCATTGCAGGTGTGATGGCCATCAGGCGCTGGTCTTGTTCAGCGGTATCGCAGATAAATTCACCAAATACCTGTGAATATTTTTTGACCGCCTTGATCGGTTGATCAGGTGGGTGGGCTGTCGATTTTGGTGTGGCTAACTTGCCGATCGCGTGGTAGGTGATAGGGTCACCTTCGGCGGGCAAAAATCCTTTGCCCTTGACGGTATGCACGTGTACCAACACCGCACCTGATAGGCGTTTGGTACGCTCAAACACTTGCGTGAGTTTTTCGATATCATGCCCATCAAACGGCCCAAAATACTGAAAACCAATCGCTTTAAACACGTTTTCGGGAAATAAATTATCAGCGATTTTGGTCGCCAATTTTTCGGGCAAAGTCTCAAGCTGTGAAGGCGTGGGTGGAAATTCACCAGCGGCAACTTTTTCGCTTATTTTTTCGCCCAGCATACTGGGAATTTTGCTTGAAATATCGCCAAACGCGTCATTTGCCATGTGTAGATAATGCCGAATGCGGCGGTCGTCACTGGCAATGCTGCGTTTGGTGATAATCGCGTTGCCATTTTTATCGATATCGACTGCCAAACCGCGTTGCCACAGCATCGCTAAATGCTTAGAAAAACCACCTGTGGCGTTAGAAATTGACATGTCATTGTCATTGAGCACAACCAGCAAATCTGCGTTTTGATTGACCGCGTCGTTCATCGCCTCAAATGCCATGCCGCCTGTCATCGCGCCATCACCCACCACACAAGCCACACGCGCCGATTCGCCCAAGTAGCGCATGGCAAGCGACATACCCAATCCTGCCGAAATCGCGGTTGAAGAATGCCCCACGCCAAAGCTGTCGTACTCAGATTCGCCACGTTCAGGAAACGCCGTCAAGCCGTGTTGGCTGCGGATTGAGGTCAGCCGCTCACGCCGTCCTGTCAAAATCTTGTGCGGATAGGCTTGGTGCCCAACGTCCCAGACCAGTTGATCATGCGGTGCGTTAAACACATAATGCAGCGCAATGGTCAGCTCAACCACGCCCAAATTGGCACCAAAATGCCCACCACTTACCCCCGTTGAGTACAGCAAAAACGCACGCAGCTCATCGGCAAGCGTGACCAGTTGGGCAGGTGCCAGATGTTTTAAATCCGCAGGGCTGTCAATGGTATCAAGCAGCGGCGTATCAGGGCGCGTGCTCAACATCTCGCTAAAGGTTTTTTGGCGGGTGGCAGACGAAGCGGTGGGCTTAGCAGAGGGCTTGGCTTTTAGCATACAAATCTAAATTAACACGGTAAACAGATGGCTCAACTGCACCAATCCGCGCCATCTGTGTTTGATATTAACTGGTAGTAGCTAGGATTGGCAAAAGACTGTGGCATAATAGCACTTTTTTGTCACCTAAAACACCTATTGACCGTGGCAAAAATATGCAAAAACCATATAACACGGCTGCATGCATGATGAATCAGCGCGCAAACGTGTGATATTTTTGGTGAACAGGCGTGAAAAATTCGCGATTACCACCATTTAACAAGCTTTATTTTAAGGCATATTATTTAGTACCCATTGGCAAATCAAAGATCTGTCGCTGTCCGTGTTTGCCACCTAGCAAGCGCATAGCCCACACCCAGCAACCTACAAAAGGAGTCCTACGTGTCTTATCAGTTTATGACTAAAGCCCAACTGCCAACGGCTTATGGCATGTTTGACATTCATGTGTTTGAAAATGAGCACGGGCAAGAACACGTCATGCTCACAGTGGGGCTACCAACCGCAGACCCCACGCGCGTGCCCTTGGTGCGTATTCATAGCGAATGCTTGACGGGTGATGCATTTGCCTCGCTCAAATGCGATTGTGGACCGCAGCTACAAGCCACCATGCGCATGATCCAAGCTGATGGCTGTGGGGCGATTTTGTACTTGCGCCAAGAGGGGCGCGGCATTGGCTTGACCAACAAAATCCGCGCGTATGCCTTACAAGACCAAGGGCATGACACGCTTGAGGCAAACCTCTTGCTTGGCTTGCCTGCCGATGCACGCACCTATGACATGTGCCGCCCGATGCTTGCGCATGTTGGCGTGGACAAGGTGCGTTTAATTACCAACAACCCCGATAAAATCGCGTATTTAAACTCGCTTGGCGTACAAGTCGTTGAGCGCGTGCCGCTTGTGGTCGGTATCAACCCACTCAACGAAAACTACCTAAAAACCAAACAGGCAAAAATGGGACATTTGATTTTTCAAAAGGTTTAAGTCAAAAGGCTTATGACGGACGCTTATTCACCGTTGCATCATAAGCTAGTTTGGCAATGTGCGCATCGTTGGCATCTTTTTGCGCTTGCCAGTCTTGCTCATCGTCATCGGGTAGCCAATCAGCCACAGCGTCTACGTTTGCTTGCTGGCTGTGTCCTCCTTGTAAGCCAATCGGGCGATCGACCGCAAAGCCTGCCAATAGCGGCAATTTATCCACCGCTTTGCGCACACGCCCCTGCGTCACGCTGACAGGCACCATACGAACAAACTCCAGCAGCTCCATGTATGCTAGCTCCATGCGCGCGTTGTCATCTAAACCTGCCAGCTCATCATCGGTGTCTTCTGTCGTATCGTCTGCGCCATTGCCGCCAATATCGGCAAACGCAGCGGTTGCGTGCCAGCCATCTTCATCGTCGGCGTTGTCGTCTGTCCAATCCTCAAACGCCGCTGCATCTGTGGCGGTGACGGCAAGCGCGCCAACTTTTGCCAAATCGCCAAACAGTCCGCGCTCATCAGGACGCAGCGCGCTATCGGTCACCCCAAAGCCTGTCATAAAGCCATTTGCCCAGTCCTTAAGTGCCATAAGCCGCTCGTTGAGCGCGTGCTCATCATCGGGCAGCAGTGGGCTAAACTGATAGCGTTCTTCACCATCTATGAGCTGCGCCGCTACGTCTTCGGCTTCTTCAGTCAAAAGCTCAAGGGCTGATGCGTCAAGCTCGCTAAAACCCAGCTCCGCCAACAACGCCCGCCACACCGCCGCTGTTGGCGCGTCACACACCGTCAGCACGCCTGTCATCAGCCCGTGTAGCTCACTGATTGACACATCACGCCAATCATCAAACGCCGCTTGCCAGTCTTGCCAACCTGAAACAAAATCATCCATCATCACACCTTTTTGCAGTCACGTATTGCCATAAAAAATTTTGTCAATCTGCGCTTAAATGGTGCTCAATGTCGATTGTTCAATATGGCAAGTTTTGTTATACTTTTTGCCATACATTATTTGTTAGACATCTGTCTCATTTAGATTTGCTACATCAAGCGACGCGACAACGCCGCAACAACCGCCGTAACGACAAGGACACCCCACCCCCATGAGCGCGACTTATGACCTCAACGCCCAACTTGACGAGCTTCAGCGCGTGCTATCGGGTATTTTAGATGACTACCAACGCGTTAAAGCCGAGCTTACCGAGTTGCAGGCGCGTCCAAGTGTCGAGCTTGAAGCCTTTGAACAAGTCAAAAACCAATCGGTGATTTTTCGCGAGCAAAATCAACAGCTTCAAGCGCAGCTTAGCGAACACAGCAAGCAACTTGACAACATCAACGAGCGTTACCAAACGCTTGCTGAATCGCACAGTGTGTTGTCCAACGAACTAGAAGACACTCAACGGGCATTGCAAACCCTACAGCAAGATTACCAACGTTTGCAAGAAGACAACCAGCGCTTACAGCACAAAAACCATGTGGCGGCAGAACACGCCCAACGCGTGCTTGAGCGTTTAACCAAGATCGACACCGATACGCCAACTTAACTTGTTATTAAAGTTTTAAAACCCGCTAACACGCAGCAATCCGCCACATTTAAACTATAAATATTCGTATCATGACAACCTCACATAACGCCGACAATATCAAACAAGTCACTATCGTCATCAACGGCCGTAACCGCGTGGTGAACTGCGCCAGTGACGAGGTAGAAACCTTAGAACATGCCGAAAAGGCACTAAATTCGATGATTCAAGACATACGTAGACAAACACCACAGATCGACAACGAAGAATTGTACATGCTATGCGCGCTGAATTTATCTTCACAAGCTGAACAGCTCAAACAAGTGCTTGAGCGTGAGCAAGCTGCTAGCCGTACTTTGCAGCATATGCTTGAAGTCTTGCACAAGGTGCAGCCACAGCCTGCCGCCGACATACAAACTGGCGCGCCTATTGAATCTCAATGACCATCAACGCGGCGATAGGTTTTGCCTGCATAAAAATCCGCCTGATGCTCAGGGTTACAAAAAAACTTATCCCCATCCACAATACCACGCCACTCAGCAAGGGTATGCCCACAGTAATTACATTGGCGCGGCTCAGTTGATTCACCAGGTTTAGGCTGATAATAACCGCCTGGTGGTCGCGGGTACATGATTTTAAAAATCCCCCAAATACATGCCGCAAGCACGATCCACATCAATAGCACCGAAAACATCGCCCCACCTCACCTTAATTTGCCTAAATTACGGTATTTTAAGCGTTAGCCTAGCAAGTTTTGTGGCAAAATTAAAGCCTCTGTTGGTGTATCAATCAAAGCACCTATCAAATCCCACCAATCAACATGTGTTTAGCAATATATTTTTGCAACTGATTTTTAAAAAATAACGTGCTACAATGCGCCAAAAATTTGCCAAGTGTTGTTTAGAACAACCACTTTTTGTAACCGCTTAACCTATTGGCAGCCATTATTTTTAAAAAAATACATAGGAATCAATAATATGCCACACAATACACCCAATACACCGCCAGAAAGCCAGACCCATGCCGCCACAGACAGTGCGCCGCCTAACACAGCGCCCAACGATACACCTGAACTGCGTGTCGCCATCGCGCAGCAGCAGTTTATCGTCGGGGATATCGTGCATAATGCGCATAAAATGGTCGCGCTTGCCAATGAGGCGCGGCAAAAAGGCGCAAATTTGATCGTCTTTCCTGAGCTTGCGCTGTTGGGCTATCCGCCTGAAGACTTGCTATTGCGCCCAAGCCTTGCCGCACGCGTCAAATATGCCTTTGAAATTCTGAGCCATGTGCAAGATATCGTTATGTTGGTCGGTTATCCGCACATCGACACGCATGGCACATTCAATTCACTGGCGATTATCCACAGCGGACAGCAAAAAGGCTTTTATCACAAACAATGCTTGCCAAATTATGGCGTGTTTGATGAGCAACGTTATTTTAGCACTGGCCAAAATAACGTCTTGTTTGACTATCAAGGCTTGACAATTGGTTTGTTGATTTGTGAGGACTTGTGGCAGCAAGCACCGATCGCCGCACTAAAACACAAAGGCGCGGATATAGTGGTGTGTGTCAATGCGTCACCGTTTGAGCAAAACAAACAGCAAATACGTAAGGATTTGCTCCAACGTCGTGCCAGCGAGCACCAGCTACCGATTGTGTATGTCAATACCGTAGGTGGGCAAGATGATTTGGTGTTTGATGGTGGCTCAATGGTGGTGGATGCCGATGGGCAATGCGCGCACGAAGCGCCGCGTTTTTTGCAGCAGATGTTATACGCCAGTATCCGCCGCGATGCCGACTCGGGCAGATTGGTGCTATCAAGTCAGCGTAAAGCCCCGTTGGCACTAAGCCCAATTGCCGAAACTTACCAAGCGTTGGTGGTAGGCCTGCGCGATTATGTCAATTTATCGGGTTTTAATGGCGTGTTGGTGGGCTTATCGGGCGGCATTGATTCGGCTTTAACCTTGTGTATTGCTGTTGATGCGCTTGGCGCGGATAAAGTCTATGCGGTCATGATGCCGTATGAGTACACCTCACAAATCAGCCTGCAAGACGCACAAGCACAGGCACGTCGCCTAAATGTGTCGTACACCGTATGCCCGATTCATGACGCGGTTGAGGGCATGCGGCGCACGCTTGAGCCGATGTTTAGCAATACCAAAGCCGATACCACTGAAGAGAACATCCAAGCACGCGCACGCGGTATGATTTTGATGGCATTGTCCAATAAATTTGGGCATCTGGTCATCACCACGGGCAATAAGTCTGAAATGGCAGTGGGCTATGCAACCTTGTACGGCGACATGGCAGGCGGTTTTGACGTGCTCAAAGACGTGTACAAAACCCAAGTTTATGCACTGGCAAACTACCGCAACCGTCTGGAAGAATCGCCCGTCATCCCCGAACGCGTGATCACGCGCCCACCGAGTGCCGAGCTGCGTCCCGACCAAACCGACCAAGACAGCCTACCTGATTATGATACTTTGGATAAAATCCTTGAGCTGTATATTGACCGCGACTTTGGTTTTGATGCTATCGTACAGGCAGGTTATGACAAAGCACTGGTGCAGCGTATCTTGAGCATGGTAGACCACAATGAATACAAACGCCGCCAGGCCGCGATTGGTACCAAAATCAGCCAACGCGCGTTTGGACGTGCGCGGCGTTATCCATTGGTTAATCATTGGTCATTGGAATTTGTGCGCAGTGATGCCGACGCGCAAGGCAAGGCCTAACGCTTAGATGTTCGTCTGTTTAGATATTCGCCTGCCTACTTTGACACCAAAAAGGTTGGTGATACAAAAAAAGGATTGTCACGGGACAATCCTTTTTTAACCCCCCCTATCCTTTATAGCAATTTAAATTTGATGCACAAAAAAACGTTGATATTGTGCAACACCAACGTTTTTATCAAAATACTAAAATTTTGGCTCAGTCCGTCACACGACGCGCGGTAACAAACTTGCTTGACCAGTAGCCGCTGTCCATGCTGTTGATTTGGATAGTTTTGCCTGTTGATGGTGAGTGGATGAAATGACCTTCCCCGACATATACACCAACGTGTGAAATACGATTGCCGCCGCCACGGGTATGCGCAAAAAATACCATATCACCAGGGCGTAGATTGTCACGGCTGACTGATTGTCCCACTTGTGCCATGTCGCGCGAGGTGCGTGGCAAATCAACGTTTGCGGCGTGTTTGAACACATACTGCACAAAACCGCTGCAATCAAAACCGCTGGTTGGGCTGGTACCGCCTGCACGATATGGCAAGCCAATCAAGTTTTTGGCACTGTTAATCAGACCATCAACGCTAAGCGAACGTCCACCAAACACACCGCCACCACCCGTTGCGTTGTTGTTCGCGCTTTTGTCACCGCTCCACCAGCTGAAGCTTGGGGCGGTTTGAAAACTGCCGTCAGTGTTGTCGGCATGGGCAGGCAATTGAACGGCAAGACAAGTTAAAGCGGCACAAACAAGTTTTGATAGCGTTGGCATGGCGTGGTTTCCCGTGCTCGATTCCTATCCGTATGTCGCAGGCTGTTTAGGCTTGATATGCGCCGATTGGCATACGGATAAAAATTACAATTTACTTAACGTGGTTACATTTTGTAAAACGAGGCTATCATAACAATAAAATTTACCATTTTTGGATATCTTTTTTGCGCAAAATGTTAATAATTATTACTTTGTAAGCGTATAACTTTACGGAAATAATACGTTAGCGATTGGGTAAGATTGTCGCAACATTTTACCCTAATCTGCTGCTTAGCCAACGCTTAACCAGTTTTTGCTGCACTTTTGCTAGGCGCTTGGCTTATTTGGCAGGGCGTTGGCCAAAAATCGCTGTGCCCACGCGTACGATGGTCGCGCCTGCAGCAATCGCGGTAGTCATATCCGCCGACATCCCCATGCTCAGCGTGTCCCAATCAGTCGGGTTGGCGTGCTGGTCTTGCACCACGTCAAATAACTGACGGGTACGACTAAACGCACTGGTGCTGTCTTTGGCAGGAATAATCATCAAACCGCGCAAGCGTAAATTGGGCAACTGGCTTATCGCGCGCACAAGTTCAGGCAGCTCTTCGGGTTGGCAGCCTGATTTGCTGGTTTCATCGTCGATATTAAGCTGAATACAGACATTCAATGGCGTGGCAATGCCATGCTCACCGCGTTGGCGGCTTAGGCGTTCGGCAATCAGTAGGCTATCAACGCTGTGCACCCAGTCAAAATATGCGGCAATAGTTTTGGTTTTGTTGCGCTGAATATGCCCGATAAAATGCCAAACCAGCGCCTTGCCATCATAACGCTTGTCAGACAACGCGGTGATTTTTTCAACTGCTTCTTGCACGTAGTTTTCGCCAAATTCGTGCTGCCCTGCTTGTGCCAAGGTGTGAACAGCCGCCGCAGGGTGAGTTTTGGACACGGCAAGTAGGCGCACAGGCACGGTGTGGTGGGTTTGTGCTGCGGTTTGCACCTGCTCATAGGCAGTTTGCCAACGTGTGACCAGTTCGGCGGCTTGCTCGTCGGGTAGTTGAAGTTGGTCGGTAGTAGCCATCGGTTGATACCTGTTTTTAGTTGAGTCAGTTAGATTTTTAGTTGAGTCGGTTAAATATAGTAGGTTAAAAACGATTGGATTTTAACATGATTTTGCCAATGTCACGTTGATGGGTGTACCCACACCACCTGTTTGACCGTTTGGCGGTTTTGGCTTGTCGCCTTGCTAAGCTATAGTATAATAAGGCAAATTTTATTTTTATGCCGCCGCGTGCGGACAATCGGGATTTGAACATGGCAAAAGATTTAAGCATTGATGACTTGTTGCGTTTTGCAAACAAAAATAAAGCCTCGGATTTGCACATTTCGGCAGGCTTACCGCCAATGATTCGTGTGGACGGTGAGATTAACAAAATCAATATGCCACCGCTTGACCACCAAAAGGTGCACGCGCTGATTTATGACATCATGAATGACAAGCAGCGCGCTGACTATGAAGAATTTTTTGAAACCGATTTTTCGTTTGAAATTCCCGAAGTCGCACGTTTTCGCGTCAATGCTTTCAACCAAAACCGTGGCGCAGGCGCGGTATTTCGGACGATTCCATCCAAAGTTTTGACGATGCAAGATTTGGGCATGGGGCCAGTATTTGAAAAAGTCGCCAGCTACAAGCGCGGTATTGTCTTGGTGACAGGACCAACAGGTTCGGGCAAATCAACCACACTGGCGGCGATGATTGATTTCATCAATAGTACGCGCAAAGAGCATATTTTGACCATCGAAGACCCGATCGAGTTTGTTCACGAATCCAAAAAAAGCTTGATTAACCAGCGCGAGGTGCACCGCGACACGCTAAGCTTTGATGCCGCGTTGCGCTCTGCCTTGCGTGAAGACCCTGACGTGATTTTGGTCGGTGAGATGCGTGACTTAGAAACCATTCGTTTGGCATTGACCGCCGCCGAAACGGGGCACTTGGTGTTTGGTACGCTGCACACCACGTCTGCCGCCAAAACCATTGACCGCGTGGTCGATGTGTTCCCTGCCGCCGAAAAAGACATGATCCGTGCGATGTTGTCGGAGTCATTGCAGGCGGTTATCTCGCAAACCTTGCTCAAACGCCAAACGGGCGGACGGGTGGCGGCGCATGAAATCATGATTGGCACGCCTGCGATTCGCAACCTCATTCGTGAAAACAAGATCGCGCAAATGTATTCGGCAATCCAGACCAGTGCAGGCGAAGGCATGCAGACGCTTGACCAAAGCCTACGCGAACTGGTCAATAAAGGCATTATCAGCCGTGAATCAGCGCGCGCCTATGCCAAACAGCCCGAAAACTTTATGTAATTTATTTAAATTTTATTTTTTAAAGTCAAAGATATCTATAGAAATCTCACAGGAAAATCACGCGATGGATTTTGACAAACTGTTGCAACTGATGGTGCAAAAAAACGGTTCAGATTTATTTATCACTGCCGATGTACCGCCATCTATGAAAATCAACGGTCAGATTGTACCCGTCACCAAAACGCCGCTGACCGCCGAACAAACCATGCAACTGGTAACAAGCATCATGACCCCTGCACAGGTCGAGGAATTTAAACAAACCAATGAATGCCAGTTTGCCATCAGTGACCGCGCCCAAACTGCGCGTTTTCGCGTATCGGCGTTTGTGCAGCGCGACATGGCAGGCATGGTGCTGCGTAAAATCGAAACCAAAATCCCCACCGTTGAACAGCTCAATTTGCCGCCTATCCTCAACGAAATCGCTATGAAAAAACGCGGTATTGTGCTGCTTGTCGGTGCGACAGGTACGGGCAAATCGACCACACTTGCGGCGATGATGGGTTATCGCAACGAAAACTCACGTGGGCATATCATCACCATTGAAGACCCGATTGAATACGTGCATGAACACAAAGGCTGTATCATCACCCAACGCGAAGTTGGTATTGATACCAAATCGTTTGAGGCAGGGCTAAAAAATACCCTGCGCCAAGCACCCGATGTGATTTTGATTGGTGAGATTCGCTCACGTGAGGTCATGGATTACGCGGTACAGTATGCCGAAACAGGGCACTTGGTGTTTGCCACGCTGCACGCCAACAACGCCAACCAAGCCATTGACCGTATCATTCACTTTTTTGAATCTGAGCAGCATGAGCAGATTTTGATGGATTTGTCGCTCAATCTGCGCGCGATTATCGCTCAGCAATTAATCCCTACCCCCGATGGCAAAGGTCGCCGCGCTGCCATTGAGATTTTGCTTAACACCCAGTTGGTCGGTGATTATATCCGCAAAGGTGAGATTCATGAAATCAAACCTGTCATGAAACGTTCCCGAGAAGTCGGGATGCAAACCTTTGATCAGGCGTTGTTTGACTTGTACGAAAAAGGCGAAATCAGCTACCAAGACGCACTGCGCTCTGCTGATTCACCCAACGATTTGCGCTTGATGATTAAATTGCACAGTAAAATTCCGCAGCCTATCGATGAGGCGGATAGTGATTTTTCTTTGCAAGCTGATGAAGAAGAAGTTGCGCCCACGCGTTTTCGGCTATAGATTTTTAGCCAAGTAGTCATCTTTCCAATTTACCATTAAAAAAGCCGTCTAAATAAATGACGGCTTTTTTTGGTGGAATTCGATAAAAAATCACGCGTTAGGCAATGGTAGATCCGTCAGCACACTACGATAGCTAGTATAAATAGCAATAATCAGTAGTGGGAATAGCACAATATAAGCCAATCCCAACGTTAAAGCACCCACCAATACCAACAAACTACAAACCAACCATAAAACCATGTATGCACCTATGTTTTTCTTAAATGCGCGCCAACTTAGCTTGAGTGCACTCAAGGCATCCATATTATGCAGTACGATCAAAGCCGGGGCTAACCATGCCACTCCGACTAGCGCTGTGAGCACAACCAGCAGGTACAAAAATGCCAACGATAGCAATAAAACCATACCCAAACCCATCGTATCGGCGTCGAGCGTTGACTCAGTCAAGGCGCCTGTTAAACCTCCAAGTGTTATCAGCAGAATCGCGGGAATTAACGCCACAAAATAGAACGCCCCCATTAATAGTTGCATCACAATCAAATTGCCTGCATGATGTTTAAACCCAATAAATAACTGCTCAAAAGTCACAGGACGACCCAACGCCTGTTGATGAACCATATAGCAAAGCCCTGCCGTACAAAACACACCCAAAAATGAACTAATGATGTTTACAAAGGGAATCAGCCAGGCTAACATCAACAAAACAACAAATGCCCAATACGCACCCAAAAAAATACCTAGATTTTGCTTCATTAAAGCCCAAGCTTGCTTAATCCAAGTCATCCCCATGCCTGCAGGTACGTGGTTAGGTTCGGTCAGTAAGCTTGGCTCACCGAAAGGCGGCGAACCAGATGGAGGCTGGCCAAATGGCGATGGATTGATGGGTGGTAGCGCAGAAGGTTTTGGTGGATTAAGCGAGTTATTAGGTTGCATCGGTTTCTCCAAAAAATTTTTTTCTAGACAGACTAAATACTGACTGAAATTTGAATTATATTAGATTTTATTTTTTACACCATATCATAAGCGTTTGCGATAATAAACACTGCTGGACAAAAAAGCTCAAAATCCATATTTTCAATCCATGTGACGACCGTCAATGAAAGTTTCTGGATCACAGGGTTGATGACTGACTGATAGTTATGATAAATCGTTTTTTGGCTTATAATAGCCACATTTCACATTTTACTCTCCAAAGAAATTGACAGTACTTTGTTTGATCAAGCCAGTGTGAGCAAGACGAATGACAAATGAGACAGCAATGAGGCAGATTGAGTATTTAGACAACGCATTGGCAAATCCTCACACTTCGATAGATCGTCGTGGTCTGCTGATGGCCATTGGTAATTTTGATGGCGTGCACTTGGGGCATCAAGCGATTCTACGCGCTTTGATTGAACAATCGCGCACGCAGAACTTGATCAGCGCGGTGATGGTATTTGAACCACAGCCACGAGAATGGTTTGATCCTGCTAATGCCCCTGCCCGCTTAACTAACTTTGCCGAAAAATCCGCGTTGCTCACGGCATGTGGAGTTGAGCGTATCATTGTAGCGCGGTTTGATGACGCATTGCGCTGTCTATCGGCGCAAGCGTTTGCCAACCAATTAGCCAAACTTAACGTAAAAGGTCTGTTAATTGGCGATGATTTTCGCTTTGGGCAAGACCGCACAGGCGATGGCGAATTTTTGCGCGCGCAGGGCTTTGCGGTAACGCATTTGGACACCGTTTGCGATGACCCTGCCACGCTTGAGCGCGTCAGTTCAACGCGTATTCGAGCGTATTTACAACAAGGCGATTTGACAGCGGCAGCGCGGCTCTTGGGGCGTGATTACACCATCACAGGTACAGTACTACACGGTGATAAAATCGGGCGCACGCTGAATTTTCCAACGGCAAATATCGCACTGGCGCGTATTCGTCCGCCATTGCATGGCATTTATGGCGTGGATGTGTGGACAACCGATGGCACACCGCTGACGGATCTGGCGCAAGATGGACAGGCAGGTGTGGCAGGGTTTGCGCCTAATAGCTTATTTGGTGCAGCAAGCGTCGGCACGCGCCCAACGGTACAAGGCGAAACGTGGCGGCTTGAGGTATTTTTTCCACAATTTAAAGGCGATTTGTACGGGCGCAACCTTAGCGTGCGGTTTTTGCACTTTTTACACGGTGAGCGCAATTACAACGGTTTGGACGCGCTCAAAGCAGGCATCAAGCAAGATGTGGTGGATTTGTTGGCATGGCGTGAAACGCAGATAGCATCCCTGCAGCCCAAGCATTGAATTTTTGCCAGTCTTATCAAATTAGCCTATAATAACTGGTTATCACTTATTTTTATCGCACGGTCAAGATGGCGACCGTGTAGCAAGTTTGTTAGCGATTTAATTTTTAAAAAATGCAATAAGGCTATAACCTGTAATGAACCAGACGCCCAACAAACCCACTTCTAGCGAAGTCGATTACAAAGACACGCTCAATCTTGCCGACACCGCGTTTCCGATGCGTGGCGATTTGGCAAAGCGCGAACCCAAATGGCTTGAGCAATGGCAAGCCGATGATGTGTACCAACAAATTCGCGCTGCCCGTCAAGGTTGTGAAAAATATATCTTGCACGATGGCCCACCGTATGCCAACGGGCAAATTCACTTAGGGCATGTTGTCAATAAAGTGCTTAAAGACTTAATCGTCAAATACAAAACACTTGATGGCTATGACGCGCCGTATGTGCCTGGTTGGGATTGCCACGGGCTACCGATTGAGCAAAAGGTAGAATCACTGATTGGTAAGGTCGGGCATCCCCACAAAGACAAAGCCAAAAACGGTGCGTTGGTCACGCCAACCGAGTTTCGTGGCGCGTGTCGCGAGTATGCGCGTAGCCAAGTGGCGCTACAGATGGCGGATTTTAAGCGTTTGGGCGTGCTAGGCGATTGGGAACATCCATATTTGACAATGAATTTTCGCCAAGAGGCGGACACCGTGCGTGCGCTGGCACGGATTTATGAAAACGGGCATATCACCCGTGGCATGAAACCTGTCAATTGGTGCTTGGACTGTGGTTCGGCGTTGGCAGAGGCTGAGGTTGAGTACGAGGACAAAAAATCTGACGCGATTTATGTCGGGTTTGATATCGTCAATCGCGAGGCTTTGGCGCAAACGGCTGACATCACAGGCGCACTGCAAGCGGTGATTTGGACAACCACCCCGTGGACACTGCCTGCCAACCAAGCCATCACAGTTAGCGCGAATTTGGAATATTCGGTCGTGCAAATGACGCGCCCAAGCGATGCCGATGATCGCGCCGAGCCGCAAGTACAGCATGTGATTGTGGCGTATGATTTGATCCCACACTTGATGAAGGTATTTGGCGCAGAAGCATACAGCGTGCTTGCCAGCGTCAAGGGTGAGGATTTGACTGTCTTACGCGCCCAACATCCACTCATTGCCGAGCGTCAAGTACCGATGATTACAGGCGAACACGTCACCGCTGATAGCGGTACGGGACTTGTGCATACCGCGCCTGCACACGGTGCAGATGACTATTTGGTTGGGCTCAAATTTGGCTTGCCGATGGATAACCCCGTGGCAGGCAATGGCGTGTACTTGCCCGATGCACGTGTATTTGTTGGCGAGCACATTTATAAAGCACAGCCAAAAATCATCGCCGCGTTGCAAGCAAGTGGACATTTGTTAAAACACGATGTCATCACGCACAGTTATCCGCATTGCTGGCGACACAAAACGCCGATTATTTTTCGCTCAACCCCACAATGGTTTATTAACCTTGAGGTCAATGGCTTGCGCGAACAAGCCCTGCGCGATATTCCTAACGTGGTGTGGACACCGTATTGGGGACAAAATCGTATCGAGGCAATGATGCATGACCGCCCCGATTGGTGTATTTCGCGCCAACGTACATGGGGGGTGCCGATTGCGTTTTTTGTCCATCAAGATACAGGCGAGTTGCACCCCAACACGCTTGCGCTGATGGAGCAAGTGGCACAAAAAATCGAGCAAGGCGGCGTGGAAGCGTGGTTTGACACACCTGCTGAGGAATTCATCGGTGAGGATGCGGCGATTTATCACAAGTCTACCGATACACTAGACGTTTGGTTTGATTCCGGTTCGACCAACTTCACTGTGTTGGCGCAGCGCCCCGAACTGGCTAACCCTGCTGATTTGTACCTTGAAGGCTCAGACCAGCACCGCGGTTGGTTCCAATCATCGTTGCTTGTTAGCGAGGCAATTTATAATCGCCCACCGTTTAAGCAAGTTTTGACCCACGGTTTTACCGTCGATGCCAACGGCTATAAGCTGTCTAAATCGCGCGGCAATACCAAAGGCTTTGAGCCAAAAGATATTGCCAGCAAATTTGGCGTGGATATTTTGCGGCTGTGGGTGGCATCAAGCGATTATCGTTATGAAATGGCGGTGTCTAAACAAGGCTTTGAGCGCACCACCGACATGTATCGCCGTATTCGTAACACCGTACGCTTCTTGTTGGCAAATACCGATGACTTTGACCCTGCCAATGACATCGTGGCAACCGATGATTTGGTCAGCCTTGACAAGTATATTTTGACCCGTGCCGCAAATGTGCAAGCCAGTATTCGCGAAGCTTATACGGCGATGGACTTTCACCAAGTGTGTCAGCTGATTGTGGCGTTTTGTGCACAGGATTTGGGCGGTTTTTATCTAGATATCATCAAAGACCGTCAATATACGACCAAAACAGACGGACAGCCAAGACGTTCAGCACAGACCGCGATTTATCACATTACGCACGCGCTGTTACGTTGGATTGCGCCAATTTTGTCATTTACCGCCCAAGAGGCATGGCAAGTGCTAAAAGGTACCTCGGGCTATATCTTTACCCAAGCATGGTACGTATTGCCTGAGGTGGCTGAAACCAAAGATAGCCTGACGGCAGCGGATTGGGCGCGAATTGTGACGGCCAAAGATGTGATTAACAAAGCCATCGAGCAAGCGCGTGAGCAAAAAACCATCAACGCCAACCTATCGGCAGATGTGACCGTATATACCGAAGGTGCGACCGCTGACGCACTGGCAAAACTGGGTGATGAATTGCGCTTTGTGCTTATCACCAGCCAAGCACAGGTATTGCCGTTTGATGAGTTTGTGCAAGATACCCTCGAACCTGCGCCCGACGTTACCACACTTGATGATAATACGCGTTTAGCGGCGGTTGTTGTACCTGCACAAGGCGAAAAATGCGTGCGCTGCTGGCATATCCGCCAAGATATCGGCTGTGATCCACACCATCCGCTGCTGTGCGGACGCTGTGTCAGCAACTTGCCGAGTGGTTCAGGTGAGGTACGCCATTATGCCTAATTTGCCGCCCTCTGCAAACACCCCAGCAACTGTACCGCCAACCTCTACTCCACCTGTGTTGCCCGTCAATGGCAAGGCAGCGTGGCGTTGGTATGCAATGGCATTGCTGACGATTGTGATTGACCAATTAACCAAACAATATTTTGTGCGGCATTATACGCTGTATGAAAGCCATCCTGTTATTCCACCTGTACTAAACTGGACGCTTGCTTACAACAAAGGCGCGGCGTTTAGTTTTTTGGCGGATAAAGGCGGTTGGCAAATCGTATTTTTTAGCGTGTTGGCATTGGCGGTAGCAACGGCGATCGCGGTGTATTTGCGTCGCGTGCCACGGCAAGCGCATTGGTTGTCGCTGGGCTTGGCGTGGGTGATGGGTGGTGCGCTTGGCAATGTCATTGACCGCATTCGCTACGGGCATGTGATTGACTTTATCCATGTGCATTACGCCGACGTGTGGAATTATCCGATTTTTAATGGGGCAGATATGGCGATCTGTGGCGGTGTGGCGTTGATTTTGTTGGATACGTTGTTTTTGGAAAATCGGCGCAAAGCAGCGGTGGTTTAGGCGTCAGCCATTTGCCCGATGATCGAAAGTAAACCTACCTAAACAAGGTACACGATGGACAATATCATTTTACCCAATGAACACACACGCATCACCCACGGCAGCCAAGTTGAGCTACATTTTGAAGTCAGCCTAGAAAACGGTACGCTGATAGACTCAACCTATAACCGCCCTAAGCCTGTCACTTTGGTCATTGGCGATGGCAATTTGCTAGAAGGGTTTGAAAAGGTGTTGATGAACCTAACCGCAGGTGACACACGCACCGCGCATCTATCACCCGATGAAGCGTTTGGGCAGTGGAATGCCGATAACGTGCAGCACTTTAGCCCTGTGCAGTTTGCCCGTGCAGGCGGTATGCCACAAGTCGGTATGCTGGTTGAATTTGAGGATAAAAGCAGAACCACCCTAGCAGGTGTGGTCAGCCATGTGTCCGATGATGACATTGAGGTGGATTTTAACCACCCATTGGCGGGGCAAAATGTGCTGTTTAAGGTGCAAATCTTTAAGGTCATACCGCCTGATCGACAGGCGGTGACGTTGGCTTAATATCGGCTTTTGATCTTGTGCTGGTGTTAGCTGAGGGTTGATTCGCTGTTATTCTCAAGTGCGGCAGCTTCCTCGGCGCGTAGCTTGAAACGCTCACCCGTTGATTTGATACCCCAGACCAACTCAACAAACGCGCGGTTATTGAGCAATGGCTCATCCTCGATGATCAGCCAATAGCCGCGACCATCAATCCACAAGAAAATAAAACTGGTGTTGGGCATCAGCATATCAATGCTTGAAAAAAACGACACGGCATGCCCATGTACTGCCCAGCCGCGTTTTTGCTGACGCTGCAAAAACTCATAAAAATCTGCCGCTGCCACGCACAGTGTTTCGGCTTCTTGCTCGGTGAAGCCCATTTTTGCCAAACAAAAGCCTTCATCTGAGGCAATCGTGACCCGACGGCTGCCCGACAAGCTTGCCGATACATAGCGCAAGAAGTTATCTAGCTGCACTTGTGGGGCAAGCAGTGGCTTTTCTAAAAGCTCAACCCAGCCTTCTTCAATAAACATATCGAGCCACAACTCACTGTGGCGATCACTCCAGCCTTGAGCGGTCATAGTCTGCTCGGGCGCGAGCATGTCTTGCAATGCCTGTTGTTGCTCGTTGGGTTCAACGCTTGAAAAACTGTGTAGCACGCCTGCAGGCGTGAGAATCACGTAGTTATTGTCTAAGTCTGCCATCGCATGTCATCCTTTGTCTAACTTTGAATTGGGCGGCGCTAAATAATTTCTGGCTTAGTGAATCTCTAACTTAGTAACGATGAATGGTTAGCGTGAAATGTTACCGCGCGATGCTCGGTGCATGACTCAATATAGGCATGCCATTTGTTAAATGATGGCATACACCAACGTGGTAACTAGCTGGGTCATTTGTTCTTTGTTACGGGCATCAACAGGCATGACAATCGCAGGCAAATCCTGCGCCGCCAACGCATCTGATAAACGTTGGTGTAAATCCCATGGCATCTGTTCGCTGTGCGTGACACCAACCACCATACTGCTACTTTTAATCAGTGGCAAAAAGCTTTGCATATAATCGTGCAAATCTTGCACAGGATCGGCATAGGTGGCATTGAGTAATAGTACCAGCCCTAAGGCATTTTCGCTCAAAATTTCCCACATAAAATCAAAGCGTTTTTGCCCAGGCGTGCCATACAGCCGTACCTGCTCACCTGTGGCAAGCTTCATGATACCGTAATCCATCGCCACGGTGGTATTTTTTTTGAGTAACTTGGTACCATCGCTGGCGACTTCTTCGGTCGTCACAACAGGCTTATCCGACAATGAGCGAATTGCCTCGGTCTTGCCTGCACCCACAGGCCCTGCAAAAATGATTTTATAAACCCCTGTTTGCTCGGCTGACATATCATTTTCCTAAATTTTTATTTTTGCCTATTTTGTCATCATCCACGCTTAGATAAGCTGGCAAAAGGCATGCTGCGATTATAAATTGCCAATAACGGCAAAATTTTTTTTGCCCGATTGGGCTCAACTGCGCCAAACGCGCGTGCTTTATCGGTTAGAATTTGACACCCAAGCGTCCCAAAAAACGTTTTAAAAAGCCACTTTCGCTTGCTTGTTGAATACCTTGGTTTTGTCCATCTCGCTGGCTTGCCGCTTGGGTACTGTTAGGTGCAATCTGCACGGTCACGTTGTTAGATGCAGCTTGTTGATAGCTGACAATCAATGGTTCGGCTTGTATATTGCCCGTTAGCGCAAGCAAGATCAAAACTTGATTGATTTGCCTGACCGTCAAATTGCCAAACAAACCTTGCAAATCCGTTAAGCTACGCGCGCGCCCCAAACAACTGGCGATTAACGGCATAACATAACTTGGGACAAAACTTGTCGTGCCAAAATTGGGCATTTGTTTTGCCACAAAGCGCAAGTGGTGCGTTTGGGTGTAATCACCACGGCGCAATACCTCTAGCCCCACGCGCCACAGTATTTGGCTGACGGCAATTTTTTGCTGACCTTGCGCCAATAGCGGTGCGGTGGCGGCTTGGTAGTCATCTTTGCTGATAGGCTTAAGATCAAAGCTGTCACTGCCCAATGCTTGCCCCACGATGAAATGATCAATCATGCGCTCAATGCGGTTTGCGATTGCGCTGTGCTCATCGGCATTGATATACATCGGCTGCCCGTTGATGGTTACGCACGCATAGCCGCTTAACAGCTGTAATTGTTTGGCAAGTGCAAACAACCCTGTTTGTGTCAAATCGGCAAACGTTCGTGCCAAAATATCAAACACTTGCTCACGCTGCCTAGCATCGGGCGCAGGTTGGCCAGATACGGCAGATGAAGTTTTGGATGTTGCTGCACGGGACGGTATTGTTAAGTTGGCGGTCTGTTGTGCTGATTGTGGTGCCACCAGCGGTTGTGCTGACTGCGGCGTTTTAGCAATAGTGTCTTTGAGCCATTGTAATGCTTGGGTCATTTGCTCACGGTTATAAGGCGCGCTTAGCCAATATTGGTCTGCTGCCACCGCTTGCGCTGCCACCACTTGCCGCGTCACCAAAACCGCAGGGCGTCGCAATAGCCGCTGCGCTGCTTGTACCGCATCGTGCAGCACATCTGCTGACAATGCTGCGCCTTCAATATCGATCACTACGCCTTGTGCGTTGTGGCGTGTCACCGCGTCGGCAAGATCAATCGCAGCACCGCGTTGGCTGTGGCGCGCGACAGTGATTACATCAAACTGTGTTGCCGTCATCTGTGCCAACATTTCAATGGCATAGCTTTGCGGCGGGGTAAAACCAATTACTACAATTGCGGTCATCGTCATACAGCTTTAAACACCAAAAATTTTTATACAGCTAAGCACGCCCAGCAAATTGCGGCTTAGTTAATTAACTCAACTCAGTTAGCCAACCAATACAGCAACACGCTCACTGTGCCTGCACTGAGTCGAATGATTTCGCGGTAGGCAACACTTGGTGATCGCTGCTGGGTAGCTGCATTTGTTCGTTGATCAAGGGCTGTTTTTCAAAGCGTTGGCGGCATACGCGCCAGCCTTCATGAAATGCCCATTTTTTCTTGGCAAGCTCCCACCACACGATAAAAAATGCCATGCGGTCATCACAGGTTACGCAATGGGTAAAAAATTCTTGCTCAACTGCTTTGATTTCTGCTTGGATTTCGTCTTCATCTGCACCCTCTTCAAGCTCTTCTAGCAGATCAAGCAAAATGGCAATCGTCTGATGGGCAACCGCGCGTGAGTCATCAATCGAAATACGCAGCTGATGCTGATAAGCGTGCATCGATGGCATGACCAGCACACTCCAACGTGTGGCAAGCTCGCTGATACTAAACATATAATCGACGCTATCCACACAACGCTGAAAGCCTGCCAAGGTTTTGGCGTTGAGCTTGTGCTCAACCTGCTGCAAGATCCGCTGCCCAAAAAACGGGACATCATACCAGCAGCCATAGAACATATCGGTCAGCGCGCCTTGTAGCGGCTCGACTTCATCAAGTTCGAGTGCTGTCACGATACGGCTGGTGTGCAAGTCTATGTTGCTGGGCTGGCTTAGGATACGACGGCTATTTAAGCGATAATGCAGCCAATGTTTTAGATGGGTTTTGCGGCTTGGCGTGGTGACAGAATACATGCAAAGTCCTTGCTCAACTCGTTGGGTACCATTGCTTGCTGGGTGTCGTATGATTTGCCAATCTTGCTTGCTAGGGCGCGTCATCCAACACGATCAAGCAAAGCAACAACAGCGCAACACAATGGATTTTTTTAACATTTAACCATGATACAAGGCTGACTGCAAGCAAGCTTATCTATAAAATTCGGCAATCAATCATAAATTTGCAACCGTCTAACCGCGCAGCACCTCGTCAAAGCGTATTACACGCTAAGCTTGCCTTATCGTGCTTGGCAGATCCATTGTTCCCATACATAGCAAAATAAAAACGCCAGCGTATGCCGACGTTTTTCTTCATTGTTATGTATGATTACCAAGCCAATGTTGCTTAGTCCATCAACGTATCCATCAAATCAATCATAAATTCGCCGTCTTCTTCGCTCATGGCTTCAAAACCTTCGGGCATGCCAAGTTCTTTTAGCACGTCTTGCCCTTCGCTGCTTTGACCCAATGCCAGCAGCGCATCGACAAATTTTTGATGCTCAGCAAAATCAGATTTGATCAGTACCACGTGGGTGATATCGCTTAGGTCACTTTCGATCAAGATCTGCATTTGTGACAGCGTCAGGCGTGACAGGGTGTGATAGACTTCTGATAGGAAAAACCCAGCATCGGCTTTGCCTTGAATCAGCTCACGCGCGGCGGCTTGGTAGGTCTCAGTGATGTGCCATTCGATGTCATTTTCGGTCAAATCAACGGCTTCAAGCAAACGTAACCCGATCAATTTTACGTCTCGGTTGTCTGCCATCGCAATGGTGCAGCCCGGTTTTAAGTCCTCTAGGGTTTGGATTGCGCCATCGGCTTTGGCACTGATGACCATTTCATCCGATTTGCCTTTTGGACGTGCCACTGCCACATAGCCGTGATCACGAATCATCGCCGCGGCATCAAATGGGTTGGCATACACGATAGCGACATCTTGTGCCGCGATTTGTTCGCTTTGCTCTTGCGCTGAGGCAGGTGTGAGTAGATGAATATGCATGTCAGCGCGTTTTTGTAGCAAGGTGTTGAGCATGTGCCAGCCAGCAAAACGCTCAGGGGCAAAATCAGGCGCAATCAGTAGATTAAGTTTCATGCTTGCTCCTCCTGTCTAAGCGCGGCGTATTGGACTTCAGTTTCTTGAATTTTGCTGCGTGAAGGCTTGCGGCGTACTGAGGTGTAGCCAACGGTTTCGCCACGGCGTACGTTGGGCACGGCGGTGGCATAGACCCAGTAGTAGCTGCCATCTTTGCATAAATTTTTGACATAGCCATGCCATTTGTTGCCTGCTTTGACAGTCGCCCACAAATCAGCGTAGGCAGCTTTGGGCATGTCAGGGTGGCGCAAAATATGCTGCGGCGCACCAATCAATTCTTCGCGCGTGTAGCCGCTGATATCAACAAATGCGTCATTGGCATGGGTGATGTTACCGTCTAAGTCCACACGCGATACGATCAGCTTGCCATCTGGGTATGGCAATTCATTGTTGGTGGTGTATACAGTACGCGTGGTGCCGTCATAAAACTTTAGATGATGTTCTTGTGCGTCGGGTGTAGGACGCACCATGTTAGGAAGTTGTTTTGCCATCGTTTACCGCCTTGACTACAATTAAATGAGTTTTGCCAACGCTTCTGCTGCGCGTTTGATGTCCAAGAACACCAAGCCCAGTTTGGCATTGGGTTTTGCCAACACCGTCAAAACCGCTTCTGAACCCGATGATGACATGATGACATAGCCTTTTTCACCTTGTACCAACACACGGTCGATATCACCACGCGCCAATTCACGTCCTGCACGATCACCCAGTGATAGCAACGCCGCTGACATCGCACCCACGCGGTCTTCATCAATCCCAACGGGCAACGCTGAGGCGATCATCAAACCGTCGGTTGAGATCAGTGCCGAGGCTTCAATATCTGCCGATGAGCTGTTAAGGTCATTAAGAATTTGTTGGAACATTTCGGTGCGCATGAGGGTATTCCTTATAATAAAGTTAGTAAACTGAAATACACGTTTAGTATATTTTATAAACAAAGATAGCGCGTTAATAAAATTTAATCAATCCATGTAGATAATATGGTTTAACGCTGCCCTACCCATTATAACTGGAAAACTTAATCTGATGATAGAAAAAATCTAAGCATTTTTCCAATAAACAGATAAACTGCGGCAAGATTAAGATAAAACTTGCGCATGCATACGTTGTAGCCCATCGATCATGGCGGTTTGTAACATAGCGGTGAGCTCATCGCGCGTGTGGTCGGCAGGTTCGATTTTATCAAGCGGCAAAATATATGCCTTGCTCGGGCGATTATCGACAATCCGCTGAATGCTTTCTGCCATCGTCATATCGGTGTATGGGATCATATCATCAAGCTTGCCATCGGCATTGACATAGGTGATCAAAATTGGCTGGATGGGTGTTTGGGTATCCATGGCAGATTGCAGCAGCTTGCCATGCAGCGGCAAAATGCCCGTACCGTCACTGGTAGTCGCCTCAGGAAAGAAAATTAACGGCTTACCTGCTGCCAAATCTTGCGCCATCAGCTGACTGACATACCCACTATCGCCCGAACCGCGCTTGATGTATAACGTGTTTGCCGCTTGCGTGACCTTACCCATAATGGGCCAGTCGGCGATTTCGGCTTTGGAAATAAAAAACGTTGGAATGATGCTGCCGACCACGGCAATATCAAGCCAAGAAATATGGTTACACGTCCACAATGCCAGCTCTTGCGGGATTGGCTTGAGCGGAATAACCTCAACTTGCAGCGCGCGACACGCCTGTTGGCACACCAGTTGCAGATAGTGGCTCACTTGTTCGTTACTGGTTGGACGGTCTTTGATGCGGTGGGTATAGCTCACACCCATGACCACACTTTTGGCAAGCCCTGCTGCGCGTTTGCCGCGTTGTAGTAGGACTTTGGCATGATCGAGGGTATAAGTTTCAGGCTGGGTCAAGTCATGCGCGGTTTGGCGCAGCAGTTTTTTGACAAAATCGATTTTTGACGGCTCAGCAGGTGGTTGATAGTGTGGGTGTTGGGCAGACATAATGCATCCGATGGCTAACAAAAATGGTGATATTATAGCATAGCTGATTTTTTGCTAGGTGGGCTTAAGTTTGCCGACAAGACTTGTTTACGCCAACCTTAAACCCCATTTTTAGCTGATATGACTTTTTACCACCAATAAAAGGATACATTTTTGGATTATTTTGACCGCCATCAAGGGGGCGAAACCGCGATATTAGTACACCTCAACATCAATCAGCTTGATGACCCCGATGATTTAGACGAGTTTGAACTGTTGGTCGAATCGGCAGGCGCAAAACCTGCCGCACTGGTCACAGGTACACGCAGCAAGCCTGATGCCAAATACTTCGTTGGTACGGGCAAGGCTGAAGAAATCGCCGAGCAAGTCAAGGCACATGATGCGCAAATCGTGATTTTTAACCACGCGCTCACGCCATCGCAAGAGCGTAACCTTGAGCGGCTTGTGCAATGCCGCGTGCTTGATCGCACAGGGCTGATTTTGGATATCTTTGCCCAACGTGCGCGCACTTATGAAGGTAAATTGCAGGTTGAATTGGCGCAGCTTAACCATCTAGCAACGCGTTTGGTACGCGGTTGGACGCACTTGGAGCGACAAAAAGGCGGTATTGGCTTGCGTGGACCTGGTGAAACGCAGCTTGAAACCGACCGCCGCTTGCTACAAATTCGTGTCGGTCAGCTTAAAGCAAAACTTGATAAAGTCAAACAAACACGCGCGCAAGGACGTGCCAAACGCCAAAAATCTGCCGTGCCAACGGTGTCATTGGTCGGCTATACCAACGCAGGCAAATCGACACTGTTTAACCGTTTGACCGATGCCAATATTTATGCCGCCAACCAGCTATTTGCTACCCTAGACCCAACATTGCGTAGCGTGAACTGGGCAGGTGTGGGCAATGTGGTGCTGGTGGATACGGTTGGTTTTGTGCGCCATTTGCCGCATGAGTTAGTCGAGGCATTCCACGCCACCCTTGAGGAGACTTTGGCAGCAGATCTGCTGCTACACGTCATTGACAGCTCACGCGAGGACATGCATGAACAAATCGACGCAGTGCAAAACGTGTTGGCAGAAATTGGCAATGATGTGCCTGTCCTCAATGTGTTTAACAAAATCGACTTAACAGGTGAGCCTGCCCACATCGGCTATGGCGAAGCAGGCAAGCCAAATCGCGTGTATGTGTCTGCCCAAGCTGATATCGGGCTTGATAAACTAACCGAGGCGGTGCAACAGCTACTGGTTGGGCAATTAACGCGTTTTGATTTGCGTTTACCGCCGACGTTTGGGCAGTTACAACACGCATTGCATGAGCTGGGCGTGATTGATGGCATTGATTATGCCGATAATGGCGACGCACATGTAACTGTGACAATGGCAGCGGCGCGTTTGCAGCAGCTATTGGGAGAGTTTGCTATTGATCCGTTTGATGTACTGCCCGATGCGCAGGCGCAAAGCCTCATGCCTGTGCTTGAGCCGTTTGAGCAGCCCGAGCCAGCAGACGTGAGTGCCAATGTCGAACCGATGCATGACGATATTACTTAATCTTTTAAAATCAATCAGTTATGATAATTTCCACAAAACCTGTGGATAACCCTGTGGATAACTTATGACTTGACACGCCTGAGGCTAGATGCCTATTGGCTTTGGACAAAATTGGTTAAAAAATAACCAATTTTTTATTGTAATAAAATCAATTACTTGACACTGTCAAGTCTGATAAGCTAAAAAAATTTAATTTTTTTTGCATCAAATCGGTAGATGCCCAGTGTGGCATGACGCCGTTTGATTTGCCATGGATTTTGTCAAACCTGTCATCAATTTATGGTATAGTAATGCCAATTTTTGCTTTTGACCGATTATTATGGTACAGGTTCGCTCAAATTTTCGTCCTCACAAACCCACTAGACTTTTGATAAGTGATGGTTGGTTGATTGTGGTCAGCTTGGTGTGGCTTGTACCAAGCCATGCAGGCAACATGTATGTGTTTAAGGATAATAACGGACGGGTACTTTTGACCAATGTGGTAGAAAATGACCGCCCCGTTGGCACAGGGTTTAGTCAATTCACCCAAAAGGTCAAAGTCACCTACTATGCCGACACCAACGTGCACACTTACCGTAACTGGGGTGCGACAGAGGCTGCCGTGCCTGCCAGTGGCAGCAAAAACCGCAACGCGTATGACGCGATGATCGTCGCCGCAGCAACGCGCCATGGCGTTGATCCTGCGCTTATGAAAGCAGTCATGCACACCGAATCGGGCTTTAACCCTATGGCACGCTCACCTGTTGGCGCGCAAGGATTGATGCAGCTCATGCCTGCCACCGCCAGACGATTTGGTGTTGCCAATGCGTGGAACCCTGCCGATAACATCGAGGGGGCGGCAAAATACCTTAAATACCTCAACGGGCGTTTTGGTAGCATCGAACATGTACTGGCAGGTTATAACGCGGGTGAAGGTAACGTAACCAAATACGGTGGTGTGCCGCCATTTCGTGAAACACGCGATTACGTCAAACGCGTTTTAAGCCGCTATAACAACCTATACCGCAATGACCCTACCCTACGCGCAGGTGGCGAGCAAACGTTGAGCTATTCTTCTACCACCACTTACGGCAATTTTTAACTGATCTATTCATAAAAAAAAGCCCCTACATGTTTTGGGGCTTTTTGTTTGAGCAAAACGCTTAGGCTTTACCATTTTCTTGGTCTTGCGCGTCTTTGTGTAGGCGCACGTTTAGGTCGTCAATGACTTCAATCCAACCTGCGTCTGCGCGGTATTCTTCTTGCAAAAATTTGCGTTGGTTGTCTGTCCAAAATGGTGCATCAACCAATTTGACTGATTGTGGTAGTTGGTTTTTTTCAATAAATTGCTGAATTGACGCGTCGTCGCTGTCTAGACCTAATTGGGCAAATAACGTATTAATGCTATTTTCTTCACCATTAAGCATGATCGTATCCTCTAACTGGTTTTCATTCATGTTGTTTGCAATGGGCTATTTAAAATAGCATAGCCTTGCATGATTCACCAGTAACGCTGCGTTGTTTTGTGTGGCTTTTGGTAACGGCACGAGTAGTAACGGCACGAGGGGACGATTTTGGTATAAAAAAAACCAGTCTGTCAGTCAGACTGGTCTTTGACTAACTTGTCTCAGCGCTGTTTAAAGGCTAAACATTAGTTAGGTAGCAAGTGGTTGACCGCGTCACGCTCTTCGGTCAATTCTTTGGCAGTGGCTTGCATTTTATCTTTTGAGAAATCGCTTGATACGTCCAAACCTTCAACGATTTTCCAATCGCCGTTTTGGCAGGTGCAAGGGAATGAGTAGATTAAGCCTTTTTCAATGCCATATTCACCGTTTGAGTACACGCCCATTGATACCCAGTCGTTTTCATCGGTGCCTAACGCCCATGAGCGGATATGCGCAATCGCTGCGTTGGCAGCAGAGGCAGCAGAAGACGCGCCACGCGCTTTGATGATCGCTGCACCGCGTTGTTGTACGCTTGGGATGTAGGTGTTTTCGTACCAGTCACGGTCTACCAAGTCTAGCGCAGGCTTGCCTTGGACGGTGGTAAAGGTCAAATCTGGATATTGGGTCGATGAGTGGTTGCCCCAAATCGTCATTTTTTTGATGTCATTGACGGTGGTTTCGGTCTCTTCAGCAAGCTGCGCCATACCGCGGTTGTGGTCAAGGCGAGTCATGGCGGTGAAGTTACGTGGGTTAAGATCTGGCGCATTGCGCTGAGCGATCAGTGCGTTGGTGTTGGCAGGGTTGCCGACGACCAACACTTTGACATCGCGGCTTGCGTGGTCATTCAAGGCTTTACCTTGCGCTGAGAAGATCGCAGCGTTGGCTTCTAGCAAGTCTTTGCGTTCCATGCCAGGACCGCGAGGACGTGCCCCAACCAACAGCGCGTAGTCAGCGTCTTTGAATGCCACTGAGGCATCATCGGTTTGTACCACACCTGCTAACAGTGGGAATGCGCAGTCTTCTAGCTCCATGACCACGCCTTTTAGGGCTTCAAGCGCAGGGGTGATTTCAAGCAATTGCAAAATCACAGGTTGGTCTTTGCCCAGCATATCGCCTGCGGCAATGCGAAACAGTAGTGAGTAGCTGATTTGACCAGCTGCGCCAGTCACGGCAACGCGAACGGGTTGTTTCATAAAAAGCTCCTTGTTTGTGCTTTTATTAAGCGTTGATGTTAAAAAATCGTTGTTGGATGTTGATGTCCACACGTTTTTTCACTCATCTGGCTACCAGATAGCCACACGGATGAAATTGTTCAGCCATATTTGATAGCTTATTGAATATATTGGCTTTAAAACTTAAATATTTAACAAATTATCTAAAATACGCGGCAATTTTTTTAAAAATTAAACTGGGCATGGGCTGAGCCGTGTTTGGTACGGCGTACAGTGTAGCACTAGTCGACATATCTGACTACTGCTTGACACTTGTTTCATACCAAGCTTTAACATGTGGGCTAATATTTTGCTCCAATGATGCCCATGCGCTGACTAAGCGGCGACGGGTTGCCCAATAACGCAGCATAATTGGCGGTGTTTGCCATTACAGCTTTGACATAGCCGCGCGTTTCATAATACGGAATGGTCTCAACGTACTGATCGGCGGCGATCGATCCGCTATCGGGCTGCCAAGTGCGTGCCTTGTTTGGACCTGCATTGTAGCCTGCGGTTGCCAGTACGGGCTGCCCACCAAGACGATTTAGAATATCTGCCATGTAAAATGTGCCATAGCGGATGTTGGTCTCACCCGTAGCAACTTGCGCCGCGCTGTATGGCTCGCCAAGTTTACGCGCGATGTATTTGGCAGTATCGGGCATGATTTGCATCAAGCCACCTGCGCCGACGTTGGATTTTGCGCCGACATTAAAGCGGCTTTCTTGGCGCATAATGCCGTATGCCCATGCAGGGTCAATGCCCACCTGGCGGCTGTATCGAACAACGCTGTCTTGACGCGGCATTGGGTATGCCAATGCACCATCGGGTAAGCTGCTGGCGTTGTCAATGGCAAAAATCGCGCGGTCATACCAGCCGATATCGTTGGCACGTTGGGCGGCAGCAATAATCATGCCTGTATCGCCGCGGTTATTGGCTTGTCGTACCGCCCAATTCCATTCGCGGTTGGCATAGCTTGGGCTTGCACCAAGGTCATATAAGGTAAAGGCGCGATTAAAACTGGCATCTTGCGCCAGCCGCGTATAATCAGCTTGGGTGGGACGTGGCAAATCAGGCAGACGGGTAAAGCGCGCGCCAATTTGATCCTTGGCAAGTAAGCCGTAGTAATCGTTGTTTTGCGCAAGTTTGGCAAACATTTGTTGGGCTTGTTGTTTTTGTGCGGCATTGCCTGTCATGCGGTACGCGCGCGCCAGCCAATACTGCCAAATTGGTTCTTGTTGAACTTTAAAATCCATCTCACCAATTGCAGCGGCAACATCTTGCCAACGGCTAAAACGAATTGCTGCTTGGGCGTAGGCTTGTGCTTCATCGGCATTAAATGGCTCGCCAACACTTTGAGCAAACCAATCCACCGCATCAGCACTAAAGCCAATGTCGGTGTTTACGCCCATGCGTGCCACACCCAACGTACGATAGGCATACCGCCGCGTTTTGTCATCAAAAAAGCGGTTGGGACTGGTGATGTCTTTGCCCAAATCAGCCTTGAGCTGCCATGCTGCGTCATTGACCGATTTTTTGGCTTGCGCCCCTAGGGCGTATAGATAAAGGTAACGGTTGGCAGCGGTTGGCGCAAGGCTACCGACCTGCCCCAAAACGTTATTGGGGTTGTTGCTCACTGCCATCAGCTGGTTAAAGCTGATTGCCACGCCCAACCGATTGGCAAGATTGACGATATCGCCGTTGTTATTGAGGCGCAGCATACGATACAGCCGCCGCTCGCGGTCGGTATTGCTCATCATCGGGTTGGCGGCAAGCTCACTGGCTAATTGACGGCACAAATCGGCTTGCTTGCGCGGTGTTTCTAGCCAAACGTTGGCTTTTTCGATGTATGCACGCATCGGGTCGCCCGTATTGTTATAGCCTAAAGCTATCGCGCAGGCTTCGGACGCATCGGGATTGGTGATATAACCTGCAACCGCACGCACTGCAGCATAATCGCCTTGCGCGGCTTTGGTTTCGGCATAGTCAGCGACCAGTTTTTCTGCCATCACGCTGCCTTGATAGCGCTGCACAAAGCTGATAATTGTGCTTGGGCTTTGGCTAGCAAGGTATTGATTAAGCTGCCAGTATTCAGGATACATGGCAAGATTACCGCCTGCCATCAAGCCTTGATAACGGCTAACGTCTGTTCCACTACGGCTTGCGCGTTCGGCATCGTTAAAGTAACTATCGCCGCCTGCGCCTGTCCATGACGTTGGCGCGGTTTGTGTTGCCGTGTCGCCGCCTGTATAACCAAAGCCGTCATCACTCCAGCCACTGTGGTTATCGGCACATGCCGATGACAGCAACGCGCTGGCAAGACTGGTGACAAGAACGGTGGGGATGGCACGGCGGATCATGGGCATAAGCATTGGGTATTTGTTTGTGTTATAGATGAATTGGTCAATATGTGGCAAATTGCGGCAAGCAGCCTGACTGTATTATACCCAATAGCTGCAAAAATACCATGCCCTAGCCGTGATTTCGCCACCACATTAACAGGTGGTGCTTTAAAAAGTATGCTGATATCAGACCTACCCATTATT
>NZ_BCUL01000011.1 GCF_001591265.1 Moraxella atlantae NBRC 14588 | reverse complement strand
TTTTATTACAAATTATTTGCGCAAGATGTAACAAAGTATTGCAACAAAGGTAACAAAAAATTTCAAAATCGCCAATTTTAAGGTAAAATCGCAACCTTGCTTGCATTTGCTTACTTGTTTGCCGTCAAATAATGACACATAAATGTGATGGCACTGTTAAGATACACCCATCATCACGTTGAGGTGCTAACTACTTAATGCTTTGGTTAATGCTTTGGCGTGTCATATATCGAGGAGGAATAGCTCATGAAATTCATGAATAAAACATTGGCATTGTTGCTTGCTAGCGCAGCCATCACTACAGGCGCCCATGCAGCCACTGCTTATAATACCAATACCACCACTTATAACACCAATACCACCGCTGCCAACGCTTGGGGCTATCCAGGACAGGCTTATGCAGGTATCAAAGTTGGTCAATTAGACGGTGATTTAGACAACGCCGATACCGATAAAACTACCGCTTATGGTATTGTATTGGGCTATCAGTTTGACTCTAACTGGGGTATGGAAGGGGAATACGTTGGTACTGACGACGCCGATGTAACCTTTAAAACCAACGTAGGTGATGTTAAAGGTGATTACGATGCCAAAACCTACGGCTTGTATGGTACTTACACTTATAACTTTGAGAATACCCCTGTATATGCCAAAGGTCGTCTAGGTATCGCTCGCACCGAAGTTAAAGGTGATGCTGATATTGTTGATACCAACTTGGTGAAAGCTAAGTACAAATCAGAATCTAAAGATACCAGCTTGGCAGGTGGTTTGGGTCTAGGCTATCATGCAGCGTCAAACGTTGACCTAGAAGCTAACTACGACTATGCCAGCTCAGATGCTAACTTGTGGTCAATCGGTGCAAAAGTAAAATTCTAATCCATGTTACTCCGATCTAACAAAAGATAGTAACAACCATAAACAGTGCTCGATTGAGCACTGTTTTTTTTGTGCCTGCTGCTTGTGCACTGAATATCCGTTTAATGTCCCTATAAGCAGTAGAGTATTTAAGTTTATGCTAAAATAGCAGGCAATGTTCGAATTTAATAGACTTCGCAAGGATTATTTATGACAACGGTTGCCGATGTACGCGCCTTTTTACTTGATTTACAACAACGGATTTGTAACGCGCTGACGGCGCAAGAACAGCAAGGTGGTATAGATGGCGCGACCAGTAGCCAGTTTTTGGTTGATGATTGGCAACGTCCGATTACACAAGGCGGTGGCGGTGGACGTTCATGTGTCATGCAGGGCGGCCAAGTCATTGAAAAAGCAGGTGTGATGTTCAGCCATATCAACATCAATCAGCTACCGCCAACCGCAACAGCGCGACACCCCGAACTGGCAGGCAGACAAGCGCAGGCCTTGGGGGTGTCGTTGGTTGTGCATCCCAAAAATCCACACGTACCAACCAGTCATGCCAACGTGCGTTTATTTATCGCCGAAAAAGACGATGCCGAGCCAATTTGGTGGTTTGGTGGTGGGTTTGATTTGACACCGTTTTATCCTGTGCTAGCCGACTGTGTGCATTGGCATACCGTATGCCATGATGTGTGTCAGCCGTTTGGCGAGGACGTATATCCGCAATTTAAACAATGGTGTGATGAATATTTTTATTTAGCACACCGTGATGAGCAACGCGGGATTGGGGGGCTGTTTTATGATGATGTCAATACCCAAAGCATGGGCTGGGATTTTGATACCAGTTTTGCCTTTATGCAGGCGGTGGGCAATGGTTATTTAGACGCGATTTTACCCATTTTCGAGCAACGCAAATATACACCTTACACTCCTGCCCAGCGCGAATTTCAGCTGTATCGCCGTGGTCGTTATGTTGAGTACAATCTGGTGTATGACCGTGGTACGCTGTTTGGGCTACAAAGCCACGGGCGCACTGAGTCGATTTTGGTTAGCCTGCCGCCTTTGACAGGTTGGCAGTACCGTTATGAGCCTGTGGTAGGCACGCCTGAATTTGAGCTCACCGATTTTTATTTAAAACCGCAGGACTGGCTAGCACTTGGCAAACAGCATGCCCTGCTCGGCTAAATTCAACACATCCTGCCCTACTGGCCAACCCACCAAATAGGCTAAAACGTTTGATGTGTTTTAGCCTGTTTTCGCACTAGCCCATCAAGCTAGCTTGAACAATTTCAATCCAGTAACCATCGGGATCTTTGATAAATGCGATGTTTTTCATGCCGCCTTGTTCGGGGCGTTTTTGAAATGTCACATGATTTTGGTCAAACCATGCCACGGCAGCATGTAAGTCTGGCACGCTAAAGCAGATATGCCCAAAGCCTTTGGGCTCGCTATTACCACTGTGGTAGCTAAAATCGGGGTCGTTTTCGGTGCCGTAGTTGTGCGTTAGCTCCAAAATTCCACGTTGGCGGAAAGTGAACTCGGCGCGCGCTGCGTCATCTTTTGGTAGATTGGCTAGCTCCTCATCGGTAAGTTTTGCCAAAAAGTACAAATCAAATTCGGCTTCAGGGAAGGTCTTGCGATGCAACAGCGTCATGCCTAGCACGTTTTGATAAAAGTCCAACGATACTTGCGGATCTTTGACGCGTAGCATGGTGTGGTTAAATACATAGCCTTGGGTGTTGTTTTGGGTGTTGGTGTTATGACCAGCCATTTAATGCTCCTGTTTGATGTTGTGATGCAAATTTGTTATTCAAAAAAGTGTACTTGCCCTGTTTCTAGGTCGTAGTTTGCTCCGACAATCAATAGCTTACCACTTTCAACCGCGTCTTCTAAAGTACGTGAGCCGTGTTTTAGCTGACTGACCGACATACGCACATTGGCTTTGACACCGCGCGCAATCAGCTCATCTTCATTCACCGTCTGCCCGCTGGCGGTATAGATTTCATGCAAGTTATACACACTGGGACGAATGCGATCGACGATCGAACGCAAGTTTGGCGTCACGTATTGGTCGGGGTTCATGACGCTTTCGACACACGCGGTCACCGCACCGCAATGTGAATGCCCAAGCACAACCACAAGGCCGGTACCAAATTTTTCGGCAGCAAACTCAACCGAACCGATTTGCGATGGTGCAACGATATTACCTGCCACACGAATGACAAACAAATCTCCCAAACCTTGGTCAAATACCAATTCGGCAGGCACGCGCGCGTCCGAGCAGCCCAAAATAATGGCAAACGGTGCATGTTCTTGCGTCAAGGCATTGCTGGCAAGTAAGACAGCATTGGGGTCTTTAAGACTTTCGACAAAACGGGCGTTGCCATCTTTGAGTAGTTGCAGGGCAGCTTGGGGGCTATCGGGACGATTTGGCATGAATTTTACTCGCAAGTTAAATGAAAATTGATGCAACAGTCAGCGCATTTTACCCTAAAAATTGGCGTATTTCATCGTATGACTTGGCATCGGCAAAGTTTTTGCCACAAAAAAGGCTGGCATTGCGCCAACCTTTTTTTTAGTTACCTAACAATCTTATGGCTGCGACTGATTAAACTCTTCAGCAAAGCGGTCATCAAAGTCACTAAACGCTTGTTCAGGGTCTGCCTGTGCGGTGATTGGATCAAGCGCGATCATGGCAGCGTCTTGCTCATTTTTGGTCACCACATCTGCGCTATACAGGCGTTGGTTGTGGTATGCCAAACCTGTGCCCGATGGCACCAAACGTCCGACCACAACGTTTTCTTTCAAGCCGCGTAGGTCATCGACTTTGCCCGTTACCGCCGCTGCTGTCAAAACACGCGTGGTTTCTTGGAACGACGCCGCCGAGATAAAGCTTTCGGTTGCCAATGACGCTTTGGTGATACCCAATAGCAAACGCTCAAACTTGATTGGGAATTTGTTTTCCGCGTTGAGTTTGGCATTCATAGCAACGATGTCTGCATACTCGGCTTGATCACCTTTGAAGTAGCTTGAGTCACCGCCATCGACGATTTCAACTTTACGCAGCATTTGGCGAATAATTACCTCAATGTGCTTGTCGTTGATTTTCACCCCTTGTAAGCGATACACCTCTTGCACCTCATTGACAATGTAATTTGCCAATTCGGTTTCGCCTTTTAAGCGCAAGATATCGTGTGGGTTTTGTGGACCGTCAGCAATCACTTCACCGCGCTCGACACGTTCACCTTCAAAGACGTTGATTTGACGCCATTTTGGAATCAATTCCTCATGCACTTCACCGTCATCGTTGGTGATGACAAAACGGTTTTTGCCTTTGGTGTCTTTACCAAACGATACCACACCGCTCATTTCTGCCATAATGGCATGGTCTTTCGGGCGACGCGCTTCGAACAAGTCAGCAACGCGTGGCAAACCACCCGTGATATCTTTGGTACTGGTCGACGCTTGTGGCACACGTCCAAGTACCGAACCGACATCCACTTGCTCACCTTCACGCACGCGTAAGATGGTTTGTGGTGGCAAGAAATAGACGACTTCTTTGCCATCGGCAGTGTCTAAAACGATTGCAGGGCGCAAGTCCTTACCACTTGATGGGCGGTCTTTGGTTGCCAAAATCTCATACGAGCTCATACCCGTGGCTTCATCAATTTTCAGCGTAGCGGTGATGCCATCGGTGATGTCGTTGAAGCGTGCGGTACCCGACACCTCGGTGATGATTGGGTGGGTATGCGGATCCCATTTAGCAATCACTTGTCCTGCTTCAACAGCGTCGCCGTCGTTGATATTGACCGATGAACCGTAAGGTACTTTATAACGCTCGCGCTCACGTCCTAGCTCATCGGTAATGCTAAGCTCTGCTGAACGTGATACCACAACCAAATAGCCATCGCTGTGCTGCACGGTTTTGAAGTTTTGGAAACGAACCGTACCGCCTTTGTTGACCTGAATGCTGTTCTCAACCGAAGCCGAGCTTGCCGCACCACCGACGTGGAATGTACGCATGGTCAGCTGTGTACCTGGTTCACCGATTGACTGCGCTGCCATAACACCCACGGATTCACCGATATTGACACGGTGACCACGTGCCAAGTCACGACCATAGCACTGTGCACACACACCGTATGGCACTTCACAGGTGATAACTGAGCGCACCCAAACTTCATCGATACCATGCTCATCAAGCACACGTACCCAACGTTCATCCAACAAGGTGCCTTCTGGAATCACGACTTCTTGTGTAGTGTTTGATACCACATCACGTGCTAGCACACGACCTAACACACGGTCGCCTAGTTGCTCGATGATTTCACCACCTTCAATGTGTGGTTTCATGAGCACACCTTTGTCGGTACCACAATCGGTTTCAGTGATCACCAAATCTTGTGCAACGTCAACCAAGCGACGGGTCAAATACCCTGAGTTGGCGGTTTTGAGTGCGGTATCTGCCAAGCCTTTACGCGCACCGTGGGTTGAGATAAAGTACTGCAATACGCTCAAACCTTCACGGAAATTGGCTTTAATCGGCGTTTCGATGATCGAACCGTCTGGTTTTGCCATCAAACCACGCATACCTGCCAACTGACGAATCTGTGCTGCACTACCCCGTGCACCTGAATCC
This sequence comes from Moraxella atlantae NBRC 14588, assembly GCF_001591265.1. Taxonomy (GTDB): domain Bacteria; phylum Pseudomonadota; class Gammaproteobacteria; order Pseudomonadales; family Moraxellaceae; genus Faucicola; species Faucicola atlantae. The sequence continues at coordinate 63,242 of NZ_BCUL01000011.1, read as the reverse complement.
GACATGATGTAAATTGAGTTAAAGGATTTTTCCTTCTCTTCTTCACCATCACGGTTGATCACGGTGTCTTGCGACAAGTTTTCCATCATGGCTTTGGCGATTTGGTCGTTGGTACGTGACCAAATATCAATTACCTTGTTATATCGCTCGCCTGAGGTCACAAAACCTTGCTCAAACTGGCTTTCAATTTCACGCACTTCAGCATCGGCAGCTTCGATAATCGTGGCTTTATTGGGTGGAATGACCATGTCTTCCATACCAATCGATACGCCCGATAAGGTCGCTTGGGCAAAACCAAGATACATCAATTGGTCAGCGAACATGACGCTGTCCTTAACACCCATTTTACGGTAGCACGAGTTAATCAAGCGTGAGATGTTCTTTTTGCTCATCTCTTTATTAACTTCATCAAAGCTCATACCTTTTGGCGTGATGTTCCAGATCAAGCAGCGGCCGGCTACCGTGTCAATCATACGATGGCTAACGCTGGCATTGCCCTCGTCATCAAAGCTGGTTTCTGCCACGCGCACACGGATTTTGGCATTAACGCTCAAATCCCCAGTGCCTAACGCACGGTACACTTCCTCAACGTTGGCAAAGGTCATGCCCTCGCCTTTGGCATTGATGTGCGAACGACTGATGTAGTACAAGCCTAGCACCACGTCCTGCGATGGTACGATGATGGGATCACCGTTGGCAGGCGATAGGATGTTGTTGGTAGACATCATCAACGCACGTGCCTCAAGCTGTGCCTCTAAGGTCAATGGCACATGCACCGCCATTTGGTCACCGTCAAAGTCAGCGTTAAATGCGGTACATACCAAGGGGTGCAGCTGAATGGCCTTACCTTCAATCAACACAGGCTCAAACGCCTGCAAGCCCAAACGGTGCAATGTTGGCGCACGGTTAAGCAATACAGGATGCTCGCGGATTACACTGGCTAGCATATCCCAAACCGCAGGCTCTTCACGCTCAACCATTTTTTTGGCGGCTTTGATGGTGGTGGCAATACCGTTTTGTAGCAGTTTGGCGTAGGTAAATGGTTTGAACAACTCCAACGCCATTTTTTTGGGCAAACCACATTGGTGCAAGCGTAGGTATGGACCAACGGTAATAACCGAACGTCCTGAATAGTCCACACGTTTACCCAACAAGTTTTGACGAAAACGCCCTTGCTTACCTTTAATCATATCGGCAAGTGATTTAAGTGGGCGTTTGTTGCTACCTGTGATGGCACGACCACGGCGTCCGTTGTCTAATAACGCGTCTACTGATTCTTGCAGCATGCGTTTTTCGTTGCGCACGATGATGTCAGGCGCGTTAAGCTCAAGCAAGCGTTTTAGACGGTTGTTACGGTTAATTACACGGCGGTATAAGTCGTTTAGATCCGACGTGGCAAAACGTCCGCCCTCAAGAGGTACCAAGGGACGCAAGTCAGGTGGCAACACGGGCAATACGGTCATCACCATCCACTCTGGCTTGTTGTTTGAATCGCGAAATGACTCCAGCAATTTCAAACGCTTAGACATTTTTTTGAGTTTGGTTTCTGAGCCTGTATTGGGGATTTCCTCACGCAATTGATCGATTTCTAGATCGATGTCAATGTCGCGTAGCAAATCTTGTACCGCTTCTGCGCCCATTTTGGCGATGAAGTCGTCACCAAACTGCTCTAGTGCTTTAAAGTAGTCTTCATCATCAAGCAGTTGGTATTTTTCTAGCGTGGTCATACCAGGGTCGGTGACGACATAGCTTTCAAAATACAACACGCGCTCGATATCACGCAAGGTCATATCAAGCAACAAACCAATACGGCTTGGCAATGATTTTAAGAACCAAATGTGCGCAACTGGACTGGCAAGCTCGATGTGCCCCATGCGCTCACGACGCACTTTAGCGGCAGTAACTTCTACGCCACATTTTTCACAGATAATGCCTTGGAATTTGCGGCGTTTGTATTTGCCACACAAGCATTCATAGTCTTTGACAGGGCCAAAGATTTTGGCACAAAACAGACCGTCACGCTCAGGTTTGAATGTGCGGTAGTTGATGGTTTCAGGTTTTTTGACCTCACCATGTGACCAAGACTTGATGGTATCGGGTGATGCCAAAGAAATTTGAATGCTGTCAAATTCTGGATTACCAGATTCGACAGGCGTTTTCATGATATCTAATAAATCTTTCAAATGACTTCTCCATGATAAGCAGGTAGGCAACACGATGGTGCCAACCTGCATAGGTTACGATTGTCGCATCACACTACTAAATTAGGCTTTATTTTTGCTATGGTCTTTAAGCTCGATGTTGATACCCAACGATTTGATTTCTTTGGTCAAAACGTTGAATGACTCGGGCATACCAGGTGCCATATTTTGCTCGCCATCGACGATGTTTTTGTACATACGCGTACGTCCATCAACGTCGTCAGATTTGACCGTAAGCATTTCTTGCAAGGTATACGCCGCGCCATAAGCTTCCAACGCCCACACTTCCATCTCACCAAAACGCTGACCACCAAACTGCGCTTTACCGCCCAACGGCTGCTGGGTAACCAATGAGTACGAACCTGTTGAGCGCGCGTGCATTTTGTCATCAACCAAGTGGTTAAGTTTCAACATATACATGTAGCCGACAGTAACGGGGCGGTCAAACTGCTGACCTGTACGCCCATCAAACAACACTTGTTGTCCACTGGTTGGCATATCAGCAAGCTCAAGTAAGCCCTTGATCTGGGTTTCTTTGGCACCGTCAAATACGGCGGTACCCATTGGTACCCCTGCAGTCAAATTTTTCGACAAACCGATGATTTCATCATCATTTAGGCTGTCTAAATCTACGGTTTCACCGCCGATTTGGTTGTAAATCTTGTCTAAAAACTCGCGCAATTCTGCCACGGCAGCTTGCTGCTTGAGCATGCGGTCAATTTTTTCACCCAAGCCTTTGGCGGCTCCGCCCAAGTGGGTTTCTAAAATCTGCCCAACGTTCATTCGCGATGGTACACCCAATGGGTTAAGCACCACATCGACAGGGTTACCACTTTCGTCATACGGCATATCTTCAACCGGCATAATACGCGATACCACGCCTTTGTTACCGTGTCGTCCTGCCATTTTGTCACCCGGTTGGATACGACGTTTAACGGCTAGATACACCTTAACGATTTTTTGTACGCCGTGAGTCAAGTCATCGCCTGCCGTCAGTTTGCGTTTTTTCTCGCTAAATTTATCGTCGATTTCTTTTTGCTTATCGCTCAAGAATTCACCGATTTGGCTTAGACGGTCAGCAATGTCTTCTTGGGTTGGCTGAATATCCAACAAGGTATCCATGCTCATGTCTTGTAGTATAGCTTCGGTCAGCTCGGTGCCTGCTTTTAGCCCTGCACCCCCACTCACGCTTTGCCCTGCCAATAGACCAATAATGCGGCCACGTGCAGCATTTTCAAAGATGCGTAACTCTTCTTTTAAGTCTTTGCGGTAATTATCAAGCTGCGCCTTTTCAATCGCCAACGCACGGCTGTCTTTTTCTAGCCCATCACGGGTAAAGACTTGCACGTCGATTACAGTACCTTTAGTGCCTGATGGTACACGCAATGAGGTATCTTTAACATCGGCGGCTTTCTCACCAAAAATCGCACGCAATAGCTTCTCTTCAGGCGTTAATTGGGTTTCACCTTTTGGTGTTACTTTGCCCACCAAGATATCACCACCTTCAACTTCTGCCCCGATATACACAATACCTGCTTCATCAAGGTTTGCCAGTGCTGCCTCACCAACGTTTGGAATATCGCCAGTGATTTCTTCGGTACCCAATTTGGTATCGCGCGCCACACAGGTCAGTTCTTGAATGTGGATGGTGGTAAAGCGGTCATCGCGTACCACACGCTCTGATAGCAAAATCGAGTCTTCAAAGTTGTAGCCATTCCATGGCATAAACGCCACGCGCATGTTTTGACCCAACGCAAGCTCGCCCAAGTCGGTAGAAGGACCATCGGCCAAGATATCGCCGCGCGCGATTACGTCACCCAAATTGACGATAATGCGCTGGTTAATACAGGTGTTTTGGTTTGAGCGTGTGTATTTGACCAAATTATAGATATCAATACCCGCTTCACCTGCAGTCATCTCCTCTTCATTGACGCGTACTACGATACGGCTGGCATCAACGTCAGCGATCACACCGCCGCGTTTGGCGATGACACACACGCCTGAGTCACGTGCTACGTGACGCTCCATACCTGTACCGACAAGTGGCTTATCCGAGCGTAACGTTGGCACAGCTTGACGCTGCATGTTTGATCCCATCAAGGCACGGTTGGCGTCATCATGCTCCAAGAAAGGAATCAAGCTTGCCGCTACTGACACCACTTGACGTGGAGAGACGTCCATATGGGTGACCTTATCGGCAGGCATGCGCACGAATTCACCATAATTACGCACCATGACGTACTCTTCGCTCAAATTACCCTCAGCATCCATGGGTGAATCAGCTTGCGCAATGACCGTACCCACCTCTTCAATCGCTGATAAATATTCGATATCATCAGTTACTCTACCGTCAATTACTTTGCGGTATGGAGTTTCTAAAAAGCCGTATTCGTTGGTTTTAGCGAACACTGCCAACGAGTTGATCAAACCAATGTTTGGCCCCTCAGGTGTTTCAATCGGGCACACACGGCCATAGTGGGTTTGGTGTACGTCACGCACCTCAAAGCCTGCGCGCTCACGGGTCAAACCACCTGGACCCAATGCTGACACACGACGCTTGTGGGTGATCTCTGACAGTGGGTTGTTTTGATCCATAAACTGTGACAGCTGTGATGAACCAAAAAACTCCTTAATCGCCGCCGCCACAGGTTTTGAGTTAATCAAATCTTGTGGTGATAAATTGTCGGTTTCAACCGCGCTCAAACGCTCTTTGACCGCACGTTCAACCCGTACCAAGCCGACACGGAATTGATTTTCGGTCATTTCGCCGACCGAACGCACACGGCGGTTACCCAAGTGGTCAATGTCATCCACCACGCCGCGACCGTCACGAATATCAATTAAGGTTTTTAACACATCCACGATATCTTGATTGGTCAAGACGCTGCGCTCGCGCTGTACCTCTGGGTCATTTGATGGCTCAAACGGGCGGTTCAAACGGCGGTTGAACTTCATGCGCCCCACATTTGACAAGTCATAGCGCTCGGCATTAAAGAACAATGACTCAAACAGTTTTTCGGCAGTATCCAAAGTTGGTGGTTCACCAGGGCGCATGACTTTATAAATTTCGATCAAAGCCTCCTCGCGCGTGTTTGCGGTATCGGCACGCAAGGTATCAGCGATATAAGAGCCATGGTCAATATCGTTGGTAAATAATAAGTCAAATTCTGCCACATCACCTTGGCTGATTTTGACCAACGTTTCATGATCAATCAGCTGATTGGCACGTGCCACCACATCATCACCAACGACGATATCTTGCGCCAAAATGCGCTCGTACAAATACTCATCAGGCACAGGCAAGCGCGTCATCCCTGCTTGCTCAATTTTACGAATCGCGCGCGCATTGATGCGTTTACCCTGTTCAACGATCACTTCACCATCAGGCGAGGTAATGTCAAATTGCGCCATTTCACCGCGCAACCGCTCTGGCACTAGATCAATTTCAAACTGCTCAGCGCCCTTATACACACGCACTTTGTCATAAAACGTGTCCAAGATTTCTTGGTTGGTCATACCAATAGCATGCAAAATCACCGTGGCCAATAGCTTACGACGACGGTCAATACGCGCGAACAACAAATCTTTGGCATCAAATTCAAAGTCTAACCATGAGCCACGATAAGGAATAATACGCGCATTGTACAATACCTTGCCGCTTGAATGTGATTTGCCCTTGTCATGGTCAAAGAACACACCAGGTGAGCGATGCAGCTGAGACACAATCACGCGCTCAGTACCATTGATAACAAACGTACCGTTCTCAGTCATCAACGGAATTTCGCCCATGTAGACGCTTTGTTCGCGAATATCTTTAATCGCCGCCTTGCTGTTTTTGTCTTTGGCATCTTTATCTTTAATCACCAAGCGAATCTTGACACGCAAAGGCGCGGCATAGGTTGAGCCACGGGTAATACATTCACGCACGTCAAATTCTGGGGCACCCAAATAGTACTCAACAAACTGTAGCTCAGCGTTGCCCGTATGGCTTTCAATCGGGAATATTGAGGTAAACGCGGCTTGTAAACCAACGTTCTCACGGCTTTTGGGCTTTTTGTTTTCTTGCAAAAATTGCTCGTACGAGTCCATTTGGATTGCCAACAAATAAGGCACATCCATAACCGTGGGCAATTTTGCAAAACTTTTACGGATGCGTTTTTTTTCAGTATAAGAGTATGCCATTCACAATCCTTAAACAGTTAAAGCCAAGAGATTTCAATGTTCACCGTGCGGCTAAGCATTGCTTATAGACGGTGACGCATTGGTTAGAAAATAGATCAGCTTTGCGCAAAATCACGGTTATGGCTTAATCCTAAACGTGTAATTTTGCCTCAAAGCCTTGTCGAATCATGCCGCTGGGTGTATGATACGCAAATTAGCACAGCCTGATTAAACACAGTGTGTAGCAAAATCAGCAAACGACAAAAAGCCAAATACCTGCCAAGGTATTTAGCCCAGCGTGTTGCTAACTACAAGATATTTTAGCGTGCATACAGCCATGATGTCCTTTTTTACGCGCTCAGCACCACAGTACCGCGGTGTTGTATCTGACACGCAAGGTCAAGACTGCTAGTATAGCAAAAAAAAATCAGCAAGGCAAGCCCTGCTGATTTTTGCTGCCCATCACTTGGCTGCTTAACGCGCCTGTGATAGACAATAAGATAAAACTTATTTAAGCTCGACAGTTGCGCCGGCTTCTTCAAGTTTTTTCTTAAGTTCTTCGGCTTCAGCTTTGCCAACGCCTTCTTTAACAGCTGAAGGTGCACCCTCAACCAAATCTTTAGCTTCTTTCAAGCCAAGACCTGTGGCTTCACGAACTGCTTTGATCACACCAACTTTCTTGTCACCGAATGAAGTTAGCATAACAGTGAAGTCATCTTTTTCTTCAGCGGCCGCGCCACCACCTTCACCAGGTGCGGCAACAGCAACCGCTGCTGCTGCTGCTGATACGCCGAATTTTTCTTCCATTGCTGAGATAAGCTCAACAATTTCCATTACTGTTTTTTCTGCGATTGCGTCAAGGATTTCTTGATTGCTCAATGCCATGATCTGTATCCTAAATTATGCCTAAACTAGGCTCAAAGTAATTAAAAAATCTGTTGTACCTGTCAAACAATGACTTAAGCGGCTTCGCCACCAGCTTGCATTTGGTCGCGCAAAGCTGCCAAGGTACGTGCCAATTTGCCTGCTGCTGCTTCTTTCATCGTACCCATCAAGCGTGCGATTGCTTCCTCGTAAGTTGGCAATGTCGCTAGGCGGTCGATTTGGTTGGCAGCGATAAATTCGCCACCAAACGCTGCGCCTTTGACTTCAAATTTGTCATTGGCTTTAGCAAACTCTTTGAACAAACGTGCCGCAGCACCTGGATGTTCTTTTGAGAATGCAATCAGCGTTGGACCCACAAATACGTCATTGAGCACGGCGTACTCAGTGTCTTGCAACGCACGGCGCAACAACGTGTTACGCACGATACGCATCTCAACACCCGCTGCACGCGCGTCTTTGCGTAGTTGGGTCATTTTGGCAACTGTCACGCCACGCGCGTCAGCTACCACAGCAGACAAGGCACCTTGGGCAGATTCAGTCACTTCAGCAACAATCGCTTGTTTGTCTTGAAGATTTAATGCCATGGGTTGTCTCCATTTTATTATTGCTATTAAACACTTAACAATAATAAGCCTTGTTAAATAGTCGGTTGCCTATTAGACCACAGACTATCAGGAATACGGTGTTAATTGCTTAACCAACCGTCTGCGTAGGCTACCTAAAAGGCAATTAAACAAGTTTGGGGCTAACCGCCACTTTCACTTGAACCTACGGTCTTAGACAGCACAACCCGTTGTGCTGCGCTAAATACGGCTAACTGATGAAAAACAGTTAGCAAAATCTGTTAAAACTTATGCAGGGCGATAAGGCATTGGATCAATTTCAATCCCTGGGCCCATGGTGCTGGTCAAGGTGATTTTTTTGATGTAAATACCTTTTGAAGTCGCAGGTTTGGCGCGTTTCAAATCATTGATCAACGCACGGGCGTTTTGTTCGATTTGATCGGCACTAAAGCCCACTTGTCCAATAGTGGTATGGATAATACCTGCTTTATCAACACGATATTGTGCTTGACCTGCTTTGGTATTGCGTACCGCTTCAGCAACGTTTGGTGTTACTGTGCCAACTTTTGGGTTTGGCATCAAACCACGTGGACCCAAAATGGTACCCAACTGACCAACCACACGCATTGCATCTGGTGAGGCAATGACTACGTCAAAGTCAAGGTTACCTGCTTTAATGCTTTCAGCAAGGTCTTCAAAACCCACCACATCAGCGCCTGCTTCTTTAGCAGCATCAGCAACCGCACCTTGTGCAAATACTGCAACGCGCTTGGTTTTACCAGTACCTGCTGGTAAATTGGTTGCACCGCGTACCACTTGGTCAGATTTACGAGGATCTACACCCAAGTTTACTGCAATGTCGATTGATTCTTTAAACTTGGCTGGTGGCAAGCTGTTTAGGATTTCAACAGCTTCTGCCAAAGTATATTGTTTGGTTTCATCAAAGCGTTCAGCAATCGCTTTTTGGCGTTTGGTAAGTTTTGCCATTACACGCCCTCCACTTCAATACCCATTGAACGCGCCGTACCTGCAATGGTACGTACAGCCGCTTCAATCTCTGCTGCGGTTAAGTCTGCGTCTTTGGTTTTAACGATTTCTTCAAGCTGTTCGCGATTTACTTTACCAACTTTGTTTTTATTCGGTACGCCAGAACCTTTTTGGATACCTGCTGCTTTGCGTAGCAAGAATGCCGCAGGTGGCGACTTCATGATAAAGGTAAATGACTTGTCGTTGAAAACTGTGATTTCAACAGGAATTGGCAAGCCAGGTTCCATGCTTGAGGTAGCGGCGTTGAATTCTTTACAAAACGCCATGATGTTCACACCTTTTTGACCCAACGCAGGACCAATGGGTGGTGATGGATTGGCTTTACCTGCTGGCACTTGCAGCTTGATATAGCCGTCAATTTTCTTAGCCATGATAGACTCCGATAGATGGGTGCAAACGCCGTGAGGCTCCCCGTTTAGCGTGCGCCAAAGACCTATATAGTCAGCCTACGCACTAAAAGGCAAATATTATAGCCAAAATCTTATAAAACGCAAGTAAAAAATGCACCTAGCTGTCACAATTCATCGAGGTGCAGACCAACAATAAGCTTATGATTAGCTTAATTTTTCAACTTGGGTAAACTCTAGCTCGACAGGTGTAGGGCGGTTAAAGACATTGACGGTCAGCTGTAAGCGTGATTTTTCATAATCAACTTTTTCTACCAAGCCGCGGAACTCGGTGAATGGGCCGTCAATGACCAACAATTCTTCACCTGGTTCAAATAAGGTTTTGGGGCGTGGGCGGTTTTCATTGCTGGTCAAGCGGTTTAAGATGGTTTCAGCCTCTTTTGGCGTGATCGGTGCAGGGTTTTCGGGCGTACCACCGATAAAGCCCATCACGCGCGGGCAATCCTTGACCAAGTGCCAGGTGTGATCATTCATATCCATTTCAATGAGTACATAACCAGGGAAAAACTTGCGCTCACTTTTGCGCTTTTTGCCGTCGCGCATTTCGATGACTTCTTCGGTTGGCACCAGTACCTGCCCAAAAGAATCTTGGTAGTCACTGCGCTTGATACGCTCAATCAACGAACGCTGCACCTGTTTTTCAAAGCCTGAAAACGCCTGTACGATATACCAACGCATAGCCATGTGTCCTATGTTTTACCAGTCAAAACTTAGCTTGCCAACGCTGTGACCACTAAGCAAAATCAGAATAAATAAAAACCCACCGAGGCGGGTTCATGCTCAAAAAATCGAGTGATTAACCGATGATCCAACGAATAACCGCGCTAAATGCCATGTCCATCAGCCAAACCAACAGTGCTAACAGACCCGTCATGACGATCACTTGCCATGTATAGTGGGTGACTTCTGCTTTACTTGGCCACGTGACACGGCGCAGCTCAATTCGTGAATCTGCCAACAACGTCTTAAACGCGCGTCCCTGTTGGGTCAAAGCCAAGCAAAGCACAGCAAACACAACCAGACCTACAATAACTGCGATCCGCGTCCACACACTGCTAGCAGGCTGCCAATACTGCGGTAAATACGCATTGGTCAGTGTGGCAGCAATCAAAGCAGCAATAGCAAGCACCCATAGCACAATATCTTTGGGCGAAGACTGTTTTGCCAGCGTGATTGCCGCATCTGGCTGACTTAAAGCACGTTTTGCCGTCGGGCTAGAAAACTGATCGCCTGTCATGGCTGCGAGTTTATTTTCTAGCATTTTTTTCATGGGTTAATCTCTAACTGTCGCGCTATTTGCTGCCATTTGGCGGTGTTCAATTGATCTGTGTATATACGCGCTATCACACGCGATTATCTTGTACCTAAAACGTTCACTACCCCAATGATGTTTAATGTTTTAGTCTACAACAAAAGCCGCCAAAAAATCACGCTTATAACGCTGGCAGTGGGCAACTAGAAATACGTTTTAGATAGGCTATATGGTTTGTTGTATCGACAGTTGTTTATTTGCCAATAAGTTTGACCATATCATGCCAAGATTGGCAGGCGATGAGGGACTCGAACCCCCAACCCTCGGTTTTGGAGACCGATGCTCTACCAATTGAGCCAATCGCCTTTGGTGGTTGAGAATCCGTATTATAGCGATTTTAGCACTGAATGCAACTGTTTTTATCAATTATTGCGTCATTGGATGGCAAGCGGCGTCTCACGCGCGAGTCATGGCATCATACAATGTTTGGCGCAATACGGATATGTTAGGTAGCTGGGTGCAGTCAAACCGCACGACTGGCAGGCCTGCACTGGTTAAGGCTTTGTCTTTTTTGCGGTCTTGTTGTTGGCGTTTGGCGGTGTTGTGGGTATGGTCATCAAGCTCAATGGCAAGCAGTACGCGCTGCCCATCGGTATCTACGATGACATAATCGATGCTCATGCGGCAAATGCGGTTGAACCAAAACGCGGCATTGGTATCATCAAGTGGGGCGATGATGCGCGATAGTTGCACTTGGCTAAAAATTAAGTATTCAGGCAACGCCTGTTGTAACTGAACAAAAAACGCAACTTCAGTGTTGGTCATTAGCGGCATGGGCTGAAATGGCCAGACAGCAAGCTCATCTCCTTTGACGGGGTGATTTTTGCGGCGGTTATGGGTGCGTTGATGGTGGCTGTAAGCAGGTGTGTGAGCAGCACGGCTTAGCCACAATAACAGCGCAACCGCCAAAAATGCCAGTATCATGATCGCTGCCACTGCCTTAGTCATCACCCGCCCTTTTTACCTTATTTTTGTATTGTTAATGCAAGCTATTATTGCCAAGACAGGCAGTAGACGCAAGGCAGTAATTGCACTAAGCGACAGGATATGTCGCTTAAAAAATGGTTAAGCGGCTTTACTACCAGTATAGCACCCATCCGTTTTTGGCATCGACGCGCGGGTCGGCGTTGATTTTGTCTTTGAGCGCTAAGGCGGCCTCTTTGCCTGTTTCAGGGCCAACGACGACGCGCACACCGCGACTGGTTTGGCTGGTTTTGACTTTATAGCCTGCAGCTTTAAGCTCTTTGACAATGGCATCGGCACGCTCATCGTCAGCCGCTAACGCAACTTGTACGCCAAAGTTACCTTTAGCGTCGTTTTCTTTGACGTTGCGTCGGGCATCACGCAGCTTTTGTTGCGCCGCCGCAAATTGTTCACGCTGTTGTTTTTTTTGCTCAGCTTCGCGCTGTTTACGCGCTTGCTCTTGTTCAGCCTCACGTTTGATGCGTTGAACCTGCGCTTGTGACGGTATTTTTAGCGTTTGTCCTACGCGCAGTTGTCCATTGGCAGGCAAGTCATTGGCGGCAGCAAGCACCGATGTCGGCATGTCATAGCGCCGCGCTAGGCTGATCAAGCCTTCGCCTGCTTTAACTTGATGCTGATCAGCGCGCGTGTGTGTGATATTGCTTGCAGCGGCCGATTCGATCGTGTTTTTGGTTTCAGGTTTGGTGGCGGTTTTGGCTGTAAGTTGTTCAGCAGGTTTTTTGGGCGTCGGTTTTGCCGCAACGGGTTCAGGATTGGGCTTGGTTGCTGGCTTAGACTGTATTGGTGGTGCTTGCGTCTCTGGCTTTGGGTTGGTCTTTACATGGTTAGCCTGTAGGTTGGCTTGGGTTGCGGGTTTGGCAGGTTTGCTTGGCTCGATGACCTCAACCACCTCAACAGGGCGTGGGGTGACGACAGGGCGTACAACGGTGGCGGTGATCTTTGGATTAGTGGTGGCTGTGTTGTTAGAATAGCTGGTCGTGTGGGCAGGCTGTGAGCTGGACGCACTTGTTGGTGTGTTGGTGTTGCTTGCTGCGCGCTGTACATAACGTTCATTTTCGGCACGGCTACGCGCTAGGGCTTCGGCTTCAATGCGTTGTTGTTCGTTGAGATATTGCTGGGCGGCACGCTCTTGGGCGGCGACTTGTGCCTCACGTTGGCGTTGTTTTTCAACCAGCAAGCGTTGCTCGGTGGCGGCGTCTACGGTCAAAGGCTGATTGGCAGTGACAGCGGCTTGATTGGCTGTGGGCATGGCAGGGGCTTGCACGACAGCAGGTGTGTCATCATTTTGCAAAATTTGGTGCACGGTGGCGTACAACAGTACGCTACCGCCAACCATCATAGCCGCGCTAAGCAAGATTTGTTTAGAAAATTTCATCACGCTACCCCACTGTGTCGTCGCTGTTATTGCATTGCTATTATGATATTGCGGCGATTTTGCCCTTAAACTAAGCAATTTTGACTTCCTCCCCTCCCTAAAGTGAGGGGATTCCTACTGCTAGACGGTCAAGCCCGACCGCAAGAATGTTCTTACTGGCGTTAATATCTCTATCATGCCATGTGCCACACTTTGCACAAGTCCATTCTCTTATTCGCAAACCTGCGCTACCTTTCGGACTATTGCTGTCAATTTGACCGCAACACGAGCAAGTTTGGGTAGTGTATTTCTCATTTACGATTTCAAAACGGCAACCTGCATGCTTGCATTTGTAGGTCAGTTGGCGTTTGAGTTCAAACCAACCTGCATCGTAAACCGATTTGGCTAGTTTGCCTTTTTTACTGCTAAATTGACTGGTTTTAACATCACCGACCACGATTAGGGCATTGTTTTTAACTAGCCCTGTGGTGAATTTGTGTATGAGGTCTTGACGTGTGTTTTTGATTTTGGCGTGGATAGCCTTAACACGTTTTTTATTTTTGGCACGTTGGGCGACACCCAATTTTTTAGCCCATGCCTGTGTTTGCTTGATTTGTAGTTTATCGCCGTTTGAGGTGGTGGCACTGTCTTTTAAGCCTAAGTCAATACCGACACTACCTGCTCCGCATGGTGTTTTAGGATAGTCTTTAACGGTGATACAGGCATACCAACGGTTACGGCTGTCTTGCACCACTTCAACCGTATTGAGGTCATACAGGGCAAGATTGTAGCTGTCCCATAGATCGATGATTAGCTTTTGTCCTTTGGCTAAACTAAGCTGTAGGGTTGATTTTAAGCCTTTTTTGCCTGTTTGGTGGGTGGCAATGTGCTTAATAGCGGATTGTTTAAATGGTAGCCAACCAAGTGATTTACGTTTTGAATTTGGGTTGTTGGTTCGCCATGATAATTTAGCCTTTTTGAATTGGCGTCGCGATTTGGCGTAGGTTTCATTGATAGCTTGTATGGTTTGAGAATGCAAGCCTAGCAGTTCACCGCTACCTTTGGTGTATTCGTTTAGGTCATAGGCACTAAAGAATTTACCAGTACGTTGTAGGTATTTAAAACTCAAGTCATTCACATAGTTCCACACAAAATTGACCAAACCGCTTAGGCGGTTTAGCTTTGCTGTGTGTTTGTCTTTTATGCGTAGCTTGAGGGTTTTCATGGGGTTAGTTTAACATATTTAATAAGTTTCTGTGTGTAAGCATGGTTTCAAAGTTGCCTTATATCCACCGCCTAAAGTCGGTGGGTTTACGGCAACGGATGATAAACACAAGCTTGTATCAAGCTCAACCATACGCACGCCTAAACCTGCGCCAGCGTTTTTAACACACCGCTGATGGTATAAAACGAGCCACAGACCAGTATCAAGTCATCGGTGCGGCTGTTTGCTAACGCGGCTTGGGCGGCATCGGTTAGCTCATCAAACACCGTCACGGGAGTGGTAAAATACTGGTTTAGTTTATTTTGTAACAATTGTTGATCCGCTGCGCGTGGATTATCCAGCACACCGCTAAATACTTGCACAACTGGCAAAGTTTGCAAGTGGTGCAACACGCTGTCGATGTCTTTATCAAGCAACATCGAAATGATTAAATACAGTTGCGCGTCGGGGTGGTCGGCGCGATACGCCTGCCAATATGGCACAAATTGGCTGAGCAAAAACGTAATGCCGTGCGAATTGTGCGCCACATCAAACACCCATTGCCGCCCTTGTATTTGACGGCGGTCAAAACGCCCTGCCAAATGCACTTGTGGCAAAGCTTGCGCAATATGCGCGCGCGTGATGGTCAGGTTGCTTGCCAATGCTGCGGTGATGGCAGTGGCGGTATTATGCAACGACAAATTGGGTAATGGTAACGACAACGTCACGCCTGCCTGGCTGTATTGCCAGTGGATTGCATCCTGCTCGCTGCTATAAGCATAATCCTGCCCGTATTGCAACACGTGGACATGGTGCTTGGCAATAATCGGCGGTATAGTCCTTGGCATGTCAGCTTCGCCATACACCAGCGTGATGTCGTCGCGCAAAATCCCTGCTTTTTCCACACCGATTTGCTCACGGGTATTGCCCAACCATTCAACATGATCAATGCCGATGTTGGTAATCACCGCCAAGTTTGGGTCAATGATATTGACCACATCCAACCGTCCGCCCAGTCCAATCTCAAGCACCCAAACATCACAGTCAGCCTCGACAAAAATCAGCATAGCAGCAAGCGTGGTCATCTCAAAAAACGACAACGTCACCCCACACGCCAGTCGCGCTTGCTCAACCCGATACAATGCCGCTACCAACGCCTCATCACTGACCATTTGCCCATTGATTTTGATACGCTCATTAAAAACCAGCAAATGCGGTGATTGATACAACGCGGTTTTGTAGCCTGCCTGTTGGCAAATGGCTGCCAAGGTAGCGGTGGTTGAGCCTTTACCATTGGTGCCTGCCACAGTGAACACATACGCGTTTGGTTGCCCGATGTTCAGCGCCTCAAACACAGGCAACACACGCGACAAACCCAAGTCAATCGCCGACACATGAATACCATAAACATAGATCAGCCAGTCATTGAGGCTATCTTGCGCGGTTAAAGGTTTAGTTTGCATATCGTTCTCGTTTCATTCACTGGATTAATGCGGCTAAAAAACTTATCATCAAAAAAATTTATGATCAAAAAAACACCAGCGCTGACAAACGCTGGCAATTATTACTTCAAATCAATGCTTAAACAGGCTGATTGGATAAAGTTTGGTAAAACGTCAATTTGCTCAATAAGCGATAAATCGTATCTTTGAGCTGATGGCGATGCACCACCTGGTCAATCACACCGTGCTCTGCCAAAAATTCGGCACGTTGAAACGGCTCATCGAGCACCTCGCGTACAGTTTGCTCAATCACGCGCTTGCCTGCAAAGCCAATCATCGCCTTAGGCTCTGCCAATTGGATATCGCCAAGCATTGCCAAGCTTGCCGTCACGCCACCGTACACAGGGTTGGTCAGCACCACCAAATACGGCACTTGCGCTTGCTTAAGCCGCTCAATCGCCGCTGCCGTGCGTGCCATCTGCATCAATGACAACAAGCCCTCTTGCATCCGCGCCCCACCCGACGCAGCAAAACACACCAGTGGCATGCGCCGTGCCAACGCAGTTTTGGTCGCCAAGACAAAACGATCGCCAACCACCGAGCCCATCGAGCCACCCATAAAGCCAAAATCAAATGCACACGCCACCAGTGCCAAATCGCGCACGCGTCCTGTCATGGCAAGCAAAGCTTCGTTTTCACCCGTTTTGGTCTGTGCCTCACGCAAGCGCTGTGGATACGGCTTGCTATCGACAAAATCGATCGGATTGCCCGTTACCAATTCACCGCCCAACGTCTCATCGATATCATCAAACAGCCATTTTAGCCGTGTTCGCGCTGACATGATCAAATGCTCATCGCAATGCGGGCAGACATACGCATTAAAAATCAGCGCGGTGTTAGTAATCACCGCATGGCAATTGGGGCATTCGGTAGACGGTTCGGTTTCAACAGCGGTTAGCGTGACTTTGGTTCTGGGCTTGACGGTGGGAATCGGGCGCGTCAGCCACGTACCTGCCAAATCATCGGACTTGGTAGGCGTGTCGGTGTTTTGTGGGGCGGTTTGGTTCATAGCAGACAAATACAGCTAAATCTTATAAAAAAATCAACAGCATACGTTTATGGATTGGGTGTTAGACTGTCCAAGGCTTGGCGCAATTCGTCCATTTTTGCCAACACGCGCTGTTTTGCGGCCGCAATTTGATCGGCATTATCGCCCACATCGGCGAACTGGCGTACCAATTCACTACCAACAATCACCCCATCAGCATACTGCCCAATGGCTTTGGCAGACTCACCATCACGAATGCCAAACCCCACACACACGGGCAAGGCGGTTTGCGCTTTGATTTGCTGCACCTGTGTGCCGACTTCGGCGGTATCAAGCGCCTTTGAGCCTGTCACGCCTTTGACCGATACGTAATAAATAAAGCCGCCGCCGTGCTGTAATACCTGCTGACGACGCTGAGGCAAGGTGGTTGGCGCAAGTAAAAAGATCTCATTCATCTGTGAATTGGCAAGTTTTTGGGTAAAATTGCCTGCCTCTTGGGGTGGCAAATCCACCATCAACACGCCATCTACGCCTGCCTCTTGGCACAGTGCGATGAAGTTATCATAGCCTAAAATCTCAACGGGATTTAAATAACCCATCACCAGCACAGGCGTGTGTTGGTTGGTGGCGCGAAACTGCTTGACGATAGCCAACGCTTGGCGCGTGCTCGTACCGCCTGCCAGCGCGCGCTCCCCTGCCAACGCGATGGTTTCACCATCTGCCATCGGGTCACTAAACGGCAAGCCGACTTCGATAATATCCGCGCCATGTGCGACAAGATCGTGCAGTAGCTCAACGGTGACATTTGGGTTTGGGTCACCTGCCATGATATAGGGAATCAAGGCTTTTTTGTTTTGCTGTTTTAGCGCGGCAAAAGTAGTTTCAATTCGAGTTTGCGTATTGTCTAACATTTATCTCACCAAATAATCGTAATCAGAACAGCCGATCCTTCGCTAGCATCGCTCAACCATAGCAAATTTTTTAGTTGGGCCTGAGCCGACAACATTCGGTCAAACTGGTCGGCATGGTAAAGCCAACATCAGTCTATTTGCATGCCTTCATGTTGCATGACGGTGTGCAAATCTTTATCCCCACGCCCTGACAAATTCACGATAATCGACTGGTGTGGTTGCATGGTTTTGGCAAGTTCAAGCGCGTAGGCAACCGCGTGTGAGCTCTCAAGGGCAGGAATAATGCCCTCTTTGCGCGTACACTCCCGAAAACCATGCAACGCCTGTTCATCCGTACAGCCGACATATTGCACACGATCGACATCTTTTAAAAAACTATGCTCAGGCCCAACGCCGGGGTAATCTAGCCCAGCTGAAATTGAATGCGTCGCCAAAATCTGCCCGTCGTCATCTGCCATCAGATATGTGCGGTTACCGTGCAACACGCCCACACGCCCTGCCGCCAAGGGTGCTGAGTGCAAACCTGTATCCAAGCCGTAGCCCGTTGCCTCCACGCCATAGATTTTCACCGATTCATCATTGAGAAAATCATAAAATAGCCCAATCGCGTTGCTACCGCCACCGACACAAGCGACCAATGCATCAGGCAGTTTGCCTGTTTTTTGTAAGTGTTGGCGTTTGGCTTCTTTGCCGATAATTGCCTGAAAATCACGTACCAGCATTGGGTATGGGTGAGGTCCTGCAACCGTACCGATGACGTAATAAGTGGTATCAACGTTGGTCACCCAGTCGCGCATGGCTTCATTCATCGCATCTTTGAGCGTGCGTGAACCCGACGTAACAGGCACCACCGTCGCGCCCAATAGCCGCATACGATACACGTTCATAGCTTGGCGCTCGACATCGTCCGCGCCCATATACACCACACATTCTAGCCCCAGTCGCGCGGCAATCGTTGCCGTTGCCACGCCGTGTTGTCCGGCGCCAGTTTCGGCGATGATACGTTTTTTGCCGACCATTTTGGCAAGTAGTGCCTGCCCGATCGTGTTATTAACCTTGTGTGCGCCTGTGTGGTTCAAATCCTCACGCTTAAAATAAATCTGCGCGCCGCCAATCTCATCACTCAAGCGTTTGGCATGATACAGCGGTGTCGGTCTACCAACATAATTGACCAAGTCATCTTGAAATGCCTGCCAAAAACTTGGGTCTGCCTTGGCAGTGTTATAGATGCGCTCAAGCTCTTCTAAGGCTGCCATCAAGGTTTCGGATACAAAGCGTCCACCGTGAACGCCAAAATGGCCGTTGGTATCGGGATATTGTGCAAAGTCTTTGACTTCGGTGGGGTTTTGGGTATTCATTGGTTTTCCTATATTCTTACTATTAAATGCAAGTAACGAATCGGTCAGCTTTGACGACAGCGGCATTGGTTAAAAGCGGTAAATTCAAGTATTGTATAACACCTGTGGTTAAACGGCTATATAGCTCTATGATATTAGTAATTTTAAATGCTATTTGAAACATTGATAAATCAAATGTAGGTTCAAATTTGATGAATATCACCACTGATGAGCGGCTTGTACGATGCCAAACAGACGCGCAGTTTTGCCTTTATGTGTTGGCTGAGCAGCTTTTGGTAAAAACACCCCCATGACCTCGCTTGGCTCATCAAGGGCAGGTAGTTCAGCTAGCTGAATTTACCCTTGATAATAAGTACCTAAAACGGCAAGCTGCATCGTATCACCCCTGCAAATTCTTGACCACTTTTAGCCCTGCAAACGTCTGTGCGGTCGGCATGACTTCTAGCACATTGATATTGATATGGGCAGGTTGCTCAATCAGCCAACCGACGATATTGGCAATATCCGACGGCGTGACATACTCAACACCCTCATACACCGCCGCAGCGCGTGTATCATCGCCTTTAAAACGCACATTGCTAAATTCTGTGCCGCCGCATAGCCCTGGCTCAAGGTTGGTCACGCGCACGTTTTTGCCAACCAAATCTGCGCGTAAATTGAGGCTAAATTGCTTGACAAACGCTTTGGTCGCGCCATACACATTCGAGCCAAAATACGCATAATTGCCTGCGATTGAGCCGATATTGATGATATAGCCCGAATTTTTGGCTGTCATGTACGGTAAAATGGCGTGCGTCATATGCGCCAAGCCGATCACGTTAGTATGAATCATCTGCTGCCAGTCGGCAAAATCGGCGGTATCGGCAGGTGTAAGCCCCAAGGCAAGCCCTGCATTGTTGATGAGCACATCGAGGTTAGCCAAAAAATCCGCTGGCAAGCTGGCTAAAGCGGTTTGGGTCGCGGACAAATCAGCAATATCAAAGGCAAGTGGCACAAACTGGTCGCCAAGTTGTTGGGCTAATTCATCCAAGTTGGCTTGTCGTCTGCCTGTGCCAATCACGGTATGCCCTTTGGCAATCAGCAATTCGGCAATTGCCTTGCCAAATCCTGCCGTCGCGCCTGTCACTAGGATGTTCATGTAATAACCTTGATTTTAGTTTCAAAAATTGGCAGCGCGTACCGTTTGCACAAACGCACGCATTTTTACCCTATCTTTTTGCCCCTTGGCGTACTCAATCCCACCACTGACATCCACGCCATACACACGCGTTTGGGCGATCGCCTTGGCTACATTCTCCGCGGTCAAGCCACCTGCCAAAATAATCGGTATATCAAGGGTTTGTGGTAGTTTGCCCCAATCAAACACCTGCCCTGTTCCACCAAATTGATCAGCATGGTAGGCATCTAGCAAAATCGCACTGGCACCATACGCATGGTACTCAGCAATTTGTGCAGCGATCGTTTCGGCTGTGTCATTTTCGCGCACACGCAATGCTTTGATCCAACGCTTGCCTACACGGTTTGCCATCAACTGACACGCTAATGCTGATTCGTCACCATGAAATTGCACGATATCAAAGCCAACGTGGTGCGACAAATACACCAGCTCTTGCTCGGGTATATTGACCACCAATGCCACCACACTGACAAACGGTGGCACAAGTCGGGCAAGTACCGCCCCCTGCTCCACCGTCACCGCCCGTGGGCTTGGCGGATAAAACACCAATCCAACCGCGTCCACGCCAAGGGCAACGGCGGCTTGGATATCATCGGCTTGGGTAAAGCCACAAAATTTAATCGCGGTGGGATGCTTGGTTGGGTGCATAAGTGGCAGACGATCACTTGTTTATAACAAAGTCAGCAAACGTTTATCCTAGCACACTTTGGCAAAAAACCTAGCACAAAATTGGTGATTCGACCGATTTTTTATATTGAGTCTGGCGATTACTGAGGCGTAGTGGCTTTAAGACCGTGTCGCTCACCTATGTAACCTTTAATAACCTTTAAAATGGTTTTTATTGGTCAGTATTTGTTGTCAATAGCAGTTAGTTATTCAGCGATATGATCTTAAGGTTTGTAAGATTTTCTTACGCTAGCTTGACTTTAGTTTGATTTTTTAGGCTTAATTTGTTATTATTTTAATTCATTTTTCTAAACAATGGACTTATGACAGATTCAGCTGCAGCTAATACTTCTACACAATTACCGCCATTGTGGCTAGCACTGACCCCGATTGTGCTCACGTTGGCGATTTTAATGACCCAATTGTTTGTTTTTGATCATTTTGCCCCACATGTGCCGTTGGTGTTTGGTATCGCGATTACGGCGGCGATGGGTTATTTTACGGGTGTGCCTTGGCTGCGCACACGTAAGGGTATTTTTCATGTGATTCATGTGTCAATGCCGTCGCTTTCGGTGTTGATTATTGTCGGTATGTTGATCGGGGTTTGGATTGCCTCGGGAACCGTGCCGTCATTGATTTATTATGGTTTAAATTTGATTAAGCCTGAGTATTTTTTGCTCACCGCGATGTTGGTGTGTGCGGTGGTATCGGTATCGCTGGGCACCAGTTGGGGTGCTGTGGGTACGGTTGGGCTTGCCTTGATGGGCATCGGTGCAGGGTTTAATATCCCGATGTATTGGACGGCAGGCGCGGTGATTTCGGGCGCGTTTTTTGGTGACAAGGTGTCGCCTTTGTCCGATACGACCAATCTTGCGCCTGCGGTGACAGGCACCAATGTGTTTGATCATATCAAAAACATGATGCCCACGACCATCCCTGCTATGTTAATTGCGATGATTATTTATACGGTGATGGGCTTTCGCTTGGCAGGTGACCAGCCTGTTTCTATGACAGAGATTGAACAGATTTCACAGGTGCTTGAGGCAAATTTTAATTTGTCGCCTTGGCTGCTGTTGCCGCCGCTTGTGGTGTTGGCGCTGGCTGTTACCAAAAAACCGCCGATTCCTTCGTTGTTTGCAGGCGTGCTTGTTGGTGGCATTGTTGGTTTATTAACCCAACCGCACGTTGGCATTGGTGACTTATTTGAATACGCGCAAAATGGCTTTAATATTTCGACAGGTGTAGAAGATATTGATCATCTGCTTAATAAAGGCGGTATTCAGTCCATGATGTGGACCATCTCTTTAATGCTATTGGCATTGGGATTTGGCGGTGCGCTAGAAAAAACGGGCTGTCTTGAGGCGGTGGTGTATGCCATTGTTAGCAAGGTCAAAAGTTTTGGCATGGTGCAGACCTCGGCGATTGGTACGTCATTTTTGACCAATGCCATTGCAGGTGACCCGTATATTGCAATTGCGCTACCTGGTCGAATGTATTCGCCATTGTATCGTGGGTTGGGCTACTCCACGCTCAATCTTGGACGCGCCTTAGAAGAAGGCGGCACACTCATGAGTCCGCTGATCCCATGGAATGCAGGCGGCGCGTTTTGTATCACGGCTTTAGGTCTAGGGATTATCGATGGCACGCATATGGAAAATCTATTGTACATTCCCTTGGCATTTGGCTGTTGGATTGCGCCGATTTTGGGCATCACCTATGCCTTTGCAGGAATTTTTTCACCCAAAGCCACGCCCGAAGAACTACAGGCTTGGCAAGATCAAGGCGAAAAAATCATGCAAGTAGATAATGTGCATATCATTGATTAGTAAGGCTAAGACCTAGCAAAGG
Organism: Moraxella atlantae NBRC 14588; assembly: GCF_001591265.1. Classification (GTDB taxonomy): domain Bacteria; phylum Pseudomonadota; class Gammaproteobacteria; order Pseudomonadales; family Moraxellaceae; genus Faucicola; species Faucicola atlantae. Next base: position 40,674 of record NZ_BCUL01000011.1, on the reverse strand, counting down.
CAGTCGTTTGTGCGCGGCTGCCCTAGCACGTTTACTTTACCATTTGTAGCAGTCAGCCATTTTGATAGTTTTGAAGTGGCTGATTTTTTAGAATTTTATTTTAAAAAATGGTGCGCTCGGCGGGAATCGAACCCACGACCCTTGGCTTCGGAAACCAATACTCTATCCAACTGAGCTACGAACGCATAGACGATGCGGCTAAAATTTTTAGCGCATGAATAGATAACCCTTAAGATAAGACGGCATAGTTTACAAAACTTAGCCGATAAAATCAACCACACCAGCGCTGGCATAGATTCTTCGACAAATCGCATTTAGTCAGATTCAATGATAGCTTTTTTGTTTGATTTTCCCTTATAATAGTGTGGAAAATAAGATTTCGTAACGTTTGTTGTACCAACGTGTACCACCCTGACACAAACACTTGCGCCTGTGTTTGGCGATTAAGTGTTCATTGAGCATGAAAGAGAATGGTCGTATGAACCGAATCCATCAAGCCATCGTATTATCTGCTGCCAGCTTATTGGGGCTTGCCAGCGTAACGGTCAGCCAAGCGGCTGATACAGCCAGCACCACCGCATCAACCACCGCTGCCACAGCTACTGCCAGTGCAGTAAGTGCAACAGCCAGCGCGTCGGCTGAGACGGCAAGTGCTGCTGCCTCTACTGCCGCTGCCGACAAAGACGACAAGCCTAAAATTCCTCAAGATCCACCCCAAGTGCAAAAGCTGATCGCGCTTTATCCAAACCTCATTGCACGCATTGCGCCGCAAGGCAAAGTGTGTTTTGAAGGGCAGGAATGTGATATCAGCATTACCGCGGCTTTGGGTGCTGCTGATGCAGACAACCCACGTGATGGTAAGACGATTTTTGAAGGTGTGTGCCACACGTGTCACGAAGCAGGGCTATTGGGTGCGCCAAAATTTGGTAACAAAGCCGATTGGGCACCGCGTATTGCCAAGGGCATTAACACGTTGCATGATCATGCGCTACACGGCTTTAACGCTATGCCTGCCAAAGGTGGTAACGCGGATTTGCTTGACGTTGAAGTCACCAACGCGGTGGATTATATGGTAGAAAATTCCAAATAATTACGGCAGTGGCTGACGTGATGTGTGCCGCAAAAAGTCCAGTTTAGCTGGGCTTTTTTTATGCCAAGCGGCTGTGCACCAGCGTGCGGCATCAGATACACCCAATCGTGGCTTTAAATTTGTCCATTTTGTCGCCATCAATAGGCTGTATTTTTTTGCCGTTGTGTTGATGCGCTTATTTGCTTTATTTTAAAATCGGAACACTTACGTTATGTCGATACCGTCTGCCATGTCCAGTACCATGCCCAGCTTTGTACCTGCCCTAGCATTACATGATCTGTCAAAGACTTATCCCAATGGCTTTACCGCACTTAAGGGCATTGATCTGGTGGTGCCACAGGGCGGATTTTTTGCGTTATTGGGTGCAAATGGTGCGGGCAAGTCCACAACGATCGGTATGATCAGCTCGCTGTTTGCGCCAACGACAGGTGACATTAAGATTTTTGGGGTGGATTTGTTGCGCCAGCCACAGCTTGCCAAGCAGTATTTGGGCGTGGTACCGCAAGAGTTTAATTTTGTGCAATTTGAGCGCGTTGAGGATATCTTGATTACGCAGGCAGGATATTTTGGTATTCCTGCCAAGCAGGCGCGTCCACGTGCCGAGCAGCTGCTCAAGGCGTTAGGGCTTTGGGATAAACGCGCAAACAAGGCGCGCATGCTATCGGGTGGGATGAAGCGGCGGCTAATGATTGCACGCGCGCTGATGCACCGCCCTAAGCTATTGATTTTGGATGAGCCAACGGCAGGGGTGGATATTGAGCTACGCCGTTCGATGTGGGATTTTATGCGTGCCATCAATGAAGAAGAAGGCACGACGATTATTTTGACCACGCATTATTTGGAAGAAGCCGAGCAGCTATGCCGCGATATCGCGATTCTTGATCACGGCGAGATTGTGGTTAATACCGATATGCGCAGCCTGTTGGCAAGCCTTGATGTTGAGACATTTGTGCTAGATTTATCTGCGCCATTGGCAAGCCCACCTGTGTTGGCTGATGTGGCAAATGTGCAGCTGCCTGACCCGACCAGCCTTACAGTGACGCTCAAAAAAGGACAAAGCCTTAATGCGGTGTTTAATCAGCTATCGGCATTGGGTATTGAGGTTGCCAGTATGCGCAATAAGTCCAACCGCTTAGAAGAGTTGTTTTTAAATTTGGTTGAGCATAATTTGACACAAAAATTGACCAATTCATAAAATGGAGTGGGGTTTATCAGTTTTAGCCAGTGTTGTTTTTTATTCGTTGATCACGAATGATCAATTTAATTTTGCATTAGAGTTTAGCATGGATTTTCAAAAACAATGGGTAGCGTTTAGCACCTTAGCCATCAAAGAAGTGCGGCGGATTTTGCGTATTTGGCCGCAGACGTTGCTGCCGCCTGCCATTACTATGAGTCTGTATTTTATCATTTTTGGTAAAATGATTGGCGCGCGCGTCGGTGAGATGGGCGGCGTCAGCTATATGCAGTTTATCGTGCCAGGTCTGATTATGATGGCGGTGATTACCAATAGCTACTCTAATGTGGTGTCAAGTTTTTTTAGCACCAAATTTCATGGTAGTATTGAGGAGATGTTGGTGAGTCCGATTTCTAAGCATGCAATTTTGCTTGGATTTATTGTCGGCGGACTGTTTCGGGGGCTGGCAATTGGGCTGATTGTCACGTTGCTTGCGCTATTTTTTACCAAGTTGTCGTTGGTGCATGCGTTTATCACGGTGTTTACGGTGGTAATGACGTCGGCGCTGTTTTCTTTAGGTGGCATGATCAACGCGGTGTTTGCGCGTTCGTTTGATGATATTTCGATTGTACCAAGTTTTGTCCTTACACCGCTGACGTATTTGGGTGGGGTGTTTTATTCGATGCAGGATTTGCCGCCGTTTTGGCAAAAAGTGTCGCTACTCAATCCGATTGTATATATGGTCAATGCGTTTCGTTATGGTATTTTGGGTCATTCGGACGTTGATGTGTGGGGTGCGTTGGTGGCAATTGCAGGATTTACTGCGTTGTTGTATGGCGTGGCGTATTATTTGTTAAAAGACGGTTCTCGGGTGCGATTATGACAGATGTTAATGATGATCATTCACCACAAAATTCACCGCTTAATAGCGCGTTGGGACAAACCACGGTGTATCCGACAACGTATGCGCCCGAGGTATTGTATGCAATTACGCGCGCGTTGGGTCGGGCAAATTTGACGTTGCCTGTTAAGCAGCTAAGCATTGGCGTAGACTGGTGGCAGGCGTTTGAGGTGTCATGGCTTAATCCGCAAGGCGTGTCACAGGTAGCAATGGCGCGTTTGACCATACCTGCCGACTCACCGTATTTGGTCGAATCAAAATCGCTTAAGCTGTATTTAAATAGTTTAAATTTCACCACTTTTGCCAATCATGATGCACTGATTACAACCATTGCGCATGATGTTGGTGCATGCGTGCAGGCGGCGGTGACGGTGGAGTTGTTTGCGGTCGATACGCCAAACTCGCTGCCGTTGTCCGCACCACAGGGGATTTGTATCGATCATGCTTTAGATGATTTATCGCCTAATGAAAAAGTAGCATTGGTCAGTGATGTCGATGCTGGTTTATTGCGCGCTGCCAGTTCGACACACACTGCAAAAAATTTGGTACAAGCAAGCCAACCACAAGCGTATTATTCGCACTTGCTGCGCTCAAATTGTCCTGTAACCAATCAGCCCGATTGGGGTACGGTGGCGATTGAGATTGATAGCGCACCACTAGTCCCTGCTGATTTGCTGCGTTATATTTTAAGCTTTCGGACGCACAATGGCTTTCATGAGCAATGTGTCGAGCAAATTTTCAATGATTTGACACAAACATTTGCGCCCAAGTCGTTGTTGGTGCGGGCATGGTACACGCGCCGCGGTGGGATTGACATCAATCCGTGTCGGGTAAGTGATGGCAGTCTATTGCCTGCGCCTAGTCGGCTCAATCGTCAGTAATCCAAGTTTGATCAGAGAATTCGTATGTCATTTGTTATCCAAAGCCGTCGCACGTCACGCGCTGTCCCACCTGATTTATCCTTTGGGCAACTCATGCTTGATGTGGCAGGCACCACACTGACCGATGCTGACCGCAAACTACTTGCCGACCCCAATGTGGGCGGCGTGATTTTGTTTGCACGTAACGTTGAGACGCCTGCTCAAGTCCGCGCTTTGACCGATAGTATACGCGCGATCAAGCCCAATATCCTATTGGCAGTAGACCAAGAGGGCGGACGGGTAGCACGTTTGCGCCAAGGTTTTACTCCATTGCCTGCGATGGGACGATTGGGGGCATATTTTACACAATCACCCGTTGAGGCATTGTCACTGGCGTATGCTTGTGGGTATGTCATGGCGGCAGAGGTATTGGCGGTTGGCATTGATTTTAGTTTTGCGCCTGTGCTGGATATCGATGGGATTAGCCAAGTGATTGGTGACCGTGCGTTCCATAGCACGCCTGTGGTGGTGACGGCGTTATCGGCACAGTTTATGCACGGTATGCACGCGGCTGGCATGGCGACAACAGGCAAGCATTTTCCAGGGCATGGTTCGGTCGCACCCGATTCGCACGTGGCACAGGCCGTTGACGCGCGCACGTTTGATGAAATTGTGGTGCAGGATATGTTGCCGTTTATACAAAATTTGCCACAACTTGACGCACTGATGCCCGCCCATGTGATTTTTAGCCAAGTCGATGACAAGCCTGCAGGTTTCTCGGCGGTATGGTTGCAAGATATCATTCGCAAGCGGTTAAACTTTGATGGCGTGCTGTTTTCTGATGATTTGTCGATGCAAGCGGCACATGTGGCAGGTGATGCCGCCGCACGATTAGCGGCAGCGTTGGGCGCAGGCTGTGACATGGGCGTGATATGTAATGACCGCGCGGCAGCAATGTTGGCGCTCGATAGTCTACGCCAGCAGAATTTAGATCAACCGCATAAGCTACTAAGCCCAGCCAGTCAGCAGCGTTTATGCCGTATGGTAGGCGCGATACCTGCTTGGCAGGGTGATTTGCAATCCACTGCTGTCCAACTGCCGCAATGGCAAGATTTACAGGCGCGTGTGGCGGATTTTTGTGTCCATCTGGCACATTAGACGGCAAACTTTAGCGGATAAACACGACTGTGTCGGGCAGCTCGTTGCCTTGTGGATCATCGGCTAGGCGGTAATGTTGGCGCAGTATCTCGCCGATACTGTGCAATAGCTCAGTTAGTGCGGTGACTTGGCGTTTGGCGCGAATACCGCTAATCGCGCGGTCACACATCGCCTGCCACGTACTGTCTGCTACATGACGGCTGATACCGCGATCAGCGACAATTTCTAGTCGTCGCTCACAGACATTAAGATACACCAACACGCCTGTGTTATCCGCCGTATCCCATACACGGTAACGCCCGAACAGCTCTAATGCCCGATCCCAACAGTCATAGCGGTGCGCCATTTTTAGTGGTAGGGTATTTTCAACCACCAAGACGATCTCACCACGATGCCCTGCCTCAGCTTGAGCAACGGCTTGGGTCAGGGCATCTTGCGCTGATTTGGGTAGCCAATGGCTATGGCGCATGGGTACAAACGCAACCTGCCGCCACCAACGCGCCCAGCTGGGTTTTGACTGAGCGTTAGAAACTTGGCTAGATGAAGAAGGCGGTAAGTTTGAATCGGTCATGAAACTTCCTTTTGTCATCGACTTTTAATCATTCAGCGGTATTTGTTTTGGCATTACCACGACCCACCTGCACCGCCACCACCAAAGCCGCCACCACCACCACCGAAACCACCGCCGCCAAAGCCGCCGCCGCCAAAGCCACCACCGAAACCACCGCTTGAGCCACCACTAAAACCACCGCCCATCGGGAAGAATACCACACCGCCGCGGCGACCGCGTCCGCCTCGACTACCGCCACCGCCGCCGCCAAAAAATAGTAGCAAAAAGAACACGATAAATGCAGCAACCAGCGCACTACCCCCAGCAATGGCAGAACCAAACGTTGCCACGCCAATGGATGTTAGCAATGCGCCGATAAACCGCCCAACCATCGCCGATATAAATTGCCCAAAAATAAACCCAACAATCAGCAGCGGAATGATGGCTTCAAATCCTGAGACAGCGTTGGCATTTGTGGTGGTATTGGCGTTACGCGCGCGCTCGGCATCAGCTTGACGCAACACATCGGGGTCGGCTTGTAGACGTTCTTCAATGCGGTTAATGCCTGCGGTGATACCGCCTGCATAATCACCTTTTTTAAAATATGGCGTGATGTCCTCAATGATTATACGTTTGAGCGCGGCGTCAGGTAGCACGCCCTCCACACCATAGCCTGTGAGGATTTGCATTTTACGGTCATTGACTGCCACCAACATCAAAATGCCGTTGTCTGTGCCTTTTTTGCCCAGACCCCAACGCTCGGCAACTTGTAAGGCATAGTCAAATGTGTCTTGTCCATCGGTACTTGGCACAACGACTACCGCCATTTGCGCCATACCCGTTTGGTACAAAGCGCGTAGCTTGGTTTCAAGCTGACGTTTTTCGCTCGCGCTTAGTACATCTGCTTGGTCAATGATGGGATTATTGAGCACCAATTGGTTGGGCGGTACGTTGCTTGCCGTGGAGGTGCGCGGCGTGGCGGTCGTGGTGTCAGCCGTTACCGCGCTGGTGGCATCCGCTTGCGCGTTTGCCGTGGTTGGCGCGCTGGCTGTGGCGGTATTATTTGCATTGATGCTATTTGTATTAGCACCTGTGTAATCGGGATTGATAGCGTTTGGTGTATCACGAGTTGGGGCAATGGTGTTTGCCCCTCTGCCCTGCGCGGCGGATACCATGTCATCCACGCTGTAGGTCGGTAGCGCACCGCTTTGGCGATTTGGGTCGGTATTGACCGCAGGATCGGCAACAGCAGGCAAGGCAGATATTGCCAAATAACCACCCAATAACAGGCTGCCTAAAAATTTGCCTTTACGCTCACTTTGTAAGCATTTTGCATGTGTTGCCATGTACACTTGTTGTTTCATTGACCAACCTATCTACCGCGTTGCCTATCTGTCACTGACTTGCTTTTTAACCACCACGTGGCATAATTGCACAGTTATTGCGCGGTTGCGGTATTGGTCGCAGGTGCGGTGGTTGGCGCGCGGTCATTGCCAAAATCCACCGTTGGCGCGGTTGAGATCTGCGCTTCGTTAGCTACTGTAAAGTTTGGACGCGGCTTCATGCCAAACGCTTTGGCTTCTAAATTGGCAGGGAATGAGCGCACGGTGGTATTATACGTTTGCACGTCATCGATATAGCGTTTGCGCGCAACAGCGATGCGGTTTTCTGTGCCTTCTAGCTGCGCCTGCAGCTCTTGAAACTGGCGGTCGGCTTTCAAATCGGGATATCGTTCTGACACCACCATCAAACGCGACAATGCGCTGCCCAATTGGTCTTGGGTTTGTTGAAAACGTTGAAACGCTTGCGGGTCGTTGAGCACCTCAGGCGTGACTTGCATCGAGGTTGCCGCTGCACGCGCCTGCGCCACCTGTGTCAAGGTATCTTGCTCGTGCTGGGTGTAGCGCTCAACAGTGCGCACAAGGTTAGGGATCAAATCTGCGCGGCGTTGGTATTGGTTTACCACCTCTGACCACGACGCATTGACCTGCTCGTCTTGCGCTTGCATTTTGTTGTAGCTACAGCCAGTCAAGTTTGCGCCACCTGTCAGCAAGACCAGCCCCAAAACCGCGGCTTTGAATGTTGGCATGATTGTGCTCGACATCGTTGTGTGTTGCATGATAGTTCCTTTAGTTAATCACCCTTTAGCGCGATTATGGCGACGCTTTGGTATAATGTAAAGCTAAAAAATGTGTAAAGCCGTTTGTGGTTTGTATCTTTACCTCGATCAAACAATAGTCTAAATGCCTATACATTGCGCAACAAAAAGCCCATTGCAAGGCAATAGGCTTAGGTACAGCAGGGGGCAAAGTTATTTGACTTGCGGTTTTGCTGCTTCAATTTGGATATTGAGTTTGACGTATTTAGAAATACCCATTTTGGTTCCATAATCCAAGCCCCAGCGCGTGCGGTCAATACTGGTGACAAAATCACCGCCGCATACTTGCGTCTTGAGCCTCGGGCTTTGATAGCAGTTAAATTTGGTTGCGGTCAAGGTCACAGGGTGTGTTTGACCCAACAAAGTTAGCTGCCCATCAACACGTGAGACGCGATTGACACCGCCTTTATTTTTGCCATTGAAATAAAATTTGGTCGATTTAAAATGCGCGTTCGGATATTGCTCGACGTTAAAAATCTCCGCGCTTTTTAGGTGATTGGTAAATTGTTCGTTGCCCGTCTCTAGGCTCGTTACGGGAATGTCAATATCGACACTGCCTGTGCGATTGGCAGGGTCAAAATCCACTGTACCCTTCACCCCTGTGAATGCACCGTGATTGGTGGATGTGCCAAAATGGTCAATAGAAAAATACACGTTGGCGTGATTTGGGTCGATTTGGTAGGTTTCGGCATGCGCGGTGGCGGTACCGAAGACCAATACGCTGGCTAAGGCAGCGATTTTGTTGAATTTTTGCATCTAAAACACTCCTTTTTTGATGAAATGCTAACATTAGTCTAGCAAATTTCATCAAGCTTGCGTATTACTTTTAAGTTAAATTTTTTTGGCAACGATTGTTGATAAGATTTTTTAATAAAAATCGTTCATAACGGTTGTTAAAAAACCGCCAATGATCGTAACTACTGGCGATTTTTTGGTTGAACGCCTCCAAATTAGCGCAAAAATGCGCGCGCATTACGGAATAAACGCATCCACGCGCCATCACCCTGCCATTCATCAGGCTTCCAGCTGTGGTTGTGCGCAAGCAAGGTGCGCTCGGGGTGTGGCATCATCAAGGTCACGCGCCCATCGTTGCTACAAATACCCGTCACGCCTTGAGCCGAACCATTTGGGTTAAGCGGATACTGCTCGGTTGGCTGTCCGTGGCTATCCACATAGCGCAGCGCAATTTGTCCGTGCGCGCTCATGCCTGCAATGTCATCAGCATTCAAGGTAGCAAAGCCTTCACCATGCGCCACCGCAATCGGCAAAATGCTGTCTTGCATGCCTTTGAGCAAAACAGATTTGGTGCGCTCGACTTTAACATTGACCGTGCGTGCTTCAAAACGTCCCGAACGGTTGGCGATAAAGCGCGGGAAGTTTTCTGCACCTGGAATCAAGTCTTTGAGCTGTGCCATCATCTGACAGCCATTACATACACCTAAAGCAAACGTTTCGGGACGATTAAAAAAGCGCACAAACTGCATACGCAAGGCATCGTGGAACAAGATTGATTTTGCCCAACCTGAGCCTGCGCCCAGTACGTCACCATAGCTAAAGCCACCGCACGCTACCAGACCGTCCATGTCACGCAAATCGACACGTCCGCTCATCAGGTCGCTCATGTGCACATCGATCGCATCAAACCCTGCACGGCTAAAGCCTGCCGCCATTTCTAGCTGTCCGTTCACACCTTGTTCGCGTAAAATCGCGACTTTTGGCTTGACGGTGCGGCTATTGAGATACGGCGCTTCGATGGCTTGGTTGAGGTCAAAATGCGCCTGTGCGATCAAGCCGCTATGTGCATCATCGGCGATTAAATCAAACGCCTGCTGCACACAATCGGGGTTATCGCGCCCCATGGCAATATGATAGCCCACTTTATTCCACGCTTGCTCTAGTGCGACACGGGTAAAGCGTAGCGTTTGGCTAGCAGTCTGAATCAGCAAGCTGTCTTCATCGATGGTTTGTCCAACCAATGCCAACAGTTCGCTTGCCCCTGTTTGCTCAGCCAGTGCCATCAGTTCGGCAACATTTTCGGGCAATACCTGTATCACCGCGCCCAATTCTTCGGCAAATAATTGCCCCATCAAGTTGGCATCATCGAGCACCAGTTTGACGCCTTGACGGCTGGTAAACTGCATCTCTGCCACCGTGGCAACCAATCCGCCATCACTGATGTCGTGATAAGCTGCAATTAAACCTTGCGCGTTGGCCTGTTGGATAAAATCAAACAGCGCGCGTAAGTCGTCAGGCGTATCCAAATCGGGGCATTGATCACCTAATTGGCTCAGCGTTTGCGCAAGGATTGACCCACCTAGGCGGTATTGTCCGCGCGATAAGTCCAAACGATACAACGCGCTGTCGGTCTTGACCAATTCAGGTGTTAAGGTTTTGGCAACATCTTGCACGGGAGCAAACGCGGTGATAATCAGCGACAGCGGTGACACCACTGACTTTGCTATGCCGTTATCTGTCCAGTTAGCACGCATAGAGAGCGAGTCTTTGCCCACAGGAATTGCGATACCCAAGGCAGGGCATAACGCTTCACCGACAGCATACACCGCGTCAAATAAAGCTTGGTCTTCGCTATCCTCACCACACGCCGCCATCCAGTTGGCTGATAGCGTGATATCGGCAAGCTTGTCAATGCGCGCGCTGGCGATATTGGTAATCGCCTCACCAACTGCCAACCGTGCCGACGCAGCAGGGCTAATCAATGCCACAGGCGTACGCTCGCCCATACTCATTGCCTCGCCTGTCATCGGTTTATCTTCATGCGGCAGCAACGCGGTTGCCGTCACTGCGCAATCAGCAACGGGTACTTGATAACGCCCGACGTATTGGTCGCGCACGACCATACCCGTAATCGAGCGATCTCCAATGCTAATCAAAAATGACTTACTGGCAACCGTTGGATGGCGTAACACATCATACACCGCTTGCTCAAGATCAAGATCGGTCAAATCCAGCGCGCGCAATGTCGGAGCGCTACGCGTAAAGCTGCGCTGCATGCGTGGCGTACCGCCCAGCAGTACCTGCATGGGCATATCAACAGGCTGGGCATCGCCGTTTTGGTTGAGTAGCTCATCATCAACCACCAACTGACGCACCTCGGTCGCCGTACCAAGCACCGCATACGGGCAACGCTCACGCGCACAAATCGCGTCAAAGCGTTCGGCATCTTGCGGACGAATCGCCAACACATAGCGTTCTTGCGCTTCATTTGACCAAATCGCCATGGGTGACATGCCATTTTCTAAAGATGGCACTTGGCGCAAGTTGAGATGCGCGCCCAGCTCATGATCATTGACCAATTCAGGCATGGCATTGGACAGCCCACCTGCCCCAACATCATGAATCGACACAATCGGGTTACCATCACCGTCTGCGCCTGCTAATGCCCAACAGCGGTCAATGACTTCTTGACAGCGGCGTTCCATCTCCGCGTTGTCGCGTTGCACCGAGGCAAAATCCAAGCCTGCATCCAACGCACCGCTATCGACAGAGCTTGCTGCACCGCCACCCAAACCAATCTGCATGGCGGGCCCACCAAGGACAATCAGCAGATCACCTGCTTGAATGGCATTTTTTTCAATCAAATTGCGTTTGATGTTGCCATAGCCACCTGCAATCATAATCGGCTTGTGGTAGCCGCGTATTTGGCTGCCATCTTGCGCCGCTGAGGTGTCCAACTGAAACGATCGAAAATAACCGACCAAATTGGGGCGACCAAATTCATTGCTGTAGTTAGCTGCACCCAACGGCGCGTCTGTCATGATTTGTAACGCCGATGCCATACGCGCAGGCTTACCATATGCCGCGCTTGTTATCTGACCGCTTTGTTCCCATTTTTCAGGCATATTGGGCAGATGCAAATGCGACACATGATATCCTGCTAACCCTGCTTTTGGTTTACCACCACGTCCTGTCGCACCTTCGTCGCGAATCTCCCCACCTGACCCTGTCGCTGCGCCTGCATAGGGTGCAATCGCTGTTGGGTGGTTGTGCGTTTCAACTTTCATCAAAATATCAATCATTTCATCATGAAAGCCATAACGCTGGTAAGTTGTGCCATCGTCATCTTGACTGGGCAGCGGATAAAAACGCAAGCCATCAAAACCTGCAATCACCGCCGCGTTGTCTTTATACGCTGACAGAATTTGGTTGGGATTTTTTTGGAAGGTATTTTTAATCATGCCAAACAGCGACTTGGGCTGCACGTTACCATCTATCGTCCACTCAGCGTTAAAAATCTTGTGGCGGCAATGTTCACTATTGGCTTGGGCAAACATCATCAACTCAACATCGGTGGGGTTACGCCGAAGCTGATTGACATACGCATCCATCAGATAATCGATATCTTGGCTTGATAATGCAAAGCCAAATTCAAGATTGGCGCGCTCTAGTGCCTCACGCCCTTGCCCGATGACATCAATGTGATTGAGTGGCGCAGGCGCGGCATCTTGCAATAAACGCTCCGCCGCCGCTAAATCATAAAATACGCTTTGGGTCATGCGGTCATACAGACACTGTTCGACCGCTTGTGGCAACGGGCTAGCAAGCTGCCCTGCTGCTGTGTACAGGGTATACGCCAACACGCGCTCAACGCGCTCTATGGCAATACCGCAGTTGTTAAAAATATCCGTCGCCTTACTTGCCCATGGGCTGATTGTACCAAAACGCGGGCTGACAAAGACTTGTAGCGCGTCATGGTTGGGCTGATTGAGCGTACACACGTTGCCATCATTGAGTAGCTGCTCGGCTTTGTGCAGATCATGTTCGTGCAAAGCAGGGGCAACCAGATACACCTGCTGGCACTTAATACCGACAAATTGGATATCCGTCGACACAGCATTAAGCTGCGCTAATAGTTTGGTGGTTTGAAAATCCGTTAGCCACGGTAAGCCTGCAATCATCGTCATATTCATACAACTACATTCCACATTTGGTAAGTTTTAGGATAAAAATTAGGCAATCTGTGCCGCCATGGCTAAATAACGCTGATGCAGCGGCTCAAGCTGAGCATACAACTCGGCAAGACTGGCATTATTGGTCACCACATCATCAGCTTGGGCAAGTCGCGCCTCGCGCGAAAGCTGGTTTGCCATGATACGCTCAATGGACGCAACTGTCTGCCCGTCGCGTGTACTGGCACGCGCCACCTGCAAATCTTCGCGGCTATCAATCACCAACACGCGCTGGCACAAATTTGCCAAGCCTGCCTCAGAGGCTTCAAGCAAAAGCGGTGCAACCAAGACCACGTACGGCGAGGTGGCGGCAGCCACTTGCTGCTTGGCGGCATGGCGAATGGCAGGATGGGTAATTTGTTCTAAATCCATCAAAGCCTGCGGACGTGCAAAGATATACTCACGCATCGCACGGCGGTCAAGCTCACCTTCTGCCGTCAACACCCAGTCACCAAATTTGGTCACAATTTGGCGCAAGGTTTTTGAGCCCACTGCCACCACCTGTCTTGCCAGCACATCGGCATCGACCACCACCACACCTTGTTTGGTAAACCACTCGCTCACTTTTGATTTACCGCTACCAATACCACCTGTCAAACCCAAAACAAACATACCGCGTCATCACCCCATCTTAAGACTGACCAACACCAAAGTGTTTAAACCGTCTTTGTTTTAGTCACACACGTCAAGCGGCTAGTGCCAGCCGCCCAAATACCACTGCAAAATATCCTGTCCAAACAACAGCGCCACCATACCTGCAATCGCGATAAATGGTCCAAACGCGAACGGGCGGCTCTCGCCTGCACGTTTGAGCAAAATCACCCCGATGATTGAGCCCACCACCGCCGATAAAAACACGATTAGCGGCAACATCGCTACGCCCAGCCACGCGCCCAGCGCAGCCAGCAATTTAAAATCGCCATAGCCCATGCCCTCTTTGCCTGTAACAAGCAAAAATAGTTTGTACACCACCCACAGGCACAAAAAGCCAACCACATAGCCAAAAATCGCCTGCACGGGCGAGACAAACACACCAAACGCATTGACAAACAAGCCTAAGCCTGCCAGTGGCAAGGTTAAGCTATCGGGCAACAACTGGGTATCAAAATCAATGCCTGTCAGCGCAATCAACACCCACGTGAGCATCAGTCCTGTCAGTGCTTGTATCCCAACGCCAAATTGCCAGACCACCAATACCGATAACAAGGCAGTGGCAAGCTCAACCAAGGGATAACGCACGCTGATGGACGCACCACAACGTCGGCAACGTCCGCGCAGCGCAAGCCAGCTGATCAATGGAATATTGTCGTACCAACGAATCTTGGCATGGCAATGCGGACAGCTTGACGCAGGTTGGCTGAGCGTCATCACAGGCACACTTGGTGGCGTATCTGGTGCATCTGTCGGCGCGTCTTGATCGGCAGCTAAAAACAACTGACATTCTTGCCGAAAACGTAGCTCCATCATACGCGGCAGGCGATAAATCACCACATTTAAAAAACTGCCAACACACAGCCCCAAAACAGCTGCCAAAACATACGCCAACACAGGCAGCTGGCGCAGCAGCTCAACCCAATCATTTAACATTGTCATTAGCCGACCACACTACCCATCTGGAAGATTGGCAAGTACATGGCAATGACCAAACCACCAACCACTATGCCCAAGAACGCCATGATCATCGGCTCCATCAGACTGGTCAAGCCATCAACCGCGTTATCTACCTCGTTTTCATAATAAGTGGCAACTTTATCAAGCATTTCTTCAAGGCTACCAGCTTCTTCACCAATCCCCACCATCTGAATCGCCATACTGGGGAATAAATTGGTAGAGCGCATCGAAAACTGCAGCTGCTGCCCTGTAGCAACGTCATTTTTGATTTTTTGGGTGGCATTATAATACACCACGTTGTTGGTCGCCCCTGCCGTCGAGTCAAGCGCGTCAATCAATGGCACACCTGCGGCAAATGTGGTCGAAAGCGTACGCGAAAAACGCGCAATAATCGCTTGATAAGCAATATTACCAAAAATTGGCACTTTGAGCGTCAGACGGTCCAAACTATCGCGAAATTTTTTGCTGCGTTTTTTGGCTTCTGAGAATGCGATGATTGCGCCACCAATACCGAATAATAAAATCCACCAATATTTTTGCATCCATTCTGACATATTGACAACCATTTGGGTGAAAGCAGGCAGTTCTGCGCCAAATGAATGAAACAAATCGGCAAATACAGGCACCACTTTGATCAGCAAAATTGCCGTCACGATGACCGCCACCACGATGACCGCAATCGGGTATTTCAATGCTTTTTTGATTTTGGCTTTCAAAAGCTCGCTTTTTTCTTTGTAAGTCGCCACGCGCTCAAGCATGGTTTCTAACGCGCCCGACTGCTCGCCTGCGCCGACCAATGAGCAAAATAGGTCATCAAAATAACGCGGGTGTTTGCGCAAGGCTTGTTCAAACGTGCTGCCTGCCTCGATGTCGGCTTTGATCTGTAGCACCAAATCCTTCATGCTAGGATTGTCTAACGCATCGGCAACGATTTCAAATGACTGAGTCAGCGGTACGCCTGCTTTCATCATGGTTGCCAGCTGGCGCACAAAAATTGCAATGTCAATCGGTTTGATTGACTTTTTCATGGCAAACAAAGGTTTGGGTTTTTTCTTAATGGTTTTGACAGCAATGCCCTGTTTGCGCAGTTGCGCTCTAGCAAGCTCGATGTTGCGACTGGTGGTTTCGCCTTTTACTCGCTCGCCGCGGCGGTTGGTGCCATCATAGACAAAATCAAGCAACATCTCGGTTTGTACTTTTGCCATGCAGGTGCCTCTTTTAAGTTTGTCAGTAAGTTATTGACTGGTTACAATTATTCACTGGTGACGCGGTACATCTCTTGGATACTAGTCACACCTTGTAGCACCTTCATGATGCCCGAACGACGCAGGTCACGAAAACCTTGGGTCATGGCAACGTCTTTGATCTGAATCGCGTTGCCATCTTCCATGATGATGCGTGAAATCTCGGGTGTAACCTTCATGACCTCATAAATACCCACCCGTCCTTTGTAGCCCTCACGACACTCAGCACAGCCTACAGGTTCATAAATCACGTTATCGGGATTATCCAAATCCTCTTGGGTAAAGCCCATTTCAAGTAAGCTTTGTGCTGGAATATCAGCAGGTTTTTTGCACACTTTGCACAGTCGCCGCGCCAGCCGCTGGGCGATAACTAGGTTGACTGAAGTTGCGATATTAAACGATGCCACGCCCATGTTACGCAGACGCGTTAGCGTCTCGGGCGCAGAGTTGGTGTGCAGCGTTGAGAGCACCATATGCCCTGTTTGCGCCGCTTTGATGGCAATTTCGGCGGTTTCTAGATCGCGAATCTCACCGACCATGACCACATCGGGGTCTTGGCGCAAAAAGGCTTTCAGCGCGCTGGCGAAGGTCAAGCCGACTTTGTTATTGACGTTAACCTGATTGATCCCTTCAAGGTTAATCTCTACAGGATCTTCAGCGGTTGAAATATTGGTTTCAACGGTGTTTAAAATATTTAACCCCGTGTATAACGATACAGTTTTACCTGAACCTGTCGGGCCTGTGATGAGCAGCATGCCTTGCGGTTTTTCAAGTGCTTGCATAAACAGTGCCTTTTGGTCGGGCTCGTAGCCAAGCGCGTCGATCCCCAACATCGCAGACGATGGGTCAAGAATACGCAGCACCACTTTTTCGCCAAATAGCGTTGGCATAGAATTGACACGAAAATCAATCGCACGGTCTTTGGAAATTTTAAGCTTGATACGTCCATCTTGCGGTACACGACGCTCAGAGATATCCATTTGTGACATCACCTTAAGTCGCGCTGCCAATTTGCCTGCTAGCTGCACAGGCGGATTGGCAATTTTTTGCAACACGCCATCAATACGAAAGCGCACGCGGTAGGATTTTTCATATGGCTCAAAGTGTAAATCCGACGCGCCCATTGTAATGGCTTTAATCAGCATGCTATTGACAAACTTGACCACAGGCGCTTCATCGGCGGTATCAAGCGTGGTTTCAGCAATACTATTTTCAGCTTGCGTTTCATCTTCAAAATTTAAATCGCCAACCTCACCAAAATCTGCCATCGCCGACGAAAACAACTTATCAATCATGGCTTTGATTTTGTGATGTTCAGCAACAACCGTTTCAACCGTTTGACGGGTAGCAAAGCGCAACGCATCGAGCGCATCGACGCGCGTTGGATCACTCATCGCGACAAATAAACGATTACCGCGCTCAAAAATCGGCAGCACCATAAATTCGCGAATAATTTTTTCTTCAATCGCGTCTTTGGGCACATAATCGGGGTTGAGGGCGTCTAGATCAATCAGCGGATCGCCAAACTCACGCGCAATCAGCCAAGCGATTTGTGACGAGTTCGCCAATTTGTTATCGACCAAATAGGCGATGAGATTTGCGCGCTCTTGCTGACTTTGTGCCAACGCGGTTTGCATGGCTGCTTCTTTGACCAACCCTTCTTGCACCAACCGCAGCGCGATACCACCAAAATTTGGAAACGCAGCCGACATACTGCCCCCTTGTGTAGATTTTTGAATTTTATGGTTAAACCACAGCCATCAGCTTGGACATTCAACCTATTTTGGGTAAATAAAGCTCGCCCACGGCAAAAACCGCATGAATACATTATTTTAGCATAAAAGTTTGTCGAACAACCTGTTGGCATATATCAGGCAAATAAATTCTGCAATACCGATGACAAATAATGCTACAATGCGTTGTCTGCTACTGTTGCCGATATGCCAAACACACGTAGCATTACTTATTTTTACCTTGTTCTTATTTTAAGCCGAATTAAAATACATCATCAAGTGAGTCTGTATGTCTATTTCTGCCATTCAACCCACTGCTTGGGTCATTGCCAATTGGAAAATGTACCCTGCCAACCAAACAGCAGCAACCAACCTTGCCAACACACTTTGCCAGCGTGCCGATACGTTGCCTGATCATGTGCAGGTTGTGATCGCGCCAAGCTTTCTTCACTTAACGCAAGTTGGGCGGCAGCTTGAGCACTGCCCGCTCGCCTTGGCAGCGCAAGATGTCTGTGCCCACCGCGCAGATACAGGGGCATTTACAGGTGATATATCGGCTCAAATGCTAGCCGATATTGGCGTAAAATGGGTGATTATCGGGCATTCTGAACGCCGAGAATATGCCTGTGAAAATAACACGATCTTGGCGCAAAAAATCGCCAATGCCCAACAAGCAGGCTTGGGCGTGGTGCTGTGCGTTGGTGAAACACAAGCGCAATTTGAAGCAGGACAAACTCATGCTGTGCTTGCCGAGCAACTTGCTGTACTAAAGGACAGCGTACAAAACAACCATGACTTGTCCTTGTTGATTGCCTATGAACCTGTTTGGGCGATTGGCAGCGGGCAGGTTGCCAGTCCCGAACAAGCCAGCGCCATTCATAGTTTTATCCATGACACACTGCTCAGTTACGACCAATCGCTAGCGGATACGCCGATTTTATATGGTGGTAGTGTCAAAGCAGATAACGCGGCAGCATTTGCCCAAGCGGCCAATGTCGCTGGCGTGCTGGTCGGTGGTGCGTCACTGGATGCCGCAAGTTTTTATCAGATTATCCAAGCATTCGCTTAGCATCTGCGGCAAATTTTAGCTATAATAATGCGTTTTATCTTGGGCGTGTCCTTATTTGGATAATGTGATTTGGATGATATGGCTAAAAATTGACGAAATTAGCAGCAAAATAAGGCAAATTATGTAGATGATATTGCAATATCAGCAAGCAATTTTGCCAAGTTTGGGCATTTTTAGACCATTAAAGTACTTTGTTCTAAATTAATTAGGGATACGCCCTAATAACTTTTTAAAAAGCAACGGCGAGTTAAACAGCGATGTACAATGCAATTTTAGCCCTTCATATCATTGTGGCAATCGCCATGATTGGCTTGATTTTGATTCAACACGGCAAAGGCGCAGATGCCGGTGCATCGTTTGGCGGTGGCGCGTCAGGTACGGTATTTGGAGCGGCAGGTACGGCAAACTTTTTGACCCGCACCACCGCGGTTTTAACGGCGATTTTCTTTATCACCAGCCTTACCCTTGCTGTATTTGCTAAGCAACAAGCACTTAATAGCCGTACACTTGATATCAGTGGTGTGGCACCTGCCAAAACAGCACCGACTGCGCCATCGCCTGCACCTTAATCACACAGCGGCGCATATTTTGCTTGCATTCTGACAAAGTTTTGTTAAAATACTTCGCCTACTTGATCAGCCTTAGCGCACGCTAGGCTTGTTTGATCTGCGATTGTGGTGGAATTGGTAGACACGCTATCTTGAGGGGGTAGTGCTTTATGCGTGAGGGTTCAAGTCCCTCCAATCGCACCAAGTGTTTTATTAACTAGCTGCTGAATTTTTTAGCAAAAAGTATTGACAAGCCGATTTATATGCGTATAATAGGCAACCTAAATTGATGCGGGGTGGAGCAGTCTGGTAGCTCGTCGGGCTCATAACCCGAAGGTCGTTGGTTCAAATCCAGCCCCCGCTACCACTTTTAGCTTATATTTTTACCTTAAAATATAAGGTTGGCATAAGCGAAGTTGGACGCTGGATTTTTTTATAGCCCACCCATCAGATTGTGGGTTTTTTTGTATTTGTCGATTGTAAATTCTGGCGTTGGCAGTTGATTTCATGTAGATTTACCTACACTGCATTTTAATTTTTATCAGTATTATTGACAGTTATGAAGCTATCAAGCAAAGTTGCGGAATTGACCGAACTGATTGAACCTGCGGTAAACGCTTGTGATGTTGCATTGTGGGGTATTGAGTTTTTGCCACAAGGGCGACGCTCGTTGCTGCGCGTATTTATCGAGGCAATGCCTGAGGACAAAGCACAAGGCAAGCACGTGACAATCGAGGACTGCGCTGCGGTCACACACCAAATTAACGGTGTACTTGATGTTCATGATCCCATTGCAGGTGAATACTTGCTTGAGGTGTCTTCACCAGGGCTTGATCGCAGCTTTTTTTATGCCGAGCAGTTGCACGATTATATCGGGCAAACTTTAAGCTTGCGTTTAATCCAAGCGATTGGTACAGGTAGCGATAAACGCCGTAAGGTGACAGGAGCGCTTAAAAGCATCGGTGAGAACGATTTGGTCGTGACTGCTGAACCCCATACCAATCCGCATGATTATACCATTCGTCTTGACAATATTGATAAAGCGAATTTGGTATATAGTTTTGATGACTAATAGCTTGTTAAGCGATTGTTGGTTTTAAGTTTACATCCTGTGTGGGTAGTGTGTCAAAACCTGACCATACTACCTGCCATTGGGCAATAGGTGACAATATGAATCGAGAAATTTTAACGGTTGTAGAAACCGTCAGTAACGAAAAAGGTCTAAGCCCTGAGGATATCTTTGAGGCGATTGAACAGGCGCTGGTAGTTTCAACCAAAAAAAAGATTTACAGTGAGCAGCCCGAGGTTGCCCTACGCGTGCACATTGATCGCAAAACGGGTGATTATGACACCTATCGCTATTGGACTGTAGTGGCAGATGAAGACCACGAAATGCCTGCTTGTCAGCTAGCCATCAGCGATCTTGATCCAAATGAATGGCAAATCGGCGATATCAAAGAAGAGCAAATCGAATCGATTGATTTTGGGCGAATTGCTGCCACCCAAGCCAAACAAGTAATCATTCAAAAAATCCGTGAAGCAGAGCGTGCCTTGGTTGCTGATGCATTTGAGCCACGTATCGGTGAGCTGATTGTCGGTGAGGTCAAAAAACCTGCGCGTGACGGTTATATCATTGATTTGGGTGAGAATGTTGAAGGTTATTTGCCAAAAGAAAATACCCTACCGCGTGAGGTATTGCGCCCTAAATCGCGCGTTAATGCTATTTTAACCCAAGTCAATCGTGATAACCGTGGTGCACAATTGGTTTTATCACGCACCGCGCCACAAATGCTTACCGCGCTGCTACAAAAAGAAGTGCCTGAGATTGCCGAACAGATCATCGATATCAAAGACGTCGCACGCCAACCAGGTCTACGTGCCAAAGTATCTGTCAAAACCAAAGATCACCGTATTGACCCTGTTGGTGCATGTATCGGTATGCGTGGTACACGTATCCAAGCGGTGCAACAAGAGCTTGAAGGCGAGCGTGTTGATATTGTTGTGTGGTCAGATGATCCTGTGCAATACATCATCAGTGCCTTAGAGCCTGCCGATGTTGATCGCATTATTTTGGACGAAGACACCAAAACTGCGGATATCATCTTTGCCACCAATGACCAGTTGGCACGCGCAATTGGCTCGCAAGGGCAAAACGTGCGCCTAGCCTCTGAACTAACAGGCTATCGCCTCAACATGCTGCTTGAAGACGAGTACAACGCACAGATTGAAAACGAAACCAAGGTGTATCGCGATTTGTTTTATAATCGCTTAGAAGTTGATGAAGACTTGGCGCAAGCATTGGTAGATATCGGTTTTACAACCCTTGAGGAAGTGGCGTATGTACCTGCCGAAACATTTTATGACATCGACGGGCTAGACGATGAGGCGATTGACGCAATACAAGAGCGCGCCAAAGAAGCGGTGATTGCCGATGAATTGCAAAAGCAGCAAACCATCAAAGAGCCAAGTGCCGAGTTGTTGGCGTTAGAAGGCATGACCCCTGCTTGGGCGTTTCAACTGGCGGCGCGCGACATTGTTACTGTCGATGATTTGGCAGAACAAGCAATTTTTGATTTACATGATATCGACGGTTTGGACGAAAAAACTGCAGGTGAGCTGATCATGAAAGCCCGTGAAACTTGGTTTGATTAAGTATACCTAAAGTTTGGTTTAATTTACCTACCTAGACAACATTTAGTACCAACTTATTCGTATAACCGTGCTTAACACATTTAAAAATTAAAGGTGAATGAATGGCAGATAAAACCGTCAAACAACTGGCAGCCGCTTCCAAAACCACCACTGACAATCTTAAACAACAGCTTGTCAGTGCAGGGCTGTCTGCGCGTGGCGACAACGACATCGTCACCGACCAAGAACAAGAGCAGTTGGTTGCGTTTTTGCAGCAAAGTCACGGGCAAAAAAACAAATCCCGTATTAGCCTAAAAAGCAAAACCACCACCACCGCTAAGGTGACAGGTACCTCAGGCAGAGCCAAAAACGTCAATGTCGAAGTGCGTAAAAAAATGGTCTTTGACAAGCCTGATCCACAAAAAATTGCTGAAGAGCTAGCCGCTCGCGAGCAAGCTGCCAAAGCAGCAGCAGAAAAAGCACGTATTGCTGCCGAAAAAGCGGCGGCAGAAAAAGCAGCCAAAGAGCAAGCACAGCGTGAAGCTGAAGCGCGCCAACAGGCGACATTAGCCGCTATGCGCGCCAATACGGGCGCAAGCAACGGTCAAAAATCAGCTATTGAGTCTGCCAGTGTGGTGGTGAAAAAAGGCAGCGCAGCCACTGATGCGGTCGTGGTGAAAAAGCCTGCCAAAAAAACTTCTACTACCAGCAAACCTGCAGCGAAAAAAGAAACCGATGCCCAACGCCGTGCACGCGAAGCCGAAGAGCAACGCTTACGCGACATTGAGCAAGAAAACCGCCGCAAAGCCGCTGAAGAAGCGCAACAACGCACGCTTGAGCAAATGCGCCAAATGGCAAGCAAATATGCCGACAACGATGTGGCTGCCACCACGGTGGTACGTAAAGATGAGCCATTAGCAGAAGGCTTGGTGGGTGCTGCGTTAGAAGACTCATTTGAGCAAGAACGCCGTGAAATCAAACGCGGCAGTTCAGGTAATACCAACCGTAATCGCCGTCGTCGCCGTGATGATGACGGTGAAAACGAAGTCAGAAGCCGCAGCCGAGGGCTAAAATCATCACAGGCAAACCGCCACAAATTTGAAAAACCTGTTGATCGCATTGTGCATGATGTTGAGATTGGCGAGTCTATCATCGTGTCTGACCTTGCGCAAAAAATGGCCATTAAAGCGCGTGAAGTCGTCAAGACTTTGATGAAAATGGGCGAATTGGTACGGGAAAATGAGACCATTGACCAAGAGACTGCCGCCTTGTTGGTCGAGGAGATGGGACATAATCCGATCTTGGTAAGCTCAACCCAAGTTGAAGATTCATTGCGTGAAGCCGTGGATGAACGTAGCAGCAATGTGCAACAACGTCCGCCTGTGGTTACTATCATGGGTCACGTCGATCACGGTAAGACCTCCTTACTCGATAAAATCCGCTCAACCAAGGTTGCCTCAGGCGAGGCAGGTGGGATTACCCAGCATATTGGTGCATACCATGTTGAAACGGATCGCGGCGTGATCACCTTTTTGGATACCCCTGGGCATGCGGCGTTTACCGCCATGCGCTCACGTGGTGCCAAAGCAACCGATATTGTTGTGCTAGTGGTGGCAGCCGATGACGGCATGATGCCGCAAACCGCTGAAGCAATTGACCATGCGCGCGCCGCAGGTACACCGCTGATTATCGCGATCAATAAAATTGACAAAGACAGCGCTGACCCTGACCGCGTGTTAAATGAACTAACCACCAAAGAAGTGGTGCCTGAAGAATGGGGCGGTGATACCCCTGTGGTACGCGTATCGGCATTAACTGGTGAAGGTATCGATGATTTGCTTGAAACCATCGAGCTACAAGCTGAAGTCATGGAACTTGAAGCACCTACCGACGGCGCAGCGCAAGGGGTGGTGATCGAATCACGCCTTGAGCGCGGACGTGGTGCAGTGGTTAGCTTGCTGGTGCAGCAAGGCACGCTCAATCAAGGTGACTTGGTCTTGGCAGGTGAGTTCTATGGTCGTGTACGCGCGATGACCGATGAAAACGGTAAGAAAGTCAAATCTGCTGGGCCATCAATTCCTGTAGAGATCTTGGGCTTGCCCGATACCCCTGCAGCAGGTAGTGAGTTCTTGGTGGTGAGCGATGAAAAACGTGCACGTGAAGTCGCTGAATACCGTGCCGTGCGTGAGCGTGAACGCGTACTTGAACGTCAGGCCAAAATGCGCTTAGAAAACTTATTTGACCAAATGAGTGAAGCCAAGCTACCAAGCGTAAATTTGATTTTGAAAACCGATGTTCGCGGTTCGCTTGAAGCCTTGCTTAGCGCGCTTGATGAGCTATCAACCGATGAGGTGAAAGTTAAAGTCATCTCATCAGGTGTCGGTCCGATCTCTGAATCTGACGTGGTGCTGGCAGAATCTAGCGAAGCGGTACTCTTAGGCTTTAACGTACGCGCCGATAGCGCAGCTAAGCGTAAAGCTGATGAGGCTGGTATTGATATCCGCTACTACAGCGTGATTTATGGCTTGATTGATGATGTCAAGGCGGCCATGAGCGGCTTACTTGCGCCTGAACACCGTGAGCAGATCTTGGGTATCGCTGAGGTGCGTGAGGTCTTCCACTCAAGCCGTTTTGGTGCGGCTGCAGGCTGTATGGTGACCGAAGGTACCATTGTACGCAACAAGCCAATCCGCGTGTTGCGCGATAACCAAGTTATCTTCACAGGGCAGCTGCAATCTTTGCGCCGCTTTAAAGACGATGTCAATGAAGTTCGCGCTGGTATGGAATGCGGTTTAGCGGTTAAGGGCTATGAAGTACAGGTCGGCGACTTGATCGAAGTGTTTGAAATCCATGAGGTTCAACGCACGCTCTAAGCTTGTTTAGCCTTTAAGAAGACGGTTTAAACGCTGGTACTGGTTTAAACCGTTTTGTTTTTTACCCGTTATTTTTCCCTTTAAACATCGGCTTAACGTTACGCTACAGTTTAGCGCGACAAAGTTGGTTACACTATTAAATCGTACTGTAGGCAAACTGCTGTGTAACCTTTTAAGCCCGTTGAATCAATTTACCAGACGATAAGGACAATACCATGAACCAACGCTTACAACGCCTTGCCGACCAAATTCAGCGCGAGCTTGCCGTGTTGATTCGTGATGAAATCAATGACCCACGTTTAACAGGTTTGGTGACCATCTCAAGCGTCAAAATCAGCCCCGATTTGGGCTATGCGGATATTTATGTTACCGTGATGGAGCGCGATATGAGCGACGCGATGGCAAAAGATTTTCACCAAGAAAGCCTGGCTGTGCTCAACAACGCGGCAGGATTTTTGCGCACCGAACTCAGCCATATTCTAAAAACACGCACCACGCCGCGCTTACGTTTTCATTACGATGAAATCACTGCCAACACCAACCACATGCTAAATCTAATCTCGCAAGCCGTGCAAAGCAGCGAGCAAAACCAAACGTCTGATGAGTCTTGACTTCCTCCCCTCCCTAAAGTGAGGGGATTCCTTCTGCAAGACGGTGAAGCCCCACCGCAAACCTAAGACAATGGCAACCGCCCGTACGACACACCGTACATCTTAGGTTCTTATTTTAAGCTAATCCTACCGTTAGGATTGTCATAGACACGAATTAGCTTAAGTGTGTGTTTGGAAACGTCTTACCAGTTAAGTTACTGCGTACTCGCAATTTAGTCTTAACTTAACTGTGGAATGTAAGACATTGAATATAGTGAGATGAGTATAGCAAAACTCATCGCATTTAACAATTGCCTTATATCCACCGCCTGAAGTCGGTGGTTTTACGGCAACGAATGATAAACGGTTGGTCAATGACGCACGCTTTTTTTAACCCCCAAACAACCACTACCGCCAAAACACCTGTCAATGGCGTACTGCTGTTGGACAAGCCACAAGGCATGACATCCCAGCAAGCCGTTAGCCGCGTTAAGTGGTTGCTCAAATCACCCATGCACGACAGTCGTAAGGCAGGACACACAGGCACGCTTGATCCAATGGCGACAGGCTTACTACCAATTTGTTTGGGTGAAGCGACTAAATTTAGCCATTATCAGCTTAATGCTGTCAAATCCTACCAAGCGACCATTCAACTGGGCGCAAAGACCGATACAGGCGACGCAGACGGACAGATTACCGAACGCGCTGCCCTACCCGATTTAAGTCAAGTTGATTTGGTAGCCTTGGCGGCAAGCTTTTGTGGTGAACAATTACAGACACCGCCGATGTACGCAGCGCTCAAGCAAGATGGCAAAAAGCTGTACGAGCTTGCTCGTCAAGGTATTGAAGTTGCGCGTGAACCTCGCAGCATTACCATCGAAGCGCTTGATTTGCACGCGCCAACCGCTGATACCTTGACGCTGAATGTGACGTGTTCCAAGGGTACTTATGTGCGTGTGTTGGGTGAAGATATCGCGCACGCGCTCGGCACAGTGGGACATCTGACGGCGTTACGGCGGACGGCGACGGGTGATTTTAGGCTTGATCATGCCATTACATTGGCAGATTTTGAGGCACTGAGCTCATCTGAACGTCTAGCCAAATTGCTACCCGTCGATGCGTGCGTGGCGACCTTGCCCGTCTTAATGCTCACAGATGAACAAGCCGCTCGAATTCGACATGGACAGCGGCTAAATCTTAGCGATCAACGCCACCAACTGGCTAGAATTTTTAGCCAAGCTCGCGCAACCGATACACCACAAGTCGTGCGTTTGTATTATGGTGGGTGTTTTCTTGGGTTGGGTGAGTTTGCCGCTCACGGACGCTTACAGCCGACTAAATTGGTTCAACTGACGCCTTAGTATGCCCTAGCGCTACATTCGCTTAACAACTTACTACAATCTTGGCTAAGTTTTTATACTCCCACACAAACTGTCACGCTTTGCCTGTATTGTAAAACAGCATTATCGCCTATGATAACAATGAAGACGCAAATACAGCTAAATTTTATGCTGCCAGTCTTTATCAACCAATAAATTTATCTATATTTTAATCACATAAGGATAATAACCATGGCGAAGATTGCTTTTTTAGTTGATACCGATTTTGAACAAGTCGAATACACCCAACCACGTGATCTGCTACAACAAAAAGGTCACAACACCGTGTTGATTACCACCCAAGATAACAAGCAAGTGCGCGGATTAAACCACACGGACCCTGCCGATCATTTCACCGCGGATTTGTTGATTGGTGATGCCAGTGTCAGCGATTTTGACGCGTTGGTATTGCCAGGTGGTGGTGCTAATGCCGATGCTTTGCGTTTTAAAGACTCTGCTCAGCAATTTGTCAAACAATTTGTTGACAGTGGCAAGCCTGTAGCGGCAATTTGTCACGCACCTTGGATTTTTGTGGATACCAAAATTGCTGACGGTAAGCATCTGACAGCTTATAAAACCATTGCGATTGATTTGAAAAATGCAGGCGCAAACTTTGAGGACAAGTCGGTTGTTGTTGATGGCAATATCATCACAAGCCGCCAACCTGATGACATCCCTGATTTTGCCGACGCCATTGATAGCGCGCTTAAGGCTTAATTTTAGATTGGCTAACCGACTATAAATAACCGACTATAAAAAGGATTTTATTATGCAACCTACTACTTCAATGGATATTCATGAGCTACAAAATCGGGCTGAGCAACTGGTTGAAAATGCTGAGCTTAACCGCGAATCTGTTACCACCACTGAGGTTGAACCCGATACACTCGATGAAGTGGTTACTGCTCCGCAAGCACAGCTTAACCAGCTAGACAGCGACACACCAAAGCAGCCAGTGGGCAATAGCCACAATGCCTAAATAAGCTTAGTGGTACCCAAACCCCAATAACGCATTGGGGTTTTTTTATGGCAAAAATTCTGCTAAAATAACGCCCTTAATTTTGTTGTGTGCTGGTCTATACCCATTTAGATAGCAGCAACAAACAGGTTTACTCCTGAGAGGCGTGGTAAACCTGATATCCGTTCGCTTCTCTTTCATAGGAACTGCTATGCTAACCAATCAAGATCGCGCTGATATCATCGCAAAATTTAAGCAATCTGATAACGATACAGGCTCTCCTGAAGTGCAAATCGCACTTTTGACTGCCCGTATTAACGACTTACAACCACACTTCAAAGCCCACAAAGGCGACCACCACAGCCGTCGTGGCTTGATCCGTATGGTAAACTCACGCCGTAAGCTACTTGACTATTTGAAGAAAAAAGACGCCAATCGCTACACTGCACTGATCAACGAATTGGGCTTGCGTCGCTAATCACTGTTAACAGGCTTGCTTGCTGAGTTTGTATAAAAAGTGGCTGTCCGCTTGGATAGTCACTTTTTTATTATAAGTCTTGCTCATTTGGATGCTTGACAATTTGTAATGGCTATTAGCCACAAAACAAGCTAAAATATGTAGTTATTGGCTGCGTGAGCGGTCAACGTGAGCGGTCAACGATGTTAAAAACGATAACGCTCAACCCAAAGCAATGGTTAAAACTGCTTCTAATGCTTGGTTTTTGTAGGCAGAAAGCAAGCATTAGAGGCATGACGATTGCTGGATTTTTAAAAATTTATATAGGAAAATTATGTTTAATACGATTACCAAAGAATTTCAATATGGTAACCAACAGGTGACCCTTGAAACAGGGCGTATTGCCCGCCAGGCCAATTCGGTGTTGGTGCACATGGGCGGCGTGAGTGTGTTGGTTGCGGTGGTGGTAAAAGATGAAGCTGCACCTGGGCAGTCATTTTTTCCTTTGACGGTGAACTACCAAGAAAAAATGTACGCCGCAGGTAAAATCCCTGGCGGTTATGGCAAGCGCGAAGGTCGCCCCAGCGAGCATGAGACTTTAACTTCACGCTTGATTGACCGCCCGATCCGCCCTCTTTTTCCCGAAGGTTATTACAATGAAATCCAAGTGACCGCAACGGTGTTGTCATCAGACAAGCAGCATGATGCTGATATTGCGGCGATGATTGGTACGTCGGCAGCGTTGGCAATCTCTAATGCACCGTTTGGTGGTCCAATTGGCGCGGCTCGTGTCGGTTTGATCAACGATGCGTATGTGCTAAACCCAAGCCATGAAGAGCTCAAGCAAAGCGCGTTGGACTTGGTGGTGGCAGGTACCAAATCTGCGGTATTGATGGTTGAGTCTGAAGCGCAAGAATTGAGTGAAGACCAAATGCTAGGTGCGGTACTGTATGGGCACCAACAGCAGCAAGTGGTCATTGACGCGATCAACGAATTTGCTGCTGCCGTTGGTGTACAAAAAATGCCGTTTGAAGCACCTGCGGTCAATGAAGCGTTGCAACAGCAGCTACAAGATCAGTTTGCCGAGGCGATTTCTCAGGCGTACACCATCAGCCACAAACAACAACGTTATGCGCGTCTGGCAGAAATTGAGCAAGCGGCAATCACCGCGTTGGCAGGCGATGCCGAAAGCGCGGATTATGAGGCAAACGTCAAACAAATCGGCGAATTGTACGAAACGCTCAAATACCGCACCGTGCGTGATAATATTTTGTCAGGTAAACCGCGTATTGATGGCCGCGATTTACAAACTGTACGTGCGTTGGATATCCAAGTTGGCGTGTTGCCTTATACGCATGGCTCAGCCCTGTTTACCCGTGGTGAGACGCAAGCTTTGGTTACCACCACGTTGGGTAACACTCGTGATGTCAATTTGATTGATACCTTAGCAGGCACCAAACAAGACCACTTCATGCTGCATTATAACTTCCCAAGTTATTCGGTGGGTGAGACAGGACGTGATAGTGGGCCAAAACGCCGTGAAATTGGACACGGTCGCCTAGCGCGGCGTGGTGTGCAAGCCGTGTTGCCTGATAGTGAGCGTTTTCCTTATGTGATCCGTGTGGTATCAGATATCACCGAATCAAATGGTTCATCATCGATGGCATCGGTGTGTGGTGCAAGTTTGTCATTGATGGACGCAGGTGTACCGCTCAAAGCCCCCGTGGCAGGTATCGCCATGGGCTTGGTCAAAGAAGGTGAACGTTTTGCCGTGTTGTCAGATATCTTGGGCGATGAAGACCATTTGGGTGACATGGACTTTAAGGTGGCAGGCTCTGCCAAAGGCGTGACCGCGCTACAAATGGATATTAAAATTGAAGGCATCACTGCCGACATCATGGAACAAGCGCTACACCAAGCGCACGCAGGGCGAATTCATATCTTAAATGCAATGAATGAAGTGCTAGCAGCTAGCCGCAAAGAAATCAATGCGCATGCACCTAACTTCGCTGTGATTGATATTGATCCAGACAAAATCCGTGACGTAATTGGTAAAGGCGGTGCAACGATTCGCCAAATCACTGAGGAAACCGGCGCTGTTATTGATATTGATGACAATGGTACGATCCGTATTTTTGGTGAGAACAAAGCCTCTACCCGTGCTGCGATTGCCAAAATTGAAGCCATCACCGCTGAAGTTGAAATTGGCAAAATCTATAGCGGCAAGGTGGCGCGTTTGGCAGAATTTGGTGCATTCGTTACCGTATTGCCAAACACTGATGGTTTGGTGCATATCTCGCAAATCTCAGATGAGCGTATTGACAATGTCAGCGATGTGCTAAAAGAAGGGCAAATCGTCAATGTTTTGGTGCAAGACGTGGATAACCGCGGACGCATCAAGCTTACCATGCGCGGTGTGGATCAAAGCCCATTGGCGGACACAACCAGTGCTGAGTGATGCGCGCTTTAGCAACAAAAAACCAGTCTTTGTGACTGGTTTTTTTATCGGGTACGGTTTATATGCTGCACCTAAACGCGAAAAAATTTATCGATATACCCATAAATTTAGCGTGCGTGTCGGCTGCAGGTATTTTTCTAATAATGGCAAAATGGTGTCATCAAATGTTGTGTTAGCAGGTAACATCAGCGCATCATTGGCAAGTAATGCCACGCGCCGCACACCACCATACCGCGCCCAATCGTACAATGTCGGTGCAAATGTCGCCAATGCCTGCTCAATCGCGCTCAAATGTGGCGCGTTTTCGGCAAATTCCGTCACCGCCACATCTACAATAAATTTTGGTTTAGACAGCGCAGGGCTGACCCCCACGCCTGCCAAATCACGCTCAACATCGTGTACTAACACACCACCTAATGCCAGCTCACCACGTTGGCAAGCGGTACGGTAACGGCTAGCATGGCTAGGATACAGCGCTTGGCTTTTGAGCAACGCGCGATGACGCAATACGCCCGACGTTGGCACAGGTAGGATCAGGGCTTGATAACGGTCTTGCCACAAGGTGTTTTTAGAGATCAGCTCAATCATCGCATTCGTCGTTTAAGGTGCAGACTTTGGTGCAGCTTGTTGTCGCTCAAGCTCGGCAATGCGCTGCTCAAGTAGCTGAATACGCTCAGCTTTTTTGCTGCTTAGTTCATGCATCATATCAAGCTGCTCATTCATCATTGCTTGTTGGTCGGCAAGTTGGCTGCTTTGTTCATCAAGGCGGTCAAGCTCTTCTTTGGCAAGTGCGGGATCTTGCGGCAGCTCAGGCGCAAGAATTTCTTCAGGTGTGATAAGGTTGATTCCGTTAGCCACTTGTGGCACTTGCTCTGCTGCGCGCGGCACTATCATAGTTTGTACAGGTGCACTGGCGGTTGCAGCTGCACCAGTCTCAGTGCTATCAGTGGTCTTAGTGCTATCAGTGCTATCATGGGCTTGTGCCATCGCATTGCGGGCAGCAGGTGCAGCAGGTACAGACGCAACGGTTGTAGGCTCGGCAGGTGCTTGTGATGGCTCACGATTGAACCAATACCATAGCCCAGCAATCACCAATAACAAAGACAGCACATACAGCGCTGAGTTGGTGTTTGATTGACCACCGATTTTTGTCAGTGCTTTGCGCTGTATGTTGGTTTGTGTCGTACTCACGGTTGGTTCGGCAGAAGTCTTTTGGCGTTTGCCCAAGCCAAATCTGGCAGACGTTAGCTGACTGTTCGATGTCGCAGCATCAAAAGTCTTGGTTGTATGAGATTGGACATCCGCTGATCTTGCCTTGGTTCGTGCGATGTTGGATAAATCAAAGGGTGATTTTTTATTGATTGGAGCCGCTTTTGGGTTTGTTCCAGTTTGAGGTAGGCTGTCTTGCCGTTTTGCAGATGCAGCAGCACTGGGACTGGTAGGTGCGCAGCTGTCTGCAGACTCATGGTTCTTAAACTCTAAATCTTTTGCTATGTCTGCCGCCATTTGCTCAGCTGGTGCATCTTTACGCAAATGATCAGCCGCCCTATCATCTTGGCTTGAGTGGGCTGCGCTTGGCTGTGTTTGCGTAGAGGACAGTACGGTTTTGGTATCCGTGTTTGGTGTACTTGATAAAACTTGTGCAGGCGAACTGGGCTTTTTTTTCTGCTTTAACCATTTCATAGAATATGACCACAAGACGATATACCGCCTGATTGGTTTAGCCAAATTTAAATGCCAATACAGCTAAGCGGATTTGGCGTGGAAATCGTGATTGTGGCTAATATAACAAACCTTGACAAAAAAGCAAACAACGGGTAATGACAAGCACAGATCTTTTAGGATGAGCGGTATGCTTTTAGGTCTTAAAACGTACCACACCTACGCCTATGCCATCGGTAGGTACTACTTGGTTTAAGGCTGCCAAATCCTCACGTGTCGGACGACGCTCTTGGTGTCCACACGCTGTACATTCGATATATTCATCAACATCGGGGCTAAATATACGCACTTGCACCACTTTATCGATTGCACCGCATTTAGGGCACGCTACCCCTGCCAAAAATTGCCGTTTGGTTTGACTAGATTGATAACGCATATTGCCTACCATATAGTAAAATTACAATCATTCTAAACAATCACTGCCTAAACAGCGTGATCTCGTTTATATACAGTAATAGTTGAGGTGACAGTTTTCAAGAACGATATTTTATCATTCGTTGCCGTAAACCTGCGACTTCAGGCGGTGGATATAAGGCAATTGTTAAATGCGATGAGTTTTGCTATACTCATCTCACTATATTCAATGTCTTACATTCCACAGTTAAGTTAAGACTAAATTGCGAGTACGCAGTAACTTAACTGGTAAGACGTTTCCAAACACACACTTAAGCTAATTCGTGTCTATGACAATCCTAACGGTAGGATTAGCTTAAAATAAGAACCTAAGATGTACGGTGTGTCGTACGGGCGGTTGCCATTGTCTTAGGTTTGCGGTGGGGCTTCACCGTCTTGCAGAAGGAATCCCCTCACTTTAGGGAGGGGAGGAAGTCAACTACTTACTTTATTTGATTTAAAAATAAGTGTTGATAAATTTTGATATTTTTAAATTAGCATTTTTAAAAAGGAGAAAATCAATGGCAGATTTTATGGTCGATGACTTACAAGCTACCTTACAACAATTACGTCAAACTCAAGGTAATCCTGCTGTCAGTGTGTTTGTACCGACGCACCGCACATTTCCCGATAATGAACAAGACCATATTGCGCTCAAAAATCAGCTTAAAGTGGTCGAAGAACGCGTTGGTGAAGAGTATGATAAACGCACAGCGCAAGCCATGCTTGATGCCATCGATGCGCAGATTGCTGATATTGACCACAACTATAACCTTGATACTTTAGCCATTTTTGCTACCCCTGATAGTGCGCAAGTGTTGCGTTTGCCGTTTGATACCCCTGAGCGCGTCATCGTTGGGGACAAATTTGCCATCCGTGATCTGATGCGCAATTTGTCGCAATCGCTTAACTATTATGTGTTGGCAGTGACCAATGATTCAGCGCGCTTGATTGAAGGTGTTGATGACCGTTTGGTCAAAGAAATCAAAGAAGGCAGCGCGCGCCAACAGAATATGAAAAATATTCCCTTCCCGATTCACAACACCACCTTGCCGACCAACAGCAAGGCAGACCGTACAGGTTCATCAGATGATGACAAGTATCTAAAAGAATTCTTTAACCGCGTGGATAAAAGTATGCAAGAAATCCATGGGGTTGCGCCTAAGCCTGTTTTTGTCATGGCAGATAGCCAAAACATCGGTGTGTATGAACAAGTTTGTGACAATCCCTCAATCATTGCAGGCAAAATTGATAACATCGATCATATGAACGACGCCAATCCACAAGCGTTTATCGATGCGGTGCAATCACTGGTTGAGCAGCAGCGCGAAGCACGCTATACCACAGCCGAAGGTGAGCTAGAAAAAGCGCGTAATGAGAACATGCTGCGCACAGATTTGCAAGAAGTTTATCGTGCCGCGTTTGAAGGCAATGCTCAAACCTTGTTGGTCAAAACAGGTTACCGTGTGCCTGCGCGTATTGATGAGACCGCGCAAACGTTGCAAGTGGTGGATCAAAGCGATGAAAATTTACCCAATGTTACCGATGACGCAGTAGGTGAAATCATTGACCTTGCTAAACAAAATGGCGCGAATGTGGTATTCATGCCTGCCGATCGCATGGATAAAGAACCTGTTATACTGATCACGCGTTATTGATTAACGTTGGCTTGATCTGCCGATTATAAGATTTAGCACATGCTAAGTTCTTTGGTAAGCACCCATCCATGATTTGGTGGGTGTTTTTTTATGCCCGATCGTTTGGCTGACATTCCAGCCAAGACAGTTTTCCAATTCTGGTGCAAAACCGTTACAATAGCCACAACGTTTACTCTCATGCATGGATTCTAACCAGAGGCAACCTTATGCCCAATCAGCGTACAAATTTAGCTTACTCGCCCATCACCGTAACCACTTACAACATTCATAAGGGTATGTCACCGCTTAATCGTTTGGTCAAGGTGCGCGGTATCGCCGACGCGCTGCGTGCAGTCAATCCCGATATTTTGTGCCTGCAAGAGGTACAAGGGCAAAATCTTAAGCGCGTGCTCAAATTCAATGAATTTCCCGACCAATCGCAACATGAACTGTTTGGGGAATTTTTGCAGTACCAACACAGCTATGGCAAAAACGCCGAATACCGCCACGGACACCACGGCAACGCAGTGCTCAGCCGTCACCCGCTTGATCCCAAGCACAATGTCAATATCACGGTTAATCGTTTGGAACAGCGTGGCGTGCTGCATTGTGAGGTCACGCCTACAGGGTGGGATATGCCGATTGTGGTGCTATGTGCCCATTTAAACTTGCTAGAAAATGACCGCATTAAGCAATACGACGCGATTGCGCAGTATGTGCTAGATAGCATTGACCCTGCGCAGCCGTTGATTTTAGCAGGCGATTTTAATGACTGGCGTAAACGCTCAGATGGGCGGCTTGGTGAGACACTCGGCATGCAAGAGGCATTGTTGGCAACGCATGGGCGGCTGCCACCAACGTTTCCTGCTGCCCTACCCGTGTTGAGTTTGGACAGAATTTTTGTGCGTAACCTCACCGTACACCATGCATGGGTACATACAGGCTTGCCATGGTCGGTGCTGTCCGATCACCTCCCCGTTAGTGCAGAATTGACACCAATCTTGCCGCGTTAAACCAACGGGTTAATGGTTGGAATTTTAACGGTTTTTGGCTTGTCATCGTTGGTATTTGGATTAAAGGTTTGCACTTTTGGCGCAAGAGGTACACCTTTTTGTTGTAAATCGGGCGTAATCTGCCCTGCCTGAATGTGCTCACCTTCAAACGCGCGAATTTTATCATCGCGCGCTAAGCTCAAGTGCTCAAAATCAAACAGTTCACGGTCTGCCAGTTGTGACGGCGCAACATTTTGTAAGGCGGCAAAAATCGAATCCAAGCGTTTGGGAAACTGCGCGTCCCATTCACGCAGCATATTGTTAATCGCCGCGCGTTGCAGGTTTTCTTGGCTACCGCACAGGTTGCACGGAATAATCGGAAAATCCTTATAACGCGCGTATTTGATGATGTCTTTTTCCTCGACGTACGCCAACGGGCGAATCAAAACATTTTGCCCATCATCAGACAACAGCTTAGGTGGCATGGCTTTGAGGCTACCGCCATGAAACAAGTTGAGAAAAAACGTTGCCATGATGTCATCACGGTGATGCCCCAATGCCACTTTGGTCGCGCCGATTTGTTTGGCAAAGCCATACAACGAGCCACGGCGCAAACGCGAACACGCTGAACAGTACGTTTTACCCTCTGGTACCAAGCTTTTGACGATGCTGTAGGTGTCTTTTTCCAAAATATAGTACGGAATGCCGTGCTGGTTGAGGTAATTGGGCAATACATCGGCAGGAAAATTTGGTTGTTTTTGGTCAAGATTGACCGCGACAATATCAAAATGAATTGGCGCAATTTTCTTTAAAAACAGTAAGATATCCAGCAGTGTAAAGCTATCTTTGCCGCCAGATATACACACCATGACGATATCGCCATCTTCAATCATGTTATAGTCACGAATCGCCCACGACACCAATTTGCGTAGCTTTTTTTGTAGCTTACGAAAGCGGACAGAATTTAGCCCGTCATCGTGGGTGGGCAGGGTTTCAGGGGTTTTGGCAGACGGCGGCACAGTGGTAACAAACTCAGACATCGGCAACCTTTTTGGCTAATCGCGTGTAAACGGGCAACCAAAAACGGCTTGCCCGCGATGGACAAACCGTTATTTTAACACAAATTGAGCGGCAGCACGCGCGTCTGGCGCGGCGATGACAAAGCCGATTAGCTGTTTTTACCGCTAAAAATATTGAGCTTGCTAAGCCAACTGTCTTTTTTCTTGGCGGCGGCTTCATCAGCGGCTTTAATGCGCTGTTTACGTTTGGCTTGCTCCAAAGTTTGTTGTTCAAACAGTGGGATTTGGCGGTTGCCTTGATAAAATTCGCTGTTGCGATATGCCATGTAGGCATGATGGGCAAACACATTGAGCACCGCTGCTACGGGCAAAGCGACCAACATACCAGCAAAACCAAACAACCCTGCGCCTGCCAATACGGCAAACATAACCCAAATTGGTGACAGTCCGATTTTATCGCCCAGTAGCAATGGCTGTAAAATATAGCCTTCAACCACTTGCCCAACCATGAACGCGCCGACAATCAACGCTAGATGCAACCAGTCAAAGCCAAATTGGAAAATCCCTGCCACAATCGAGGCAATAAAGCCTAGGGCGAAGCCCATATACGGCACAAAGCTTGCCAAGCCTGCGAACATACCAATCAACAGACCGACCTTCAGACCAATCATCTGTAGCTGCACGGCATACACAATGCCCAGCAAAATCATCACTAGCAGCTGACCTTTGACAAACGACATCAACGCCTCATCGCTTTCGGTAGCGATGGTATACACGCTGCCTAAATAGCGATTAGGAATAGCATGTTGCCACTCAAGCAAACGCTCATCCCAGTTATACAAAAAGTAAAACATCAAAATTGGCACAAGCACCGCAAGCCCTGCAATGTTAATCACGCTCATACTTGAACTATACACGCTAAGCGCAAGCGAGCTTGCATCAGAAAAATTGTAGTTATTTTGCAAGTAGCTAAACACACCGCGTGACATATCTTTCATCTGAAACACTGGCAAACGCAGAGGCGTATTGCTGGCTACCCAATCGCGCACAGTGTGGTTGTAATAAGCAATGCCTTTGGGAACAAAATCCCAAATCGCCTGTAACTGTTCCCACACAATCGGTAGCAGCCACCACAACAAACCGACTGTCCCACCAATCACCCCCAAGTACACCAGCAAAATTGCCAACCAACGGCGCAAATGTAGCTTGTTTTGCAGACCGCGCACCAGTGGATTGAACAAATACGCCAGTATAAATGCCACCACAAACGGCATAATCACGGTTTGTAGCTGATACAGCACATAACCTGCAACAACAATTGCCGCCAGATAAAACAGCCGCTTAAAAAACGGGTCTTGGGAAAAACGGTAATGAGTTTGCATAAACCCCCCTTGACAGATGAATAACGGGCAGACAGGCGACCGCTAACACATGGCTAAAATACGCCATCACACGAAGGCGCAAGATTGGTATTTTGCCACAAACTTGGGTATAATGCCGCAAGATTGCCTGTGCTGAATAACGCCATAACGGCAGTGATCAAGCGCGGCGCATGCGCTCATTCAAGCTTGACAAAAACACTCAGATATCGCGGTATAAAACTTGCGTTATTGTACTGATTTTTTTGTTAAGTAATAAACAATTTTTTTAGGTAGCGTAACGCCGTGTTAGCGGTTTGTACACGATCTGCCTAAACGTATGGGCTTTGTAGCGCAATCATGTGTTGTGTTACGTAGCTACCCATGCCAAACTGCCTTTTTTACCTATTTTCTGAACCAACCAGTCGAGCCTGCCATGACCCAATCACCCAACACACCAAATTCTGCCCCAACCTCATTGAGCTATAAAGACGCAGGTGTTGATATCGACGCAGGCGACGCCTTGGTACAACGGATCAAATCGGTTGCCAAAGCCACTACCCGGGCCGAAGTTGTGGGTGGTTTGGGCGGTTTTGGTGCCTTGTGCCGCATTCCTACAGGCTATCAATCGCCCTTGTTGGTCTCAGGTACTGATGGTGTGGGCACCAAGCTCAAACTAGCCTTGCAGCTTAACCAACACGACACCATCGGACAAGACTTGGTAGCCATGTGTGTCAATGACTTGCTGGTATGTGGCGCAGAGCCACTATTTTTCTTGGACTATTATGCCACGGGAAAACTTGATGTCGATACCGCCGCGACGGTGATTGCAGGTATTGGCGAAGGTTGCCGTCTGGCAAATTGTGCGCTGATTGGTGGCGAGACTGCCGAGATGCCCGGCATGTATCAAGATGAAGATTATGACTTGGCAGGGTTTTGCGTTGGTGTGGTCGAAGAATCTGAGGTCATCACAGGCAAAAACGTGCAGCAAGGTGATGTGCTCATCGGGCTTGCCTCAAGCGGTGTGCATTCCAATGGTTATTCACTGGTGCGTAAAGTCATCGAGGTGAGTGGTGTTGATGTGACAAGCGCGCAGCTTGGCGACAAGCCGCTCAAAGATGCCTTGATGGCGCCGACCAAAATCTATGTCAAAGCCATTCAAGCCTTACAAAACGCCTTGGGCAATGCCAATATTCATGCGATGGCGCATATCACAGGCGGCGGTCTGACCGAAAACCTACCACGCGTGCTACCCGATGATCTAGCCGCCAGCATTGATACCCAAAGCTGGACAATGCCTGTCGTATTTGATTGGCTACAAACCAACGGCAACATTGCGCTAAGCGAGATGTACCGCACGTTTAATTGTGGGGTGGGTTTTGTGGTGATTTTACCCAGTGACCAAGCTGAGCAAGCCATTAAGCTACTTAATGACAATGGCGAAACCGCGTGGAGACTCGGTGAGATCGTTGCGCGCGATACTGACGCGGTGACGTATCGCTAAAATTTTGGCTGAGCAAGCGGCGCGATATACCATTGATTGACGACAAACAACCCTTTTGACCGTCTGTTAATTTCACAAGCCATGGCCGAAAACTTGACGTTATTATTGACGTTATTAACGGTTGATGAACGCATTGCTCAATATCCCATGAATTTGGTTGATTAGATTTTAAGAATATGCCCAACCAACAACCTCTAAAAATCGCTGTCTTAGTCTCAGGCAATGGCAGTAATTTGCAAGTGCTGATTGACCAAATGTTGGCAGATGCGCTACCCATCAAGCTTGTCGGTGTGATTAGCAACAAAGCTGATGCCTACGCGCTTGAGCGTGTCCGCTTGACCAATGCGCAACACCACAGCGCAATTCAAACTGCCATCATCGACCGCGATAACAACGGCAAAAAATATAGCCGTGTGGGCTTTGAGCAGCGCGCGCTTGCGGTTTTGGGTGAGTGGCAGCCTGATTTGGTGGTGTTGGCAGGTTTTATGCGGATTTTAACGCCGTTATTCATTGACGGTGTGAGCCAAACGCTAAACGCGCCGATGATTAATCTACACCCCTCGCTTTTGCCTGCGTATAAGGGCGTAAATACCCACCAACGCGTGCTACAAACGGGTGAACGATTTCACGGTTGTAGCGTACATATGGTAACCAGTGAGCTTGATGCAGGTAGGGTGATTGCGCAAGCCGTCACCGCCATCACACCTCACGAAAACGCCGAACAGCTGCAACAACGCGTGCACGGTTTAGAATACCAGCTGTTGCCACTGGTGGTGAATTTATTTGCGCGGCGGCTAGTGGTATGGCAAAGCGGTACATTGATCAATCAATCAGGTTTGCCAATGCCGTTGCGATTGTGGTTGGACTAAACGCTTTGACTTCCTCCCCTCCCTAAAGTGAGGGGATTCCTTCTACAAGACGGTCAAGCCCGACCGCAAACCTAAGACAATGGCAACCGCCCGTACGACACACCGTACATCTTAGGTTCTTATTTTAAGCTAATCCTACCGTTAGGATTGTCATAGACACGAATTAGCTTAAGTGTGTGTTTGGAAACGTCTTACCAGTTAAGTTACTGCGTACTCGCAATTTAGTCTTAACTTAACTGTGGAATGTAAGACATTGAATATAGTGAGATGAGTATAGCAAAACTCATCGCATTTAACAATTGCCTTATATCCACCGCCTGAAGTCGCAGGTTTACGGCAACGAATGATAAAAATTTGGCGGTTACACGGTTACGGTTATGCGCCAAACTGCCATACCGTCAGCACCACAATACAAACAAATAAATAACGCCCGATCCACACATTATCCAAAAATGCCTCTGTGCAAAGCGTGCGCTGATAGGTCAAGCATTTTTGATTTTGCTGATAAAACATACCAATCAGTGGTAACAGTAGCAGCACTGATATACCGCCAAAATAATGCCCAAACACCGCGCCCAAACTTGCCACAAATACCGCTTGCAGCAGGCTGATAATAGCAACGTCATATTTACCAAATAAAATCGCCGTTGATTTGACACCGATTTTTAAATCGTCTTCACGGTCTGCCATGGCGTACTGTGTGTCATACGCCACTGTCCAGCACATATAGCCAACAAACAGCAACCAGCACCAACCATCAACCACCGTGTG
>NZ_BCUL01000010.1 GCF_001591265.1 Moraxella atlantae NBRC 14588 | reverse complement strand
TCATATTATTTTTTCTTATTGAATTTATCGGGATATGTTTCTTGCCAAATATATGGATAATAATTAAAAGGTTTGTAGTAGCCTGATAGGCTGACTTCAAATAACCTTGCCATGCGTTGTATAGAGTAGCTTAGGCGATGTTTTTGCATAAAGGCGTACTTGGCTATTGGTTCTTGGCTATTGGTTCTTGGCAAAGTACGCCGTTGCCTTTTTTAGAATTTCTCGGTCCTCTTGGGCGATTTTTAGTTATTTTTTTTAGGTCTTTGATTTCATCCAAGGCGGCTATGAGTTCAGGGTTATAGTTTTGAGTGCCTGTAAGTACGCCAATATCCGCTTTTCTTTGCCAGTTCGCTAGTGTATTCATGGGTATGCCAAGTTCTTTAGCTGTTTGGCTAATATTGCCGTTGTTTTCTTTGACTTTGGCGATGGCTTCGGCTTTGGAACTTTCGCTGTATTCTACTCTTTTCTTACTCATGGTAGAATTTTGTTTAAGTTGCTAATTTATCAAATATTTTTGTCCGTTTTTTTTCGGCATGCATCAAAAGATCATAGGTGGAGAGAATTACGCACGATAAGTTAAATCGCTTAAAATCAGACGTAACCCTGCGGATTGCTTGACTGCCAACGCCAGCTATCGCGGCACATATCAGCAATATCAAGTATTGCCTGCCAATGAAGCAGCTGCTTGGCTTTATCTGCACTGGCATAACAACTGGCAATATCGCCTGCCCGTCGTGGTGCGATGACATACGGTACAGTTTGCCCTGTTGCATTTTCAAATGCGTCAATCAATTGTTTAACAGACGTGCCTTGCCCAGTACCCAAATTAATAGGCGTAAAGCCTTGTGCGTGTTTGACATATGCCAGCGCGGCAACATGCCCTTTTGCCAAATCCACCACATGAATATAATCACGTACACCTGTACCATCAACGGTATCATAATCATCACCAAACACTTGCAACTGCGGCAACCGCCCCACCGCCACTTGGCTGATATACGGCATCAGGTTATTGGGAATACCATTCGGATTTTCACCAATCTGCCCTGACGCATGCGCACCAATCGGGTTAAAATACCGCAGCGAAATGATACGCCAATCGGCATCAGACTTGGCTAAATCTGCCAAAATATACTCTATCGTAAGCTTGGTTTGTCCGTATGGATTGGTCGCCGAACGCGGCGAACTTTCTTGAATAGGCAACGTCTGCGGATCGCCATAGACAGTCGCCGATGATGAAAAAATTAACCGTTTGACGTCATGCGCTGCCATGACTTCAAGCAGATTCAACGTACCTGTGACGTTGTTTTGATAATACCACAAAGGCTTTGCCACTGACTCACCCACCGCCTTTAGCCCTGCAAAGTGAATCACGGCATAAAAATCATGCGCATGAAACGCCTGCTGCAACGCGGCTTTATCTAAGATATCGGCTTTGATGCAGATGATTTGATGCCCCGTAAGCTGCGCAACACGATCAAGCACCTGTGGCTGACTATTGCTAAAATTATCATACACCACAGGCATAAAGCCTGCGTCTAGCAGCTCAATTAATGTATGGCTACCAATATAGCCTGCCCCGCCTGTGACCAAAATCTTTTGCATATTAGTTCTCCCAAACGATCAGTTAGCGTCCAATACCATAATAATCAGCAATCAAACGCGCTTTGCCGGCATTATCAATCACATTTTTGGCATCAAAAATCGGAATGGGTGTTGCATTTAGCCGATCAATATCAGGGGCTTGTAGTGCCGACCAATTAATAATCAACAGTGCGTCAGCATCAGCTAGCATATTATAAGGATTATTCATACACACAAACAGCGGCTGCTTGGCATACAACTGCGCTAGCTCAAATGCGGTATTGCTGGCGTACACATAGGTTGTGATGCCATACGACCACAGCAGCTTTAACAGCGGATGAATGGCGGAATTGGTGGTTCGCCCTGTGCCGCTGCGATAACCTGCCCCCCAAATCACCACGGTTTTATGCTCAATAAAACCATCAAAATGCCGCCAAAACTTACGAAAAATCAGCTCTTTTTGGTCTTCATTGATATCAATCACCGCCTTGACCAACTGACTGGCGACTTGATGCGCATCAAATTGCTGTTTGAGCAAGGTAAGCTCCATCGGCAACGCGCGCCCACCAAAGCCCCAGCCTGCCGCCAAAAAATGCTGACCAATGCGACTATCAAGCCCCATCATCGCCTGCACCGTGTGAATATTGACCCCAAGGCTGTCTGCCAAGCGCGATAGCTCATTCATCAAGCTCACGCGAGTTGCTAACATCGTCATAATCGCGCTGCGAGCAAACTCAACCGTTTGGATATCTGCCATGGCGTGTTGTTGGGCATGGTGGATAAAAAATTGCAATACGCTGCACTGCCGATGACTATCTGCCGTTTTTTCACCCACCAGTAGCATATCAGGCTTGAGCATAGAGCTAAAATTTGCCCCATCTTTCATAAAAATTAGCGGCAAATAATACACCCAATGGCTGGCAAGCCGATCGGCAAATTGTGCCACCTGCCCAACTTGGCTGATTCCGCTGATTAAAACCTGCTGATGCGGACTTTGCAACAGTTGAACAAGCCCGTTACGCCTGTCATCGCCTAGACTATCCCAAAATAGCCACACCAGTGCATGGTTTGGTAAATCTAGCGCGTCACTTGCCAGCAATTGGATGCGTTGCTGTTGGCTATACAGCGTCCATAGGGCGGTTAGCTGCGGCTCAAAACGGTAGTTGCTCAGCGTATCATCGATTGTCGCCGTATCTGCGACCACCTGCACAGTATTGTCCAAACTCGCCAGCACAATCGCAGCATTGAGCGCTTCTTGATTATGCCCAATGATATATAGCGGCAAGTTGTCACCAAGCGTATTGGCGGATAAAGCGGTAGGATAATTTAGCGACATCTGTTAGTTAATTGATTGTTGATGTTGGATAACAGTTAATAAAGCATTGGTTGAGCTGTCAAACTTGGCAGGTATTTGTGGGTCATTGAGCGCGGCAAACACACTATTTGCCATAACCTTGCCGACTTCAACGCCCCATTGATCAAAGGGATTGATTTGCCAAATCACCGACATAACAAACACTTTATGCTCATACAGTGCAATCAATGAGCCTAAAGTTTTTGGTGATAGCGAATCTAGCAACAAAGTGGTTGAAGGTTGATCACCGCGATATTGCTTAAAGTTTTGTTGCTCATCGGCGATTATGGCGGATTGTTGTAATGCCTGGTTGCCAAACGCCAATACCTGACTTTGTGCCAAACAATTTGCCAGTGACAGCCGATGTTGCTCGATCAAATTGGCATTGGGTTGTTGGGCATCGGTATAGCGGCGAATCGGCGCGATAAAATCGCAACTGACTTTTTGTGTGCCTTGGTGCAATAGCTGATAAAATGCGTGCTGGGCATTTGAGCCGATATCGCCCCATAAAATCGGGCAGGTATCATAATCCACCATTTGCCCTTGGCGATTGACCGACTTGCCGTTACTCTCCATTTCAAGCTGGGTCAAATAATTGGGGAAAAATGCCAACCGCCCATCATATGGCAGCACCGCATGGGCATGAATACCCAAAAATGTGCTGTTCCACACACCCAGCAAGCCCAAAATCACGGGCAAATTATGGCGAAAATCCGCCTTAGCAAAATGCTCATCCATCGCATGCGCACCTGCCAACAGCTGCCGAAAATTTGCCATGCCAATTTTAACCGCTATTGCCAGCCCAATCGCTGACCACATGCTAAAGCGACCACCAACCCAATCCCACAACATCAGCTGATTATCGGCATGAATGCCCCATGCCGTCATTTTAT
Source organism: Moraxella atlantae NBRC 14588 (assembly GCF_001591265.1). Lineage (GTDB taxonomy): Bacteria > Pseudomonadota > Gammaproteobacteria > Pseudomonadales > Moraxellaceae > Faucicola > Faucicola atlantae. Next base: position 72,537 of record NZ_BCUL01000010.1, on the reverse strand, counting down.
CACTGCGTGTTGAAATTCCGATAAAATGCCGCCGCAATACCGTGTCTTTATTACGATGACTTGCCATCAGCCATGCCAATGCAGTCTTAGCATTGGATAGTGTGTCAACCGTACCAAATGATTTGGAGGAAATAATAAATAACGTGGTTTTAGGATGCAAAATCTTGAGCAGGCCATCAAGCTGCGTGCCATCCATATTGGAGACAAAATGCACGCGGATATCGGTATCCGACCATTCTGTTAAGGCGGTAGTAGCCATTAAGGGCCCTAAATCTGACCCACCAACACCGATATTCACCACGTCCGTAATCGCTTGACCCGAATAACCGCGCCAAATGCCCGAGCGAATTCGCTCAACAATATTGGCAAGCTTATCAAGGCTAGCATGCACCTGCTCAACCACATTTACATCATCAAGCCATAACGCACTGTCTTTGGGCAAACGCAGAGCGGTGTGCAAGGCGGCGCGGTGCTCGGTATCATTAACAGCAACACCTGCAAGTAACTGCTGAATCTGCTGTGACAAATTGCGCTTACTGGCTAAATTCAGTAATGCCTCAAAAATAGCCGTATCAATTTTTTGTTTGCTAAAATCAGCATAAATACCGCAAGCCGATGCAGTAAAATCTAAACCGCGGTTAGACTGCTGAGCAAATAAATCATTGAGCGTTGGCACATTCTTGGCAAAATCACAAAGCTGCTGCCAAATATCATTAGACAAGTGAATACGTTGCATAGCAAATAATGTCGCTTCTACTTTTACTTTTACTTTTACTTTGCCAAAATTTTATCAGCAAAGTAACAAAACGCCTGCAAATAGCTGGTCATATCACCTGCATCAAAACTATTACCGACCATGCTCGCCACCTCAACGCCTTGCGTGCCAATCAACGCATCAATGGCATCGGTTAGCTGAATTTCGCCACCCACACTTGGCTGCGTTTGCGCCAAATAATCAAAAATCTGTGGAGTAAACACATAGCGCCCCACCACCGCCAAATTAGACGGTGCGTCCTCTGCTTTGGGTTTTTCAACAAAGCCTGTCACGGCGAATGACTGATTGCTGTCAGACTTTGCCACTGTTTGGCTGTGCGCTAGTTTGGCAATACCGTATTTATGGATATCGGCTTGATCCACAGGGTCAACCAAAATTTGTGATTGTCCATTTTCAGCAAATCGCTTGAGCATATAAGCCAAGTTATCGGTTGGATAATCACTGGCAAACGGATTGATAATAACATCGGGCAATAACACGGCAAATGGATGATCACCGACGATATGACGGGCTTGCAATACCGCATGCCCCAGTCCCAAAGGCTTGCCTTGGCGTACGCTACTGACTGTCACGCCGTCAGGCAACCAATTTAAGCGATCGGCAAGTGTGTCTTTGCCTTTGTTACGTAGCTGGCTGTCTAATTCGTTATTGATATCAAAATAGTTTTCGATCGCCGTCTTTTGGCTGTGATTGACTAGCACAATGTGGGTTAGACCTGCTGCAATTGCCTCTTCAACAACGTATTGAATGGCAGGCTTGTTACCCAGTGGCAATAGCTCCTTTGGTACCGCCTTGGATAATGGCAGCATACGCGTACCAAAGCCTGCGACGGGAATAACAGCGTGGGTGATAGAAATAGAATTAATATATCCTACCATTTCGAATGAATACCTCCTGCAAATTTGATTTAACATTGCGCCATAGGTTTAAGCTATTAGTTATTCTATTCTATTTTTAAATATAAATTTTATAAATAAATTCAATAGAGTGTATTTTGCAGTGTGATAGCTCTGTTTGGTTTAAGAATTATAAATTCTTTCTCCTAATTCTTTTAATTTATGCATACGATCCTGCATCTCCTCTTCAGAAGAGATACCATCATGCTGGCTTCTTAAAGCTTGCTGAACAAAGTTCTTTTGCAGCTGTTCTAATTCCACTTTATTTTCTAAATTAAATATATCCAAGACGCGCCATAAACTATCTTGATCATTTATAATATCATTCCATTGCGTAGCATCAGCAAAATCTAACTCTGAATAAAAATTGTCGTAAATTCCTCTCCAAGTTTTAACCAAGTTTCTCGCAATGCTTGAGCTCAAATCAATCGCGAATGCACCTGAATTGACATTCCACCAACTATAATTCACTTCGTTTTTCTGATGGACATTGTGCAACCACATAATTTTATGATTGCTCCTCAAAGCTAATAATTTTTCCCTTAAGTCAAAATTTTTGTTAACTATAATAGAATCAGCATCTAGATAAAAGACCCAACCTCTATAATTGTTTTTTATCATTTCATCTAACATATAAATTCTATTGTACATAGCATGATGAGCATATTTACCCTTTTTTATTCCAAAAAAATAATGGTAATTCAACTTATATTGTTTTACATAGCGAATATTAAAAGATTTAGAAATATTTAATATTTCTCTATATTTATTACTATCAGAACTTTGTATAACAGTAATACAATTGTTGACCTCATCTGAGATACCACTAATTTCAGTATTATTTTGACTTTGAACCTTAATATAAAGATTAATGGCTCTATTAAACTCATCATTTTTTAAGCGATACTCTGCCGAGTCTTTGGTTCCATCAATTAATTCACTAATTGTTTTTTCCTGCTTAGATTGCTCTAAGAGTACTTCATTCGACTCAACCTCTCTATTGAGTAACATCATATAGGCAAATTCTACACATATTTGATCTATACTGCTTTGCATATTATATTTTTTCATAAATTTCCCTTACAATTATGTTAACTTGAAAATCTCTAAATAACTCAAATCAAATTCATTTTCGACATCAATTGATATATAAAACTCTACTCGCTTCTGTGCATGTGATAGCCTAAAATTACCTCTAGAAATTTCTTCAGAAATAATTCCTAATGAAGATTGATTAATCTGTAAGTTAGAAATTACAGCCAGTCTCACCAACGTATTTTCTTGTACAGTTACGATCTCAAATTTTACGTATTGTAACTTTTCAGAGTAGCCTAAAAGCTTAAATTCATAATCGCCTGCGTCTAAATCTATCCAACCCCCATATAAAAACAGCCCTGCACTATTTGATGTTTTGATACAATCCCAAGATTTATTCCCTACACTTGTATCGAATTTTTCTGAAAATACAGGCATTAAATAGCGTTTATTCGAAAAGCTCCACGAGTCTATAAAATTGTTGTTTAAAACAATATCCATCAGATTATCAGCCGATTGTCGCCACGTCAATAGTTTAGGTTTAACTTTAGCATGGCGAGGCGTGAAATTCTCAATAAGTTTTTTGAGCGCTTGGTTATTTTTAAAATAGCTTACCCAATCAGAACCAACCTCTCTAAAAATAGGGATATCGCGGCATATTACATCAATGTCATAATTTAAAGCCTCAATAATTGGCAAACCAAAACCTTCATCAATCGATGCGGCAATCAAAGCATCACTATTGGTATATAAATATGATAGCTCTTCGTCATTAACATTTTTAAGCCAGAATAAATACTTTTCATAAAAGTTACTAGATTCAATTAGGTCAATGGTTTTATCAGTATTCCAGTTTCTGGCTGCTACAATAACAAGATTTACCTTAACCCCTTGTTCCCAAAGCTGCGTAAAAACATTAATCACATCTAGATGACCTTTACGCGGTTCTATCGAGCCTACCATTATGAATGTGCGCTTTGAAAAATCGATACCCTTATAAATAAAATTTTCTGTTTCATTATTTTTCTGATAATTGCTTTTGAAATTTGCCCCATGATAGGAATAAGCTAACTTAACTTGCTGATTATATATCTTATATTTTTCTTGGCTGAATGGTTTGTCTATATATCCATTAAACATATCAAGATAATTTTTGACATCTTCCATGACGGTTTTGGATATTGCTATTATTCCATCAGCTTTTATAGCTTGTTTAAGCCAGTTAAATTGTAGATGTGCAACTTGATTATCAAAAAAACTTACACCAAGTTTTAAGGGCAATAAATCATGTATGAAAAAATAAACCTTACAGCCTCTTCTTTTCATACGGTCAATAGTATCTGCCATCCCTGCAATGTTGTAGTTAAGATCTAAAGCAATAAATATATCTTTGTCAGAAAAATCCATAAGATCATCATGACTTAGCCTATCTTCAATTGCTCTTGCATATTTTGTGTTTGAAACTTCCTCAAATGTTCTATCTTGTGGTCTAAACTGTATTGGTACAATTTCATACGTATCTGCGTATTTACTTTGAATTTCAGTAAATAATTCTTTAGTAACCCGTTGAACGCCTGTAACAAACTGCATCTCTACCAGGTAGGTTAAATCAATATATAGACGCGCCTTACGGGAAATGGGGCGATTATTTTTAATTAAAGCTAACGCTAGATTTTCTTTATCTCCTGGCGTTAGTTCTTGTACTATATTCATTTCAAACAATTTAGCTAGTATCTGGTAATTATCGATACTATTCTGATGCTGTATTGAGTTGTTTTTTTCTTTATATAGTTTTTCAAAAAAATCTAAAGCGATTTTTGCACTTTTAGCCCAACTAAATTCCTGTGCTCTATTATAGCAATAAGTAGCTGCCTCATTTCTTTTCGCTTCATTATATAAAAAATTAGTTAATGCGTTTTTAATAGATAACGCGCTATAGGGGTCAAACAGAAGATCTTCACGTCCCACAACTTCTGGTAGACTGGTTGTATTTGAAGCTAATACTGGCGCGCCACATGCCATTGCTTCTAAAGCTGGCAAACCAAATCCTTCATGGTATGATGGGAATATAAATACATAACAAGCTCGATACAAGGCAATCATTTCATCATCAGATAATCGCCCTGGCATCAATAACTCGTTATTAGTTACTCTATACTTATTGGCAATATTTCTAAAATGCTCCATATGTTCATTCGGCATTCCACCTGCAAACACTAAAAGAGCATTATTTCTGATACGACGTTCTAATAAGGAGAATGCTTCGATGAGTTTTGCATGATTTTTTCTTTCATCGCTTGCGCCAGAATACAATATTATTTTCTTATTCGCGATGTTTTTTATTCCTAGTAGCTTTTCTATCTCAGCTAAATCGACCTGCCCTTTACTAAAACGTTCTTCAACACCCTCAGATGTATTGACAATTTTTTCTAATGGCACATGCGCGGCATGGTTTAGTTCAAGTTTTGAAGAATTAGATACCGCTAAAAACCCATCAGCTTGCACGAAATCTTTTACTTGATTTAAATAAAAAGTTTTGAAGTGTGGATCTGCCAGATACACATCAGCTTGAAGTAAGGGGATTAAATCGTGACAAGTAGCCGTCATCAAAACCTTATTAGCTGCAAAAAACTGTTTAGTAGTGAGAATGCAGTTGTCGCCATGGCCTTCAAAAAAGGTCGGCATAAAAACCAGATCGGGCGCTAAGTTTTGGATATAAGCATCTCTTACTACTTCATTACAGGTTATTCTATAGAAGTTAAAATCTTGATTGCCCTCGGCAGGACTTAAACCAAACCAAACATGGATATTTTCTTGCTTAACAAAATCATCAAAATACCCAATCAGCTGATCAATATTATCAGGAAACAGGCCATTTAATAGTAAATGACACTCATGCTTTGGTTGGGCTTGCTTTAAGATCTCAGTCACAATCCCCGTTGCATAACGGCCAATACCCCGAAAGCGGCTACCGTTTTGACATGCTTGCATATCAATCAAAATTTTCATAACAACTTTCCTATATTCTTTAATACTTGAAATTAAGCAATATCTAACAATGATATAAGATTATCAAATTCAGCACGCTCTTTGATAGATAATAAATTAACATCGAATTGACGTCGCCGATTTGGCTGATAGTGCTTATTAACTAGTTCATTTTTGTAATTCGCCACACTACGGTCACCTAGCATTGAACGTAATTGGTAAGTGCTATTTAGCATTACTCTTTGCTCGGCTTGTCTTTTCTCAAGCGCTGTAATCGCTAAATAAATCGGGCGTATAGGTTTTAGCTTTTTACGCCAATTTTCACGAGATTTGACTTTATTTAGCAATTGCTTAGCGCCTCGAATTTTATCGAGATCTACGACTGACTCATCTGAATTTGTAATTTTTTCTAAAACCTGAATGCGATGCATACCTTGATTAAGTTTAATAAGGTAATAATCCATTTCAGCATCCGTAGGTTCTCTGTCTAAGCAAATTCTAAAAACCGCATCTACGTAAGGTGCGCCCCACATCATAAACAAATCATCTATTTTCAAAGAATTTTTCATGGCTTATACTCTTAAAAATACGTTCTTAAAGAGAACTATAGACTTCTAACGACATATCTATATCATCAAATACTGTTAGCTTTCCCTTATCTAATACAGCTGATCTATTACAATATTCTTTAATGTTATGAAGCTCGTGCGACACAATGATCATCGCACGGTCAGCGCGCTTTTCAAACAGCTCAATCTCACATTTGCGATGAAAATTCGCATCACCAACTGATAGTACTTCATCAATTAAATAACAGTCAAATTCAATCGCCAAAGAAATAGCAAATGCCAGGCGTGAGCGCATACCAGAGGAATAAACTTTGACTGGTTCATATAGATATTTGCCTAGTTCAGCAAAATCTTCTACCACTTCCATTGCCTTTGCATAGTTAGCGTTATAAACCCGACTAACAAAACGTACATTATCTGCGCCCGTTAAACTGCCTTGAAAGGCACTGCTTAATGCTAACGGCCAAGAAATGCTCATATTACGATAAAGATGCCCACTTGTTGGTCTCTCCACTCCTCCCAATATTTTAACAAGTGTAGACTTACCTGCTCCATTGCGCCCTAAGATTCCTATTTTTTCTCCAGGCTCTACAATAAGATTTATATTATCTAAAACCGTTCTCATCCCATGTTTGATGGGATATTTCTTTGTTACATTCTCTAATATTATCAAGCACTCGCCTCTACTTTTTTGCTTATATATTTTACTAAAGCCAAGCCTATAAATGTCAAAACTAAATTGCACCAAATCATATAACTAAGACTTTCATAGGTGGGTATAATTTCACCATAGTAGCCATGTTTGATCATTTCACTAAAATGTACCATTGGTACATAAAGAATAATTGTTTTGAAGTTGTCTGGCAGCCAGTAAACGAAAAACGCAGCACCAGATAACGGAAACATCAAATAAGTAACAGCATGCCAAAGTCTGTCCAAAACTTCAGACATTTCAAATAATGCACCTACTACCAAAGACAATCCTATTGAAAACCACATCAGCAGAAACCATCCTACCAACATTCTTAGTAAATCTGCTGGCAGACTCATAGCTCCAAATAAGATTGCGAATACAGATAATGTTAAAAATGAAATAGTTGCACCAGCTATTTCTAAAAAAATCCTTGCTAAAAAAACATCTAAGACCTTGACATTACGATGGTATAAAAGTCCCGTATTGGCATTAACCGCATTGCCTACTTTACCTGATGCATTACGCCAAAGTAGTACCGTTGAATATCCTATAATCGCAAAAGGTACGATTTCTAAATTCCCACCATGCGCTGATCTTGTGTAATACCATAAAGTTGCTACACCAATCGTGAATATCATAGGCTCGACAAATAGCCAAGCAAATCCTAAGTTATGCCGACCGTAGCGTGTGATAATTTCACGCATAAATAATGCATGAACCACTCGCAACTGAATACGAAACGATTCTGAAAAACTTGAGACTTTGAAAACCTCAGTCATTATGCTCTTTGACTCCAGCCACAAATAAGCGCAACGTTCCCCAAATTAGTAAACTAAATATGAAGCCAGAGAATATATTTTTAGCACGTTTAGGCTCTAGTGCCTCATCAGGCAACGACGGTTTTGCTAAAGTAGCTAAATACAATTGCTTTTGGCTAAAGTCATTTTTAGCCTGCTCATAAGAAGCCATCGCAGATGCTAGCTGCTTATCTGCCAGTTCTTTTTCTAATACAAGGCGTTGGTAATCTGCCGAACGGTTGCTCAAAGAGCGATCACTAGGTCCAGTAACTTGATTGGACTTGTCTTTGATCGCATTTTCCAGCGTCTGAATGCGTAGTCTCATTGGCTCAATCTGAGGATTATCAGGCGCAAGACTTTCAGCCTGGGCAAGCTGTGTTTGTGCTTGAATCAAAGCATCTTGCAGTTTTGAAATTTCTTGCAAGATAATCATTGATTGACCTTCGGGGTTAAATACTTCTTTGCCCGTGCGGTAATCAGCCAAATTTTGTGCGGCTTTAGCTGAGGCCTCTTGTGCGGCTTTTACCTCCTGTTTTGAGTATGCCAAAATGTCCTTTTGCGCCTCAGCGTTGATTCGGTTGACCACCGCTTCACTCGTCTTTAGCAGTTCAGCATTGATCTTTTCAGCATCTTCTGGCGTGTAGGCGCGCACCCTCAGCTCTGAGATGGAGGATGCAGGATCATAGTTAATGTTTACTTTTTTGGTAAAGTATTTATAAAAACTTTCAAATGTATTGTCCTGCCAAAATGTACCAAAACGACTGAATGCGTCAATTTCTGGACGTGCATAGCGCTGTTTGATGGCAAGATCTTGCTCAAGCTTTTTGACAGAATCGCGTGATGTCAGATAATCTCGCACAATATAACTATCATCAGACGAGGCATTAAAACCAACGTTTTTAAGCATCACACCAAGCCCTGTCATCGCTTGACGATTTGGGCTGCGGATAACAAATTTTGACTCGGAGATATAAACAGGTGAAGCAATAAAGCCGTAATAAACAATCAACAATAACGTGGGGATGACCACACAAAGCCAAAATAGTGGATCATTATTTTTATAAAAACGGTTTAATGCCTTCAAAGCTCTTCACCTGTATCAAAAAGCACCAAAATTAGGTACGCGCATAATCATCTTGATGGCGTACAATATCATCTTCACCCAGATAATCACCACATTGTACTTCAATCAATACCAAATTTTCATTACCTACATTAATTAAACGATGAATATCACCTTGTTTGATGTGGGTTGATTCATTACGTGATAAACGTAGGGTTTGTTCACCATTGATAACCTCAGCCTCACCAGTAACTACAATCCAGTGTTCGCTGCGGTGATGATGATGCTGCAGACTTAGTTTTGCGCCAGGATAGACAACAATGCGTTTTACTTTATAACCTGCTTGTTCATCAAGAATTGTATAAGTACCCCATGGGCGGTGGGCAGTCGTATGAATCTTATAGGTATCACGATTTTGAGACTTAAGCTCATTATAAATTTTTTTGACATCTTGACTTTGGTGACGATTAACTATCAAGACGGCATCGTCGGTATCAACAATGATGAGATCCTCAAGCCCCACGGCTGCAATCAAGCGCTCTTCACCAAAAACTGTCAAGCCTTTACTGTTTTTTATTAATACATCACCAACCGTGACATTGCCGTCACTATTTTTATTCATTACCTCACTCAAAGAATCCCATGCACCCACATCATTCCAGCTAAATGCACAGGGAACCACAGCGATTTGGTCAGAGTTTTCCATGACGGCGTAATCAATAGACTCATCATCTAATGCGCCAAATGTATCCATTTGTAGGGCAATTTGCTGACTATCAGCGACATTAGATACTTTGGCAGCTTCGTAAGCGGCAATGACACCTTGATACATCGTTGGGCGATACTGCTCTAGTGCGGTTAGCAAAATTTCTGGTCTAAAGCAGAACATCCCTGAATTCCACAGATAATCACCACTGGCTAAATATTGAGTTGCTGTCTTTAAGTCAGGTTTTTCGACAAACTGATTCACCGTATTACCATTATAGTGAATATAACCATAACCTGTTTCAGGCTTGTGGGGTTTGATACCAAAGGTCACCAATTGATTTTGTGCAGCCAGATTTGCCGCTTGCTTGATGGCTTGGATAAATTCTTCATCCCCCCGCATCAAATGATCAGCAGCTAAAATCAGCAAACATACATCATTGCCATAATTGCGTTTAGCATGTAAGGCAGCCATCGCAATCGCAGGAGCGGTATTGCGTCCTTGCGGTTCTAAAATATAATCATTTTGAAAATTTTCGGCAATAGCTAGTTCTTCAAAATCGGCTTTTGCGCGAAATAACAGTTCTTTGTTGGTAACTGTAATCATTTGTCCGATATTGCCTACTAACGCAGCTTTTTGGTAGGCATGTTGGATAAAACTTAAGCCATCAACCAAACGGATAAATGGTTTAGGGTTCATCTCTCTAGATAACGGCCATAGACGTGACCCAGAACCACCACATAACACTACAGGTAAAATTTTCATAATAATAACCTTCCACGGACGCATTCGACTTTGGTAGCATTGCAGCTGTGATGGGTTGATTTATACCACGACAGCGTGGCTTTTTACAATGCTTAATATTACTATAAACCCTCAGCGCGAACGACCTTTTATCTATACACCAAATTTTGCACTAATTAAAATATTACAACTGCCTAAAAAATAACGATTATACTAACTTTGCACCCAGTTTGCTTTTAATTTTCGCAAAGTGGCTGGACCAATTATAGACATTTACGGTATTTACTTCATCACAAAATTGCCGATTTTGTTCAGAAGCGTGAGATATGAACGCTAAAATTGTTTGGAGCCATAAAGTACCATCAAATGGTGACAATAATTTTATTTGCGCTGTATTTAGATTGGCATTTAATTCACGAAACGCAGGAATATCGCTAGCAATGACTTGGGTGTTCGTCTGTAAGGCCTCTAAGAGTGGTAAACCAAAGCCTTCAACCCAAGATGGAAATAATAATGCTTGTGCGTGGCTTAATAGATAGTAGAGTTGAGCATTACTACAATGATTAAGCTCTATGACAACATGACGCAATTCAACACTGCGGTCTAAAACATCAAAGACTTGCTCAGCTTCCCATCCGCGTTTGCCAATTAAAACCAACTTAGGGCAATTTTTACCAAGCTTACGTACCAATTGTCGCCATACATTAAAGAGCAACAAATGATTTTTTCTTCCTTCAATTGTACCTAAACAAACAAAGTAATTTTGATTGCCAACAATTAAATCCATTAGCGCACGTTCAGCTTCTGTCAAAATTTCTATATTATCGATTGATTCTGTTGCCAAATGTGCCCACGTGGTAGGAGGCATAGTGAGATGATGGTTTTGACAAAAAGCCTCTAAACGCTCCAAGGTATAACGCGAATTGGCGATAATCAAGTCACCTTGTAGCATGGTTAGCAGCCGCTGAACATGCCGATCATATTCCCCTGCCCGACAATACTCAGGATAATCAATTGGGATCAGATCGTGTAAAAAATATATACCGCGTAAACCATATTGTTGCAGCCGCACCAGATACTGCGGCGAATCTAAGCCGCTGTGGGTAACATTCAGTAGTACGTTGATCGGCTCATTGGCAGGTTTGATATAGCGTTTTTTATCCCAAAGGGATAACTTAACTTGTTTTTGCTCAATTAAACGCAAGAAAATTTTTGCTGAACGCTTGCGATCAAAAAACAGCCAATGACTGGGCAGACGTATAACCGCACAGGCCTCTTGGGCAAACTCTGCTATATACGCCAATGCAACCCGATCAACGCCAGTTACGCCTTTACCCGTTCGAAAGTTGGTATATAACCGTGTAACGTCAAGATACAGCATTAACTTAAATTCTTAATACCCGTAATCGAGAACACGGTTTGGCTAATCATATTAAGAAACTTAGCAAACTCGGTGGCTGGCGCGTTGGAGACATACACCACATCGTTATTGTGAATCGGGAAGTTCTGTGCAACGATATAGCTCATCGGGTCTTTGAGGTTCAAGCGATACACCACAGGAATGCGCCCCGTCTGCTTGATCGCAGGTGGTACTTGCGCCAATTGGTCATACGTTAGCATCCGTGGGGTTTCATAACGAAAGATAAACACACCGCGTGCATCGGCGCGATTGTCGTTAAGTCCGCCAGAGCGCGCCAAGGCTTGCATAAGCGAGATACCGTTGGATTCAAAATTGACTTCATCGTTTTTGACAGTTGCGCCAAGTACCGTAAAGCTTTTGGATTGATAATTGACCGAAACGACATCACCCGGTTGAAGCACGACGTTTTGGCGCGCATCGTTGAGTAAGGATTCCATCGGCATTTCAACCGATTGCATACCGCGATTGACCTGTACGGTTACGCGACTGCTGGGGTATTTGGTGCCGCCTGCGGCTGCAATCGCGTCAAGCACGCGCTCGCCCTTGCCCGTCAATGGCATACGCACGCTGTTGCTGACCTCACCCACCACCGTCACGTTGGCAGAGTTGTTTTTGCCAATGCTGACAATCGCGCTGGGCTGATTGGCTTTACGCTTAAGCCCATTGACTATCATGTCTTGCACTTGTTGTGGATTTTTGCCAGCGACAGTCAGTTTACCCAAAAATGGAATGGATATTTGTCCACGGCTATCAACCATTTGATCGGGCAGTTTAACTTCTGCCGAACTGGTACCGCCTGTTAGGCTACCGCTGGTGCCCAGTAGCATGGCAGGCGGTGCTTCATACAAGGCAATGTTGAGCACGTCTCCTGCTTGGATGACTTGCTGATTAACACTGGTGCTACGGTATACATCAGAAAAACGCTGAATATGGCTGATTTGGTTGGCGCGATTGACGGTGTTGGCATCAATATCGATGATGGTCAGCCCCGTTGGCACGACGGTGTTATCAGCGACTTGGGTCATCGTACCCATGGTAACTTGACTGCGCGTAGGGCCTGCATTAGGCTGCCAGTTGGACAAGCCGTTGGTCACACTTTGGCAACCACTGACGCTCACGCTGACCAGCGCCATCGCTAACCATGCGCGTTTGGACGAGCGATACACAACATTTCCCATACTGCTACCTTATTAAAATTAAATGATATGACCAACGCAAAATTGCTTTATTATAGGCTAAAACTTATTGCATTAAAACGCCTAGATTACTGGGCGATTGAATGCTAATCGCCTGCTGGTGCTACGGTGTCTCGGTGAATGCACGCTGCATGGCATGGCGGTAAGCTTCAGGCGTTAGGCGCGCGCCAAAGGTCTGCACAACTTCACCTGCCACCGCGCTGGCAATTTTGCCACAGGTGGTTAAATCATAACCACAAGCCAAGCCATGCAAAAACGCGCCTGCAAAGCTATCGCCTGCACCGTTGGTATTTATCAATTCATTGACCAATGCCGTGGGCACGCTCATCAATTCGTTTGGTGTGTTGTTATCATGGCTGCTATGGTGGCTGGTTGGCGCGCGGCAGGCGATGATGGTATCTTGCGCCCCTGCAGTGACAACGGCAAGCTCTGCCACGGCAAGCAAGGCTTCGGCGGCTTGTGCTTGGTTGTGCTTGCCTGTATACAGTTGGGCTTCTTCGACATTGCAAAATACCGCCGCAACCCCACCAGCTAGCATAGCGTCAAGCCCTTCGCGGGCAAATTTGATGACAGATGGGTCGGCAAAACTGACCACGATTTTGATATTGTGCGCGCGTGCATGGTCTTTGAGCGCGGCAAGCGCAGGCTGCATGGTTGCTGACATTGCCAAATAACCCTCAAAATACAGCCATTGGGCATTGCTCAGCTGACTAAAGTCGATATCATCGCGCCCAATCTCTGCCGAGGTGCCTAGATGGGTCTGCATGGTGCGCTCGCCATCAGGCGTGACCAACACCACGCAGCTGCCTGTTGTGCCACCAAGTGCAATCGATTGATTGGACGTTGCCACGCCTGCCGCGTTTAAATCCGCCAAATAAAACTGCCCTGCCTCATCATCGCCAACGCGACACGCATAAAACGTATCACTGCCTAAACATGCCGCTGCGTATACAGTGTTGGCTGCTGAACCACCGCTGGCTTGTTTGACGGGGCAAAGCTGCACATTAGCAAGGCGATCAAGCAAGGTTTGTTGGTCAGCACTGCTGGCAAGCGTCATGTTGCCTTTGGTAAGCCCTGTGTTGTGTAGCTCGGTGTCGTTGAGGCGATATTCACGATCAACCAATGCATTGCCGATTGCGACGATATTTGCCATGCTCTGCCCTTTTTGTGTTGTTTGCTCAAAATTTTTAAAAATGACGGCGCTCGTGCGTGCAATGATGGATAAATTTTCGGTGTTTCGCGCGGCGCTGACTTTAATTACGCACCATCAGCCCCATTCAGCATCTATTGACAATTTTATTTTCCATACTTCACGCCAGTATTGTGGCGTATTGTAAAAACTTTATTGCTTGATTGCTAGGGATAATTTATGGCATTGATGGAATCATCAAATCAAACCCAATCTACCACCACCCAAGCCATTGACGCGGCGCATGCGTTACATCCTGCGTTTCGGTTGCTGCGCACGCATCGTATCGAGGCGCTGGGGCTGGATATTTTGGTGTGTGAGCATGAGCCTACAGGGTTGATGCACTATCATTTGGCGCATCCCAGTGATGAAAACGCGTTTATTATCGGCTTTCGCACCCAACCAATGACCGATCGCGGCGAGGCGCACATTTTGGAGCATACCAGTTTGTGTGGTTCTGCCAAATACCCCGTGCGTGATCCGTTTTTTAGCATGATTAAACGCTCGTTAAATACCTTTATGAATGCGTTTACCGCGGCGGATTGGACGGCGTATCCGTTTGCTACCCAAAATCGTCAGGATTATTTTAATCTGTTGTCGGTGTATTTGGATGCGTGTTTTTTCCCGAATTTAAACCACTTGGATTTTGCCCAAGAGGGTATTCGCGTTGAGCTTGATGATGACGGTAAGCCTGTGTACAAAGGCGTGGTGTTCAATGAAATGAAAGGCGCGATGAGCGGTGAGATTGACCAGTTGTATCACACCCTGGCGCGGCACATGTTTCCGACCACAACCTATCATTATAATTCTGGTGGTGAGCCAAGCGCGATTACTGACTTAACGCACGCGGATTTGGTGGCGTTTCACCAAAGTCATTATCACCCCAGCAACGCGGTGGCGATGAGCTTTGGTAATATCCCTGTTGCCGAAACCCAAACGCGGCTACATGCCGATGCGTTGGCGGTCGATGGGCATGCGTTTAGCCATGGGCACAAACATGCCTCACGCCTAGAAACCACGTTGCCTGCGCCGCTTGCGGTGACCGAAACTTACAGCGTCGATGTGGTTAAACCCAAACAAACCCACCATGTTGTGGCGTGGTTGTTACCATCGATTTTGGATGCCAAACAACGCCTTGCTTTGCGCTTGATGGAAGGGGTATTGGTGGAGCATGCAGGTTCGCCGCTGCGTGCATACTTAGAAAGCCACGAGCTTGCCAGTGCGCCAACACCGCTATTGGGGCTGGACGATAGCCACTACCAGATGGTGTTTTATGCAGGGGTACGCGGTTCTGAGCCTGAGCATGCTGAGGCGATTGAACAAGGCATTTTGGCGGTGTTAAAACAGGTTGCCGATAGCCCACTTGATCCTGTCGAGATCGAGACGATTTTGCACCAAATCGAGCTTGATCAGCGTCATATCGGTGGTGATAGCATGCCATATGGCTTAAATTTGCTGTTAGAAGCGTTTAGCACGGCGATTCATGATGGCGATCCCATCAGCGTGTGGGATATTGATGAAACGCTAAGCTGGCTGCGTGACGCGGTACAAGACCCTGCATTTATCGGCAAGTTGATTCGTCAGCACTTGCTAGAAAATCCGCACCGCGTGCGCCTAACATTGGTTCCTGATGCACAAAAATCTGCCGCCGCCTTGCAAGCCGAACAGGACAAGCTTGCCAAACTTGGCGCAAATTTGAGTGATGCCGAGCGCGAACAGTTACGCGCCGATGCGGCTGCTTTGGCAGAACGCCAAGCACAAGTCGATGACGTTGATCTGCTACCTAAGGTTGGGCTTGATGACATTCCTGCCGAGATTGCCTTTAAGCATGGCACACGCACGCCTGTGCACTTGGCAGGGCAAGACAGCGTGTTGTATGAATACGAAGCAGGCACCAACGGCTTGTATTATTATCAAGTCATCATGCCATTAGATCAGCCTGAGCATCAAGCGATTATTGACCATCCGCAACTGGCAAATTATTTAACGTTGATAAGCGAGGTTGGCACAAGCCAGTATGACGCACGCGCGTTTCAAGCATTGCAAGCACAGCATTCAAGCGGTGTGACGGTGCGTATCAGTCAACGCACACGCGTGGATGACCCAACACGCTTTGATTCTTACCTTGTGTTTGCCACCCGCGCGCTTAATCGTAAGCTTGAGGCGATTGATTTGGTAAAACAAGTGATTGATGACACGGTGTTTACCGAATTAGCGCGGATCGCCGAGCTACTTACCCAACGCCAAATGAGCTGGCAATCACGCCTTGCCAACGTTGGGCATGCATATGCCATGCAAACCGCTAGCCGCAACTACAGCGCGCAAGCTGGACTTGAATATACACGCGGTGGCTTGCCTGCGCTCAATGATTTGACCGCGCTTTTGACAGCAGCAGAGGCTGACCCAGCCGTCTGGCAGCAGCTGAGTGCAGATTTGACCGCGCTGCACCAAGCCGTACGCGCCTTACCGCGCCAAGCTTTGTTGGTTGCTGAGGCTGAGACTTTGCCTGTGCTAAAAGCCGCGATTATCGACAGCTTGGCAGACACAACCCTGCCCGACGCGCCCGCGCTGAACGATGTGCCGATTACAACCACACAAGATGACATCGCATGGCTTGCCCAAACCAACGTGTTTCACAACGCCTTGGCGTTTGCTGCTGTGCCAAGCGACCACGCCGACGCGCCTGCTTTGATGGTGCTAGCAGGCGTGCTGCGCAACAATTTCTTGCACCGCGCAATTCGTGAAACAGGTGGCGCGTACGGTGGTGGCGCAAGCTACGATGGCAACAGTTGCGCGTTTCGTTTCTACAGCTATCGCGATCCACGCTGCGCCGATACGTTTGCCGATTTTCAGGCCAGCGTCGATTGGCTACTGGCACAAACCGACAGCGACCAAACCCGTTTGTGGATTGAAGAGGCGATTTTGGGCATCATGGCAGGTATGGACAAACCTGCTAGCCCGGCAGGCGAGGCGATCAAAGCATTGTTTGCCACCCTACACGGACGTGGACAAGACTGGCAACAAGCACTTCGCGGCAAGATTTTGGCAGTGACATTGGCAGACTTGCAACGCGTGACCCGTACATACCTGCAAGGCAAAACAGGCTCTCGCGCCACTCTTGCCCCTGCTGACCAACGTGACAGTTTGGCAAAACTTGGCTTTCATGTTGAGCAAGTGGCGTAATGCCATAGCCATTTAACGCAAAAAAGCCGTTGGTACTCCAGCGGCTTTTTGATTAAGTTGATTTAAAAAATACCGATATCAAACAGCTTTTAAGAAAAAACCGACCAAACAGCCGTTACCATACCAACCATCACAATAAATAAGTCACCCCAAACACGCACAATGCCGCCAACAAAAACGCCACTTGCAACATCACAAAACTGCTGTGTTGGCGTGCCAAAGCGCGTACCTGTAGCCCAACATAGCTGATTGGCTGCGGCGGATAAATATCATTGAGCGGCGTCTGGCTATGCTCGTAAAAGTGCTTGATTTCATGCAATACCTCGCAAGTTTTGCCCTCGCCCCACGTTTGCGGATCAAACTTAGCAAAGCTGCGGCTCATCTCTTCGCTGCTGTCATGCTGCGCCAAATCCACACAATGCATCGCCCACTGATCAAACAAACGCTCATCGCGCGTGCCTTCAAGCAAGATCTGTGTATCTACATTGCGCGGATCGCGTTGAATATTGCTGTAGAGCTGCTTAATCGCATCGCGCTGTCCTTCAATGTACTGCAAAAACCGTCCTTGACGAAACAACAAAAACCCCGTCACGCCATGCACTTGGTTATTGTGGTGTGCTTGCTCACACAGCTCATGAATCACCTGCGTATCAAGAAAATAACGCATGCTCAAACGGCTGGTGTAGATGATATAGTACACAGATTCGTTCATGCTCTCTCCTGCTTGGGTGACAAATGATACAAGCTGATGGCTACCGCAACGTGGCGAATAGATCTTTACCGATCAGCGCCATTCAAATTTTTGACTTGCAAGACCTTAATTAACTAAAATCAAGTTAAGAATATCGCTTTATGTAGATATAACGATATTTTTTTGTAATTAAATTGTTATTATAAGAAAAAAATAGCGATCAATAAATACCGCTGAGCTATCCAAAACTACCGGTTATCAAAAAATTTTTTTACTTAAGTTTGCGTTAAGAAAAGTCAGCCTTGTTCCATGGCTGCCTGCTAAAATTTCAGTCGTAAAATTTTAGCCATTTTTTTTGTAATGACCAAATTCGTAGCGAATTTTATGGTCACGAATTTCACCCACAAAAAACCGATGTACATTGGCGTGCAGGTACTTTAAGCCCGTACGCCAGTAGCCGTCTTGTCGCAAGCGACGGGGGTCAAAACTAAAACTTAAATTTAGCATACCAAACCGCGCGATACGGCTGGCGCGATTGACATAATCGCAATCCTCACACAACGTGATGGTTTCATCAAAACCGCCCAACGCCGTGTGCACGGATTTGGTCGAAAACAAACACGCGCCAATCGCGGTTGGAAAACCAAATTGGGTGGCAAAAATACCGACGTTAAACGCGTGGTAACCCAAACGAAAATGCAGCGGCAACGCTTTGGCATTGGTATAGACACCTGCCACATCAAACTGCCGCCGCGTAAGCTGCCGCGCCGCTTTTGCCAAAAAATCGCGGGCTAAACGTACGTCTGCGTCCAAAAACAGCAATCGTTGATAACGCGCCAAGTTTGCCCCCGTGTTGCGCCCCAAACACACACCGCGCTGTGTCATACGGTGCACAGTCAGACTGGGCAAACGCTTGGCAAATCCGCGCGCAATTTCACACGTCTCATCATCGCTGTTGGAATCCACCACGATGACCTCAAAATCTCGGTAGCTTTGTCGCGCCAAATCATCAAGCAAATTGGCAATGCGCTCGGCTTCATTTAGGGTAATAATCACAACGCTCATCAACATAGGCGGCTCAATTTTCGGCTGATACGGCGCAATCGTTGCTATTTGGTGGATTTGGCAAATTTTTGGCTAACGCTTAGCATAGCGTGTAAATATGTCGTTTTGATGATGTGATGTTCGGCTGCTGTGCTTACCTAGCGTAACGGTTTTTAACCATAACAGACAGCAAACTTGCCATAGCAGGTATGATTTTGTCTTACAATAGCTTAGAGAAAGTTGATAACTTTTGAGAAAGTTGATAACTTTTGCGTTGTAAACGTTTATTTTAACCAAGGACAAGACAATGAAATTATACGGTATGCCTGGTGCGTGCTCGATGGTACCTCACACAGCGCTTGAATGGGCAAAAGCAGATTATGAACTAAAATTGGTCGATCATGCGACACTCAAAAGCCCCGAATATCGCGCGATGAACCCACAAGGCGCGGTACCAATGATCGTCGATGGCGGTTTTATTTTGACGCAAAATGTGGCGGTGTTAAATTACTTAAACCTGCGCTATCCGACCGCACAGCTCTTTGGTACAGGCGACTACCAACGCCAAGCCAAAGCTTTGCAGTGGCTAGCATTTTGTAACGCCGATGTGCACAAGCGGTTTATGCCGATTTTTTCACCTGAGGATATGGTATCTGATCGAGCCGCACAAGCTGAGCTTAAAGACAAAGCAAAAGACCGCATCGCCAAGCTGCTTGATCACCCCAATGAGACGCTACGTCAGCAAGATTTTTTGATCGGCGAAAAAACCATTGCCGATGTGTACCTGTACGTCATGCTGCGTTGGTCAAGCGAAAGCGATATTATTGCTGAGCGTCATGATGCGCTACGCGCGTTTATCCAACGCATGGAGCAAGACCAAGGCGTGCAAGCGGTGCTTGAGCAAGAAGGTTTGGACAAAGTTGGTCAGTAAATTGCCCAGTGATTGTTAGCCAAACCCATTGACTTCCTCCCCTCCCTAAAGTGAGGGGATTCCTTCTACAAGACGGTCAAGCCCGACCGCAAGAATGTTCTTACTGGCGTTGATATCTCTATCATGCCATGTGCCACACTTTGCACAAGTCCATTCTCTTATTCGCAAACCTGCTCTACCTTTTGGACTACTGGACATATCGCCACAGCACGAGCAAGTTTGGGTAGTGTATTTCTCATTGACGATTTCAAAACGGCAACCTGCGTTCTCGCACTTGTAGGTCAGTTGGCGTTTGAGTTCAAACCAACCTGCGTCATATACGCTTTTGGCTAGTTTGCCTTTTTTACGGTTGAATTGGGTGGTTTTTACATCACCGACCACGATTAGGGCATTGTCTTTGACTAATTGGCTAGTGAATTTGTGGATAAGGTCTTGGCGTGTGTTTTTGATTTTGGCATGAATCGCTTTGACACGTTGTTTGTTTTTGGCACGTTGGGCGACACCCAATTTTTTAGCCCATGCCTGTGTTTGTTTGATTTGTAGTTTATCGCCGTTTGAGGCGGTGGCACTGTCTTTTAAGCCTAAGTCTATGCCGACACTACCTGTTCCGCATGGTGTTTTAGGATAGTCTTTAACGGTGATACAGGCATACCAACGGTTACGGCTGTCTTGTACAATCTCGCAGGTGTTTATTTGATATAGGCTAAGATTGTAGCTATCCCATAAGTCTATAATTAGCTTCTGCCCTTTGGCTAAACTAAGCTGTAAGGTTGATTTTAAGCCTTTCTTGCCTGTGGCATGGGTGGCGATATGTTTAATCGCCGATCGCTTAAACGGTAGCCAACCTAATGATTTACGCTTTGCCTTTGGGTTATTGGTTCGCCAATTTAACTTTGCCTTTTTGAACTGCTTACGGCTTTTGGCGTGGGTTTCATTAATGGCTTGTATGGTTTGAGAATGCAAGCCAAGTAGTTCACCGCTACCTTTGGTGTATTCGTTTAGGTCATAGGCTGAAAAGAATTTGCCTGTTTTTTGTAGGTACTTGTAACTCAAGTCATTGATATAGTTCCATACGAAATTAACCGAACCGCTTAGGCGGTTTAGTTGGTTTGTGTGTTTGTCTCGTATGCGTAGCTTGAGTGTTTTCATGGGTTTATTTTAACATATTTAGTATCTTATCGTGTGTAAGCATAGCTACAGAGTTGCCTTATATCCACCGCCTAAAGTCGCAGGTTTACGGCAACGGATGATAAAAAGCGGCTTGTATTAAGCCGCTTTTTTATTAAACAATTTTGACATCTAAACTGCCCAAGCCATCAATCTGCGCGTGCAGCTGATCGCCGACCTGCACCGCGCCAACGCCTGCAGGCGTACCCGTAAAAATCAGATCCCCTGGTTGTAGGGTGAAATACGTTGACAAATTGGCAATCACTTCGTCAATCTGCCAAATCATCTGGCTGACATTGCCCGATTGGCGCAGTTCGCCATTGACATCTAAGGTAATCGCGGCGTTATGGATATCAGGCACGGCGGCTTTGGGGTATAGCGTACCAATCGGTGCGGCATGATCAAAGGCTTTGGAGATTTCCCACGGCTTGCCGCCTTGTTTCATGTCGTTTTGCAGATCACGGCGCGTCATGTCAAAGCCGATGGCATAGCCAAAAATATGCGCGGCGGCCGCATCGCGGCTGATATTTGTCCCTGCTTGCCCAATGGCAACGACCAATTCGGTCTCAAAATGCAAGTTTTGGGTTTGGCTGGGATATGGCATGCGTCCAACCTGCCCAGCTGGCACAGTAATGATGGAGTCCGCGTCACTGGCTTTACAAAAGAAAAACGGCGGCTCACGTGTCGGATCTGAGCCCATCTCGCGCGCGTGATCGGCATAGTTGCGCCCCACGCAGTACACGCGGCGCACGGCAAAACGCTGCGTGCTTTGGTGAATGGCAAGGCTGGCAGGTTGTACGGGTGGAAAAATATAGTTCATTGTATAGGTTCCTGATTGGTGGTTTGGCGTGGTAGTTTGCGCATTTGTCATCATGTAAGATCAAGCGGTAGGGTTGTGTGTCGGTTCATTTGATGGGCTTTCGGTATGCATTGGCGTTTCGGTGTCTAAGGCATCCGTTGCTGTTGCGGCGTGCATGTCAGCATCAGCACCACCCCATGCTTGTAAAAACTGCTCATGGCGTAGGCTTAGGCTGTCATCGGGGTTTTTAAGCGTTTTTAGATAGTCGCGTGTGTTAGCCTCCCATCGCGCCAACTGTTCGCCATCCATTTGCCCCAACAAACGCTGATAGCGCAAGTAAACCAGCCATGTGTTGATGACATCGCTTTCACAATACGTGGTCAGTTTTTGCCATTCACCTGCTTGCACCATCGGTAAGACATCATAGCCTGTGATATCTTGTTTGCCTGCAAAACCGCACAGACTAGCGACCACATCAAGTTTTTGGAGCGTGCTACCTGCCGCTAGCCGCATCATCAAATCAATGTGTTTATTGTGGTAGCGGTTTTGGTAGTTGTTGTATTTCATCTCACCACTTTGGCTAAACAGCTTGCCTGCACTGATGCCGTGGTGTAGCGCGCGATACGTCATGACAGGCAGGTCAAATCCGCGCCCATTCCAGCTCACCAGTGTGGGGGCGCGATCTAGTGAGGTAAAAAATTTGTTCAAAATCTCAGCTTCATTGTGTTCGGGCAACGCCAAAGACTTAAGCGTCATTTTGTCATTTTGCACCCACAGCACCGACAAACACGCCACACGATGCAGCGGCAACGGCAAAAATGTTTTGCCCGTTTCTTCTTCGTACTTGGTCAGTAGCTGCGGTAACGCTTCGTCATCGGGCAATTCAGCAAGCTCGGCATATAGGTGTTTGGCGTGGCGAATGTCGGGGATGGTCTCGATATCAAAGACCAATACGGGCGCATTCATGCGTCGCTTACTCCAAATAATCCTGTTGATAAGTAGCGGTCACCACGGTCACAGACAATAAACACGATCACCGCATCGGGTTCACGCTGGGCGATTTGGTGCGCTGCCCACGCTGCACCACCCGATGACACACCACAAAAAATGCCTTCTTCACGCGCCAGCTTACGCATGAACACTTCGGCATCGTGCTGGTTGATGTCCATGACAGTATCAACAAGGCTTGGCTCAAAGATTTTGGGTAAGTACTCAGGTGCCCAACGTCGAATACCTGCAATGCTAGACTGTGCATCGGGCTGCAAGCCGATGATTTGGACAGCTGGGTTTTGTTCTTTGAGGTATTGCGATACGCCCATGATCGTGCCTGTTGTACCCATCGAGCTGACAAAATGCGTCACGCGTCCGCCCGTTTGCTGCCAAATTTCAGGGCCTGTGGTGAGATAATGCGCTTGCTTGTTGTCGGGGTTGTTGAATTGATCCAACACCAAGCCCTGCCCCTCCGCTTGCATTTGCTGCGCTAAATCACGCGCGGTTTCCATGTTATCGACTTCGATGAGTGTCGCGCCATACGCTGCCATCGCGTCTTTGCGCTCTTGGGTTGAGTTGGCAGGCATAATGAGCGTCATGCGATAGCCTTGCATGGCGGCGACCATCGCCAAAGCAATGCCCGTGTTGCCACTGGTCGCCTCAATCAAGGTATCGCCTTTTTGAATTTGTCCACGGCGTTCGGCTTGCAAAATCATGTTAAACGCGGGGCGATCTTTGACTGAGCCTGCAGGGTTGTTGCCCTCAAGCTTTGCCAACAAACGTGCGCTTGATGGGCGCATACGCTGCAATTCAACCAACGGCGTGCCACCGACGCAATCGGCAAGTGTTACCGTGTGGCAGCGTGGGTCGGGGCGTGCGTCAAATTCAGCAGAAGTGATTGAGGTGGTTGCAGGCATAGCAGTTCCTTGGCTGGGCGGTTGGCAATTTTTAGCATCGTTTATGCCCAAAATTGTAGCAAATTTTGTTTTGAGCGTCATGTGGTGTTGTGTGGCAAAAAATTGCGCCATGTTTTGCTGGCAAATATTTGCACGCATGCCCAAAGGTAGCATAAAATTTTAGCCATATTGATGCCACACAAACGGCGCAACCGTTTGACCCAAGTATTAAATCGACAAAGTTTACCCATCACCCTGACCAATCTGTAAGGCAAAAAATGAGCAAAGCACGACTGATTGACCTATCAACTGCTTACGGGCAGTTGATTGTACTGGTATTTTTGCCCATTAGTGTGTTGGCATTGTTTGGCGGGCTATTGGTATTGGCGCATACCACCGCGTCGGCGCGGCAAGTCCAGCAGCTGACTGCGCAAAATGTGCTATTTCGCTATCAGCAACTGGCGCAAGACAACGCACCAACCGTGCTTGCCCTCAATCGCCAACTGGTGCAACGCCAAAACTTAGGTCTCACAGATGATTTACAAAACCTGCAAAACCGTTTGCGCAACACATTGCAAGGTCTTGATGACCCCCAACCACTGCAGGCTATCGCACTGGTCAATGCCAACGGGCAGCTACTTGCTAGCAAAGGACATTGGGATAGCCCACCGAGCCAAACGGGGCTGTGGGGATTTTTAACGCCAAGCTCAAGCCTGTTAAACCGCGCCAGCAGTATGGATGACGTGCCGCCCAATACCACGCTATTGCCACAATTTACCATTCAACAACTGATTAAAACACCCAGCCATAGCATCAGTATGCCATCAAGCACCCTGTATGCTGCGCCGCTCACGGCATTAAATGTGCGTGGTTTGCCTGCGCTGTGGCTGGTGGTGGATATTGACGATCAGCCACTGGCATTGGCGCGATATCAGGTGCTGCTGGTACTGATCACAACAGGGCTGATGACAGTGCTGTTATTGCTGCTAGGCATCAGTAATTACGCGCGGCGATGGATCGCGCCGATTTATGAAATGCGCCTACACCTTGAGCGCACTCACGCCGATAACCTCAACCGCCCACTGAAGCTACACGCGCGCGGCGAGCTTAACCAACTCAAGCATGATTTGGCGAAAACCTTGCGGCGGCTACACACCAGCTTTCAAGAGCTTAAAGCGCACGCTGAGCAAACCGAAGATGATTTGCGGCAGGCATTCGATGAGATGGAAATGCAAAATATTTCTATCCGCAATGCGCGTGATGCGGCGATTTCTGCCAGCCAAACCAAATCCGCGTTTTTAGCCAATATCAGCCATGAGCTGCGCACACCGCTTAACAGCATTGATGGCTTTAGCAACTTGTTGGCTCGCGGCGGTGGGCTAAATCCCGAGCAAGACTTGTACGTGCAGACCATTCGTAAGTCATCAGCGCACCTGCTGGCATTGGTCAATGATGTGCTGGATTTTTCCAAAATCGAGGCAGGTAAACTGGTACTCAATCGCCATCCGTATGACTTGTACCGCGTGATCTATGATGTGGGCGATATGCTTTCGCCACTGGCGGCAGAAAAAAACGTACGGCTGGCGATTTTATTGTACGACGATGTACCCACCGCATTGATGGGTGACGCGCTGCGCGTCAAGCAGGTATTAACCAATTTGGTCAATAACGCGATTAAATTTACCGATGATGGCGAGGTCATTGTGCGCGTTGAGCTAAGCGATGAGCGCGACGAGTTTTTGCAATTTAGCGTACAAGACACGGGGCGCGGTATTCCTGCTGCTCAGCAAACAGCGTTGTTTCAAAGTTTTTCGCAAGGCGACCCATCGATCACGCGCCAGTATGGCGGTACGGGGCTGGGCTTGGTGATTTGTAAGCAATTGACATACCAAATGGGCGGTCGAATTGGTTTTTTTGCCAATGCCGATGATACCAGCAACGACACCAAGCCTGCGCGTGGCACGACGTTTTGGTTTAGCCTGCCGATCGTACGCGCCACCACCGCGCTGCCGCCAAGCTATAGCCTGCCTGTGTTATCACCATCCGATAAACCGCTAAAATTGTTGGTGTGGCTAGGGCATGGCGCAAGCTTACAAGTGCTCAAAGCCAGTTTGCGTCCGCTTGCCATTGAGGTGACCAGCGCAGCAACGCTGATGGGGCTATTAGAAGAACTCAAAGAACGTGGGCAATGGGATTGGGTGATTGTCGATAATGCCAGCAGTGAAGACACATTGGCACTGCTCAAGCAGGTGCGCTTGCATTACGCAGGCAAGCTTGCGCTGTTTGGTTATCAGGTCAATCTTGACCCCGAGCTGCTGGCGCGTTATCAAGTGCAGCCGCTGTACCAACCGCTTGAACGTGGGCAGTTGTATCGCCTGTTTGACAACCAAAACGCTGCTGCTGCCGCACCAACGTTGCCGCAATGGCATGGCTTTACGGTGCTTGCGGTTGATGACCACTTGCCCAATCTATTGGTGCTTGAGGCATTGTTGGCAGAAGTCGGTGTTGAAGTCATCACGGCAAGTAGCGGTTTTGAGGCGTTGGCAGTGCTGGATGACCCCGCACAAGCCCAGCGCATCGATTTGATTTTTATGGATATTCAAATGCCGCGCATGTCGGGCAGTCAGACCGCAGCGCATATTCGCGAGCGCGAAAGTCAGCGCACACCCACACGCCATTTGCCGATTATTGCTTTGACTGCACATAGTTTGAGCGATGAACTGCCCAATTTGACCCAAGCAGGGATCAATGATTATGTTGGCAAGCCAATCGACCAAACCCAGCTCCATCACGTGCTGCAACGCTGGTTGGGGCAAGCGGTCAATCTTGACGAGCCAATGTTTTGTCATGCCTTGCCAAACCAAGACGAGCAATCCACCGAAAGCGCACCCGACTTGATTCAGCCTACCGACTTACCAACCACGTCACCTGCGCCAACGGGCGTAACCATCCAACATGACCCGACCGATTTGGCAGTAATTGATTGGCAAGACGCGCTGCAACGTGCTGCCAACAAGCCCGATTTGGCCAGCAGCTTGCTGCTGATGCTGGTTGATGGCATCGACAAAGACCGCAGCGAGCTTGCCGCCGCGTGGCAAGCACATGACCGCCAAGCGCTTGCCGATGTGGCGCACCGCATTTTGGGCGCAAGCCGCTACACAGGCGTGCCGCAGCTGCGCCATGCCAGCCAACGCTTTGAAGATGCCTGCCTTGCCGAGGTCAGCGATGTTTCTACCAGTGCGTTTGAGCAGCTAACAGCGCATTATCAAACACTACTTACTGCCCTTGATGCGCTCAAACATGCCGATTTATCAAGCTTTCCTGCGCTGCGCTACGCGCGTCTCAAAGAACAAGATATGGTGTGGAAGATGATTTAGACGTGTTTTGCTGGTGGGGTTTGCAATTTGGCACGCTTACGGCTACAGTAAGCCAACAAGTCAAACATTTGTCAAAAGGAATTGCCATGATCGCACTTGCTGCCCTACCCTTGCCTGCGTTGATCCACCCAAAACCCACCCTTGCCAAACGTGTTGCCGCGCTCAACTTACGCCTTGCACCACAGATTGAAATCACACTAAGCGATACAAACGTACTAACCGTATGGCTCAACCGCACCGATAAACGCAATGCACTTAGCTTTGCTATGATGGATCAGTTGGTCTGGCTTGCCCAAACGCTTGCGACGTGGCGTGACGTGCGCGCGGTGGTCATTGGCGGACGAGGGGCAAGTTTTTGCGCAGGCATTGACCTTGCCGATCTTAACCAAAGCAAACATCTGCCAATACTGGCATTAGAGTTTATCAAGCCGACCGCCAGCCGTTTTCAGCGCGTGTGCTTGTGCTGGCGCGATCTGCCCATGCCTGTGATTGCGGTGACACACGGGCATTGCTTGGGCGCAGGGCTACAGTTGGCGTTGGCGTGTGATATACGCCTGAGCGCACCAGATTGCCAGTTTGCCATCATGGAAGCCAAATGGGGCTTGGTGCCCGACATGGGTTTGACTCAAAGCGCATTGGGGGTGGTGCGTGCCGATGTGCTCAAAGAACTTGCCATGACTGCGCGTGTGTTTGACGCCGCCGCTGCGCAAGACTATGGCATCATCACCCATATCAGCGATGACCCAATGCGCGACGCACACGCCTTGGCGGCAGAGCTTGCCACGCGCTCACCTGACGCGGTACTTGCTAGCAAACGCGTCGTCAATGCCATGTACGCACAATCTGCTAACGTTTTGCATCAAGAAAAAATCTGGCAGCTTAAGCTACTGATCGGCAACAATCGCCGTCTTGCACTCAAAAAAGCCAAAGATCACGCGGTGAAGTTTTTGCCGCGCCAGTTTTCTTAAGGCTTATTTGCTTGGGGCTTATTTGCTTAAAGCTTAGTCAAACTGCTTAAGGTATGGCCAAGCGGCTTTTAGATAAATCATCATCGACCACAGCGTCAAGACCACCGACACGACCATCAAGCCATAGCCAAGCACCTCAAGCGACTGCCAGTTTAACAGCAGCACGGTGATGGCGATCATCTGAAACGTGGTTTTAAGCTTGCCGACATACGACACCGCAACACTGGTGCGGTTGCCCAACTCAGCCATCCACTCACGCAGCGCGGACACGGCAATTTCACGCGAGATAATGACAATCGCCGAAATTGCCATCACCACATCAGGATGCCATTGCACCAAAATCACCAACGCCGCCGCAACCATCAGCTTATCCGCCACAGGGTCAAGAAACCGCCCAAACGCGGATGTCAGATTCAGCCGCCGCGCAAAATAACCATCGAGCCAATCGGTGATCGCCGCCAAAATGAACACAAACGTCAGCAAAAAATGCCGCAGCAAGCTGTCATCCCAATGGTTCATGCCGATATTGGCAATCGCGTTGTTGCTGATGGCAGGTTGCCCAATACCCATCGCAGGCGGCCAATACGCAATCGCCACAAACAGCGGGATCATGACAATACGCGCAATCGTCAAGTTATTGGGCAAATTAAAAATGCTGCGTGGTGTATCGGGGCGATTTTGGCTTAGGCTCATAAGAATGTTAGAAAATAATTTTTAGCAAATAAGGCTCAAATACATCTAAAGATTAAATTGTAAAGTCAATCAAACAAAAACTTCCAAAAAACAAGGGCTGGCGCGTTGCTGTTGGCATTATAGCCCAATCTTGACGAGATGGGGTATGCAATTCGACAAACCGTTATGATCAGTTTCAACCGTTGGCGAGCGTTGATTAACTGTCAATTTATTATTTTGTGTTTAAATTTTCTGTTCGATAGGGTTTTTTTTGCTAAAATTTAGCCAAAATCTTTGATTTTTGGCAAAGCGATAAGTCGTCGTATCGGCTAGGATTAAAATGACGTCAAATGAAGGATCTATCGATTATTATGAATAATTTTTATGAAAATCTGTTTATTTTCGCCATGCTTTTGATGTTGGTGGGCGTATTTGCCGCGCCCATTTGCGCCCTGATTGCGCTGATCACCGCTTTTATCCAAAATCCCACAGCCAAACGGGTGCAAAAATGGTCGCTCATTGGTTTATTGTCCTGCACGGTGGGGTTTGTGGTTGGCTTTGGTATCTGCTGGGGTGGGGGATTTTTTTTACAAGGATAGGGGTCGGTCGCATAGGTTTTAACTTGGCAAGCATTCTTGAATACGCAAACCACAAGGTGATTGATGATTGTTTTGTCTTCTCACTGCGCCCATGTCGTGCATTTTATTTTTGAATGGCTGGGTGTATTGGTCGGTGTGCGACTTTATAGCTATATAAAACGCCGCCATTGGTTTGTCTCTGCCGATGCGCCTGTGACGACGGATTTTTTCACGCTCAGTAATCTTGTGGTGGTGATTGGTTGCTTGCTGGGAGCAGGGATTGGCAACAAACTGCTATTTGTACTGGAGGTGCCGCAAGCGTGGGCGTTGCATGGGGTGTGGTCGCTGGCGTATGGGCAAACGATTGTCGGCGGTTTGATTGGCGCGTGGATAGGTATTGAGCTGGCTAAACGTCTGGTGAGCGTGCGTTACTCAACGGGCGATGCGTTTGTTGTGCCGTTTTGTGTGGGGCTATGCATTGGGCGGATTGGTTGTTTTTTGGCAGGGTTGCATGATGGCACTTATGGCGTGGCGACCAGTCTGCCGTGGGGCGTGGATTTTGGTGATGGTGTGCGCCGTCACCCAACACAAATCTATGACATGCTGTGGTGTATCGCCATGCTGATCATTGTGCGCCATGCCTATCCGCGTTGGCGCGCGGTGTCGGGGCTGACGTTTAAGGTTATGATGGCAGGTTATCTGATTTGGCGGCTATTAGTCGATGGTATTAAGCCTGTGCCGTATGCCTATGCGTTTGGTTGGTCGGCGATTCAGTGGGCGTGCGCACTGGTGTTAATGGTTTATTTACCCCTATTGTGGCATGATGTGCGGCGGCTGCCCAGCTTAGCTGCCAACAAGCATTGATTGAATTTCATCAAATTTCAATATCATCATGATAAATTTGTACTATTGACCGCATGAGCTAGATGGGTGAAAAATAATCTTAGGCTAAACTTCATGTGGTAAAGGTGTCGTCAAGCCAATTTTTAGCTGTATTTTAAATCATCACGTTATTTTAAATAGCCTATTATGAGCCGCAAAAACCGCCCGTATCATTTTTATGACACCACGTCTTCGGTCTGTAGCATTTGCCTGTATCCCGTTGAAGCCAAAATTTTGTTCAAAAATAATCAGGTATATATGGACAAATGGTGTCCCGAGCACGGCACTGAGCGCGTACTGGTGATGGACGATGCCGACTATTACCGCAAATGCCGTGAGGTCTACGTCAAAGCCCCCGAAATGCCCGAACGCTTCGCCACGCCGATGCGCTATGGCTGCCCGTATGATTGCGGCTTATGCCCCGACCACATGCAGCATTCGTGCCTGTCGATCGTCGAAATCACCGATATGTGCAACTTGGATTGCCCTGTGTGCTTTGCCGATAGCGGTATGAGCCGTGAGGACAAGCTGCCGCATTTGCCATATCGTCACAAGTCGATCGACACCGTCAAAGCCATGCTCGACACCGTGGTTGCTAGTGAAGGCATGCCCGATGTCGTGCAGCTATCGGGCGGCGAACCGACCTTGCATCCGCAGCTGTTTGAGATTTTAGATTATATCAAAACCCTGCCGATTCGCCATGTGATGATCAACACCAACGGCATTCGGTTGGCCAAAGAGCCTGAATTTGTGGCGAAATTTGCCGAGTACGCTTACCGCCGTCCTGCCAGCCACCCTGCCCTCAACGACGGCAAGCAAGGCATCGAGATGTATTTGCAGTTTGATTCATTGCATGACGACAAAATCCGTGTACTACGCGGCGCAAACCTTGCCAACATTCATGCCCAAGCCTTGGCAAATCTAGAGGTGCACAACCTTTCTACGACATTGGTGGCGACCATTGCCCGTGGTTTGAACGATGATGAATTGGGCGAGATAATCGCCTATGCCAGCGGTTTTCGTTGTGTGCGTGGGGTGAGTTTTCAGCCGCTATCTGTCAGTGGACGGGTCGATGGGCATACCGATTTGACCGATGCCTTACCCGATGGGCGCGAACGACTGACCATCTCTGAGCTGCGCCGCAAGATTGCCGCACAATCGAAGATTTTCACCCTCGATGACATCGTGCCTGTGCCATGCAATCCTGACACCTTGGCGATGGGCTACGCGCTCAAACTGGAAAATCATATTGCACCGCTGACGCGCTATGTCACGCCCGATGTCATCATGCAAGGCGGCGAAAACACGATTATGTTTGAGCAAAATCCCAAACTCCAACAGACTTTACAACGCGAAGCCAAAGACCAACTGATTAAAGTTTTGTCGACCAACCACTCGCCCGAATCACAAGCCAACTGCTTAAGCGAGCTGCTATGTTGCTTGCCAAAAATCAGCGCACCCGATTTGGCGTATGACAACGTGTTTCGGTTGATGATTGTGCAGTTTATGGATGCGCAAAACCTTGATATCCGCAGCCTGAAAAAATCCTGTATACACTTTGCCCAACCCGATGGCAAGATGATACCGTTTGAGAGTTTTAATATTTTTTATCGCGATGATAAACAACAAAAACTTGCCGAAATTCGCCAAACACTGGATACGGCACGATTTGCCCGCCGCACCGTGAATGCCGAAAATAGCCAAGTAAAAAACAGCCAAGCAAAAAAAAGCCACACGCAAAAACTGACCGTGACCGCACTGACAACGGATTGATATTTTTAAGCTTTCTCAAAAAAAATTAAGCCGAGTTATGGCGCAAGCAAGTCCTGATATTCGGTATGTTTTTGCATAAAATGTGCGACAAACGAACACGCAGGCACGACTTTTTTGTTGTTTTGACGGGCATAATCAAGCGCGTGTTTGGCAAGCTGACTGCCAATGCCTTGACCCTCAATCGCAGGCGGTACAATAGTGTGGTCAAAAATCAGTTTGTCGCCTGCCACTTGATAGCTTAGATACGCGGTCGCGCCGTCTTGGGTGAGCTCAAAGCGTTGTGCAGCGGTATTGTGGGTAATATTTGCCATGATTATGCCTTTTTTGTTTAACTATTGATTAAAACACGGTTTGTTCTAAACAGCTCGTTTTACAAGCAGATAAGATAGCACAAATCAAGACACAACAAAACCTTACACAAACCTTCAGAAAGCTTGTCTAAACCTTGCGGTTAGGTTGCCCTTCTGGCAAGACAATGCGATAATAACGCATTTATTGGTATGGCGTATTGCTTGATTTTTAGCCGCATCTCCACCAGCTTAATGTTATTAATTTTACCTTTATTTTCAACCAGTTATTTTTAAAGGCTATACATGGCACAATATATTTACACCATGAATAAAGTGTCCAAACTTGTTCCGCCCAAGCGCGAAATTCTCAAGGACATTTCATTGTCGTTTTTCCCTGGCGCAAAAATCGGCGTGCTGGGCCTAAACGGTGCAGGTAAATCAACCTTGCTACGCATCATGGCAGGCGTGGACAAAGACTATAACGGCGAGGCGCGCGCCCAAACGGGTATTAAAGTCGGCTACTTGCCGCAAGAACCACAACTTGACCCCAACAAAGACGTACGCGCCAACGTCGAGGACGGTTTGCGCGAGCCGTTAGATGCGCTTGCCCGTCTTGATGAAATCTATGCCGAATACGCCGCCCCTGACGCGGATTTTGACAAACTGGCGGCAGAACAAGGCAAGATGGAAGACATCATCCAAGCATGGGATGCGCACAACCTCAACAATCAGCTTGAAAAAGCTGCCGACGCGCTGCGCCTACCCCCATGGGAAGCCGACGTCAGCAAGCTATCAGGTGGTGAAAAACGCCGCGTCGCCCTATGCCGCCTGCTGCTGTCAAAACCTGATATGCTGCTACTTGACGAGCCGACCAACCACCTAGATGCCGAAAGCGTGGCATGGCTTGAGCGGTTTTTGAAAGACTACAATGGCACAATTGTGGCGATTACCCACGATCGCTATTTTTTAGACAACGTTGCCGAGTGGATTTTGGAGCTTGACCGCGGCTATGGCTACCCGTATCAAGGCAACTACACCGAATGGCTTGAGCAGAAAAACAAACGCCTAGAGCAAGAACAAAAGCAAGAAGAGGCTTTTGCCAAAGCGTTAAAACAAGAGCTTGAATGGGTGCGCAAAAACCAAAAAGGCCAGCAAGCCAAATCCAAATCGCGCCTGCAACGTTTTGAAGAACTCAACTCCAAAGAATTCCAACAACGCAACGAAACCGCTGAAATTTACATTCCACCAGGACCACGTCTTGGCAATAAGGTCATTGAGGTCAAAAACATCTCTAAATCATTTGGCGACCGTTTGCTATACGAGAACCTATCATTTACCGTACCGCCGATGGCGATCGTTGGGATTGTCGGGCCCAATGGCGCAGGTAAAACCACGTTGTTTAACATGATCACAGGCAAAGACACGCCCGATACAGGCAGCGTTGAAGTCGGCGAATCGGTCAAGGTAGCGTATGTTGGTCAGATTCGCGACGAGCTTGACGACAACAAAACCGTGTGGGAAGAAGTCTCTGACGGTCTTGACATGATTACCGTGGGTGACTACACCACGCCAAGCCGTGCGTATATCGGACGTTTTAACTTCAAAGGGCAAGACCAACAAAAACGCGTCGGCAGCCTATCGGGTGGTGAGCGCAACCGCTTGCAACTTGCCAAGACCCTAAAACAAGGCGCGAACGTATTGCTACTTGACGAACCCTCAAACGATTTGGACGTTGAAACCTTGCGCGCGCTTGAAGAAGCCGTTGAAGTATTCCCTGGTACCGTGATGGTGGTTTCGCATGACCGCTGGTTTCTTGACCGCATTGCCACGCATATTTTGGCATTTGAGGAAGAAGGCCCTGTGTGGTTTGACGGCAACTATTCAGAATACGAAGCGTATCGTAAAAAACAACTTGGCGATGACGCTGGTCCCAAACGCATGAAGTATAAAAAAATTGGTGGTTAAATTAAAGGATTGACTTAGTTACTTAGACAATCATTTTTTGCCAACTATTGTTAAAGACTAGCCTTACCAAACCTGTATTGGTAAGGCTAATTCATTTTAGGCGCATATTATGACTTATCAGCTCGGCTTTATCAGCGACGAAGCAATTTTTCAACACGTCAAACAAACGGTTGAAAAATATCGCTCTATTATCACGCTCAATGATTTTCAAAGAAATATCATTGACCCCATCAAACTGACTTTTGATGCCAAAATCTATCAGCAAAGTTGGTCAGAGATTATCGAAAGTGAGGTCATTCGCCAACTGGACAAATCTAACAATAATCATATTGGCTACTTTCACCAAAATCTTTTTCAATACATTGATGGTTGGCATGTGCCGCTTGTGGGCTTTGATGTGGTGAACGAAGCTCAGCAAATTTTTGTTGAAATGAAAAATAAACACAACACGATGAATTCATCATCCGCCCAAAAAAACCTACCTTGCCATGCAAAGTAAGCTGCTTGATAATCCACAAGCAACTTGTATGTTGGTTGAAGTCATTGCCAAACGCAGCCAAAATATTCCGTGGCAAGTTAGCGTCAATGGCAACAGCATTTGTCGTGGGCAAGTGGGCAAATTCGCCGTGTGTCAATAGACCAGTTTTATGCGTTAGCCACGGGTCAAGCCGATAGTTTTTATCAGCTTTGCCGCTATCTACCCCGAATTGTCGATGATGTTTTAACAATAACCAATTTAGACACCATAATCCAAAATACCGTGCTAAACGAACTTGCCGATATTGCGAGCGATGATTTACTTAAAAACATCTTCACCACTTCATTTGCCAGTTATCATGGGTTTAACAATTTTGCATGGGGCTAAACGATGACACAAACACCTGATTTGTTTGCTGACTTAATGCCAAATATCGGTGCAAAAACACGATCCGCTGAGTCTGCCGCTTACTCAAATAACTTGCTAACCAGCATTGAATTATTTGCAGGTGCAGGCGGTTTGGCACTAGGACTTGAGGAAGCAGGATTTTCACATGTTTTGCTCAATGAAAAAGATAAATGGGCTTGCCAAACGCTGCGTCACAATCGCCCACATTGGCAAGTCGCTGAGCAACCTATCGAAACGTTAGATTTTAACCCTTATTATGGACGAATTGATTTAGTAACAGGCGGTTTTCCATGCCAAGCATTTTCTTATGCAGGCAACAAAGGCGGTTTTGAGGATACACGTGGCACACTATTTTTTGAATTTGCCCGTGCGGTGTCTGAAATACAGCCCAAGATGTTACTGGGCGAAAACGTACGCGGCTTGCTGAATCATGATGGCGGTAAAACCTTAGCGACCATTCAACAAGCCATACATGACGTGGGCTATCATCTACTTAAACCGACTGTGCTACATGCCAAATATTTTCGTGTGCCACAAAAACGCGAACGATTGATACTAATAGCAATTCGGCAAGATTTGGTCAATGATATCGATTTTGTTTGGCCTATGCCTGAGGCCGCTGAATACACTCTCGCCGATGGCTTAAAAAAAGGACGCTTATATGACTGCGATGTCCCACCCTCCCAAGGACAAGTCTATCCTGCGCACAAAAAAGCAGTCATGGACTTGGTGCCTTCAGGTGGCTATTGGCGTGATTTGCCCGATGACATCGCCCGTGCGTACATGAAAAAAAGCTATTTTTTAGGCGGTGGTAAAACGGGATTGGCGCGGAGATTGGCATGGGATGAACCTAGTCTGACCTTAACTTGCTCACCTGCACAAAACCAAACCGAGCGTTGTCACCCTGATGAAACTCGCCCATTAACTGTGCGTGAATATGCACGCATCCAAACTTTTCCTGACAATTGGCAATTTTGCGGCAGCATGACCCAGCAATACAAACAAATCGGTAATGCTGTACCCGTCAATTTGGCGTATGCGTTGGGCAAATCACTTTATCAAGCTTTGATAAAGACAAAAAATAAAAAGGATTTAATCGGGGGAATTAAATCCTTTGGGTGACAAGCTTAGGGATGTTATAGTTATTATCGCGTTGTTGTTATTGTTATGCGGATATTATTGTTTTGGGTACGTGTTATGATCATTATCGCATTTAGTCTCGCGCGGCATTGTACCTTGTTATCAATACCTGTTCAGAGTTTTAATCATCTGGCTGCGCTCTGTTTTAAAATCATGATACGCCTCAGATATGACAAATTGATGAAAATACGGCAATTTATTGCGTGTATTGTGTTAGCAAACCTTGCCCAAAACACAAAACCACTAAGCAAATGCAAAAATTTGCAATCTTAGGCAAAATTTTTGCAAAAAGTGCTTGACGCAAGAATAAAAATCTTTATAATACGCTCTCACAGACAACGCGGGTGGTTAGCTCAGTTGGTAGAGCATCTGCCTTACAAGCAGAGGGTCAGCGGTTCGATCCCGTTACCACCCACCATTCTTGGTAATCCGCTTTGTGGCAATTTGCATTGGACAAGTAGATCAGCGTTGAAACAGTTTTGCAGCGGTAGTTCAGTTGGTTAGAATACCGGCCTGTCACGCCGGGGGTCGCGGGTTCGAGTCCCGTCCGCTGCGCCATACTAAAAACGATCGTATTATATATACTACCAGTTTATACGCCAAATCACCCCTGATTTGGCGTTTTTTTTGGCAAAATTTTAAAATATCTCCATGAAACTAGCCAGCCCACGCCAACAGCAAGGTGCATATTTTGAGCAGCTAGCCTGTGATTATTTGCAGCAACACGGCCTGCAGCTGGTTGCCAAAAACTGGCACTGCCCAGCCATTGGCGAGCTGGATTTGGTCATGCTGGCACCGCCCATAGCCGCAACACAGCCGCCGTGTTTGGTGTTTGTCGAGGTGCGTCAGCGCAGACCTAGCCGTTTTGGTACCGCTTTAGACAGCATTACGCCAACCAAACGGCGCAAACTACTGGCAACGGCGCAAGCATTTTTGCAAGCGCATGATGAATTTGCTGCGTGTGAGGTGCGGTTTGATGTGGTAAGTTTTGACACCTCTATTGGCATTGACAACGCTTATTCTACTATTGCTAAATGGATGGTCGCAGCGTTTGATGCTGAATATTAATGCCGATCAGCATGACAAAATTTTGCCGTCTATTTGGCAAATATGCTATGCTAGCTAGCTGATAGCCAGTTGGTTAGATTCTTTTTGTTTGATAAAAATTTCTAGGTTAAGCCCGATGAATGCCGAAGATTTGATTGCCTTGTTGCGCCTGCACTTTCCCGACGCGCTGATTGAAGCTGCCAACCAAGGCAATAAGTTTGATGTGCGCGTGGTTGATGACAGTTTTGCTGGTAAACGCCCTGTGGCGCGTCAGCAAGCTGTGTTGGCGTTGGTCAGTGATAAATTTGCGACGGGGGAGATTCACGCGCTTAACATCCAAGCCCTAACGCCCGATGAGTGGCGCAGCAAACAAGGGGGCTGATGTGGAGCGTTTAATCATTCAAGGTGGCACGCGCGTGCAGGGTGAAGTGGTGATTTCTGGCGCGAAAAACGCCGCCTTGCCACTGCTTGCAGCGATGATTTTGGGTAAAACACCGTCTACCCTAACCAACGTGCCCACGCTCAAGGACGTGACCACCTTGGTCAAGCTTATCGCAGGTATGGGCATTGATATCCAAAAACACGGCGATATGGTGACCTGTGATACCTCAACCATCAACAGTTTTTATGCGCCGTATGAGCTAGTCAAAACTATGCGCGCGTCAATTTTGGTGTTAGGTCCGCTGTTGGCTCGGTTTGGGCAGGCGGAAGTGTCATTGCCGGGTGGCTGCGCGATCGGTTCGCGCCCCGTGGATCAGCACCTTAAAGCCCTTGAAGCGATGGGGGCAGAAATCACGGTTGAAAATGGCTATGTCAAGGCACACGCGCCCAATGGTCGCTTGCAAGGCTGTCATTTTACCTTTGATATGGTGACCGTGGGCGGTACCGAAAATACGCTCATGGCGGCGGTATTGGCAGAGGGTACGACACATTTAGAAAACTGCGCGCGTGAGCCTGAGGTGGTCGATTTAGCCAATATGTTGGTTAAAATGGGCGCCAAGATCGACGGTATTGGTACAGCCTATATGACCATCGAGGGCGTGGAACGTTTGCACGGCTGCGAATACAGCGTGGTGGCTGATCGTATCGAAACAGGGTCGTATTTGGCATTGGCGTTGATGACGGGCGGTGAGGTGACGGCAAAGCGCACCGATGCTAGCCTGATGCAAGCGGTGCTCAAAAAGTTCACCGAAATGGGCGCGATTGTAACCACAGGTGAAGACTGGATCAATGTTAAAATGGATGGTCGCCCACAAGCGGTTGATGTGCGTACTTTACCGCACCCTGCTTTCCCCACTGATATGCAAGCGCAGCTGATGACCATTTGCGCCATTGCCGATGGCACCAGCACGATTATTGAAAATATCTTTGAAAACCGCTATATGCACGTGCCCGAGCTGCAGCGTATGGGCGCGAATATTCGCGTAGACGGGCATACCGCTGTGGTCAAAGGTGTGGAAAAGCTCACCGCCGCGCCTGTGATGGCAACTGATTTACGCGCGTCGATGTCGTTGGTCATGGCGGCAGTGGCAGCAGAGGGCGAAACGTGTATTGAGCGTATTTACCACATTGACCGCGGCTATGAGCATGTCGAAGACAAGCTGCGCGGTTTGGGTGTGCAAATCGAGCGCGTCAGTGAGGCACCATGAGGGCAACACCATGAGCAATACCTATCACGGCTTGACACTTGCATTGTCAAAAGGGCGTATTTTAAACGACACCTTACCACTGCTTGCCGATGCTGGCATTGCTTTGACCGAAGATGTTGAGGCTTCGCGTAAACTCATTTTTACCACCACTCACCCCGATGTGCGCGTGTTGATTTTGCGTGCCAGCGATGTGCCGACGTATGTCGAGCATGGCGCGGCAGATTTTGGTGTGGCAGGCAAAGATGTGCTACTTGAGCATGGTGCAAGCAATCTGTATGAGCTACTGGATTTAAATATTGCCAAATGTCGCTTAATGACGGCAGGTGTCAAAGGACAGCCACTTCCCCATCGTCGTTTGCGCATTGCCACCAAATATGTCAATGTGGCGCGGCGTTATTTTGCCAGTCAAGGCGTGCAGGTAGATATCATCAAGCTGTATGGTTCAATGGAGCTGGCTCCGCTGGTTGGTTTGGGTGATTTGATTGTGGATGTGGTCGATACGGGCAACACGTTACGCGCCAATGGACTTGAGCCGCGTGATGAAATCTGCCAAGTATCGTCACGCTTGATTGTCAATCAAGTCAGCTACAAGCGCAAATTTCCGCTATTTGCGCCGATTTTGCAGCAGTTACAAGATAGCGTCGAAAAGCGCAAATAGATTTGACCTCCTCCCCTCCCTAAAGGTAGGGGATCGCTGCTCCCAGACGATAAAAAACCGCTCAGCTTTGAACTGCACCCTAGAAGTTGGACACTAATAGTCTAATTTTTAGGGTACAGTTCATTACTAGGCGGTTTTTTTATGCGCTTTTGCTCGTGATGAGCCGTGATTAACGCAGCAAATTGACTTCACCCAATTCGATCAATTCGTTACCACGACCATTTAGCACAGCTTTCATCATGTACAAGCCAAAGCCTTTGACTTGCTCAAGGTCAATGTGTGGTGGCATGATCAATTCTTGCGCTTCGGTGACAACATCGACCAAAACAGGACCTGGGTGGGCGAATGCCGCCTCAAGTGTCGGGCGCAAGTCTTTGGCATTTTCGACACGGTAGCCTGTCAGCCCCATCGCTTGTGCCATCGCCGCAAAGTTCGGGTTCTTTAAATCCACCGCGTAGTCAAGGTAGCCCATGGCTTTCATTTCAAGCTCAACAAAGCCTAAACTTGCGTTGTTGTGAACGATGATTTTGACAGGTAGTTGCATTTGTACCAAGGTCAAAAGCTCGCCCATCATCATGGTCAAACCACCATCACCCGACATACTGATGACTTGACGGTCTGGCGCGGCAGCTTGTGCGCCCATCGCTTGTAGCATAGCGTTTGCCATTGAGCCATGGTTGAATGATCCAAGCAAGCGGCGTTTGCCGTTCATTTTAAGATAACGCGCTGCCCAAACAACAGGTGAGCCAACATCGGCGGTGAAAATCGCATCATCATCTGCCAGCTCACTGACGACTTTCATGATATATTGTGGATGCAGTGGCTTGCCGTCATCGGTTGGGGTGGCAAGGTCATCCAAGCCTTGACGCGCTTTGGCATAGTTATCTAGCGCATTATCCAAGAATGTGCGATCGGTGTTTTGCTCTAGACGTGGCAGCAGTGCGGTTAGGGTTTCTTTAACATCTGCCAACACACCCAGTGTAAGCGTCGTACGACGACCTAAGGCTTGCGGATTGACATCGACTTGAATAACGGTTTTACCTTTTGGATAGAACATGCGATACGGAAAATCCGTACCCAACATAAGCAAGGTATCGGCGTTCATCATCGCGTGATAGCCCGATGAAAAACCGATTAAGCCTGTCATACCAACGTCATACGGATTGTCCCATTCTAGGTATTCTTTACCGCGAAAAGCGTGGACAATCGGCGCGTTGAGTTTGGCAGCCAAGGCAACGACTTCATCATGTGCGCCTGCACAGCCAGAACCTGCCAAGATGGTGACGTTTTTGTCACGGCTTAGCAATAGCTGCATGGTGGTTAGATCCTCTTCGGTTGGTACTACACGTGGCAAGCGTGGTGGCACCCACTCGCCTGCTTTGGGGTCTAGTACAGGCCGCGTGCTGATATCCCCCGGTAGCACCAACACCGCCACGCCGCGCTGTCCCACGACGACGTTTAGCGCGCGTTGTAGCAGTTCTGGCATTTGTTTTTCACTGCTAATGAGCTCAACAAAATCGCTACATTCACGGAAAATCAGCTCAGGGTGAGTTTCTTGGAAGTAGTTTAAACCGATTTCACTGGCAGGGATATGTGAAGCAATGGCAAGCACAGGTACGTGATTGCGCTTACAATCATACAAGCCGTTGATTAGATGTAAGTTACCAGGACCGCTACTGCCTGCACACACGGCGATTTTACCTGTAATGGCGGCATCCGCGCCTGCGGCAAACGCTGCGCTTTCTTCGTGACGTACATGCATCCAACGAATACGCCCATCGCGGCGGATACTGTCATTAAAACCGTTGAGGCTGTCGCCCGTAATCGCCCAAATGCGCTCTACGCCTGCATCGGCAAGCGTTTTAACCAGTAAATCGGCAATCGAAAATGCTGACATGGTGTTGTCCTTATATTGTGGTTGATTAAAATTGGTAGT
Organism: Moraxella atlantae NBRC 14588; assembly: GCF_001591265.1. GTDB lineage: Bacteria > Pseudomonadota > Gammaproteobacteria > Pseudomonadales > Moraxellaceae > Faucicola > Faucicola atlantae. Next base: position 30,943 of record NZ_BCUL01000010.1, on the reverse strand, counting down.
TGGTTGGGTGGTTAAGATATAAATTTTTTAAATCGTTTATAAAATATTTGTATCGATCATCACGCGAGCAGCAGTTTTATTTATACAGCAGCTCACACGATAATAATACGTAGCACAGTGTTCAATCAAGTTTTGGCTTATATCCAATTGTGTGACTGGTTGTGCGGCATGTTTCGTGATAAATTTTACCCCCAATCGCTGTATGAATCTGTAATATAGTAGTATATTAGCCAACGAAGTTTGCAAAATTTTGTCAAGGAATGTGAAAAAATGCGTGTGTTATCCAGCCAAAGCCCCGATTTTGCCAATCAACTTGCCGCGCTGTTGGCATTTGACAGCGTAACCGATGCCAGCGTGGTGCAAGCGGTGGATGACATCATCGCACAGGTGCGCCGTGACGGTGACGCGGCGGTGTTGGCGTTGACGCAGCAGTTTGACCGCCATCCTGCCACCTGTATGGCACAATTACAGCTCTCTGCTGACGCGCTCAAGCAAGCGTTTGATGGTTTAGATGCCAAGGTCAAAGACGCGCTCACGCTTGCTGCAGCACGGATTTTTGATTTTCATCAGCGTCAAGTGCAGCATAGCTGGACGTACCAAGACGCTTTGGGCAATACGCTTGGGCAACAGGTGACCGCACTAGATAGTGTGGGCATTTATGTTCCTGGTGGGTTGGCAAGCTATCCGTCATCGGTATTGATGAATGCCATTCCTGCTAAGGTGGCAGGCGTTGGGCGTATCGTGATGGTGGTACCTGCTCCCGATGGCAAGCTTAACCCCTTGGTGCTGGCGGCGGCGCATGTGGCAGGCGTTGATACCGTGTTTACCATCGGTGGGGCGCAAGCGGTGGCGGCATTGGCGTATGGCACGGCAAGCATTGCACGCGTGGATAAAATCACAGGCCCTGGTAATAAATACGTCGCGGCGGCCAAACGCGCGGTGTTTGGACAAGTGGGTATTGACATGATAGCCGGGCCGTCTGAGGTGCTGGTATATGCGGAGGGCGCGCCTGCCGATCGTGCTGATTGGCTGGCGATGGATTTGTTGTCACAAGCTGAGCACGACACGGTGGCGCAAGCGATTTTTGTGACTACTAGTCAAACGCTGTTGGATGCCGTGCAACGCGAAATCAAGCACGCATTGGCGACGCTGCCTAAAGCTGATATCGCGCGCACGGCTACCGACAACCGTGGGGCGCTAATTTTGGTACGTGACCGCGCCGAAGCGGTGCAAGTGATTAACCAAGTTGCGCCTGAGCATTTGGAGTTATCGATTGATGATCCCGAAGCGATGGCGGGCGCTATCCGTCATGCAGGGGCGATTTTTATGGGTCGTTATACCCCCGAGGCAATCGGCGATTATTGCGCAGGTGCCAACCATGTGTTGCCAACATCAGGGACAGCGCGGTTTAGCTCACCGCTTGGTGTGTATGATTTTCAAAAAAAATCGTCTATTATTCATTGCACGCATGACGGCGCGCAGCTGCTGGCACGCACAGCAGATCTTTTGGCACAGCATGAAAACTTGATGGCGCATGCGTTGTCAGCGCGGTATCGGGTTGATAATCAGTGATTGTTCGCGCACCTGCTATTTTGTTTAAAAACGATTGAATCGCTGCAAACGAATGACAACAATTTGCTTATTAAAATTGTCAAGTGTTGTGGTATGCTAGCGTCAATTTTTAGAATTAACTTGGCGTATCATTTAAAATTTACATAAGTAACCCTCCAACCACTGCAATTTTCTACGACCATTTGCCGACATGATTGAACTTCTGACCGACCCATCCGCTTGGTTGGGTCTTGCCACATTGGTGGTGCTTGAGCTGGTGCTGGGCATCGACAATTTGGTATTTATCGCGATTTTAGCCAATAAACTGCCACCCAAACAACGCAACAAAGCACGCAACGTTGGCTTAATGTTGGCGTTGATTACTCGGCTGTTTTTGCTGTCCATCATGTCGTGGCTGATTACTTTGACAGATCCGATTATCAGCTTTGGGCGTTTTGATTTTTCGCTGCGCGATTTAATTTTGATTGTCGGTGGATTTTTCTTGTTGTTTAAGGCAACCGCCGAGCTGCACGAACGCCTTGAGGGTAAACCTGAGCAGACAGGCGGCAATCAGGTGCACGCAAGCTTTGCTGCGGTGGTAACACAAATCGTCATTTTGGATGCGGTGTTCTCATTTGATGCGGTGATTACTGCCGTTGGCATGGTCAAACAACTGCCGATCATGATGGCGGCGGTGGTGATTGCCATGTGTATCATGGTGCTGGCATCAAAGGCGCTTACCGAGTTTGTCGGTCGTCACCCCACTGTGGTGATTTTGTGTCTAAGCTTTTTGTTAATGATCGGCTTTAGCTTGATTGTCGAGGGCTTAGGCTTTCATATTCCTAAAGGTTATCTGTACGCTGCCATTGGGTTTTCAATCCTCATCGAGGCGTTTAATCAATTTGCGATTCGTAACCGCACCCGCTACGAAAACCAAATCCCACTGCGTGACCGCACGGCAGATGCGATTTTGCGCCTCATGGGTGGTAAGACACAAGAAGTCAGCGAGGATGAAGAAACGCCTGCACCGTTTGATGTCGATAGCCTGCCATTTGCCGAAGAAGAGCGCTATATGATTAGCGGTGTGTTGGCACTCAATGACCGTGATGTGCAAACCATCATGACACCGCGCGCTGAGATCTCTTGGGTCAATATCAACGCCAGCCGTGAGGATATCCGCCATCAGCTGCTTGATACACCGCACAGTTTGTTTCCTGTATGCCGTGATAGCATTGACAAGGTACTTGGGGTGGTACGCGCCAAGGATATTTTAAATGCGCTTGAGCATAATGTGGCAAACTTAGAAGCCGCCATCAAGCCACTTCTTGCCAAACAACAACCTGTATTCGTGTCAGAGAATATCGACAACCTAAAGCTGCTTAATATGCTCAAAAATGCCAAAGGCAACTTGGCGATGGTGATTGATGAGTACGGACAAGTGGCAGGTCTTGTAACACCGCTGGATGTGCTTGAAGCGATTGCAGGCGAATTCCCCGACGAGGATGAAACGCCTGAAATCATGCGCCAAGACGATGGCTGGATTGTTGAGGGTACGGCAAGCTTGTATCAGCTACGTTTGGAGCTCAATGAACCTGATTTGTTGATGGATGCTGAGCAGCTAACCATTGGCGGCTATCTTATCGCTCAGCTGACGGATATGCCTGAGGTCAATCAAAGCGTGACCGCTGATGGCTATCGCTTTACTATTTTGCAAACCACACCGACGCGAATTACATTGGTTAAAGTTGAACCTGTCTTGATGGCGATATCAGACGCTGATTAAATATTTTGATTGCTTAATGTTAAAAAGGTTGGTTCATGCACCAACCTTTTTTTCGCCTTAAAAAAACTAGCCATTATTTTTTGGCATTGGCTTTGGTGACTTTAAGGTCAATCAAGTATTTGCCGCGTAATTGCTCAAACGCATCACCGCTGGTTGGTGTGGGATATACCGCATCCAATGCGACATCATAACCTGCAAATACCACGTCACGATCAAGTTTCAACCCTTCGCGCAAGTCCCCCATTGACAAGTCCACGGTTTTTGTTGCCACATTGGCGTTGGTTTGGTTAGGAATCAGCTGCAAACGCGCGGTGACATTGCCTGCCCAGATGCATTGCCCCGTCAAAGCGCAACGGTCATCGGCGGTGACTTGCTCAAACTTGATGGCAAATGGCGCGTTGGGTACGGCGACGGTTTGCCCCTCACGCAGGCGCACGCGGTCATTGGCAGGTGGCAATGCAGGATAGGTATCGGCAGGTGTGGCATTTTGTAGGCGTGCAGGCGCGTTATTTTTTGGTGTATGGTCTTTGGACGACTGGCAACCCGTCAAAACAACAGCTGCCGCCAGTGTGATGACCGCAGACAAGCGAGTGAACAAAAAAGTTTCGTGTTTCATTGTGATGCACCTAGGCAAATAAAAATTTAAAAAAAATTGCGATTGGCTAAACACCGATTTTAACCCAAAATACCTTAAACATCAGCAAAAAAACGCCGCAAGCCTTGTAACAATAAATCGGGCGCAATCACGGGCGTGGGCGCAAGCGTTGGATCAAGTTGCGCTGCCACCACAGGCGCATCACCACCTGTTAAAATCAAGGCAAAGCCTGTATATTGGCGTTGTACTTCATGAATTGCCCCTACCACTGACAACAAAATGCCATGTTGCACCGCCTGCTCTGTGTTTTTTCCACAAGCAATGCTGTCGAAACTGGCACTAACTTGCCCAATTTGGCGCGTGCCCGAATACAACGCCGAGCGCTGCAAGTGAATACTGGGAAAAATATAACCGCCCATATGCCGCCCACAATCAATCAAATCAATCGTCAATGCTGTGCCACAACCAACGATACATTGGCGCGCGCTGACATCGACCGCACCAAGCATCTGTAACCAACGGTCTACACCCAACTGGCGCGCGTCATACGCACTTTGCATCAAAGGGTGGGCAGCATTGACCTGCGCAAACTCAAACGGCACGCCAAGCTGGCTAAGGCAGTGGCTAACCTGTGTATTCACCGCCTGCCCAAGCACCGACGACACGCCGATAAAAGCAGGTGCCAAACGTTCAAAACGATATACCAAACCGCGCAACAGCTCAGCAGGGGCTTGCAAATGCTGCTCTGCGGCATGATCAAGTAGCTGCCCGTGTGCGTCGGTTAGCCAGTATTTAAGCCGCGTGTTGCCCAAATCCAGCCAAAGTTTGGTGGTTGGGTGGTGCGTGTCAGTGGTGTTAGATGTGGTCAAAGCAGTGCTAGGCATACGGCGCGTTACCCTAAAAATTTTTGTAAACGAACGCGGATATTGCAATCCAGCGATTTGAAAAATACTTCAGATCTTTTTTGGAGGCGTTTTTGGGATTTATCTAATGCTGAATAAGATTTTTTAGCCGTTTAAATAGTTAACGTCTCGGCATCTAACACACGCACACGCCCGTTCCAAATACGCGTGACGGTAGCGTGATGGTCACGGTCTGACAAACGCACCTGCAAGCAGCCTGCTGCATCAATACCTTGCCCCACACCAACTATCGGCGGCGTATCGCCTTGGATGGGCAACACCTGCACGTGCTTGCCCAATAGCAAATCCACCGTGGCAAATTGTTGGCAAAATATTTGCACCGTTTGGGCATCGTGCAAGCCATTAAACTGCGCCACTGCTTGCATCAGCATGCCATCAATAGTTTGCGCCAAGTCCACCAACGGTGGTAACTGCGCAGCCGCGAAGACATCTGCCAACGCCACCGCCCGATAATCGACAGCGGCTTGCGGCGGCAAATCGGGCGCGTGGGCAACGTTGATGCCCACACCCATCACAACGCCCAGCATGTTGCCATGTGCCGTGACAGGCTCCAGCAAAATCCCCGCCAGCTTGCAAAAATCTGCCCCGATATACCAACCGATATCATTGACCCATTTTACCCCAAGTGAGCTTGCAGCAGGGTGATGGCGCGTTGTGTCTATGCCCTTGCCTGCCAACAGCTGCGCCAACTGATAGCCCACACACAACGACAGCCGCCCATCAAGTGGTCGCGCCAGTGTCCAGCCTGTTTTACGCACGGCGTCATCGGCGTATTTTTCACTGGGAATGTATAAAGAATAGTACAAATTGCCAAGCGGCGACTGCCAAACACGCCCATGCTGCCCACGTCCTGCGCGTTGGTGGTCTGCCGTCAGGCGGTACGGGCGCGTATAGTGCGGCTGCGGTTGCCAATTCATGGCTGAGTTTGGCAACGTTTGGTTGTTGGCATTGACCTGCCCAAAACTGGCAAGCATGGCAGCCAGCAGCTGGCTGTTGGTGGAGTCCGTTTCGCTGAGGTGATGGTGGCAAATATCGGTGATCGGCATGGTTTTTTTGATAGTTTAACCAGTCAAGCAAATTTTGGCGCGGTTTTGCGCTTTGGGCTTATTATCATACGCCACTTTATCACTAAATGCTTGTTTGTTTGACAAGCAGCAAGTTTGCCTTCGCCCAGATGGCTCAAAATTCAAAAGTCCAATGTGACAAACTCCCCGCTTGCAACGGGATATGTTAAGATAAACTTTTTACCAGCCAAACACCATCAATACATCAATACACCAATGCAGACCCACACCCCCCAAACTGGCACGCTGTATATCGTCGCCACCCCGATTGGCAATTTGGCAGACATGACCGCCCACGCCGTTGAATGTCTCAAATCCGTCAATGTCATTGCCTGCGAAGACACGCGCACATCCAGTACTTTGTTGCGCCATTTTGGCATTGCCACGCCAACGCTTGCCTACCATGACCACAATGCCGACAGCCAAACTGAACGCCTCATCGCGCGTCTACAAAACGGCGAGCATATCGCGCTGATTTCGGACGCAGGTACACCGCTGATCAGTGACCCTGGTTATCGGTTGGTCAAAGCCTGTCATCAAGCGAGCATTCGGGTATCGCCTGTGGTCGGCGCGTGTGCAGCGATTGCCGCGTTGTCGGTAGCAGGTTTGCCATCGGATCGGTTTTATTTTTATGGTTTTTTACCTGCCAAATCGGGCGCGCGCCAACAGGCTTTGCAGGAGTTACGCACCATGCCTGCAACGCTGATTTTTTATGAAGCGCCGCATCGGATCACCGAGTGTGTCGCGGATATGGTTGCCGTATTGGGTGACACACGCGCGGTTACACTGTGCCGTGAGATCAGCAAAACCTTTGAGACGATCCACCACACGGATTTGGCAGGTTTGGTCGAATTTATCGCTGCCGATAGCAACCAAACGCGCGGTGAGATGGTTTTGGTGGTGGCAGGGGCAAATCTTGCCGATGCAGATCAGACAGAAAACGCGCACGATGAGCTGCTTACGCGCCTACTGGCGGATTTATCGGTCAAAAAAGCAGCCCAACTGGCGGCGGATTTGACAGGGGCAAAAAAAAACGCGCTGTATCAACGCGCATTATTGTTGCAACAGTTGACATACTCCCACCACCAAGCCTAGCGGTTATGGTGTGGGAATCCTTGCGACCCAAATCCAAAGTCAGTTAGTTAAGAAAAAGAAAACAAGCAAGTTTTCATGGCTAAACTAAGTCAATAGCCAGACATTACTCAATGCCTTGCTCAACGTGCATACCGCTTTTACCAATTTCTTCAAAGGTCGTGCCAAGTTCCCACGGTTCAAATCTAAAAAAATCCCTCAACGTAGCTACCAATGCCCTCAACATTGCACCGTAAACTTTGAACAAGGCATTATTAATCTACCCAAAATCAAAGGCATTAAAACCGTATTTAGCCGTGAATTTGTTGGCAACATCAAAACAGTTACGATTAGCAAAACCGCGACAGGCAAATACTATGCAAGCGTATTGGTTGAAAATACCGATATATTGCCAACGCCTACCACCATTGAGCCAAATTTGACGGTGGGTTGGCTTTGTTAAAAGCCGTCATTTTCTCAAATGCGTTCATTTTCAGCTTCCATCGTTTGCGCCAGTGACTGTAAAACAACCTCTTTGCTGTTAGGTTGGCTTTTTAGCCATTCATGGATTTTGGCTTGTCTTTCATCGTCCATGTAAAAATCTATGACAAATCGTTTGGTTTGGCGTTTTTCGCGGTATCTATGGGTTTTAGCTGTGTTTTTGTTGTTTGACATAAAAAAATCTTTTAAAAACATAAATTTATCCGATGTTGATGAAAGTTGTTTCGTCGACATCAGCCCAAATCATCGCCATTTAAACCAACGCGCGGTAACACCTCAAGCGTGGGGTGCTGCCCTGTCAGCAATAGCCAAAGCGTGTATGTTTGTTTGCTTGGCGATTTTTTGCCCTGCTCATACATGCTGATAAGCTGTTGACTCGACAAAGCAAGTAGGTTTGCAGTTTGTGATTGATTCAGATTGGTATGCTTGCGTAAATCAGTAATTTGCTCAGGCGTCGGCGGCGCAATGATTGCGTCGTACCAAATCATGGGGGGGTATTTTGGCTGGTCGCTCACCTCGTTGATTATCTGCTCCATACACCAGTCAGACTCACCATCATTATGGTGCAATCCAAGCTCCAAAAAATTGATTTCGTGAGGGATTTCAAAATTTACTTGTTTCATTTTTACTCCTAGTAGAAAACCCTAATTAGGGCGTTAGTGCTTTCATCTCCACCTAAATCAGAGATTATAGGTAGAGAATTACGCACGATAAGTTAAACTTAAACCACCAATGGGTAAATCCGCTCGGCAATCGCCTGTGCCAAGCGCACAGGCACAGCGTTACCAATCATCTTGTAACCATCGTTAAGCGATTGATAAATAAATATAAAATTATCAGGAAAGCCTTGAATACGCGCGCATTCACGCACCGATAGCCGCCGATAGCGACTAACATCGCCGACAAACTCAAACTGATTAACCCCGATATGGCGCATTTTGGGCGCGTTGGGGTGCTGCGGTGCTTGTCGCCCACTGGCTTGAATGGTAAATGATGGCTCATTCCATGCACGTACGCGGTTACGGCTCATATAAATTGGCGAATAACCGCCCATAAAGTATTCATGATTGGCAACCGCGCACGCTGTAGCATTGGTTTTGTTGTTGGCTTTTGCAGGTAGCGCATTGTCGGCTAAATCGCCAATCGCATCCGCCAAGGTGGTTTTTTCCTCGTCAGTCAGTGGTGACGGAAAAGTAAAATTTGTCACCGCTAAATCCTGACGAAACCCAACATAAAACACGCGCTTGCGGTTTTGTGCTACGCCATAATTATACGCATCCAGCAATGCAATGTGTACATCGTAGCCTGCTGCCTCAAACTGTGCGACGATATGTTGCACAGCAGGTTGATGACGTTTTGCCAACATGCCTGAAACATTTTCAGCGACAAAAAATTTGGGCTGTTTGGCGTGCAAGATTCGTACATAGTCAAAAAATAACTGTCCGCGAGCATCATCAATGCCGCGTAACGCGCCTGCTTCGCTCCAACTTTGACACGGCGGCCCGCCAATGATGCCATCACAATCGGGAAAATCAGCGGCGGAGAATTGCCGAATATCACCTTTTAACAAAGGATTGGGGTGATTGTATTCGTAGGTTGGCCAGATGGTTTTGTCGTATTCATTGGCCAGCAACACATCAAAACCTGCTTGCCGAAAGCCCAAATCCATACCACCTGCGCCTGCAAATAGGCTGATTAACGTTGGTTGTTTGATTGATAGATTACTTGTCATTGGTTAAGTTAATATGATTGCTTATTGCCAAAACTCAATGAGTTTAGCAGTCCGTAACTGAGCAGGGTTATTGGGATTTTTAATGTGTACGTCGCGTAAATTGGCATTTGGAGTTTGCGCGATTGCGTCCGACGTATTGCTGCTGCAAGTCGGTGACAGGTGTTTGCAGCAAATGAATAATCGCATCAAGCACATTTATCGTCATGCCGTTACCCACTTACCACCTTGATAGACCAACGCAAACTTGGTTGCTTTGCCGTCTTTTTCTGAACCGACATACTGCTGGGCGTCTTTACGACTCCAGCGCACAATCGTTGGGTTGCCGTCATCGTCAGTATCGGGCGCGGTCAGCAGGTACTGAAATTTTGGCTCTAACTGGTCAGCCACCGTGCGCAATTCGGTGATTTTGGGCGGTCGGGTTTCACGCACTTTGGGAAATTTGCTTGCCGCCAAAAACAGCCCTGCCGCACCTTCGCGCAAAATATAATGGTCATCATGCTTTTGTGACTTTAAATGCGGCATGTCAATCGGGGTCATGCGGGGCGGCGCAGGCTCACCGTTTTTAAGTACCTTGCGCGTGTTGTCACATTGTTGGCAAGCAAAGTACGCGCCAAATCGCCCTGTTTTAAGCTGCATCTCACCGCCGCATTTATCGCACTCGATGGTCGGTACATCGTGGTTGCCTGTGGTTTCAAAGACACCTTTTTCAAGCAGATAACCATCACAATCGGGATTGTTGCCGCAAACGTGCAGTTTTAGCCCCCCATCGACCAAATAACCGTCCATCGCGGTGTTGCATTTGGGGCAGCGTTTTTTCTCTAGCAGTGCCAAAATCTCATCTTGGTCGTTATCGTCACTGGCGGTTTGGCTGGCAAACGCTTCTACGGGCATCAAGTTTTTGGTGCCTTTGCAGCGCTCTTTGGGTGGCAAGTTGTAGCCTGTGCAGCCCAAAAATACGCCTGTTGAACCTGTGCGAATCTGCATCGGGCGGCCACACAGGTCACAATGAATGTCGGGCACATCGGTCGGGTCGTTGGGTTTCATGCCATCGGCTTGTTTGGCGTGCTCAAGCTTGTGTTTAAAGTCACCATAAAAATTGTCCAACACGTGCTTCCAGTTCTGTTGCCCATCAGCGACATCATCTAGTTTGTCCTCTAGCCCTGCGGTGAAGGTATAGTCCATCAGATCAGGGAAGCTTGCTGTCAAACGGTCGGTGACAATATCGCCCATTTTTTCGGCAAATAGGCGTTTATTTTCAAGGCGTACATAGCCACGGTCTTGAATGGTCGAAATAATCGATGCGTAAGTTGAAGGCCGCCCGATACCGCGTTTTTCCAACTCTTTGACCAAACTTGCCTCAGTGTAGCGTGCAGGCGGCTTGGTAAAATGCTGGCTGGGCGCAATCGCATCCACGGCAAGCTCCTCGCCGACTTGTACGTCAGGCAGCAGCGTGTCCTCGTTATTGGCAGGTGGCTGTACTTTGGTGTAGCCGTCAAACGTCATCACACGCCCACGCGCTTTGAGCTCGATATCATCGGCATGCACGGTCAAAGTCAATGCCAAATATTTGGCAGGTAACATTTGGCAAGCAACAAATTGCCGCCAAATCAGCTCATACAGCCGCTGTGCATCACGCTCCATGCCTTTGAGCATGGTTGAAGTCACGCCAACATCTGATGGGCGGATTGCCTCGTGCGCCTCTTGCGCGTTTTGGCGATTGCCGTACACATTGGCGCGTTCGGGTAGATAGTTTTTGCCAAATTGTTTATCGATATAGCCGCGCACGCTGCTAAGCGCGTCGGCAGACAAAAATGTGCTGTCGGTACGCATGTAGGTGATATGCCCTGCCTCATATAGCCGCTGCGCCAACAGCATGGTTTTTTTGACAGGAAAACCTAAACGCGTGCTTGCCGCTTGCTGCAAGGTTGAGGTGATAAACGGCGCGGATGGCTTGGACTGGGTGGGTTTTTGCTCGCGATCAGCCACGACAAATTGCGCTTTGTGCAACCGTGCAACCACCGCATCGGTCTGTTCTTGATTGCTCAGTGATAACGCCTCGCCTGCCTGCTTGGTCGCCTCAAGGCGCAAATCAAACGGCGGCTGTTTGACGGCTTGCAAACGCTCGCTGTGGGCATCAACATGGATTTGCCAGTACTCAACAGGCGTAAACGCACGAATCTCGCGTTCACGCTCAACCACCAAACGCGTTGCCACCGACTGCACACGCCCTGCCGACAAGCCACGGGCAACTTTTTGCCACAACAGCGGTGACACCATGTAACCCACCACGCGGTCTAAAAACCGTCGTGCCTGCTGGGCATTGACGCGGTCATAATTGAGTTTGGTCGGTTGGCTAAACGCTTGCTGAATGGCAGATTTGGTGATTTCATTGAACACCACACGGCTATATTTGCTGTCATCACCGCCGATGACTTCTTTTAAATGCCACGCAATCGCCTCACCTTCGCGATCCAAGTCAGTAGCCAAATAAATGGCATCGGCATCTTTGGCAAGGCTTTTTAGCTCTTTGATAACCTTGGTTTTGTTAGGCAAAACTTCATAATGCGCCGCCCAACCGTGTTCAGGATCGATGCCCATGCGCCGCACCAAGGCTTGCTGCGCCTTTTGCTCACGGGTAAGTTTGACGCCGTCATCTTTGGTTTTGGCTTTGGTTTTCTCACCGCTACCTGATACAGGCAAATCGCGGACATGCCCGACACTTGAGCGCACGATATAGTCATTGCCCAAGTATTTATTGATGGTTTTGGCTTTGGCAGGCGATTCGACAATCACCAATGCCTTACCCTTGCTGCTTTTTGGTTGTACGTCATCAGCAGGGCTGGTGGTTGAGGCTTTGGCAGTCTTACTGCGCGTGGTTGAACTTGGTTTACGCATAGGTTGATTGAATAACGCGATTAAAAAATTGGTTGATAAAATTATATACGTTGCTAACAACATGGGTCGGATCAGCTGATAGGCTAACCGACAAAATCGGTTGGATTTGCGTGCTAAATTGCGCCATTGTGCAACAAATCAGCATAATGTTGCAAATCGGTTTTTAATTGAATTAGGTCATTTGTTCGCGTTTCAAGCGTGGCAGGCGACGCGTCAAGGTTTTCACGCCAATATAACGCAATAAAATTTGCCTGCACACTCAAGCCAAGCGCGTGTTGTGCGATATTGGTAGGCAAATCAATCGACGCACCATTGAGCGCGTTATTTAACAAAAATTTGTTGGTCATGGACGGCTCAGTTTGAGCAAATGCTTGCCAATGCGCCGCCAGTTGCCATCGCCCATCGACAGCAAGAAAATCACACGCAGGCAAACGCGCGCCCTCAATCAAACAGCCGTATTGCGCCACCATCTTATCCGTTGGTAGATTAGGCTGTTTGTTTAGCTGCTGCACCAGCCAATCGGGGCAAGCGACCAATTTAGGCTGCAAACCTATTCGCCGCGCCGTCATACGCAGCGCATCAAGCTGGCGCGCGCGCGCCGATGGCATCAGCGCCATGAGACTGCCCAGCACAAACAGCGCAATCACCACACAAACCCATACGCCCATCAATTTTTCACCTGTTTATCACTGCCCGATCATCCAACAACACGTCACCGCCTAGTTTAGCACAAGCGTCAAGTCGTCATGGCGTTGTCATATTGTTGCGTTAAGATAGGCGAAAAAAATGCGTTTTTTCTCACCACTATCCACCCGACAAACCGTATGATATATACGATTAAAAGGATACACCATGACCTACCGCCCACTTACCCCCCTAAACGATGAACAACTTGAAAAAAAAGTCGCCATGGCAACCGATGACTTGACCGCTGATAACTACCTTAATGATGCGGACATCGGTGATGAAAACATCCGCCAACAGCTGCAAGATGAGCTGATCGACAGCTACGATGAAGAAATCGAAAACGAACTTGACGATTACGTACAAGATCACCGCTACACGCGCAGCGAATTAACAGCCGATGAAAAACTGAATCGTCATGTGTATTTCAAAGAGCTGATCCGCCTACAAAAAGAGCTGATTAAGCTGCAAGATTGGGTTGTACACAACGGCGAGCGTGTCGTGGTGATTTTTGAAGGGCGTGATTCGGCAGGTAAAGGCGGTGCGATTAAGCGCATTACCCAACGCTTAAACCCACGTGTGTGCCGTGTCGCAGCATTGCCTGCACCCAGTGACCGCGAAAAAACCCAATGGTATTTTCAGCGTTATGTCGCGCATTTACCTGCCGCAGGTGAGATCGTGTTATTTGACCGCAGCTGGTACAACCGCGCAGGTGTTGAGCGCGTGATGGGCTTTTGTACCGAAGAGCAGTATCAAGAATTTTTCCAATCTGCGCCTGAATTTGAGCGCATGTTGGTGCGTTCGGGCATTCGCTTGATCAAATATTGGTTCTCAATCACCGACGAAGAGCAACACGCGCGTTTTTTAAGCCGTGTGTATGACCCACTCAAACAATGGAAGCTATCGCCGATGGATTTGGAATCACGCCGTCGTTGGGAGCAGTACACCAAAGCCAAAGAAGTGATGTTTGAGCGCACCAATATACCTGAAGCACCGTGGTGGGTGATTGAAGGCAACGACAAAAAAAGAGCACGACTCAACTGCATCAGCCATTTGTTGTCACAAATCCCGTATGAAGAAATTCCCCACGAAATCGTCGAATTGCCTCCACGCGTGCACCACGATGACTACGTTCGTGAAGAAATCCCTGCCGAGATGTATGTGCCGCAAGTGTACTAGGTCATAAGCGCTCGTTGGTTTTAGCCAAAAAGGCAGCCGATGGTTGCCTTTTTTTATGGCAAAAATTTAGACTTTAGCAAAAACAAAAAAAACCACTATACCTCATGGCTAGCAGTTCAGTGATGTCATCAATAATGTCATAAGAGATTGGGGCGAATGATGGGGCTCGAACCCACGACCACCGAGATCACAACCCGGGGCTCTACCAACTGAGCTACATCCGCCATAGATCAGCCTACGGCTTAAAAAGTATTGTCAAAACCAACCAATACAGCAGGCAAATGGCGCGCCTGACAGGATTCGAACCTGTGACCACCTGCTTAGAAGGCAGATGCTCTATCCAACTGAGCTACAGGCGCGTATTAAGGACTTTACAGCCTGCACGGCTCTGATACTTCAATGACTCAAATATGAGTACTTAAAAAAATGGTCGGGGCGACAGGATTCGAACCTACGACCCCCTGCTCCCAAAGCAGGTGCTCTACCAAGCTGAGCTACGCCCCGACTTTTATCGCCAGTGGCTAAAATTTCCACCACTGCGTTAAGTGGTGGGTATATTAATGCAAGGTCGCAAATGTGTCAAGCAGTTTTTGCATTTATTTTTATTTTTGTGCTGGTTGGTTTTTGTCAGCGCCTCATACAGATGGCTGAGTCTGGTGCTATGACACGCGAACACCACGCCCTTATCCAAATGCTTGCTTGTGTTTAACCAATCGCTAACGCTTGAGCGACGCGCCAAACGCTAGCATACGATCAAGCGGTTTTTTGGCTTGGGTAATCAAGTCAGGTGCAACGATAATCTCATGTTGTGCTGCTTGCGGTGTGCCAATTTGCTGCAAGGTGGTGATAATTTGGTCAAGGTCATTCATCGCCATCCACGGGCAATGCGCGCATGAGCGGCATGTCGCGCCTTCACCACGAGTGGGGGCTTCAATAAAGGTTTTATGCGGGGCAGCTTGCTGCATTTTATAAAAAATTCCGCGGTCGGTGGCGACAATCAGTGTGTTATGCGGCAAACGCTGGGCAGCGGCAATTAGCTGACTGGTGCTACCTACTGCATCTGCCATTTCAATCATTTCAAGTGGGGATTCGGGGTGCACCAACACGGCTGCATCGGGGTATAAGGCTTTGATACTGGCAAGGCTGCGCGCACGAAATTCCTCATGCACAATGCACGCACCATCCCATAGCAGCATATCTGCGCCAACTTGACGTTGAATATAACGCCCTAAATGCTGATCGGGTGCCCAGATAATTTTTTCGCCTTGGCTGTCTAGGTGGTCGATCAGCTCAACGGCAATGCTTGAGGTTACCACCCAATCGGCACGCGCTTTGACGGCGGCAGAGGTATTGGCATAGACCACCACGGTGCGCTCAGGGTGCGCATCACAAAACGCGCTAAACGCCTCGGCAGGACAACCCAAATCCAGTGAACAAGTCGCGTCTAGCGTCGGCATCAGCACAGTTTTGTCTGGGCTTAAAATTTTGGCACTCTCGCCCATGAAGCGCACGCCTGCCACCAACAGCACCGCGCTGTCACTGTCACGCCCAAATCGTGCCATCTCAAGGCTATCGGACACGATGCCGCCGCTGGCCTCAGCGATGGCTTGAATGGCAGGATCGGTGTAATAATGGGCGATTAATGTCGCATGATTGGCGCGTAACAGCTCGATAATTTGCGCTTTTTTTTGCTCAAATTCATGGCGGTTTAGCGACAAATCTTGCGGAACGGCTAATTTGTTTAGATGGTGTTCAACGATTTGCTTGGCGGCTAAATCAACCACACGGGCAGGTTTTGGCAGGGCATTTGCCGTTGGGTTGGTGATGGTCATGAAAAAATCCTTCTCATGGCAAAACTTGCCGTGTCTATCGCGGCAAGCAGGCGGCTTAGGTCAAACAGCTCAATCGGTTTGATAAAAGATAGCTATTATCCGCCTTGGAATTTTTAGTTTACTAATAAAACCCATAAAAAACAAGCCAATGGTGCATACCACTGGCTTGCTGATCAACGCAATATTAAGCTAGGTTTCAAAGCTAAGTCATCAAAGCTATGCGTTGGCTTATGATGATTTGACCATTGCTTCAGGCTTGACCCACTCATCAAACTGTTCTGCTGTCATCAAGCCCAATTCAACCGCAACTTGCTTCAAGGTTTTGTTGTCCTTGTAGGCGGTTTTGGCGATTTTAGCGGCATTTTCATAGCCGACGTGACGGTTTAGCGCGGTTACTAGCATCAATGAATTGTGCAAATACTCGTCGATTTTTTCTTTGACAGGCTCGATACCCACCGCGCAATGCTCATTAAAGCTGTTGCAAGTATCGCCCAATAGACGGATGGATTGCAGCAAGTTGTAGCCAATCACAGGCATGAATACGTTTAGCTCAAAGTTGCCTGACGCACCTGCTAGGTTGATGGTTACATCATTACCCATGACTTGCGCGACGACCATGGTCATGGCTTCTGACTGAGTTGGGTTGACCTTACCTGGCATGATGGATGAACCAGGTTCGTTTTCAGGAATACGAATCTCACCGATGCCACAGCGTGGGCCTGATGCCAACCAACGCACGTCATTGGCAATTTTGTTGAGGCTGGCTGCCAAGGTTTTGAGTGCACCCGAGGCAAACACTTCAGCATCGCGCGCGCCCAAAGCTTCAAATTTGTTGGGCGCGGTGACAAACGGCAAGCCTGTCAAATCTGACAAAGTTTGCGCCGCTTTGACGGCGTAATCTGGGTGCGCGTTTAGCCCCGTACCAACCGCCGTACCACCCAAAGGCAGTTCATACAAGCCCTGTAGTGCTGCGTCTAAGCGAGTCAAAGCATGGTCAAGCTGACTGGCATAGCCACTAAACTCTTGCCCCAAGGTCAAAGGTGTGGCATCTTGCAAGTGTGTGCGCCCGATTTTGACGATATCGTCAAAGTCATTGGCTTTTTTTGCCAAGGTGTCGCGCAGTGCCTTCACCGCTGGAATGAGCAAGCTATTAATTTGGCGCGCGGCTGCCACACGGATCGCGGTTGGGAAGCTATCATTGGTAGATTGCGCGTGATTGACATCATCATTGGGGTGGATAGTTTGGTAGCTGCCTTTGTCGTGTCCTGCGATTTCGTTGGCGCGGTTGGCAAGCACTTCATTCATGTTCATGTTTGATTGCGTGCCCGAACCTGTTTGCCACACCACCAACGGGAATTGGTCGCGTAACTTACCGCCGATGACTTCATCTGCCGCTTGCACGATCAAATCACGCTTGTCATTGCTGATGCGTCCTAAGTCGGCGTTGGTTAGCGCAGCGGCTTTTTTGACCAATGCCATTGCTTCAATCAAGGGTTGTGGCAGGGTTTCGCCACCGATTTTAAAGTTGTTGCGGCTGCGCTCGGTTTGCGCGCCCCAATAGGCTTGGCTAGGCACTTGCACCGCGCCCATGGTGTCTTTTTCTTGTCGAAAATCGCCTGTTTGGTTGTTGGTTTGTTCGCTCATGTGGTTTTCCTTTTGCTCACTATAAAAATTTGTACGACGTCAAAAATCGGTGTGCTTAATCAGTTTGCTTGATTTGGCAAACACAAATACGCTTACTATACGCTTTTTTGGCGCGTGTTTCATCTGTTTTGTTGGGCTTGTTTTGTCGGGGCAAATGGTTTACTGTAAAAAATCCAGCGCAACATAAAATGTTTATCATGCCCAAGCACCAAGCCACCCAAACTGACCGTATCACCGCAAGCGATACCCCACAAGTCATTCGCCGCCGTCTGCGACGCGAACGCCGTATGCTGTCATCTGCTGAGCGTCGCCATGCGGCAGGACAAGCCCTGCGTAGGCTCAGCCGTCTTCCCCTGCCCCGTCAGCCAAACCGTCCGCTCAATATTGGTGTGTATGCTGACGCATTTGGCGAATTGCCGACACAGGGGCTGATTGATTGGGCGCGGCGGCGTGGTTGGCGCGTGTTTTTGCCTGTCGTCATCCATGCGCACAGCGCGTTACGTTTTCGGCAGTTGCACGCTACCACACTCAAAAACGCGCGGCTTGCTCGCCATCCGCTTGCTATGCGTCAGCCTGCCTATGGCGCATTGGTGACGGCGCGTGACTTGGATGTGTTGTTTGTGCCATTGGTCGCGTTTGATGATGACGGCTATCGGCTTGGCATGGGCGGCGGATTTTATGACCGCACCTTGGCGCATCGTCGCAATAAGCCCTTGGTGATTGGTTGGGCGTATGATTGGCAACGCGTGGCGCATTTGCCGCATCAGCCGTGGGATGCGCGGCTAGATTTGGCTGTGCAGCCTAGCGGCATAATGGATTTTCGCCAGCATTTTGCGGTTAGGTCACCCAAACCAGTTACCGCAGCACCCAACGATTTTTTGTTGAAATTGCCCACTTGTTCCACGCCCACGGTTGCCAATGACGTGGCGGTTTTTGATGATGATATTGCACCCGTGGATGACACGCTGTCATCCGCGCAGATCGTCACCGTGATGAACCCCAACCACTTAGCGCAGCTATTGGCGCAAGCCGACGCATTCTTGGCGGTCAATCGTGACACGGACAGCGATTTTTAGCGCGTTTTTTGCCCAGATTGGCAGGTAAATGATCGTTTAAACAATCGCTTAGCCAAACGCTTGCAATTTATTTGTCAAACACCATATCTAGCGTATGTCACCAGCCGACGCATGAGCGGCTGAGTTTGAAGGGGATACTATGCAAGATAATCTGCAAGATATGAACAATGAAGTCTATGATGTGACTTCTGAACATGCCGACGATACGGTTAATACCTTGCCATTGTTGGCATTGCGTGATGTGGTGGTATATCCGCACATGCAAATCGCGCTATTTGTTGGACGCGCGCTGTCGGTGAATGCTGTTGAATTGGCGCAGCGCGAGTATGACAACCGTATTTTGGTTGTCGCGCAGCAAGATTCTTTGACCGAAGACATCGACGAGTCCAACCTGTATCAATACGGTACCGTGTGCCGCATCGTCAATACCATGCCGCATGAAAACGACGACACGTGCGTCAAGGTATTGATTGAAGGTCTGTACCGCGCCGAATTGCTCCAAACTGACACGCTACACGCGCAGTTTAACAACGATGAAGGCCGTGCCTTGGTCGCGCAATTTGCTGCCAGTCCAATGACAGTGGATTTGCCTGCCAATGAGCAGCAAGACCATAAAGCTGCCTTGTTGGCATTGTTTAGCCAATACGCCGAAAGCCGCTTACGCAATGCGCGTGAATTGATTCGTGTTGCCGAGCGCATCAGCAACATCGAAGAGCTGTTGTATTTTATTGCCACACGCGTGTCGTTAAACCTTGCCGACAAACAAGCGTTTTTGGAACAAGACGACCTAGCCGCGCATATCAAAACGCTAACTGATTACTTGGTACAGCAAAGTGCCGAGCAAAACATTGAGCAAGAATTGCAAGAGCAAGTTCGCCGCCAAATGGAAAACAACCAGCGTGAATACTTCCTCAATGAAAAAATGAAGGCGATCAAAAACGAGCTGTCGGATCTGCACGAAGAACGCGGCGAGCCATCAGACGATGATGACCTTGACGAGCTTGCCAACCGTCTTGAGCAAGCCGACTTGCCTGATGACGTGCGCAAAAAAGCCGAAAGCGAGTTTCGTAAACTCAAAATGATGCCGCCTGCATCGTCAGAATCATCGGTGGTGCGTAACTACCTTGAGTGGATTTTGGACACGCCTTGGCACAAGACCAGCGATGTGCACATTGACATCAACCACGCGCAAGACGTGCTTGAGGCCGAGCATTACGGGCTAAACGATGTCAAAGACCGTATCTTAGAGTTTTTGGCAGTGCAGTCACGCGTCAAAGCGTTGAAAGGCCCTATTTTGTGTTTGGTCGGCCCACCTGGCGTAGGTAAAACCTCATTGGGTGAATCGATTGCGCGCGCAACAGGGCGTGAATTTGTTCGCATGGCATTAGGCGGTGTGCGTGATGAAGCCGAAATCCGCGGACATCGACGCACCTATATCGGTGCAATGCCTGGTAAAATCGTGCAATCATTGGCAAAAGTTGGCGTAAAAAATCCGCTGTTTTTGTTAGATGAAATCGACAAAATGGCGCAAGATTTTCGCGGTGATCCTGCTTCAGCCCTGCTTGAAGTGCTAGACCCATCGCAAAACCATGCCTTTAATGATCATTATTTGGACATGGATTTGGACTTGTCGCAGGTGAT
The DNA here is from genome assembly GCF_001591265.1 of Moraxella atlantae NBRC 14588. Taxonomy (GTDB): domain Bacteria; phylum Pseudomonadota; class Gammaproteobacteria; order Pseudomonadales; family Moraxellaceae; genus Faucicola; species Faucicola atlantae. The sequence continues at coordinate 10,772 of NZ_BCUL01000010.1, read as the reverse complement.
GTTCATCTGTACGGCAAACAGCATGGACATTCCGCCTGCCCTGCTTGACCGTATGGAAGTCATCCGCCTACCAGGCTACACCGAAGACGAAAAAATCAACATCGCCGAAAAATATTTGCTACCCAAAGCCTTGGAGCAAAACGGTCTTGCCGAGGGTGAGGTGGAAATCACCACCGACGCGGTGCAAACGATTGTGCAGCGTTATACTCGCGAAGCAGGCGTGCGTAACCTTGAGCGTGAGATTAACAAAATCGCGCGTAAAGTGGTCAAAAACCACGTCCAACAAGCTGAAGACAATGCCAAAAACAACGCCGATACTGCCGAACACGTCGTGGTCGATGCCGATAACATCGGTGATTACTTGGGCGTACACCAGTTTGACTTTGGCTTAGCCGAGCAAGACCCAGAAGTGGGACGCGTGACAGGCTTGGCATGGACACAGGTTGGCGGCGAGCTTCTGACCATTGAGGCGGTCGCGCTACAAGGCAAAGGTGAATTAAGCTTTACAGGCTCACTCGGCGATGTCATGAAAGAATCGATTCGTGCTGCCATGAGCGTGGTACGTGCGCGCGGTGCCAAACTTGGCATCAGCTATGACACGTTTAAAAACACCGACATTCACGTGCATATGCCCGAGGGTGCAACGCCAAAAGATGGCCCTTCGGCAGGTATTGCCCTGACGTTGGCACTGGCATCGGCAATGACAGGCATTGCTATCCGTCCTGACATCGCGATGACTGGTGAGGTGACCTTGCGCGGTAAGGTGCTACGGATCGGGGGTTTAAAAGAGAAGCTACTGGCGGCGCACCGCGGCGGTATCAAGCACGTGTTGATACCAAAATCCAACGAGCGCGATTTGCAAGATATTCCTGACAACGTCAAAGAAGGCTTGTATATTCAGCCCGTTGAAACCGTGGATGAGGTATTTAAAGCGGCATTGGTCAGCCAACCTATCCCGCTAAAACCCAATGCGGTGGCACTAGACAAGCTTGATGGCAATGATAGCATCACGCTAAAAAGCTAACCTTGCATGTAATCGCTACTCAAATTTAACCAAAAAGCTGGCACGTGATGCCAGCTTTTTTTATACCTTTTAAAACCCATAAAAAAACTGGCAGTTGATTGACTGCCAGTTCAGCGATTAAGCGAATTATTCGTCTGAGTTATTCACCCTATATTATTCATCTAGGCTTTTTTCACGTGGAATTTCACCCGATTGTGAAGCGTTTGACATGTCACGGTCGAATGAGTAGAAGTTTTGATTGTCTTGTTTTTCTCTTGATGCCAATGAGAATTTATCGCGTAGATCACCAATTAGGGCTTCTTCTTCGATTTGCTCTTTAACGAACCATTGTAGAAAATTGAATGTTGCCCAGTCACGTTCTTCTAACGCCAAATCAACCAATGCATAGATTTTGCGTGAGTTATCTAGCTCATGCTGCCAAATATCTTCAATGCAGCTTTCAAGATCGCTTGGATTATCGCGTGGTGCAGGAATTGCACCAATTTTGGCTTCACCACCGCGTTCATTGATATATTCTAAGAACTTAAACATGTGGTTGCGCTCTTCAGCAGAATGCTTGTAGAAGAAATCAGCCACCCCGTCGTAGTTATTGACTTCCGCCCAGCTACCTAACGCCAAATACGCTTGCGCTTGCGCAGCTTCAGTCATCATTTGTTCATTTAGCGCAGCTTCCATTTTGTCAGAAATGCGTTTGTCAGAATAGTGGAATGGTAGGTCACTCTTACTCATGATTTTCTCCAAATTATTGCTTGTGATTTAACCCAAATTGCCTAGCATTGTTGTACTAACTAAGTAGTATAGTCGAATAACGCTGGGTAGTATTGGGCTTTGTGCGTATTATAGCGACTAAACACGACTTTGCGCCAAATCCTTACGCAAAACCGCTGAAAGCCTACACGGTGCTAACACATAGATACGCTTAATCAACAGTTTTTTGGAAATTATCGACTTATTCGATGGGGCGTTCTTGGGTCGCTAGCCATGCAAACACGCATTTAATCACCATCAATACCGTCAAAACCGCCATCGGTAGCAGCCACCCGCCCGATAAATCTTTGAGCCAGCCTGTCGCCAAGGGGCCGATCAACGCGATACTGTAGCCAATGGTTTGCGCCATGCCTGATAGTTCTGCAGCTTGCGCGCTGTCTTTGCTACGCAAGGTTAAAATAATCAAGCACAAGGTGTACGTGATGCCGCAGCCATAACCTGCCGCAACCGCCGCGGCGTATGACCACGCATTTGGCATAAAACCAAAGCTAATCACACCCAACAGGTTGCTAATTGCCCCTGACATCATCAGCGCGCGCAGACTGCCGCCTTTTTTGACCACCACCGACAAAAATAGCACCGATGGCAAGGCAATAATTTGAAAAACCATACCAATGTTACTAACTTGCGCCGCGTCCATGCCTTTATCAACCAATAAGCTGGGCAAAAAATTGACCAAGGTAAAATACAACAGCGATTGTAAGCCCATAAACAAACTAATATACCATGCCATGGGGATACGCCACACCGAGCGCGGTGCCTGTGCTGACATGCTGTGAGTATCGGTAGCCGCGTCGATCGATGGATCGGCTTGCGCACGTCCAAGCTGACACGCCCATGCCCAAACCACACATGCAATCAACGTTGGCACCACCCACACCCCAAGCGCGAACCGCCAATCGTGCTGCTGTGCCAAATGTGGCGTCAGCCAAGCCGCCAATCCTGCCAGTATTGCCAGCCACAGTGAATAGCCGCTCATCAAGGTATTGATGCGGTCGGCAAAATACTGTTTGACCACGGCAGGGATCAGCACGTTGCCCAGCGCAATCGCCACCGACAATAGCAGCGTGCCTGCAGCCAACCAACCAAATGCTGGTTGAACAATCCGCAGCAATATGCCGCCTGCCAGTGCCACGCTGGCTAGCAGCATACTGCCAAGTAACCCAATCCGCTGTGCCAAACGCGGCGCAAGTGGCGAGATCATGGCAAACACCAGCATGGGAATTGTGCCAATCACGCCGATTAACTTGGTGGATACGCCCAAGTCCTGCTGCACTTGCGGCGCAACCGTGCCAAAACCAATCAGCGGTGCGCGCATATTGACGGCAAGTAGCACCAAACCAAGCCCCACTGCCCACAACAAACCACGCCGATAGTATGGCGGCAGTGATGGATTTGACGGATTAGATTGGGGGGGATGATCAGAGGGCTTGGGTGAGGACAGTGTGGATGACGACATAACAGGCTTAACCAATTTTTTGCTCCCGTATCGCATTTTTTTATGACGGCACACGCTAGGGCGGCACGCGGTTTTATGCTAAGATAATCGCCCATGCGGTGTAGCATATTAGCCGATATTGCTAGCTATTGCTTGTGGTATTTGACAAATTTTTTTATACCTCGCCGTTTGCCTGCGCTTATCATTATCAACGGAGTGACACTGTGGCATCGACAGATACGTCTGCAACCTCTCACCTGACTTCCACCACCCCCACGGTCATCAACAACCGACTGTGGAGTCAGCATATCAAAAACCTCACCCCGTATGTACCCGGTGAGCAGCCCAAACTTGCCAATTTGTGCAAGCTCAATACCAACGAAAATCCGTTTGCGCCTTCACCGCGTGTTGCCGAAGCGATTGTTGCCGCGCTTGCCAATCAAGCCGATACGCTCAGGCGTTATCCAAGTTTTGAATCCGATGAGCTGCGCCAAGCATTGGCGGATTTGCATGGGTTAGATCTCAATCAGGTATTTGTTGGTAATGGCTCAGATGAGGTACTGGCGCATATTTTTACTTGTTTTTTTGTCAAAGATCGCCCCGTACTTACGCCTGAGATTGGCTACAGTTTTTACCCCGTGTACGCTGACACATTTCACATTGAGTTGGCAAAAATTGCGCTCAAAGCCGATTTTAGCATTGATGTCGATGACTACCGTCGCCCGTGTGGTGGGATTATCCTTGCCAATCCCAACGCGCCGACAGGGATTTTACTTGCGCGTGGCGATATCGAAAAATTGCTCAAAGAACACACCAATGCCGTGGTAGTGATTGATGAGGCGTATATTGATTTTGCTGATGTGGCACATGCCTCTGCTGTTGAATTGGTTAAGCAATACGACAACTTAGTGGTGGTGCAGACGTTTTCAAAGTCACGCGCGCTGGCGGGGCTGCGCGTTGGTATGGCGTTTGCTAATCCATCGTTGATTGAAGCTTTGACTCGTTATAAAAACAGCTTTAATAGCTATCCAATAGATACCTTGGCACAAGCAGGCGCGTTGGCAAGTTTGCAAGATGTCGCATATTTTACCACGCGCTGCCATGAGATCATCGCTCTACGTCAAGATTTAAGTGCGCGTTTGACCGCCCAAGGTTTTGATGTATTGCCGTCACAAGCCAATTTTGTGTTTGCCAAGCCGCCTGTTGGTTTGATGAATGGCAATGCTGCGCAAATTTTTGCCGCGTTGCGTGAGCAGGGCATCGTTGTGCGTTATTTTAACCAGCCCAAAATCCGTGATTATTTGCGTATCACGATTGGCACGGCTGAGCAAAATCAGCGTTTGCTTGATGCGTTGGCGGCGTTGGCAGAATGATTAACCGCTTGCCAAGTTTAAATTTTAAGGCTATTTTTAAATATATTTAAACAAAACGACGAATAATCAAACTGGCATTGGTACCCCCAAAGCCAAAGCTGTTGGTCATCACGCTGTCAAGCTGTGTCTTACGCGTCTGACGGACAATATCAAAGCCTTGGGCTGCATCATCAAGGTGATTGATATTGATGTTTGGCGCGATAAAACCCTCTTGCAGCATCATCAAGCAATAAATCAGCTCGTGCACGCCTGCCGCACCAAGGCTATGCCCTGTCATGGATTTGGTTGAGCTAATCGCCGGCGTGTGTGCACCAAACGCCGCTTTGACGGCATTTAATTCTGCCATATCGCCTATCGGCGTGCTGGTGCCATGCGTGTTGAGATAATCCACCGTCGTCATGCTTGCTTGTGCCAGCGCCTGCTGCATACAACGCACCGCGCCCTCACCGCTGGGTGCGACCATATCCGCACCGTCGGATGTCGCACCATAGCCAACGATTTCTGCCAAAATCGGCGCACCGCGCGCTATCGCGTGCTCTAGGCTTTCGACCACCACCATACCGCCACCGCCTGCGATGACAAACCCATCACGCGCAGCGTCGTACGGGCGGCTGGCTTGGGTGGGCGTGTCATTGTAGCGCGTGCTAAGCGCACCCATAGCATCAAACATGCATGATTGCGTCCAATCCTCCAACTCACCACCGCCTGCCAGTACGATATCTTGCTTACCAAGCTGTATCAGCTCCATGGCGTGCCCCACGCAATGCGCTGAGGTGGCGCACGCTGAAGCGATCGAATAGTTCACACCTGCAAGCTTAAATCCCGTCGCCAGTGCTGCCGATACCGTGCTAGACATGGTTTTTGGCACCGTCATCGCACCAACACCGCGTAAGCCCTTGTCACGCATGCCATCCAACGCCACCATCACATCATGTGTTGAAGACGCTGCCGAGCCTGCGACTACCCCAATCCGTGGATTGTGCGCCACCGCATCCATACTCAAGCCTGCTTGCGCCAATGCTTGCCACGCGCTGACATAGGCATACAACCCAGGTTTTGACAAAAATCGCTTGAGCTTACGGTCAATCATCGACGTATCCAGTGCGGCATCATCCACTGAGCCCGACACGCAGGATTTAAAACCCTGTTCGGCGTACATCGGATTAAACGCAATGCCCGATTGCCCTGTACGCAGTGCCTGTACCACACTTGCCCAATCGTTGCCAATGCACGATACCAAACCTGCCCCTGTGATGACCACCCGCCGCATAGCTTTGCCTTTATCTGTCAAAAATTTTTAAGTCCACAAAGGCAAAATTGTAGTGAATTCAGCCTATAAACGCTAGTAGCAGTCCGATTTTGTTACAAAATATTTCTATAAACTGAGCCTTAATAGAGCTTTTTAAAAAAACCAACATTTGCCCAGTATACACGCAGCTTTAACCAAGCCCATACGTTTGCATAACGTTCACACCTTGTAATAGCGCAAGGTTTTATTTACCCTAATGTGCGTTTGCATTTACTTAACCAGTTGATACCCAAAATATATCCACAATAAGGAATACCCATGGCAAATCTAACCCATACAATTTTTGGCAAAACCCGTGACGGCTTAAACGCGTTGGGTGGACGTTTAGCAACATTCACAGATAGCAGCGACTTGCCCAAAGATATGTTGCAAGATTTGGACTTAACTACCTTACGCGACGATATTCGCGCACACAAAAACGCCTTTCATGACCAAATCCCTGCTCTATCTGCCAAGCTGATGGGTAAAACCCCGTTAAGCCGTTACCAAAAATACGCTGATCGCTTTGTACCGCAATCACTGTTTGACAAAGCCAGTGACAGCGTGTTTATGCGCGTCGGCAAATTGGCGCAAAGCTGGGCAGATACCGATTTACACAACAATCCGCAATTTGGCAAGCAGCTATCTACTGCCGAACGCGACGCACTTGCCGAGGAAATCGCCAACCAAAACCGTGCCTTGGCAACCTTAGGTAGTGTGAGCAACTTTGCAGGTCTATTGGGCATTTTGGGCGATACATTTTGGCTGTTGGCGGTGTGTTTACGCCATATTTTCCAAATCAGCTATGTGTATGATCGCCCATTGACGGGCAGTACGGGCGTGATCTTAGCGTATGAAATTTTGAGCAAAGTTAATTTAAAAAAATTACAAGAAAAACAAACGTTATTGGCAGGCTTAGGCTTATTTGAAGCCATGACCGATGATACACTAGCAGAAAACCAAGATTTGTTGGACAATTCAACCATTGCGCAGTTATTTTCGGCATTTGATGAAATTGCTGAAAATATCAATCTCAACCTTGAGCGGTTTAACGTTGGTATTTTGCACAAAGTTTTGCCCATCACCGCGGTCGGAATTGGTACCGCTTACAACAACCAAATCATTCATGAAGTCATCGCCGTGACCCAAGCGATTTTTGCCGATCACTCGGCTAAGCAAGACCAGCCCGATCAGCTTACTCACAAGCAGCCAGCCCATCCATCTGCTTAATTTGCTTGACACGTTTTGTTTAACGAGTAAATACAAAACACGGTTGTCTTATACGACCGTGTTTTTTTGCCTTATTTTGCCAATTTGCTCAGCTTTAGGCATTTTTCACAATAAACACTTGAAAAAACTTGACAGTTTCTCTATAATACGCTGTCCAAAAAATGACTGGCTCGGTTTTGCCGTGTCATGTCTATTGCATTGACTGTAACGGGAGAAGAGTGCCATATGGCAACCACAAACCAATTAATCCGTAAAGGGCGCACAACCATCAAGGAAAAATCAAAAGTTCCTGCGTTGCAAGCATGCCCACAACGTCGCGGCGTATGTACCCGCGTTTACACCACCACCCCTAAAAAACCAAACTCTGCGATGCGCAAAGTTTGCCGTGTGCGTTTGACTTCCGGCTATGAAGTATCAAGCTATATCGGTGGTGAAGGTCACAACCTACAAGAACACAGCGTTGTATTGATTCGCGGTGGTCGTGTAAAAGACTTGCCAGGTGTGCGTTACCACACCGTACGCGGCGCGCTAGACTGTGCAGGCGTAAAAGACCGTAAACAAGGTCGTTCTAAATACGGCGCGAAGCGTCCAAAAGCGTAATTTAGGTCATTTGATCTAAGTTATTTTATAATTGTTTGCTGATGGATAGGTCGATTCACTAAATTTGAATCGATACCGCCATGAGCAGTAAGGCTGGTGTGGTAATTTATTGTCAAAAAAACCCAAATTGCCCCGACCAGATCCCCCTGAATACACAAGGAATTTATCATGCCAAGACGTCGCGTCATTGCCGCCCGTGAAATTCTACCAGATCCAAAATTTGGTAGCCAGACTATCGCCAAATTCATCAACCATGTGATGGTGGATGGTAAAAAATCAATCGCCGAAAAAATCGTTTACGGCGCGCTAGACCGTGTGGTTGAAAAAAATAACATCACTGACCCAGTGGCGTTTTTTGAAGATACCCTAGAAAAAGTTCGCCCAATGGTTGAGGTCAAGGCTCGCCGTGTGGGTGGTGCTACCTATCAAGTGCCTATGGAAGTACGTCCCTCCCGTCGTACTGCCTTGGCAATGCGTTGGTTGGTAGATGCTGCTGCTCGCCGTTCAGAAAAATCCATGGCATTGCGCCTAGCGGGCGAATTGATGGACGCGTCTGAAGGCAAAGGTAATGCGATGAAACGCCGTGACGAGGTTCACCGCATGGCAGACGCTAACAAAGCGTTCTCGCACTACCGCTTCTAATGTTTAGCGTTTGATTATTATTTTGTTGTCAATGACGGGGCTTGTAAAATTGATCGCAAGCCCCATCTAGTGTTCGCAATCATAAGGCAAGCTGTCTGGTCAGATGATTTTGTCATTGATCTGTCATGACTTGCCCCTATCATAATACGCCTATGTCTATCGTCTGTCGAAGATGTGAATTGACATAATTTAGGCAAGTGATTAAAAACTTTAACAACTGTCTAAATTTTAGCCGATGCGCGTGTTTGACCTACCACAATGACATATCCGAATAATGATAATGATGATTCATGTTGGGTTAATGCTTAGCAATTAACAATTAGCACCTAGAATATTTAGGAAAAATTATGGCTCGTACAACACCCCTTAGCCGTTACCGCAATATCGGGATTTCAGCCCATATTGACGCGGGTAAAACCACCACTTCAGAACGTATTTTGTTTTATACAGGTCGTAGCCATAAATTGGGCGAAGTCCATGAGGGCGCGGCAACCATGGACTGGATGGAACAAGAGCAAGAGCGCGGTATTACCATTACCTCAGCGGCAACCACTTGCTTTTGGTCAGGTATGGCAAAGCAATTTCCAGAGCACCGTATCAACCTTATTGACACCCCCGGTCACGTGGACTTTACCATTGAGGTAGAGCGCTCAATGCGTGTGCTAGACGGTGCGTGTATGGTATATTGTGCAGTAGGTGGTGTGCAGCCACAGTCTGAAACCGTATGGCGTCAAGCAAACAAATACCGCGTGCCACGTTTGGCGTTTGTCAATAAAATGGACCGTATTGGTGCAGACTTCTACCGCGTTAAAGACCAAATCAAAAACCGTCTAGGTGGTAACCCTGTGCCTGTGGTATTGCCGATTGGTAAAGAAGATAGCTTTGAAGGTGTGGTGGATTTGATCACTATGAAAGCGATCTTCTGGGATACTGCGTCACAAGGTATGAAATTTGAAGAACGTGACATCCCTGCTGATCTACAAGATTTGGCAGAAGAGTACCGCGCACAGTTGGTTGAAACGGCTGCCGAAGCGTCAGAAGAACTGATGGATGAGTACCTAGAAAACGGTGACTTGCCTATCGAAAAAATCAAAACCGCAATCCGTCAGCGTACTATCGCTAACGAAATTATTCCAATGCTTTGTGGTACTGCCTTTAAAAACAAAGGCGTGCAAAAAATGTTGGATGCAGTAATTGAATACTTGCCAGCACCTGACGACGTTGAAGCGATCCGCGGTGTGTTAGATGACAAAGACGAGACCGAAACGAGCCGTGAGTCATCAGACGATGCGCCATTTGCTGCCCTAGCGTTCAAAATCATGAACGATAAGTACGTGGGTAACTTGACGTTTGTACGTGTGTACTCAGGTGTGGTCAAACAAGGTGACTCGGTTTACAACCCCGTTAAGATGAAACGTGAGCGTATTGGTCGTATCGTTGAGATGCATGCCAATGAGCAAAAAGAAATCGGTGAATTGCGTGCAGGTGATATCGCAGCTTTGGTTGGTATGAAAGATGTGACCACAGGTGATACCTTATGTGATGAAGAGAATGTCATCACGCTAGAGCGTATGGAATTCCCAGATCCTGTGATTTCATTGGCGGTTGAACCAAAAACCAAAAATGACCAAGAAAAAATGTCAATTGCCTTGAACCGATTGGCAAAAGAAGACCCATCATTCCGCGTTCATACGGATGAAGAATCAGGTCAAACCATCATCAGCGGTATGGGTGAATTGCACCTTGAGATCTTGGTAGATCGTATGAAGCGTGAATTCAACGTTGAAGCCAATGTGGGCGCGCCTCAAGTGGCTTACCGTGAAACTATCCGCAACACTGTTGAGCAAGAAGGTAAATTCGTACGTCAAACAGGTGGTCGCGGTAAATTCGGTCACGTTTGGCTACGTTTAGAACCGCTTGACCCAGCAGAAGGCAAAGAGTACGAATTTGCCGAAGAAGTTGTCGGTGGTGTGGTACCAAAAGAGTTCTTCGGTGCGGTTGATAAAGGTATCCAAGACCGTATGAAGAGCGGCGTTTTGGCAGGCTACCCTGTTGTTGGCGTTAAGGCGACGTTGTATGATGGCTCATACCACGACGTGGACTCGGACGAATTGTCATTTAAGATGGCAGGTTCGATTGCGTTCCGTAAAGGCTTTATGAATGCCAACCCTGTACTGCTTGAGCCAGTTATGAAAGTTGAGGTGGAAACACCAGAAGACTACATGGGTGACATCATGGGTGACCTAAACCGTCGCCGTGGTATGGTACAAGGTATGGATGACTTGTTTGGCGGTGTCAAACAAATCCGCGCTGAAGTACCGCTAGCAGAGATGTTCGGTTATGCCACTCAGTTGCGCTCAATGTCTCAGGGTCGTGCCACTTACTCAATGGAGTTTGCGAAATACGCTG
>NZ_BCUL01000009.1 GCF_001591265.1 Moraxella atlantae NBRC 14588 | reverse complement strand
TTATTAATGTAAAAAATACCAAAACAAAGGCTAAACAAAGTCCATTGACTTGATGGCATGCTTGTCTTTATGCTTACCACATTCGTATACCGATGTTTAGCCAATCTTTAGCCAATCTTTAGCCAAGAGGTGAGCCATGGCAATTCCCAAAGATGCACTACAAGAAGCCGATTTTTTACGTACTTTGTTAGCCATTTTGCGTATGGTGACGGGTTACTGTTTTATGCTGCATGGTATGTCAAAGCTGTTTGGTGTGCCATTTGATGAACGCTTTGCCGATGTGCATTTGTTTTCGCTGATGGGCTTGGCAGGTGTGTTAGAATTTTTTGGCGGTCTGCTGATTTTGCTGGGCTTGTTTACCCGTCCTGTGGCGTTTGTGCTCAGTGGTATGATGGCGGTGGCGTATTTTATGGCACATGCAGGTTGGGATGATTTTTGGCTGCCGTTGGTCAATCACGGTGAAGCAGCGGTGTTGTATTGCTTTATTTTCCTGTTTTTAGCCGCGGCAGGTGCAGGTAATTTTTCACTGGACAATTTGGGTCGGCGTTACGATTGACTGTATGGCTAAACATGACCGAATTTGCCAATTTTCTCAATACCAACAAGCATTTGTGACAAAAATTTGCTATAATTATCCGTTTCTTAATCAGTGACGTTTGGTGAGCGTATGACGGTTAGCTTGTTTGACCCTAAAACCCACATTGCCCCTACTTCTGGCCCCGATTTACCGCTTGATAAAACCGCATTGCCACAAGGCGCGGTCAAAAAGGTATTTATCGCAACGCAAGGCTGCCAAATGAACGTCTATGATTCGCAAAAAATGGCGGATGTGTTGGGCGATTCGCACGGCATGGTGCGAACCGACAATCCTGAAGACGCGGATGTGTTGATTATGAACACCTGCTCGGTACGCGAAAAGGCGCAAGAAAAGGTGTTTTCTGAATTGGGACGGTGGCGCAAGCTTAAAGAACAAAAGCCTGATTTGGTCATCGGTGTGGGCGGTTGTGTTGCCAGCCAAGAGGGCGATAATATTCAAGCGCGTGCGCCATTTGTTGATTTGGTGTTTGGCCCACAAACCTTGCACCGTCTGCCCGAATTGTACGAACAATCCGCCAAACAAACCAACATCAAACCCAAAAACCGCATCGGCGTGGTTGATGTATCGTTTCCAAGCATCGAGAAATTTGACTTTTTACCCGAACCCAAGGTAGAAGGCTTTAAGGCGTTTGTCTCTATCATGGAAGGCTGCTCAAAATATTGCTCGTTTTGTATCGTGCCTTACACGCGCGGTGAGGAGATATCACGACCACTAGATGACGTACTGGCAGAAATCGACAGCCTAGCGGCGCAAGGTGTGCGCGAGATCACGCTGCTAGGACAAAACGTCAATGGCTATCGCGGTGAAAAGCACGATGGCACAATCTGCCGCTTTGCCGAGCTGCTGCATTATGTGTCACACATCGAGGGCATTGAGCGTATTCGCTACACCACCAGTCACCCGCTGGAGTTCAGCGATGACATCATCGAGGCCTACGCCAAGCTGCCCAAACTGGTATCGCATCTGCATTTGCCCGTACAAAGTGGTTCAAACGCGATTTTGGCGGCGATGAAACGCAACCACACGATTGACATTTATATCGAACAAATCCGCAAATTGCGCGCCGTACGCCCTGACATGCACCTGTCAAGCGATTTTATCATTGGCTTTCCCAATGAGACGCACGAGGATTATTTGGCGACTTTAAATTTAGCCAAAGATTTGGATTTTGACCACTCCTACAGCTTTATTTACTCCAAACGCCCCGGTACACCTGCCTCAGATTTGCCCGACAATGTAGATTTAGCGACCAAAAAAGCACGCTTGGCAGAGTTCCAAGACGTGATCAAAGCCTCAACGTGGCAAAAAACCCAAGCTATGGTTGGGCAAACCGTGCGCGTGTTGGTAGAGGAGCCTGCCGATCGCAACCCTGAGTTTTTGCTTGGCACGGCGGATAACACACGCTCGGTCATGTTCAAGGGTGTAGATAGTCTACTTGGGCAATTTGTCATGGTCAAAGTAACTGACGCGCTTAGCCCACACTTGGTACAAGGTGAGGTGGTTGAAGTATTGGGCTAATCACGGGTTGTGGCACAAAAAAATCCGCCTTATTTCATTTAGGCGGATTTTTTATAGATTAAACCGTTAATTATAGACCGCAAACATAGTCATAACGCACCCAACCAATCTGCTTGCCATGGCGAACTTTGTACCACAACATGCCATCGCGTCCAGTGGCTGAGTCAATCACAGGCAAGGATGTGCCATATTTGATGCCGTTGAGTTTGGCAAACTGCTGACCTGGACCTGCGCGTAAAATCAAATTACTGCCTGAATTGGTGCAAGCATAGCCTGAATTCACTCGACCAGCAGGGCCAATGGCGTTGGCAGGCGACTGCATCATGATGGCGGCGGCTAGCACCGTTACAGCGGCAATAGTTTTGCAAACAGCTAGCATGGTTGTTTCCTTCAAATCGTTCAACATTTAAAAATCACGTCGTAAGGCAGATGATAGGTAAATGCCAATCAGGCAAATTTAGACAACATAACGATCAACTTTACTGTGAAATAATATAGCAATAAATTGATCACCTTACAATAGATTTACTTAAAATTCTATATGCCTTGCTTTTATAATATAGAAAAATTATACTAACATTTAGCATTTATCTGATCGTTTATTTCCCTATCAATTAGCGACGTTCTCCACGTGCAAGATTTTGATATTTCATTTGACAGTTAAAAAGGCAAATTCTGATGAGTTTAGGCACAAAACAATGGCTTGCCGTTGGCGCAATTATTGCAGGCTTGGTCACACTGCCGATGGTTGGTGCACAACTTTGGGAAAATGGTCAAACCAGCGCAGGTTATATTGCCAGCTCAGATGGCAAAACCACTTATTTACCCAAGGCAACCACCAATCAAAACTACAGCCTGCACCAACAGGACATGCCGCGCAATGAGTGGCAAGCCAACGATAGCATGAATGGGCTGATCGCGCAGCATAACTCACCCAATGCCAGTCGTAACCAAAACTACCATCAGCCATATAGCCAAAGCGGTTCGGGTATTGCCGATTGCCAATACAGCAAAGATGCGATCAAAGCAGGTGTCAAGCATTACCGTTTTGATGAAGCGCGCGCAGCAGATTTAGAGAGTATCGGTGGGCGCCACCAACTTACCCATGAGGCTGCTGCTGCCTTGCGCCAGCTACAAGCAGCAGCGCGTAAAGATGGCGTGAATTTGCCAGTTGGCTCGGCGTTTCGCTCGGTGGCGTATCAGCAAGGCATCGTCAATCGTAAACGCGCGGCAGGACAAAGCGATGCGCAGATTTTTAAGGTGTCGTCCGCGCCTGGGTATTCTGAGCATCACACAGGCTATGCGCTCGACTTTGAGCCAATCAACCACAGCTTTGGCAACACCAAAGCCTACGCGTGGCTGCGCCAAAATGCGGCACGCTATGGCTGGGAACAAAGCTTTACGCCTGAGGCGGTACGCAACACACGTGTGGCAGTGGAAGAATGGCACTGGAAATACAAAGGCTCACCCACTGCCAAAGCGGCATTGGCAAATGATGTGTGTTATTTTCGCCCATAAACTAGTCCGTCACCAACTCACTGGCATGGGCAACACGCAAGACTTCTTCTAGCGTTGTTCTACCTGCCAATACCTTGCGCAAGCCATCGGCACGAATGGATGGCGATCGTGTGCGTGCGTAACGCTCAAGATCAAATTCCGCCTTGCCTGCGTGGATCATCTGACGCAAGGTGTCGTCAATCGCTACCACTTCATAAATTGCCGTGCGCCCCTTGAAGCCTGTATGGTTGCATTGCTCACAACCGACAGGCTTAGGCAGCCGAATGACCGCGCTGTCATCTAGATTAATTTCTTTAAATAGCTGTCGCTGCATGGGGTCAGCGTCTTGCCAGTCGTGGCAATGGCGGCACAGCGTACGCACCAGCCGCTGGGCTACCACACCAATCAACGACGACGACAGCAAAAACGGCTCAACACCCATGTCTTGCAAGCGTGTGACCGCGCCAATCGCGGTGTTGGTGTGCAAGGTTGATAACACCAAATGTCCTGTCAATGAGGCTTGCACGGCGATTTCGGCGGTCTCCAAGTCGCGTATCTCACCGACCATGACCACATCGGGGTCTTGGCGCAGCATGGCACGCAAGCTGCGCGCAAACGTCATATCAACTTTGTTATTGACTTGTGTTTGTCCAATGCCATCAAGCTGAAATTCAATCGGGTCTTCTGCCGTCAAGATATTGCGTGTGTTGTCATTGAGCTCAGACAGTGCGGCGTATAGCGTGGTGGTTTTGCCCGAACCTGTTGGACCTGTCACCAAAATAATACCATGTGGACGGTGAATCAGCCGCATCAGCGTTTGGTAATCGCTATCAGCAAGCCCCAGATAGGTCATATTCAGCCTACCTGCCTGCTTGTCAAGCAAGCGCATGACCACGCGTTCGCCAAAATTTGACGGTAGCGTCGAGACACGCACATCCACCTCACGCCCTGCCAGCCGTAATGAGATACGCCCATCTTGTGGCACGCGTTTTTCGGCGATATCCAGCTTTGCCATGACCTTGATACGCGACACCAACAACGGGGCAAGCTGACGCTTGGGGCTGACGATTTCCTTCATTTGCCCATCAACCCGAAAACGCACCGACAGGCGTTTTTCAAAGGTTTCGATATGAATATCCGAGGCATTGAGCCGAATTGCCTCAGACAACAGCGCGTTGATCAAACGAATAATCGGCGCATCACCCGCTTGATCCATCAAATCTTCGGTTTCAGGCACGCTGTCGGCAAGACTGGACAAATCAGGGTGGTCTTCAAGCCCTGCCGCGATGTGCTGGCTTTCGCCTGTAGTGTTGGCATAGTTGGCTGCTAATGCCTTGTCAAAATCATCAGTTGACGCGATATGTAGGGCTAACGGCAACGCCAACCCTGCTTGACTGGCAAAACGGTTGGCTTCATTGACTGCCTGCATGGGTGTGTCGGCGGTAAGCAGCAAGGTCGGCGGTTGACTTGCGTCCAAACCCTGCGCGCTGATGGGGTATTGCAGCAAAATTTGATGGCGTTTGGCAAAGCTATACGGCAAGGCGATGGGATTTAGCATAGTTTTTAAAAGATGATTAAACGCGGTCGTGAGGTGATATTTTTGCTATACTAAGCACTATCAACCCGTGCGTCAATTTTTTTTGCTCAGTGCGTGCTAGGTGCCGCATCGTTTGACGTTGGCATGTGAATATTAGGTCTATATCGGACAAGTTTTATCCGCAAGTTTTGCCTGTTTTCCTTTCATTGCCAATGTTTTGGCAAGCAAGTCTTGCAATAAGTCACGCTTGTAAACGCTAAACAGCCGCGCTTATCAAAATTGACAAACGCGTCATAACAACCATGATGACTAAACACACAGTTTTTTTCATGTCAAATTAGGATTAACTTATGTCAAATACCAACAACACCCCAACAGATGACCGCTTAACGATCGGCTCACGCACGTTTGGCTCGCGGCTGCTCGTTGGTACGGGCAAATACAAAGACTTGAACGAAACCGCCGACGCGATCGCCGCTTCGGGGGCAGAGATTGTCACGGTTGCTATTCGCCGCATCAACATCGGGCAAGACAAAAACACGCCCAACTTATTGGAGGTGATTTCACCCGAGCGTTACACGATTTTGCCCAATACCGCAGGCTGTTTTGATGCCGACAGCGCGGTGCGTACTTGTCAATTGGCGCGTGAATTGCTTGATGGGCATAATTTGGTCAAGCTTGAAGTACTGGGCGATGACAAAAATTTATATCCAAACGTGATCGAAACGGTCAAGGCTGCGCAGACATTGATTGATGATGGTTTTGAGGTGATGGTTTATACCTCAGATGATCCGATTGTGGCAAAAGAGCTTGAGAGCATGGGTTGTGTGGCGATTATGCCATTGGGTAGCTTGATTGGCTCAGGACTTGGGCTGCTCAATCGCCACACGCTTAGCTTAATTGTTGAGCAGACCCAAGTACCTGTTTTGGTGGATGCAGGTGTGGGGACGGCGTCAGATGCAGCGATTGCGATGGAGCTTGGCTGCGATGGCGTGCTGATGAATACCGCAATTGCGCACGCGCGTGAGCCTGTGCGTATGGCAACGGCTATGCGTCATGCCGTGCTTGCTGGGCGTGAGGCGTTTTTGGCAGGGCGGATGCCTGCGCGTGCGATGGCACAAGCCAGTTCACCGCAAACGGGCTATTTTTTCCGTTAAGCTGACAGGCGATAGCCAAAAAACGCTTAAGTTTGCGCGTCGTTTTGCCAATTTGCTAAACGGCGCGGTTTTGACGACTTTTTAATGTTTACTTTTTTATTTTAACGGCATAACAAGTGAGAATCATGCGCGTATTGTCGGCGGTCGATCAGCTTTTTTTGCGCCTAGAGACGCGCAACCAGCCCATGCATATCGGTGGGTTGTTTTTGTTTCGCCTACCTGATGATGCCGATGCGGATTTTGTTGGGCGACTTGCCGAGCAGATGCGTACCAGTCAGATTCCGCCAAGTTTTCCATTTAACCAAATACTGCACCGTGAGCTATTTTGGCAAACCGATGGGCGTTTTGATGTTGAGCAACATTTTCGTCATATTGCCCTGCCCAAGCCTGCTCAAATGGCGGATTTGCTGACTTATGTGTCACAGGAACACAGCAAATTGCTCAATCGCCATAGCCCGATGTGGGAGTGTCATCTGATTGAGGGTATCACGGCAGATGGGCAAGCAGGACAGCGGTTCGCGCTGTACTTTAAGATTCATCATGCGCTGATTGATGGCATTGCTGGGCTGCGATTGGTGCAAAAATCACTGTCACCGACTGCCGATGAGCGCGTTAGCCTGCCTGCGTGGTCGCTGATGACGCGCAAACGCCACTTGATTGACTCGGTATTACCCACCGACCAATCCTTGTTGAGAGTCGCCAAACAACAAACCCGTGCCTTGCCTGCTGTTGGGCAGGCGTTGCTGCGCAATGTGGTTGAGCGTTTTGATAGCGATTATGTCACCACCACACAAGCACCCGATAGTATCTTAAACCAAAAGGTATCCAGCGCGCGGCGATTGTCGGCGGTTTCGTTTGAGCTATCACGGTTTCGGCGTGTGGCAGACGCGTTTGGCGTGAGCCTCAATGATGTGGTGCTGGCAGTGTGTAGCGGTGCGTTGCGGCGATACCTGTTGGCACAGCAAGCCTTGCCGCGTAAGCCGTTGATTGCGTTTGTGCCCTATTCGCTGCGTACCGACAACAGTGCGTCGGGCAATCAGCTGACGTTTATTTTAGCCAATTTGGCAACCCATCTTGCCGATCCTGTCGAACGCTTGCAAGCCATTCATGCCAGTACACGCAACAGCAAACGCCGTTTTGCCCGTCTGTCGCAATCATCATCGATCATCTACAGTGCGTTGGCGTATAGCCGTGCAGGGTTACAGATTTTGACAGGGTTATTTCCCGAATATCGCGGTTTTAACCTAATCATCTCCAATGTACCTGGCTCAAAAACGCCTTTGTACTGGCATGGTGCCAAGCTTGAAGCCCTGTACCCTGCCTCGGTGGTTTTCAATGACCAAGCCTTGAATATCACGCTTTGTACATACGTTGATCAGATGGATTTTTGTATCGCGGCGTGCAGCAAAGCCGTGCCGCACAGTGAGCGTTTGTTGGATTATTTGGCACAAGAGCTGGCAACGCTTGCTGCGCTGGTTGAATCATTTTAAAAAATCTTAACGTTTGGCGAAAAATTTTGAAATATTGACATTTGCCCCCATCATGATGGCAGGTTGCAATGCTGCTTGATCGGTATTGCTTAGCTTAAACTCATGGAAAAAATTATGTCAAATCAAACCAATGATTATCGCCAACGTTTTTTTATCCAAGATAGCCCCGTTCGCGGTGATATCGTCCACCTTGCTGACAGCTATCGCCAAATCATTGCCCAACGTCCCTACCCCCATGCTTTGCAAAAACTGCTTGGTGAAATGTTAGTTGCGGCAAGCCTGCTGATTGGTACGCTTAAAATCAACGGGCGGCTATCGATTCAGCTGCAGCACCCCAGTGAAGCCACCGATGAGCAAGCACGCTTGGCATGGGCGATGGCAGAATGTGACCACCAAGGGCATGTGCGTGCCTTGGCAGATTGGTCAGGCGACTGGACAAACTTGAACACCGCGGATGAAGCATTAGCCACGCTTGGCAAAGCAGGTGAGGGTGTGCTGTTTATCAATGTCCAACCCGATAGCATGTTTGGCGTACAGTCCGAAGGCTACCAAGGCATTGTTGAGCGCGTATCAAACAACCTTGCTGAGTGTTTAACCCACTACCAACAGCAGTCTGTGCAAATCCCAACGGTGATTAAATTGGCTGCCGATGGCACGCAAGCAGGCGGCATTTTGCTGCAGCTACTGCCACGCGGCAATGCCGATATCAATGACCAACGCGATGATGACAATAACATCGACACCTTAACCGCTGCCGAAATGCTTGAAGGCATGACCGATGCAGACCTGTTCCCACGTTTGGGCATTTTGACCGATACGCTAAAACCCGAAGAACTGACCGACTTGCCTGCAAAAGAGATTTTGCTACGCTTGTACCATGAAGAGCCCGTCAGTACGATTGATGCCGTGCCTTTGACATTTGCATGTACGTGCTCGCGTGAAAAAAGTGCATCCGCGATTTTTCAACTTGGCAAAACCGAAGCCATGGCGATTGCTGATGAACACGACGGTGAAATTGCGCTAGACTGTGGATTTTGTGGGCAAGTGTATCGCTTTAACAAAGCCGACATTGAGATGATCTTTGCTTAAATCTGCTTGCTAAAACCATAAAACTGGCAAGTTAATTTGCCAGTTTTTTATTGGCAAGGTTAGCCATACTCGCTTTATATCTAAATCGCCCTTTGTAGTGCATTCATATTTTAATTAAATAATTTAAATAATTTTATTCCCTCACATTAATATGCCGCCCAATTAGACCGACCAATTGTGCGGCAATCTCACCTTTGCTTGCCTTTGGCAGTATTACCGCGTCATGTTGATCACGAAAAAATACCGTCATGGCATTGTCATCACTGCCAAAACCGATATCACTGCGTGACACATCATTACAAGCAATCATATCTAAGTTTTTTGCTGTCAATTTGCCACGCGCATAACGCTCAACGTCTTGCGTCTCCGCGGCAAAACCCACCGTAAACACGTTAGGAAATTCAGCAGAAATCGTTGCCAAAATATCAGGATTTTTAACCAAGTCTAAATTCAGCTCGTCTTGAGTCTTTTTAATTTTTTGTGGCGCAGCTTGGCGCGTACGATAATCCGCCACGGCAGCGGTAGCAATAAAAACATCGGCAGGTGGATGGTCAAGCAGTGGTGCGTCGTGGTGGTGATGATCATGCGGGTCATCATCTATCACAGATTGCCAATTTTCATTGCCTTTAACATACTGCTGCGCGGCTACCAGCATCTGCTCGGCTGATAGCACGTTAATGCGCGTCACCCCTAGTGGTGTGGGTAGCTGCACCTTACCGCCTGCAATCAGCGTCACACGCGCACCTGCATTACAACAGGCTGTGGCTAAGGCAAAACCCATCTTGCCTGTGGAATGGTTCGACAAATAACGCACGGGATCAATCGCCTCGATAGTCGGACCTGCTGTGATGACAACGTGCCGACCTGCCAATACTTGCGGCACCGTCAATCGCGCCAATGTATGCTCGACATGTACCAGTAGCGTGTCAGGCTCAGGCAGCCGCCCCATGCCGACATCACCACAGGCTTGTTCGCCACTGTCAGGCATGACCAGTTGATAGCCCAAATCCGCCAACGTCTGTAAATTAAGCTGCACAGCAGGATGTTGCCACATCTGTTGATTCATCGCAGGGGCGACCAAGACGGGCGCAGCAGTTGCCAAGCACACCGTTGTCAATAAATCATCTGCCATGCCCATTGCTAACCTTGCTAAGGTATTGGCAGAAGCAGGCGCGATCAGCATGATATCCGCCCATTTTGCCAACTCAATATGCCCCATACCGCGCTCGGCTGCCGCGTCCAACAATTCAGTATGCACCGCATTGCCTGTCAAAGCTTGCAAGGTTAGCGGCGTGATAAACGCTTGCGCGCCTTGGCTCATGATCACCCGAACCTCAAAACCTGCCTTAACCAACAACCGCGCCAACACCGCCGATTTATACGCGGCAATACCGCCCGTAATCGCAAGAATAATACGTTTCATCATATGATTACCCAAAAAAAAATTGCCCTATGGTAGCAAGTTTTGCCGAATTTGCGTAATATTTTGCTTAAATTTTAACCGTATTGACCAACGACTTATGGCAATCAAAGACTGGCATGTAGATGAACGTCCACGTGAAAAACTCTTACAAAAAGGCGCCGATAGCCTGTCAGACAGTGAAATTTTGGCGATTTTTTTGCGCACAGGCACCAAAGACAAATCCGCGATCGAGCTTGCCCGTGACTTGATCGCCAAATTCGGTAGCCTTGCTGATTTGCTTGCCGCACCTGCCGATGAAGTGATGAACCACAGTGGCATTGGCATAGCAAAATACGCGCAAATTCTTGCCAGTCTTGAGATGGGCAAACGCTACCTTGCCGCACAGGTTAAGCAAGCACCCAACCTCAACAGCAGCCAACTGGTCAAAGACTATTTGACTACCCAGCTGCGTCCACGGCGACGCGAAGAATTTGCCGTGCTATTTTTAAGCAATGAGCTGACGTTGATTCAATTTGAAACGCTATTTACAGGCGGTCTGTCGTCGTGCTCAGTGTGTGTGCGCGAGGTGCTACGTCAAGCGTTAAAATATGGGGCTAGCCAGCTCATCATCGCCCATAATCACCCTGCCACCAGTGCCCAACCATCCAAAGCAGATATCGATTTAACTCACACAATAGCAGACGCTTGCCAACTGATTGATATGCAGCTGCTTGATCACATTATCGTTGGGCAAGATAGCACTGTTTCGTTACGTGAATTGGGCAAATTTTAGTCAGCTGTGCGGCTAGCTAATCTTTAGCTTGCAAGGCGTGTTTAACGTGCTGCGATACATTCGATTTCAACATTGGCGCCCATTGCCAAATCGCTGACACCAAATGCTGAACGCGCAGGATACGATGGGCTGAACATCGCACGATACTCACGGTTAAACGCATCAAAATCACGCATGTCTTTTAGCATAGCCGTACATTTGACGATATCGCGCGGCTGGTAGCCATAACGCTGCAAGGTAGCAAAGATATTTTTTAATGTTTGTTTGGTTTCGCCAGCTGTGCCACCCGTTGCCAGTTTGCCATCGACAATACCAATCTGCCCTGACAGATACAAGGTATTGCCCACCTTGACCGCTTCAGAAAATGGTATATCCCCTTGACTGCTGCCTTGACTTCCTCCCCTCCCTAAAGTGAGGGGATTCCTTCTACAAGACGGTCAAGCCCGACCGCAAGAATGTTCTTACTGGCGTTGATATCTCTATCATGCCATGTGCCACACTTTGCACAAGTCCATTCTCTTATTCGCAAACCTGCTCTACCTTTCGGACTACTGGATATATCGCCACAGCACGAACAGGTTTGGGTAGTGTATTTTTCATTGACGATTTCAAAACGGCAACCTGCATGCTTGCATTTGTAGGTCAGTTGCCGTTTGAGTTCAAACCAACCTGCGTCATATACGCTTTTGGCTAGTTTGCCTTTTTTACGGCTGAATTGGGTGGTTTTTACATCACCGACCACGATTAAGGCATTGTTTTTAACTAGCCCTGTGGTGAATTTGTGGATGAGGTCTTGGCGTGTGTTTTTGATTTTGGCATGAATCGCTTTGACACGTTGTTTGTTTTTGGCTCGTTGGGCGACACCCAATTTTTTAGCCCATGCCTGTGTTTGCTTGATTTGTAGTTTATCGCCGTTTGAGGTGGTGGCACTGTCTTTTAAGCCTAAGTCTATGCCGACACTACCTGTTCCGCATGGTGTTTTAGGATAGTCTTTAACGGTGATACAGGCATACCAACGGTTACGGCTGTCTTGGACGACCTCAAGGGTGTTTATTTGATATAGGCTAAGATTGTAGCTATCCCATAGGTCGATGACTAGCTTTTGCCCTTTGGCTAAACTAAGCTGTAGTGTGGATTTTAAGCCTTTTTTACCCGTTTGATGAGTAGCCAGTAATTTGATTGCGGATTGCTTAAATGGAATCCAACCTAGGCTTTTACGCTTTGAGTTTGGGTTGTTGGTTCGCCAGTTAAGTTTAGCCTTTTTGAATTGGCGTCGCGATTTGGCGTGGGTTTCATTAATGGCTTGTATGGTTTGAGAATGCAAGCCAAGTAGTTCACCACTACCTTTGGTGTATTCGTTTAGGTCATAGGCACTAAAAAATTTGCCTGTTTTTTGCAGGTATTTGTAACTCAAGTCATTAACATAGTTCCACACGAAATTGACCAAACCGCTTAGGCGGTTTAGCTTTGCTGTGTGTTTGTCTCGTATGCGTAGCTTGAGGGTTTTCATGGGGTTAGTTTAACATACTTAACAAGCTTCTGTGTGTAAGCATGGTTTCGGAGTTGCCTTATATCCACCGCCTAAAGTCGGTGGTTTTACGGCAATGAATGATAAAATTATTTTGCTACAGTTATTGGTAAAATTTTAAATCATCCCACCACAAAACAAAACCCCTATAGGTCATACCTATAGGGGCTAAAAATACCACATCGCAAGATTAGTCGCGATCAACCAATTCTACATAAGCCATTGGTGCTGCGTCTCCGTCACGGTAGCCGCATTTGATAATGCGCAAATAACCACCTGGACGGGTTTTGTAACGTGGGCCTAGCGTGCTAAATAGCTTACCTACCGCTGCCTTGTTGCGCAAACGGTTGAAAGCTAGACGACGATTCGCAACCGAATCTTCTTTAGCTAGCGTGATAAGCGGCTCAGCTACACGGCGCAATTCTTTAGCTTTTGGTAGCGTGGTTTTGATCAACTCGTGCTCAATCAATGAGTTGGTCATATTTTGAAACATAGCCTTACGATGGCTGCTGGTGCGTCCCAGCTTTACTCCACTGTTGCGATGGCGCATGGCAAAATTCCTTTAACGATTAACGGCTACGATAAGAAAAACGATCATCAACACGTAAATCGGCAGGTGGCCAGTTATCTAGGCGCATCCCCAATTCCAAATCTTTTGACGCCAATACGTCTTTGATTTCGGTCAATGATTTCTTACCTAAGTTTGGTGTTTTCAACAGCTCAGTCTCTGTGCGTTGCACCAAATCACCGATATAGTAAATGTTCTCTGCTTTCAAGCAGTTGGCTGAGCGAACCGTAAGCTCTAAGTCATCGACGGGGCGCAATAGCACAGGATCGACTTCTTCTTTTTCCTTAACAGGCTCAGGCGCTTCTTCGGCTTCTAGATCAACAAACACCGAGATTTGCTGCTGCAAAATCGTCGCTGCTTTGCGAATAGCTTCTTCTGGATCAATCGTGCCGTTGGTTTCAAGCTCGATAATCAATCGATCTAAATCTGTACGTTGCTCAACACGAGCGTTTTCTACTTGGTAAGCAACACGTACAATTGGGCTATAGCTTGCATCAAGTTTTAGCCGACCAATCGCTTTATTTTCCCCTGAGTCTTTGCGCACATTGGCAGGTTCATAACCGCGACCCACTGCCACACGCAAACGCATTTTTAAATTACCGCGTTCGCTTAGCGTGCCTAAAACCAAGTCTGGATTAACGATTTCAACGTTGTGTGGCAGGCTAATATCCGATGCCAACACCGCGCCAGGACCTTGCTTTTCTAGCGTCAAAACAGCTTCTGTTTGGTCATGCAAAACGATTGCCAAACCTTTTAGGTTTAACAATAAATCCAGCACATCCTCTTGTAAGCCTTCAAGCGTTGAATACTCGTGATCTACGCCATCAATTTCTGCTTCAATCACCGCTGCACCTGGCAACGATGATAGCAAAATTCGACGCAAAGCATTACCAAGCGTATGACCAAAGCCGCGCTCTAACGGTTCGAGCGTGACTTTGGCGTGGGTTTCGCTGACCGTATCCACATGGATGGCGCTGGGTGTGAGAAACTCTGTCGCATTTAACATCATGTGTCACCTCGATAATATAACACCTAATAGGAAAAAGATTACTTAGAGTACAGCTCAACAATCAAGTTTTCGTTGATTTCTGCTGGTAGATCTGAGCGGTCAGGAGCTTGTTTGAATGTACCATGCAACTTGCTATGGTCCACTTCCAACCATGCAGGTGTGCCGCGCTGCGCCGCAAGCTCAATCGCGTTTTTAATACGCAATTGCTCTTTAGCGTTTTCATGTACCGCGATCTCATCACCATCTTGCAATTGAATTGATGGGATATTAACGCGAACAAATTCGTCACGACCAGCTTTTTTAACCATGATCGCACGGTGGCTAACCAATTGACGCGCTTCGGCGCGTGTTGAGCCAAAACCCATACGATACACGACGTTATCTAAACGACGCTCAAGCATTTGCAAAAGGTTTTCACCAGTTGCGCCACGCATACGGGCAGCTTCTTTGTAGTAGTTTGAGAACTGACGCTCAAGCACACCATACATGCGTTTTACTTTTTGCTTTTCACGTAGCTGAGCTGAGTATTCAGATGTTTTGCTACGTGGATTACCATGCTGACCAGGCGCACGGTCGGCTTTTTTGGTTTTTTCATCGTACGCTTTTACACCCGATTTTAATTGTAAATCGGTACCTTCGCGACGTGATAATTTAAGTTTTGGGCCTAAATAACGAGCCATATAAGTCTCCTAGACGATATTCATGCAGTCGATTTGGCTAAATACAAGCCATAAACTGCATTTAACGTTCTGACATAGATTTGTTTGGTAGAGTCTACAAATTTATGATAGTCACCAAACCATATGTCATTAAACGCGGCGTTTTTTCGGCGGACGGGTGCCATTGTGAGGGATTGGGGTCACATCGCTAATGCTATTGATTTTATAACCCAATGCGCCTAACGCTCTTACCGCAGACTCACGGCCAGGTCCTGGTCCTTTAACCAAAACATCGACATTTTTCAACCCATATTCCTGTGCAGCTTTACCTGCCACTTCGGCGGCTACCTGTGCTGCAAATGGAGTTGATTTACGTGAACCACGGAAGCCTTGCCCACCAGCGGTGGCCCAAGCCAGTGCATTACCTTGACGGTCGGTAATGGTCACAATGGTGTTATTAAAAGACGCATGAATGTGAGCCACACCCTCAGATACCGAGCGGCGCGTCACTTTTTTACGACTGCGAGTGTCTTTTGCCATCTTTTAGCTTCCTAACATGCTAAATTATTTATGTTCAAAGTAATCAAACTTACTTTAAACTTATTTACGAATCGCTTTACGTGGACCTTTACGGGTACGTGCGTTGGTTTTGGTACGTTGTCCATGCACAGGCAAACCGCGACGGTGACGCATACCACGGTAACAACCCAAGTCCGTTAAGCGTTTGATGTTCATTGAGATTTCACGACGTAGATCACCTTCAGTCGTGTACTCTGCTACTTGAGCACGGACAGCATCTAGCTGTGCGTCATCCAACTCACCCATTTTGGTGGTAGGCGCAATATTTACCGCATCAAGAATTTTCGCGGCAGTGGTACGTCCAATCCCAAAAATATAGGTCAATGAAATGACAGCGTGCTTATTGTCTGGAACGTTTACACCAGCAATACGAGCCATTCAATTTCTCCAGTTTACTCAAAGACAGCAGACCAGCTGCTATCGGTTCGATTGCATTATTTCAGCCGTTTAACTCAAATGATCCTGAGTCCATATTCGTCCAAAATAACAGCAAGTCGCGGATAATACACCATCCGCGACCAAAAAGCAAGACCTATTAGCCTTGACGTTGCTTATGACGTGGCTCTGAGCTACAAATCACGTGAACCACACCTTTACGGCGAACAATTTTACAGTTACCGCAAATCTTTTTAACTGAGGCTTGAACTTTCATTTAAAGCTCCCTAGATGATAACTTTGAAAAACTACCTAAATCTTAACTGTTAATCCATTTGACTAATGCGTCGGTGCGTTGATAGGCGCAAGCAACGAATAGTTTTGGTATTGATGGGTCATCAAATGCGCTTTAATCTGCGCAATGAAATCCATGATCACCACCACAGTAATCAACAGCGATGTACCACCGAGATGAAACGGAATACCAAACGATGATTGCAGCACCATGGGCATTAGACAGATAACTGTCATATAGACCGCGCCAATAAACGTCAAACGGTTAAGCACATGGTCAAGGTAACGCTGGGTTTGTTGGCCTGGGCGGATACCTGGGATGTATGCCCCACTGCGTTTAAGATTTTCTGCCACTTCTTTTGGGCTAAATACCAACGCGGTATAAAAGTAGCAAAAGAAGATGATAAGTAAGGCAAAAATCAACAAGTAAAGTGGGGTGCCAGGCGACAATAGCAAAGCAAAGTTTTGCATCATACGCTGAAACAGATTCGGATTTTCCGACTGTCCGACCCACTGCCCCAAACTTGCAGGAAACAACAGTAGCGAGCTGGCAAAAATTGCTGGAATCACACCTGCCATATTGATTTTAAGTGGTAAGTGCGACTGCTGAGTAGCATATACTTTGCGATCTGACGCTTGCTTTTGCGCATAATTCACAGGAATACGCCGCTGCGCACGCTCAATAAACACGATACCTGCCACTACGGCTAAGCCTAGCGCGGCAAAAATAAACAATGCGATTAGGCTCATAGTGCCTTGCTGCACCGCTGTCATGGTTTGTGTCGCCACGCTTGGAAACGTTGCCACGATGCCCGCCAAAATCAGCATCGAAATACCATTACCAATACCGCGTTCAGTGATTTGTTCACCAAGCCACATCAAAAACATCGATCCTGCAACCAGTGAAGTCACTGCAGGGATATAAAAAGTTAATCCCGATGATAGCGTTAAACCTTGACTAATCAATCCTGTACACAGCCCAATCGACTGTATCAGTGCCAATGCTAACGTTAATTGCCGAGTGTATTTATTGATTTGGCGTTGACCCGCTTGCCCCTCTTTTTTTAGCGCGTCAAGCGATGGAATTACTGCCGTCGCCATTTGCACAATAATAGATGCCGATATATAGGGCATAATACCCAATGCCATGACAGACATACGCTCAAGCGCGCCACCTGAGAACATATTAAACATGCCTAAGATGGTATTTTCATTGGTATGAAAAAACTCTGCCAAACGTTCAGGGTTCATGCCCGGAATCGGTACGTGTGAGCTAAAGCGGTACACCAATAGCGCACCAAACAAGAACAGCAAGCGATTAAACAGCTCATCGTACTTTCGAATAAAGCCCAACGGGCTAAGCGTCGCCGACTGTCTTGCCATGTGGATTACTCCTCAACGCGTCCACCAGCTGCTTCGATTGCAGCTTTCGCGCCTTTGGTTACTTTCACACCTTGGAATGTCAAAGCACGTGGTACTTCACCAGACAAAATTACACGCGCGCGTTGCATGTCATGACGGATGATGTTGGCTTGTTTTAGTGTATCCAAGCTTACCACATCGCCTTCGATTTTATTCAAATCTGACAAGCGTACTTCTGCGGTTACCATTGCCAATTTACTGGTAAAACCAAATTTTGGCAAACGACGGTACAAAGGCATTTGACCGCCTTCAAAACCTGAGCGGATGCCAGAACCTGAGCGTGAGGTTTGTCCCTTGACACCACGTCCGCCTGTTTTACCCAAGCCTGAGCCGATACCACGACCGCGGCGATGTTTGGCTTTTTTGGCACCTGGTGCAGGTGCAAGCTCATTTAAACGCAGTCCCATTACACTTCCTCCACTTTAACCATGTAGTTAATGCGGTTTACCATGCCACGTGTTGAAGGTGTATCTTCAACTTCAACAGTATGACCGATGCGACGTAATCCTAAACCAGTTAAGCATGCTTTGTGGCTTTTCAAGCGGTGTGAACCAGACTTGATTTGCGTCACTTTCATGCGCTTTTTATTATCAGTTGCCATGTTCATTCACCTCTTAGCCCAAAATTTCTTCAACGGTTTTACCGCGTTTGGCTGCAACTTGCTCTGGCGATGACATTTGTTTTAGACCATTAAATGTCGCACGTACTACGTTTGCGGCATTGGTAGATCCATAAGTTTTCGCCAAAACGTTTTGTACGCCAGCCACTTCAAGTACAGCACGCATCGCACCACCAGCAATAACTCCAGTACCTTCTGAGGCAGGTTGCATGTAGATGCGGCTAGCACCGTGACGTGCATGGATTGGGTGCTGCAAGGTGTTACCATCTAGATCTACGGTAATCATGTTGCGTTTGGCAGCTTCTAGTGCTTTTGAGATAGCGGCAGGCACTTCACGTGCCTTACCACGACCAAAACCTACACGACCATTGCCGTCACCTACCACCGTCAAAGCCGTGAATGAAAAAATACGACCGCCTTTAACCACTTTTGCTACGCGATCGACCGCTACCAAGCGTTCAACCAATCCGTCTGTTTGTTCGACTTTTGCCATGATTAGAACTCCAATCCATTTTCACGCGCCGCTTCAGCCAGCGCTTTTACGCGACCATGATATTTAAAGCCGCTGCGGTCAAATGCAACCTTAGTGATACCCGCAGCTTTGGCACGTTCAGCGATCAATTTACCAACGGCTGTAGCCGCTTCAATGTTGCTGGTTTGACCTGAGCGAAGGCTAGCGTCCAAGGTTGAGGCTTGTGCTAGAACTTCCCCGCCTGTTGGCGAGATCACTTGTGCATAGATGTGACGACCAGTGCGGTTTACCGATAAACGGTTTGCACCCAACACACGGATGTGAGCACGGGTTTTTTTGGCACGGCGCAAACGAGCAGATTTTTTATCCAACATATCCCATTCACCTTACTTTTTCTTAGCTTCTTTACGTGCCACATATTCATCGCTATAGCGTACACCTTTACCTTTGTAAGGCTCTGGTGGACGATATCCGCGAATATTGGCTGCCGCTTGACCCAATTTTTGCTTATCGCTTGAGCGCAAAACGATTTCTGTTGCACTTGGGGTTTCTGCGGTCACGCCTTCTGGCAAGACGTATTCGATGGGATGTGAATAGCCAAGGTTTAAATTGACTTTGTTGCCAGCAACAGCGGCTTTGTAACCAACACCGATAAGCTGCAAACGACGCTCAAAACCTTCACTCACACCTTTAACCATGTTGTTGATTAGCGCACGCACGGTACCTGTGTGCATCCACGCTTCTTTGGTATCGGCAACAGGTGAGACGATAAGGCTGTTTTCTTCCTGTTTTAGCTCGACCAAATCATGCAGGTGTAAAGACAACGTGCCTTTGCTGCCTTTCACTTCGACCTGCTGACCGTTCAATGTAACGCTGGTGCCGTTTGGCAAGGTTACAGGGGCTTTAGCCACACGAGACATAACGGTAATTCCTGCTCTAAAAATGACCCGATTCAATGAATCAGCTCTAACCAAAAATAAACAGGCAAACGTGGACGCACCGCGAATGCCTGTCAAACCAATTGCCCTTAGGCAACCAATGCAATCACTTCACCACCGATACCCGCTTTACGCGCTTCACGGTCACTCATGATGCCTTGACTGGTTGAAATAATTGCCACGCCCAGACCTTGACGCACACTTGGCAAGTCAGCAGCTGAACGATATTGACGCAAACCAGGACGGCTGTAGCGTTGCAACAACTCGATAACTGGCTTACCTTCGTAGTATTTTAGCTCAAGCGTAAGTTCGGTTTTGCCATTACCCACATCTTCAAGCTCTGCTGAGGCGATATAGCCTTCGCTAACCAACAGATCAGCGATTGATTTACGTAATTTTGAGCCTGGCATGGTGACAGATGCTTTCTGTGCCATTTGGGCATTGCGGATACGGGTTAGCATATCAGCGACGCTATCTTGCATACTCATCTTGTATCCCCTTACCAGCTAGCTTTACGAACGCCTGGCACATCGCCTTGCATGACTTTTTCACGAATCATGTTGCGTGACAGACCAAATTTACGGAAGTAACCATGTGGGCGACCAGTAATCGCACAACGGTTGCGCAAACGCACAGGTGAAGCATCACGTGGTAGTGCTTGTAGTGCAAGCATTGCATCCAAACGCTCTTCATCGCTGGCATTGCTGTCGTTGATAATGGCTTTCAACGCAGCACGTTTTGGGGCATATTTTGCCACCATCGCTTCGCGTTTCAGCTCACGGTTAATCATACTTTTCTTTGCCATAGTTTCCTATATCCTTAAGCGATTGGGCATGCCATTAACGAAATGGGAAGCCAAAGGCTTTCAGCAGCGCACGACCTTGTTCGTCGGTTTTTGCTGTTGTCGTAATGGTGATATCCATACCGCGAATACGGTCAATCTTGTCGAAATCCACTTCAGGGAATACGATTTGTTCTTTGATACCCAATGAGTAGTTACCACGACCATCAAAGGCTCTATCGCTAAAACCGCGGAAGTCACGAATACGAGGAATCGCGATAGAGATCAAGCGATCCAAGAATTCATACATTTGTTCGCCGCGTAAAGTAACTTTACAGCCGATTGGCCATTCCTCACGGATTTTAAAACCCGCGACTGATTTACGCGCTTTGGTCACGACAGGTTTTTGACCTGCAATTGCAGTCATATCAGACAGTGCACCTTCCAAGATTTTTTTATCCTGTGCTGCACCACCCACACCCATGTTCAATGTGATCTTGGTAATTTTGGGGATTTCCATGACGTTTTTCAAGCCAAGCTCCTGTTGTAGCTGGGCTTTGAGTTGGTCATTGTATTGCGTTTTGAGTCTTGCCATTACGATTACCCTTTACTCGTTACGCAGTCGCCACGACTTCACCAGATGAGCGATAGACGCGCTGTTTTTTGCCATCTTCGCCAATTTGGTAAGCAATACGATCTGCTTTTTGGGTTGTGGCGTTAAAGATTGCCACATTAGAAATATGCATGAAAGCTTCTTGTGCAATAATGCCACCTTCTTTGCCCGTCATCGCGTTGGGCTTTTGGTG
This sequence comes from Moraxella atlantae NBRC 14588, assembly GCF_001591265.1. Taxonomy (GTDB): domain Bacteria; phylum Pseudomonadota; class Gammaproteobacteria; order Pseudomonadales; family Moraxellaceae; genus Faucicola; species Faucicola atlantae. The sequence goes on along the minus strand of NZ_BCUL01000009.1, from coordinate 61,995 downwards.
TTTTTTGACAATATTGATGCCTTCAACTTTGACACGGTCATCTTTAACTGCCAAGATAACGCCTTGCTTGCCTTTATCTTTACCAGCTAGTACGATAACGTTGTCACCTTTACGTAGTTTTGCCATGCTTCACCTCACAATACTTCTGGGGCTAGAGAAACAATTTTCATAAATTGTTCGCTACGTAGCTCACGCGTTACTGGCCCGAAGATACGGGTAGCAATAGGCGCTTTGTTGTTGTTGAGCAGCACAGCTGCGTTGTCATCAAAGCGTAGTACTGAACCATCTGGACGACGTACACCAAATTTGGTACGTACGACTACCGCGTTCATTACATCACCTTTTTTGACACGACCGCGTGGAATTGCTTCTTTTACGGTCACTTTAATGATGTCGCCGACTGATGCATAACGACGATGAGAACCGCCCAGTACTTTGATACACTGGACTCGTTTTGCACCACTGTTATCAGCAACTTCCAGCATTGTTTCAGTCTGAATCATCGCGTTACTCCTGATTGGCAAAACAAGTCTGCCTGTCTGCTATGGCGCATTTAACCACGTACGCCAATAATAAATACACAAATTGGCTAGCCTTCGCATAGCCAATTTTTAAGGTGACATATTCTAGCAGATGCCAGTTTGTTTTGCAATTTTTTTACAATAGCTTTGTTTGAAAGGTGTTGAACCAATCTATGCATTTAGATGTATTAAAAGCATAGATTGGTCTAGCCTTTGCCAAGGGTTTAATCACGAATGTATGATTAAATTTCTTGGGCTTTTTCTACAATATTGACCAATTCCCAAGTTTTGGTTTTTGAACGTGGGCGGGTTTGGCGAATACGTACGATGTCACCCATGCCGCAGGTGTTGTTTTCATCATGCGCATGTAGCTTGCTTGAGCGACGAATCATTTTGCCATATTTTGGGTGGCGGATACGACGCTCAATAAGTACAGTGATGGTTTTATCCATCTTGTCGCTGACAACTTTACCAATCAAAGTACCGTGATCGGCGCTATGCACCTCTGGGGTTGCTTCGGCTTCTAATGGGTTTGCGATTGCTTCACTCACAGTTAGACTCCTTGCGCTGTGTCGTTAGCTGATTGGTTAGCCGCTTGTTTTTCAGTCAAAAGCGTTTTGATTTGGGCGATGGTGCGACGGTTGTTGCGGATCTCATGGGTGTTACCCAATTGATTGGTCGCTTTTGCCATGCGTAGACGAAACGCTTCAAGCTGTTTTTCATCCAGTAACTGGGTCAGCTCTTCAACTGATTTGTCGCGTAGTTCGCTGATCTTCATTACATTATCGTCCGTTTAACAATGGTGGTTTTAAATGGCAGTTTTGCTGCTGCTAGGGTGAAGGCTTCAATAGCAAGCTCGTCGCTTACGCCTTCGATTTCATACAGCATTTTGCCTGGTTTGATTTCGCAGACCCAGTATTCTACAGGACCCTTACCTTTACCCATACGTACTTCTAGGGGTTTTTCGGTAATTGGTTTGTCTGGGAATACGCGAATCCAGATTTTACCACCGCGTTTGATACGACGTGAAATAGTACGACGTGCCGCTTCGATTTGGCGAGCAGTCATACGTCCACGCTCAACTGATTTAAGTCCGATTGTACCAAAGGATACGCTGCTACCGCGATGGGCTAAACCCGTATTACGTCCTTTTTGTACTTTACGGAACTTGGTACGTTTTGGTTGTAACATAGTTGATTAACCTCTGTCTTTGGCTTGGCGGTTGCTGCCACGGCTACGGCGTTTTTGTGGTGCGCGCGCTTGCTTGTCTTCTTTGACGGGGTTGTAAATACGGTTCATGCCGTCTAAGATTTCGCCGCGGAAAATCCACACTTTAACACCGATGGTGCCGTAAGTGGTTTCGGCGCGTACGGTGGCGTAGTCGATGTCGGCGCGCAAGGTGTGCAACGGTACACGACCTTCACGATACCACTCAGTACGGGCGATTTCAGCACCACCTAGGCGACCTGATAGCTCAACCTTGATGCCTTGTGCGCCTGCTTTCATGGTGTTTTGTACCGCACGTTTCATGGCACGACGGAACATCACACGACGCTCAAGCTGAGAGGCGATGCTTTGGGCTACCAATTGTGCATCTAGGTCAGGCTGGGTCACTTCTTCGATATTGACTTGCGCAGGCACGCCCATCAATTGGGTTAGCTCTTTTTGCAACTTTTCAATATCTTCACCTTTTTTACCGATGATCACGCCAGGGCGTGCGGTAGAAATGGTGATTTTTGCTGCGCCTGCTGGACGCTCGATCACGATGTTACTAACCATGGCAGAGGCATTTGAATTTTTGCCACTGTCGTTAAATTTTTTCTCAAGATACTTACGAACTTGTAGGTCGTTGATTAAGTATTCTGAGTATTTTTTTGGGTCGGCGTACCAGTTGGCGTTGGATTTGCGAATCACACCAAGACGGATACCGATTGGATTGACTTTTTGACCCATGTTATACCCCTACCTTAACTGTGATGTGACAAGTACGCTTGCTGATACGGTCAGCGCGACCTTTGGCACGTGGCATGATGCGTTTTAGCGTGATGCCTTCATCAACGTAGATGGTTGATACGCGTAAGGTATCAATGTCTAGACCGTTGTTGTGCTCAGCGTTAGCGATCGCTGATTCTAGGCATTTTTTGACCAATTTAGCAGCTTTTTTGTTGCTAAAAGTCAAGATGTCTAAAGCGCGCTCGATAGGCTTACCACGCACTTCATCCGCGACTAGGCGTACTTTTTGTGCCGAGATGGCGGCACCGCGTAATTTTGCAGTTACTTCCATAATAAGCACCTTATTTTTTAGCTTTCTTGTCTACGCCGTGTCCGCGATAAGTACGCGTTGGGGCAAATTCACCAAGTTTGTGACCGACCATTTGCTCATTGACGATAACAGGCACGTGGGTGCGACCGTTATGCACAGAGATAGTCAAGCCAACCATTTGTGGCAAAATCATCGAGCGACGTGACCAAGTTTTGATGGGTTTGCGTGAATTGGTCTCCAACGCTTTTTCCACTTTGGCAAACAAGTGCGCGTCGATGAATGGACCTTTTTTCAATGAACGAGGCATGCAACGATTCCTTATTTCTTATTGACGCGACGGCGACGAATGATCATGTTGTCAGTGCGCTTGTTGGTACGAGTTTTCAGACCTTTAGCTTTTTGACCCCATGGGCTGGTTGGGTGTTTACCGAAGTTGCGACCTTCACCACCACCGTGTGGGTGGTCTACTGGGTTCATGGCAGTACCGCGAACGGTCGGGCGAATACCACGCCAACGGCTAGCACCTGCTTTACCCAATGAGCGCAAGTTGTTTTCGGTGTTTGACACTTCACCAATGACCGCGCGGCAATTGATGTGGATACGGCGTGTTTCGCCTGAACGCAAACGCACGATGGCGTATTGTCCATCACGACCCAACAACTGTACGCTAGCACCTGCAGAACGCGCAATTTGTGCGCCTTTGCCGATTTTTAGCTCAATGTTGTGAATCACAGTACCCACAGGAATGCTGCGTAGTGGCAAGCAGTTACCTGGACGGATTGGCGCGCTTTCACCAGAGATCACAGTGTCGCCTTGTTGCAAGCGACGTGGTGCGATGATATAGCGACGCTCACCATCGGCGTATTTTAGTAGCGCGATGTGTGCGGTACGGTTTGGATCGTATTCGATGCGTTCAACCACCGCTGGAATGTTGTCCTTGGTGCGTTTGAAGTCAATCAAACGGTAGTGTTGTTTGTGACCACCACCGACGTGACGCGTGGTAATGCGTCCGTTATTGTTACGACCACCAGATTTGCGTTTTGATTCGACCAAAGCGGCATAAGGACGACCTTTATAAAGGTGTGGATGCACAACTTTTTCGACAAATCGGCGACCTGGTGATGTTGGTTTGGCTTTTACGATAGGCATGAAAGGTATCCTTATTCGTTGGTGACAGCAGCGTTATCCGCTACGTCTGCACTGACTGCTTCATTGGCTGTGTTGTCAGCTGAAACAGCAACATCTTGACCAGCTTTTAAGGTCACATAGGCTTTTTTGTAGTCTTGACGACGACCGACCGTGCGACCAAATCGCTTTGTCTTGCCTTTAACGTTTAGGGTATTGACTTTAACCACTTCAACCCCGTCAAACATCATTTCAACGGCTTTTTTGATTTCACGTTTGGTAGCATTCACATCGACGCGAAATACCTGTACGCCTAAAGTATCGCCCAAACGTTGTGATTTTTCAGAAAATACGGGCGCTTTTAGCACCTGATACAGTCTGGCGTTGTTCATGCTAATACTCCCTCAAGTTCTTTGGCGGCGGCAACCGACATCACCACTTTGTCAAAGGCGATGAGGCTAACCGGGTCAATCTCTTTACTGCCCAATACATTGACGTGCGGAATATTGCGCGCTGCCAAGTATAGGTTTTCGTCCACTTCGTCAGTGACGATTAGGGCTTTTGGTGCGTTGAGGTCTTTTAGCTTGCCAATCAATTCTTTGGTTTTTGGCTCAGATACGCGGATTTCATCGACCAATACCAAACGGTCTTGACGAATCAACTCTGCCAAAATGCACTGCATTGCGCCGCGATACATTTTACGATTGACTTTTTGCGACCAGTCTTGTGGTTTGGCTGCAAATGCACGACCACCACCGACCCAAATTGGACTACGGATAGAGCCTGCACGCGCACGGCCTGTACCTTTTTGACGCCATGGCTTTTTGCCACCGCCAGAGACTTCAGCGCGAGTTTTTTGCGCGCGGCTGCCTTGACGTGCGCCTGCTAAGTAGGCGGTAACCACTTGGTGAACCAATGCTTCGTTGAATTCACGACCAAATGCTACGTCTGATAGCTCAACCGCCGAACCTGTTACTGTGTTTAGATTCACGTTTATCCCCTTGATTAAGCTTTAACCGACGGACGTACAATCACATCGCCACCGTTGGCACCAGGAATTGCGCCTTTGATGACCAAGATACCTTTTTCGGCATCCACCGAAATGACTTCCAAACCTTGCACAGTGACGCGTTTGTTACCCATTTGACCAGGCATTTTTTTGCCTTTAAATACGCGACCTGGGGTTTGGTTTTGACCCGTTGAACCCAATACGCGATGCGAAACTGAGTTACCGTGGGTGGCATCTTGGGTGCGGAAGTTGTGACGCTTCACGCCGCCTTGAAAGCCTTTACCTTTGCTTTGGCCTGTTACGTCAACGATTTGACCGACGCTAAACAAGTCTGCTAGCAATTCGCCACCAACTTGGTGGTTGTCAAGTTCGCCAGCTTCAGCACGAAATTCCCACACGCCACGGCCAGCAGCGACGCCTGCTTTGGCAAAGTGGCCTTTTTGGGCGGCGTTCACGCGGCTGTCACGGCGAGTACCTGTGGTGACTTGTAGCGCTTCATAGCCGTCTGTATCTGTGGTTTTGATTTGTGCAATGCGGTTGGCGGTGACTTCAACCACGGTCACAGGCACTGATACACCTGCTTCGGTGAAGACGCGAGTCATGCCGCATTTTTTTCCGACTAAACCAATCGCCATGTTGTTACCTCTGTTTATCTGTTGTTCAATCTGCTCAACAATCTATTCAACGATGTCCACGCTTAGGCTTAGCCTAGGGCGATTTGGACATCCACGCCTGCAGCTAGGTCAAGTTTCATCAATGCATCAACTGTTTTGTCAGTTGGCTGGACGATATCAACCATGCGTTTGAACGTGCGGATTTCATATTGGTCACGCGCGTCTTTGTTTACGTGAGGCGATGTCAAGATGTTAAAACGCTCAATACGGGTAGGTAGTGGCACAGGACCACGAACCTGCGCACCAGTACGTTTGGCGGTATCGACAATCTCTTGTGCCGATTGGTCAATCAGACGATGGTCAAATGATTTAAGTCTGATACGGATTTTCTGGTTAGCCATGCCAGTATGCTCCCTATACGTTGGGGTAAAAAGCCATAAAGAATCAAGCGGTTACTGCAAAAAACTGCCTGTCACCGTATGCCAAAATTTTGTTTGTTATATACGCCAATATTTCACGCAATTTTTAAAAACAAAAAAAATTCCAGTCTCACATTCCTTTGCAAAATTGCTTAAGCAAATTGGGTGAAACTGTTCGACATTTATGGGTGCTGCAAACGATGGAGCAGCTGTCGCTTGGGGCATTATGCGTCTAATACATGTAGACTAATGCATGTATAAGTGCGTTATAGCACTTTGCGATTAGCCGCGCCCTATATTCGTAAGTGGGCAGTATTATACGCAGGTTGTGCGCTAAATGCAAGTTAAAACGTGATTTTTATTTATCTTGCGCGATGCGTTGGCGGCTCAGTCAGTCAAGCAAAATCGCGTATTGGGCAGGGCTATAGCGGTTGTCAGGCTGTAGGTTGATGGCGCGTCCAAGTAGGTATTCAAGCTCTGCTAAGGTATCGGCTTCCGCGCTTTGCAGCAGCTCGATGACACTTGGGTGCGCTAATACACTAAATTTTTTGGGCGCGTGGTAGGCACGGGCGCAGCGCATGATTTCGCGGAAAATTTCAAGACAGACGGTTTCACGGCTTTTAATCACACCCTTGCCGTGGCAGGTTGGGCAGGGTTCACACAGTTGTTGCTGCAGGCTCTCACGGGTGCGTTTGCGCGTCATCTCGATAAGCCCGAGTGCTGAGACGTTGCTGATGTTAGTTTTGGCATGGTCACGCGCCAGTTGGGTCTGCAGGCTTGCCAGCACCTCGTCACGGTGCGCCTGCTCTGCCATGTCGATAAAATCCAAGATGATGATACCACCCAAGTTACGCAGGCGTAGCTGACGGGCAATGGCATGGGCGGCTTCTAAGTTGGTTTTATAAACCGTGTCCTCAAGGCTATGCCCGCCAACAAATGAGCCTGTATTGACGTCAATCGTTGTCATCGCCTCGGTTTGGTCGATAATCAGATAACCACCTGATGGCAGATTGACGCGGCGGTCAAGTGCATCTTTGAGGTCATCCTCAACGCGGTACATATCAAACAATGGCTGTTTGCCGTCATAGTGTTGAATGGCGGGGTAAATGGCGGGCACAAATTCCTTGGCAAACTGGCGCATCTCGGCAAAAACTTGCGCGTGATCTACCGTCAAGCGTTTGGTGTCATCGCTGATTAAGTCACGCAAGGCGCGCAGTGGCAACGATAAATCTTGGTAGATCAATACATTGCGTTTATTAACTTGCGCGGCGGTTTGTTGATAGCGTGCTTGTACGGTGCGCCACAGTTGTAACAGGTAGTAAATATCTTGTTCAAGTTTGGCAGGCGGTATGTTTTCTGCCGCTGTGCGCGCAATCAAACCGCCGCCTAAGCCGACTTGGTGCAGCAATTCGCCCAAAATGGTTTTTAGACGCGCACGTTCGTCGCCATCAATGCGTTGTGAGATACCGACGCTGGCACCAAACGGCAAATACACCAAGTAACGCGACGGCAATGAAATATCCGTCGTCAAGCGCGCGCCTTTGGTACCCAGTGGGTCTTTGATGACTTGCACCATTAGGCGTTGGCCTTCGTACAGGCGTTGCTCAATCGATAGTGGTTGCGCTGTCGTGACCAATTGGGTGGTATCGGTTTGGGCATGGCTATCAGATGGTGGTTTGGCAGCTTTGTACGGCTGCATGTCATTGATATGCAAAAATGCCGTACGCGCCTGCCCGATATCGACAAACGCCGCCTGCATACCTGGAAGCACGCGCACCACGGTGCCCAGATAAATATTGCCAACAATGCCAAGTTTGTGCTGGCGTTCGATAAAAATTTCGGTCAAAACGCCGTCTTCGAGCACGGCAACGCGGCTTTCGGCGGTATTGACATTAATCAGCAGTTCTTCAGTCATGGCAAATTATTTAGACATATCAGGCAAATCAAAGCAGTGTTTGAGTCAAGGCGCACAAATTGGCAAGGGGGTATTTTAAACCAAACGCGCGTTGCCTACCAACCGTGCGCCCTTTTGAGCACCATTAGACCAACAGCGCTGCCAAAGCTGCCACGCTGTCGACCATCGCGCTGGGTTGTTCATCTGCCAATACATCAGCAGTCGCGCAGCCATAGGTTACCGCAATACTGTCCATGCCGATGGCGTGCGCCATACGCAAATCGTGCACGCTATCGCCAACCATGACCGCATCGCTCACCGCTTTGCCAGTGACTTGCAAAATTTGGCGCAGCATCAGTGGATCGGGCTTGCCTGCTGCTTCATCAGCACAGCGCGTCACACTAAACAACGCCTCAACGCCTGTTTGCGGCAGTACACGCGCTAAGCCTTGGCGCTTTTTGCCCGTGGCAACCGCCAACGTTTTGCCTTGTGCGTGCAAGCTGTGTAGCAGCTCGGCGACCCCTACAAACAGAGTGTCATCGTGGCAATGTTGGACATAATACGCGCCATAATCTTGCACCAAGTCGGCGTGGCGTTCAGGCACATCGGCAAACAGCGTTGCGACGGCAGTTTGCATGGATAAGCCGATAATACCGCGCGTTGCCTCGTCGCTTACTGCCAAACCGTGTTGGGTGGCAGCATGGCGCATACTTTCGACGATCAAACCAATTGAATCCATCAGTGTGCCGTCCCAGTCAAAGATAATCAGCGATTTTTGTTTAAAATTTGGTGTATGGTTGGCTGGCATGGTGTGTGGCCTTGTCGGTTTTTTTGCATTTTTGATTGGCGTTTTGGTTAGCTGTTTTGGGCGTGTGCCAGCAGCGTTTGCATATCTTCGGGCAAATCGGCTTGTATGGTTGGATAGCCGTCGATGTCAAGCTGATACGCATGTAAGCACAATCGGCGCACGCCAAGCGCGGCATTGTCCGCTGCATGGCGATTATATTTGTCATCGCCCAATAGCGGCAAGCCTAAACTGGCTAAATGCACGCGAATTTGGTGCGTGCGCCCCGTCAAAGGCTGGGCTTCAATCAGGCTGATTTTGTGCCCGTGCAGCGTCATGCGTTGTCGGCAACGCACACGCGTTTGGGCAGGCTTGCTGTCATCGGATTTGGTATCCACTCTGACGCGGCGTTCGCCATTTGGCAGGGTAAATTTGAGCAACGGCTGATCAATCAACGTGCAGTCTGTGTCAAGCCAGCCTTGTGTCAGGCACAGGTAGGTTTTTTGGATGGTTTTTTCGCGCAAAGCTTGTTGTAAATGTTTGAGTGTGCTGCGTTTTTTGGCAATCATCAAAAGTCCAGATGTGTCCTTGTCGATACGATGCACCAATTCCAAATACTTTTTACCTGTCGCCACACGCATCGCCTCAATCACACCAAACGATTCGCCACTACCGCCATGCACCGCCATGCCTGCAGGTTTGTTGAGCACCAGTAGGCCATCATCTTCATAAACTACACGCGTGAGCAGACTGTCGACAAACGCCTGTCCAATCACAGGCGCGGCACGCGTTGCCAAACGCACAGGGGCGATACGCACCACATCACCGCGTTGTAGGCGGTCGTGCGGCTTACAACGTTTGCCGTTGATACGCACTTCATCGGCGCGAATCATTTGGTAAATATGCGCGCGCGGCAAGCCTTTGAGCCGTGCCAACAAAAAATTGTCAATGCGCTGGTCATGCTGCTGACGCGTGATGGTCAGATAATTGACTTGGGCAAAATTGCTGATTGCATCATCCGCCGATTGTGGCGTTTTGTGTGCTGTCTGGGGGTTGGTTTGGGCATTGGGCAGTGTTTGCGCTGTGCCACGTTCAGGACGGTTTTGCGTACCTGTGGTCATATTTTGATAGCCGTTGGTTGAAAAATTTGCTATAGTTTAGCAGTTTAGTGAGATGGCGGCTATGCGCTTGTTGTACGCTGCACTGCGTCCAATGCTGCGTGAATTTGCTCAAGTAGCTAAATCATTTAAGCGGCCTAACAAACCGCTTGGTTGGCTCAACCGTTGTAACGGTGATTTTTGTCCAACCGTGCCGCGCCCACTAAATCAACCGATTTTTTAAACCCTATGTTTGACAAAATTTACTAGGGTCAGCACACAGACCACGAGAAGATAATACACCGTTTTACGCTGATTGCCTACAACGTCCGTTGTAGCCGATGACTAAATTTAAGTTTGATTCAACCAAGGAAGCCGCTCAGCAACATTTACCGAATATACAGCCTTTAGCATGACACAGCCGCATGGCTTGATAGCAATTACCCAGTTATATCAAGTGCTACTAAAATGCGCGATATTTTATGCATCAGTTTGACCAGCACGCCAATGTGCCACGTCAGACGACTTAAAATTGCCCGATCGTGCCAAGCCAATCAGCTTAGCAAGCCTTAGCGTTATTGAACAAATTTAGCGGGTGTGCTAAGGGTTTATGTAAGTTTTTAAACGCGTTGCTAGTCGATGCGTTGCTTTAATAATTGTTTGCCAAAATTGGCTGCTGATATCGGTGTATATCACATCGATGCCAATGATGGGCAATAGGTATTGATGGGCAATAGGTATTGCTTGATAGCAGTAGGCGGCTAAAACAGTGGGTGAAACCAAGCGTTTGGTAGGCAATTTGTTGCGCGTAACGCCCCCGTTGTAGCTTTGTATCACGGTTTTATCTTTGATTGTTTGGCAAACCGCCAAATGGTCTATGCTGCCCGATCCCAAGGAGCACGCATGAAACGCATTTTAATCAACGCCACCCACGCCGAAGAAATTCGCGTCGCCTTATGCAACGGCAACCATCTGTACGATTTTGACCTAGAAAACCGTACCCGCGAGCAAAAAAAAGCCAATATCTATAAAGGCCACGTCACCCGTGTTGAGCCATCGCTTGAGGCGGTTTTTGTCGAGTATGGCGCAGAGCGTCAGGGCTTTTTGCCGATTCGTGAAATCGCTGGCGAGTACCTATCGGGTGACCCACGCGGCGCGCAAAACATCAAGCAGCTAATCAAAGAAGGTGATGAGCTGATTGTGCAAGTTGAAAAAGAGGAGCGCGGCAACAAAGGCGCGGCGTTATCGACGTTTATTTCACTGGCAGGGCGTTATTTGGTATTAATGCCCAATAACACACGCGGGGGCGGTATTTCTCGTCAGATTTCGGGCAAGTACCGCGAAGAGCTCAAGCAAATTTTAAACGAGCTTAAAATGCCCAAAGGCATGAGCGTGATTATCCGCACGGCAGGCGTGGGACGCAGCGTTGAGGAGCTGCAACACGATCTTGACCACCTTTTGACCATTTGGCAAAGCATTCAGCAGCAATACCAAAATTACCCATCACCGCGGCTGTTGCACCAAGAGGCAGGCGTAGTGACGCGTGCGGTGCGTGATTATCTGCGTGATGATATCAGCGAAATCTGGATCGATAACGAATACGCTTATAACGAAGCGGCGAATTTTATCGAAGCCGTTATGCCACAGCAGCTATCCAAACTGCGCAAATACACTGACTATGAGCCGATGTTTGCGCGCTTTGGCATTGAAAAGCAAATCGAAACCGCCTACCAACGCGAGGTGCGTTTGCCATCAGGCGGCTCAATCGTCATCGATCAAACCGAGGCACTGGTATCCATTGACATCAACTCCTCAAAAGCCACCAAAGGCGCGGATGTCAGTGAAACCGCGTTTAACACCAACCTTGAGGCGGCGGACGAAATCGCGCGTCAGTTGCGCCTGCGTGACATGGGCGGTCTGATCGTCATTGATTTTATTGACATGAGCAGCGATGAACACCAAAAACAAGTCGAAAATCGCCTAAAAGATGCCACCAAAAACGACCGCGCGCGCTTGCAATTTGCCGAGATATCACGGTTTGGCTTGCTTGAGATGAGCCGCCAGCGGTTGCGCCCATCGCTTGAAGAGGCCACAGGCTACCGCTGCCCTCGTTGTCATGGCACAGGCATGATTCGCGACTTACGCTCATTGGCGTTGTCCATCATGCGCCAAGTTGAGCAAAAAGCGTTGCAAGAACGCCAAGGTGAAATCCAAGTCGACGTACCGACCGAAATTGCGGCGTTTTTGCTTAACGAAAAACGTGAAAGCTTGGTGTATCTAGAACAAGAAAGCGGCACGCGTATCACGATTTTGCCACACGCGCACATGGATTCACCCGAGTTTCGCCTCAGCTACAACCGCGACGGACTAGCCCCATCAAGCTATGAGCGCGTCAATGAAACCGAGCAGCAAGCCTACCAAAGCCGCGGCTATGACACCAGCGACTGGCACACCGAAGAACAAGACACGCCGCGCCGTCACCCTGCTGGCAGCCAAACCACTGCTGATGACAGCGATACACCTGCCAAACCTGCACCAGAGACGCACAAAGACGAGGCGGCTAAACAAAAACCTGAGCATAAACCCGATAAAACCGATAGCAAAAAAGCCAAACCACAAGCGGCACAACAATCGACTGGCAAAACCGCCGCACCTGCTAGCCAGCCTGTCGCAGCGCAGCCTGCTGCCAATCAAGCCGTGGCATGGCTATCTAACCTATTTGCGCCACCCGTGCAAGCCAGCCTGACACCCAGTATCACCAGCCAAGATGCCGCCGCCGCAATCGAAAGCATCATCAATAGCGGTGCACGCAGCCTAGGGGCGCAAGGACAGCTCAACCCTGTGGCAATGCCAACCGCTGAACCGATCAGCACACAAGCGTCTGAGCCAACCCAAACCGACGATGACACCAGCCACACTGACAAAAACCAAGACGATAAACCTGAGCGCGGACGCAACCGCAAACATCGCAACCGCAAAAACAAACGCAGCGACCAAAGCAACGATAACGACAGCCAAAGCAGCGTAGACAAAACCAACGACCTGCAGACAAATGCCAAAACTGACAAGGCAGACAAAGCCGACAAAGGCAAAGACAACAAAGAAAAAGACAAATCTGCCAAAGCCGCCGATTTGCCCAAGCGTGAGCCCAACAGCCACCGTGAACCGCGCGGTGAAAAACAGCGTGGCGAACCACTGACACCACCTGCTGCCAACGCAGACAGCCAAGCTACTGCCTCTGTGGCAATCACCGAAGCGGACAAACAGCCTGTCAGCAAAGCTGCAACCCATGAGCGCAGCAACAACAAAGCGCACACGCCAGACGACGTAACCTTGCATGTGTATCACAAAGAGCGTGAGCGCAATAGCACAGACCACACCGTGCACTTACAGTTGGATGACTTAAAACATCAGCAACAAGCTAGTGATCACTCCGCGCAGCCAACTGCCGCACCTGCGGCTAAACCAAGCGACGCAACAACCAGTGACGCGCCAACAGCCACAGCAAAGCCAGCAAACACAAACGCACAAACTACCAGTGCAACTACCGCCGTCACACCAACGAGCACCGAGGCAGACGCCAAACCAACCGCAGACACAAACATCAGCCTTGCGCCCAATGCCCGTGCCAAGAACGATCCACGCGAAGCCTACCGTGCGTACCAAGCCCAGCTTGCCATCGCCACATCAACAGCGCAGCCACCTGTGACACAGCCAAGCCGCACGCGACAACCCATCAGCGGTACAGTCGGGCAGTTCATCGCCGCGCAACTTGCCAACGCCGCGCAAGTCATTGCCCAAGTAGGCATTGTGGATGGTTTTATTCAAGCTATGGATGTGTACCACGCCGCAGCGACTGACGCTTGCGAACCGCAAACCGCCGACACACCACGCGCGATCGAAGATGCGGCATTTGGCACCTTTTTTAACCAGCATTATGGTTACAGCGAGCTTAGCGACGAAAGCTTAGCACAGTATCACGCCATGATCGCACCCGAGGGGCAATATCAAACCGATGCAGGCAAAACCCACGCCGCCCCTGCCCCTGTGACCCAACGCGCTAGCAATGACCCACGCGGTGCAATCATCGAGGAACGTGCGGCAGCGCAAATAACCGAACCAGCAGCCAGCCAGTCTATACAGGCTGATAACACCAAGCCTACTGAAAACGTTGAGCCTACTGAACACACAGAAACGCAAAACGAGCCAGCGCAAAAAGCAGAGGACGCTGCCGAAATGGTACAAGCCGCGCAGCCTGCCCAAGCGGAACCTTCAGACCCTGCCAACGAAGCAAACCGTGTGGCAGAAAATGATGACGATGCCGACCGACCCAAAACCACGGTTGCCAGCTACAAAAACATGATTGAAAGCGTGGCTGAGCAAATGAAACCGCAAACTGTCGGGATTTTGACCCTTGCCACGCCAAAAGCACCCAAAGTGCGTACACGTAAGACAAAAGCAAGCGATAAAGCACCTGCCAAAACCAAAACACGCACCAGCAAAAAGGCAGAAAACGCTGTCGTCGTAACGCGCAAGCCCACTGTCGCTCATGACGATCACAACAGTGCAGACAACAAGGCAGCAGATATGGCCGACCCTGCACCGACAAGTGCCGATCAAGGTACTGACCAGCAAAATGACACCCAATAAGTATTGAGCAATATCAAAACAGGGCAAACCAACGTTTGCCCTGTTTTAACTTAAAGCCAATATGACACTTAGGCGCGGTGACGCATTTTTTCCACAACATGCACCACAGCAAGCACGATCAAGCCTGCCACCAAACCTGTGATACCGTTAAGCAAATTGGTTGTTACGCCACTAAACGCACCTATCAGATTGCCCAAATGCTCAATGCCATGATGCAGCACACCAATACCATGCGCCAAAATACCACCGCCAACCAAGAACATCGCCAATGTACCGATGACTGACAGCAACTTCATGAGCACTGGTGCCAGTGCAATGATGCCGCGTCCAAGCTTTTGTGCCGCGCTTGATGACTGGCGTTGCAGATACGCGCCCACATCATCAAACTTGACAATCATAGCAACCACTCCATATACACCCACCGTCATAATCACAGCAATCAGTGTCAGCGTCAAAGCTTTGTCAATCAGTGGCACACTTGGGTCAATCGTACCCAGCGAGATGACGATGATTTCTGCTGATAAAATAAAATCCGTACGTACCGCGCCTTTGACCTTTTGTTTTTCAAGTGCTGCCAAGTCCACATGATCGCTAGCATTGGCTTGCAATACTTCGGCTTGTTCATCGACTTTGGCTTGATGGCTGCCAAAGAATTTTTCAACGACTTTTTCTGCCCCTTCAAAACACAGATACAAGCCGCCAAGCATCAACAAACCTGTGACCAGTTTTGGCGATATCGCGCTAATCACCAGTGCCAATGGTACCAAAATCGCTTTATTGACCAATGAGCCTTTGGCAACCTGCCATACTACGGGCAGCTCACGGTTGGCGCGCACGCCTGAGACTTGATTGGCATTGAGCGCTAGGTCATCGCCCAGTACGCCTGCGGTTTGCTTTGCCGCGACTTTGGTCATCGCCGCCACATCGTCTAAAATCGTGCTGATATCGTCCAGCAGTGCCAAAATACCAACTGCCATGTTATGTTGTCCTTTTTTTTATAAGCGCGTCATAGCGCGGTGCGTGTCAGTTTAACGATTTTGTCAGCAAAAGTCCTGTAAGCAACGGTAGCATCGAGTAACAGTTTGCTTGACATTATTTGATACCACGTTTTCATACCACGTCGGCATCAGCCACGCATGTGACACAACAAGCTCGGTGATCAGTAGGTATTACCTTGCTTTTGTGCTAAAATCTGATGAATTGACATTTTTTATCGATTGGCTTTGATTGATAACAACTTTGCTAGCCATTGCGAGAATTCATGATGACATCCTTTGCCCATCGCCCCACCCTGCGTGCTGCCGTGACTGGCCTAAGCGTAAGTATAACCGCACTGTGGTTGTGCGCTTGCCAACCAAAATCTGCCAACCAAGCTGTGCTCAGCCCAGAACCTGCCGCCAGTGCACCCGTCACCGCCAGCGCGATCGCCCAATCAACGCCTGCTAGTACAGCAACGACTACTAGCACCAACGCCGATATCCAGCAAAAACTTGCTGCCAATTTGGCAAAATCGGGCATTGATGCCAAGGTCACCTCGGTCACGCCCACCGCGATGCCAAACTTATACTGGGTCAAAGCTGAAGGCTTGCCTGCGTTTTTCACCGACAACACGGGGCAATATATCGTGCAGGGTGATATTGTCAAGGTTGGCGGCGACGCACCTGAGCCGATTTCTGCCAATCTTGCCGCCGCTGATACCAAAGTCGCCCTTGCGGCACTTGACCCCAACGACATGGTAATTTTTAAGCCAAAAGGTGAGACACGCGCGGTGATTTATGTGTTTACCGATGCTGATTGTGGTTATTGCCGTAAATTACACAGCGAAATCGACCGTATCAACGCACTTGGCATTGAGGTACGTTATTTGCCATGGCCACGCAGCGAGCAGACCATGCCGATTATGGAGGCAATTTGGTGCAGCCCTGACCGCAATCAAGCACTGACTGCCGCCAAACAAGGCTTACCCGTCAATGCTCCAGCATGTGACAACCCCGTGCGCCGTATACAGCAGCTTGGGCTAGATTTAGGCGTGTCAGGTACGCCTGCCATTTTTGATGCCAATGGTCATCAGTTGGGTGGTTATATGCCGCCTGAGCAGTTGGCGCGCGCACTAGGTCTTTCTTAGCAGCCACCGTTTAATAACGTCTTATTGTAAGAATTTTTAGCATTTTATATCAGTCATTTTGAGGAAATTATGCAGCAAGCAGCACCATCAGCGGTACGCCTAGCGATTTTGGGTGTGGGAACGGTTGGCACAGGTGTGGTCAATCTACTGGCAAACAATGGCGATGAAATCAAACGCCGTATTGGACGTGACATTGTCATCACCCATGTTGGCACACGCCGCCCACGCCACGATCTGCCTGCGAGCATCGCGCAATCAGCGGATTTATTAGATATCGTGGCACAAGATGATGTTGATATTGTGCTTGAGCTGATGGGCGGCACCACGGTTGCCAAAGACGTGATGATTGCCGCCATCAAACACGGCAAACACGTGGTCACCGCCAACAAAGCATTGCTTGCCGAACATGGCAACGAGATTTTTGCGTTAGCTGAGCAACACGGCGTGCACGTGGCGTTTGAAGCAGCGGTAGCTGGCGGTATTCCGATTATCAAAACCTTGCGTGAGGCGTTGGCAGGCAACCGCATCAACTGGCTGGCTGGTATCATCAACGGCACAGGCAACTTTATCATGTCTGAAATGCGCGACAAAGGGCGCAATTTTGATGACGTGTTGGCAGAGGCGCAAGCCTTGGGCTACGCTGAGGCTGACCCGACATTTGACATCGAAGGCATTGATGCGGCGCACAAATTGACACTGCTTGCGTCGATTGCATTTGGGATTCGCTTACAGTTTAGCCAAGTGTATTGTGAGGGCATCACTCGTATCACCGCACAAGACGTGCAATATGCCAAAGAACTTGGCTACCGTATCAAGCATCTAGGCTTTGCCGTGCGCCGTACGTTGACAGACGGACAAGAAGGCATTGAGATGCGCGTTCACCCAACGCTGATCCCCAAAGATAGCCTACTTGCGCATGTTAATGGCGTGAAAAATGCTGTTTTGGTAGATGCCGAGCCTGTTGGGCAAACTTTGTACTACGGTGCTGGGGCTGGGGCTGGGGCAACTGCATCGGCAGTGGTTGCCGATGTCGCTGATGTGGCACGTACGTTGGCGTGTTCGGTGCCGTCATCTGCGCCCACTGCACATGGTGTGGCGCATTTAGGCTTTTTGCCCGACGCGCTGCAGCCCACCTACGTGCTAAACAGTGATGAGTTTATCAGCGGCTATTATTTACGCCTTAAAGTCAAAGACGATTTGGGCGTATTAGCCAGCATTACCCAAATTTTAAGCAACAACCACATCAGCATTGCGGCGATCTTGCAACGCCCTGCCCACACCGCAGGCGAAGTGCCCGTGATTATTTTGGTCGAACCTGTACTTGAGCGTCATATGAACACCGCCATTGCCCAAATCGAGGCCTTAGACAGCGTTACCGACAGCGTCATGCGGATTCGGATTGAGGCATTGGCAGCCAATCAATAATCGACCATTAATCTAGATTGCCCAGTCAAAGCCTTAATTTGACAAACGCGCGCGCCTCAAGCATGATAACCAAGAGTATTAAGCAGATTAGTCGCTTAATCGGTGTTGAATGTAGCAGCCATTTTTGGTTATTTGACTTCCTCCCCTCCCTAAAGTGAGGGGATTCCTTCTGCAAGACGGTGAAGCCCCACCGCAAACCTAAGACAATGGCAACCGCCCGTACGACACACCGTACATCTTAGGTTCTTATTTTAAGCTAATCCTACCGTTAGGATTGTCATAGACACGAATTAGCTTAAGTGTGTGTTTGGAAACGTCTTACCAGTTAAGTTACTGCGTACTCGCAATTTAGTCTTAACTTAACTGTGGAATGTAAGACATTGAATATAGTGAGATGAGTATAGCAAAACTCATCGCATTTAACAATTGCCTTATATCCACCGCCTGAAGTCGCAGGTTTACGGCAACGAATGATAAAAGGGAAAAAATATGGCAAACTTGGAACAAAACTCTGTTGTGATTGTCAGTGGCGCGCGCACGCCAATGGGCGGCTTTCAAGGTGATTTGGCAGGCGTGACCAGCCCAGAGCTTGGCGCAGCAGTCATCAAAGCCGCGATTGAACGCGCAGGAATCAGCGCCGATCAGGTCGATGAGGTCATCATGGGCAGCATCTTGACCGCAGGTGTGGGGCAAAGCCCTGCTCGGCAAGCCATGCGCCTAGCAGGCGTACCCGATAGCACAGGCGCAATCAACCTCAACAAACTATGTGGCTCAGGCTTACGCGCTATCATGGACGCGACCAATGCCATCAAGGCAAATGAATTTGACATCATCGTGGCAGGTGGCATGGAGTCGATGACCAACGCGCCATATGTCCTGCCCAAAGCGCGTGGCGGTATGCGTATGGGACATGGCGAAATCAAAGACACCATGCTGCGCGACGGCTTAGAAGATGCCGAAACTGGCAAGCTGATGGGCGCGTTTGCCCAAGAAATGGCAGACAAAAAAGCCATCACACGTGAGCAAATGGATGAATTCGCCATCCAATCGCTTAACCGTGCCAATACAGCAATTCGTGAGGGGCATTTTAAAGATGAAATCGTGCCCATCACCGTCAAAACGCGCAAAGGTGAAGTCATCATTGATACCGATGAGCAGCCTGCCAAAGCCAATTTGGACAAAATCCCAACATTAAGACCTGCATTTGCTAAAGACGGTACAGTAACGGCAGCCAATTCAAGCTCTATTTCTGACGGTGCAGCAGCCGTAGTCGTCATGAGCGCAGCAACAGCGCACGCACAAGGCGTGCAGCCTATCGCACAGATCGTTGCCCAAGCCACCCACTCACAACATCCTAGCGAATTCACCCAAGCCCCCGTGGTTTGTATTGAGAAGCTGCTTAAAAAAGCAGGTTGGCAAGCCGCAGACGTGGACTTGTGGGAAATCAACGAAGCCTTTGCCATGGTAACAATGTCTGCCATCGACGCACACGGACTAGATAGCAATAAAGTCAATATCGAAGGCGGTGCGTGTGCATTGGGCCATCCCGTGGGTGCCTCAGGCGCGCGAATCGTCGTCACCTTGATGAACTCACTCAAACGCACAGGCGGCAAAAAAGGCGTGGCGTGTCTGTGCATCGGTGGTGGTGAAGCGGTGGCGTTAGCCATTGAGCTGATCGGGTAAACAGCCGCTTTAGCGTATCAATCGACCTGTAAGCCAACGCTTAGAGGTCTTTTTTATACCAAATGTTTTTACACTTATCACGCATATCGGCAAGCTTTTAACGCAATCCATTGTCAATTTACTTGCCGTAACCGCCAATTACACCCTATCAACAAAACTTCATGAAATCCTACTACAGTCGGCAGTCTAATTCACCTAAACTTTGTCTTAGTTAAGCGCACGCACCATAACCATTAAGCGCAGCGCTTAGCGTAAAACGGTTTAGTAGCGGGTAGAACACCTTTGAGGAAGCCTTTAAATTATTAAACCTACGCACAACCAACAACCATAATCTTATATTAGTTTAACTAGAATATTTCTTGTTATTTATAAATCTAGTCAAGTTAATACCAAGATTGACAATACAAATGGAGAATTATCATGGCAAATTTAATGCGTCTACGCGACATTCAAGATTCACATCCAGACGTTTTGGGTAATGACTACTTTGACCCAACTGGCAGAACTGCTTATGGCGTAAACAACGACAAAATTGGTAAAATTGATGGTGCTTTGGTTGACGACACCACAGGTCGTATTCGCTACTTCATCGTTGATGTAGGCGGCTGGTTTAGCTCAAAAGAAGTATTGGTACCAGCAGGTCTAGCACGTATTGCTGGCGATGAAGTTTACTTTGACAATCTAACTAAAGATGTTGTTGAAGGCATGGATCAATACGACCCAGACTATAACTACAGCATCGAGCAACAAGTAGTACGCGATCGTCAAGTATTCGAAAAAGCACCTGAGCCTGTGCAATTGACTGAAGAACAGTACAAAGCGCCAAATACGCTTGAGCTACTTGAAGAGCGTTTGACAGTCAATAAAGACAAAATCGTAGCAGGTCTACTACGTGTTGGTAAACACGTTGTGTCTGAAGATCGTCAAGTAAATGTTGATTTGACCGAAGAACAAGCACACATTGACCGCACACCAGTAAATCGTCCTACTGATCGTCAAATCGGTGATGATAGCCAAACTGTTGAAGTACAACTAGAAGCCGAGCGTGCAAACGTTCAAAAACAAACTTACGTTACTGAAGAAGTAAACGTTGATAAAGTGGCACAAACACGCACGCAAACCTTCAACGAAACTGTACGCCGTGAAGAACTAGACGTACAACAAGACGGCGTTGAGCGTGTAGCTGGTACCACTGGTGCAAACACCACTGACGACCTAAACCGTCGTTAATTGCTGAATTAAGTATCTGAATTTGACTAGCCTTATAATTTAGTCAAGGAACAGATGACTAAGTAAGCCAAAGGCAGATGAATTTCATCTGCCTTTTTCCTTGTCTTATGATCGTTACCAACGTTAAGCTTTTATATCTTTTTATTCTTAAACATCGGTTAATACTGATGATTACCATTTTTGGAGACACGCATGGCTAACCATGATAATTTAGACGCAAACTTTATCCAAGATCAACAAAGTAAAGCCGCGGCGCAAGACGATGTCTTAACCAATAAAACTCCGTTGTTTGACCGCGACACCACCGAACAAACCGAGCACCAAACCGCGCCAAAAACCAACACACTTGAGCTATTAGCCGAGAAACCACAAGTTGAGATTGAGCGCGTCAATGTCGGGCAAGTGCGCTTGAGCAAACAGGTCAAAACCCAAACCGTACAAGTACCTGTGACATTGACGCAAGAAATCTTGGTCATTGAACACCACGGTCAGGTTGCACTATTGAGCGAAGACGGATTGGTCAATATCGCCAGTACCCAACACGCTGCCCCACAAATTATGATCAATGGCCAACCCGTTGAACTGGGTGACGCGCCTGTTGAGATCGTCTTGAGCCAACAAGTTGCCCATGTGCAAGTGCAAACCCAAGTGGTTGAAGAGGTCAGCCTACGCACCGACCAACGCAGTCATACCGAGCAAGTCGATGTCACCTTACGTCACGAAGAATTGGTGGTTGAAGAACTTAAGCACGACAACCCGACCGTAATCTCGACTAGTGTCGTCAGCGAAGACGCCCCGCGTACCACTGAGCCTAGCCACAGCTTCTATACGGGCAAGCAAGATCGTTGATTTGCTTGATTGTGTTGATACCCAAAAGGGCATGCTAAGCATGCCCTTTTTTTGCGTAGGTTTTGCTGTTTGGTTCTTGGTGCGTCGTGACACAGATTTGGGTGTCTAAGTAACTGAATATTTAAGTAACTGGGTATTTAAGCATTTAGCAACGCTTGGCGTGCAGGTTGCACCATATCTTTGAGTAGCTGTAAAAACCCTTGCATATAGACCAATTGTTGGCTATCACTGCGCGTGGCGGCATACAGTTCGCAATACACGCCCTCGCCCAATGTCCGTGAAACGACCCAACCTTTTTTTTCATATTCTGCCGCGACCCAATCAGGCAATGCTGCCACACCACGCTCGCTGGCGACCAACTGCACAAGCATGGCGGTCAAGTCCGTTGTGCGAATTTTACTGGGTTCAACGTTGGCAGGTAACAAAAACCGCGTCATGATATCCAACCGCGTGCTATCAACAGGATAAGCAATTAAGGTATAAGGCGCAATATCTTGTGGTGTAATCGGTGTGGGCTTGGCAGCAAGCGGATGATTGGGCGCAAGTATCAAGCGGCTTTCGTATTCAAATAGCGGCAAATAATCAATACCTACCAACGGCAAGGGGCTAGCGGTAATCAACACATCGATGTCATCGTCAAGCAGCATTTGATGCGGCTGGGGCTCAAAACCACTGGCAAAGTCCAGCTCTACATCTGACCAATCACGGCGATAACGG
The DNA here is from genome assembly GCF_001591265.1 of Moraxella atlantae NBRC 14588. Taxonomy (GTDB): domain Bacteria; phylum Pseudomonadota; class Gammaproteobacteria; order Pseudomonadales; family Moraxellaceae; genus Faucicola; species Faucicola atlantae. Next base: position 39,590 of record NZ_BCUL01000009.1, on the reverse strand, counting down.
TTTAAAATCGGCATTAGCCAGTCAAAACAGCTATGGCACTCAGATGCCAAGCGCAGCCGCCCGATCTGCCCGTGCGCCAAACGTTTGAGGTTGGCATTGGCACGCTCAACCAATGGTAGCACCATATCCGCCAAACGCAGCATCTCTTTGCCTGCAGGTGTAAACGACAACGGACGCGAACGCCGATTGACCAACGTGATGCCGTAGTAGTTTTCTAGCTCTTTGAGCTGGTGAGACACTGCAGAGGCGGTCACGTGCAGCTCTTCTGCCGCGTTTGCCAATGACTGATACGCGCGCAACGCTGACATTAAGTACAGATGGCGCAGCTCTAACATACTGCTACTCATACACCTGCCCTAGCCCCTCTAGCGGCACCAAGCGCGTAACCAGCAACTGGTCAATTTTGTGATGGTCAATATCAACCACTTCAAACTTAAACCCCTCATACTCCACCGAATCGGCAGGGCGCGGAATTTTACGCAGCTTATACATCATAAATCCTGCCAACGTTTCATAATTGTCCCAATCGGGAAATTCATCAATACCCAACGTATGCATGACGTTTTCAATCGGTGTGATGCCATCAATCAGCCAAGAATGCTCATCACGTTGGATGATTTGCTGTTCACTTTCAATCGGCGCGACCCAATCGCCCATCACCGTCATCATGATATCTGACAGCGTAATCACCCCAACCACCAGTGCATACTCGTTCATCACGACAGCAAATTTTTCTTTGGTCGCGCGAAAGCGGTCTAACAGTTCTGACAGCGTCAAGGTATCGGGCACAATCAGCACAGTGCGAATTGTGGTTTCATTCAGCAAAATATTGGCGTTGTTATTGAGCAGTTTAACCAAAATATCTTTGGTATCCACATAGCCAATGACTTGATCAATTTCTTGGTTGCACACCAAAAATTTAGAATACGGAAATTCCGCGATTTTCTGCCGAATGCTCTCGGCAGTTTCGCGCAAGGTAAAATATACCACGTTTTCACGCGTAGTCATACTGGATGGCACGTTGCGCTCTTCAAGCTCAAATACGTTTTCGATGAAATGATGTTCTTGTTTGAGCAGCACACCTGCTTGCGCGCCTGCATCGACAACGGCGGAAATATCATCAAAGGTGATGTTATCATCGCGCGTGGTATCAATTTTAAAAATCCGAAAAATGAGCTCAGACATACGATTGAGCAGCCATGCTAGCGGCTTACATACCAACACCACCCAACGCACAGGCTTGATAACCGCCAACGCGATGCGCTCAGGCGCAACCATTGCCAATCGCTTAGGGATCAGATCGGCAAATAAAATAAACGCCAGCGTCACCAGTGTAAATGACAATATAAACGCCACGGTGTCAAGCAGTTTTGGGTCAAGCCAAGGTGTGAGCAGCGCGGCAAAATATGGACGAAACGCGCCCTCACCTAAAATACCGCCCAAAATTGCAATGGCATTGAGTCCGATTTGTGAGGTCGCCAAGAAGTCGGCAGAATTTTCTTGCAATGCCAATACGTCCAGCGCGCGGCTGTCACCGCCTTCGGCTATCAATTTGAGTTTAATTTTGCGCGCACCTGCCAACGCAATCTCGGACATCGCCAAAAACCCTGCCGACACAATCAGCATCAGCATGACGACGATTTGTTGAAATAACGACACAGCCCACCGTTGCTTGCTAAAGATGGCTTACTATAGCGTTTTATGACCCAAAAACTCAAGTTTAAAATAGTTATCGCCACAGATACGGTTAAGTGAAAATAAAAAATCCCCAACACAGTGGAGATTTTTAAATTTTAAATAATTTGAAATCAGGTTTAAAATTTATTAAATACGCTCAATAATAGTCGCAATGCCTTGACCCAAACCGATACACATGGTTGCCAAACCAAGTTGGGTATCTTGTTGTTCCATTGCGTTGAGCAAGGTCACAGTGATACGCGCACCCGAACAGCCCAACGGGTGTCCAAGAGCAATTGCACCGCCATTGACGTTGATGTCATCCATGCGATCACCTAGACCTAATGCCTTGATAACTGACAGACCTTGCGCGGCAAAGGCTTCGTTGAGCTCGACGGTTTGGATATCATCAAGCGTCATGCCAGCACGTTTCAAAGCTTTTTGTGTGGCAGGTACAGGACCGTAGCCCATAATCGCCGCGTCACAGCCTGCTATCGCCATACCGCGGATACGTGCGCGTGGTTTTAGTCCTAAGTCTTTGGCACGTTGCGCAGACATCAACAACATAGCAGATGCACCGTCTGACAATGCCGATGAGGTGGCCGCCGTCACGGTACCGTTTTTGGGATCAAACACAGGGCGCAATGCTTCAAACGCTGCCAAGTTGGCATCGGGGCGGATGACTTCATCAACCGTACATAACTGCAAGTTACCGTCTTGGTCATGCCCTTCAATACCGATGATTTCGTTGGCAAAGCGGCCTGCTTGCGTTGCTGCCCATGCGCGTTTGTGTGATTCTACACCAAATGCGTCTTGTTCCTCACGGCTGATACCGTTCATGCGTCCTAGCATTTCCGCCGTCAAGCCCATCATATTTGATGCTTTGGCATAGTGTTTTGAGGCTTTGGGGTTTAAGTCCACGCCGTGCATCATGCCAACGTGCCCCATGTGCTCAACACCACCGATGACAAATACGTCACCTTGGTTGGTCATGATTTGCGCAGCGGCGGTGTGAATGGCTTGCATTGATGAGCCGCACAGACGATTGACGGTTTGACCACCTGTGGTGCGTGGTAGACCTGCTAGCAAGCCAATGTTACGCCCGATGTTTAAGCCTTGCTCGAGCGTCTGATTGACGCAGCCCCAAATCACGTCCTCAACCAACTTAGTATCAAATTCGTTGCGCTTGATCAGCGCGCGTACCAGTTCGGCTGACATGGTATCGGCGCGCACATTGCGAAACATTCCATTTTTTGATTTACCCATCGCGGTGCGTACACCATCGACAATCACGACATCTTTTGCACTCAAATTGCTCATTGTAATCTCCTTTGCGTCTTGTTGTTATCCATTAAGCGTGTGGGTAAAAGGTCTTGCCTTGCGCTGCCATGTCGCGAATCAGTTGTGGCGCTTCATAGGCTTTGCCAAGGTGTGCATATTTATCACATAAGGCAAGGTAATTGTCTAAGCCCACTTGGTCGATGTAGCGGCAAGGGCCACCACGGAATGGGGGGAAACCAATGCCCATAATCATTGCCATGTCTGCCTCAGCAGGGGTAGCAACGATGTTATCTTCTAGGCAGCGTACTGTTTCGTTGCACAATGCTAGCATCATGCGATCAATGATTTCTTGGTCGCTAAACTCACGGCTTTCGGCAACAACAGGTTTGATGACATCCAAGGTAGCGGGGTCGGCTACTTTGGTGGGTTTGCCTTTTTTGTCGGCTTCATATTTGTAGAAACCCACGCCATTTTTTTGCCCCAAGCGGTTGGCTTCAAACAAGGTTTGGATGCTGCCTTTATAGTTTGGCTTCATGCGATCTGGGAAGCCCTCCGCCATGACTTCTGCACCGTGCACGCCTGTGTCTAAGCCGACCACGTCAATCAAATAGGCAGGACCCATCGGCCAGCCGAACTGCTCCATGACCTTATCAATGTGGGTGAATGACGCACCTTCTTTGAGCAGCAAGTCAAACGCGCCAAAGTACGGGAATAACACGCGATTGACCAAAAAACCAGGGCAGTCATTCACCACCACAGGTACTTTACCCATTTTTTCTGCCAGCGCGACCGTGGTGGCAATGGCTTGTTCAGACGATTTTTCGCCGCGAATCACCTCGACCAACGGCATACGGTGCACGGGGTTAAAAAAGTGCATACCGACAAAGTTTTCGGGACGCTCAAGCACACTTGCCAAGTAGCTGATTGAAATGGTTGAAGTATTAGATGCCAAAATGCAGTTTTCTTTGACCAAGCCTTCGACTTCTTTGAGCACCGCATGTTTGACTTTTGGATTTTCTACCACCGCCTCAATCACGATATCGACATCGCCAAAATCGCTGTAGTTGAGCGTTGGGTGAATGCGTGACAAGGTTTGCGCCAATTTGGTGCCGTCGATTTTGCCGCGCTCAAGGCTCTTGTTAAGCAGTTTACCTGCCTCACCCATGCCCAAATCAAGCTGCTCGGACTTGATATCTTTCATCAAAATTGGCAAGCCTTTGGATGCCGCTTGGTAGGCAATACCGCCGCCCATAATACCTGCGCCCAATACGGCAGCTTTGTTGATGTCATGCGCGTCTTTGCTGTATTTTTTCGCCATTTTCTTGACGGCTTGGTCATTTAAGAACAAGCCCACCAAGCTTTCGGCTTGTGGGGTTTTGGCGGCTTTGGCAAAGTTAGTCGCTTCGATTTCCAATGCTTTATCGCGCGGCAAATTGACGTGTTTTTCAATGGCTTCTAACGCGATTTTTGGCGCAGGGTACTGCTTGGGGTTGGCTTTGCTAAACAACACACCTTTGGCGGAGTTAAACGCCATCATTTGCTCAAGCGGTGGCAATTTGACTGGCTCAAGTTTTTCTTGATGGCGCGCTTGCCAGTTTAGATCGCCTGCGATACATTTTTTAACCAAATCAATCGCTGAGGCTTCAAGTTGATCGGCAGGTACTACCGCATCGACCATGCCAACTTTGAGCGCAGCTTCAGGTTTTTGCGCGTCACCTGTGGCGATGATCTCTAGCGCATTATCAATACCGATCAAACGTGGCAAACGCACCGAACCACCAAACCCTGGGAAGATCCCCAATTTGACTTCAGGCAAACCGATGCTTGCTGTGTCTGCCATCACGCGATAGTCGCACACCAGTGTCATCTCGGTACCACCGCCCATTGCCGCGCCATTGATGGCAGCAACTTTGGGATATGGCAAATCCTCAAAACGGTTAAAGACTTTGTTGATTTCAAGCACCCACTTGGCAATGTCTTGTTCGGGTTGTTTGAAGTTGGCGACAAACTCGGTGATATCCGCCCCTGCGATAAACACCTTTTTGCCCGATGTGACGATCAAACCTTTCACGTCTTGATTGCCTTCAAGCGCGCTCACCGCATCGGCGAATTCCTTGAGCGTGGCTTGGTCAAATTTATTGACGCTTTCGTTTTGATTATTGAATTCTAATTTGGCAATGCCATCATCAAGCAACGCCACGGTGATACTATTCCCTTGATAAATCATCGTAAACTCCTTGGGTTTTTTGGGTTTATAAATCGGGGTGATAACATCCAGATTAATCACGTTTTGGTTATTGGCAGTGCGCGGTTTGGCTGCACCACCTGCATGTTGGCACAAAAAACGCACGCAAAAATAAACCGTTGAACCAGTTTATGCAAGTTTAGTTTACTATGTTTTGCTTAAAATTAGGCAAGTTGATAACAGATGTGCATGACTGTAAAGTCACCTTAATCGATACGCATGGTATTGCTAAATCGACTATTTGATGGCTAACACGTCTCGCTTAAGCCCTAGCAAAAACCCCCACAGCAGCCCTTACGACTTTGTTAAACTGTATCTTATTAAACGGTATTTTGCTACACGGTATGGCACACCGCTGTCACAAGGTGGTGCTACCATTCAAAAGCGATACGGGTAAAAACGCTAAAACGAAAAACTGATCAAGGTAGAAATCATGCTAACCACACTTATGAAAAAATTGACCGCGTATGCGTCAGTCACACACGCCAAAACGCTCAAGCAACTATTAACCCTAACATGCTTGGCAAGTCTTGCCAGTTTGGCAACAGCTGCCAGTAAACCGATTGAATTTGGTAAAGGACAAATCGCTGCGACTTATACAGGCAAATTGGCACCGCGCCAAACCGAACAGCGTTACCATTTGTATGCTAAACGTGGGCAATACATGACCATGACGCTTGCCCCACGTCCCGACACGCCTGAATTTGCCAATGTTGGTGAGGTCATCGCACCCGATGGTAGCTATGAGGGCGGCAAAGGCACACGGATCTATCAAGGCTGTTTGCCAACGACAGGGCGTTATCAGCTACGTGTTGCGCGTAACTTGATGGCAACGCATGGTGGTGTGGCAGGCTATCGCATGACGGTCAAAATTTTACCGCCCACCGATAGCCGCGCGTATTGTGATTGACTTCCTCCCCTCCCTAAAGTGAGGGGATTCCTTCTGCAAGACGGTGAAGCCCCACCGCAAACCTAAGACAATGGCAACCGCCCGTACGACACACCGTACATCTTAGGTTCTTATTTTAAGCTAATCCTACCGTTAGGATTGTCATAGACACGAATTAGCTTAAGTGTGTGTTTGGAAACGTCTTACCAGTTAAGTTACTGCGTACTCGCAATTTAGTCTTAACTTAACTGTGGAATGTAAGACATTGAATATAGTGAGATGAGTATAGCAAAACTCATCGCATTTAACAATTGCCTTATATCCACCGCCTGAAGTCGGTGGTTTTACGGCAACGAATGATAAAATAAGAAAATAAGATCGGCGCGTTTAAGAGTTTGCTGCGCCTGATTTGGTAAGCATATAATTGACCGCAGCTTTGACCTCGTCGTCAGAGGCATTGCTACCACCGCGTGGCGGCATCGCGCCGTTTTTGCCTTGAAAGCCGTGGATAGCGTGGTCATACAAGGTATCTTTGCCTTTTTGTAGGCGTGCTTGCCATTCAGCTTTGTCGCTGACCTTTGGCGCGCCCATCAGACCTGGCTCGTGACAGGTTTTACACACGCTGTTGAACAGTTTTTCGCCTGCTTCATGATCCGCACTGGCGGTTACATTGCCTGTGGCTGTCGCGCTGCCTGCACTTGCGCTCACGGTTTTGCTATCGCTGCTTGCTGTGCTGCTGGCAGACGCGGTAGCAGTGTTGGCAGTCGCTGACGCACCAAACTGTGCGGCAGGGGTGGCAGGCTCAGACGCAGCAGGTGGTGGATTGTTGGCACGCGCCAATTCGCCTTGCTCAGCGGCGATTTCTTCAGTGGGGCGGTATTCAGCTTCTTCGTGCTTGCTACACGCGCTTAGGCTGAGCGCACCCGCCAGTCCCAATGCCACCAAGGGCAAAAATTTGCTATTCGTCATTTGGCTTCCTCAAACTTCAATCATCACACGTTTTGTCGGCTGATTTGCTCAGTTACCATTTTATCACGCTTGCGTTAAAACGGGTGGCAAAACATTACTGGCTATAAGGTATTTTAGCATGCTTGCGCAGTCGATGGGAGAAAATCTATCGGCATCGGCCATCGGTTGGATAAATTTTTGCGTGATTTATGCCAAATTTAGCTTGACTTAACTTGTTGGATTTTATAAAATTCATGCCTATTTTTTAGACGATTTTTAACCCGATTCTGGTCTGAGCTGATGCAAAATTTGAGCGCATTTTGCTAATAACCTCCGATACAGCCAGCCCAATGTTCCTTGCTCATTTAACCAGACTTAAAGGAGTCTTCATGCCAGCAGTAAAGGTCAAAGAAAACGAACCTGTGGATATCGCTATCCGTCGTTTTAAGCGTGCGTGCGAAAAAGCAGGTATCCTAGCCGACGTGCGTAAACACGAATTTTACGAAAAACCCACACAAGAGCGTAAGCGCAAAAAAGCCGCTGCGGTAAAGCGTTACAAGAAAAAACTCTCTCGTGAAGCGGTACGCACCACGCGTCTTTACTAAGCTGATGGTGATGAAGTTTGGCAATTTAGGCTGTCTAAATTCCTAAACCTGTACAAACTTGCAAAAAGCCGCTTGTCAAAGTGGCTTTTTTTGTGGCTAAATTTTCAAATCATTGCAACCAAACGAGATAATCATGCTAAAAGACCAAATCAGCGATGCCATCAAAACCGCGATGAAAGCGCGTGAACTTGAGAAAGTTAAAGTATTACGCAATGTGCAAGCGGTGATTAAGCAGATTGAAATTGACCGCCAAATCACGCTTGATGATCATGGCGTGCTTGAGGTGCTACAAAAACAAACCAAACAGCGACAAGAATCATTGGCGATTTTTCAAGACAACGGACGCGAGGACTTGGCGCAAAAAGAAAAATTTGAAATTGATGTCATCAGCGAATTTTTGCCGCAAGCCTTGAGTGAAGACGAATTAAGCGCACTGGTTGATGCCGAGATTGCTCAGCAAGGCGCAACAAGTATGCAGCAAATGGGCAGCGTGATGAATGCCCTAAAAGCCCAAACCACAGGACGCGCCGATCCTGCGGTGTTATCAAAATTGGTCAAAGCGCGGTTGGGCTAACGCGTTATCAATCCATCAGCAGCGCGTAATAAGGCAAGCGTTTCAACCAGCGGCAAACCGACCACATTGGTGTAACTGCCATTGATTGCCCTGACCCATGCCGCGCCTATGCCTTGAATGGCATAGCCGCCTGCTTTGTCTTGAGGCTCGCCTGTTGCCCAATACGCCGCCATGTCGTCATGATTCAATGTGATGAATTCAACGTCAGTTTTGACGATGGCGTGTTGTTGATAACGTATTTGCATTGCCGCGTTTGCATTAGACGCGCCCACACGGGTGACTTGTACAGCTGTCCACACTTGATGGGTATTGCCCGACATGGCTTGCCACATCGCGCACGCGTCGGCAAAGTCGGTGGGTTTTTGTAAAACCTGCCCAGTTGCTAGCACACCGATGGTATCGGCGGTGATGACTAGCTTATCTACGCCATCTAGCGTCACACCTGCAGGCATACTTTGCAACACAGCGAATGCCGCTTGCGCCTTTTGACCGACCATACGCTCGATATAGGCCACGGCAGACTCGTCGGGTGCGCGCGTTTCGTTAATTTCTGCCGCTACACTGCCGTGAACCACGCCGATTTGCTCAAGCAGTTCTCGCCGCCGCGGTGAGCGTGAAGCTAAAACCACATGATTGGTAAGATTATGTATCATCGTTATATTAGCCAAAAAATTCAATCAATACGAAAACCGTGCCAGTGCCCATACCATCAGTGGATAAATCAACGCACTGACCAGTGGCGCGATCAATAGTTGCGGATAAAACACCCCTTGGGTAAGCACCTGTAACACCACAAACGCCAACTGATAGATCAACAAACCTACCGCCGCTACCAACCACAACAGCCCTGCCGAAGGTTGGCGCAAATAAGCCTGAATAAACTTGACAAAAAATGCCATCAGCACAGCACACAGCGCCTGCTGACCCAAGTCACTGTCTAGCAGCAAATCTGCTGCCAGTCCGACGCCAAACGCTGCCTCAATCCCCACACGTGACGGCTGGCTTAATAGCCAAAATACCAGCACCACCGCCAGCCACATGGGGCGATACCACGCCAATGCCACCGATAACGGGTAAATATTGAGTACAGAGGCAACCACCAAACTACCAATGATGGCGGCATACTGTTGCCAAGGTTTGATTTTGCCAGATCTGGGCATATTGGTTACGCGTTTACTGACTGATGCCCGTTGCTGGCGCTGAAGTGGCAGCATTGGGCAGCTGCACGGTGTTGGATGGGATAGGATTGATTGGCATAGCACTGGCTTGCGCCTGCGGATGGGTTTTGGGTTGCAACAACAGCACGTATGAAGTATTGACAAAGTTTGCCGCAGGTTTGACCTGCACATCGGCATAGCCGCCTGCTTGTTGGCTTTGCACACGCGCTACCCGACCCACCGCAAACCCTGCTGGCATACGCTCGCCAAGCCCTGAGGATATTAGCTCATCGCCCACCCGCACATCGGCGGCTTTAAAGATATAATCGAGTGCCAGATACTGCGGATTACCGCGACCTGACACAATCGCGCGTTGTCCTGTGCGCTTGACAGTCACAGCAACCGACTGTTGTTCATCGCTAATTAGCAGTACGCGGCTGGTATGTGCGTACACATTGGTCACTTGCCCCAAAATACCGTCTTCATCAACCACCGTTTGCCCGATTTGCGCGCCCTCTTCGCTGCCTTTGTTGATAACCAACATTTGGCGCAAAGGATTGCTATCTGTACCGATGACTTGCGCCAACACCAGCTGGTAATTTTCGACTGTGGTCGCAGACAAAATACCCTGTAAGCGTGCATTTTCGGCAGTTAAATAATCCAACTGCTGCAGCTGCGCTTTGGCATGGATCAACTCGGTGCGCAATTGCAGATTTTCGCGGCGCAACACATCAGGGTTGGTTGGTGTCTCGTTGAGCATACGGCTGCTGACAAAGCTTGGATAGCTTGATAGCTGATAAATCGGCTGCATCGCCGCATGGGTCAGGCTACGCAACGGCGCAAACCACTCTGGATTTTTGCTATCAAGCAGCATCAGCACAATGGCAACAAAGACTGCCATCACAGTACCACGCAGTGCCAACGGTTGCTGGCTAAACAACGTCAATGCCATCGCCTACCTCGCCTGCGTGTGGGATGCTGTCATCATGATCAATCGTTTGCTAAGCTAAATTCATGTAGCACGCAGTTAACTTAAACAAAAATCATATTCAATGCTTTGTTATTGATAAAATCCAACGCGCGCCCACCACCACGGCTAACGCAAGTCAAAGGATCTTCAGCCACCGTGACAGGCAAACCTGTCTCACGCGACAACAGCACATCAAGATTACGCAGCAGTGCGCCACCGCCTGTCAAGACAATGCCACGCTCGGCAATATCAGACGACAATTCCGGTGGGGTCTGCTCCAAGGCAGCTTTGACACCTGCCACGATACCTGCCAATGGATCGCTAAGTGCCTTTTGAATCTCGGTAGAAGTGACGGTAAAGGTTTTTGGCACGCCTTCTGCCATGCTGCGTCCGCGTACCTCCACCTCCAGTGGTGCACCGCCATCATCCAATGCCGTACCAACTTCAGTTTTGATGCGCTCAGCGGTGGTTTCACCAATCACGCAGCCATGCGTACGGCGGACATGGGTGATGATGGCTTCATCAAACACATCGCCGCCAATGCGAATTGAATCAGCGTAAACACAGCCTGATAAAGCAATCACCGCAATCTCTGTCGTACCACCGCCGATATCAACAACCATTGAACCACTGGCATCATGCACGGGTAAGCCTGCGCCCAATGCTGCCGCCATCGGTTCTTCAAGCAGCAACGCCTTATTTGCGCCTGCCGACTCGACCGCTTCACGAATCGCTTTGCGCTCAACCAAAGTTGATTTGCACGGTACGCAAACAATCACATTGGGATTGGATAAAAACCGCTTTGCCTTAACCTTTTGGATAAAATGCTTGAGCATTTTTTGGGTAACTTCAAAATCGGCAATTACCCCGTCTTTGAGCGGGCGGATCGCTGTGATATTATCGGGTGTACGACCTAGCATCTGTTTGGCATCAATGCCAACCGCGGCGACCGTTGGGTTTTGTGTGCGATTACTGCGCAGCGCGACGACCGTCGGTTCGTTGAGCACCACGCCTTTGTTGGGGGCATAAATCAAGGTGTTGGCGGTGCCGAGGTCAATGGCAATATTGGTTGATAAAAATCCAAACAGGCTCATGAATTGTTTCCCAGTGAGACTTCACTGTAAGTTACAGCGGATAAAAAAATAAGGCGAAATTCGGCTATTGTTTAGCAATTTGGTGTTGGTTTTCGCTAGGCTAAGGTATGATAGCTAGGGCAAATCGATCAATCGGTAGAATACACGCAAAAAAATCAATCAGTGCAGCAGCAAACAGCGACAGACAATCCAAATTATTTAACAATACTTTATAATAAGCTAGATAATTTGGGATAAAATGCGAACAACCATTGCTGGCACCCCACCCTATACCTTGGTCATATACAACGACACGCAACACAAAACGGGTGCTAACATAGAATAGTGCTAGATTATAGCGTTAAAATAGCGCAAAATATAGTCATTTGCCGATATAATGCCGCAGGACAAACGTACGATTTTAAGTTTTTTTGTGACAAATTATTAAGTGTAACAATTGTGTCACAATTTGGTATCGATTAACTGGTTCGGCTATGTATTGGTTTAGCCTATTTTATTTATCGTAAAAAATTCTAAGGATAATTATGACTGCTTCTATTTCTGCCCAACAAATTCAAGACATGGCAAAGTTATCGCGCCTTGCCGTCGATGACACACGCGCTGCCGAGTTTGCTCAAGGTATCAGCAAAATTTTGGGCATGATGGATATTTTAGCCAGTGTGGATACCGAAGGCGTTGCACCTTTGACCAATGTGCACGATATGACCCAGCCGCTGCGTACCGACGTTGCCAACGCGGATATTGACCGCGAGCGCAACCAGTCCATCGCGCCTGCTGTAGTCGATGGATTGTATGTGGTACCGCAGGTCATTGAGTAACTTTATATTTATTGTTTAAATTTTTAAAAATTGATATTTGGTTAAGCGAACTATTATGAGTGATTTATCTTCTGATTTGCCTGCGCAGCTACACACACTGTCCGTCAGTGAACTGGTGCAAGGCTTACAAAACAAGCAATTTAGCGCGGTTGAATTGACTGAGCATTTTTTGCAGCGTATCGAGCAGCAAGACAGTGCCGTCAATAGCTTTATTACTGTTACGCCTGAGGTGGCACACACCCAAGCCAAAGCCGCTGATACGCGCCTTGCTGCAGGTGATGCGCCGCTTTTGACGGGTGTTCCGTTGGCGCATAAAGATATTTTTTGCACCCAAGGTGTGGCAACGACGTGCGGCTCAAAAATGCTAAAAAACTTTGTCGCGCCGTATGATGCCACCATCGTCGCCCAATGCCGTGAGCAGGGCTTGGTCATGCTTGGCAAGACCAGTATGGATGAGTTTGCTATGGGGTCGGACAATGAGTCGTCGTATTTTGGCGCGGTGCATAACCCTTGGGACACAGCACGCGTACCTGGCGGGTCATCGGGTGGATCGGCAGCGGCAGTGGCAGCAGGTTTTGCGCCGATCGCCACGGGCTCAGACACAGGCGGATCAATTCGCCAACCTGCGTCATTTTGTGGTTTGACGGGGCTAAAACCCACTTATGGGCGTGTGTCGCGTTATGGCATGGTTGCCTATGCGTCAAGTTTTGACCAAGCAGGCAGCTTTGGTAAATCGGCGCAAGACTGCGCGTATCTGCTGCAAGCGCTGGCAGGTTTTGATAGCAAAGACTCCACCAGTGTTCAGGTTGCTGTGCCCGATTATATTGCCGAATTGCAAGCCGCGCGTCAGTCGGCAGGTGATAAGCCATTGGCGGGGGTCAAAATCGGTGTGCCCAGCAGCTATTTTACCAATGGTTTAAACGCTGATGTTGAGCAGGTGATCCGCGCCGCGCTCAAGCAATACGAGGATTTAGGCGCGACGTTGGTCGATATCCACTTGACCGACACCGACATCACGCTAGCAACGTATTATTTGTTGGCAAGTGCAGAAGCATCATCTAACTTGTCGCGTTATGATGGCGTGCGCTATGGCTACCGCTGCGATAACCCTGCCAATTTGCAAGACTTGTACACGCGCTCACGCTCAGAAGGCTTTGGCAATGAGGTACAGCGACGGATTTTGATGGGTACTTACGCGCTATCGGCAGGTTATTTTGACGCGTATTATGTTAAAGCACAAAAGGTACGCCGTTTGGTTCGCGATGACTTTTTGCGCGCGCTGAGTCAGTGCGACGTGATTGCCACACCGACCACACCAACCACCGCCTACCGTATTGGCGAGGCATTGAGCCCTGAGCAAATTTACGTTGGCGATGTCTACACCATCGGGGTGAACTTGGCAGGTTTGCCTGCGCTGAGCCTACCTGTTGGCTTTGATGGACAAGGTTTGCCTGTAGGTCTACAGCTGATTGGCGCGCATTGGCAAGAAAGCCAGCTGCTACAAATCGCCGATAGCTTCCAACAAGCGACGGATTTTCACCGTCAGTTGTCACCGCTAGCAAAAAATTAAACCGATACTTTGACAAGAATTTTTTTAGATAAAATTACCGCAAGGAACTTGGAATGACAAGTCAAACCGCAACACCTGCTACCAACGATACCGCGCGACAAGCCCCGTTGGTCGATGGTTATGAAGTGGTGATTGGCATTGAGATTCATTGCCAACTTAACACCGACAGCAAGATTTTTTCTGACGCGCCAACAGCATTTGGGCAAGCACCCAACACTCAAGCAAACTTGGTTGATTTGGCGATGCCTGGCACATTGCCTGTACTCAACCACGCCGCCGTTGAAAAAGCGCTCAAATTTGGCATAGGTATTGACGCAGAACTTGGTACAATCAACGCCTTTGACCGTAAAAACTACTTTTACCCCGATTTGCCCAAAGGTTATCAAATTAGCCAAATGCAACAGCCCATCGTGGGACGTGGGCATATTGACATCGTGGTCAATGAGGGCGAAAAAGACGAATACGCCAAGCGCATTGGCATCACGCGCGCGCACCTTGAGGAGGACGCGGGCAAATCAGTGCATGACGCAGTGCCACAAATGACGGGGATTGACTTAAACCGTGCAGGCACACCGCTGATTGAGATTGTCTCTGAGCCTGACATGCGCTCGGCTGCCGAAGCGGTGGCGTATGTACGCGCCGTGCACCAGTTGGTGACATGGCTTGGTATTTCGGACGCAATTATGGCAGAAGGCTCGTTTCGTGCAGACTGTAACGTGTCGGTACGTAAGCCCAACGCACCGCTAGGCATACGCAATGAGCTAAAAAATCTAAACTCATTTCGCTTTATTGAGCAAGCGATTAACGCTGAGATTGAACGGCAGATTGATGTCATCGAAGATGGCGGCAAGGTTGAGCAAGCCACGCGCCTATATGACCCTGCCACCAACACCACACGCGCCATGCGCACGAAAGAAGAAGCCAACGATTACCGCTACTTCCCCGACCCTGATTTGCTACCCGTCCATATCGACGAAGCAACGCTGACCAACATTCGCGCAAGCCTCCCTGAGCTGCCGACCGCACGGCGTACGCGCTTACAAACTGACCTTGGCTTGCCTGAGTATGATAGCCGTATTTTGACCGCTAGCCGTGCATTGGCAGATTATTTTGAGCAAGTCGTTGCCCACGTGGGCGATGCCCATGCCAAAACCGCGGCAAACTGGATCATGGGTGACCTATTGGGCGCACTCAACAAGCAAGAACAAACCATCGAGCAAAGTCCGATTCGCGCCGCACAGCTGGCAAAGCTGATTGAGCGTATCAACGACAACACCCTATCGGGCAAGCTTGCCAAACAAGCATTTGCCGCCCTATTGGCAGGTGAAGGCGGCGATGGTGATGACGCGGTTGATACCATTATCGCCGATAAAGGCTTAAAACAAGAAACCGATGTGGGCGCGATTCAGGCCATGGTCGAAGACGTGCTAAAAAATAACCAAGCCATGGTGGATGAATACAAGTCAGGCAAGCAAAAAGCGTTTAATGGTTTGGTTGGGCAAGTGATGAAAGCGTCAAAAGGCAAAGCCAATCCTGCACAAGTCAATGCCTTGCTCAAGCAGCTGCTGGACAATTAAGCAAAAATCGCTTGCAGTTGCGCCAACGCTTGACTATAATAGCAAGCCTTGTTCGGGGTGTAGCGCAGCCTGGTAGCGCACTTGCATGGGGTGCAAGGGGTCGCAGGTTCAAATCCTGTCTCCCCGACCAAACAAGAATTTAAAAGGGTTCGCTCAACCACGCGAACCCTTTTTTTATGCGCTTTTCATGGTATTTAGCACCCTATTGAACAACATAAAAACCTATAGAACAGTTTTATCCTCCGTTGCCGTAAACCTGCGACTTTAGGCGGTGGATATAAGGCAACTTAAGTAGCTATGCTTACACACGATAAGATACTAAATATGTTAAAATAAACCCATGAAAACACTCAAGCTACGCATACGAGACAAACACATAACGAAGCTTAACCGCCTAAGCGGTTCGGTTAATTTCGTATGGAACTACATCAATGACTTGAGTTACAAGTACCTACAAAAAACAGGCAAATTCTTTTCAGCCTATGACCTAAACGAATATACCAAAGGTAGCGGCGAATTCCTTGGCTTACACTCGCAAACCATCCAAGCCATCAACGAAACCCATGCCAAATCGCGTCGCCAATGCAAAAAAGCTAAACTATCATGGCGAACCAACAACCCAAACTCAAAACGTCAATCACTCGGTTGGCTACCATTTAAACAATCCGCCATCAAACACATTGCCACCCACCAAACAGGCAAAAAGGGCTTAAAATCGACACTACAACTAAGCCTAGCCAAAGGACAAAAACTCATCATCGACCTATGGGACAGCTACAATCTTAGCCTATATCAAATCAACACCTGCGAGATTGTACAAGACAGCCGTAACCGATGGTATGCGTGTATCACCGTCAAAGAATACCCTAAAACCCAATGCGGAGCAGGTAGTGTCGGTATTGACTTAGGCTTAAAAGACAGTGCCACCGCCTCAAATGGCGATAAACTACAAATTAAACAAACACAGGCATGGGCTAAAAAATTGAGTATCGCCCAACGAGCAAAAAACAAACAGCGTGTTAAGGCAATCCATGCCAAAATCAAAAATACCCGTCAAGACCTCATCCACAAATTCACCACCCGATTAGTCAAAGATAACGCCCTAATCGTGGTCGGCGATGTTAAAACCACCCAATTCAACCATAAAAAAGGCAAACTAGCCAAATCGGTTTACGATGCAGGTTGGTTTGAACTCAAACGACAACTGACCTACAAATGCGAGCACGCAGGTTGCCGTTTTGAAATCGTCAATGAGAAATACACTACCCAAACTTGTTCGTGCTGTGGCGATACGTCCAGTAGTCCGAAAGGTAGAGCAGGTTTGCGAATAAGAGAATGGACTTGTGCTAAGTGTGGCACATGGCATGATAGAGATATTAATGCCAGTCGGAACATTCTTGCGGTTGGGCTTAACCGTCTTGTAGAAGGAATCCCCCTCACTTTAGGGAGGGGAGGAAGTCAAAATCTTATCACCTACTACAACAAATTTGACCAACCAATTTAGGAGCAAGCATGACCACCCCTACCCTACAACACTTTCAACAAGCCGCTAAACTGCGCCGTAGCGTGTACGCGCTGAACGATCAATTGCCGATTTCAAAGGCTGATGTTGAGAGTATCGTGCGTGAGGCATTGCTGCACACGCCGTCATCGTTTAACTCACAAAGTACACGACTGGTCGTGTTATGGGCAGAGGCGCACCAAAAATTTTGGCAATTGACCGAAGACGCTTTGCGTAACATCGTCAATGACGATGAGCAATTTCAATCCACAGCGCAAAAAATGGCAGGCTTTAAAGCTGCTGCAGGTACGATTTTATTTTATGAAGACCAAGCGGTAGTGCGTGATTTACAGGAACGATTCCCCACGTATGCTGACAGCTTTTCTGTGTGGGCAGAGCACAGTGACGCGATGCACCAATATGTGGTTTGGACAGCATTGGCGGCGGCAGGTGTCGGCGCAAACTTACAGCACTACGCGCCTGTGGTGGCTGAACAAGTCAGACAAACATGGGATATCAACCCCAATTGGCAGCTGATTGCCCAGTTGGTGTTTGGTGGGGTCGAACAGCCTGCAGGCGATAAAGAATTTGATCCAATTGAGCCGCGTTTGCAAGTGTTTGACCAATAATGCCAGATTTTGACGCGTAACCACTCACGAAAAAACCGCTAATATATTTAGCGGTTTTTTGCTTTTACGCAACAAGCTAGCAAAACACAGCTTACCAAAACACGGGTGCGTTTTTGATATCTTGCAGGCCAACCGCACAGCGTGCCGCGCTCTCGGCTTGGCGTCCGCTAAACCAACCCACGGCAAATAGCGCGTTGGGGTCAGTGGTGGCGCGGGCGGCATAATGTTCTTGTCCAACCACATTGTCGTTGTATTCGCCCAACAGGTCTTGTGCAGGTTCAAGGTACTGCAAAAACGCTGCCAATTTGGCATTTTTTTTGCCTTTAGCAGTATCTTTTGCTTTACCCTTATCCTTGCTTTGGTTGGCAAATAGCGGCGCGGCAAACTCGCTAACATAGCGCAGGGTTTTAAGGTCTTTGCGCACGTCGTGTTGTTGGTCGGTATCAAGCGTGGCGTAATGCTCGCTGGCGACGGCGATTTTTTTAAACAG
This sequence comes from Moraxella atlantae NBRC 14588, assembly GCF_001591265.1. Taxonomy (GTDB): domain Bacteria; phylum Pseudomonadota; class Gammaproteobacteria; order Pseudomonadales; family Moraxellaceae; genus Faucicola; species Faucicola atlantae. The sequence goes on along the minus strand of NZ_BCUL01000009.1, from coordinate 21,565 downwards.
CTTTTTGAGTTTTTTACGCACTGCAGGCAGCGCAGCAGGGCTATCGGCAGGTGCAGGCAAATGGGTGAACTTAATCAGCTCAAGTAGCACGATTTGAAAATCATTCGCGCGTACCGCATCAATCGGTAGCACATCGATGCCATCAAATGTCCATTCAACATGCGGCGCGCCCTGTGCCGCTAGCATGGGCTGGGTTTTGATTTGCAAAATCTCGCGGTCGCGGTATTCACCCAAAAGGCTAAAGGTGTGCTTGAGCACCAATATCCAGTTAGGGTCAATCGCGTCGGTGAAATTTTTGAAGGTTTTGAGCGCGGTGCGTAAACGGCGGATACCAACGCGCAGCTGATGAACGTGGTTGCCATCGGGGCTACCGTCGGCGATAGCAGAAGCATTGGGGAGAATTTGCGCCAAGCAATTATTGACCACGTGCTGTAAAAACGCAAACTGACTGATGTCGCTGGCAAAGTTGAGCTGGCTTAAATCGGCTTTGGTCGCGGCAGGATAACGCTTGCCTGCTAACAGCAAACCGCCGCGCTCAGCTTTGGTCACGGTTGAAAGATATAGCTTGTGGCGTTTGCACCATACTTTGGCAACCTCAATCAGATCACTGGCATCGCCACTTAGCAGCTCAAACTCTAGCTCGTGCAACGCGCGTTGATCGTCAGCGTCATCGGCATTTGGGATGCCTTTGGCAACGGTGCCGACATCGTACGCCAGTTCGATTTGGCTGGTATTTTTCTTGATGCACCGCTTGGTACGCGTGACATCGGTCAGATATTGCAATTTCAACGCGCCATCTAAATCTGCCAATGCCATGACGCGCTCCAATGCTGCTTTGGCGTTCGGATCGTCAAATACCGTCAAATCAGGGCGAATGGTAGTTGCATCGGCATCGGGCGCAAGGTCGCGTGTTTGGTTAAATTCGCCACGTTTTGCCACGCCATCGCCTGCGGTTTTGAGGGTTTGTACCCAGTTGCCGTTTTCAAAACGTACTCGCAGTGCCATGCCTGCTTTGGCTAACGCACGATCGGCAGTATCATAATAATACGCAGCAAGCCGTTGTTGGGTGGCGGTTTTGGTGCGTACCTGCTTATCCAAATTGGCTTGGGTGAATTCAGGTACACAAAATTTTAACTCGATCTCATACATTGCACTAATCCTATCGGCGACGTGGCAAATCCTTGTAACGCATTATTTATAACTCGTTAATAGCTTCATTCTTATTAGATGAAAAAAGCTATAGGCTTTTGCATTTTAGCATACCTTGATGAAAAAAAGATGAAAGTAGCCCATAAAACTTGATATTTACATGGCATTACTTGTTGGCATTGACGTCATTTTGGTGGGGTTGGGATTATTCTAGCAAAACCTTGTCGGGCTAAGTGTTGAGTAAGATTTTCATATTGTTTGGCATTGCTGCGACGTTATTTTATACATGGCATAAAGTGCGTAATTAGGCTATACTAGTCTGTTTTTTATTGCGTTATTTTATCGCTATTTTACTGTTCATTTTGCTGATTTTGCCAAAGCCCAACGCCATGTCAAACACCGATTTGCCCACTCATCTCAATCAAGGTTTCGCTAACACGCCTTTAACCAAGACACCAAACAAAAAGTCCAAACCCAGCGCGCGCGTACGCAAACGCTTGCAAGCAGCCGCACCTGTCGCTTTGACGGTGAATAATTTGGCACACGATGGGCGCGGTGTGGCGGTGTACGGTCAGGTGCAAGAGACGACAGCGTTAGCCGAGGCGCACCCGATTGATAAACACGGCAAAAAAGTGTTCGTCAGTTTTGCGCTGCCACAAGAGACGGTCAGTGTGCAAATCACCAACAGCCGTAGCAGCTTTGAAGAAGGCGATGCGCTGGCGGTGTTGGCAAACCCAAGCCCCGAGCGTCAAACGCCGCCGTGTCCGCATTTTGGTGTGTGTGGCGGCTGTAGCCTGCAGCATTGGCAGCCCGATGGACAGATTGCGTTTAAGCAGTCGGTGTTGGCAGAACTGCTTGCCCATCAAGGGGGGCTTGCGCCCGAGGTGTGGTTGCCGCCGTTGGTCGGTGAGCGTTTGGGCTATCGCACCAAAGCGCGGCTTGGGGTGCGTTATGTGGAAAAAAAACAACGCGCGTTGGTCGGTTTTCGTGAGCGCAGCAGCAATTTTTTGGCGGATTTGCAAGTCTGTCATGTGCTTGATGCGCGCATTGGCGAGCAGCTAACCGAGCTACAAAAGCTCATCGCCAGCCTAGATGCGCGCGAGGCGATTGCTCAGCTTGAGGTGGCAATGGGCGAAACCCTGCCCGATGTGCCCGATAGCAAGCAGGCGGTGGCGGTGATTGTGCGCAACCTTGCACCGTTGGACGCGGCGGATATGGCACGTTTGCAGACGTTTTTTGCCGAACGCGATTGGCAGCTGTATTTGCAGCCAAAGGGCAGTGACAGCGTGCAGCGTGTTGCCGTGCGTGACGATGAGCCGATGCGCGCAAGTACGCTAGACGTACCGCCAACAGGTGGGCTGTTTTATCGGTTGCCTGCGTTTGATGTGACGTTTGAGTTTTCACCACTTGATTTTACCCAAGTCAATTTGTCGGTCAATCGTCAGATGACGGCACTTGCCGTTGAGCTGTTGGGCTTGCAAGCAGGTGAGCGCGTGTTGGATTTATTTTGCGGTCTGGGCAATTTTAGCTTGCCATTGGCGCGTGCGGTGGGCAAAACAGGGCACGTGATTGGCGTGGAAGGCAGTGAGCAGATGACGGCACGCGCACGCATGAATGCCGCCGCCAATGGGCTGCACCACACCGAATTTTATGCACAAGATTTGACGCAAGATTTTTCTGCCGAGCCATGGGCGCAGCAAGGTTTTGACGCGCTGTTGATCGATCCACCACGTTCGGGCGCGTTAGAAGTCATGCAGTATGTGGCAAAATTTGGCGCGACGCGTTTGGTATATGTATCGTGCAACCCTGCCACCTTGGCACGTGATGCCGCCGTGTTGGCAGCACAAGGTTACCGACTCACTCACGCTGGCGTGATGGATATGTTTTGCCACACGGGGCATGTCGAGAGTATCGCGCGTTTTGAAAAAATTTAGCAGCCAATGTTTTAACAGACCTGGCAAATAGGCAAGGATAAAAAAATTATAAGTAACAAAAACCAATGGTATTTTTTCGCCGATGTCTTATACTAACCTTATGGGCAACACGAGCAAGGACGCTTGGTGAATCTAAACGGTTGATCGACAGCCATTTTGCCCATGCTTGGCGTAAAATGGAGTGACGCATGGTAAAGGTTCGTGACAGTTTACCATTATTGGACGGAACAAACACCGACGACGACAGCACCACCGCAATTGCAAGCTTGACCGCACAGCAAGACCAACCTGTGGCGGCAACGGATACGCCGATTGTGTCCGAACCTGCCCGCCAAATCATCGACGCACACACCATCGACACTGACGCATGGCTACAGTCTATGGCAAAACGTGGCAATCTTACGTCACTGCCCGAGCTGATCAAAGCGTGCGATTTTCTAAAAAAGCAAGCCATCAACAACAATTCACCACGCGCCAACGCCTACCTAACAGGCATTGGCATGGCAGATATTTTGGGTTATCTGTATCCCGATGAGCCGACCTTGGTGGCCGCCATGCTGTACCGCGCGGCACGCAAAAAAATCATTGATGACAAAACCATTCGCCAGCAGTTTGGCGCAGAAGTTGCCGATTTGGTGCAAGAAACGCTTGCCATGGGGCGATTGTCAGATTTAATCGAAAATAACAAACGCCTTGAGGATCATTTTAATAACAATCAGCGCGAGCAGCTGACTGGCATTTATAACATGCTCATTTCGATGACCAACGACGTGCGCGTGGTACTCATCAAGTTGGCTGACCGTACCTTTGCCATGCGTGAATTGTCGTTTGCCACGCCTGAGCGTCAGCAGCGCGTCGCGCGTGAGGTTATGACAATCTACGCCCCATTGGCGCACCGCTTGGGCATCGCACAGCTAAAATGGGAACTAGAAGATCTATCGTTTCGTTATCTTGCACCCGAACGTTATAAAGAGATTGCCAAGTTGTTGGCAGAAAAACGCAGCGAGCGCGAGGCATACATTGAGCGCATGATGAACGAGCTGCGCCAAGCACTTGCCGAGCAAGGCATTGAAGGCGAGATTAGCGGACGCGTCAAACACATTTATTCGATTTATCGCAAAATGAAGCTCAAATCGTTGTCATTTGACCAGTTGTATGATATCCGCGCGCTGCGCGTGTTGGTGCGCGAGCCTGCCGACTGCTACCACGTGCTTGGGTTGGTGCATGGACTGTGGCGGCATATCCCCGAGCAGTTTGACGACTACATCACCAACCCTAAGCCCAATGGCTATCGGTCACTGCACACAGCGGTGATTGCCGAGAACAAATCGCTTGAAGTGCAAATCCGCACGTTTGATATGCACTACGAGGCCGAGCTTGGCATGTGCGCGCATGTCAATTATAAAGAAGGCACCAAAAACAAAAAAGATGATTATTTAACGCGTAAAATCAGCTCATTGCGCCAGTTGCTGCTACAACCCGAACCACACAGCACGGAACATGACAAAGATACGCCAACCCATGACAAAGCGGCAAACACCGAAGCGTTGGATATTCATGAAGAAGAAATCATTGCCGATTTTGGTGAATTTGAGCGGATTTATATCTTTAGCCGCGATGGCGACATCATCGAACTACCCAAAGGCGCGACGGTACTAGATTTTGCCTATCACCTACACACCGAAGTTGGCAACCGTGCACAAGCGGCACGCGTCAATCAACGCTATGTGCCTTTGACCTATCAGCTAAAAACAGGCGAGCAGGTCGAGATCATCACTAAACAATCACGCGAGCCCAACCGTGACTGGCTGGTTGCATCCTTGGGTTATATCCAAACCCCACGCGCGCGCAACAAGCTGCGGCAATGGTTTAACAAACAAGACCGCGACAAAAACATTGAAACAGGGCGGCATATCTTAACCAAAGAGTTGGCGAGATTGTCAGTGCATCCCAATAGCATTGATTTAAATGACTATGTCAGCTTTTTTAACGTCAAAAATGGTGATGATATTTTGGTCGGTTTGGTTAATGGCAATGTTGAATTGCATGACTTGACCGCACAAATCAGCCACCAACTTGACCTTGAGCCTGATGTCAATGAAAGCGAGCTGGTGCCCAGTGTTCATCCGCGCGCTACGGGCAAACTGGACGCGTACAAAATCCAAGTCGATGGCTTAGACAACATCGAGACCCATTTGGCAGGCTGCTGCCATCCGCTACAAGGTGAACCAATTGCAGGCTATATCACCCTATCTAATGGTGTAAGTATTCACCATGCCGATTGTCCCGAATACGAACGCTTAATTGCCCGTGAACCAGAACGTGCCATCAGCGCGGCGTGGTACGGCAACAAAGGGCGCAGCCAACGCGTGCAAATTTATCTAGAAGCCTATGACCGCCGCGGCTTACTCAAAGACTTGACCCAAGTCATTGACCAAGCCAACGTCAATATCCGCCAAGTTGAAACCCTAAGCGGTGATGACGACATCGCACGACTTAACTTTACCATCGAGGTGACAGGCTTGGGGCAATTATCCAAGGTGCTTGCCCGTCTTGAGCAGCAACCAGGTATGATATTGACACGGCGGGTGGTCAATGGTGCCAACGTTTAAATATCGTTAGAGGTTTAAAACTGTTTTACGATGCCTGAATTACCTGAAGTACAAACCACGGCAACCAGCCTGTCCCCACTGCTAGGACAGCGGTTGCAACGTGTTGAAGTCTTTGCACCCAAGTTACGTTGGGCGATTCCTCAAAATTTAACCGACTTGCACGCGCATACCCTAAGCGATGTTCAACGCCGTGCCAAATATTTGATTTTAACCTTTGCGCCAAGCGATATCACCACGCCAGCGCCCACCGCCGCCAAACAGCTGTTGGTGCATTTGGGCATGTCGGGCAGTTTGCAGCAGCACCCAGCAGGCTTTGCAAAACGCAAGCATGACCATGTGATTTGGCATTTTGACCATGGCAATGGCGAGCACAGCCAGTTGCACTACCACGACCCACGCCGCTTTGGTATGGTGCTATGGCTCGATGATTACCGCGACAAGCTTTTAACGCCGCTGGGTATCGAGCCATTAGACGCAGCATTCAATGGTGCGTATCTGTGGCAGATCATTCATGGCGGTAAACGCCCAAGCACGCGTCCGATTAAATCCGTCATTATGAATCAGCGTGTTGTCGTTGGTGTGGGCAATATTTACGCTACCGAGGCATTGTTCATCACGCGCATTCATCCGCTGACCCCTGCCAATCGTCTGACACTTGCACAGCTTGATGCGTTAGCGGCACAAATTCAGACGGTTCTACGCGCCGCGATCGCCAAGGGTGGTTCGACATTGCGTGATTTTACTGTTGCAGATGGTAAAACGGGATATTTTCAGCAGACGCTCAACGTATATGGCAAGGTCGGTGAGCCATGCCCTGTGTGCCAAACGCCAATTGAGCAGGTCAAAATCGAGCAGCGCACCAGTGCGTTTTGTCCGTATTGTCAGCCGCTTGATGATCAAACGCCCCATTGAGTACTGAAGATCTGCTAATTATCTGCTAAATTTGCCGTTGCCACGATTGGTGCTTGCTAAGCCGGTTAGTTTGCGCTAATGTAACGCTATTGCGATAAAATTTGTTCGCTCAGCCAACTTATTACTGCTTGATCACATCAATATTTGACATCAAGGATAACTCTATGAAAACCGTCAAACGCAGCCTTTTGGTGGGAATGCTTAGCGCGGCGATGATATCGCCAAGTTTTGCTGCGATTGAAGTCGATGATGAAAACTTTGGCCCCACTTATGACCGCATGGTGGTCGATACCGTGGTTGGCAAACCACTTGGTTTGATGGCAGTGGTTGGCGGCGCGGCGGCTTGGGTAGCAAGCTTGCCGTTTACTTTGTTCAATGGCGATGCCGTGCGCGCGCGTCAAACCTTGATTGACGAGCCGTTCTACGCGCTCAATCGTTGTCATGGCTGCACAGTTGCCGAGGACAGCTACTATAAGTCACAACAAGATGACCAACACAACGTGCGTGTGGTGGTTGATGGCCCGTCTGAGATTTTGATTAATACCAACCAAAACGTGGTAGTCAATCAGCCATAAAACGATTTTTAAACCCATAACCAACGCCGTTTGTATCATTTGATAACGGCGTTTTTTGGGTTGTTAACGCACTATTTTTTAAGCAACGCGTTTAAAATAACATGGCTAAAACGGTACAGGACTAGCCCATGCCATCCACACGCCTGTATCGGGATGATTAAGCGCCAGCGTATGCGCGTGTAGGCACAGCCGCGGCGCAAGGCTAAGCGCCACCCCTTCGGCATAAATTGGATCACCCAGCATGACATGCCCAAGGTGCAACATATGCACACGCAATTGATGACTGCGCCCCGTGATAGGCTCAAGCGCAACACGCGTGATAGGCTGGCCTTGGCGCAATTCATGGTGCAAGGCGGTGTAATGCGTGAGCGCAGGTTTGTGCCAGTCATTGTCTACAATGTGCTTGGGCTTAAGCGTTGGCTCATAGCGCACTGGTGCGTCTACACTGCCCTGCCCCATCAGCGTACCAAAAACCAGCGCTTGGTAGCACTTTTGTGGCACTCGGGCGATAAACTGCTTAGCAAGGTGAGTTTGCGCCGCGCTACTGCGGGCAAAAATCAGCAAGCCTGAGGTATCCATATCAAGCCGATGCACAAGCTTAACGCTAGGATCAGCTTTAAGCAAACGCGCCTGCATACTGACCTTCAAATCTTTGCCATCAACCGACAACAAGCCTGCGGGTTTATCCACCACCCAAACCGCGTCATCACGATACACCGTTACCGCTTGGGCAAAGTCATCAAAAAATGCTTGCGGCTGAGCGGCTTCGGCACGATTGGCAGCCGCAACCGCATCGGGTAGCAAGGCTTTGGGGACGGTGCGGCGGTGAGGGTGCTGATCGATGACATTTGGCTGAGTATTCATAAATAGCTTGATTTAACAACACTTGTTTAAAAATAAACTTTTTCTATAAACTGGTTTAACGCCCGACAAACTGCGCAGGACGTTTTTGTAAAAATGCGCGTACGCCTTCTTGAAAATCTTGCGTTTGTGCCATTTGGGCTTGATAAATTGTTTCTTGCTCAAGCGCGGCGGCAAGTCCTGTGTAGGCTACTTGGTTGATCGACTGTTTGATCGCAGCCAGCGCAAGCGTCGGCAGCGCGCACAAACGCTCAGTTAGTTGTGTGACGGTTGCATCCAGTGCATCAGCAGGCACCAAGCGGTGCAGCAACCCCAAATCCTGTGCGGTTTTGGCATCGAGCAATTCGCCTAGCATCACCAATTGGGTGGTCTTTGCCGCGCCAATCAGTTGGGTTAATAAATAAATCCCACCTGCATCGGGCACCAAACCGATATTGACAAACGCTTGTAAAAACTTGGCATCATCGCTTGCCACACGAAAATCACACGCCAGCGCGATATTCATGCCTGCACCTGCTGCCGTACCGTTGATTCGCGCGATGATGGGTTTGTTAATTTTACGGATTTTTCGCACCACCTCACCCAAACCGTCGGCAAGGCTGTATGCCATGTGTGCGCTGTCTTGTGGGGTGTCCAATGCCGCCACCATTTCGCGGATATCACCACCGCTACAAAACGCGCGTCCTGCCCCTGTCAGCACAATCACTTTGACCTGCGCGTCATACAGGGCTTTGTCTAGCGCGGCAGATAATTCGGCAATCATATCACTGTGCAAAGCGTTGAGCGATGTGGGATCATTGAGTGTAATGATGGCGACGGCATGTTGCACGTCAAATAGAACTTTTTTGCTTTGGGCTGGGTTGGCAGTCTGTGTGATGTCAAAAGTAGTCATGGCAATCCTTTGTCGTGACGATGGATAGGCGCAAGTTAAATACTTGCGGTTGATCAACCGCCATTGTGCCATGACGCAGCGCAGGTGACAACCGTTTACCGTGCGGTTTTGTGATTACGCTTGATTGTGGTGCTTATAGCGTTTACTGTGTTGGGATGATGTGCTGATTTTGGGGCAAGCTATGCCGACATCTGTTTATTCACGTTTTGCGGTTATCGTCTGGTTTGGTGCGTATGCCAGTTTGGCAGGCGGTGTATTGATGGTATTGGGTGATTTGGCGTTTGCCGTAGCCAACCTTTGGCAAACACGCGCAATTGGCGATAATTTATCGGAACTTAGCGCGGCATTTGTGTACGGTGCAGCGGCGATGGGTGTGGTGGGTTTCGTGGTGGCGGTGGTCTTAGCGATTTTTAGGCAGCGTTATCGCAAGGGCTTGCTGATAGTTTTGGTGGTGCTGGGTGTATTGCTGAGCCTGCCAGTCAGTTTTTTGTTGGTGGTGGGCATTGGTGCGAATAAGTCACTGGCGACGGCATGGGCAATCATCGCTCTAAACGCGCTGACCGCTGGCGGCGCGTTGGGCGTGGCGGCATGGCGCGTGTTGCCGCGTTGATTTTTTCGGCTGACTTTTTTCGACTGAATTTTTTTTGGCTACATTTAGGCAGCTGAAATTAATCAGCAGGGTGTTTTGTTGGACGCAAAGAATGCACCACCCATGTCGGTCCAATCAATAAAAACTGTAAATCATCAAAGAAGGATGGTTTTTTGCCTTCGATTTTATGCCCGATAAATTGCCCAATCCACGCCACCACAAACACGGCAAAATAAAACTTAAAGCCAAATGGTAGCAGCTTGACCGCCGTCAAACACAGCAGCACAAACATACCCATGGCGATAAATAGCGTTGTTGATAAACGCAGATAAAACAACATGACCAACGCCAACACAACCAACGTAAACGCGGCTTGCCAACTTATACCCATGCCGACAATACTGGCAAAAATCGTCGGCACACACAACCAATGGATTTTCTTATTGATTGGGTGTTGGTGGCTGACGGCATAATCCGCTAGCCAACTGTCAAGGGATTTTTTGGATTTGAATGTAGAAAAAACGGCGGTTGTCATGGCGAAGCCTCCTTGCTTGCTCATGATGTAACGTTCTATTTTGGCGGTTCCAATTTGGCGATTTAATGCTGGCATTCCTTGCCGTGAGTCTAGCATAACGCAAACGTTGGTTTGGCGCAAATGCTTTTCGGTTCAGCTTGTCAAAGGGTTTGTTTGACCAAACTCATGATATATTCTAAATCTTTGCTGTCATGCACGGTGATTTCATAATCGCCATTGCCCCAATGCCCCACCTCAGCAACGTTACGCGCTAAGTGCTTGGGGTCATCAAGTTCACCTAAACGTTTATTAATCCACATTTTTAAAGATTTTTTTTAAACATGAATATCGACCAGATTGCGTTTCTTTTTAAAGGCGATGTAATGCTTTTTATAATCAACCGTGATATCGCCAGATAGGTTTAAAATCGCGTCTTTAAATGTTTCAAACAATTCTTGGATATCATCGCTGGCATCCGCCAAATGATACGCCTCATCGTACACCACAATTTCTTGGCTAATTTTTGCCAATTCACTTTGTGCCAGTTCGCCTCCACGAGCGTGTGTGGGCAAAGACGCATTTGTGGAGGAGGCATTGATTTGTTTGAGTGACGGCGCATTTTTGGTTTTGTGAATCGGGTTTAATACAATGATGTTTTGCGTAAAGCGTTTTAGCTCCCACAACTCAATCGCCAAGTCTTTAAAATTGGTGGATTGTTTTTGAAACTGGGTAAACGATGGCGCGATAAACATGACCCGACTTTGCGACCAATCGACATCACTGCGCTTTAACGGTTCAGGTTGGCTTTCGTTGTACTCGACATTGACTTCCTCCCCTCCCTAAAGTGAGGGGATTCCTTCTGCAAGACGGTGAAGCCCCACCGCAAACCTAAGACAATGGCAACCGCCCGTACGACACACCGTACATCTTAGGTTCTTATTTTAAGCTAATCCTACCATTAGGATTGTCATAGACACGAATTAGCTTAAGTGTGTGTTTGGAAACGTCTTACCAGTTAAGTTACTGCGTACTCGCAATTTAGTCTTAACTTAACTGTGGAATGTAAGACATTGAATATAGTGAGATGAGTATAGCAAAACTCATCGCATTTAACAATTGCCTTATATCCACCGCCTGAAGTCGCAGGTTTACGGCAACGAATGATAAAGTCGGATTTGTATTCCAACATTAGACTCAGATACGCCACCCCTTGGTCAATGACGCTAAAATTTCTTTCGCGTTTAAATTCGATAATGACAAACGCATTGGCCTCAGGGTCATACGCTAACGTATCGATGCGACTGTTTTTGATGGTAAATTCAGAACGAATTAACCGTAAACTCAGCATGCCCTCAAGGTTGTGTTCAACCAGTTTTTGCATGTCTTTTTCAAGGGCAAACGGCTGCTCGTCTAAGTCGGTCAGCACGCCTGCTTGGTGGTGAAATATCAACATCGTTGGTTGCTTGCTTATTTATCTGTTTTTACCTGTGAAAAAATTATAACGCCTTTAACTGCTCGACCTGTTTACCGATTTCTGCCAGTTGCGTTTGTAGCTCGTCCAATTTGGCTTGCTCAGCGGTGACCACCGCAGGCGGTGCTTTGCTGACAAAACCTTCATTGGTAAGCTTACGCGCGATACCATCGGCTTGGGCTTGTAGCTTGTCTTGGGTCTTACCAAGACGGGCAAGCTCTGCTGTTGGATCGATCAAGCCTTTCATCGGTACCATGACCTTGACCTGCCCAACCATGCTTGATGATGACAGCGGCACATCCGCGCCTGTTTGCACTGTAGTGAGGCTTTCAACCTTGGCAAGTGCTTTAAACTGGTTTTCGATACGGCTAAGGCTTGCCGCCTCGTCTGCGCTGACGTTTTCTAAAATGACAGGTAGGCGCACGGCATTGCCCAGCTTCATCTCACCGCGAATGTTACGCACCGCACCAATCAACGCCTGTAGCCATGCCATGTCCTGCTCGGTTTGCTCACTGATGGCGGCATTATCGGCTTGCGGAAACGGCGCGATGACAATGCTATCGGCAATTTTTTTGTCAATCAACGGCGCAATGGTTTGCCAAATGCGTTCGGTCAAATACGGCATGATGGGATGGCTAAAGCGCATAGCGACTTCCAGCACCGCCAGTAGCACATAGCGAATTTGCGCTTGCCGCTCGGTGCTGACGCTTGGGTCATTGAGGCTGGCTTTGGCAAGCTCAATGTACCAATCGCAATATTCATTCCAAATAAATTCATAAATCGACTGGCTGACCAAGTCAAAGCGGTATTGCTGCATGTATTGATTGATGTCGCGCACCGTGGCGTTCATGCGGCTGATAATCCAACGTTCGGGCAGCTCCCACAGCTCGGGCTTGGCGGTGTGATCAAGCGGCAGCGCGTTGCCGTCTTTGTCCACACCATTCATCAATACAAAGCGCGTGGCGTTCCAGATTTTATTGCAAAAATTGCGATAGCCTTCAATACGTTTGATGTCAAAGTTGATGTCGCGCCCTGTGCTGGCAAGTGAGGCAAACGTGAAGCGCAGCGCGTCTGTGCCATAGGCATTGATACCATCGGGGAATTCTTTGCGCGTTTGTTTGGCAATTTTGTCCGCGTCTTTGGGGTTCATCAGCCCTGTGGTGCGTTTGGCGATCAGGCTATCAAGGTCAATGCCGTCGATGAGGTCAATTGGGTCAAGCACGTTGCCTTTGGATTTGGACATTTTTTGCCCTTGTCCGTCACGCACCAAACCATGCACATACACGGTTTTAAACGGTACTTGCGGCTTGCCGTCTTTGTCTTTGATGAAGTGCAAGGTCAGCATAATCATACGCGCGACCCAAAAGAAAATGATGTCAAAGCCCGTCACCAACACGTTGGTCGGGTGAAACGCCGCCAATGCCTTGCCATCGTCACTGGCATCCGCCCAGCCTAAGGTTGAAAACGTCCACAACGCTGAGCTAAACCATGTGTCTAGCACATCTTCATCTTGCTGCAGTGGTGTCTCGCCAAGGTTGTATTTTTGGCGAACTTCATCCTCACTGCGCCCAACGTACACCTTGCCATCTGCATCATACCATGCAGGGATACGATGCCCCCACCACAACTGGCGGCTGATGCACCAGTCTTGAATATCACGCATCCATGCCATGTACATATTTTTGTACTGTGCAGGCACAAACTCGATATCGCCATTTTCTACCGCATCAATGGCAGGCTTGGCAAGCTTGGCAATGGCAACATACCATTGGTCAGTCAAATACGGCTCGACAACCTCACCGCTGCGGTCACCGCGCGGAGCTTTGAGCGCGTAAGGCTCGATTTTCTCAAGCCAGCCTTGCTGCTCAGCTTGCGCCACCAACTGTTTACGCGCGGCAAAACGTCCCAGTCCGCTATAATCGGCAGGGGTGTCCACAAGCTCAGCATCCGCCTGCTGCAAGCTGTGGAAAATTTGCAACTGCGGCAAGATATTGGCGTTTTTGTCAAAAATATTGATAAACGGCAAATCATGACGTTTGCCCAGCTCATAATCATTAAAATCATGCGCAGGGGTGATTTTGACCACACCTGTGCCAAATTCTTGCTCGACATAATCATCAGCAACAATCGGCACGATACGCCCCGTAATCGGCAGCGTCACGGTTTTACCAATCAGCTGCTGATAGCGGCTGTCATTGGGATTGACAGCAACAGCGGTATCGCCAAGCAAGGTTTCTGGGCGTGTGGTTGCCACCACCACATAGTTTTTGCCATCGGCAGTCGTCACGTCCGCATCGGTGAAATAATAGCGAAAATGCCACAACGAGCCTTGCTCATCGATGTTCTCAACCTCTAGATCCGACAGCGCGGTTTCAAGCTTGACATCCCAGTTTACCAAGCGTTTACCGCGATAAATTAAGCCGTCTTCATACAGCCCAACAAACGCCTCTTTGACCGCATTTGACAACCCTTCATCCATGGTAAAGCGTTCGCGCGTCCAGTCCAACGACGAACCCAAACGGCGGATTTGACGGGTGATGTTGCCGCCTGATTCGGCCTTCCACGCCCATATTTTGTCCAAAAACGCCTCACGTCCCAAATCGCGCCGCGTGACACCTTGCGCGTTGAGCTGGCGCTCGACCACCATTTGGGTGGCAATACCAGCATGGTCTGTACCTGCTTGCCACAGCGTGTTGTCGCCCAACATACGGTGATAGCGCACCAGTGTGTCCATGATGGTGTTGTTAAAACCATGCCCCATGTGCAAGCTACCCGTGACGTTCGGCGGTGGCAACACAATTGAAAACGCATTGGGCTTACTGTAATCGGGCTTAAAATAACCTGCCTGCTCCCAACGTTGGTACATGCCGTGCTCAATATCGCTTGGGCTATAGGTAGCTTGTAGATTATCAAGGGCGGTTTGAATAGCATTGGCTGGATGGTTTGCTTGGTTCATATCGTCACACATTGGCTAAAATTGATGAAAAATATTGAAATATTGGCTAAGCCTTTTTTAAAGACTGCCCGTTGGCAAATAAAAGACTGCCCATTGGCAAATATCTGCCTAAAGAAGCAAAAATATGGCTTAAAGCAAGGATTGTACCGCAATTTGGCAAACACGGGCAAAATTTTTCAATACCTATTAGGCTTTAGACGATTTTGAAAAACAAAAAAGCCAAAGGGTGGGCTTTGGCTTTTTGCTGCGGTAGGTAACACCTGCTTAGGCATTGATCACACCAGGTATTGGGCTATTGAGCACCGTATCGGTTTGGTTTTGACGAAACGCGTCGATTTTTGCCGCTAAATCCGCATCACCCAGCGCCAAAATCTGTGCTGCCAACAGCCCTGCGTTATACGCCCCTGCCGTACCAATCGCAAGCGTACCCACCGCCACACCTTTGGGCATTTGCACGATAGAAAGCAAGCTATCCCAACCGCTTAGCGTCGATGATTTGACAGGCACGCCCAGCACAGGCAACGCGGTTTGACTGGCACACATGCCAGGTAAATGCGCCGCACCACCTGCGCCTGCGATGATGACGCACAGCCCACGGTCTTTTGCGGTTTTGGCATAGTCAAACAGCTTGTCGGGTGTGCGATGCGCCGATACGACCTCACACTCAAACGCCACACCAAAATCCGCCAACAGCTTGGCAGCATGTTGCATGGTGTCCCAATCCGATTGTGACCCCATAATGATACCGACTTTGGGCGCACCATCGGGCGATTGAATTGGTGCAGGCAAATGAGCAGAAGCAGACATAGTTTGACAGCCTTAGCAAACGGTGAGATTATTTAAAATGAAAACCGTAAATTCTAGCAAAACTTTGGGCGTTTGGCGATGTTTTTTGGCAAAACTTTAAACAAAATTTAAGTTTAAATCACATGATTTGGTGGTAAAGTCGGGCGAATATCAGCCGCAAAGGTTTGCTCGCTTAGACCTGCCAATTGCGTTTCGATGATATCGCACATCATCGCAAGCGGTAGATCGTTTTCCTCTACGCCAAACGGTTCGCTGATTTCATCAACGATTTCGTTGAGCGCCATAAAGGTATAGCCGACAAACGTCACCAAAATTGGCGTCACCCAACCGATGGTATTACCAAGACCAAACGGCAACATAAAGCAATACAGATACACGGTGCGGTGCAGCAAGACAAAATACGCAAACGGGATTGGCGTGTTGTTGATACGCTCGCAGCCTGCTTGGATTTGGGCGATTTTGCCGATGGTTTCATCCATACTTTGCCATTGCCAATCATTGATCAAGCCTGCCGCGCGCCAATCTGCCAGTCGCCGCCCCATGGCTTGGGTAAGCTGCAAACAGGTAAACGGCTTGCCGACAATTACCGCCTGTTGGTCGGGCGATAAAATCCGCGTCAAGGTGTGGCTGTTGTCCTCGCCACGCAGCTGTTGGCGCAGACAATGAACAAACGCAACGTGCAGCCGAATCATCGCTTGCTGCTCATCGCGCGGTATGGGCAGTGACAACACCTGTCGGGCAAGGTTACGGCTTAGCCACACCAACGTGCCCCACAGCTTGCGCCCTTCCCAAAAACGGTCATACGCCGCACCATTGCAAAACCCATGAAAAATCGCCAGCGAAATCCCAAGCAGGGCAAACACCGACGGATTGAGTGGCACGGGTGTTTTGGTGATGTGGGTTTGGTAATAATACACCGCAAACGAAAACACAAATAAACATAGCTGCGGTATTAGCAAGCGGCGAAAATACGACCCTTGCATAATAAACAACAGCTTAAACGGCTCAATTGAACGGCGTATCATGCCTAACCCTTACCCCAAGTTTTTAACATAATTCATCTTAACACGACGTGCCTACTTGGGAATAAACTGAACAAAGTTATCCGCCGTGAGCGTCGGTTTGTCGCTGTCAAACTGGTATGCCGTCAAATAACCGCCCCCACCTGCCGAATAATCCACACACACCACCTGCTCAGACAGTGGCGCAGGCACACCCGTTAGCCAATAATGTCCAACAAATACAGGCTTATCTGTGGTCAGCTCAAACTCAATCAAATCCGCCAAGGTATCGGCAGGAATATGCAGCAAATCTGACTTACCTGCCCGTGCAATTTCATGAATCGGCTGACCTGATAACGGCTGTTGCCACCATTTGACGCGCACATTATGGCGTTTGTGCCCCTCTTTATCCAGCATAAACAAATCATTGGGCAGGCGCGTTTCTACACCTTTGAGCACACGCTCTAGCGCGTCGTATTCTGCCGTGTGTTTTTGTGCCGTCAATTGCAAACCGCGTGGCGTAAGGCGGTTATCAGCGGTCAAAAGCGGCTTGAGCACCGCCATCGCCGCCGTGTCCCAACACGCATGGACAAAACACGCGCCGCCAAGCTCCAACCACAGCGGCAACTCATACAACCGCTTGAGCCAAAACTGGTGCAGCTCACTGCCAAAACCCACCTCAGCGATAAACGCCGCGTGCTGGCGCGTGTGCACATCATTGTGACTGCGCAAATATGCGCGCGCGTCGCGTGCATCGCGTGTAGCATACGCCAAGGCATTGTATTCATGGTTACCCATCAAAATACTTGCCACACCATGATCCAACATCGCAAACGCAGTCTCAAGCGTCTCCAACTGCCCTGCACCGCGGTCAATCAAATCACCAATAAACACCGCATGATGCCCAACAGGCGGCACATAGTGGCTACCGTTGTGCGTATAGCCCATCGTATCTAGCAGCCCAACCAGCTTATCAAACTGCCCATGCACATCGCCAATTATATCGTAAATCACCCCAACTCCTTTTGTTAGCTCACTGTATCAAATCTAAAAACGCGGATGCATGATTTGATAAACAAATTGCCCAATGACATTTGGCTCAATCAATATCGTTGCCACCACACCAAACATGCCACCGACCAAGTGCGCCGAATGGTTGACCGAACTACCACCACGGTCATGCGCCCAAATACTATAACCGACATACAACAGCGCGAACACAATCGCAGGCATAGGGATAATAAAAAAGTAAATCCGCGTCCATGGATCAAACAAAATATAACTAAACACCACCGCCATCACCGCACCTGACGCACCAAGGCTTGAATAGCGCCGATCATCTTTATGCTGCAAATACGACGGCACACTTGCCACCACCAACGCCACCAAATAAAACAAAATAAACCCAAGCCCACCCAAATGCGCATTAAAAATCCGCTGCACGGCTTGCCCAAAGGAAAACAGCGTAATCATATTAAACAACAAATGCATGGTATCAGCGTGGATAAAACCATGAGTCACAAACCTGTCCACCTGCCCACGCGCAATAGCAGGCGGATAAAAAATCAGCCGTGCCATCAATGCCTGCGACTGCCACGCGGCAAGGCTGACCAACACAGTGATAATGACGATAAACAACGTCGGATTAAACAACAATGACATACCTTGCCTTTTATATTGTGTCCAAGATGGGTGGGACAAAACCCCAACGATCTATTGCCCAAGTTTTAACACACCAAACCGCTAGCTTAGCACAATTGCGGCTTTTTTATGCGCCTATTTGTTCAATCATAATTAGTTGTTCAATCATAATTAGCAGCCCGTCCTTAATTAACCTATCTCACCACACAACCAGCACGCAGTATCTTTTTTTCGATCTGCTATTTGATCCAAAACAAGCATTTTAACCAAAACAGGCATTTTTTCACCGCAATGCTATCAATTCATGTCAAATATACCCTGTTTTTGCATCGTCTTAATACAAAGTTTACGCAGAAGTTACTTTAATATAACTGAAGTGCACACGTGTTTAGGATACCTTACGCTTATCAACTTGCCGCACCTGCCGTTAGCCTTTTTTTATTAAAGGATATAACCCACCGGCGGCGATCGTGACGTAAACATTTGGGCAACCACCAGACCAAATGAATAAAGCATATTTTTTAAGTAACAATGAGGTTGCCTATATAAATAGGATTATTTGCAATCTTTAGGAGGATTAGATGAATATTATCGAGCACTTGAATAAGACTGTCACCCCTGCGGTGCTTGGCGCGAACGCTGATGCCAACCGTAGCTCATTGCTTGAAAAACTCTATGCGATTATCGTTGCGCGTCTTGCCGACGATAACACCTACAACAGCTTTGGCGGCAGTACCGTTGCCAATGATGATGCGGGCTTTTTTGACCGCTTTTTGCCTGACAGCACACACCGCGGTAACTTGGTACAAGAGCTAAGCCGTCAATCCAATGTACCCGCACAAGAAGCGCAAAGCCTTATCAGCCGCGCGACCCCCATGGTTTACAACGAACTGCGTAACTTGGCAGGCACTTCAACTGTATCAGGCTTCTTAGGTAACAACCTAAGCAGCGTTGGTTCAGCCTTGCCAACTTGGTCATACGCACTAATTCCAGCAGGAGCACTAGGACTTATGAATATCAAACACGACCCAGCAAATCAAGACCCTAATAATAAGGAAAAAGTGGTTAAAGAGACCACCCGTACCGAAGAGCATTTGGTTGCCACACCAAAACCTGAAGAAGGTGGCATGGGCAAAATCTTGTTGCCTTTGATTGGTCTAATCATTCTTGGTCTATTGGCGTGGTGGTTGCTACGTTCATGCAACAAGCAGCCTGAGCCTGTTACCACTCCTGTTGTGGCCTCAGCTCCTGCTTCAGCAGCACCGATGACTACTGATACCACGACCTTGACAGCGTCTGATGTTACCATCAATGGTCAAGACCTAAATGCAATCGCCAGCGTACCTGCCAGTGATGTAATGGCAAGCACTGCCATGCCTGTAGCTGATGCTACTATGCCACCAGATGATGAAATCCCAACCGTTATTTCTGAAACTGAACCATCAGTTTACCTACATCATGGTCAGTTGAAATTCTACTTTGCGGTAGATAAAGACGACATTTCACCACAAGCTCAATCAAAAGTTGGTGCATTGGTCGCCGCGGCTCAACAAGGCAAAAAATTGGGTATCAGTGGCTACACTGACAGCACTGGTAGCGCAGCACACAACGAAGACCTAGCCAAACGCCGTGCCGAATCGGTTAAAAAATTCTTGATGGACAATGGTATTCCAGAATCACAATTGGTCATGGAAAAACCAGCTGATACCGTTGGCGCGACTGGCAACACCCAAGAAGGTCGCCGTGTTGAAGTATACGTGGTTGATGGTCCAGACGTAGTAGCACCACAATAATTGCTGATTCATGATTGATTATTAACCAATCGTTAGTTAGTTAAACACAAGCTAAAAACCCCCACTAGAGCAGGTGGGGGTTTTTATTTACTGGTGCTTAAGAAATGATTGTATCCAAAACCTCGAAGCTAGCGGTTTAAGCTTTTATACCATTCCACTGGCTTGTTGGCTAAAAAAGCGCATGGCAGGAGCAAGCTTGCTAACCAAGGACACGCCTTCGCTGCGTAATTGCTGAATCGGTGGCAACTGACTACCAAACAGCCAGTTTAAGCCCGAAAAACTGTGCATCATCATGGCATTGTGGGCATAACGCAAACGTTCATAACGGCGCAAAGTTGCCTCACCTGCCCACGCCTGCTTGCCTGAGCGCAAAAAATCCTGCTGCAAACAATCCGCCAATGCCGCCACGTCCAATAAGCCTAAATTCAAACCTTGCCCCGCCAGCGGATGCACACCATGCGCTGCATCACCAAGCAAAACAAGATTGGGTTTGATATAAGTTTTGGCATGTTGTGCTGATAGCGGAAAACTGGCGATCGACTCTAGCGCGCGGATATCGCCAAGTACATAACCGCTGGCAAATGCCAATTCCTGCGCCAACTCATCGGTAGGCAATGTCAGCAAGTCCAACGCGCGGTTGGTCGGCAATGTCCATACCACCGATTGCCAATGCTGTGGGTCGGCTTGGTCGGCTGTGGTCACGTCTGCCAGTGGCAATAACGCCAACGGTCCTGTGGGCAAAAACACCTGCCGTGCGGTGGCGTGGTGTGGCTGCTCGGTCTGAATGGCACAGCAAATCGCGGTTTGGTGATAGTCAAGCGTATCCAGCCCAATGCCTGCCGCTTGGCGCACGGGCGATCCACGCCCATCTGCCCCGACCAATAAAGCACCCTCAAGTGTGCGCCCATCCGCTAAACCAACCCGATAGCCATCACCCAGCCAGTCAAGCGATGTCACGCGCTGCCCTGTGATCGTCGTTAAATACGCATTGGGCTGTGCCATCATTTGCGCCAGCGCGTATTCAATAACGGATGGCTCAACCATACTGCCCAATCGGCTGTTTGACGATTGATGATTCGCGTTTGGTGCATCGGTCTGCACTATATCCGCTTGCGAAAAATTGAGCTCGCCCACACCATCGGCTTGCCACACCTGCATATGCTGGTAGTCGGCTTTGCGTCCGCTTTGCTGTATGTGCTGCCATGCGCCGATTTGGGTCAGTAAGTCAATACTGGCAAGGCTAAGCGCGTACACCCGTGGATCGCGCTGGCTTAAGCGCGCTTGCCAATCGCTGTCAGATAATTGTGGGCGTGCGTCAATCAAGGTCACGCGGTGTTGGTGTTGGCTGAGCCATAACGCTAAGGTGGTGCCAACGATACCGCCGCCGATGATCAGGGTGTTATTTTTCATTGGATGATCGATATTTGATAGGTCGTGTTTGCGATAGCGTAACATGACTTTTGCTAAAAGGTAAGCTATTATTCGCCAAAGTTGCGCGTAGCAAAACCCTTGATTAGATTGCCCTAGTCTACAAACTGCGCCTAGTCTGGCAACTTGCCTTCAAAAAACCCTACCAACACAACACGGTATTTCATCATGGCGTGCTGCGGTAGCCTGCGAGAAGGCAAGCGGCGTTTAGCTCACTCTCTCCTACAGTGTCAGGATAAACCGTTTGCCAATTATTATAGTTCCGTTGAGCGCTATCTACCACACTACCACCTTTGGTATAGTAAATATAGCCTTGGGATGACATTTTGTTGTTTGCACAGTCGCCTTTCCATTGTCTTACAGTAGAATTATAAAATTTACCATCGGCGGTTTTTTGTGCTTTGGCATAATATGTTTTGGTAAAAAAGCT
>NZ_BCUL01000008.1 GCF_001591265.1 Moraxella atlantae NBRC 14588 | reverse complement strand
TTATTAACGACTTATATCCTATCTATCGTACTTTTTTTAGGTACGCCTGGTCCAGTTACTGTACTAGTAGTTAGTGCAAGCATTAAAGATGGTTTTCTTGCAGGTTTAAAAACTGTTATGGGAACTAATACAGCTTCTTTAATTTTGATTTTTATTTCTTTTATCATAATTAAAGGTGTATTCTCTATAAGTGAGATAGCTTTAAATTGGCTAACCCTAATAGGGTCTTTATATTTATTATACTTTTCAATAGGTATCATACGAGACAAAGTGGATATACAAAGAACTATTGATGAGAATTCTAATAAAATTACGAAAAATCACTTTAAAGATGGTTTTCTCATAGGTATTTCTAATCCCAAAGACATATTATTCTTCATCGCTTTTTTCCCAATGTTTTTGAGTGTTTATCCAAACAACATAGGTATATCTATGTTTATCCTAGTGATTATTTGGATAATACTAGATTATTCTATTCTTTCTACCTACTCTTTTGTTTTTTCAAAAATAAGTAATAATAAGATTGTCAATATTATAAATAAGCTCTCTGGAATGATTTTATTACTTGTAGCTTTATATGCAATATACAAAATGATAAACACTTTATATCTTTTTTATTTAAATTAATCTTAAAAAACCGTCCTTCTGGACGGTTTTTTCTTTTATTTTTTCAAAATTTTTAACAAAAAATCTTTTTTTATCTTTTTAAAGCTTTTGTCTTTTTTAGAAAGTCGTTGAAAGTCTTATGTGTATTGGGATTGTAAGGGGTAAAATGACGACAGCCGCGCATTATTGCGCTGGTTTTGCGTTGCGTCTAGACTTTATTTTGCTTAGGGCGGTACGCATGGGTAAGCTGTTGGGCAACGAAGCTGACCGTATCGGCAGGCTGTTCACTGGCAACTTGGCGCAATAGCCGTGAGGGCGCATGGGTCAGGGTTTGGGTCAGCTGATGGGTTAGCTCAGTGATGACCGTTTCGGCAGGTTGCCCATCGGCAAGACGTTGTAGCGAATGCGCAAGCAAACGCTCGGCATGGTGCTGTGCTTGCTCGCGGTAGTCGTGGATATCTTGCCCAACGCGGCGCACTAAAATTCGCCGCTCGATACCAACCACCAATTGGCTGACCAACAGTTCTGCTTCAACCGCCGCTTGGCGACGTTGTTCTAAATTGCCTGCAATGACGTGTTGTAAATCATCTATCGAATACAAATACACATCGTCCAAACCACCAACGCTTGGCTCGATATCGCGCGGTACGGCTAAATCCACCATCAACTGTGGACGATAACGGCGTTTTTTTTGCGCCTGTTTGACCATTTTTTTGTCAATCAACGGGTACAAGCTGCCGCTACAACTGGTCACGATATCCGCCAACGGCAACGCCTCAGGCAATTGAGCAAGGCTGATGGTGTCAATCTGTGCCACCATGCCGCGTAATGCGTCTGCCAGCAGCTGCGCACGAGCAGGACTACGGTTACAAATGATGACCCGCGCCACACCTAAGCCTACGATATTGGTCGCAACCAGTCGGTTCATCTCACCTGCCGCTACCACCAATAGCGTGGTGGCAGCAGGTTTATCAAAAATTTGCGTGACCAATCGTGCGGCAGCAAACCCAAGTGATACAGCTTGTGAGCCGACCTGTGTTTCGCTGCGCACTTGTTTGGCGGCGGCAAACACTTGCTGCACCAACCAACCGAGTTTAGGCGACAAGCTGCCTGCGTCTTCGGCTTGTAGCACAGCGGATTTAATTTGCCCCAAAATTTGTGGCTCGCCTAAAATCATTGAGTCAAGACCCGATGCTACACGAATCCAATGCGTCAAGGCTTGTGTGTCTTGATGGCAGTACAGATGCGGCGCGATTTGCTGTGCATCAATGCCTTTAAATTGCGCCAGCCACGCGATGACACGCGCGGTCAGATCATTCATGGCTTGCCCATCGGGCGCAAGAACGTACAGCTCGGTGCGATTACACGTTGAAACAATCACCGCACCTGCTGTCAGTTGTGCCAGTTGCGCCAACGCCGTCGGGATTTCATCACCACCAAACGCCAGTTGCTCGCGCAGCGCAACTGGTGCAGATTTGTGATTAACCCCAAGAACAAACAGCCGCATAAGCCAGCCTAATCCCCATGCCCGCGCCGACTCCCATTCATCGGCGGCACTACAACCCACGCATAAGGCTTACGCGCGCTTGGTTGCAAAACGTGTATTATACCATGTTGCGCCTAGCAGCAAAACCTTCAACCCTCGTCGGATATTTTTCTGTCACTGGCGTGCCACCGTCGCCAAGCTGTGCTATTTTCGGCGTTAAAATCACGTTATAATACGCTTCATGCTGATTTTTTGATAAAATATTTAATAAAATTTTTATTGTTTTATCTTAAGATTTCAATTGATATCGTTTTAAAAATTTTCTGCCAATTTGTTTGCTTATGTGTCAAGCAGATGTGATCATAAAGCAGATTTAACACAAGAAACCAACGCCATGAACTTGCTTGTGCTAAGCTTATACCCACCTTTGCCAACCGTTACTGACGCGCTCAAGCGTGTGGCTGTTGGTATGGTGTTGGCAGTGGGCATGGGGCAAATAAACGCCGCGCCTATGCAAGCGTCATCGTATACAAGCGCGGCATCAGCCATCACGCCTGCCGCCAACCCAACCGCAACCAGCCAGCCTGCGCTATACAACATTATGCTGGCTGAATTTGCTGCCCAACGTGGCGATATCGGCAAGGCATTGGCAATTTACCGTCAGCAAGCGTTTTTGGAAAATGCCGCGCCTGTGTTTGAGCGCGCACTGGATTTGTCGCTGCGCTATGACACGCCTGACAGCGCCTTAACCTTTGCTCATGCGTGGCAGACTCAGCATCCCGATGATGTGCCTGCGCTGTTTTACGTCACGTATTTGGCGCTCAAAGCCCATCAGTACGAACTGGCAGGTGAGCGACTCAACGAGATTTTGCAGTACGACCCCAACGCCGATTTGAGCCAAATTTTGGCAGGGATTTATCCGACCGATCGCCAGTCACAGCGCGAACTGCTAGACACGTTACAAAAACTGGATATCAAAACCAATCCAACGCTGCTTGTGATGAAAGCAGGTTTATTGTTGCAGTTTAATGAATCGCAAGCCGCGCTAGATGCCATCAACAGGGCGTTAAAACAACGTCCTACCAGCCCTGCGTACTTGACGCTTAAAGCCGATATTTTGCAGACATTGGCACAGCCTGCTGAGGTCAAACGCTTTATTGCCGAGGCACGACGCACCCTACCCGACAACAAAAGCCTGTTTTTGTACCAAACGCGGTATTTGATTGAACAAGGCGACACATTGGGTGCATGGCAGAACTTGAACGATGACAAAAACCGCGCGTTTTTGGCAGATGATGACATCAAGCTGTTGGCAGGATTGGTTGGTATCGACAGCCAGCGCTACACAGATGCCGAGCACTGGCTGACTGAGCTGACCCAAAGCCCCGAATACCGCAGCCAAGCCTACTACTATTTGGCGACCAGTGCCGAACGCCAACACCAAGATGACCGCGCGATTGCCGCGTATGCCAACGTCATGCAGCCTGATTTGGTCTTGGCAGCGCGTAAACGCCAAATCAATCTGCTGATAACACAACAACGCTACAGTGAGGCACTGGCAAGCGCGGTCAAATTGCGCCGCGATTTTGACCGTTTTGCCGCACAAAGCTATATTTTAGAAGCCGATGTGTGGGCACGTACAGGGCGACGCGAACAAGCCATCAACACGCTTAACAGCGCACAGGCTGCCTTGCCCGACAATCGTGATATCGTGTTTGCCAAAGTGCTATTGATGCCAGACACTAACCCTGCTGCCAAGCTGCCTTTGCTTACCGAGCTTGTGCGCACCGCGCCCAACCAAGTCGATTATCAGCTAGAGTACGCGCGCACATTGGTTAGCCTCAAAACCCGTAGCGATGAAGTAAACGCCTTATTAATGCCGCTGATCAATGACCGCGAGGTTGGTTTAAAGGCGCGTCAAATTTTGGCGCAACAAGCCTTACACCAACAACAATATACGCAAGTGGTGAATTTACTAGAGGATAATTTTGACATCTTGCCCGATATCATCAGCGGTTTGTTGCTGCGCGAGGCGTACAACAAACTTGGCAACCACGCAGAAGCCACACGCGTGGATAAGATTTTACAAGACTTATTGCAGTCGGGCGAACGCTGACCATCACCCATCACTGACTGCCCAATGACTGCTAAGCAATTGGCTTGTGTACCAACAAGTTGTTTTATGATACACGTTTTTCAACCGTCTAATGGTTAGTACCTATGCGCCCAATTTATCCTGTTTTATTGCTGACCAGTTTGCTTACCGCGTGTCAAACCACACCCAAACGCCCTAGTCCTGCGCCGCTACCTGTGCCTGCCGCACCTACCCCGACATCTAGCGCACCTGTGGTTGTCGTGCCAACGACCAGTCCAATTGTCGCCGCCGAAGCCAACGCCAAAACCACGCCTGTTAGCACCACCCAGCCTATCCCACCAAGCTTTAACATCAACGGCAAATTGGGCTTTAATAGCCCCAAAGGTGGCGGTAGCGCGCTGTACACCTGGGTGCAATCAGGCGTTAGATTTGATATTGAATTGACCGCACCGTTTGGCATGGGGCAAACTCAAATCCACTACGATGGCACCTCCGCGACGTTGACCGATGGCAAACGCACACGCCAAGCCGACAGCCCAGAGGCGTTGCTGCGCCGCATGTTGGGCTTTCAAGCACCGATTTCACAACTACCGTTTTGGATGATGGGGCAACCTGCACCCAGTGACAATGCTGCCGAGCGCGACGCGCAAAACCGCCTAACCCGAGCCACCAATGGCGATTGGCAAGCCGCGTTTGATTACGCGACCCAAAATGCCGCGCCCAACACCCTACCCAGCCGTTTGGTCTTAACCCACCCTGCTGGCTATAAGGTGGTGATGACAATTAACCACTAAACGGCTCTTAGTCATCCAGCAATATCCGCCTGCGCATGCGCAAACGGGATACACGCCGCCAACGCGCTGCAGTCTTGCCCACGGGCGCGTTGGACAAAAAAATCCTGCACCATTTGCGCTTGCTGCTCAACACCATATGCCAAAAACGGCTTACCCGTTATGAGCTGATAGCGATAACGGCGGTCAAACGCGGCGCGGCGCAATACCGCAATGCCTTGCTGTAGTTGCCACACGTGGGTCAGCTCATGCACCAACCACGACTGCTGGGCGATGCTTTGTTGGCTAAAATCTGCCACCCAGTCATCGGGATGAAAGTAAATGTTGCCATTGGGGCTTACGGCGTAATGCTTGAGTACCCACCACGCGGTTTTTAGCCGTATATCATCGAGTGCCAACGAGTCGCCAAACACACTGTCGGCAATGGCGCGTTCGCCTGTTGTCAAAAGGCGCGATTGTTGGCGCAGGGTAAATGGGTTGGAAAAGGGTAATCGGGGCATGGCGGTGGATTTTGGGTGGGCTGCTATCGTTAGTTTGACTGTTTATAGTCTAGCATGGTTTATAGTTTAGCATGGCTTCTTATAGTTTAGCATGGCTTCTTATATTTTAGCATGGCTTATAGTCTAGCATGGCTGCCGCATAAGTTCAGCCATACACAGCATCAAACCTTACCACCAAAACGCTTGACTTCACCCAACAAGCCTTTTATTTTAGTATTCATTTTAGTTAGCGCGTTTTAAACCACCAGCCACCCATGAACCCCCAAATTCCGCTTGCCCAACGTATGCGCCCACAACAACTTGCCGACATCATCGGGCAGCGGCATTTGTTGGGCAATGATGCACCGATTGCGCGGATTGTTGCGCAGGGCTATTTGCCGTCGATGATTTTGTTTGGTGAAGCAGGCATTGGCAAAACCACGCTTGCGATGCTACTTGCCGATGCAGTGGGGCGTGAGTTTCGTCCATTGTCGGCGATTCGTGCAGGGGTTAAGGAGTTACGCGCCGCACTTGAGGTTGATAACGCAGGTGGCGGCTTGTTTGCCGCTCCGCCTGTGGTGTTTGTGGATGAAATTCATCGGTTTAATAAGGCACAGCAAGACGCGCTACTTGGTGCGGTTGAGGCAGGCGACATCACCTTGATCGGTGCAACCACCGAAAACCCGTCGTTTAGTGTCAATAACGCGTTATTATCGCGCTGTCAGGTGTATCGTTTGCAGCCGCTCAGCGATGCTGAAATTGACGCGATTTTGCAACGCGCCATCACGCAAGATGATGTGTTAAGCCAGCAAAATATTGCCTTGCGCCAGTCGGGCGCCATCAAAGCCTTGGCACGAGGCGACGCGCGCAAAGCGTTGAATTTGCTTGAGATTGCTATTCAAGCGCAAACTTCTGCCGACCCAAATACGCTGATTGTCGTTGATGATGCAGCGGTCAGTCGAGTGGCAGGCGCGGCACTGGTGCGTTATGACCGCGATGGCGACCAACATTATGACATCGTCTCGGCGATGATCAAATCCATTCGCGGCAGTGACCCCGACGCAGCGTTGTATTGGATGGCGCGGATGTTGGTGGCAGGTGAAGACCCTGCGTTTGTCGCGCGGCGATTGGTGATTGCAGCAAGTGAGGATATCGGGCTTGCCAACCCCAACGCGCTGCTGTTGGCAGACACCGCTTTGCGCAGTGTACAAAGCATCGGTATGCCTGAGGCGCGGATTATTTTGGGGCAAGTGGTGGTGTATCTGGCAACCAGTGCCAAATCCAACTCAAGCTATCGCGCCATCAATCAAGCCATGGCACTTGCCGAGCGTGACCAATCGCCCGTACCGCTGCACCTGCGCAACGGCGTAACAGGCTTGATGAAAGCGCAAGGCTATGGCGCGGCGTATGTTTATCCACACGACCACCCCAACCACTACCACCCCCAGCAGTATTTGCCCGACAGCCTTGTCGGCACGCAGTTTTATACCTTTGCCGATAACGCCAAAGAGCAGCAAAGCTATGCTTTTATGCAATGGCTCAAGCAGTCCACCCAATCTAATTCCTAACCTTTTTTGCTCTGACGCTTTTAACACAAACACCCAACTTTGCCCCTGCGATGCGCGCCAATTCGTTTTATAATAATCGCTAAATTTAAACGATTTTCATTTATCCCATCGGGTTTGAACAAAAATTTTTAAGCATTTTAACAACAGGTGACGTATGGCACTCGACAGCATTTCTGCAATCATCGATGACATCAAAAACGGTAAAATGGTCATTTTGATGGATGACGAAGACCGCGAAAACGAAGGCGATTTGATCATGGCGGCGACCCACGTGCGCCCCGAGGATATCAATTTTATGATTACCCACGCGCGTGGCTTGGTGTGTCTGACACTGACCGAAGCGCGCTGCCGTCAGCTTGATTTGCCGCTGATGAGTGACAAAAACGGTGCCAAATTCAGCACCAATTTTACCTTGTCGATTGAGGCGGCAGAAGGCGTAACCACAGGTATTTCGGCGGCTGATCGCGCGCGTACTGTGCAAGCAGCGGTATCAGCGACTGCCAAGCCATCGGACATCGTCAGCCCTGGGCATATTTTTCCCATCATGGCGCAAAAAGGTGGGGTGCTGCATCGCGCGGGGCATACCGAGGCAGGCTGTGATTTGGCGCGGCTGGCAGGTCTTGAGCCTGCGGCGGTGATTGTTGAAATCATCAACCCCGATGGTACGATGGCACGGCGTGATGATTTGGAAAAATTTGCCGCCGAACACGGTATCAAAATCGGTACGATTGCCGATTTGATTAACTACCGCATTACCCACGAAAAAACGGTAGAGCAGGTGGCAAGTTTTGCCCTCAATACCGAGTTTGGTGAGTTTACCGCATACCGTTTTGCCGAATTGGGCTCGGCAGATACGCACTTGGCACTGGTCAAAGGCGACCCACGGGCAGGTGTCTCAACCGTGCGCGTGCACACGCTGCAGGCATTGCGTGATTTGTTTGGCGTACAAAGCACAACGGGCGGCGGACAATGGGACGTGCACAACGCCTTGCAAGCCATTCAAGACGCGCAGCAGGGGGTGTTCGTTTGGATTGGTGGGCAATCGTCATTGAATTTGGGTGACGCGCTTGATCGCTTCGCCGAAAGCCAATCGGCAACGGCAAGCCAGATCCAAGCCCAAAGCCAACAGCAACCGCCACAAGCCTACCGCAGTATCGGTGTGGGCGCACAGATTTTACGCCATTTGGGCGTGCGTGATATGCGTTTGTTGTCATCGCCAACACGGTTTAATGCGTTATCGGGCTTTGGTCTAAATGTGGTCGAAAACGTGGCAAGTCCGCAAGATTTGTAGCCGCCATCACAATCTTGCCGCGCCCCACGCCTAAACATCGAACGTTTAGGCTTGTTGTATTGGACTAAGCATGTTGGATTAAGCGTGACTGGGTGCTTGGTAATATTTCATCAGATCACGACGTTCATCATCACTAATCGGGCGTTTTTGTCCATTACGATCAACAAACACCAACACGCTTTCGGCAGTGGCGACAACTTCTTGTTGCACTTGGCTGACATAATGGTACGAATACGTCATGCTGGTGGTACCGATGTGGGTAATACGAATGCCGATCGCCAATGTATCAGGGAATACCACAGGACGCACAAAACGACACGATGACGCGACAACCACGGTGGTATTGTACTGATTAAACATACCCAGCAGCTGGAGCAAATACACGCGCGCGCGTTGGGCGTAGTCGTAATATACCACGTTATTGACGTGGTTAAACGCGTCCATGTCGCCCCAATCGACGATCTGTGGATAAATCACATCGTAGTCTTGTAGCGCAGGGTGGCTCAAGGTTTGCGCGCTCAGCGTTTGGTCGGGGATGGTGTGGTGGGTGGTCATATCGTCCTTGTCCTTTTTGGTTGTATACTACTAGAGCGTGTCCGTGTTTGCATAATGTGGCTAAAAATTGACAAAATCACCAGCATATTTTGTTCTAAATTAGGGACACGTCCTAATCCTTATGCAAACGCATCAAGCCTTCTTGCTGGACGCTGGCGACCAACGTGCCATGCTGCCACAGTTGTCCGTGATTGAGGCTTTTGGCACTAAAGCTGTTGTCGCTCCACATATCGTACAGCAGCCAATCGTTTAAATCAAACGGGCGATGAAAATGCATGCTGTGGTCAATGCTTGCCGCCTGCAAACCCTTGGTCAAAAAGCTAATCCCGTGCGGCATCAGCCCCGTGCCAACCAAATAAAAGTCTGAACAAAATGCCAACAACGCCTGCTGAATCTGCATGGATTGCGCGCCAAGCTGCGGAATGCGTATCCAGTTGGCTTGCTTGGGCGGCATGGGTGTGGGGTGAATTGGGTCACGCGGTGTCACAGGTTTAATCTCGACATGACGGCGGCGCATATAACGTGCCCTGAGTGCGTCGGGAATTTTGCCAATCACGCTGTCTTTGATTTGCTGCTCAGTCAATAGCGTGTCGGGCGACGGATAGCTTGGCATCGCGCTGTGGTAATCCAGTCCTGCCTCGATGGGCGAAAACGATGCCATCATCGAAAAAATCACCGTCGGGCGTTGGTCATCGTCATACTGCTGAGCAGTCACGCGCCGCGCTGATAAGCTACGCCCATCGCGCACAGTTTCAACCTGATAATACACAGGGCGGCGCACATCACCACCGCGCAAAAAATAGCCATGTAATGAATGACACGGCTTGGCGTGATCGACCGTGTGGCTGGCTGCCATCAACGCCTGTCCAAGCACCTGCCCACCAAAAATCCGCGCGCCAACGTAGTCATAACTTTGCCCAACAAAGCCACCTGCTGCACCCGTTGGCACCAGTGTTAAGGTCTCAAGCAGCTGCGCGACCAACGCGCGATAATCGGCATCTGTCGGTGGCGTGTTGGCAGCATTGGGCTGATTGGATGATGGGCAAGGGGTGGCGGTGGGCTCAAGCATGGCGGATTCTTTTGGTTTTTTTAACAATGGCAGTGACAGTGATTGACAGCTTGGCTGACATTAACCGCTTAAACAATGGGTCAATATCAGCAACAAGACAAATAGCGGCGCAAAACGCCTGTTTGATATTATACAAACGCAACAAATTTTGTGCTACATGGTTTAGAAATTTAACATTTTGTGGCATGATAAAGCCATTTGTACTTTGCCTTAGCGGACTTGACGTTCAATAACGGTTTATTTTTACACACAAAATCAAAAATAAGCGATGGATTTTGACCAATCGCAGGACATCGGTATGCCAATTAAACGCCCAACCCCCCAAAAAAACCGCACAGCGCCCTTCACCCAGCCCATTACCGAACGGCTGAACCCATGGCTCAAACAAGCCTACCGCCGTTTGTCGGGCAATCTGCTCGGGCTTGCCGTCAAACCGCAACTGATTGGCGAATTACCAACCGACACCGCCACGTCTGCGCCAGCCGATCAAACAGCCCAAACCACGGCATATACAGCGACAGACGCCCCACAACCGCCCGCCCACGCTGCCGATGATGGGCTGACGTTTTATGTGCTCAAGGAATACTCACGCAGCAACAGTATTTTGATTGATTTGGTGATTGACCGCGAAACCAAGCAACAAAACTTGCCGCCTGCACTGGCAGATGTGGTCGATAGCGCACACGGTATTCGCGAATCCTCCGCGATGGTGTTTTTGCACCACTACCGTCACAAGCATGTCACCACATCGCCGCGTTTGTTGCGGCTGATTACCGCCGTTTTGTCGCACCCAACGCTCAATGTACGCTTGATTCCTGTGACAATTTTGTGGGGACGCGCGCCCGAAAAAGAAGACTCATTGTTTAATCTATTGACCGCCGATGAGTGGCAAGTGCCCAGTATTGGCAAACAATTGTTTAATATTGGGGTAAAAGGGCGCGATACGTTTGTTGAATTTCATCCTGCCATCGATTTGCGTACGCTACTCAACACCCAACAAGCCGCTGTCCCAACCGACACCACGCCAAACCACCAGCCCAACCAAATTTTGACCAATGATCTCACCGATACCAGCCAAGCACAATTTGCGGTGACTTCCACGGCATTGATTTCACAAGCTGCCGCCATTGACAGCCTAGCGCGTATGGTGCAAACGCGCTTACAGGTGTATCTTGACCAACAGCAAGCGGCGATTTTGGGCCCTGATTTGTCCGACCGCCGTAATGTTGTTGATAAGCTGTTGTACTCACCTGCCGTGCAGCACTCCATCGAGCTTGATAGCCAGACCAATCAGCGCCGCACTGCCGAAAGCCGCCAATTGGCGCGTGGCTATCTCAATGAAATCGCCAGCGATTATTCACACGCCACGGTGCGTTTTTTGGAGCGTTTTTTGACGTGGCTGTGGACGCAGCTGTATGACGGCGTTGAGGTGCGCCACTTTGAGCGCGTGCGCGCGTTGGCGGTGGATCATGAAATCGTGTATGTGCCATGCCATCGCAGCCACATGGATTATCTGCTGCTGTCGTATTTGATTTTTAACCGTGGCTTGCGCGTACCGTATATCGCGGCAGGTGACAACCTTAATATTCCGATTTTGGGACAAATTTTGAAAAACGGCGGCGCGTTTTTTATGCGGCGCAGCTTTAAGGACAATCCGCTGTACGGCGCGGTGTTTCGTGAGTACGTCCACAGTATTTTGGTGCGTGGCACACCGCTTGAGTACTTTATTGAGGGCGGACGTTCGCGTTCAGGACGGCTATTACCACCCAAAAAAGGCATGCTTGCCATGACTGTACAAAGCCACTTGCGTGAGGCAGGCAAGCCGATTGTGTTTATGCCAACCTACATCGGCTATGAGCGCATCATGGAAGGCGGCACCTACGTCGGCGAGCTACAAGGCAAGCCCAAAGAAAGCGAATCGCTGTTAGGTTTACTCAAAGCGGCGCGTAAAATCGAGCGGATTTTTGGTACGGTACATGTCAGCTTTGGGCAGCCGTTGTTTTTGGCGGATTTTATGCAAAAATATGATGTCGCGCCTGCCTGCCTGCCGCATGACCGCACCGACGCCCCCATGCCTGCCAACGCCATGCAGATGATTGATAATTTAAGCATCAAAATCATGCAGGGCATCAACCGCGCGGTGGTGATTAACCCCGTATCGCTGCTGTCATTGGTGCTGCTTGATACACCGCACGGCGCGCTTGATGAACAAAGCTGTCTTGAGCAGCTGGCACTGTACCAACGCCTTGCCGAACGATTGCCGTACGATGAGGATACCTCTGTTACTACTGAGACACCGCAAGCTATCATTGACTATGGCATTCGCTTACAGTTGATTGAGCGCACACCGCACATGCTTGGCGATTTGATCCGTATTGCCGATGGGCAAGCTGCGCTATTGAGCTATTTTCGCAACAATATTTTGCATGTGTATATTTTGTTGTCACTGTGCGCTTGTTTGGTCGAGCGCAATGGCAGCATGACGTATGCCGATATCGCGCGTGTGGTCGGCGTGATGTATCCGTTTTTGCAAGCTGAGTTGTTTTTAAAATACCCATCGCGTGAGCTTGACATCACGCTGCGTCAGCATTTGGCGGTGTTGGCGGATGAAGGGCTGATTGTCATGCAGACAAACGCTAGCGCGCAGCCCACCGCCATGCTGGCTGCGATTGATCACAACACCATCGATGCGCACACCCGTTTTGCCCCACCTGCACCCAATACGCGCCGCTATCAGCAGCTTGCCGTACTTGCCAACGCTGTTGAGGCAAGCCTTGAGCGTTATTTTATGATTTTGGCACTGCTTAGCCAGCAAGGTTCAGGCAAGCTGACTAAGGCACAAACCGTAGATTTGGGCTATTTGCTTGGTCAACGTGTGTCTGCATTGTATGAAGACGATATGCCAGACTTCTTTGACCGTGCGCTGTTTAGCAGCTTTTTGGACGCGCTTGAACGCCTAGGCTATATCACGCTGTCGGCAGATGATTTGATTGAGTTTGATACACGCATGGATGACATGGCGCAAAGTGCAGGCTTTATTTTAAAACTTGACGTGCTGCATATTTTGCGTCAGCTTGCCGCGCTTGAAGACGGTGAGGTGCAAGCCACTTTGCAAGCCATGCAGGACAAAAAAGCCAGAAAGCACAAAAAATCAGCGCGTAACAAAGCTTAAACTAGCAAGGCTTAAACCAGCAAGCAAAATCCATTCAAAAAAAACGCGGTTATCCCCTCGATAGCCGCGTTTTTTGGATCATATGCCAACCTTAATCGTTGGTATGAAACAGCAAATACAACTCAACCAAATTTTTCTCCATCGCCGCCGCCATTTGGCGCACGGTGTCTTGGTCTTGTAGCAAAGCCTGCATATCGTCTTGCTCCTCATCAATGCCGCTAAATAGCACCATCGGCAAGGTCAGCATGGCAACATCTTCTTCGGTGTCGGCATCGGCAAACCAGTCATCGGCTTCATCCTCACTGGCATACATGGCATCCACAAAGCCAACCGACCACTCTGCCAACGCGGTGTCATCGATATCAAAATCCTCTGCGCCCATCAGTTCGTCTAGCTCATCGATGTCAAACGGCAGCTCAATGGTGTGGTCTTCTTGCAAGGCAGCTTGCAGCTCATCACGCCATTCACCGATCGCGGTCAGTACATCGGGCGATACCTGCGCTTGGTGCCCTTCAAACAACATCGCTTGCCAATTTGCCAACGGCTTACCAACCAAGGTTGCCGTCAAAAAGCCGTGGGTTGCCAATGCGCTTAGCCCAAATTCGTTGGCATCGCTGTCCAAATACTCGATTAAATCATCAAATTCCATCGTTGTTCTCACTTGTGTAGATTATTTGTGTTTGGGTTACCTGATGGTGGTTATTGTTGATGGTGCTCACCGTGGGTTGGTCGTGTAATTAGACGGCCAATCAATCATCTAAATCGTCAAAATCATCGTCTAGCTCATCAAAATCATCAAACGTGTCTTTGAGTGAGCGCGCTAGGCGTTTTTCCTCTAGCAGGCTGTCAATCAAGCGGCGTTTTTCTAGGCTGCTGCGTTTGCCAACCGCGTCATCATCGACCAGTCGCGCGTCATCGTCATCATCAAAGTTATCGTCTTCAAAGCTGTCGTCTAAATCGGTACTTGCCATGCTTGCCCTCGTCATGTGGTGAAGGAATTGCTTGCGGTGATAAAAAATGCTTGGGAAAATTTGGGCGCGGTGATTGACCGCGCCAGCAACTGGTTGCTGTTTTGCCTTATAAGTTCTTTTTGGCAAATTGTCAAGGGCAGAGGCGCAATTTTTTTGGTTATCTAAAAAGATTTGGCAAAAACTGGCGCCTGTGTTTGGTGCTTGGCTTAGTGCTCGCTGTGGCTGGTCAAAATGGCATCGCGTTGATGAATCAGCGCTTGCATGATGTCAGCGGTCAAGCCTTGATAGAACGCGGCTTCGCGCTCGGCAGGTGTGGTCGGTTGGCGCAAGTTTTCTAAACGCACACTGCTGCTTAGTGGGCGCAGCATCGGCGCAGCAAACAGCACCAACAACCCATTGGCTTTACTGCGTTTGGCAAGCACACGCGCAAGGTCAGCTTGTTGGTCAGCACCTGCCGCACCCACGCACACAGGCAGAGCAAAGCGTGACAATTCGCGGTGTTTTTCATATACCACTTGGCCCAACATGATAAATAGCTTACCAATCAACATGCTTGCCAGTGCCAACTGGTTCGTATCGCCTGTCAGCTGTAGCGTTGCGCCATTGTGGTCAAACGTGCCGACCTCGCTGATGTGCACGCGGTTGGCATAACGGCGCAGCGCACCTTTGGGCGGATTAAAACTTTCAACCACGCGCTGCAACAAGGCTTGGCACAGCGCAAAATATGGCGTTGCCACCTCAGGTGCTAGATGCTCAAGCAGGTTAAACTCATCATAAAACTGCACCAACACCACAGCTTGCCCATGCATAGGGTCTGCTGCAAAACCGCTTGTACTGGTGGTAACGGGAGCTTGCGCGCTCAAGTCTGTGACTGGCTTAGATGATATGGGCTCGGCGGTTTTGGACGCGCTGTCGGCTTGCGACTGGGCGTTGCGTTGGGCGTTGAGGTAATCTTGGATGGTTTTGCCGCCGCGCGCGCGATCGTCGGCTGTGTGTTCATCTGTGTCGCCATCATGGATCGGCGCGTACACGGTGGTGGTAGCATCAGGGGCAGGTTTGTCTAAAGCAGGTGATAGACCACGCGCCAATGCCATTTTTTGCTGCACGCGCTCACCGATTTGTGCCAATTGGGCAGCGGTTGGACGCGCAACGTAGCCATAAATCAGCCACAAAAATGCGTGTAGCACCGCTGAGGCAAGCACAAACAGCCATTGACTGGCAACCAGCTCGCCTTTGGACACCGCTTTCATGGTCAAGTTGGCATAGCCAAGCACTTGGCTGTTGGCAATAATCGGCTGCTCAATGATCTGCCCTGATTCGGTTTGGGTTTGTCCAGTTTGTACCAACACGTGTTTACTTGGGTCGGTAATCACCATACGCGCAACGTCGGGGTCAATCTGATAACGATTTGCCAACACGCTCAAGCTAATGCGGTCTTGGTTGCTCAGCGCGGTGATCGCCTCTTGGCTCAGCTGCTGGACGATTTGCTCAGCTTTCGCGCTGCGTGCGTCGTATTGTTGTTTTTCACTGCTGAGCATCAGCGCGACTAAATGTAAACAAAAGCTAATTAACAAAATAACCGCAAAAATACCTTGACGTGGGGCTAATTGATTCATAGGTGTGCTAAACTGACAGACTCAACAGGAAAAAAACGGCAATCTAAGGCAAGTTAAAAACGTAACAGGCACAAATCGGCTTACATTATCAGCCTTATTGGCTGGGCAAACAAGGGGCAAATGCCATGACAACGAATTATTTATCCAATTATCTGGCAGGTGGGCGGCAAACGTGGGCGCATTGGCTGACCAACCACCCACACACCGATACAACCAACCACTGGATTTTAAGCTTAAGCGCGGCTAAGCTTGAGCTTGGGCTGCTTGCGCACGTCGGCGTGGCATTGACTCAGCTTGGCTCGGCGGTGCGCGTGCTGGCTCAGCACACCGCGGTGGATGAATACGCGTGGCGTGACAATGACAAACTTGCCGCCCATGAGCAAATCAGCCCTGTCACGTGCGTGCAATGGCTGCTGGCAGGTGTCCATGACAGCGCGGCGCACACCTTGCCTGCTACGCTCAAAGCGGCATTTGCCGACCAACGCTTTGCCCATGTCGATGTCAATATCATGCCGCTATCAACGTGGCAGCGTGCACACAAACTGGCGCTGTTTGATATGGATTCAACCTTGATTGAGCAAGAAGTTATCGTTGAATTGGCAAAACGTGCAGGTATCGGTGAGCAGGTCAATGCTATCACCGAAGCTGCTATGCGCGGTGAGATTGATTTTAGCGAAAGTTTTACACGGCGCGTGGCATTGCTTGATGGCTTGCCTGCGGCAGTGATTGATGACATTATCGCGCAGGATATCACGCTAAGCCGTGGCGGCAAGCGGCTGATTAGCACACTTAAAGCACACGGCTATCACACCGTGTTGGTATCGGGCGGCTTTTTGCCATTTGCCCGCCATGTGCAGGCACAGCTTGGGCTTGACGAGGTGTATGCCAACGCGCTTGATGTGCAAGACGGTAAAATCCGTGGCGAGGTTGTCGCACCGATTGTCGATGGCGCGCGCAAAGCCCAAATTTTGCAAGAAGCCGCGGCGCGGTTGGCGATTTCAACCAGCCAAGTGGTCGCGGTGGGCGATGGCGCGAATGACTTGCCCATGCTTGCCACCGCCGATGTTGGCATTGCCTATCATGCCAAGCCTGTCGTGCGTGCGCAAGCCGACTATGCCATCAATCACAGCGGCTTAGATGGTGTATTGCCACTGCTTGGTTTGCCTGTGGTCGCGCCTTGATTGTCCATTGCTTGATAGTTGACATACTCCCACCACCAAACCTAGCGGTTATGGTGGGGGAATCTTTGCGACCCATAACAACGCCAACCTAGATTGAGTTGTTACCTTTCGCCAGTGCACTTACGCTGATAAGTATTGCACTGGGGGAACTCTTTACACAGTAGCAAGTCCTGCTACATCAGCTAATGCCTGCTTTCGTATATTGCTCGCAGCATTGGTATCACGGTCATGGTGTGTTTGACAGCTAGGACACGTCCAATTTCTGACTGACAACGGCAGACTGTCTAATTTGTGATGACAATGCGAACAAATTTTACTACTGGCAAAGAACCGATTGACTTTTAGAATATTTTTACCATGCCAATTCGCCTTGTAAGTAAGCAGGGTAACAAACTGCCCCCAACCCACGTCATGAATCGCTTTGGCAAGTTTTCGATTTTTTACCACGTTTTTCACCGCTAAATCTTCAAGTGCATAGCTTGTCGCTTGGTTTTCACAGATAAGGCTATGCGTGATTTTGTGGTGTAGGTCTAGGCGTTGATGGCGTACTTTTTCGTGAATACGAGCAACGGCTAATTTTTGTTTTTGATAGTTTTTACTTTGTTTTTGTTTGCGAGCAAAGATTTTTTGCTGTATCGCCAGTCGCTTACTGGCGTTGGCTAAATGCTTTGGATTATCAAACTTGCTACCGTCTGATAGATTGAGTAAGTGACTGATGCCCAAGTCAATACCCACAGTCAAATTTGGCTCAATGGTGGTTGGTGTTGGCAATATATCAGTATTTTCTACCAACACGCTTGCATAGTATTTACCTGTAGCGGTTTTGCTAATCGTAACGGTTTTAATATTGCCAACAAATTCACGGCTAAATATGGTTTTAATGCCTTTGATTTTGGGTAGATTGATAATGCCTTGCTCAAAGTTTACGGTGCAATGTTGGGGGCATTGGTAGCTACGCCCTAGGATTTTTTTAGATTTGAACCGTGGAAAGCGGCTACGTCCTTTGAAGAAATTGGTAAAGGCGGTGTGGACATTTAGCAAGGCATTAAGTAACGATTGGCTATTAACCTCGTTTAGCCATGCAAATTTGCCTGTTTTCTTTTTCTTAACTAACTGACTTTGGATTTGGGTACGAGATAATGATTTGCCAAACATGGCATGGTAGCGTTTTTGCAATGCCAATGCCCAGTTGAACACAAACCGACTACAGCCAAAATGCTTTTCGATTAGCGAGGCTTGTTCACTGTTTGGGTAAATTCTGTATTTGTAGGCTTTGAGCATGGCTTGTTAGTTGAGTGAAATATGGGTATAATTTAGCATTATTTTTATTTAGTTTCAATTATGAATAATCAACTAAAATCCCATTATCATTGTGTTTATAAGATTACCTTTCATTTAGTGTTAGTCACAAAGTATCGTAGAAAATGCTTTACTGGGGCTATGCTAGATATGCCCCCCAATATCGTGCCAAGTAAATTTATCAATAATCTAAAAACGGTGACTAGCCGACTAATGAGAAAGGAATTTGCAAAGCATTTAGCTCACTTTTACTGCAAGCCTGTACTTTGGACTAGGGCATATTGTTTGCTCACGACAGGGGGTGCTACGATTGATACAATTAGGCAGTGTATCGAAAAACAAGAACGCCCTGATTAGGGCGAAAGTTTCTTATATCTCCACCTAAATCAAAGGTTATAGGTGGAGAATACGCACGATGAGTTAAAACATTTTACCTATGGCCTAGCAAACATCTATTTACCTATGACCCAGCAAACATCTACGCCAAACTTACATTGTATCGTCATCGGCAACCCGATCGCCCATAGCCAATCGCCTGCCTTACACCACGCATTTGCCGCCCAAACGGGCGTTGCCCTGCGCTATCAACGCCAATTATGCCCCGTGGATGAGGCAAGTTTTGTTGCTGTGATAGAGGCATTTTTTGCAGGCGGTGGCACGGGCGCGAATGTCACCGTACCGTTTAAACAAACCGCGTTTGACTTGGTGC
Source organism: Moraxella atlantae NBRC 14588 (assembly GCF_001591265.1). Lineage (GTDB taxonomy): Bacteria > Pseudomonadota > Gammaproteobacteria > Pseudomonadales > Moraxellaceae > Faucicola > Faucicola atlantae. Next base: position 80,627 of record NZ_BCUL01000008.1, on the reverse strand, counting down.
AGGCGCGCGGTACGTTATCACAGGCAGCGCAAGCGGCGCGCGCGGTCAATACGCTGGCATGGCAAGATGGCGCATTGTACGGCGACAACACCGACGGGCGCGGCTTGGTCAATCACATGCGTGAATTGGGCTGGGATCTTGCAGGGCAAAATGTGCTGATTTTGGGCGCAGGCGGGGCGACACGCGGTGTCGTGTGGGCATTGCTTGATGCAGGCGTGGCGCGGATTCACATTGCCAACCGCACGCCTGCCAAAGCACAAGCCATCGTGACGCAATTTGCCACAGACAACGTTTCAAATACCCTATCTGCCAATTTGTCCGCCTCAGGGCTGTTTGATTTGCCACAGCACACATTTGACTTGGTGATTAACGCCACCTCAAGCGCATTGACGGCAGAGGCAGACGCGTCGTTACCGTTTGACAGCCAGCTACGCGCGGCAAAAGCGTATGACTTGATGTACGGCAAGCCGTCGCAATTTTTGCAGTTTTTTGCCGAACATGGCGCAAAAACCAGTGATGGCTTAGGTATGCTGATTCATCAAGGTGCGCTGAGTTTTGCCTTGTGGACGGGAAAAAACGTGGATTTGGTGGCGTTGGGCAATCCGTTTGCTCATTAAACCTGCCTATCCAATAAGTAGCAAAACCAGCAGAAAAAAAATGGGCAAAATTCAACCGATTTTGCCCATTTGGCTAAAAATTTAGCAAACTTAGTAATAGCCCATCAGCTTCCACCATGCCAAGCCAACCACCAGCCAAATCACTGAGTTGACTACGCTCATGACAAACCCTGTTTTCCACCACTCACCCAACGTGGCAAAGCCCGAACCATAAATCACGGGCGCGGTGCCTGTGGCGTAATGTGTCAGGCTCATCATCAAGTTGCCCGCCGCTGCCAAAATCAGCGCATACAGCATGGGCGGCGCGCCCAACGCAATACCCACACCATAAAACGCGGCAAACATCGCCGTGATGTGCGCAGTGGTACTGGCAAACATGTAATGCGTGTACAAATACACCAACGTCAAAATGATGCACGCACCGACCCAGCCTAGCCCCAAATACCCAATGCCTGTTTTAATCACATTGGCAAGCCAATCGATCAAGCCCAATTTGCTCAAAAACGTCGCCATCATGACCAACGCGGCAAACCACACAATCGTATCCCATGCCGATTTTTGCTTGAGCACGTCATCCCACGTCAAAACGCCTGTCAAAAGCAGCGCCGATAAGCCAATAAACGCCGTTGTGGTGGCATCGACCTTCCACGCATCACCCAAAATCATCGCAGGCACGTTTGCCCACAGCAGCAGCAGCAACGCGAACACACCGAGCATGATTTTTTCATCACGGTGGATTTTGCCCAATTCCTTAAGGTTTTCGTGCGCGTATTCGGGCGCGTTGGGCGTGGCTTTGAGCTCAGGTGGGCACAGCTTATAAATCACCAACGGCATAACCAACAAACACGCAATACCTGGCACAAACATCGCCACCGCCCATGTCGTCCATGATAGCTGTACCTGCTGCCCTGTCGCCTCGCCGACCAGTTTGACCACCAACGGGTTGGGCGCGGTCGCGGTGATAAACATGCCTGAGGTAATCGGGTTGGCGTTGTAATTGACCAGTGCCAAATACCGTCCGACTTTGTTCTGCGTGCCGTCCTCAACATCCGAGCCCAGCGCGTGCGAAATCGAGCGCATAATCGGGTGGATAATCCCACCGCCGCGTGCGGTATTTGAAGGCGTGATCGGCGCAAGCACAAGTTCTGCCAGCGTCAGCGCGTAGCCGATGCCAAGCGTTTTTTTGCCAAACAGCGAAATAAAATAATAGCCAATGCGCGCGCCCAGCCCTGTTTTGGTCAAACCGTACGAAATCATCACCGCAATACCAATCAGCCAAATCAGCGGATTAGAGAAGCTTGACAGCGCATCTTTGAGTGCGTCGGCAGGCTTGTCGTTGGTCACACCCGTGATGGCAACCAGTGCAATGGCGATAATCGACAACGCACCAAGCGGCATGGCTTTGCCGATAATCGCCGCAATCGTACCGACAAACAACGCCAACAAATGCCACGCCTCAGGCTTGACACCAGTAGGCACAGGGACGACAAACCAAATCAGTAACGTGATGGCAACCGCAATCGCCATCGGGATGGGCGCAAAACCAATCGGGTATTTATTGGGATTGGTCTTAGGTTGGTTGATATTAGAGTTTTTGTTGTTAGGATTGTGATCGCTGGGTGCCGCGTTGGTTTGGTTTGGTGTTGCAGCTTGTGTGTTGTTGGGTGGGTTGGATTTGCCCATATCGTTTGGCGGTGGGTTTGGTATGGTCATGGTGCACCTTTTTTTTGGATAAACAATTATTGGATAACATCAATCAATGGCATAGTTTGTTTAAATTTTTATCTTGCCAAAAAGCCGATTCAAAAATCCCCTATGCAAATATGGGTATCAATCTTATTATCCCTTTTAGTTTATTAATTTTCAAACATTTCATCAAAAATTCATCAATTTGGCTTCAAGGTAAGCCATTTGTTTTGCATACTTTTGCATCCCAAAAAAAACGCCGCTTATCGGGCAAGCGGCGTTTGTGCATGGCTATATTATTCCAATCATTCGGTTATTTTTTTTGTCTTTGTCAGCCGTTGGTGCATTGAGCGTCAAGTCGTTTTTTTCATCTTTTTCATACAACGCGCCTGCACGCCCAACAATCAACGGATCTACTGAGCCGACGACGCTGGTGTCTTTGTTGTCATAGGGGATTTTGTTGAGCACATAGCGCATGGCATTGAGGCGCGCGCGTTTTTTGTCGTCGGATTTGATGACAATCCATGGTGATTCTGCGCTATCGGTATTGTAAAACATGGCTTCTTTTGCCAGTGTGTAGTCATCCCATTTGTCCAATGAGGCTTTGTCAATCGGTGACAGCTTCCATTGTTTGAGTGGGTGCGCCTCACGCTCGGCAAATCGGCGGCGTTGCTCAGCTTGGCTGACCGAAAACCACAGTTTAATCAAATAGATACCTGAGCTGATCAAATGTTTTTCAAATTCGGGCACTTGTTCCATAAAACGTTGGTATTGCTCATCGGTACAAAAGCCCATCACGCGCTCAACGCCTGCGCGGTTGTACCAGCTGCGGTCAAACAGCACGATTTCGCCTTTGGTGGGCAAGTGCGCGACATAACGCTGAAAATACCACTGCCCTTGTTCTTGCTCGGTGGGTTTTTCTAGCGCGACGACTTTGGCACCGCGTGGGTTTAAGTGCTCCATAAAACGCTTGATGGTACCGCCTTTGCCTGCTGCGTCACGCCCTTCAAACAAGATCACAATTCTTTGCCCCGTTTGGCGTACCCAACGCTGCATTTTGAGTAGCTCAACTTGTAACTGGTATTTTTGCGCCTCATAATTTTTGCGTGACATGCGGTTTTTATAAGGATAACCCCCTTCGCGCCAGTTGGGGGCAAGTTCGTCATCTTTGTCGTGCTTGGATTTGGTTTGGTCCGCATTATCGTCGTCACGATCTGTGTCCTGCTCGGCTAAGGCTTGATTGAGCAAGGTTTGTACGGTGCTGATTTCATCGACTGACATGCCATCAATCAAGGCTTGTAGGCGTTGTTGCTTGGTGGCAATCGCATCGGGGTTCAGTGTGTCATCGGCGGCGGCACTGGCAAGGGCGTTTTTCTTGATGTATGCTTTGGTTTCGGCGCGCTCTTGCTCAATGCGCTGCTCAAGCGTTTGGCTGTCCGTGGTATAGTCTTGGTCAATGGTTTCGGTAGCGTCAGGACTATTTTGGTTATTTTGTGTCTCTTGCGTGCGGGTTGGTTTTTTTGTTGCCATAAGCTCCCCCTTGGGTTGAATATTTAGGTTCGATGTTTGCGGTTAAACTGTCACTGTTAAAAGCGATCGGTTAAAATTTTGTCTAATCAAAATCTGCCAAATCCACCAAAGCGATGACTTCAAACGCAGGCGTTTCATACGGATGCGCAGATTTTAGCGCGGTAATACAGGCCCGAACGTGCGCGGCGGCGACCAATACCTCGACGCGCCATTCAGGCACTTGCGTGAGCTCATCGGTATTGCCGATGTATGCTTGATTGCCTAACAACGGGCGAAATTGTCCCTGCCCAAGCACCTGCCAACAGCAGTCGGCGTAGTTGCCTAACTTGCCTGCCCCTACGGCAAACAACGCGGTTTTGACGGCCTCAATATGTGAGTCTGGCACAAAGGTGATGAGTTTGTAAAACTTAGGTTTGGCGTTTGACATGATTGGATGATTAATCGTGTGATTGTTATTTGGCTAAATTGGCTAAATTGGCTAAACCATCATCTTATCTTAGCAAACTTTGTAGCAAAAAAGATATTGCAAAATCTATTCGTGTCGTAAAGATTGAGGCATAAAAATTACTTGCGTTTGTGCATGGTTATGCTATAATTCGTTCCCACATTTAGGCATATAGCTCAGTTGGTTAGAGCACCACCTTGACATGGTGGGGGTCGCTAGTTCGAATCTAGTTATGCCTACCACATTCCAAAAGCCCCAGTCAGTCGATCGGGGCTTTTTTATTGCAGTCATATCAAGTGTTTGAGCGATTTTTAGTGGTTGAAAATTTTGACCACTTTTCTGATTTTGGGCACAGAAAAATCGCTTAAAAATTTTTGTGTGCCCATTTTGTGCCCAAATTGTGCCTTGGTTAATTTTTAACCAGCGTCAGCTTAACACCCACTTAAAAACAAGTGGGATAAATTTTGATTTATGCTCCCGCCGTAGATAGTGCAAAAAGAGCTATTGATAAAGACGCGATTAAATGCAGTCTTAATAATTTATGGCACTGATACTGATTTTGAAAACTATTAATGGTTTATAAACAATTTCTCTGCACACGACAAAAAAATAAAAAAGCCTGATAAAACAAGGCATAATAGTAATTTTTTCGACGAATTAAACCATGCCAAATCTTATCAGACTAGAAACTATATTAGCCCAAAACCTAAAGCTACACAAGGCAAAAATCAACTGCATCAGCCAAATGATAATAGGTTTGATAACCGCCCAAAGTAGCAACCTAAAAAAGATAGCAAGGCACTTTCCCAATACAACACAAACCGACAGCAACTACCGACGCATACAACGGTTTTTAGCAGACACCGAACTTTAATGGTTGATGACTGCTCTGTTAAGGTATCCGCCAAGCTTGATAGCGACAACGATTATGTGATTGTGGTGACCAATGATTTTGACGATGATGATGCGATGGCAACTTATGCCAAGCGTTGGCAGATTGAAACGCTGTTTTCTTGTTTTAAAGGACGTGGCTTTAATCTTGAGGACACGCATTTAACAATACAAGATAGGGTGAGTAAACTTGTTGCTATCACCGCTTTAGCCTTTTATTGGGCATATCAAGCAGGTTTAGTAAAGCTAAGCGAAAAACCCAATCATTATAAACGTCGCCCTAAAACCAATGGTCGCCCTCTGGCAAGTATTTTCGCTATTGGGCTTGATTGCTTGATTGATGGCTTTAGACGGTTTATTATCAGTAGGGATTATGCCATATTCAATCAATTGCTTCGTTTTTTATCTGCTAAGTATTTGCCAAATTTAGTTTAGTGTTTCTGTCGTGTGCAGAGGTGGGGGTTAATGTCTCGGTACGACCAGTAGAAGTACACCGCTCGCATGTGATGGAAAAAATGCAAGCCAATAATCTAAGAACCTGTTCACAATCTTTTCAACAATAAAACGATGAAAGCGAGATTGGTAAATTGAAGGCTCGAATTTAAAAGACGCTCACAGTTTTTCCATAAGCGTCTATTTTTCTCAAGCCAAGCAAACGAACGTTCTACAACCCATCGCTTCGGTATGACCTTAAACCTGTGCAATTCATCTCTTTTGGCAACTTCTGTGGTAACGGTTTCGCCTAAAAGGGTCTTTACACTATTGGCAAATGGCTCACCTCGATAACTGCCATCAACCATCACATTGTTTACGCGACTTAAGCGTTTAGCATTTTGACGAAGTAACGTTGTAGCACTCTCTCGGTCGGTGATATTGGCAGTGGTAATACAGATAGCATGGGGAAAATCTTGGGGCAGCTGTTGCCATTGGCAACCTGTGCTTAGTACATACAATAACCCACAAAATACGTCATAAAGGTCAACCGATCTTGGTTTGGTCTTCTTCCTTGCACTTTCTAAAATCGGTAGTATGTGCTCAAATTGTTTTCGGCTAATGTCGCTTGGATAGGATTTTCTCATGGTGATTGATTCGGTTATTAATCGATTATGTCGCTTATCCTAGCATATTTTTTAATCGTGAACAGGTTCTAACAATTGCCTTATATCCACCGCCTGAAGTCGGTGGTTTTACGGCAACGAATGATAAAATCGTCACCATGCCGCCGCCTAGCTCAGGTGGGGTGCATTTGGTACAAATACTTAATATGCTTGAACATTTTCCCATCAAGTCTGATGGTGTCAATAGCGCAAACAATATCCATCACTTGGCAGAGAGCATGAAGCTTGCTTACGCTGATCGAGCAGAATATTTGGGTGATCCAGATTTTGTCCAAGTGCCCATCAAAGGCTTGACATCAAAAGACTACGCCACCGAACTGGTCAAAACTATCGATGACAATCACACGCGGCCATCGACTACCATCAAACCTGGTAAACCACAGGCCTACGAAAGCGACCAGACCACTCACTTTTCGGTGATGGACAGCGCTGGCAATGCCGTTGCCGTGACTTATACACTTAACCTTAATTTTGGTAGCGGCATCGTTGCAACAGGCACAGGCATTTTACTTAATGATGAAATGGATGATTTTTCGGTCAAACCTGGCGTGCCCAATGCGTTTGGCTTGGTTGGCGGTAGCGCAAACGCCATTGAGCCCAAAAAACGCCCTTTGTCATCGATGACCCCCACTATCGTCATGAAAGATAACAAACCATGGCTGGTTACAGGTAGCCCAGGCGGTGCGCGGATCATTACCACAGTGCTACAAAGTATCGTTAATACCATTGATCACGGTATGAACCCTGCCGAAGCCATTGTCACGCCGCGTGTGCATCACCAGTGGTTGCCTGATGAGCTGCGTATTGAAAACGGAATCAGTCCCGATACAATCAAATTACTTGAGCAAAAAGGGCATAAAGTCGTCACCAAAGCACCCATGGGACGCGTTCAGATCATTCAGGCTGATGATACAGGCTTTTATGGTTATTCAGATCCGCGCAATCCTGACGGCAAGGCGTTGGGCTACTAAATTATCTTTTCAAAACATTGCTTAAGACACTCACACCAAAACCAAAAAAGACGGTCAGCTGACCGTCTTTTGGACAAAATACGCCGTGGGTTATTTGTCTTTATAAGCGTGTAGCAAGGCATTGGTTGCCACAATCGCGTCATACACCAAGTCGGGCGTGACCTCAAACGGCTCATTGTGAATGGTTTCATCCTCGCTACAGGCAAGCTTGGCAACCTCGCGCCATTCAGACTCTTTAAACGCCTTAAGCCCCATATCCTCTAGCGTTAAAGGTAAATTCACCGCTTTGACAATACCGATGACCTCATCAAGCTCTGCTTGCGGTACGCCTTCCATAACAAGCTGGGTCAGCAAACCAAACACCACCTTTTCACCGTGCATGGCAGCGTGCAAGTCCTCCACCACAGTCATGCCGTTATGGATCGCATGGGCAGCCGCCAAACCGCCTGATTCTGCACCCACGCCGCTCATATAAATCGTCGCCTCAATGGTGCGCTCTAATGCTGGGGTGACGCTTTTGCTTGCCACAGCACTCATAGCTTGTGGCGCGTAGTCTCGGATAGTTTCATAGCACATCTTGGCAATGCCTAGACCCGTGAGCGTTGGTTTCATCATGACCAAGTTGGTGCCGTTTGTCTCATAGCACGTGCGTGCCTCAAAATACGTCGCCAAGCCATCACCCACCCCTGCTGCAAAGAAGCGTGCAGGTGCACTGGCAAGAATTTTGGTGTCGGCAAACACCGCATCGGGGTTGTTGGGCAAGAACAAATAACGGTTAAATGAACCGTCGTTGTTGTACACCACAGTCAAAGCCGTACAAGGCGCGTCAGTCGAAGCCAGTGTTGGAAAAATAATCACAGGCACTTTTTGATAATACGCCACCGCTTTGGCAGTATCTAGGGTTTTACCACCGCCAAGCCCGACCACAAATTCAGCGTTGTTGTCATCCATGATAGCACGCAAACGATTGATTTCATCGTCTGTGGTCTCACCGCTAAATTTACTAAATACTGCTTGGATATTGTGTTCTTTAAAGGTTGCTTCGGTGTCTTGTTGGGCTTTTTGCAAAATAAAAGGGTCACAAACCAACAGACCTGCCTTACCATACGGCTTGAGGTATTCACCCAATTGTGACAGCAAATTGGCTTGGATCAAAAATTTCATCGGGGATGTGATTGACTTGATGACACTCATGGCATTCTCCTGTTGTTGTACATGGTTTTTTAAGAGCAGTAAAACGACAATAGCGTAACCATCAATTTCATCTTAGCACAAATCCCCACCTTTAGTAAGGTTTTACCTGATCATTTGGTGACTGGTCAATCCAAAATAATTTTAGGTGATCGATTAGCTGGCAATACCACAAAGGTCACACCCGCCAAATAGCGGTTAGCGATAGACGGCGTGACAACAACAAGCAAAAAATAAGCCTTTATGGCAAAGGCTTATTGGATCATAACATCCTGTTGCGCCTTAGCTAGCAGCCATTGGCGCGCAGTTTCTGCTCTACTCGACTTATACTTTACCCAATTTAGACTTTACCCAATTGTGGAAACTTGACCGACAAAATCGCTGTGACAGACAAGACCAGCACAATAAAGCCCAGCGAAATTGCCATCGGTACATGCAACACATCAAGTAGCAACATCTTAACGCCGATAAACACCATAATCACACTGAGCGCATACGGCAACAAATGAAACTTATCTGCCAAACCTGCCAACAAAAAGAACATCGCCCGTAAGCCCAAAATCGCTAATAAGTTAGCCGTAAGCACAATAAACGGATCGGTCGTGACAGCAAAAATTGCAGGGATCGAATCTACCGCAAAAATCACATCGGACAGTTCAACCAAAATCAGCACAATTGCCAGCGGCGTGGCATACTTCACGCCCTGTTTAACGACAACAAACCGCTCTTGCCCAGTATCATCACGGCTATCATCAGTCACGCGTAAATGTTTTTGCAAAAAACGGTACAAACCAGATTGTTTGGGGTCTTTTTGCTCCTCATGATTGCGCCACATTTTCACCCCTGTGTACAGCAAAAACGCGCCAAAAATATACAAAATCCAGCTAAACTCTTGGATTAGCCACGCTCCAGCAAAAATCATCACCGTACGCATGACAATCGCACCAATCACACCATACAACAAAATCTTACGCTGCATGGCAGGCGATACTGCAAACGCGCCAAAAATCATCAACCACACAAATACGTTATCCACCGCCAATGACTTTTCAAGCAGATAACCTGTGAAAAACTCACCAACCTTTTGATTGGCAACTGCCGTGCTGACCGACTGCTGTATATACCACCACAATCCTGCAGCAAACAGCACCGACACCCCCACCCAAATGGCACTCCACAGTCCTGCTTGGCGCAAAGATACCGCCTCGCCTGCCCCGGGCGTTTTAAAGGTAAAAAAATCGACCAACAACAGCGCAGCGACGATGGCAAAAAACACCGCGTACAACATCGGGCTACCAATAGCCACCGCTGATGCTGCATCCGATAAACCGACAAGTAGCATACTCGCTCCTCTTACATATCATCAAAAATGTGACAATCTTGTAGTGAGCGATGAAAGACAGTCAGCCAAATACACAAAGACCTCGACCCATGCCAACCACAAGTGATTCAACAGGTCAAGGTCTGGCTAACTATTTTGACAATAGCTGACTTACCGATAAGGACAAACCAATATGTCTTATGTAATGACGATAAGCCACAAACTTATAAGAAAGACAAACTTATAAGAAAGTAGGAAGTTACTCCCCTTGATGGTCTGTATTGTAAAATATGCAATGGTTTTGCACAATATATTGCTTAAAGTATTTTGTGAAAATTTGTTAGGTATTGTGTAGTTTTAAGTTTAATCCTTTGGCTTTGGGTGTAACAATACATGGATGTGATGATCCACATCATACTTAATTTACGCGGTTTTATAGATCGTCAGCAATCATTAGGTTGCCATAACGTCTTCATTTTACAAAATATTTTTTTAATTATTCAGCCTAGCCTTCCAAAATTGCATAATCAGCGCCAATAACGCTCCGTTTAAAAACCAAACCGATGTTTACGTGCAGAAACTTTTTAGGCTTAGTTTAATGTGTTGCGGTTTGTTATACTTAAAAATGCGTTTTAAATTGGTGTTTTGATCAATCTATATTAATCAAATCAATCAACCATCCAGTCATCGCTCCGTTTTGACATTTTTCATTACAACTTGGGCATTTTTTAACTACCTAAATACGAGGTTATCCATGGAACAAACCACCATTGGTAAATACCTAGCTACTCGGCTAGAGGAAATCGGGCTAAAATACTATTTCACCGTGCCTGGTGACTATAACTTAACTTTGCTTGATGAGCTTATAAGCAACAAAAACATGCAGTATGTTGGTAACTGCAATGAGCTAAACGCCGCTTATGCAGCCGAAGGCTATGCGCGTGCTAATGGCGCAGGCGCGATGATTACGACGTTTAACGTGGGCGCTTTTTCGGCACTCAATGGCATCGTTGGTGCGTATGCCGAGCGGTTGCCTGTGATTTTTGTGTGCTCAGCACCCAATAGCAATGATATTTTTTCTAATCGCTTTGTCCATCATAGTATTGCAACGCATGATTTTAGCTATCAATATGAGATGATCAAACGCGTAACGTGCGCGGCAGAGCGGATTTTACACGCTGAAAACGCACCCGCTCAGATTGATAACGCTATTCGCACCGCGATTCGTGAGCGTAAGCCTGCGTATATTGAAATTCCTGCCAACCTATCAACCGCTAAGTGTTCGGCTCCTCAGCCGTTGCTACTTGACGCGCCTGTAGGTGGTAACACGCCACTGCCTGTTAATGAAGCAGCACTCAATGCTGCCATCAAAGCAATTGCCGAGCAGCTTAATCAAGCAGAAAAACCTGTGCTATTGGCAGGGCCGCATTTGCGTTCATTTGGTGCGGTAGATGCGTTTCGCCGCTTAGCTGAGGCTTTAGGCTGTGCGGTGGCTGTCCTGCCAAACGCTAAAAGCTTTTTCCCAGAAGATCATCCGCAATTTATCGGCGTATATTTGGGCAAGGTTAGCAGCCCTGGTTGTGATGCCATCATGGAATGGTCAGACATGGTGTTGTCAGTAGGTGGCGTGTTCACCGATTATTCAACCGTAGGCTGGACGATGGCATTGCCAGAGCGTGAAAAAATGATTGATGTACGCGCTTGGGATGTACAGCTGCCTGAAGCCGACTTCACCAACGTGCCCATGGCGCAGGTGCTTGATGGTTTGGTGGCCCATGTCAATGCCAACAAAACCACCCTTGAGCAATTCAACCGCGATAACCAAATCGGTGAGGTGGTGGATTACACCCCACAAGCCGCCGATGCACGTCTAAGCCGTGCCGAAATGGTCAATCAAATTGAGCACAAGTTGATTGATGCAGACACCACGTTGGTCGTTGAAACGGGCGATTCTTGGTTCAATGGCATGTATATGCGTTTGCCAAATGGTGCAGGGTTTGAAATTGAAATGCAGTACGGCTCAATCGGTTGGTCATTGCCTGCCAGCCTCGGCTATGCGTTAGGCGATCAGCCTGAGCGCCGCGTGGTGCTGATGATTGGTGATGGCTCATTCCAATTGACCGTGCAAGAGATTTCTAAGATGATTGAATTAAAACAAGAAATCATCATGGTGGTGGTCAATAATTATGGTTATGTGATTGAATCAGCCATCCACGAAGGCCCGTACAATTACTACCAAAACTGGGACTATGCAGCATTGATGAACGCATTTAATGGTAAAGACGGCAAGGGCTTGGGCTTGACGGCGACGACAGCAGGCGAGCTCAACGATGCTATCATGCAAGCCAAAGCTCACAAAGGCGGTCCTGTGTTGATTGAATGCCAAATCGATCACGATGATTACACCAAACAGCTAATCACTTGGGGCAGTGCGGCAGCAGAAGCCAACGCGCGCCCACCAAAACACGTATAATTTGGCAACACTCAGCCGCAAAATCTAGCGGCTTAAAAAAAAGACCTAAGCGCGCTTAGGTCTTTTTTTATGACATGATGGCTAAATAATTAAGCGCTGATCAAACCAATTAAACCGCGGTGTTTAAAATGCGTTCAGAGACCGCCAAATCATTGGTACGGTGTTCGCCCAGTTGCACCATGTTGTGTTCTTTGAGTTGGTTGACAATCGGCGCGATTGCAGATGCGTCCAAATCAACGTCAGACAAACGCACAGGCAAGCCAAGCTCGCGGAAAAACGCTTCAGTGCGGCTGATCGCTTGCTCGATTTTGTCCTCATCGCTGCCGTCACGGATTTGCCAAACGTTTTCGGCGTATTGCAGCAGTTTGTCTTTTTTGCTGTCTTTGAGCTCACGCATCACTGCAGGCAGCACAATCGTCAAGGTGCGCGCATGGTCGATGCCATGCAACGATGTCAGCTCATGCCCAATCATGTGGGTTGTCCAGTCTTGTGGTACACCAACACCAATCAAGCCGTTGAGTGCCATGGTCGCTGTCCACATGATGTTTTTACGCGTTGCCATGTCGTTGGGATCGGCTTTGACCGCGCGCCCTTCTTCAATCAAGATTTTGAGCAGACTTTCGGCGTAGCTGTCTTGCACTTTGGCGTTTACAGGATACGTCAAATACTGTTCCATGACATGCACAAAGGCATCAGCAATGCCATTCATGACTTGACGCTCGGGCAAGGTCAGCGTTTTGGCAGGGTCAAGGATAGAAAACTGTGGAAACACCAACGGGTTGCCAAACGGCAATTTGGCTTTACGTTCGCTGTGGTTGATCACGCCGCCTGAGTTCATCTCAGAGCCTGTGGCAGGAATTGTCAAGACAGTACCCAATGGCAAAGCTTGTTTGATGTCACGGGTATAACCTTTGAGTGCCTCCCACGCTTTTTCGTGGTCGGCATCATCATCAAGCGTTGCCGTCAGCGCGATAAACTTGGTGCCATCAAGCACCGAACCGCCACCGACTGCCAATAAAAAATCGATGTTGTTGGCGTGCACCATGTCCACCGCTTTCATCAAGGTTGTAAATTCGGGGTTTGGTTCAATGCCGCCAAACTCAAAGATTTCTCGGTGTTTGCCTTGCAGTGCGGTTTTGACTTCATCTAGCGTGCCTGTGCGTTTGGCAGAACCACCGCCATAGGTGATAAGCACGCGCGCGTTTTCGGGTACCAAATCGGCAAGCGCGTCGATTTGCCCTTCACCAAATACGATGCGCACGGGGTTGTAATATTGAAAGTTATTCATCTTTGATCTTATGTAAGTGAGTAAAATTTGTGTTGATTGTTAAATGACTGTTAGGCTGTCTAGACGTTGCGCATAAGCTTGCAGCAACTGTTTGACTTTACGCTTTATTTGGGTGATTGTCTGGTTTTACAAGTGGCAAATTTGTGTGGGTTAAAGACGGGGGCAAGGCAGTTTTTTGGCTATATCGGCAGCCATGTCTGCTATGATACATGGGATCATTAGCCCATGATCTACGCCCTTCTCATCGATGTCATCAAAGCAATGACAAAAGCAGCAGTGACAAGATTTTATTCACGCACACAAATTTTTATCAGGATCATTTATGGATATTTTAATTACAGGCGGTTCAGGATTTTTAGGCACGGCTTTGACCCATGCGTTACAACACTGCGGCATCGATGGCAATACCGTAAACGTCACATGGGTGTCGCGCTCACCTATCCAAGAACAGCAGCGCGATATCGCCGATGCAGTGATGAGCTATAATGACCTTGCCCGCACCGACAAATACTATGCGGTCATCATCAACCTAGCAGGCGCAGGCATTGCCGATAGCCGCTGGACAGATACGCGTAAACAACAGCTGTTTGCAAGCCGCCTACAGCCCACACAAGCGGTAGTCGATTATATCGCCCGTATGGGTGACAAGCCCAAATTACTGGTTAGTGGCTCAGCAATTGGTTGGTACGGCGCGCAAGATGAAACTGACACCACCGCGCTAACTGAGCATCACGCGCCCGTCAAAGCCGATTTTGCCCACGAGATTTGCGCCGTGTGGGAAAAGTTGGCGTTGAGCGTGCAAGGTATTGTGCCTGTTGCTATCGTGCGTACGGGTGTGGTGATTGACCCAAACGGCGGTATGGTCGGACGACTGGTAATGCCATTTAAGCTAGGGTTAGGCGGCAAACTTAGCAACGGCAAGCAAGTGATGAGCTGGATTAGCCGCCATGACTGGGTGCGTGCGGTGATGTTTATTATCACGCAAAATTTGCGCCAACCGCTCGATCATCAGCAAATTTATAATCTGACCAATCCCAAGCCCGTCACCAATACCGAATTTACCAAGGCGATGGGGCAATGGCTGCACCGCCCAACGCTGGCAACCTTGCCTGCCTTTGTCGTTAAAACATTGTTTGGTGAAATGGCAACCCTACTGCTTGATGGACAAAAAGTCGTGCCACAAGCATTGTTGGCGCAAGGATTTGTGTTTGACGACAACACCGTTTTACAAGCGTTGGCAAAACAATAGCCAATGCTCGCGCCGATTTGGTTTTAGCAGTTTTTAACATGATTTACAGGCATACGTGGCTTGTTTTGGCGGTGTTTCAGCACTATTTAGGGTATTTGGTTGCCCAAATAGTCTGATTTTTCATACGACAAGATATGTCGTTTTGCCACGTCCATGCGCTTTTTTTTAGTCCAAAATTTGCTATCATAGCTTCATCAACGTTTAACAATCAGTAAAAATTTTATAGGCATTTTTTAAGTTATATTTAAGTTTAACAAAAATCTACCTACTAAATAAGGAGTCCATATGGACGCAGATAAAGCAAGAGCGTTAGCCGCCGCGTTGTCGCAAATCGAGAAGCAATACGGCAAAAATACCATCATGCGCCTTGGTGATGAGTCTGCCAAGGTCAAGGTTGATGTGGTGCCAACGGGTTCGTTGGGGTTAGATATCGCGCTGGGTATCGGCGGTTTGCCCAAAGGGCGTATTGTTGAGATTTACGGTCCTGAAAGCTCAGGCAAAACCACATTGACCTTGCAAGCCATCGCGCAATGCCAAAAACAAGGCGGCACGTGTGCGTTTATCGATGCTGAGCACGCGCTTGACCCTGTGTATGCGCAAAAACTCGGCGTGGATGTCGATGCGCTACTGGTCACCCAGCCCGATAATGGCGAACAAGCGCTTGAAATTGCCGATATGCTGGTGCGCTCGGGCGCGGTGGATTTGATTGTGGTCGATTCGGTCGCTGCCTTGACGCCAAAAGCTGAAATTGAGGGCGAAATGGGCGATAGCCACATGGGCTTGCAAGCGCGCTTGATGAGCCAAGCCTTGCGTAAAATCACGGGCAATGCCAAACGCTCAAACTGTATGGTGATTTTCATCAACCAAATTCGTATGAAAATCGGCGTGATGTTTGGTTCACCTGAGACCACAACAGGCGGTAACGCGCTGAAATTTTATGCCTCAGTGCGCCTTGATATTCGCCGCATTGGCTCGGTCAAAGATGGCGACAGCATTATCGGTAACGAAACACGCGTCAAGGTCATCAAAAACAAGCTTGCGCCACCGTTTAAAGAAACCAAGTTTGACATCTTGTACGGCGTGGGTGCCAATTTCTTGGGTGAGCTGATTGATATTGGCGTGGATATGGATTTGGTTAAAAAATCGGGCGCGTGGTACAGCTATCAAGACAGCAAAATCGGACAGGGGCGCAACAACGCGATCCGCTTTTTGGAAGAAAATCCTGCCATCGCACAAGAGATTGAAGCCAAAATCCGCGCCGAAAAATTCGCTGATGTGCCTACCGTCAATGAAGACGAAGACACTGAAGACGAAGTTTTGGTCGATGAATCATAAGCCAGCGTACTGGCACACCACACCGCCTAGGTACATCGCCTAGGCTTTTGCTATTTTGCCTGACATCACCCATCAACACAACGCCATGAACCAACCCACCTCCGACGCGCCTGCCGATTTGTTGGCAGATATCCAAGCCCAACTGATGACAGATGATGAACGCGCCGCCTATCATGCCCAAATCAAGCAAGACGCGTATATGCGTTGGTTGGCGTTTTATTATCTTGGGCGGCGTGAACACTCGGCGCAAGAGCTGCGCGACAAGCTACTGGCAAAGGGGTGTGATGCCGTGCGGGTTGAGGCATTGCTGGTTGAGTTTGCCGCTGAGGGCTACCAAAGCGACACACGCATGACCGCCGCATTGATTGCTGCAGGTGTGCGCAAAGGACATGGGCGCACGCGCATCTGGCACGATATCAAACGCCATGGGCTTACAACCTTGCATAGCGCGCGCGATATTGATGATTGGATGAGCAAGCACGCAGAGTTTTTTGCTGCCAATGACAACGCCACCATTAGCCCAGCTGATAGCCAAGATGATACCCCACCCACAGCGGCTGATACCGCCGCATCTGATGCTGCTAAGTCTGATGCTGCCAACGTCGATTGGCTGACGCTTGCCGTCGAAACACGCGTCAAAAAATTTGGCGCAAGTGTACCCACCACGCCAAAAGAAAAAGCCCGTCAGTTACGTTTTTTGCAATATCGCGGCTTTGATACTTCCGTGTGTTTTGACGCGCTGCAACACGATTTGGACAGTCTTGCCGCACGTTAGATCGTGGCATGGTTAAAGGTGTTATTTTGTCGCACTGGCAAGACTAGCAGGATTGGCAAGTTGGTCAAATAATGCGCCATCTTTGAAGTATTTATCCATGATGGTGTCCCAATCGCCAAAGGTTTCATTGGCATCGAACGTGGCAATATCGGGGAAGCGGTCACGGAATTTTGCCAATACCTCAGCATCGACGGGGCGGAGGTATTCCTCTGCCATCAGCGTTTGAGCAGGTTTGCTCCACAGTCCAGCCAAATAATCATGCGCCAGTTGGGTGGTACCGCGCTTGTCAGTCACTGCGGTGACGACGGCGACAGGGTTGTTGATCCGTACCGAATAGCTGGGGTACACGATTTGTAAGCCATCGTTGGCAAACTGCTGTTGGCTGATATGCGCTTCGTTTTCGGTGGTAATTAGCACATCACCGATTTGCCGCTGGGCAAAGGTCGTCGTTGCGGCGCGCGCACCGCTGTCATAGGTCGCCACGTGTGACAAAATTTGCTGCAAGGTACGTTGGGCGGCTGTTTCATCGCCGTGTTTGAGCGCGTAACCGTAGGCGGCTAACACACCATACCGCGCAGTGCCGCTGGTTTTTGGGTTGGCGATGACCACGCTTACGCCATCGCGCGCCAAGTCGTCCCAGTCTTTGATGTGCTTGGGGTTATCCTTGCGCACCAATAGCACCATCGTGGTGGTGTATGGCACGGCTTGGTTGGGCAGTGCGGCTTGCCAATTTGGGTCAATCAGGCCTTTTTTGACCAACATGGCGATGTCTGAGCCTTGGTTCATCGTCACCACATCAGCAGGCAAGCCATTGGCGACACTAAGTGCTTGCTTACTTGAGCCACCATGTGACTGCTTGATACTAATCGCGGTGCTGTGTTGGGTTTTGTATTGTTGGCTAAACCAGTCGTTATATTTTTTATACAAATCGCGTGACACATCATAAGAAACGTTGAGGATTTCATTGGGGTTGGTTGATGCGGTGGTGGTGTCACTGGTGGCAGTCTGACTGGCGGTCTGAGTCGCCGCATTGTCAGCAGCGCGTTGGGTGGGCGCGCGTGGGCAGCCTGTCAAAGCCAATGCGCCAAGGCTTAGTGCCGTCAAGCCAAGCAGCGGTTTTGTCAAGGTGGTTGAAAAAATTGAACGTAAACTAACAGGGTGTGAGCGCATACAGCCGAATTCCTTTTGAGCAAATTTTGAGCAAATAATGTTACCATCATGGCTGATCAAGATACCCATGATTGCATCATCATAGTCAAATCGTATTAGGCTGTCTTGTTATAAGATAGGCTTTATTTAGTCAAAAATGGCATATAATCGGCGGCATTGAAAACATTTTCCTAACAATCGGTATTTTATTTTTAATTGAGTTTAATAAATTGTGATAAAAATAACGGTCTGGCATAAAACGCCCTTGAAGTTGAGCCATGCCCAGCGCCTTTGGTGCGCGGCTGAATATACACGCCCATACTACCAGTAAGTGAGTTAAAACCTCTTTGCGGATCAAGCAGGGCACTTCTTACGGTGTCATAATCAGCCTTAACCGCTTCATACAACGGCGTTCCTTCATCAAGGTCAAATTCCACAATATCATAAACAAAACTAGCGTCACTATAATGTGAGCCAACGGTTCTAGCGACAACCACAGCTTTTCTAAGCTTGGCCAGTACATGGCTGTCTTCAAATTCTTTTTGGCAAACATTGACGGGGTCTATCATGGTGATTGCCATAGTTTCTTTGAACGCCAATCTACCATTTTTTAAAGTCTTGATGGGGATTGATTTTAATTCCCATGATCCAAAATTTGGTGATTGTGCCGAATTTAGAGGCAGTTCTAAAAATCGTTCTATTACATGACCTGCCCAACCTTTGTTTACTTTGCCAAGTGGGCTTAATACCGTTACATTGTATTCTAATGCAAGCTCATGTAGGTTTTTACCTTTCAACGCCTGCATTTTTTCAATAGCTTCTTTGCGTTCCATGATTACCTGAAAGTCATTTAAAAATCGCCAAAATTTCTTTGGCTTTGGTGCGCCCGTTGCCTTTTGAAGATATATTGCGCTGAACAGCTATGGTTTTGATATCCGCCCCTTGATAAAGCGTTCTGGTTAAATCGGTGTCGTGGTTTGATATCAAAATGCCTTCGGTGTTGCTTGCCATCTGGTTTGCCAGCTGGGCTAAACGCGCTTGATCGTGGTAGCCAAAACCGTCTTTTGAATACGCTGTAAATGACGCGGTTTGACTCAAAGGTATATAAGGTGGGTCACAATACACCAAATCTTGGCGTTCAATCTTGCCAAAGGTGGTTGCAAAATCTCCATGCAACAATTCAATCCGACTGGATTTGGCAATGAAATTTTGCATTTCAGCTTCTGGGAAATAAACCGTTTTGTATCGGCCAAACGGCACATTGAAAATGCCGTTACGATTGTAGCGGCATAAGCCGTTGTACGCATGGCGGTTTAGGTAGATGAATAACGCTGATCGTTCTACTATGTCGCTGGATTGATTAAACTGTTCTCTTAGTGCGTAAAATCGCGCGGCTTGGTTGTTATCATCAACAAAAAACGATTGCGCATAATCGATGAAGGCTTGTTTTTCGTGTTTTAACGTGGCAAACAGATTGATAAGATCGGCATTGGTGTCAGCCAGTAAATAACTGTCAAAATCAATGCCAAAACTCATCGCACCGCTACCACAAAAGGGTTCTATCAAACGCTGACGTTTATGGCTGGGCAGATTTGCCTCAATAAATGGCACAAGTTTGGCTTTGCCCCCTGCCCATTTTAAAAAAGGTTTGGTCACGCACACTCCTATCGCTCAAGGGGCTGTGTCGCCAAAAGGTCAGCTGCTTGGCAACCAACCTTTTGGCTCAATACACCCTATCATTTAGCACCAACTATTGGGCTTTTATTGCCCAACTGATGGCTTGTTTCACGGTTTTAACGGCTTAAAACCGTGTTTTAAAGCGCGGTTTGTTGGGGCTATTGGGCAAGTTTGGCGTGCTACCATTGCCCAAATTAACACCTGCGTTGGGCATGGTTGGCATTTGCACCGCGCTGCCATCGGCAGCTTGTTGGTTGCCGCCAAACAATGGTCCGCCGCTGCCCATGCCTTTGGCAAGCCCTTGTACGGCTTTCATCATGCGCTCGATGCCGCTTGGGTCTGCCAGCATTTTCATCATTTTTGCCATCTGCTTATGCTGTTTGAGCAGTTGATTGACGTGCTGCACCTCTTTGCCTGCACCTGCGGCGATACGGCGTTTGCGGCTGGGGTTGATTTTGTCAGGGTTGCGCCGTTCATACGGGGTCATTGAGTGAATCAGCGCTTCCATTTCTTTGATTTTGTCTTCGGGGCGTGATTCTTCGATTGCCTTTTGTACCTCAGCGTTGCTCATGCCTGGCATTTTGTCCAAAAAGCCTGCCATGCCGCCCAAATTACGCATTTGCTGAAATTGGGTCAGTAAATCCTCAAGGTCAAATTCACCGCCTTTTTGGATTTTTTGCGCCATTTTTTCGGCTTTTTCGCGGTCAATTTTTTGCTCAACCTCTTCAACCAACGACAGCACATCGCCCATGCCCAAGATACGCTGCGCGATACGCTCAGGATGAAAGGGCTCAAGCGCGTCCAGCTTTTCTCCACGTCCCAAAAACTTAATCGGTTTGCCTGTGATGGCACGCACGGACAATGCTGCCCCACCGCGCGCATCGCCGTCAGTTTTGGTCAAAATCACGCCCGTCAGCGGCAAGGCATCGTTGAAGGCTTTGGCGGTGTTGGCGGCGTCCTGCCCTGTCATGGCATCGACAACAAACAGTGTCTCAGATGGATTGACGGCGGCAGTTAGGGCTTTGATTTCGTCCATCATCGTGTCATCGATGTGTAACCGCCCTGCCGTGTCGATGATGAGAATGTCTTGGTACTGGATTTTTGCTTGCTCGATGGCACGCTTGGCAATGGTAATCGGGTCTTCGCTGGCATCAGAGGGTACAAAGCTTGCGCCGACTTGACTGGCGACTTGCTCAAGCTGCTTGATGGCAGCAGGGCGATACACGTCTGCTGACACCAACATGACTTTTTTCTTGTGTTTGGTTTGCAAAAGCTTGGCTAACTTGCCTGCGGTGGTGGTTTTACCTGCACCTTGCAAGCCTGCCAACAAATAGACAACTGGTGGCTTGCCTGTCATCTCAAGGCTTTGGTTGGCGCTGCCCATCATGTCGGTGAGCTCGTCGTAGACGATTTTGACAAACGCCTGCCCTGGGGCAAGCTCTTTGAGCACCGCCTGCCCCAATGCTTTTTCCTTGACACGGGCGACAAAATCACGCGTGACGGGCAAGGCAACATCCGCCTCTAATAACGCCATACGCACCTCACGCAAGGTGTCTTTGATGTTGTCTTCGGTCAGTTGCCCCGTGCCTGAGATGTTGCGTAGGCTGGTGGATAGGCGTTCGGTGAGCGTCTCAAACATAACACGTCCTAACTGATTGCGGTGTGTAAATCAGCATTGGCTGACAACACCCTTAAAATTTTTTTGTCAAACGCTTGGCAAAATTTTACCAATCCGCGCTGAATATAAGCAGTAATATTTTGCTATTTTATGACAAAAATGCCAAAACTGCTAATGATTTGCTGTTAAAATAGGACTTTGCGCGGCGTTTTCAATGGCGGTGGGTAAGCCAATCTGCCCTGCGTGTTGCGTAACGCTGTGCCGACAGTGAACGATCAAGATTTGGCAAAGTCAGGTTGTAATCATGATGACAGCGGTGTGGTGGGTGTGCTTGGTGTGCTATGGCTTGGCGATGGGCTATATCGTCAAAGGCTTATTGCGCGGGCAACTGCTGTCAAAAAAGCTGGTGCTGGGACTGACGGTGGTGGGTTTGGTGGCACACGCCGCGGTGCTGTATCCCAAAATCGCCACGCCGTTTGGCTTAAATTTTAACCTATATAATGTGCTGTCGCTGACCTCGTGGTTGGTGCTGCTGTTTTATGTTGGTTTTTGTCTGCTGCGTCCGATTGTCGCGCTTGGCGTACTGGCGTTGCCGCTGGCACTGGGTGGGGCGATGGTGGGCTATCTTGCCGATGCGCCGTATCATGCGATTTATCAACTCTCACCGATGTTGCAAGCGCATATCGTGGCTTCGATTGCGGCGTATTGCCTACTTGTGATGGCGGCGGTGCAAGCGGTGGTGCTTCGCTTACAAATTGCTGAACTTAAGCGCGTGCGTGAGCATCCGCTGTGGGTCAATCGCCTGCCTGCACTACAAAGCATGGAAGCGTTGTTGTTTGATATGATTGGCGCAGGTTTTGTGCTGCTGACGGTTGCGCTGGGGCTTGGGTTTGCTGATACGACCAATTTATTGGCGCAGCATTTGACCCACAAAACGGTGTTTAGCGTGTTGTCGTGGTTGGTATTTGGCGCGTTGCTGATTGGGCATTGGCGCTATGGCTGGCGTGGGGGGCGCGCGGCGAATATGACCCTGTACGGCGTGGCATTGTTGGCAATCGCGTTTCTTGGTACCAAGTTTGTCCTTGAAGTGGTGTTGCAGCGCGGCTGATTTGTCCGTATTTTTACCCATAATTTTAACTAATATTTTTAGTTAAAATTTTTAACCACTTAGCTATATTTTTAAGTCAAAGTCAGCAAATATACCGCCATGGTTTGCACGACCAGTTCCAACAACGTGATGGCAAAAAAGCCAATCATCGGTGCAAAATCCAACATGCCTGTAGCGGGCAGCAGCTTACGAAACGGCGCGATGATCGGCTGGCTCAGCTGCTCGATCATGGTAAACGCTGGTGGCATTTTATTGCTAAAAAACACCACCCAACTGACCAAAAATGACGCGATAATCAAATAGCGGCACATGCGCAAAAAATCCAGCACCAGCGTCATCAAAGTAACAAACACCAGCATAAATGGCGAAAAATAGCGGTGTAAATGCTCAACCATTTTTAGATTAAAGTCATTCATCTGAAACCAGCCAATATACTGGCTGTCCAAATTAAGCATTTGTAGCACACCCCAAATATAAATCAGGCGCAGCAATGCCATCAACGCCAGCGCGGCGGTATTGATTTTGCCATCCAACCACGTCGGAAAAATCCGCCCAAACACGTCCACTACGTGTGTAATCCGATAAATCACACGGGCGAACGGCTGTTTGGTCTCAACTTCGGCAAATTGCAGCATAAAGCGCACGAACAAAAGCAGCATGACGCTGCCTACAACGATGTCAAATAACCCTGCGATGATACTGGTCATTGTGGCTTGCCTGTTGGTTTACCCGTGGTTTGCACGGCGGTGGGTGGTGTTGCACCAAATTCTTGGCTGATTTGTCGCGAACGCGTGGCACAGGCGTGCATGGCTTGTGCAATGGCTTGCCCAACGTCTGCCGCATCCAATGCTGCAATCGCCGCTTGGGTGGTGCCATTGGGTGAGGTGACTTTTTGGCGTAAGGTCGTTGGTGTATCAGTACCTTGGCGGTGGCTTTGGGCTGCCATTTGCGCCGCACCCACCGCAGTTTGTAAGGCAAGCGCGGTAGCATCGGCGGTATTTAGCCCCATTGTCTCGCCTGTGGCAATCATATGCTCAAGCAAATAAAACACATACGCAGGCGCAGAACCTGAAATTGCCGTGGCAGCATCTAGCAGCGTTTCATCATCCAACCAGCGCACCAACCCAACGGCTGACAACAGCTGTTCGGCAAGAGTGCGTTGATCGGTGCTCACCTCGACATCGGCGTACAGGGCGGTCGCGCCTTGCTGAATCATCGCAGGCGTGTTAGGCATCGCGCGCACCACCGCCAAAGAAGCGGCTAGCCAGTCTTTGAGCGTGGCAAGTGCAATACCTGCGACAATCGAAATCACCAACTGCCTATCCCACACGCCTTGCAGCGGTGTCAGCACGGCTTGCAGCACTTGCGGCTTGACCGCCAGTACTACAACCTCGGCAGCACGAATTGCCTCAGGCGTTTGCCCTACGCTGGCATCATAGATCCGCACGCCTTGCGCTGCCAAATCAGCAAGCTTCGCGGTGTCCGTATCGGCAACGTGCAAACGGTCAGCAGGGTGACCTTGGGCAAGCAGTCCGCTGATCAACGCCTGCGCCATATTACCTCCGCCCAAAAACGCAATCGCTGCGGGCAAAATCGGTTGTGCCATCGGTGGGTGCACCTCTTAAAACGTGTCACATCATCAAAAACTGGGCAACCGCATCAGCCATTATCTGCCTACGCGTGCCCCACAACATCGGGCAAGTGTAGCACAATTTGGGCAAAAAATACCGTTTTTCAAGCAGCAAATCTGGCTAAAAATCAAGCCGCTAGCCAGATCAGACGCTGCGGCAGCCACAATGCGCGCGCCTGCCCATCATGTTCTATCACCCACAGCAAATCACGCTGCCAACTGGCAATAGCAAGGCGTTGGCAAAGTTTTTTTAAAGGTTCATGAAAGCTTTTGCCTTGACGGCGAAAACGCTCGCCTGCGTGTGGACGGCGTAAGCTAAACATGGGATAAAAATCGGGCTTGGGGGTAAGCGTCGCCAACATTGCCGCCACCGCTGCTTGCACCCGTGTGCTATCTGCCCAATGCGCGTGCTCACTGGCGTAATGAGCATCAAGCCGATATAAGGTCATCTGATAACGCCGCACAGTCACGCCTTGCCAATGAATTTGGCTTTGTACGGATAACGGTGATTGCTCGGCGAGCCCAAGTAGTGCGATGATTTGCGTAATGACCTGCTGCGGCGGTGCGTATGGCTGACCGTACGCAAGCCATAGGCGCAACAGCGCGCGCACCCGTGGTAACGGCAAGACCGTAACTTGCGCGATATCAAGCCGCGATTGGGTCGGCGTCCAATCCGCAGCATCACCCGTCAGCAAACACGCCGCCAAATCCTGTTCAGCTTGTGCATTGACGATATATTCAGCGTCGGCAAGGTTGGCACTGGTGCGCGTGATATTGTCTAACAATCCGCCAAATTCGGCTTTAAGCAGCGGCAATACTTGCGCCCGTAGCCACGCGCGGCGGTTGTGCGTACCGACATTGGTCGGGTCATCAACGTATGGCAGAGCCTTGGCATCAGCATACGCACTAATCGTCGCACGGCTGATGGTAAGCAACGGTCGCCACAACAGCAGCGGCAGACCAAATTCATGCTGCACACGCACCGCGCGCATCCCCACCAGTCCGCGTAAGCCCGTACCTTGGCACAAATTGAGCAAAAAAGTTTCGGCATGATCATCGGCATGGTGCGCCAATACCAACACAGGCGGCGCAGCAGCGGTATGATGAGTATCTAGCCAATTTGCCAATGCCTGATAACGCGCTTGACGGGCGGTTTGCTCATTGACTTGCCCAACGACTTGCCCAACGCGGTCGGCTTGCCAATCTAGCGTCAAACTAACGCACGCTAGCCCTCGCGCCATACAAAACGCTTCAACCTGCTGTTGCCAGTCATCACTTATCACTTGCAAGCGATGATTGACGTGCAACACTTGCAGCGGCACATTAAGCTGACGGCTTAATTGGCAAAGACTATCTAGCAATACCAACGAATCGCGCCCACCGCTACAAGCGACATAAATACACGGCGGCAGCGCTTGGTCAAACTGGGCATAAAACGGCAACAGCTGATGGTGGTAGCTATCGGCAACGGTGTGGCAAAGCTCGGTGGTCGGTAGAGTAGGCGCAGACAAATTTTTTTTAAAAACGGCAAGTGGTTGAGAATCGTTTACGCCAACGCTGGTGTTTGCTCGATGGTTGAATTGTACATCATGAGTTTGGCGTACCGCTGGTTGAGACGTTCGGCGTTTGGCATGGCTTGCAAATGATCAAGTTGGGCGCGTAATGCTTCGTGTAACGCGCTGATGGTCGCCGCGCTGTCGATATGCGCCCCTGCCCCCTCACGGATGACATGATCAATCAACCCAAACCCTGCCAGATCCTCGGCGGTAAGCTTGAGCGCAGCACTGGCTTTGGGCGCTTGCTCAGCGGTTTTCCACAAAATCGATGCGCAGCCCTCAGGCGATATCACCGAATAAATGCTATTTTCTAGCATATTGACGCGGTCAGCCACGCCCAATGCCAACGCACCACCCGAACCGCCCTCACCGATGATGGTCGCGATCGTTGGCACATTCAATGCCGAAAACACCGCCAAACACTCAGCAATCGCCTGCGCCTGTCCGCGCTCCTCTGCACCCACACCGGGGTACGCGCCTTGGGTGTCAATAAACGTCAGCACAGGAATGCCAAAACGTTCGGCAAGTTTGACAAGCCGCACCACCTTGCGGTAGCCCTCAGGATGCGCCATACCAAAATTGTGCTCGATGCGCTCACGCGTGCTGCGTCCACGGTGTTGCCCAATCAACATCACCGCCTGCCCATCAAACGTTGCCAGCCCGCCCAAAATCGCCTTGTCATCACCAAACACGCGATCGCCTTGCAAGATATCAAACTCACCAAACAACGCAGCGGCATAATCCAAGAACAACGGACGTTTGGCATGACGCGCCAATTGTACCTTTTGCCAGACGCGTTCGACGGCTTGGGTTTGTTGGTCAGTTGATGTGGCGGTCATCACTTTGCCTCAGCCGATGGTTGCAGTTGCTCTGCGGCAGTCTGCGATGTGCTCAACAACTCAATGGTTAAATGCATGTGCCATTTTTGCCATGCTTCGGCTTCATCATGTAAATCACTTATCAACACCCCACCGCTATCGCTGTCATCGTGTAATGCCAGCGTCCAATGCGTTTCGTCTTGCACGCTTAGGCGCAAATCAAACTCGTCTTGCTTGCTGCGGTTGTGGTGCAAAATCACTGCTAGCCTAAGAAGCAACGTCAAATACACCAAGCTGTCACCGCCGACCATTTTAACTTCGTCATAGCCTTCGATTTTTAGCTTGCGCCGATGGTGCAGCACCAGCTGTGCCATACGGGTTTTATCAACCTGTGAAAAACCGTCGATATCTGAGTTTTGCAGCAAATACGCGCTGTGACGGTGGTAGCTGCTGTGGCTAATCGCCAGCCCAATCTCGTGCAAATACGCGGCGCGGCGCAGCAAATCCGCGTCCTCATCGTCTAGCCCAAGCCGATTTTTAACTTGATCAAATAAGAGCTGCGCGGTTTTGACCACGCGTTTGGCTTGTTTTTTATCCACCGAATAACGCACAATCAATGCCTGCACACTGCGGTCGCGCACATCTTCACTGGCAAAACGTCCAAGCATGTCATACATCACGCCCTCGCGCAATGCGCCGTCAGAATACCGAATTGTCTCAATGCCCAGCACGCTCATGGCGGCAAGCAGCACTGCCACGCCTGCAGGCAACACCGCCTTGCGCGTATCTTTAATATCGGCAAAATCGATGTCATTGACGTGTTTGGCTTTAACCAACAAGCGTTGCAGCTCTTTGACCCCGTGCAGGGTGATGCGCTCTTGTTCGTCCGCAAGCCCAAGTTGCAACAAAATCTGATTAACCGCCTTAATCGTACCGCTTGAGCCTGTCACGCTGTCCCAGCCTGTTTTTTGGTACAGACGGCTGATGCTCAAGACCTCTTTACGTGCCGCCGCCATCGCCTTGTCAAAGCCTTTGTCGGTGATATGCCCATCTGCAAAAAACGCCTTGGTAAACGCCACGCAGCCCATTTGCAGGCTTTCGGTCAAAATCGGATCAAAACCCTTGCCGATAATAAATTCCGTCGAGCCGCCGCCAATATCAATCACCAACCGCTTGTCCGTACTGGCATTGGTGTGCGACACACCCAAATAAATCAGCCGCGCCTCTTCACGCCCTGCGATGACCTCAAGCGGTTTGGGTAAAATCTGATTGGCACGCGCGATAAACTCATCGGCATTTTTGGCTTGGCGCAAGGCGTTGGTTGCCACAATTCGCAGCCGCTGCGGCGACACCGCATCAAGCCGCCCAACAAACCGCGCCAGACAATCTAGCCCACGCTGCTGCGCCTCTTCGGACAAATAATTGTTATCATCGAGCCCTGCTGCCAGCTGGACTTTTTCAGACATCGAGGCAAGCTTACGCACCTCACGATGATCAAGCCGCGCAATGGCAAGATGAAAACTGTTTGAACCAATATCAATGGCGGCCATCAGCTCATTATCAGCAAGTAAATCGGGCATATGGTTGCTTATTCCAGTCGCTTGTCAAATCAAAACACGGCTTTGCCGCCAAAATCGCTTTATTTTACGCATTTTCGCCCAGTGGTGACAAGCGGTTTTGCCCATCACACGGTCTTTGCACACGGTCTTTGATAGTATCATTGATTTTTTCAAACCTCACAATTGGTTTTATCATTCGTTGCCGTAAACCTGCGACTTCAGGCGGTGGATATAAGGCAATTGTTAAATGCGATGAGTTTTGCTATACTCATCTCACTATATTCAATGTCTTACATTCCACAGTTAAGTTAAGACTAAATTGCGAGTACGCAGTAACTTAACTGGTAAGACGTTTCCAAACACACACTTAAGCTAATTCGTGTCTATGACAATCCTAACGGTAGGATTAGCTTAAAATAAGAACCTAAGATGTACGGTGTGTCGTACGGGCGGTTGCCATTGTCTTAGGTTTGCGGTCGGGCTTGACCGTCTTGCAGAAGGAATCCCCGAACGATAGGGAGGGGAGGAAGTCAAACCATCTCAAAAACACAACTCGGCTTGTTTTTTGTTGTACGCACCCCATATCAAACCCAGCAAGATTTTTACGTTCAATTTTTTAATTTTAAAAAGGAAAAAACGATGTCTGGCGTTATTCATGCAGGTGAAGATACCTTTGAAAAAGCGGTGCTACAATCTGACGCACCCGTGCTGGTCGATTTTTGGGCGCAATGGTGCGGCCCTTGTAAAGCCATCGCACCGATTTTAGATGAGCTTGCTGCTGACTATGGTGACAAAGTGCGTATCGTCAAAATTGATGTCGATGCCAATCCAAACTTAGCAGCACGATATGGTATTCGCAGCATTCCAACGCTGTTTGTGTTCAAAAATGGTGAAAAAGTCGATAACATCGTTGGCTTGCAGCAAAAGCCGCAACTTGCCGCGCTGCTAGATAAGCACCTATAAGCATTCGGTTAAAACAAGCTATAACATTACCAAGCAAACGGTATCACCTACCGTTTGCTTTTTTTATTTAATTTTGGGTTATTTTTTTGCAAGATGATTTGCCAACACTTGACAATATTGTTTGGCTTATCGTATAGTGTAGCCCACGATACCGTGCGGTAAAATGCCGCGATCAGCACATGATGATAACGCATGATGATAAAAAGCTGAGTGGCTGTAAGAATGCGGTATCTACAAGGGTATTTGTGCCCTGTCGCTCAAGGCAATCATTTGTCTTGTCTGTGTATTTTTAGTTTGATACCATCGCCGACGCTGAACTGTATTTTTTTGGGCAGTCGTGACGCGCTGTTGTCAAATCTGGCATTCTTTTCTTAATTATTCTACGTTTACGCCGTTGATGGCGCAATTGTTTTGGCAACTGGGTAGTGTTTGTACCTTGCCAAAGTGCGTGTTGTGATGTCGGCGGTTGTCTTGGATTTGGTTGGATAGGCTTGGCAGACGCATTGAGCGTGTCAAAACTGGTGGGCATTATCCACGATTTTTTATAAAAATCCTTGCATCATCATGTAGTTAGTATATGAATCTTACCGAACTTAAACGAAAATCCGTTGCCGAGTTGCTTGCTATTGCCCAACAAATGGGCTTAGATAACATGGCGCGTAGCCGCAAGCAAGATATTATTTTTGCGATTTTAAAAACCCATGCGCGTAACGGTGAGGCCATTTATGGCGACGGCGTGCTAGAGATTTTGCCCGATGGATTTGGCTTTTTGCGCTCATCTGAAGGCTCATATTTGGCAGGCCCTGATGATATTTATGTCAGCCCAAGCCAGATTCGCCGTTTTAATCTACAAACAGGTGACTCAATCGCAGGTACGATTCGCCCACCAAAGGATTCTGAGCGTTATTTTGCCTTGCTCAAGGTCAATGAAATCAACTTTGACACGCCTGACCGCTCACGCCACAAGCTGATTTTTGAAAACCTAACGCCTTTATTTCCCACCGAGCAATTAAAACTTGAGCTTGGCAATGGCACCACTGAGGATTTGACAGGGCGGATCATTGATTTAATCGCGCCGATTGGTAAAGGACAGCGTTCGATCATCGTCGCGCCACCTAAGGCAGGTAAAACCGTACTGCTACAATCCATCGCGCAATCAATTACCCGCAATAATCCTGAAGTGTATTTGATTGTGTTGTTGATTGATGAACGCCCCGAGGAAGTCACCGAGATGCAGCGCACCGTGCGCGGCGAGGTGGTTGCCTCAACGTTTGATGAGCCGCCTGCGCGTCACGTGCAAGTTGCTGAGATGGTGATTGAAAAAGCCAAACGCTTGGTTGAGCACAAACAAGACGTGGTGATTTTGCTTGACTCCATCACCCGTTTGGCGCGTGCTTATAACACGGTGATCCCATCATCGGGCAAGGTGCTGACAGGTGGTGTGGATGCCAATGCACTTGAGCGACCCAAACGCTTTTTTGGCGCGGCGCGCAATATCGAGGAAGGCGGCAGCTTAACGATTATCTCAACGGCTTTGATTGACACGGGCAGCCGCATGGATAACGTGATTTTTGAGGAATTTAAAGGTACGGGCAACCAAGAAATCACCCTTGAGCGTGAAATCGCCGAAAAACGTGTATTCCCTGCCATTAATATCAAAAAATCGGGTACGCGGCGTGAAGAACGTTTGATGGACGAGGCTATGCTGCGTAAAGTATGGATTTTGCGTAAATTATTGCACCCGATGGACGAAATTCAGGCGACCGAATTTTTGCTTGAAAAACTCAAAGACTCAAAAACCAACGATGAATTCTTTGAGCAAATGACGCGCAAAGATAAAAGCTAAGTTATGACTAAATATTAAAAAAGGGCCAATAATATTGCCCTTTTTTGTGTTTTATCTTTTTGTGTTTTGTTATGGCTAAATTGGCTTAAATCCCACCACTAAAGGTATCGCAATCGGCAATATTGCCGTTTTTTAACCCGCGTGAGAACCACGTCATGCGCTGCTCGCTGGTGCCATGGGTGAAGCTGTCGGGCACAACAGCACGCCCTGCCGCCTGTGCTAGGCGATCATCGCCGATTTGGTGGGCAGCTTGGATTGCTTCTTGGATGTCGCCTTCTTCCAAAAAGTGCACGCGCTGTTCGTTGCGGTTTGCCCATACCCCTGCAAAACAGTCGGCTTGCAGCTCTTGGCGCACCGACAGGTTGTTGGCTTGCGCCTTTGACACCGTGCGGCTTGCTTCGCTGACTTTTTCACTAATTCCCATCAAGTTTTGCACATGGTGCCCAACTTCGTGTGCAATCACATATGCTTCGGCAAAGTCACCTGCGCTGTTGCGGTTCTGCGCATCGCCTGAGCCTTGAATGTCACCTGTGATACCAAGCTGTTGGCGCATCTCTTGGAAAAACGACGTGTCTAAATACACGCGTTGGTCAGCAGGGCAATAAAACGGCCCTGTGGCAGAGGTCGCGCTACCACAACCTGAGCGCACGCTACCACTAAATAAAATCATCTTAGGTTCGCGGTATTGCGCGCCATTTTCGGCAAATACTTGCTGCCACACCGCTTCGGTATCCGCCAGTACTACCGAGGCAAAGCGTTGGTCGCGTGTGGCGTTTTCGTTGTCCAGTGGGCGCGTTTGTTGGCTGCCTGCGCCTGTGACTGCGCGGCTGGTTTGCATAGCAGTCATTGGATCCATGCCAAACACCAACCATAAAATGCCGCCCAAAATCAATGTACCGATCCCACCGCCTGCTGCTGCGCCACCGATACCAATGTTAGAACTGCCCTGTCTGTCTTCCCATTTCATAGCGTTTGCCTTTACTGTCGTTGGCTGGCTACTGCGCGTTTGTCATTCACTTTGCCAAGCCTAACCTCAAAATTTTTTGCCAGTTTAAAATAATCAAGCTCAATTTGCTAGCGGCTGCAACTGACACGATACAAACCAATTAAAAAAAACCCCAGTCAAGCTGAGGTTTTTTTAAAATGCATGAGGCACATTTGCCTGCTGATGGCGTGTAAAAACTGCCGCAATCAACCAAGGCGTTTATTTTGGTGTATCAACGGCTGAGGCAACAGGTGGCGCAACATCAGGTAGTGCGCCTGTGTTTTCTTTGATTTCGCCTTTGGCTTCAGCGGTTGATGCGTTGCGCTCATTGATTGTGGATTGTTTTGCTACCGCGGTAGGTTCGCTAGCAGGTGTCATTACTGCGTTATCAGGGCTATCTACACTGGTGTTTGGTGCCGATACTGTGGTGCTGTCGGTTGGTACGGTAACTGCATCGGTGGTGCTAACGGCAGATGCATCAACCGCCTGTGCCACGCTCATTGGTGTGCTAGCAACACCTGAGCTTGCCGCTTCAGCGTTGAGTTTTGCTACATCAATGTGCTGCCCTGCTGGGCGTAAGTAGCTTGATACGCTGATTAATAAAACGATGGATGCAAACGCCAACACCCCAACCAACGTCATGATGAGTTCGTTTTTGGTGTTCTTTTCTACCACGTCATGATGTTGATGCGCCATTGCTTTCTCCCAACCTATGCGCCGTCACGCTGCCAAGGGTTATAACGATAATAAGGTCGCTTGCAAAAAAGCCGCCAGCGTGCGCTGCAACTATTATACGCAAGTTTGTTGCTATTATATAGCAATTTTTGCTCAAGTGCGACAGGACGACACATAAAACCTTAACCGAATTGGGGAAATGGTTAGCGTGCGCGCGTACGGGCATGACGTTGTCCTAACGCGCTCATGATGGTTAATAACGCGCTGAGTAACAGCACAGGATAGCTACCCCAACGCATAAACGGCGTATCGCCTTGCCGCGGCTGCACCTCACCACGCAGTACGGTGCGCGTAAATTGCGGCGCGCGTGCCACAATCTGCCCTTTGTCATTGATAATGGCAGTTACCCCTGTGTTGGTCGCGCGCATAAACCAACGCCCCGTTTCGATTGCTCGCATTTGTACCATTTGCAAATGCTGCAACGGGCCTGCCGATGTGCCAAACCACGCGTCATTGGATACGGTAAGTAAAAAGTTACTGCCGTGCGCATTGTGACGGGTAGTATCAGGATAGGCAACTTCATAGCATACCGCCACGCCAATATGCTGGTTTTTGACCGCCAGCGGTGCTTGGTTGGGCTTGCCTGCACGAAAGCTCATCTCACCGCCCATCAAATCTGGCAATAGCCAGTTCAGCGCGCCCTCAAGCGGGATGTATTCGCCCACAGGTACCAAATTTTGTTTTTTATACAAGCCTTTGGCGTCCGCGCCCAGCGCAATCACACTGTTATAAAACGGCTCATAGGCATCGATTTTGGGATTGTATTCGGCGACATCCACATACGGTATACCCGTCAGCCACGCGGTGTTATGTTGTTTGGCGATGTTGGCGACTTGGCTGATAAACGGCATGGCATCAATTTGAAACATCGGAATGGAGGATTCTGGCCATAGCACGATGTCACGCCCCCACTCGGTTTTGCTCAAACCTGCATAAATCGCCAACGTTTGGATTTGGTATTCTTGCAGCCATTTTAAATCTTGGGGAATATTGCCTTGAATCAGCGACACCGACAGCGGACGCGCGTTTGTTGGCGTGGTCCATGATGGGGCACGCCAATACAGCGCCACGCTTGCCAACAAACACAGTGCCACAGGCAGCAAAAACCGATAACGGCGGCGCAATGCCTCAACCGCACTTGCCGACGCAAGCACCGAAACAAACGATAGCGCAAACACGCCAAACACAGGTGCAAGGCTGGTCAGCCATGGTTGTTCGGTGTAAGCATAACCCACAAACAGCCACGGAAAACCCGTGAATAGCCACGTTTTGAGCCATTCTTGTATCATCCACAGCGCAGCAAAGGCAAACGGCTGCTTGCCCAAGCGGTTGAACACCAACGCCAGCACCGCATGAAACAACCCCATGATCGCGCCCATGCCTGCAATCAACAGCAGCGCAAGCCACATTGGCGTATCGCCATAGGTGTGAATCGAGGTATACAGCCAAAACGCACCGACGCACCACAGCCCCATGCCATACGCTTCACCAAGCCAAAACGCGCGCGCATTGGTAAGGTTTGGCAACAACAGCGCGTACAGCACCGCAGGCGATAGCAATGCCACACCCCACACCCCATAGGGCGCAAGGGCAAACACGAATACCGCACCTGCCAGCCATGCCAACAACAAATGCGCGACAAATCTGCCGCGCGGTACATACTCAGACGCTTGCTCCTGGGTACTGACCAAACGCCGCTGACGTAAAGTTTGCGTGGTTATACGCATAGATTTTTTATCACAATTACTGGCAAACTTGCGTTTGCATGTGCCATGTTACAACGTATTATATTTTTAGCGTGACCCAATAAGCGTCACAGCGTCTCGGCATCAGGTGGCGCAAAATCTTTGACCAATTCAATGGTTTGAATAAAGCGGTCTTGTGCTGTCAGCACCGTCAAGCGGCAATTATCCACATACACCGTCTGCCCGAGCACCTCATGGACATCGCCCAAGTGCTGCATGACCAGTCCACCCATCGTGGTGACATCCTCGGTATCAAACGTCGTGCCCAGCTGCTCGTTGCACTCCGTAATCGGTGTTAAAGACTGGATAATCCAGCAGTCTTTGCCCAGTGCCGCGCCACCTGCCGCTGCAGGCACAATGTGATACATCGAACTGTCTTCGCCCAAGTCATCGTGCTCATCGACAATATCACCGACGATCTCCTCAAGCAAATCCTCCATCGTCACCACGCCTGCGGTATTGCCAAACTCATCAATCACAATCGCCATGTGCATTTGGTGTTTTTGAAACAGGCGCAGCAGGTTGTCTGAACGCGCATTTTCGCTAACATAAATCGGCTGACGCACCCAATTCATGACGTTAAAGTCACCTGTAGCCTCACCTTTGGCAGCCTGCACCAAATACGGAATGACATCTTTGGTCACCAAAATACCTTTGACGGTTTCTTGCTGATTGTTCGGGTCTTGCCCAAACACAGGGTAACGCGAATGCGTGGTCTCAACAAACACCGCCATGATATCGGCAAGATGTTGGTCTTCGGTAAAGCTGACCACATGGCTGATGGGGGTCATGATTTCATGCACCAAGGTGGCAGGCAAATCAAGCACACCCTCAAGCATATCGACGGTGTCGGGCTCCAAAAACTTGCGCGAATCATGCACCAATTTGACCAGTTCGTCACGGGTTTCAGGCGCGGTGGACAACCAGCGTTTGAGTCCCCGTGACCAGCTACTGCCCGATGGGCTTGCGTTGTCGTCTGACATACGACGTACGACCTCTTATGGCAAAAGATTTTTCAACCATACCGCAAGCCTAGGCGGAATGCAAGCGCGATTTTTGGTAAAAAGTCTTGGTATCATAACAAGCTATTTTTTCAGCCAATTTTTGTCCCAAAAAATCAACTATGCCCTAGACTTAGACCACGCGCGCGCCATCTCAATCACCATAGGCAAAATTGAAATGACAATAATTGCCAACAAAATCCATGAAAAATGCGTTTTGACAAACGGCAACTGCCCAAAAAAATAACCCAGCAGGCTAAACAGCGTCACCCACACCACCGCCCCGACAACGTTATAACGCAAAAAATACCCGTACGACATCTGCCCCATACCTGCCACAAACGGCGCAAATGTACGCACAATCGGAATAAACCGCGCAATCATCACCGTGCGTCCGCCATATTTGGCAAAATACTGCTCGGTTTTGTGCAAATAACTTTGGCGAAAAATACGCGAATTAGGATTAGCAAACAGCCTGCGCCCATAGTGCTTACCGATTTCAAAATTCAACCAATCACCAAGAATCGCCGCGCCAATCAACGTGCCAATTAGGGCAAAAATATTCATTCCACCCACCGCCGCAATCGCACCTGCGGCAAACAACATCGAATCCCCTGGCAAAAATGGCAACACCACCAGTCCCGTCTCACAAAACACAATGACAAACAAAATAGCATAAATCCATGTGCCATATTGCGCCACCAGTGCCTCAAGGTGCGCACCGATATGCAAAATAAAATCAATCAATGCCATCATTACCCTGCTCATCCCTGCTCAAATCGGTCACTGCCAAAACCGCGTCTATTTTGATTAAAATAGCGTGTAAAAACGCGCCAAATATACAAAAACACTATACGCCAAAATTACGCTATTAAAATTACGCTATTATAGCAGGCTGCAGACATAGCAAAACTATTTTAAGCGCCCACAACACGCTAAAAAACTTGCTAAAACCGCCGCATAATTATAATCGATAATTTTTTTCGATTTATGCTTGACAAGCCAAGCACGATTCCATAAAATACGCGCACTCTTAGGCAATGGATTTAAGATGGTGTTGGGTAGCATACCGCATGATCCCAAACACTCCCAAATTTTGGGGCTATAGCTCAGTTGGTAGAGCACTACAATGGCATTGTAGGGGTCAGCGGTTCGACTCCGCTTAGCTCCACCAAATCTTAGATCCTCTCAAAGTAGTTTTTAAGCTGTAATCTCGCTCAGCGATACTTATACGCTTAAAAATTGACTACTTGCATTGCGTCCCCATCGTCTAGAGGCCTAGGACATCGCCCTTTCACGGCGGTAACCGGGGTTCGAATCCCCGTGGGGACGCCACTTATTCCAAAATCGCCCGTCTGTTGAGATGGGCGATTTTTTTTGTCATCAACCAAAGTACGGTTTCAACAAAAATCCCCCACGCTGGCGTGAGGGATTTTTTGATGTGTAGCTAAAATTTATTTGCTCAAGTCGATTTGATAATCGGCTAACCCCTTGCCTTGTCCGTCGTCATTGTTGAGCTGTATGACGTTGTTGATGCCAGCAGCTTTGGCAAGCTCGATTTTGTTCGGTGCAGATTTGAACAACACAGGGCCTTGGGTCATCACTTTGGTGAACTGCCAGCTACGCGCGCTGCCGTTTTGGGCACGGGTGAGGTTTTTGACAGCTTTGATGTAGTCAATCAATACGTCGCGGTTGGCATCTGGCGCAGAATAAATGGTTTTGCCATCGGCAATGCCTGCGTATTTGCTTAAGCCAGAAGCGCGGTAGTTGTTGGTTGCGATGATGAATTGGGCGGTATCTGCCATGGGCTGACCTTGGTAGGTCAGGTTTTTGATACGACTGCCCACAGGTTGGGTGACATCAATTTCATAATGCACGTCAGGGGTGGTAAAGATATCGAAGTTGTAACCTGGGAAGGTGCTGGTCAGATATTGAGTATCTTTTTTGTTTGGGTCGATTTTGTTGAAGCGTTTGGCGGCGTTTTCTAGCCATTTTTTGATGTCGCTGCCTGTGACCATGACCGCTGATACGGTGTTGGGGTATAGGTACAAGTCGGCGGCGTTATTGATGGCAACGTTGCCTTGGGCAACATCGGTGAAGTCATTCGCGCCAGCGTAGCCGCTCTTAAATGGTGCGCTCACTGACAGTACAGGTACGCCTTTGTACTGCGGCAAGTTGGCGTTGATGTAGTCGGCAACGTAGCTGGCTTGCGCCTGATTGACGATTTGAATGGCTGATACGTCGCCCACGTCAGCAAAGTAGCTGGTCATCGGGAAGTTGGTGGTGCCAATCGGGGTTTTGACGTAGTTAATGGTGGCTTGGTGAGCATCGGCAACCAGTTTGCTGACTTGTGGATCAGCGGCGACGTAAGTTTTGTCAGCGTTTTGAATGTTGCGTAGCTCAACTTCGGTCGCGTCTTTTTTGACGTTCCATTTTTGCCCATCATAAACCAAGTTGAGTTTGATTACGCCTAGGCTTCTGCCCCATTGGTTTGCCATGGTCGCAGGCACGCCATGGATGGTGCCTTTTTCTTTATCCACGCCTGCTGCGTTCCAGTTTGGGTTGGTGCTGTTTTTATCGGGGAATGATTGGTGTGAATGCCCCATGAACAGCGCGTCAATACCTGGTACTTGTGCAATGTAGTAGCTGGCATTTTCCATGGTTGGGCTGTAGCTTGAGGTATCAAGCCCGCCGTGTGACAGGGCAACGACGATATCTGCACCTTCTTTGCGCATTTGTGGCACGTATTTTTCTGCCATTTCTTTGGCACCTTGGGTGGTGACTTTGCCTTCTAGCCAATTTTTGTCCCATGTCATGATGCCAGGGGTGGTAAAGCCAATCACGCCGATTTTGATGGGCACTTGCACTTGGCTGCCGTCAGGTTTGGTCGCGGTGAAGGTTTTGGTGATGATTTGGTAGGGCTTAAATAGCGGCTGTCCGCTCTTGACGCTCCATACGTTTGACAGCACCAATGGGAAGTTAGGGCCTTGGCAAGGCTGGGCGCGGTTGGTCACGCCATCGACGTTAAATTGGCTGCCTGTGACTTGGTTAAGAAAGTTTAAGCCGTAGTTAAATTCATGGTTGCCAATCGTGCCTGCGTCAAATTTTAAGTCATTCATGACTTTATAAATCGCCAGCGTTTCGTCGCATTTGACGGGGTTGATGACGGCTTGATAGTCCGCAAGTGCGGTGCCTTGAATGGTGTCGCCATCGTCAAGCAGCACGTTGTTGGGGTAGTCTTGGCGCGCTTGTTTGATTAAGGTGGCAGTGCGCTCAAGCCCCAGTGATTTGTCTTCTGCCAGTTTGTAGTAGTCGTAGCTTAAGATGTTGGTGTGTAGGTCGGTGGTTTCTAGTAGGGCTAAGTTTAGGCTGGTGTTGGCAGGTGTGGTGTTGGTATTGCCGTTGTTGTTACCCGTGTTGGTGTTATTGTTGCCTGCGTTGGCGTTGTCGGCAGGTTGCACGGCAACGATTTTGGTTTCGTTGTCGTCATCGTTACACGCGGTCAGCCCGACGGCAAGTAGTAGGCTTGGCATACCGATGTGCAAGGCATGGCGTACGGCACGTCGCAAGGTGTTCGGACGATTGATTGTTACGTTTAGGTTCATGGTTTTTCCTGTTTTGGCAAATATTTTTTATAAACAAAAGTTGGCTTATTGGTAAATGGCATGGTTTTTGCTCCACCATTGCGCCAAACACCAGCCACGCGGCGTAAGATTAGCGTAACCATGTTACCGTAACGTGACAAAAGCAAGCCGTCAGGTGCGTTTGGGCAAAAAATTTTGCACCGTCTTTGGCTATATATCGCGCCAATCGCTTTGCGGTGATTTGCCGATAACCTTTATAATGCCAAGCAAATATAAGGATCAGACGATGGCAAATTTTCATACCCATTTCACGGTGGCATGTGTGGCAAGCGCGGCGGCAAGCTTGGTGATTTATAAAGCAGGCATGGTCAGCGGCACGGAGTTTGTGTTGTGCGCGGTCACGGGTACGGTGGGCGGACTGCTGCCTGATATTGACCTTGACCATTCGCTGCCTGCGCGGGTCGGGTTTAGCCTGCTGTCAATTTTGGTGGCGTTTGGGTTGGTGATTTATTGGTCGCCAAGGCTGTCTTTGTTATCGCTGTGCGCGCTGGGGCTGTTGGTGTATGCCATCATGCGCTATGGCGTGTTGGCGACGTTTTCACGCTTGACGATGCACCGCGGGATGGTGCATTCACTGCCGTATATGGCGGTGCTGGCGTTGGGGCTGGTGTATGTTAGTTTTTTTGGCTTAAAAAACGGCGTGGTGGTGAGTTGGTTTTTGGGCGCGTTTTTGTGGTGTGGCGCGTTGATTCATCTGCTGCTTGATGAGCTGTATAGTGTGAATGTGTTTGGGCTACGCTTAAAAAAATCGTTTGGCACGGCATTTAAGGTGTTTGAGCGCAAGCGCGCGCGTTGGTATGTTGGACTGTACGCGCTATTGGCGGTGCTGGTGGTGTTTGCGCCGCCGTTTGCGCTGTTTTGGCAAACGGTGACTGACCCGATGAGTTGGCGGATTTTACAGGCAAATTTGCTGCCAGCTTTTTAGGTTGATGATGGGTTTAAAGACTGAACTTTGGCGGCTAAAAAACGTTTTGCCATCAAAATACGATTTTTGCTAAACTGGCTGAGCATTTGATTGGTTGTAACCATACGCAATTTTTGAACGTGTTTTAATGACACAAAATTTTTTTAATAACACAAAAAAAGGACTTACCATGCCTGCCCTACGCCCCGACTTAAACCCCCACATTGACCCTGATGGCTTGCTTGAGTTTTCGGTGGTGTATACCGACCGCGCATTGAACCACATGTCACAGCAGTTTCAACAAGTCATGCGTGATTTGTCTGCCGATCTTAAAGCCGTGTATCACGCTGATGCAGTGGCAATCATCCCAGGGACAGGCACATACGCGATGGAAGCGGTGGCGCGGCAGTTGGCGACCGACAAAGACGTGTTGATTATCCGCAACGGTTGGTTTAGCTATCGCTGGACGCAAATCATCGATAAAGCACGCATCACGCCCCATGCGCGTGTCTTGACTGCCCATGCCGCCGATGACCACACACCCAATCAAGCCTACGCGCCTGTTGATATTGACACGGCGGTGGCGGCGATTTATGAACACAAACCTGCGGTGGTCTTTGCGCCGCATGTCGAGACGGCGGCAGGCATTATCTTGCCCGATGACTACATCAAAGCGTTGAGTGACGCGGTACACAGCGTTGGTGGCTTGTTGGTGATTGATTGTATTGCCTCAGGTTGCGTGTGGCTTGATATGCAGACGCTTGGCATTGATGTGCTGATTTCTGCCCCGCAAAAGGGCTGGGCAAGCACGCCATGCGCGGGGCTTGTGATGATGAACCAAACGGCGGTAGCACGCGTGGATGCCAGTGAATCAACCAGTTTTGGGTTGGATTTAAAACAATGGCTAAATATCATGCGCGCCTATGAAAACGGCGGACATGCCTACTTTGCCACCATGCCGACCGATGGGCTACGCCAGTTCCGCGATACCATCGCCGAAGCCAAAACTGTGGGACTTGCTACGCTCAACGACGCACAATGGCAACTGGGGCAAAAGATCCGCAATTTGCTCAGCCGTCACGGCTTTGCTAGTGTGGCGGCAGAAGGCTACCAAGCACCGGGTGTGGTGGTGGTGTATACCGACCGTGACGACATCAAAAGCGGCGCGGCATTTGCCAAACATGGGCTACAAATCGCCAGTGGTGTACCGCTAAAAATCGGTGAACCTGACAGCTTTAAGACCTTCCGCGTTGGGTTGTTTGGGCTTGATAAGCTGACCGATATCGATCGCACGGTGCAACACTTTCAACAAGGCTTACAAAACGTTTTGGCAGAGGGCTAATTGCCGTATTCGCTACTTGCTATTGCTGTTGGTGCAGTGCTTGGCGCGTGGCTGCGTTGGGGCATTGGTCAATGGCTCAATCCGCTGTTCGTCAGCCTGCCACTTGGTACGCTGACAGCAAACTTATTAGGCGCGTTTATCATCGGCTTAGCCACCGCATGGCTTGCCAACAGCACACTTAGCCCGAATATCAAATTGCTATTGGTGACAGGATTTTGTGGCGCATTGACGACATTTTCCACGTTTTCGCTTGAGATGTTAGATTTGTTGCAGCGTACGCGGCTTATGGCGGCTCTGACGGGCATTGCCGTGCATGTGGGCGGTTCGCTGATTTGCACGGCGTTGGGCTTAGCGTGTTATGACTGGTGGGCAAATCGCTAAGCGGTTGAATTTTCGTTAAAAAGGATAGTCTGATGAAAACCAAGCTTAGCATCAGTCCAAAAAACGCTAGTCCTTTGGTCTAATGCTTGGGAAATAATATAGCCCAAACCACTACCCAATTTTTATCATTCGTTGCCGTAAAACCACCGCCTTTAGGCGGTGGATATAAGGCAATTGCTTAACTCTATAAGATTTGCTATACTCATCTCACTATATTCAATGTCTTACATTCCACAGTTAAGTTAAGACTAAATTGCGAGTACGCAGTAACTTAACTGGTAAGACGTTTCCAAACACACACTTAAGCTAATTCGTGTCTAAGACAATCCTAACGGTAGGATTAGCTTGAAATAAGAACCTAAGATGTACGGTGTGTCGTACGGGCGGTTGCCATTGTCTTAGGTTTGCGGTGGGGCTTCACCGTCTTGCAGAAGGAATCCCCTCACTTTAGGGAGGGGAGGAAGTCAATTGCAAAAATAGTTGGCTTAAGAAAAATACAAGCGCTGCGCTAAGCGAAATGTGTTGCAGTGCGCCTCGACCACGTCATCCACGTCTGCCGAATAGCCACCGCCCATACTCACCGCCACGGGGATGCCGTGCTGCTTGGCATGGTTGAACACGAT
Organism: Moraxella atlantae NBRC 14588; assembly: GCF_001591265.1. Lineage (GTDB taxonomy): Bacteria > Pseudomonadota > Gammaproteobacteria > Pseudomonadales > Moraxellaceae > Faucicola > Faucicola atlantae. Next base: position 38,453 of record NZ_BCUL01000008.1, on the reverse strand, counting down.
TTCATCACGCGCCAAACAGCCTGTTTGCGTCAATGCCAATTTGCCCAGTTTGTCAGTCGCCAACACATCAACAGCGGCTTGATACAACAGCATATCGGGTTTAACCTCGTTGATTAGTCTGGGTAGGGTGTCGCCCAAAATCGTCAAATATTCATCATCGCCTGTGTCGTTGGCAAGCTCGATATCCAAATCCGATACCTGCTTGCGAAACGGGTAGTTTTTTGCCCCGTGCATACTAAAGGTAAACACGCGCGGCTCATTAGCAAAAATGCTCGCCGTGCCGTTGCCTTGATGGACATCCAAATCCACAATTAAAATCTGCCGCGCCTGCCCACGCTTGAGTAGCAAGTTACTGGTGATCGCAAAATCATTGAGCACACAAAAGCCTTCACCATGATCAGCAAACGCATGGTGTGTGCCACCTGCCACGTTCATCGCCACGCCGTATTGCTGGGCGTACAGCGCGCACTCGTAACTGGCATGGCTAATATAACGCGCGCGCTCGACCAGTTGCGGGGTCATCTCAAAACCAATCGCGCGTGCCGCTTTGCGATCAAGGGTTTGTGTTTGCAGCGCGTGCCAGTATGCGGCGGTGTGGGTGGTCAAAATCTCATCATCAGTTGCAGGCGTTGGGGCAAATAAATTGGCTTCACTGAGCGTACCTTCTGCCAACAGTCGTTCAACCATCAGTGGATATTTTTGCATAGGAAAGCGGTGGCGTTCGGGCACATGATAGACAAAAATCGGCGAAAAGGCGACTTTGAGCATGGTTTAACCTAACTTTTTTATCCTAAAAAATTAACCTTACACACTTGCGCCAACGCGGCGAGCGATAGCAATGCCTTCATCAATGCTCAAATAGCGCGGTGCGTCGGGACGGTCGGCAAATACCTTGCTGCCTTGCTCAAAAACCACGCATTCATCGACTGCCAGCTGTTGCCAGATTTCGTTACTGGTCAAAGGAATGGTGACCAATACGGTGACTTTGTCGTTGTCGGTGGTGACCTCGCTAAAGTCAATCGACAAGTCATCATCAGCAAGCGTTGCCTGCCCAAATGGTGCTTGACGGGTCAAGTAAAACAACAAACTGCCAGCGTATGCCAACTGCCAGCGACCGTTAGACAATAAGCAATTAAACAAGCCTTGTCCTGCCAATTCACGACAAATTTGGGTCAAAAACGCAAACAACGTCGCGTCATTGGGCGGGGCATCAAAGGCTTGTTTGAGGCGATTGAGCAAATAGCAAAACGCTTGCTCCGAATCGGTGCTGCCCACGGGCTGATATTGTGTGCTCACGTTTGGCAATCGGGCGATAAATTCGCTTTGTAATTGTCCATTGTGGGCAAACGCCCATTGCTCGCCCCACACTTCACGCACAAACGGATGGGTATTGGCAAGACACAGTTTGCCTTGGGTGGCTTTGCGAATATGCGCGATGACGTTCATCGCCTTGATGGGGTGATGGTTGATCAAGTCGGCAATCGGTGAGCAGTGGCTCGGTTTGTCGTCATAAAATAACCGCAAGCCTGCCTTACCCATATGGCTGCCAGCCGCAGCCCCCTCCACAGAACTGGGCTCAAAAAATGCGATGCCAAAGCCATCCGCGTGGTGATCGGTCAGCCCACCGCGCCGCCGAAAGCCTGCAAAGCTAAAGCCAATGTCGGTGGGGGTATTACAATTCATGCCGAGTAGCTGACACATGGGAATACCTAATCACGTTACTTTACAATACGTTATAAACAACTATTTATCATTCGTTGCCGTAAAACCACCGACTTCAGGCGGTGGATATAAGGCAATTGTTAAATGCGATGAGTTTTGCTATACTCATCTCACTATATTCAATGTCTTACATTCCACAGTTAAGTTAAGACTAAATTGCGAGTACGCAGTAACTTAACTGGTAAGACGTTTCCAAACACACACTTAAGCTAATTCGTGTCTATGACAATCCTAACGGTAGGATTAGCTTAAAATAAGAACCTAAGATGTACGGTGTGTCGTACGGGCGGTTGCCATTGTCTTAGGTTTGCGGTGGGGCTTCACCGTCTTGCAGAAGGAATCCCCTCACTTTAGGGAGGGGAGGAAGTCAAACATTCGCCCAATGATACGCTGCCAACCGCTTCATCAAATCAGGATTTTTGACCATGATATGCTCACCTGTGCGCCCCTGTTGGCGATTGTAATAAATCACATTCAAGCGCAATAGCCAAAAAATCACCGCCGCTTTTGCCAACATCACAGGCAAGGCGTGTTGCTCAGCATTATTCAATGGGCGCACGGCTTGGTAGCCCGCCAAAAACGCCTGCATTTTGTCGCGGTCAAATGCCACGCGCTCGCCTGTTTCGGCATTGCCCCATGCCGTGCAAAAGTCATTGATGGTGATGGCGATATCCATGACAAACGCCTCCACGCTCACTTCGGTAAAATCTAGCAAACCGCTTAAGACTTGCTTGCCGTCTTTTGCCTGCCATAGCGTGTTATCGGCAAACATATCTAGATGACACAGCCCTGTTGGCAACGCATCATGTGGTAAATTGTCATACGCTTGCCAAATATCGTGCATGAGGGTGGCTTCATCTTTGGGCATAAACTGGGTTTCGCGGTCACGCACCAGATGCCACGGGTACAGCTCCACGCCATAATTTGCTGCAGGGGTCAAGTCTTGCAGCCGCGCGTGCAGCACCGCCAACGCCTCGCCCATCTGCCGACACATATCGCGGTCAATCGTCGTAGGATGGCTGCCTGCTAATTTAGGGGCAAGCGTGATGGCTTTGTTGTCAAAATACAGCAAAAATTCGCCGTTGGTGGCACGTTTGGGCGCAGCGACGGGCAAATCGGTTTTTAGGCGGTCTAGGATAATCGCCATTTTTTGGATTTCGTGTGGTTTTCGCTCTTCAAACAACGTCAATACCCACGATGGCGTGCCTGTCGCGTCGGTTTGTGTTTCAATAAACCAGTTGCTGTTTTTAATACCTTGGGTAATTGGTATAGCACGGGCAAACGCCACGCCAAACGCTTGGCAAAAATCATTGAATTGTTGTTCGGTAAGTTGGGTGTAAACGGACATGGGTTTTCCAAATTCACTTAGATAGCAGCTGGTCGTTGTCTAGGGCGTGCCTTTAATTTAGAACAATAATTTAGGACAAAGTATTTTAAGGGTCGAAAAATGCCTCAATCTGGCAAAATTGCGCTAAATAGTTTGCTAATATTGCCATATTGTCTGCACAATTTGCTTTATTTTGCTGGCGATTGCGTCAATTTTTAGCCACATTATCCAAATCGGGACACGCCCTAGTAATTTAGCCATAGTCAAGCTATGATAACCAACTTAATCGCCAAATTTTTGGGTAAGTGGTGTAGATTGCCATCATAGCACAACCCTTGCCCGTGTCGCACTTGATTAACGCACTTAAATTCACTCATTTAAAAAAGGACTTAGCATGCTTGCCAAACGTATTATCCCCTGCCTTGATGTCGATAACGGTCGCGTGGTCAAGGGCGTGCAATTTGTCGATATTAAAGACGCAGGTGATCCTGTCGAGGTGGCACAGCGTTACAATGAACAAGGCGCAGATGAGATCACCTTTTTGGATATCACCGCTACCCATCATGGGCGCGATACGACGTATCACATGGTTGAGCGCATGGCGTCAACGGTGTTTGTACCGCTGACGGTGGGCGGTGGGGTGCGTAAAATTGAGGATATCCGCCAACTGCTCAATGCAGGCGCGGATAAGGTGGCAATCAACTCAGCGGCGATTTTTCATCCCGAATTTGTCGGGGAGGCGGCAGCACGGTTTGGCAACCAATGCATCGTGGTGGCGATTGATGCCAAACAAGTCGCTGATGGGCGTTGGGAGATTTTTACCCATGGGGGGCGTAAGCCGACAGGTATTGACGCGGTGGATTGGGCAGTGCGCATGGCAGATTTGGGCGCAGGCGAATTGTTGATCACCTCCATGGACGCAGACGGCACTAAACGCGGCTATGATTTGGCCTTGATGCGGCGTATTACCGAGACGGTCAGTGTGCCTGTGATTGCCTCAGGCGGTGTGGGCAATTTGCAGCATTTGGCGGATGGTATCACCGAAGGCGGCGCGGATGCGGTGCTGGCAGCAAGCATTTTTCACTTTGGCGAATACACAATTGGTCAAGCCAAGCAATTTTTGGCGCAGCAAGGCGTGGCGGTGCGCCTGTAGGTCGGCTGTGCGAAATTTTTGCCGCCATGATGCTAAAAACGCTGGCAAAAATGCTATGATAACGCCATTTTTGGCAAATTTTTTGCCGTAGCATCCGCCGTTTTTTATCCGCTTAACTGCCTTGTTGCTGGACGTGCCATGATTGTGCTGACCTTAATTCACCCCCAACCCAACCCCGTCGCGCTGGACTTAGGTTTTGTGCAGGCGCACTGGTATGGGCTAATGTACCTGTTAGCGTTTGCGTTTGCCTATGGTCTGGCGTGGTATCGCACCAAGCGGCGCGCAGACTGGACACCTGATATGGTGGCAGATTTGGTATTTTATGGGGCGATGGGTGTAATTTTGGGCGGACGCATTGGCTATGTGCTGCTATATCAGTTTAGCGAATTTTTAGCTAACCCGTTGTATTTGTTCAAAATTCAGCAAGGTGGTATGTCGTTTCACGGCGGTTTTGTCGGTGTGTTGCTGGCGATGTTATTGTTTGCGCGCAAGTACAAAAAGCCGATTTTTAATGTGTTGGATTTTATCGCGCCGTGTGTGCCAACGGGACTATTATTTGGACGCATTGGCAATTTTATCAACGGTGAGCTGTGGGGGCGCGTCTCAGAAGGTGGCTATAGTTGGCTGATGTTGTTTCCGCAGGCGGCAAATGCTGACTATGAGCAGTTGTCGCTGCACCCTGCGTGGCAACGCATTGCCGAAAACGTCAATGGCTATTGGCTGCTACCGCGCCATCCGTCACAGTTGTATCAAGCGTTTACCGAGGGCGTGCTGTTATTTATTTTGCTGTGGTGGTTTGCTGCCAAACCGCGCCCACGTATGGCGGTGTCGGGGGTATTTTTGCTGGGCTATGGCGTGGCACGGTTTTGTACCGAGTTTTTCCGCCAGCCTGATGTCGGTTATGCGTTATTTTTTGGTTGGATGAGCAAGGGGCAGTTGTACAGCCTACCGATGGTGATTTTTGGCGTGTTGCTACTGTGGCAAGCGTACCGCCGCCCGATTTATGACGGGCTGCCTACCAGCCATCCGTTAGCACATACACATGGGGCACACACACAAGAGACACGCACATGATTACCAGTAAAAATGAAGCCGCGTATTTAGATCTGTTGCGTTGGGTTTTGGCGCACGGTACACCTAAGGGTGACCGCACGGGCACGGGTACGCTAAGCTATTTTGGCGCGCACATGCGTTTTGATTTGACCGATGGTTTTCCACTTTTAACCACCAAAAAAATCCATACCAAAAGCGTGATTTATGAGCTGTTGTGGTTTTTGCGTGGTGATACGCATGTTAAATATTTGCAAGACCATGGCGTGCGCATCTGGAACGAATGGGCAACCGCCGAGCAAACCGCACGTTTTGGTAAGCCTGAGGGCGAACTGGGCGCGGTTTATGGGCACCAGTGGCGCAACTTTGGCGCAAGTCAAAACGACGATGGCAGCTACAACCAAGACGGTTTTGACCAAATTCGCTGGCTGATCGATGAAATCAAAACCAACCCCAACTCTCGGCGTTTGATTGTATCGGGCTGGAACCCCAAAGAAGCAGGCGAGGTTGCCTTGCCACCGTGCCACACCTTGTTCCAGTTTTTTGTTGCCGATGGGCGGCTGTCGTGTCAGTTATACCAACGCTCGGCGGATTTGTTTTTGGGCGTGCCATTTAACATTGCCAGTTACGCGCTTTTGACTCATATGGTCGCACAAGTTTGTGGGTTACAGGTTGGCGAATTTATTTGGACAGGCGGCGACTGCCATATTTATCAAAATCATTTGGCACAGGTGCATGAGCAGTTATCGCGTACCCCTTACTCACTGCCAACACTGCGCCTCAATCCTGCCGTTGATGACATTTTTGCGTTTGATTTTGCCGATATCACCATCGAAAACTACCGATGCCATCCAACAATCAAAGCCGATGTCGCGGTATAACAGCACCGTTTCGTCAAAATAATGCAAAACACACAGGTCAAACATGAGCTATCATCACTTTGAAGTCGCCCAAATCGCTGCCATTAGCCGTAATCACGTGATTGGCAAAGACAATCAGCTCCCGTGGTACATTTCAGCGGATTTACAACACTTTAAACGCCTGACCCAACGCGGTGTGGTCATCATGGGGCGCAAAACCTTTGAATCCATGGGCAGACCGCTACCTAACCGCGCCAACATCGTCATCACCCGTGACACAGATTGGGCAGCGCGTATGACGGACGCGGATGTCATTGTTTGTCACAATCTAGATGACGCACTCACACAAGCCGCCGAGCACGCGCGCGCACGTGAGGTAACGACACTGTGGCTGATTGGCGGTGAGCGCGTATTTGGCGAAACTATGCCAATCACCGATCGCCTAGAGATCACCGAAGTGGACACTGACATACCCGACGGTACGGCATTTTACCCTACCATTCCTGCGGATTTTGTCGCCCAAACAACCAGTGAATGGCAACACGATGACCAAAGCGGTTTGGCATTTCGTTTCATTCACTATCAACGCCAACACTAAAAAAACGCTAAAAATTTAACATAGCCCAAACTTTTTTGTAAAAATCCTATTCAAACCTTGCATATTGGGTTAAAATAGGTCATTTTTTAGCGAGCGCAAATAAGATATCTTTTTTTAAAATTTAAGCGATTTGGTCGTTTTCATTACCAATTTTGTCAAAACTCACCTATCTAGGTGCAAGTGTAAATGCAATTTGCTACAGTTTGTCAAATTGTTACAATTTTGGATAAAAAGCTATTTTGTTTGCTATTATTTTCGGCTAAAATGTGGAACGTTGTACGCCCGTGTGTCCTATCGCCCAGCGGTTAGATGGTTTAACGCACGGGGTTATTTTCCTATGGAGTATACCTCATGAATACCAAACTTATCGCTGTATCTAGCGTGGTTGCCGCTGCTTTAGCCCTAACCGCGTGTAACAAACAACCAGAAGCACCTGCTACTGACGCTGCTTCTACCACCACTGCTGAACCAGCAGTTGTTGAAGTACCTGCTTCAAATGTTGCTGACGCAAACATCGTTGCTTCTACTGTTGTGGTAGAAACTGCTGACGCCTCTGCAACTGCGGACGCTGGCGCAATGCCAATGGACAACACCGCAACTGCTACTGCGCCTGTTGATACCACTGCTATGCCAGCTGACAATGCGGTAGAACCTGCTGATGCCAATGCTGCGCCAGTTGATACCACGGCAGCGCCTGCAGACAGCAATGCAACTGCTATTCCAGATGCATCAAACGCTAACACAATTCCTGATGCCAGCCAACAATAATAAGCCAGTTTTTTTACGTTGATCACGTAAAAGCTGCTTAGCAGCATCTGGCTTATGGTCTAAACCCATAAGCACAACAAACAAAAAAGGAGACGTTGATAGACGGCTCCTTTTTTTTATGTAAGTTTTAGTTGTTAGGTTGGTAAACGCTGCACACCCATCGTGCAGCATTGCATAAGTTGTGCTATTGCTTCATGGTTTGAGGATCAAACTCGGCACGCTGCGTGTCCACACCACGTGCTTGGTGTTCGGTTTTTAATGACTTGGCAACTTCAGGCGGCATATAGTTTTCGTCATGCTTGGCTAATACTTCTTTGGCCTGAAAGGTGTTGCCATTGAGCTCACCTGTGGCGACCACGCCCGAGCCTTCGGCAAATAGATCGGGCAAAATGCCGTGATATGTCACGGGCACGGTGGATTTAAAATCGGTGATTTTAAAATTGACCTGCAAAGGGTCGGTAGTGTCGCGCTGCACGCTACCACGCACCACCATGCCACCTGCGCGAATACGCGTATCTTGCGGTGCTTTACCTGCGCTGATGGCGGTTGGATCATAGTAGTAGTCGGTCTGCTGTCCGATGGCATACAGCACCAACACCACAGCGATCACCGCCCCTGCCAACGTCGCCAACACCCATAGCAATTTTTTTTGCCGCACGGGATTCATGCTAAGGGGATTTGCACTTGCTGTTGCCATAGCTATCTCACTTGAGCCTTACAAACTTTAAACCACTTGTAGCCGCTTGTAGGAACGCGTAAGTGCGGCTAATGTGTTGATTATACCATGTTTTTAGCAGCAAATTGATGCACGTCAATCAACAAAGTAACGGCAAAAAAAAAGACAAAAAAGCGGCACAACGGATCATGTTTGCGCTACTTTTGGGAAGGGTCTTGTGGTGAATTGGCGGTTGGCTGTGTGGCATGGCGTTTTTGCCGACGTGAGGTCTGGCGCGCATGTTGGTTTAGGATGTCGCGCTGGATGCGACGGCGTTGGGCGCGGCTTTGTACCATCAAGCCGATGATGGCAAGCAGCGTCAAGCCATAGCTTGCCCAGACATAACGCCCGTGGCCGCCCATGGCGATAAAATCATTGAGGTTGTCAAAATATGGGCTCATGGTGCACCTTGTGCCATTATGGTTGATACTGCATACTAGCGCGATTTTGCTTGCGATTGACACGCCGCCACCACCCACGCTTTGCCGCGTTCGCGCTGCAAAATCAGGCTGTTGGTGCGATAAATCGCCAACGCCGCCACCAAACAATAGCTGCCCAATAGCATCAGCAGCAGTGGTAGATACATCTCGGGCGGCATTTTTGGGCGCGCGGTTAAAGTGAAGGTTGCGCCTTGGTGCAGCGTGTTCCACCAGTTTACCGAATATTTGATGATGGGTAGATTGACCGCACCGACGACTGACAACACGGCAGCGGCTTTGCCACGGCTGGCGGAATGCTCAAACGCGGCAAACAGTGCCATCACGCCTGCGTACAAAAATGCCAAAATCAGCATACTGGTCAGCCGCGCGTCCCACACCCAAAACGTGCCCCACGTCGGCTTTGCCCAAATCGAACCTGTTATCAAGCTAAGCACACACAGCACAAATCCCACAGGTGCGAGCGCTTGCGCGACCAAATTGGCGGTTTTAATTTTCCACACCAAAAAAATCACACCCAACACCGCCATCGCCATATAAATCGACAGCGCAAGGCTGGCGGCTGGCACGTGGATAAAAATAATACGGTAACTGTTGCCCTGTAGGTAGTCGGGCGGCGCAAACGCCAATCCCCACACGCTGCCCACCGTCAAAAGCAGGGCTGCCAGTGCGGCAAGGTAGCGTACCCACGGCGCAAAAATGCGATAGAATTCTTTGGTGCCAACGGTTTTTAAAAAGCCTTGCCAAGCGCGCGCCCATAGCGAGGCGTTGGGCGCGGAAGTTTGGGCGGCGTTTGGGGTGTGGTCTGCCATTTAGGTGCCTAAGCGTGCAACATCAGTGGGTATCATATCAGCCGACCCAACGATTTTTGGGCGCGTAAATATGTGTTAAATCAGCGGCTTATTTTAGGCGATTTTGGCAAGGTTTTCATCTGTCTTATCAGCTCAACCACGACAATTTTAAAGTATAGCCAATTACCCACGGCGTGACCAGTACCGCCACGATGCTACCTGCCAACAACAATGCCAAAATTGGTAAACCATCCATGCCCATGCCGACACGCTCCACCGCGCCTGTGGCAAAAATCAATACAGGCAACTGCATTGGCAACGCGATCAGCGGCACAAGCACCGCCCCACTTTTTAGCGATAACGTCAAGCTGCTGGCAATCGCCGACAGGCACAGCAACAGCGGACTGCCTGCAACAATCGACGCCATCAACGCCCATGTACTCTTGGCAGGCAGACCAAACAGCGGCATCGCCAACATCGCCAGCACCGTCACCAGCCCTGCGCTGGTCAGCCAATGCACGGCAAGTCGCGCCAACACCCACAAGGGCAACGGCGTGCGCGCTACCATCAACTGCGCCAACACGCCGTTATCACGCTCAGCACGAAACAGCCCATCAGTACCCAATAGCAATGCCAACAGCGCGGCAATCCACACCGCAGGCACAGCAAGCTGGCGCAGTAGATTGACCTCTGTGCCCAATGCCAGCGGAAATAGCGTCACAATCAGCAAAAACAGTACCAACGGATACAGCCATTGCACCGTATGTTGTTGTTTTAACTGCCATTCACGTCGCCACAACGTGCCAAAGCCCACGCTCATTGATTTGCCTTTTTACCCAAAATCAGACCGCTTAACACCTAAACCATAAATGCGGTTAAATCCAATCGCTTGTTAGCAACCTGTAATGTCTGATGACTGGTGACCAACACCGTGCCACCATGCGCCGCGTATTGCGTCATTCGCGCCTCAAGCCGTTGTATCATCGCGCCGTCTAGTGCTGTCAGTGGCTCATCAAGCAGCCACAGCGGACACACGTGGGCAAACCACAACCGCGCCAGTCCCACGCGCCGCGTCTGCCCTGCCGATAGCTGATAACACGCCACGTCATCAAACCCTGCTAAACCAGCCCATGCCAACGCCTCTGCCAAGGCATCCGCCTTAGGTGTCACGTCATACAACGCCAACAAAAACCGCAAATTTTGCGCCACTGTCAGCTGGCTGTCGATACCGACTTGATGCCCGATATACACAGGCTGCGGCGGCAACATCGGTTGTCCTTGCCACAACACTTCGCCCTGCTCAATGGGCAACAGCCCTGCCAACTGGTGCAGCAACGTGGTTTTGCCTGTACCATTTTCACCCGTTAGATGGCAAATATCACCTGCGTTTAGCGTCAGATCGACATCGGAACACAGTACCACCTCACCGCGTATGACATCAAGCCCACGGCAGGTAAGCTGCGCGTCGTGTGGCAAAGTAGCATCAAAGGGGGACAAATTCATCGGCATGTCACAAAAATGCCCGTCAAAGACAGGCTCAATTCCAGTCAAAGGCAAAAAGGCAGGGCGAAAGCTGGGCATACACGTTTTTGCTAAAAAAAACTTGTCCGCATTATACCGAAGCTTGCTAAAATAGTCAGTCTTAGCACCAATTCTTAAGCAATTTTTTAACCAAACGTTGTGTGGTATGTCGCAAAAAAAATCCCTTAGCCTGTTTCAACGCCTCAAACAAGCCTTGAGTAGCAAAAGCAGTGAGCAGCCTGACCGCTTAGCATCCGATGATCAAGCCAATGCCTTGAGCGATCATACCGCCACCGAGGACACGTCGGCCGGTCATACACCAGCGGACGATGCACACCGTGAACCAGACAGTCGCTCGTCTGCTACTTATATCCGCTACAGCGTTCGCCCCAAAGGCGCGCCGATTACTGCGCGTGATATCGAGCATGCACTTGAGCAGCTAGACTACAAATTTACGTATCACGCGCCCACAACAGCAGCCAACATGCCCGATGATGAGCCGCCTGCACCCGTGCACCATTTTACCATGCAAATTTCGGATGAAACGCATACGTGGGGCTGCATGGTGCGTTATTTTGAGACCCAGCAACTGCTGGTGGTTTATAGCATTTTGCCATTTCGGGTGCCTGATAGCCACCGTGCAAGTCTTGTGGTCAGCCTAACGCAACTCAATTATGACTTGGTGATTGGTAATTTGGAATTGGATTTGAGCGATGGCGAGCTGCGTTTTAAAACCTCACTGGATATCGAGGTGACAGGATTAGATGATGGCGTGATTGGCTATTTACTCAACAGTAACTTTGCCATGACCAGCCGTTTGTATGACACGTTGGAACAATTGACGCAGCTAGACACACCTGCCGCCACGCTAAGCGATGCGTTTGAGCAGATGTTATATCTAGAGCAAGCAACGACGTTTTATTTAGCCAGTGACAGCCGCCAATAAAATATTTATGGCATTTTATAGCATGCTCGCCAGCTCTGCCCCTTCACGAATGGCACGTTTGGCATCAAGTTCGCCTGCCAGTTTTGCCCCACCAATCAGATGATACTGTGCACTTGGCGTTTCGCCGACTGTTGGCATGAGGTCATTGACCGATTCTTGCCCTGCACACACCACGATGCTATCGACTTCAAGCAACTGGCTGTTGCCTTCTGCATCGGTAATCCAAATGCCTTCGGTGGTGATTTCATCGTAGCGCACACCAGCTAGCTGCTGCACGCCGTGTTTGCCGATATGCGCACGGTGTACCCAGCCTGTGGTTTTGTTCAGCCCTGCGCCTAGCCGACCCGTTTTGCGCTGCATGAGATATACGTGGCGCGCAGGTTGGATTTTGACTGGCTCAACCAAGCCGCCTGCACTGGTGTAGTCCGCTGCTGTGTCTACACCCCATTCGTTTTTCCAAGATTCAATGCTTTGTGGATGCGGCTCGGCGATCAGTTGCCCATCGGCATTGCGGTGAAACGGCTTGACATGGGTTGAGGTCAAGTATTCGCTGACATCAAAGCCAATTCCACCTGCGCCAATCACTGCAACCCTTGCACCTGCCTGTTTTTTGCCTGATAGCAGCTCAGCATAGCTGATGACATGCGGCAATTCTGCGCCTTCAAGGGTCAGTTTACGCGGTACGACCCCTGTGGCAATGACGATATCATGATAATCCCCTGCCGCCAGTTCTTCTTTGGTCACGGTGTGATTGAGGCGCAAATCCACCCCCAACGCTTGCACCAAGTTGCCAAAATAGCGGATGGTTTCAAAAAATTCTTCTTTACCTGGAATGACTTTGGCGTAATTAAACTGTCCGCCAATCCTATCGCTGGCTTCAAACAGCGTGACGTGGTGACCGCGCTGCGCTGCCACCGTTGCCGCCGACAGCCCTGCCATACCTGCACCCACCACAGCGATGCGCTTGGGCGATTTGGTTGGGCGATAGACAAGTTCGGTTTCATAGCACGCGCGCGGATTGACCAGACACGTCGAGCGTTTGTTGGCAAAGGTGTGATCAAGACAGGCTTGGTTGCACGCGATACAGGTATTAATCAAATGCGTCTCGCCATGTTGAGCCTTTGTCACCCAATTGGGATCTGCCAAAAACGGACGCGCCATTTGCACCAAATCCGCCACGCCATCTGCCAACAATGTCTCAGCGGTGTCGGGCATGTTGATACGGTTGGACACCATCACAGGAATGTCAAGTGCCGCTTTGACCTCAGCAACAACATTGGCAAACGCCGCCCGCGGCACAGAAGTTACGATGGTCGGCACGCGCGCTTCATGCCAGCCGATACCCGTGTTGATGATGGTCACGCCTGCGTCTTGCAAGGCTTTGGCAATGGTGATGACCTCTGCCATCGTGTTGCCGTCGGGCACCAAATCTAGCATGGATAAACGAAAACTGATGATAAAGTCTTCGCCACAAATCAACCGCACCGCGCGCACAATTTCCACCGCAAAACGCATGCGGTTTTCTAGGCTACCCCCCCAGCGATCGGTGCGCTGATTGACATGACGGCTTAAAAACTGGTTAATTAAATAGCCCTCAGAGCCCATAATTTCCACACCATCATAGCCTGCCAGTTTGGCAAGTTTGGCGCAGCGCGCGTAGTCGGTGATGGTGTCTAAAATGCGCTTGTCGCTCATTGCCCGTGGTTTAAATGGTGAAATCGGCGATTGAATCGCGCTCGATGACACCACCAACGGCTGATAGCCGTAACGCCCACTGTGCAAAATTTGCAGCAAAATCTTACTGTCGTGTTTGTGCACGGCGTATGTCACACGGCGGTGATTGACAACATCGGCGTGATTATTGAGCGTACCGCCCAGTGGGGTTAGCCAGCCCTCACGGTTGGGCGCGATACCGCCCGTCACCATCATGGCAACGCCGCCCTTGGCGCGTTCGGCAAAGTATACAGCAAGCTTGCCATAATTAAAAAAGCGGTCTTCAAGCCCTGTATGCATCGAGCCCATGACGACACGATTTTTAAGCGTGGTAAAGCCCAAATCTAGCGGCTCAAACAGGTTTGGGTAGGTATTGGTATTTTGGTTTTCTAGCGTTGTGCTGGCAGATGGATTGTGTAGCATGGTAGTGGACATAGCGTTTTTCCTTAACAGATTTTTCCTTAACCGTGTTTTTGCAACAGCGTCTTTTTTAACTTGGCAGCGCATAGCAAGATAACCTGCCTAAGGCGACACTGACCGCTTCCGTTTGGCAGCGCGCTTGGGTGCGTGATCGATGTGCAAACTGTATTTAGACTAGCAAAAGTCACGCCAAAAACCAACGGCTGCTGACAAAAATTTTTGCCTATAGCGTTCACATATTGCTAAATTAAGCGCTTGATTTGGCAAAGATTGTGTCTATCGCCTAGCGGCGTGGTTCTAAACGCTGGTACCATCTGACATCGCGGTCAAAGCCGACTTTAAGCAAACTTGCTGTGATACGCGCGGTCAAGCCCCATACCGTCTCGCCCGCGATGCTAAAACTTGGCGATATGTACACTTGCTTGCCGTATGGGTAGGCATACGGCACCGTAGGCTGGCTGATCAGCGTCAGTAAATCCGCCCAAAATATCCGCGCGATTTCATCGGCTTGCAGCGTCAAAACCGTATTGGGTGCAATAACGCCAACAATCGGCTTAACGGCACGCCCACTTTTGCCAAATGCCAGCGGCAACTCACCGAGTACCTGCACCGCAGTAGGCAAGATTCCGACTTCTTCATGCGCCTCACGCAGCGCAGTGGCGGCATTGCTGACATCCTCGTCTTCACGCCGCCCACCTGCAAACGCGACCTCGCCTGCATGCTCACGCAAATGCGCCGCGCGCACGCTGTAGAGTATCTGCGGACGTGGCGCGTCAGTCAGCACGATCAGCACGGCATATGGCTGCGGTGTGGGGTCATGCGGCAACGCAGCCAAACGATTGGCAAGCTGATTGAGTAAGGCGCTTTGAAATGACGCCGACAAGGGCTTTTGGTAAACGTTTGGCAAGGCAGTGATTCAACCAAGTTTCAACAAAATACAGTGATGATACAAACAGTGATGATACAAAAAGTAGTGATGCAAAATGCTGCATAGGATATTTTGTAAAATATGCAATCAATGCTACCATATTTTACCCGTGCAACACACATCGCACAGCCAAAAACCCATGCACGCCTCGGTTCACGCATATCACATGCCTGCCATCGCCTGCCACTGATGTCCATTCATGCCTATTAAGGAATACCCAATGGCTTATTGTATGCAATGCGGTCACGCCGCTGATCGTGTCATCCCTGCTGGTGATACACGCCCACGACTGGTTTGCCCTGCGTGCGGCTACATCCATTACGACAACCCCAAAGTGATCAACGGCTGTGTATTGGTGCATGATAACAAAATATTGCTATGCCGCCGTGCCATTGAGCCACGGCGCGGCTTTTGGACATTGCCTGCAGGCTTTATGGAATTAGGCGAAACCATGCGCGACGGCGGCAACCGTGAATGTATGGAAGAAGCCGAAGCACAAGGCGAAAACCTGCAGCTATATTGCTTGTATGACATCCCAAGCATCGGGCAAATTCACGTCATGTTTTTGGGGACGCTAAAAAACGGGCAGTTTGGCGTGGGAGAAGAAAGCTTAGAATGCGCGTTGTTTGCTGAGCAGGACATTCCTTGGGATGATTTGGCGTTTCAAAATGTCATCGAAACGCTGCGATTTTATTTTGCCGATCGACAAGCGGGCGCGACGTTGGGCAAGTTTCCTTTGCACCAAAAAACCATCGAGCGCAATCGCGACGCACCTGACAGTGCCAGTGGTAATCCTTAAGGCTAAGTGACAGTGCGTACGATGCGCCCTTAAAGCCAGTTATCAAAACCACCAACGGTAAATCACCATGATGACTTTATTTTTTTATGAACTGATCACCGCCCATCCCCCCACGCTGTATGGCATCGCGCAATCGGTTGATGCCGCAAGCGTCGTTGATACGATTAACAACAACGTCAGCGACAAGGTCACACAAAAGGTCAGCGAATACCAGATCATGACTGCCTCAGCGCAGCAGATGGTCAAAGACCTAACCGCCCGTGTTCCTTATTTGGTGGTTGCGTTTGTGATGTTTGTGCTGTTTTGGCTATTTTCTATCATCTTTAAAAAAGCCGTTACCAAGATTTTGGGCAGACGTAAACGCCACCAAAATCTTGTAACCGTGTTTCGTCGTATCGGCAGTGCCTTAATTTTGTTTTTGGGCTTTATGGTGGCAATGATTATTGCCGTACCAAGCTTTACCCCTGCCAAATTGATTGGCGGCTTAGGCATTGGCTCGGTAGCAATTGGTTTTGCGTTTAAAGATATTTTCCAAAACCTGTTATCGGGGATCTTGCTGCTGTTGTCTGAGCCGTTTCGTATCGGCGATCAAATTATTTCTGGCAATTTTGAAGGCACCGTCGAAGACATTCAAATCCGCGCAACCACCATCCGCACTTATGATGGCAGACGGGTGGTAATTCCCAATTCTCAGCTTTATACCACACCGATGATGGTGAATACCGCTTATTCGCAGCGGCGCTTAGATTTTGATGTGGGCATTGGCTATGAAAATGATATCGAACATGCCCAGCAAGTGATATTAAAGGCAGTACAAAACGCCTCGACCGTGTCGCATCTTGCCAAGCCGTTGGTTATCACCAAAGCCCTAGCGGATAGTAGCGTGGTGCTCACGGTACTGTGGTTTATTGAAGATGGTACACAGGCCAATCGGGTGGCTTCGATTAACGAGGTGATGATACTGGTCAAACGCGCCCTCGATGACGCAAAAATTTCGATTCCGTTTCCGATTACCACGTTGGAAGTCAATCGCCCGTTGGCGCTTGAAATCCAGCATGATAAATCATAAGGCTAATTACTTGCAATGTTGATTTGTGCATTTTTTAGCCAACGATCATTGATCTTTCGTTAAAACCTATACCAACGCCGCCAAATCCAACGTTAAAAGCCGCGCAATTGCCTGCTCACTTTGCGCAACATCGGCAACCAATGCCATGCGCACATGGTTCATACCTGCATTGCCGTTTGGCGTATCGCGCGACAAATAACGCCCTGCCAATGCGTGAATATTCAGCTGTTCATACAACACCTTGACAAACTGCTCATCATCACGCACAGGCAACCAAAAGTAAAACCCTGCATCGGGGCGGCGCAGTGGTAATTTATCGCCCAATATATCCAACCATAAAGCAAACTTTTGTCGATACAGCGCGCGGTTTGCCTCAACATGGGTCTCATCTTGCCATGCCGCAATCGATGCGATTTGGTGGTGTAGCGGCATGGCGCAACCTTGATAAGTGCGATATTGCGTGTATGGCGCAAGTAAACGCGCATCACCTGCCACAAACCCTGAGCGCAGCCCTGGTAGATTTGAGCGCTTAGATAGCGAATGAAACACCACACAGCGCGCAAAATCCGTGCGTCCCGTCGCAGCACACACCTGCAACAGTCCAACAGGTGGTGTGTCAAAATACAGTTCGCTATAGCATTCATCACTGGCGAGGATAAAGCCGTACTGCTCAGACAATGCCAACAGCCGCTGCCATTGCTCGGCAGACATCACCGCGCCTGTTGGGTTGTTGGGGCTACAGACAAACACCAGTTGGGTTTGTTGCCACACCTCGGGCGGCACCGCGTCATAGTCACCGACAAAGCTGTTATCCGCTGTACAATTGACAAAATACGGTGTTGCACCTGCCAATTTTGCCGCGCCTTCATAGATTTGATAAAACGGATTGGGCATGACGACATACGGACGCGCGCGGTCGTCAGGGTCAAACGTGGCTTGGACAAAGCTAAACAACGCCTCGCGCGTACCCATGACGGGCAGCACCTCATGATCGCTATCCACCACCGCGCCAAATCGCCGCTGCACCCAATCGGCGATTGCCGCGCGCAATTCGGCAAGCCCAAGCGTGCTGGGATAGTTTTGCACCTTGCCCAAGTTGTCCGCCAGCACCTGCAAAACAAATTCAGGCGGCGCGTGTTGTGGCTCGCCAATGCCTAATTTGATCGGCTTGTAATTAGGGTTTGGCGTAATGTCCTGTAACAAGGTCGCCATTTTGGTAAACGGATATGGCTGGAGGGTGGCAAGTTTGGGATTCATCGGCTTGTCGTAAAAATCACTTGTCTTAAAAATTGCTTGTCTATATTGCTTGTCTATATAGTTTGTCCTAACAGCTTTTCTAAAAAAGCCGCCGAACATTGATGGTAAAGAAGCACTGATGGTAAAAAAGCAGGCATTACCCTGCTTTTTATCTGCCTTACCTCAGGCTACACGTCATTACCTAATCCAACGCAATACCCAAACGCTTGGCGACTTCTTCATAGCCTTCAACCACATCGCCCAAGCTTTGGCGGAAGCGGTCTTTGTCAAGTTTTTTCTTGGTTTGCTTATCCCAAATACGGCAGCCATCGGGTGAAAACTCATCACCCAACACCATACGCCCATGAAATTCACCAAATTCAAGTTTAAAATCCACCAACATCAAGCCTGCATCATCAAACAGTTTGCTGAGTATATCATTGACGCGGTAAGTCAAGGCTTTCATTTCATCAAGCTGCGCCTGCGTCGCCCAACCTAGGCTAATTGCCAATGATTCATTAACCAATGGATCACCCAAACCATCGTCTTTATAGAACAGCTCAAAGGTCGGTGGAGTCAGCGTTTGTCCTTCCTCTAGCCCCAAGCGTTTGACAATACCGCCTGCGGCATAGTTGCGAATCACGCACTCAACAGGAATCATGTCAAGGCGTTTGACCAGCACTTCATCGTGTGCCAATTCGCGCTCAAAATGCGTCTCAACGCCTGCTTCAGCAAGTTTTTGCATGATAAATGCGTTAAAGCGGTTATTGACGCGTCCTTTGCGCTCAAGCTGTTCAATGCGCTGCCCGTTAAACGCCGACGCATCATCACGAAAATGCATGATGACATAGTCGGCATCATCGGTGGCATACACGGTTTTGGCTTTACCTTTATACAGTTGCTGTTGTTTTTGCATAGTGGTTCTCAAGTTGTTAGGTGATTGATTCACGTATTAGCGGCTATTGGCAGTTTGTGTGCTGGTCGCCTGTGGCCGTACACTGCTAATGGGCGCAGGCAGATCAAAACGCGTACCTGTGGCGTTGGCAAGCTTAAGCGTGTTGGTGCCTACCTCGGGGACTTGATACAGCGGCGTAAATGGTAGGGTTTGCGCGTCTGCAGGCAGCTCAATGGGTGCCAAACGGCGGGTTTGTGTGTAGTCAAGCGAGTGATCGCCAACACGTTGCTTAAAGGTATTACACCCCGTTACGCCCAAACTTACGCCTATCATCAACGCGCTTGCCAAAACGGCACGCGCATAACTCATGTGATTTAGTGCCATCATACAATCCCTGCTTTGGCTAATGTCGCATCAATCTGCGCTTGGTAAGTGGCAGCCAACCATGTCAAAGGCAAGCGAATACCTTTTTCGATTCTACCCATTTTGTGCAAAGCATATTTGACAGGAATTGGGCTTGACTCCACAAACAAATCTTGGTGCAAATGCGCGATTTTGTCATTCAAACTTTGCGCTTGCTCAAAGTCACCTGCCAATGCCGCTGCAAAAATCTGTGCCATGGTTTGCGGTGCCACATTTGCCGTCACCGAAATATTACCTACCGCACCTTGACGCATCAATTCAATAGCGGTGTTATCATCACCCGATAGCACGTTAAGCCGCCCTTGTAGCGCACCAATCAGCTGCGCACCGCGTGCAATGTCGCCTGTTGCGTCTTTGATCGCCACGATGTTATCCACATCAGCCAAACGCAATACGGTGTCGTTACTGATATCAACCACTGTGCGCCCTGGCACATTATACAATACTTGCGGTATGTCCACGGTTTCAGCAATTTTTTTGTAATGCTGATACAAGCCTTCCTGGGTTGGTTTGTTATAGTAAGGTGCAACCAACAACGCTGAGCCTGCGCCTGCTTTTTTGGCGTGTTGGGTCAGCTCAATTGCCTCAAGCGTGTTATTTGCGCCTGTGCCTGCCATGACATGAATCCGCCCTGCCGCTTGCTTGACAACAAACTCAATGACATCGGCGTGTTCTTGCATCGACAATGTGGCAGATTCACCTGTGGTGCCAACGGCAACCAACACGCGTGTGCCAGCCTCAATTTGCCAGTCAATGAGATTGGATAAGGCTTGCCAATCGATTTCACCATCGGGATGCATGGGGGTGACCAGCGCGACCATTGAGCCTTGTAAGGCCTCTTGGATCGCACTGCGCGCGGTTGGCGCAGAATGTGTATCTTGTACCATAATATAACCTTTGCGTGTGGCAAGCGGATTTGTGCAAGTCGCGCTTACCCATAAACGCGGTGCTACCTGTGGGTTTATCCGTAGCGTACTAAAAATTATCGTTTAGTGTAGCATAAATTTGGCGGGGTGTTGTATGCCAACGATGGAAAAATACCGCGCGATTGGTGGCACTTGTATGACTGTTATGGATTTGATGCATTGATAGCTAAAATCTACAAAAATATTTAGCCACAATGCGCTCACCTATCTAGCACAAACCCAAAAACCGTGCTAAAATACTGCCCTTTTCATGTGCCTGCTATTTTTATTGCCCAAAAATTTGTGTAAAAACAAATTGATGGCAACACAACTTGGTAAACAAGCTTACCTAAAGTATCCAATGGCAAGCGCAAACGCTTTTAGGCTCTAATTACTAACCTGTGAGAATCCTATGGTAGTTATCCGTTTGGCACGGGGCGGTGCTAAAAAACGCCCATTTTATCAAATCGTTGTCACCGATTCACGCAACCCACGCGACGGTCGCTATATCGAAAACATCGGTTTTTTCAACCCTATCGCACAAGGTAAAGAAGTACCTGTACGTATCAATACCGAAGCTTATCAAGCTTGGGTAAACAAAGGTGCACAGCCTTCTGACCGCGTTGCTAGCCTGTTCAAACGCTACACCAAAGAACAAGCCGCACAAACTGAAGCCACCACCGCTTAATTGGTTATTCGCCAAGTTGCCTGTGTGCAAGGTGCATTACTATGCCAACCACCAGCCATCACGCTGACGTCGCCAAGTCATTCGACGAGTCCTTTGCTGAGCAAGGATTGATCAAAATTGGCACGCTAAAAAAGCCGTATGGGGTGCAAGGTTGGTTGTGGGTTTTTAGCGATACCGAAGACCGCGAGGCAATTTTTGCCATGCAGCCTTGGGTGATTCGTACTGCCCTTGGGCAACGTACCCTAACCGTCAAAAACTGGCACGCGCAAGGCAAAGGCTATGTGGTGCAGCTTCATGAAATCCCCGATCGCAATATGGCAGAAACGTACTACGGTGTAACACTGTGGGCGGCAAGAACTGACCTTGCGCCGTTGGGTGAAGATGAACACTACTGGGCGGATTTAATCGGGCTTACTGTCATCAGCCAACCTGACGGCGTAAAACTCGGACAAATCAAAGATTTGTTTGAAACAGGCGCGCATGATGTCATGGTCGTCAAACCCACGCCCGATAGCGTGGATAGTGAAGAACGCCTGATACCGTGGCACAAACAAACCGTATTGACGGTGGATTTGGCGGCTAAGACGGTGACAGTGGACTGGGCGCAAGACTATTGATTTGTCTTGCTAGGCTTGGGTTAAAAATTGCACGACCATAAGGGCAAAATATAAGGGGCTAACGATGTGGTTTGCCGTTATCACGATTTTGCCTGACATGTTTTGTGCTTTGACTGAGTTTGGCATCACCGCGCGCGCTATCAAACGTGGACAAGCTGAGGTTACGCTGATCAATCCGCGTGATTTTGCCCATGACAATTATCGGCGTATCGATGAGCGTCCATTTGGTGGTGGTCCTGGCATGGTGATGATGGCAGAGCCGTTGTCACGTGCGCTTGACCATGCCAAACAACAAGCAGCAGCACGTGGGCTAAACTGCCCTGTGGTGTATCTAACACCGCAAGGCAAAACGCTTGATGAACCACTTGTGCAAGATCTTAGCCAACGTGATGGCTTTATCTTGCTGTGTGGGCGTTATGAAGGTATTGATGAACGCTTGATGGATACGTACGTTGATATCGAATGCTCGATTGGTGATTATGTACTAACAGGCGGTGAGCTGCCTGCAATGGTATTGATGGATAGCTTGATTCGGCGTTTGCCTGCGGTGATGGGTGATGATCAATCTGCCGTACAAGATTCGTTCGTTGATGGCTTATTGGATTATCCGCAATACACCAAGCCATTAAAATTTGCTGGGCAAGGTGTGCCTGAGGTGCTGCTGTCAGGGCATCATGCCAAGATTGCCGAATGGCGTTTTGTTGAGCAAGCGCGGCGTACCCAAGCGCGGCGACCTGATTTGTGGCGTGATTTTCGCCCAACCAAACAACAAGCGCGTTGGCTTAAGGCGGCAAATCTTGCTATCGAGCATTCTGCCGATGACGCAAATTGACATAACCATGCTTTTATCAAACCGCGTATTTGATCAGGGCAATATTTAACCAGTTTAATGCGCTATCAACACAAAAACTTGTTGCAGGTGTGGATAGCATTTTGAGTAAATTTTCATCTAAGTTGTTTAAGATATGACTGGATGAAAACCAACAACAAACAGGGCATATGCGCACGTTCATATACATGTATGAATAAAGCCTCTAGCCCACATTGAGGGAGACCATCTCGTGAGCAACAAACATCCTTTGGTGCAAGCCGTTGAGCAAAGCCAACTAAAAACTGACGTACCAAGCTTTGGTCCTGGTGACACGGTCGTCGTACAGGTTAAAGTACGTGAAGGTGACCGTGAGCGTTTGCAGGCATTTGAAGGCGTGGTAATCGCCAAGCGCAACCGTGGCCTAAACTCAGCGTTCACTGTGCGCAAAATCTCAAGCGGTGTGGGTGTTGAGCGTGTGTTTCAAACCCATTCACCATTGATTGCCAGCATCGAAGTGAAACGCCGTGGTGATGTGCGCCGCGCCAAACTGTACTACCTACGTGAGCGTTCTGGTAAATCTGCCCGTATCCGCGAAAAATTGTCGCTACGCCGTGACGAGTTGGTCGCGCTTGATGCAGCGTCACAAGATCAGTTGCAAGCGCAAGGTACGGTTGCTGGTGATACTTTGCTTGATGCTATGGTGGAAACTGCAGCCACACAAGAGGCGCAAATCCACAATGAGCAAGCGCAAGACCAATCAGTGCAAGACAACGGCGATAACCAAGCCTAATCAGCGTACTTTATACTGTTGTAAAAAAAATCCCGATTTATATCATCGGGATTTTTTTATCCTCCGTTGCCGTAAAACCACCGACTTAGGGCGGTAGATATAAGGCAATTGTTAAATGCGATAAGTTTTGCTACACTCATCTCATTATATTTAATGTCTTACAGTCCGCAGTTAAGTTAAGACTAAATTGCGAGTACGCAGTAACTTAACTGGTAAGACGTCTCCAAACACACGCTTAAGTTAATTTGTGTCTATGACAATCCTAACGGTAAGATTAGCTTAAAATAAGAACCTAAGATGTACGGTGTGTCGTACGGGCGGTTGCCACTATCCTAGGTTTGCGGTCGGGCTTGACCGTCTTGTAGAAGGAATCCCCTCACTTTAGGCAGGGGAGGAAGTCAAGGCAGCTACATTATTTGGCTGTCCAGCCTTTTGGACGTTCGTAGTCGGCATTGTCCAAAAACTTCTCACGCTGCTCATGCAAAAACTGCTTTGCCGCAGGATCGATAAGGCTTAAGTGATTTTCATTGATCAACATGGTTTGGTGCTCAAGCCACTCATTCCACGCCTTAGCAGAGACGGTGTTTTGAATTTCTTGCCCAAGCGCGTTGGGAAATGGTGGATTAGGCAACTTAGGTAAGTTTTGCTTGTATTTGCGACACATGACCATGTGGTCAGCAGGATTGTACGTTTGCATGTATGACCTTTACGACGGTAAAAATGTATGAAAAATCGCCACTTATACTACCAAAATTCGTTAATTTAAGCCACAGTCACTGGCTTTGGTGTTCTGATGGTACTTTTTATATGGTTTTTATTTGTTATCCTAAAACCCATGGATGACAGTTTGATGACATCCATGGGCGCTTACAGTGCAACCACTTGCCGATTGTGTTACAAAAATTGTCCGCTGAAGTATGTCTAAAAACACATCGGTTTGGCTTAAGGCTTGCTAAGCATTCGCGCTGAATGAAAAGCTAGACGGGCAACGCCGCCACGCGCTCACGTCCACGCGCAATCGCGGCTTGCACTTGCTTGGGCGCGGTGCCGCCGATATGGTCGCGTGCATTGAGCGAGCCTTCAAGCGTTAAGTAGTCAAAGACATCATCACCGATTAAGTCACTAAAGCCTTGCAAATCTGCCAACGACAATTCGCTCAAATCCACGCCACGCGCCACGCCTAGAGCAACGGCTTTGCCAACGACTTCATGGGCATCACGAAATGGCAAGCCTTTACGCACCAAATAATCCGCCAAATCTGTCGCGGTGGCATAGCCTTTCATGGTAGCATGCCGCATCGCGTCGGCATTGGGCACCAAGTTTGGCAGCATATCGGCAAATGCCAGTAACGAACCTGTCAGCGTATCGACGATGTCAAACAGTGGTTCTTTGTCCTCTTGGTTGTCTTTGTTGTACGCCAGCGGTTGATTTTTCATCAAGGTCAAAAGCGTGACCATATCGCCAAACACGCGCGCCGCCTTACCGCGTACCAGTTCGGGCACGTCGGGGTTTTTCTTTTGCGGCATGATGGATGAACCTGTGCAAAAACGGTCAGGCACTTGCACAAAGCCAAATTGCGCCGACATCCACAGGATGATTTCTTCACTCATGCGTGATAAATGCATCATCAAAAGGCTTGCTGTATTGGCAAATTCAATGGCAAAATCACGGTCAGATACCGCGTCTAGTGAGTTTTGACATACCCCGTCAAAGCCCAGCAGCTTAGCGGTATACGCGCGGTCAATCGGGTAGGTTGTACCTGCCAATGCCGCACTGCCAAGCGGTAGCTGGTTGATGCGTTTGCGCCCATCGATCAAACGCTCGCTATCACGCATCAGCATTTCAAACCATGCCATGACATGATGCCCAAAGCTGACAGGCTGCGCGGTTTGCAGGTGGGTAAAACCCGGCATGATGGTGTCGGTGTGTGCCGCTGCCAAATCCAGCAAACCAGTTTGCAAGCGTTTGAGTAAACCCAAAATCACATCTGTTTGCGCGCGCAAATACAGGCGAATATCGGTCGCCACTTGGTCATTGCGGCTGCGCCCTGTGTGCAGTTTTTTACCAACATCGCCAATCAGCGCAGTGAGGCGTGACTCAACGTTCATGTGTACGTCTTCTAGCGCGACCTGCCACATAAAATTGCCATCGGCAATTTCTTGGCGAATTTGGTTGAGCCCATCGACAATTTGGCGAACGTCCTGCTCACTCAAAATTCCACAATGCCCAAGCATGGTGGCATGGGCAATTGAACCGTCGATATCATGCTGTGCCAAGCGTTTATCAAAATTCACCGAAGCGGTGAACTCAGCGACAAATTGGTCGGTGGCTTCGCTAAAACGTCCGCCCCACATGCTGGCAGTTTGTGCGTCTGCTTGATCGGGCTGGGTGGTATGAGTGTCAGACGTTGTGGTAGAATGTTGAGGGTGTGATGGGTGCATCATTGCTACAATCCTAAATTGTCAAGGGTTTAGCCAAAACCTAAATCAATCAAAACAGATCCATTAAGACTCAGTTAATCAAGATCAGCCAAACCAAAAATAAAAATAAGCCGCTAATCATCTTGCGCCGCGTTTACACGCTTATAGTTTATACGCCTATGCGCTTATAAAGGATACGTCACGATGGGGTCAGCCACCAAAGCAGCCAACTGGCGACAATATTTGAGCAAGCCACGGGCTAGTATAGCAAAGCCTGACCACACTCTACCACTATCGGATATTCGTGCCGACAATCGCTTGTTTTTTCCAACCCTAAATAGTCACAGTGGGCGATTTTTTTGGCTGGGCGTGGTCATCTTCTTTAGCTTTTATGAAACCGCGACATTGCTGCATTTTATCGATGATTGGCAGCAACTGGGTGTGCAGCTATTTCGTGCGATCTCAACCACGGGGCTGATTGTGCTGTTTAGCGTTGGCTATTTAAGCTCTATTGCGCCACGACTGGCACAAAAAACGCGCCCACAGATGTTTTGGTGTGTCATGGTTACTGTGATGGTGGCAGTACCGTTGGCGGATTTGGTCGCGGCGGGTTTGCAATGGTTGATTTTGGGCACCGATACCGATGTTGTCGTATGGCTGAGCCGAACGTTTATCGATTTATTGATTGCCCCGGCCGTGGCGATGCTGTTTTTTTACCATTTTAACTACCAGTACACCAAAAACTGTCGCCATCAGCAGCAGCTTGAGCAGCGTTTGATTGAGCAAAATGAGCAGCTCAAAGCGCGTATTTCGCCGCATTTTTTCTTTAATATGCTCAATACCATGCAGTATTTGATCGAAACTGACCGCACAGCCGCTGAGGCGTTGATCCGTAGTATCTCATCGCTGTATCGCATGAGTTTTGATGAGGTGCGCGAGGTGGCGTTGATTGATGAAATTGAGATTTGTCAGCATTATCTGAACATCGAGCAATACCGTTTTGGTGAAAAATTAATCGTGCATTGGCTAATGCCTGATGAAGACACCTTGTACGACATGGTGATTCCGTCGTTGATATTGCAGATGTTACTTGAAAAGATGATCAATTTTGTCGTGGAAATGCTGGATGACACAGTGACAATTTGGGTGGCGATCAAATGGCAAAATGACTGGGTGGATATTGAGCTAAGCTGTGTGATTCAGCCAATAAATTATGATACTATCCAAAACCATGCCCAGCGGTATTTAAACTTCAGCGAGCAAACGCGCACCTTGCAGCGTTATTTTGGTGAACAAGCGTCGATTGACTATCAGCTTGATAGTACACAAATGCTGATCGATTTGCACTATCCACTTAAAGACGTTGGCACGTTGATGTGAATTGACACGTTGATGTGAATCAGTGCCTCAAGGTAGAATGTGCCTACCACTTGCGACATGACGGGCAATGTGGCACAATCCATGCATTGAGCGGCATATCGTCGTCAAATTGTCGCTATCATCATTTATATTTGCAAAATAAGTTTTATTAACTGACAATAACAAGTAAATTATTGATTGAATTTCATTGTTTATATGGCAGTCAAGCAACCTAAACAATAAGGCGGGAGAGAACCATGCGAGTGGTTATTTGTGACGATGAACCGTTGGCGCGCGAACGCCTCAAACGTATCATACAAGCAGAAGGACATGAGGTCGTCGGTGAAGGCGTGACGGGGCTTGAAGGTATCGAGCAGGTCAAAGCTACCCACCCCGATGTGATTTTGCTTGATATCCGTATGCCAAAAATGGACGGTATTCGCTGTGCCAAAGAGCTTAGCGAGCTTGACAATCCGCCCGCGATCATCTTTGTCACCGCGTATGACCACTACGCGATTGCCGCGTTTAAAGCCCATGCCATTGGCTACTTACTCAAACCTGCCAACCGCGAAGAGCTTAGCGAAGCCATGGCACGCGCTGCCGTTCTCAATACCGCGCAGCTTAGCGAAATGCGCCGCCTTGAGGATCGCGTGGCGCAGCCAAGCCGCCAGCACATTGCCGCGCGCACCCATCGCGGCATTGAGCTGATTGCATTAAGCGATATTTACTATTTTTATGCCGAACAAAAATATGTGCAAGTACGCCATAAAACTGGCACCGTGCTCATCGATGAAACGCTCAAAGACTTAGAAAAAGAATTCGGCGATATGTTTTTCCGCATTCATCGTAACGCACTGATCAATCTTGACTATTTAGCAATGCTAGAAGTGGTCGATCAAGACCATTACCGCGTACGGTTTAAAGGTATTGATGAAAAACTTGCCGTTAGCCGCCGCCATCTGCCCGTTTTGCGTGAAAAAATCCAGAATCTGTAATGACCCAAACCACTGCCCCGATTGACCACATCCGCATTGCCACGCGCCAAAGCCCGTTGGCAATGTGGCAAGCCAAGCACATTCAGGCCTGCTTACAAGCCTTGTATCCAAACTGCCACATTGAGCTAATTCCCATGGTGACCAAGGGCGACAAAATCCTTGATACGCCTTTGGCAAAAATTGGCGGCAAGGGCTTGTTTGTCAAAGAACTTGAGCAAGCGTTGTATGACAAGCGTGCTGACATCGCCGTACATTCGCTTAAAGACGTACCGATGGATTTGCCTGAAGGTTTAATGCTTGGCGCGTTTTGTGAGCGTGAACGCCCAACCGATGCGTTTGTGTCCAATCATTTTGCCAGCCTAGATGACTTGCCACGGGGTGCGCGCTTAGGCACCTCTAGCCTGCGTCGACAATGCCAGATTCAGCAGCACCGCCCCGATTTGGATATCATCAGCCTACGCGGCAACGTCGGCACACGCCTTGGTAAACTCGATGCCGATGAATACGATGCGATTATTTTGGCAACCAGTGGCTTGATCCGATTAGGACTTGGTGAGCGCGTGCGCCATGAGCTGCCTACGGATGTTTGCCTGCCTGCCGTCGGGCAAGGCGCATTGGCGATTGAATGCCGCAGCGATGATCACGCGATCTTAGCTGCGTTAGCACCTTTAAACCATCTTGCCAGTAAAATCTGCGTGTTGGCAGAACGCGCGATGAATCGCGAGTTGCAAGGCGGCTGCCAAGTGCCGATTGCAGGGTTTGCACAAGTTGATATCGGGCGGCTATGGCTACAAGGGCGCGTGGGCAGCGTTGATGGACGCGTACTGCTCAAAGCCGAACGCCACGAGACGTTGGCTTTAACGCCGGAAAACCCGAATGCCGAACGCCTTGCCGAAGCCGTTGGTGTGGATGTTGCCCGTCAGCTGCTTGACCAGGGTGCGGACAAGATTTTAGCCGAGATTTATTCAACCTAAGCACAAGGTGTCGGCGTGATTGTCATCAATACCCGCCCTGCCGAACGCGCTGCCAAACTAACCCAGTTTTTGCGTGGACACGGCGCAACAGTGGTCGAACTGCCGTTGCTAGCCTTGGTGGCAACGCCGTTGAGCATCACCGAACAGCAGGCACTGGTTGAGCTTTTCGCGCCCCAATCCCTGCCAGCCTACCAAGCGGTGGTGGTGGTCAGTGAGGCAGCGGTGAATTTTACCTTGCAGGCGGTGCAGGCTTTATCGCCCAAACAAACCACACCACATGCCCTACCGCCGTTTGTTTGCGTGGGACAAAAAACCGCCGATTATCTCACCCAACGTTGGCAAGCGCAATTTGGCACCACACCCAATACCTACTACCCCCCATTACCCGAGCAACAAAACAATATCGGTATGCTCCAGCTGTCATTGGTGCAAGGATTCAAGTCGGGTGACCGCGTGCAAGTCTGGCGCGGTGCTGGTGGGCGCGAGGTATTGATTGATGCGTTGCGCGCGCGTGGCGTCGCCGTGTCATTGATTAACAGCTACCAACGCCAGTTACCTGCTGCCACTTTTGCCTATTTTAGCCAGTTTTATGCCAAATTTTTGCTGCAACGCCCACCAACGCCGATTTGGGTGCTGATATCTAGCCTTGCTGCGTGGCAAAATTGGCTTGAGCTGCTGCAAAAAATTGCCCCCACTGTGTCGCCAAACGTTTTTAGTTATGTAGTCCTACAAGCGCGGATTGGTGAGCACATACGTACCCACAGCGATGCTTGTGTGCACGTGGTGGATGATTTACAACCCACCACGATTTGGCAGGCGTTGCAGGCTTAATTGCCCCCATCAGTTGGCATTTGTGCCAATACTTTGTGCATGGCTTTGGGCAATGCCAACGTCTGCGCCTCAGCAAGCGTGTGCCAACCAAAAGTCACGCCCTGCCCGCCCAAAGCGTGATTCAGCGCATTGACTTGGTCATCATCAAGCATGATTTGATACGGTTTAAACCACCACTCCATATGCGTCAAACCATGACTGACACTGCCTTGTGGGGCTTTGATTTGTTCGGTTAGGTCGGCAATTTGGCTGGCGGTCATGATGTCTGCCAGTGGTTTGCCCATGTGTGCCAGCACATCAACGATGATTTGTTCGGCTGCGTTGTATTGATGGGCGAACAAGCTATTATCTTGCCAGCTTTGGGCAGATTGTGTGGTGTTTGGCGTGGCGGCTGGTGTTTGCTCAAGCGGTTTTTGATTAAACAGTTTTTGGTAAAACAGCAACGGCAAGCAAACCAGCCCGCCCCAAATACCGCTATCAGGGCGCGTTAGCCACAACACACGCCCATTTGCATCGGTTAATAACAAAGCAAGCGATAACTGACGTGGACGCGCGGCGGCTTTTGCTTTGACAGGGTACGCGGTTGGGTTGCCCTCGGCGCGTGCCACACAATCGGCATTTACAGGACACAGCAGACACGCAGGCTTGGCTTTGGTGCACAAGGTCGCGCCCAAGTCCATCATTGCTTGCGCGTACAATCCGCTATCCGTGCTTGGGGTCAGACGCTCGGCAAGCTGCCACAAAATGCGGTTGGTGGCAGACTTGGTGATATCGCCATCAATGCCTGCCCAGCGTGTCAGCACGCGTTTGACATTGCCATCACAAATCACGCCATAGCCGCGTACGCCCATTGCCACCACCGCGCCTGCCGTCGATTGTCCCACGCCTGCGATTTGCTGCCACTCATCGACCGTTTGGGGAAAATCGCCCGTTTCAGCAATGATCGCTGCAAGCTGCTGCGCACCTTTGTGTAAATTACGCGCGCGCGCATAATAGCCGAGCCCTGCCCAATGCGCTGCCACATCTGCCCAATCTGCCGCCGCCAATGCCTGCACGGTGGCAAAGCTTGCCATAAACCGTGCAAAATACGGCTTGACGGTCGCCACCTG
This sequence comes from Moraxella atlantae NBRC 14588, assembly GCF_001591265.1. GTDB lineage: Bacteria > Pseudomonadota > Gammaproteobacteria > Pseudomonadales > Moraxellaceae > Faucicola > Faucicola atlantae. The sequence goes on along the minus strand of NZ_BCUL01000008.1, from coordinate 7,583 downwards.
TGTTTGTTGCAACATGACCTCAGACAGCCACACAGGGTACGGATCTGGCGACTGTTTGTGGTGCTGTTGCCAAGGCAAATCATGCCGTCCGTGCTCGGCAAACCATGCCAATACACGCGGTGCAAAGCTTGCACACGCGGCATGATCTTGGGTCATGTCATGATGCGCAGATTGCGGTTGTTGATTTGGCATACGATGATTTGACTTGAGATTATCTGGCATAAAGCGGCAAAATGTTTGGCTAAAACCGTTTTAGTAAGGGCAACTCCGTCACACTTCAAGCATGGGTGTTTGGCGATCAATGACCAAATTTGGCGCAAATTTCAGTCATCAAAATCTTGCTAAAATTTATATAACCGTTAAACTAATGTTATTTTAACGGTTTAAATTTTTTAAAATCAACTTTTAGCTTGCTAATACCCAACCATGCGTGCCTATCCCCATCCTCCATCGTTTTGCCGCCTTGTGTGTATCATTAAGCCTTACCGACGCGTTTTACTCTCCTTTAGCCATGCAAACCTTTTAGCCCAAAAAAAAACCGTATGCCAGTAAGCATACGGTTTTTATTTTAAAATATTTAAAGCAGATTATTGTGCATTTGCCAAGTTATTTTGCATAAAGGCAATCATCGCATCCCAGCTGGCGTTTGCCGCAGCTTCATCATAGCCTAAATCGACATCATTTTGAGCGGCACGCTCGTCTGCTGCAGGATTACTAAAGCCGTGTTTTGCGCCTTCATACACATCAACCGTGTATTCTACATTGGCTTGATCCATTTCGGTTTTAAATTTGGCCACATCATCCATGGTTGTCATGGTATCGGCTTCGCCATGCGCGACCAATACTTTGGCAGCAAATTTGCCTTTTTCGGCAGGTTGTTTGGGCGTAAGGTTACCGTGGAAAGTCGCCACGGCCTGTAGTGGTAGCCCTTCACGCGCCATATCAAGCACGATTTTACCGCCAAAGCAAAACCCAATACCGCCTAGACGTTTGCTATCAACACCTTGCACATCACAAAAATCTTTTAAGATCGCTTGACAGCGTGCCATTAATTGGTCTTGATTGGCTAGCATTTGCTCCATCCATTCGTTGGCTTGGCTGGCATCGGTGGTCAGTTTGCCCTCACCATAAACGTCCATCGCTACTGCAGCAAAGCCTGCACGTGCTAGACGCTCGGTAACTTTTTGGACAAACTCAACCACGCCCCACCACTCTGGCGCGACCAAAATCGCAGGCGCAGGCTTATCTGCGCTGGCATCTTTGGGCAAACAAACATAGCTTTTAAGCTCTGTACCGTCGGGTGAGGTGGTTTCAAGTTGTAGAATTTGGATATCCATGATATAACCTTATCAATGTTGTTAAAAATTTTCAATGTTAAATCGCTTGTCGATGGTCAGCTGTTTGGTGACTGCTTTGTCACGCATTTGTCATACTGCCCAGTCCGTCAGCAATAGTTACTACCTTTTGACTTCCTCCCCTTCCTAAAGTGAGGGGATTCCTTCTACAAGACGGTCAAGCCCGACCGCAAGAATGTTCTTACTGGCGTTAATATCTCTATCATGCCGTGTGCCACACTTAGCACAAGTCCATTCTCTTATTCGCAAACCTGCTCTACCTTTCGGACTGTTGCTGTCGATTTGACCGCAACACGAGCAAGTTTGGGTAGTGTATTTCTCATTGACGATTTCAAAACGGCAACCTGCATGCTTGCATTTGTAGGTCAGTTGGCGTTTGAGTTCAAACCAACCTGCGTCATATACGCTTTTGGCTAGTTTGCCTTTTTTACGGCTGAATTGGGTGGTTTTTACATCACCGATCACGATTAGGGCATTGTTTTTAACTAGCCCTGTGGTGAATTTGTGGATAAGGTCTTGGCGTGTGTTTTTGATTTTGGCATGAATCGCTTTGACACGTTGTTTGTTTTTGGCTCGTTGGGCGATACTCAATTTTTTAGCCCATGCCTGTGTTTGTTTAATTTGTAGTTTATCGCCATTTGAGGCGGTGGCACTGTCTTTTAAGCCTAAGTCAATACCGACACTACCTGTACCACATTGCTGTTTTGGGTATTCTTTGACGGTGATACACGCATACCAACGGTTACGGCTGTCTTGGACGATTTCACAAGTATTAATACTATATAGCGATAGGTTATAGCTGTCCCATAGGTCGATGATGAGCTTTTGCCCTTTGGCTAAACTAAGCTGTAAGGTTGATTTTAAGCCTTTTTTACCCGTCTGATGGGTAGCCAGTAACTTGATTGCGGATTGCTTAAATGGAATCCAACCTAGGCTTTTACGCTTTGCCTTTGGGTTGTTGGTTCGCCAGTTAAGTTTAGCCTTTTTGAATTGGCGTCGCGATTTGGCGTGGGTTTCATTAATGGCTTGTATGGTTTGAGAATGCAAGCCAAGTAGTTGACCGCTACCTTTGGTGTATTCGTTTAGGTCATAGGCACTAAAAAATTTGCCAGTACGTTGTCGGTATTTAAAACTCAAGTCATTAACATAGTTCCACACAAAATTGACCAAACCGCTTAGGCGGTTTAGTTGGTCTGTGTGTTTGTCTTTTATGCGTAGCTTGAGGGTTTTCATAGGTTTAAGTATAATTGAATTTTTTATATTTTATAGTTGGTCTAATTGTATGTCAAATGACTAGCGTGTGTAAGCATGGCTACGCAGTCGCCTTATATCCACCGCCTAAAGTCGGTGGTTTTACGGCAACGGATGATAAAAATTTTGCCGTATTTTCCGCTATAATAGTGTAGTGTTTTGTTTGCCCACCCGTTTGATAGGCTTGATTGCCAAATTTTAAGAAAAACCATTTGCCCATGCCGACCAATTTGCTTGTCCCACCCATCGCGCCTGCCAGTAATGACCCTAGCCCTGCTGTGCGCCCACAGTTTTGGCAACGCTTTAGTTTAGCCGAGCTCAACGCGGCAGAATGGGAAGCACTGTGCGACGGCTGCGGCGCGTGCTGTTTGATCAAGTTGCAAGATGATGATACGGGTGAGGTTGAGTACACCGATGTGGCGTGTCAGTTGCTTGATTGCCAAACGGGCGCGTGTCGGCACTACCCAACGCGGCATCGTTATGTGCCCGATTGTATCGCGCTGGATTTAAACATTTTGCCAACGATGGATTGGCTGCCTGCCACGTGTGCTTATAAGCGGCTGTATCGCGGCTTGCCACTGCCTGATTGGCACCATCTGATCACAGGCGACCGCGCGTTAAGTCTGCGCCAGATGCAGGCGGCAAACGTCAGTGTGGCAGGACGCTGTGTGTCTGAAACACAGGTCGATGAGTGGGAACAAGAGCAGCGCGTGATTCGTTGGATTAAGCAGTGACGTTGGACAGCGTAGCATTGGATGGCACGTTGGCTAAGTTTGACAAGTTAAGTTAGGGGCATATGGGCGCGTTAAACAAACTCAGCACATTTTTGCAAAAAACATTTGCGTTTTGGGTGCTTGCCGCGGCGGTGACGGCGTTTTTTTATCCACCTGCGTTTGTGTGGATTGCGCCGTGGATCACTTGGCTCCTCGGCATCATTATGTTTGGCATGGGTATTACGCTATCGGTCGATGATTTTCGCGAGGTTGCCAAGCGTCCTGCTGCGGTGGGTATTGGCGTAATTGCGCATTATATCATTATGCCTGGTGTGGCATACGCGCTATGCAAAATCTTGCGTCTGCCACCAGAGATTGCGGTTGGTGTTTTGTTGGTCGGCTGCTGTCCAAGTGGTACGGCATCCAATGTCATGACGTATTTGGCGCGCGGCAATACGGCATTGTCGGTGGCGTGTAGTTTGGCCTCAACGTTTTTGGCACCTGTGCTCACGCCTGCGATTTTTTATTTATTAGCCAGTGAGTGGATTCATATCGATGCGTCAAGCATGTTTCAATCCGTGCTATTGGTGGTGCTGGTGCCAATTGTGCTGGGTGTGGTTGTACAGGCAATGCTTGGCAGACAAGTCAAAAAAATTGTCACCATCACGCCGCTATTGTCCGTGGTGGCGATTGTCGCCATCGTGGGCGCGGTGGTGGGTGTGAGTCAAGAGAAAATCGCCCAAACTGGCTTGCTGATCTTTGCCGTGGTTGTTTTGCACAACGCATTTGGCTTTTTGTTGGGTTATGCTGCTGGGCGATTGCTTGGCATGTCGCATTTTGACTGCAAAGCGATTGCACTAGAGACAGGTATGCAAAACTCTGGTCTAGGCGCGACCTTGGCGGCGGTACATTTTAAAACCAATCCCGTTGCCGCGGTACCTAGTGCGATTTTTAGCTTTTGGCATAACATCACAGGTCCGCTATTGGCAACGTATTGGGCGCGCCAAGCCGAACGCGACGCGCCCAAATCTTAAAAATTTATACCCCACTAGCGCAAAAACTTGGCGTGAAAATCGATGTGCTCACCGATAAAACTTGCAATAAAGTAATAACTGTGGTCATAGCCATCTTGTAGGCGCAACGTGAGTGGATAATCAATAGCTTTTGCCGTTTGCTCAAGCAATTGCGGCTTTAATTGCTCAGCCACAAATTCATCGGCACCGCCTTGATCAATCAGCATGGGCAGCTGCTTGCCTGTGTGCTGTTGCATAAGCGTAAGTGTGTCATATTGCTGCCACGTGGCCGTATCATCGCCAAGATACGCGCCAAATGCCTTTTGCCCCCATGGCACTTGGCTGGGCGCGACAATCGGTGCAAATGCCGATACGCTTTGATAACGCTCGGCATTGCGTAGCGCGATCATCAACGCGCCATGTCCGCCCATGCTGTGTCCAAAGATACTGCGCTTGTCATTGGTGGCAAAGTGGTGTTCAACCAATTTGGGCAACTCATCAACCACATAATCATACATGGCAAAATGCTTTGCCCACGGTGCTTGGGTAGCATTGATATAAAACCCTGCACCTTGCCCCAAGTCATACGCTGCGTCATCAGCAACCGCGTCGCCGTCGCTGTCGTGTCCGCGCGGGCTGGTATCGGGTACAACGACGATCAAATTATGCCGACTGGCAAACTGAGCAAAACCTGATTTTTGGATAAAGTTTTGCTCATTGCAGGTCAGCCCTGATAGCCAGTACAACACGGGGCATGGCTGCTGCGCAAGTGCAGCAGGCGGCAGATACACGGCAAACTTCATTGCGGTGTGCGTACACGCGCTATCATGTTGCCACACTTGCAACTCACCACCGTGTAATTTGTGCTGTTCGATTTTTTGCATTTTTATACCTTGTTATGCCTTGCTAAGAGCTTAAAAATGCACCACTGAGCGGATGGATTCACCTTTATGCATCAAATCAAACGCGGTATTGATATCCTCAAGCGGCATGGTGTGGGTGATAAACGGCGCGATCTCGATATCGCCTGCCATCGCTTGCTCAACCATCCCTGGTAGCTGCGAGCGTCCTTTAACCCCACCAAACGCTGTACCCATCCATTTACGCCCCGTAACCAACTGAAACGGGCGTGTGCTGATCTCTTGTCCTGCGCCTGCCACACCGATGATAACGCTTTGTCCCCAGCCACGATGCGCACACTCAAGTGCCGAGCGCATGACATTGACGTTGCCAATACACTCAAAACTGTGGTCTACACCCCAGCCCGTCATGTCGATAATGACTTGTTGAATCGGCTTGTCAAAGTCATTCGGGTTTACAAAATCCGTCGCGCCAAAATGCTCTGCTAAGGCAAATTTTTCAGGATTGGTATCAATGACGATAATTCGCCCTGCCCCTGCTTGTTTGGCGCCTTGCACCACCGCAAGCCCGATACCACCCAGCCCAAACACCGCCACACTGTCACCTGCTTGCACTTTGGCAGTATTGTGTACCGCGCCGATGCCTGTGGTCACGCCACAGCCAAGCAGACACACTTCTTCATGATTGGCTTTTGGATTGATTTTGGCAACTGATACATCTGCTACGACAGTGTATTCACTAAATGTTGAACAGCCCATGTAGTGATAAATTGGCTTGCCTTGGTAACTAAAGCGTGTGGTGCCATCAGGCATTACGCCTTTGCCTTGGGTCGCGCGTACGGCAACGCATAGGTTGGTTTTGTCGCTGCGACAAAATAAACACTCGCCACATTCTGCCGTATACAGTGGAATCACGTGATCACCGACAGCCACTGAAGTTACGCCCTCACCGACTGCCACAACCACGCCCGCGCCTTCATGCCCCAATACGGCAGGAAATACGCCCTCGGGGTCGTCACCGCTTAGGGTGAAGGCATCGGTATGGCATACGCCTGTGTGGGTGATTTTAATCATTACCTCACCTGCTTTGGGCGGCTCAACATCAATCTCAACGATCTGTAATGGTTCGCCTGAGGCAAATGCCACCGCGGCGCGTGATTTGATGGGTTTGGTGAAGTCTAGCTGTGTGGTTTGGGGTTGTGCATTCATACCTTGATCCTATTACCGTTCGATATGATTTTTGAAAAATGTTGGTATATTGAAAAATGTTGGTATATTATAGCCAATACCGTGTTACTGGGCTGTAACGATAAGCAATTGTTTGCCCAATAAACAAAAATCGTTGCAGCTTTGGTATCAGGTCAGTTTATTGTCACTGCCCACTACAGTGAGCTACCCTTGATTGGGTACACTGGTACAATCATGAACGCTTGCATTCTAAAAATGGATATTTGTTGCCTATTGATGCTGAGAATATCTACTCTCTGCACACGACAAAAAAATAAAAAAGTCTGATAAAACAAGGCATAATAGTAATTTTTTCGACGAATTAAACCATGCCAAATCTTATCAGACTAGAAACTATATTAGCCCAAAACCTAAAGCTACACAAGGCAAAAATCAACTGCATCAGCCAAATGATAATAGGTTTGATAACCGCCCAAAGTAGCAACCTAAAAAAGATAGCAAGGCACTTTCCCAATACAACACAAACCGACAGCAACTACCGACGCATACAACGGTTTTTAGCAGACACCGAACTTGACGAACACCAAATAGCCAGCCTTATTTACAACCTATTTGGGCTAGATAAAGTTACCCTTACCATTGATAGAACAAACTGGAAATTGGGCAAAAGCAACATCAACATCTTTATGCTAGCCGCCGTACATCACGGCATTGCCATTCCCCTATACTGGACAATGCTAGATAAACGGGGCAACTCAAGTACCTTAGAGCGAACCGAATTGATTGAAAAATTCATTCACAACTTTGGCAAAGACAAAATCGTAAAAATACTCGCTGATAGAGAGTTTGTCGGCAAAGCGTGGTTTAACTGGTTTACCACAGAGCATTTAAAATTTGCTATACGCATTAAAAAAGACAGCAAAGTTTTTAACAGCAACGGTGAAAGCGTACAAATACACACCCTGTTTCACAACCTAAGCCAACAGCAAACGTATCATCATGACCGAACTTTAATGGTTGATGACTGCTCTGTTAAGGTATCCGCCAAGCTTGATAGCGACAACGATTATGTGATTGTGGCGACCAATGATTTTGACGATGATGATGCGATGGCAACTTATGCCAAGCGTTGGCAGATTGAAACGCTGTTTTCTTGTTTTAAAGGACGTGGCTTTAATCTTGAGGACACGCATTTAACCATAC
>NZ_BCUL01000007.1 GCF_001591265.1 Moraxella atlantae NBRC 14588 | reverse complement strand
ACTGTTCGCTTAAATGAATCAACTTTAAGTTTTTTTCACTCAGTTCATCGTTAAGTCCTATTGTACTCTTCGATTTATAACAGTAGAAATGCTTCTTTACTTCATTTCTTTTTGTGCCTGGGTGAAAATCCACACAAGTTGTTCTTGTGTTTCGTTGTTATTGAGTTATTCTTTGACATCATCTGTCGAAAGAGGCGCTATTTTAACATGCTTTGCTGTGTTGTCAATAGCTTTTTTTCAGTTTTTTTTACCGTTCGGCTTTGCTTTCAATAACTGCTTGTTTCTATTAGCTTTATTGGTTAGCCGCCGTTCAGTGAGTGCGTATTATACGCGCTTTTTTGGTGCGGTCAAGGGGGTTTTTCAAAAAATTTGCAAAAAGTTGGGTTTTTTGGTGGGTTACAGTTTATGAGGGTTGATTTGTTGAGTGGGTGCTATAATGTAGGGGTAGGTTTTTATTTTTTTATCTTTTAATTTTTTATATTTTTTCAAGCGTGAAAGCCAGACTTTTTTCTAGCCAAGATTTTGACTTATTGAAAGTTTAGCGCGCATTTTGTGAGGCGAGCTATGTCAGAGCCGGTCAATTATATTCCTGTGCATGAGATTGATGCAACGAAAAAACGGGTGCATCCGCGGTTTGTGTATGGGTTTTATCAAAAAATCCGTTTGGTGAGTATGTATGCGTTGTTGGCACTGTTTTTGGTGTTGCCATGGTTGCGCTATGATGGTCATCAGGCGATTTGGTTTGATTTTACCGGTCAGCGTATTATGATTTTTGGGCTGACGTTTTTGCCGCAAGATATGTTCTTTTTTGCTTTTTTCTTTATTATCGCGGCGTTTTTGCTGTTTTTTGTGACGGTGTATGCAGGGCGTGTGTGGTGCGGTTATGCGTGCCCACAGACGATCTGGACGCATATGTACCAGTTTACTGAGAAGTTGGTGATCGGTGAGCGCAATAAGCAGTTTAAGCTCGATAAAGAGCCGTGGACGGCGCAAAAGGTCATTAAACGCGGGATTGTGTATGTGATTTGGGCGTTGATGGCGTTGGTGACGGCGTTGACATTTACCAGTTATGCGGTGGGTACAGATTATTTGTATCACAGTTGGCAGTCGGTGGGCGGTATTCCCTTGCCTGCGTGGACGGCTTTGACGTGGGTGTCGGTGGGGATTTTTACGTTTGCGACGTTTGCCAATGCAGGTTATATGCGTGAGCATATGTGTACGCATATTTGCCCGTATGGTCGTTTTCAAAGTGTGATGTTTGATAAAGATACGTTGATTGTGTCTTATGATTATAAACGCGGTGAGCCACGCGGTGCACAGAAAAAAGGTAAGGAAAATCCGAACCTTGGCGATTGTGTGAATTGTACGATGTGCGTGCAGGTGTGTCCGACGGGGATTGATATTCGTGATGGTTTGCAGGTAGAGTGTATCCAATGTGCGGCGTGTGTAGATGCGTGTAATGAGATTATGGATAAGGTCGGCAAGCCGCGTGGGCTGATTCGTTATAGTACTGAGCGCCAGCTGGTTGAGGAAGAAAAAAGCCATATGCTGCGCCCACGTTTGTTTGCGTATTTGGCGCTGCTGACGTTGTTGGTTGGTGGGGCTTTATATGGCTTGAGCAGCCGTGTGCCGTTGCAGCTTGATATTCGCCGTGACCGTAATCAGTTGTCATCGGTGAATGCGCAAGGATTGGTGGAAAATACGTATATCATTAAAATTACCAATAAAACACAAAGTCCGCATGAGTATGCAATTCGGTTGGTGCCGCAAGATGGCTTGCAGTTAGATAGCCGCTTTAAGACCATTCCGCTTGACCCAAGCGAAAGCTATGACTTTCCGATCAGTGTTTTGGGTGATCCAAATGTCATCAAACAAGCCAACACGCCGATTGTACTTGAAGCAGTCAGCGTCGATGACGGCGGCAAGTATAAAGCGACGCACCAAAACGTATTCACTACAGATAAGTAATTATTTTTTAGGTTAAAAAAGTGAGTGTCATGCCAAAACCTGCTCCAGCGCCTCTGTCAAAAACACGTCAAACGCCAACGTCTAGCACGCGTGGCAAACCCATCTCAAAGCTGTGGTACAAAAACTACATGGTGTGGGTGTTTATCATTGCCTTACCGCTGTTGATGGTGACGCTGTGCGTGATATTGGTGGTGTATTCGGTGCGTGAGCAGGATTCGGTGGTGCGTGATGATTGGTATATGGATGGCAAAACGCTGTATGCCGACGTGTCCAAGGACAAACTGGCACATGATTTGGGATTAACGGGGCAGCTAAATTTGCACACGCCTGATGCCACGTTTGTGCTAAACGTACCTGCTGGTAGCACATTTGTGCAACCACAAACGCTGACGGTGCAAATCTCACACGCCACCCAAATCCAAAAAGACCGCGATTTTGTGGTAACCAAAGCAGCTGATGGCGCGTACCATGGCAAGGTGACATTGGACGACACGCAAGGCAAATACTATATCATCGTGCGTGAACCAAAAGATACGTGGCGTTTGCAAGCGCGGGCAGAGTTGCCGAGTCAAAAAATAGTGGAGTTTAAACCGCTAAAAGCGTTTGATGGGCAAACCAAACCCAGCTAGCCTTATCGCGCTTAAACTTGTTGTTGAATTAAAAAGCCGCCAAGCCTTCGATACTGGGCGGTTTTTTTATGCAAAATTTACTGCCTCAAATCGGTTAATAAACGTTTGACGGGAGCAAACGATCGTCGATGTTCGGGCAAAATGCCATATTCGGCTAAGGCAGCCAAATGCGCTGCGGTTGGATAGCCTTTGTGCTTGTCGATGTGATAAGCAGGATAACGCGCCGCCAATGCTAGCATATCATAATCGCGGCTAACCTTTGCCAAGACGCTTGCTGCACTGATGGCAGCGTGACGGCTATCGCCTTTGACCACCGCACGAGTTTTTAACTGGTCATTATCTAAACCTAAAAACGCTAAATCGGGTATACGGTTGCCATCAATGACCACCGTGAAATGCGCGTCGGGCTGTTTGGCGATAACGTTTTTGACCACCTCACCAATCGTTTGTTGCATGGCAAGCATGGTAGCCTGCAAGATATTGATATCATCAATCACTTGGGGTGGTATTTTGGCAATGGCAAATTGGTGGGCAGTTTGGCGAATGACAGGCACAAGCGTTTCGCGAGTTTTTTCGCTTAATTTTTTGGAATCGGTCAAGCGGCTAAGCGGATGATTGAGTATGATGGCAACGTCATCGGCTTGCCAAAGTGGTAAGGTGGTGCCATCAGATGATGCGCTTGGCGTGGCTAAGTTTAATATATTATTTGGCAAAATCACCGCCGCCGCAACGACGTCGCCGAGCAATGGTCCGCGCCCTACTTCATCCACACCAATGATGTAATGTGCTGTCAAAATCTCACCCCCTGTCTGCCCTTATTTTAGCGCATTTTAGCTTATACGGCTATTTAAGGGCTTAGTTGTAGCAAGTAAATGGCGGTTGGTGGATTTTTGGGTAGGTTTTATTTATACTTTGTGCTGTTGCGTTTTGTTTGATGGTTTGGGGCGTTTTGCCGGCATTGTATTGATTTTTCCCCGTTTTTCACTTGATCTAAGGACAATAATATGAATATTTTGGTTATCGGTAATGGCGGACGTGAGCATGCGTTGGCGTGGCAATGCGCCAAGGATGCACGTGTGGTGACGGTGTTTGTAGCAAACGGTAACGCAGGCACGGCTCTTGAGCCCAAGTTACAAAACGTTGCGGTGAATATCAAAGATCATGCCGCGGTGATTGAATTTTGCCGTAGCCATAACATCGCGTTGGTGGTGGTGGGGCCTGAAGCACCGTTGGTCGCAGGGATCGTTGATGACCTACGCGCGGCGGATATCGCGGTGTGGGGACCAACGGCACACTGTGCTCAGCTTGAGGGCTCAAAAGCATTTGCCAAGCAGTTTATGCAGCAGCACAATATCCCAACCGCGCGCTATCAGGCGTTTAGCGAGGTGGATGCAGCGGTGGCATACATCAAAGCCGAGGGCGCACCGATTGTCATCAAGGCTGATGGTTTGGCGGCAGGCAAAGGTGTGATTGTGGCACAAACCGAAGCCGAAGCCGTCGCCGCGGTTGAGGACATGCTTGCAGGCAATAAATTTGGCGACGCAGGCAGCCGTGTGGTGATTGAGCAATTTTTGGCAGGTGAAGAGGCCAGCTTTATTTGTATGATCGATGGGCAACATATCCTACCAATGGCGACCAGCCAAGACCACAAGCGCATTGGTGAGGGCGATACGGGTGCGAACACGGGTGGTATGGGTGCGTATTCGCCTGCCCCTGTCGTCACGCCTGCGGTGCATGACAAAGTCATAACACGGATCATTGAGCCTGTGGTCAAGGCAATGCAGGACAACGGCACGCCCTATACAGGCTTTTTGTATGCAGGGCTGATGATTGATGACAACGGCGACCCATTTGTGATTGAGTTTAACTGCCGTTTTGGTGACCCTGAAACCCAGCCTATTATGCTGCGTTTGCAAGCGTCATTGGTTGAGCTAATGCAAGCAGGCGTGGCAGGTAATTTGCCCAGCCAAACCAAATGGGATAGCCGCCCTGCCCTTGGCATTGTGCTGGCGGCGCAAGGCTATCCAGAGTCGGCAAAAACAGGCGATGCCATCACAGGTTTGCCTGATCTAAGCGCAGATCACAACGGGGTTAAAGTATTTCATGCAGGGACACGCTTTGAAAACCGTGACCTTGACACTGCAAGCATGGATAAAACCGAACTGGCAGCACAGACCATCGTCACCAACGGCGGGCGCGTGCTGTGCGTAACAGCATTGGGCGATGATTTGGCAGACGCGCAAACTAAAGCACTGGCAACCTGCGCAGCGATTAGTTTTGATGGTATGCAATACCGCCGTGATATCGGCTGGCGCGCATTGGCACGTAACGGCTAATCGCTTAACATGTTGATTTTAAAAAGCTTTATCGCATAAGTAATCGATTTATGCGATTTTTATTGGTGGTCATTTAACCATGCTAACCACCCTGTCACAACCGCGTTGGCAGGGTTGGTGTTGCTTTGTTCGCGCAGCTTGGCACAAGTTTTGGCAAGGGCACGTTGTTGGTCTTGATAAGCAGGGGCGGACAGATTTTTGTACACCGTGCGACTGATGCTATCAGCAGTGGCATCGTTTTGTAGCAATTCAGGCACGATTTGCTTACCTGCCAAAATATTAGGCAAGGCAACATACGGAATTTTTACCAGTTTTTTTGCCAGCCAAAAACTCAATGCCTTGAGCCGATATACCACCACCATCGGGCGCATAAGCAGCATCGCCTCAAACGTTGCTGTACCCGATGCCAGCAGCACCAAATCTGCCATTGCCATCACGCGTTGGCTAAAATCTGCCTGCGCTGCATCATGCGCCACCACCACACGTGCGCGCACGTCATCAGGCTGTTGTGCCAATTGTGTTTGTATTAAACTTTGGTGTTCGGCGCGTGCCACAGGAATGACAAAGCACAAGTTTTGATCAAGGATCAGCAAACGGCGCACACTGGCGAATAACGTTGGCAATAAGGCGCGGATTTCGCTATTCCGTGAACCTGGTAGCAGCGCAATCAGCGAACTGATATTGCCCGTTTGGGCAAAAAATTCGCGCAAGTCGTCATGCGCCCAAATCAGTGTCAAGCGTTGATCCAGTAGCGGCGTGGTGGTCAGCGCAGGGTCAAGCGTTTTGAGCAGCGGATGCCCGACACACACCGCAGGGTGCCCATGTTTGGCATACACGGGCAATTCAAACGGAAACAGGCACAATACCAAATGCGTGGCTTGTTCAATGGACTCAATGCGTCCTTCGCGCCATGCCCAAATCGATGGACTAACGTACTGCACACAATACACGCCTTTGGGCTTGAGTGATTTTGCCAAGCGCAAATTAAAATCGGGCGCGTCAATACCGATGAATATATCCAGTTTGGCATCAGCAAACGCGCGTAAAATCTGCGCTTTGGCGTTGAGCAAATCGGGCAGATGCTTGACAATTTCACTCAAGCCCATCACCGCCAGCCGCGACATATCAAGGATCGACTGCAAACCTGCCGCCTGCATTTGGCTGCCGCCCACACCGACCCACACAATATCATCACGTAAGTTATTCATCTGGCGCATAAAATCCGCCCCCAGCGCATCGCCCGACACCTCGCCTGCCACAATACCAATCACCAACGGGCGATATTGGGCGGTGATCGTGTGCGGAGTAGCAAATTCGGCGGTGATTTGGTCAGTCATGGTGCTTGGATTAAAGACAATACTGGCGGTTGAAGGGGTTGAAGGGGTTGAAGTTGTCATAACATTTGCGATGACACAAAACCTCACGGTAACGAATTTTGCCCATTTTGACAAGCGCGGTTTGTCGGCAATTTGTTGCCTGTTGGCTAAATTTGCGCCAAATACGGGCAAAAAATTGCCAAAAAAAGGTTATTACCTTGCCAATTAATTTTCATTAAAATTTTGCCGACTTTTGGCAGTTTGGCGCGTCAGGTGAGGTGACAGCGTGCCTGTTTTGGTTTATATTGACAGTTTAACTCAATAAATGACAGCCGTGAGAGCCATGACAACGTTTGCCAACACTGATATCGCCGATGTAGATAACGTGAACTTAGCCGCGATTTTGCCTTTAATCACACCCGCTGAACTCAAAACCCAGCTGCCCATGACCCCTGCCGCGCTCGAAACCGTCAAAACAGGTCGTGAGACCATCAAACGCATTTTGGACGGACAAGACAAACGCTTGTTAATGGTGATTGGCCCCTGTTCAATTCACGATATCCAAGCCGCGCATGAATACGCTGACAAGCTTGCCGTACTGGCAGAGGAACTCAAAGACACGATTTTTATCGTTATGCGCGTGTATTTTGAAAAACCGCGTACCACCGTTGGTTGGAAAGGACTGATCAACGACCCCGACATGAATGACAGCTTTGACATCAACAAAGGCCTGTATACCGCGCGTAAATTGCTGCTGGACTTAAACGAAAAAGGCTTGCCCTGCGCCACTGAAGCCCTCGACCCCAACACGCCACAATACATACAAGACTTAATCAGCTGGTCAGCGATTGGCGCGCGCACCACCGAGAGCCAGACGCACCGTGAAATGTCCTCGGGGCTCTCATCGCCCGTTGGTTTTAAAAACGGCACAGACGGCAGCATGACGGTTGCGGTCAATGCCATGCAGGCGGTCAAATCGGGGCATAGCTTTTTGGGCTTATCGGCTGATGGGCAGGTGTCGATCATCCAATCTAAAGGCAACCCTTACGCCCATGTGGTGCTACGCGGTGGCAACGGCAAGCCAAACTATGACGCATCAGCAGTGGCACAAGCCGAAAATGAGCTGGCAAAAGGCAACGTGTCGGGCAAAATCATGATTGATTCAAGCCACGCCAACTCCAACAAAGACCCGTACTTGCAGCCGATGGTCATTCAAAATATCGCTGAGCAAATCCAACACGGCAACCGCTCGATCATCGGGATGATGGTTGAAAGCCACCTCAAAGGCGGTCGGCAGAATTTGACCGCCGACTTGTCCAAACTTGAATACGGCAAGTCCATCACCGATGGCTGCCTAGATTGGGAATCAAGCGTCAAGGCATTGCGTGAGCTGCGCGACGCGGTCAAAGATATTTTGCCCAACCGTCAATTAAATGACTGATGAATAAAATTGTGCATGATCAAAAGCCCGACAAATCATGTTGGGCTTTTTTATGGCGTGCTTTGACTGGATTTTAATCGTACAGATTTTAAACCATCAGTAATGCGGTGGCTTATCTGCCAACAAATCAAACGGTGCGATGGTATTGGCCGTGGCTTGGCTGTCGATTTTTTGGTAAAGCAGTTGCAGTTGGCGCTGCTGATCGGCAAGCTCGCGGCTTTGCTCAGCAACGCGCAGGTTCAGTGCCTCAACCGTATCCTCTAAAAACACAATTTGGCTTTGCAGGTCAATGATGGCTTGCTGCATACTTGCCAGTAAATCGGTGGGCATGGCTAGGTCGGCGTTTGTATCGGCGGTGTTTGATTTCATGGCTTGATCAAGACTTCGTAACGATAAAAATCGGTATTGTAGCCGATTTACTCAGCGTTGATGTTGTTTTGTCGGTTTTTTTAGCCCGTGCTTGCCTGCTTTTTTCTTGCCTTTTTTGTTACAATGGCGCGTTAATGATTGATCAATGATGAGACAAAAACATGGCATTATTGCATTTGCGCGACGTGCATTTGGCGTTTGGTATCGCGCCTGTGTTGGACGGGGTGGATTTTAACCTTGAGGCAGGCGAACGCGTGTGTTTGATTGGGCGCAATGGCGAGGGCAAATCAACGCTGCTTAACGTCATTGCAGGGCAGCTAAAGCCCGATCGTGGCGAATGCCAGATGGCGCAAGGCTTGCACGTGGCAAAACTGGCGCAGGATATCCCCGAAACAGGCGGCAAGGTCGCCGATATCGTGCTGGCAGGCGCAGGTGAAGTTGGTGACTGGTTGAGAGAGTACGAACGGCTCAGCACTGCATGCGCAACAGGTGATATGGCAGCGTGTACGCAGATGGCGACACTACAACAACGACTGGACGATGCCGACGGTTGGGCGTTGCCGCGTGAGGTACAGACCTTGCTGTCCACCATGCAGCTTGACGGTGAGGCGGATATCAGCGCGTTGTCGGGTGGACGCAAACGCCGTGTGCTACTGGCGCAAGCACTGATGGCAAAGCCCGATATCTTGCTGCTTGATGAGCCGACCAACCATTTGGATGTAGACAGCATCGAGTGGCTTGAGCAGTTTTTGCTCAGCGCACAGGGTTTGACGTTGGTGTTTATTTCGCATGACCGCAGCTTTATCGACAAAGTCGCCACACGCATTGTTGAGCTTGACCGTGGTATTTTGCGCAGCTATGACATTAAGCAAGCGGGTCTATCACACAACCAACAAGGCTACGCGCGCTATCAAGCGCTCAAAGAACAAGAACTGCAAGCTGAAGACAAGGCGCGTGCCAATTTTGACAAAAAACTTGCTGAAGAAGAGGTCTGGATTCGGCAGGGCATCAAGGCACGGCGCACACGCAACGAAGGACGCGTGCGCGCACTGAAGGCATTGCGTGAGCAACGCAAAGCACGGCGCGAACAAGTTGGGCAGGTCAATCTGACCATGCACGATGTTGAAGCCAGTGGGCGGTTGGTGTGCAACGTCAAGCACTTAACCTTGCGCTATGGCGACACCACACTGGTGCATGACTTTAACACGACCATTTTACGCGGTGACCGCATTGGCATCATCGGGCAAAATGGCGTTGGCAAATCCACGCTCATTCATGCAATTTTGGGCTTACCGCAGCCTGATATCGAAAAAACAGGCAGCGTCAAACTCGGCACCAATTTACAAATCGCATTTTTTGATCAGTTGCGCGATCAGCTTGACCTTGAAGCCAGTGTGGTGCAAAACGTTGCCGAAGGCTCGGACTATGTCGAAGTGGGCGGCAAAAAGAAACACATCATCGGCTATTTGCAAGATTTTTTGTTTGCGCCTGAGCGTGCGCGTACCCCTGTCAAAGCTTTATCAGGTGGTGAGCGTAACCGCGTGCTGTTGGCAAAGCAATTACTTAAGCCTGCCAACGTACTGGTATTGGACGAACCGACCAACGATTTGGACATGGCAACGCTTGAGCTGCTAGAAGAAGCGGTGGCAAATTTTAACGGCACGATTTTGCTGATTAGCCATGACCGCGCGTTTATGGACAACGTCGTCACCTCAACGTGGGTATTTGGCAAAGACGCACAAGGACGCGGTGTAGTCAATGAATACGTCGGCGGCTACCAAGACTATTTGCAGCAAAAAGCGCGGATTGACGCCGAAACCGCCAAGACCGCCTCCAAGCCCAGCGAAAAAACCGCCAAGCCCACCCCTAACCCAGCAGCAGCAAACAACAGCCAATCGCCCACAGGCAAGAAAAAACTGAGCTACAAAGAACAACGCGAGCTTGACCACTTACCCGATGAAATTGCCGCGCTTGAAGTTGAACAAGCCGACTTACAAGAAAAATTGGCAGATGGTAGTTGGTTTAGCCGTGATTTGGCAGGCGCGACACAAGCCTCAGAGCGTTTGGCGCAAATTGATGCGCTACTATTACAAAAGCTTGAGCGTTGGACGACATTGGAAAGTAGTTTGTAACCATGAACCCAAGCGCAGCCCAAAAAAAACCGTATCTTATTGGATGCGGTTTTTTTGATGAAGTGTTGGGTACTTTTAGGCTTTTAATTTAGGTTTTTGGCAAGGTCACACCCGTTTGCCCTTGGTATTTGCCGCCGCGATCCTTGTAAGACGTTTCACACACATCATCGGCATCGCTTTGCAAAAACAACATCTGCGCCACGCCTTCGCCTGCATAAATTCGCGCAGGCAAATTGGTCGTGTTGCTAAATTCTAGCGTGACATGCCCTTCCCATTCAGGCTCAAGCGGCGTGACATTGACGATAATACCGCAGCGCGCATAGGTCGATTTACCCAAACAAATCGTCAGCACATCGCGCGGAATGCGAAAATACTCCACCGTACGCGCCAAAGCAAATGAATTGGGCGGAATGATGCACTCATCGCCAACGATATCAATAAAGCTGCGCTCATCAAAGTTTTTAGGATCAACAATCGCCGAATGCACGTTGGTAAAAACTTTAAACTCACGCGCACAGCGCACATCGTAGCCATAACTTGAGGTGCCAAAACTGACCAATTTTTGCCCCTCGGCATTGTAGCGCACCTGCTCGGCTTCAAACGGTTCAATCATACCGTGCTCAGTTGCCATACGCCGAATCCAGCGGTCGGATTTGATTGACATGTCATTTCCTTGTGTGGTTTTAAAAACTGTGTAGTTTTAAAAACTGTGTGGTTTTAAAAACTGTGTGGTTTTAAAAATTCAACGCGACCTAACATATGGTTTGGTACAACGTCACGCGGTTAAACTGACGCGCCTCATCCATATCGGGTAAAGTCGTGGTTTGCTCGATTGTCGCCACGCGCTGATAACGCGGATGGGCAAGGTTTTTAAGCCGACTATCTGCCAACCAAACCGTATTAGCAAAAGCCAGCACATTGTCCAACCATGCCACGTTTGCTGTGTCATACAGCACATCCGCCATGCACAGTACATCGACTTTATCCATACCTAAAGTTGGCAAAGCGTATAGATCATCTAGTGGTGTGATGGTTTCACCATTGAGCGCGGCATTGGCTTGACACGCCAGCAAGCTAACAGGGTCAATGTCGCAACAAATCACTTCACGCGCGCCTGCCCGTTTGGCGGCAATGCCCACGATGCCCGAACCTGCCCCAAAATCCAGCACAACCTTGCCTGCCACCGTGTGCGGCGCAGACAAAATATGGCGCGCCAATACCTGCCCCGATGCCCACGCAAACACCCAATACGGACAATGCGCCCACAAGCGTTCGATGGCAGTGGGGGTCAAGTCTTGATGGCAAAAATTGTCATCAATCAGCCACAAGCCAAACGGTCGGTCAGTTGCCAGCAATGGCACGGCAGTGGCGCGTAAATCCGCCGACGGCAGCACCGCATGTAGGGCTGCCAGTAGCTCGGCAGGCACAGACACTGTATCTACCAAAATACTAAGTGACTAAATCTTAAATAGCTAAATGATCGGTTTTAAACGTTTTTGGCAGCAGCTTTTTCTGCCGCTTCTAGCGTTTGACGAATCAAGGTATTAATCGTCATCGGACCTACGCCACCTGGCACAGGCGTAAACGCGCTGGCGATATCATCCATATCACGCAACTCGATGTCACCCACACCGCCGTTTTCGGTGGGATGAAAACCTGCATCAACCACCACCGCGCCGTGTTTGATCCAATCTTTTTTAATCAACTCAGGCTTGCCAACCGCGCCCACAATGATATCAGCCTGCTTGACGATTTGTGGCAAATTTTGGGTTTTAGAATGGCAAATCGTCACCGTACAATCGGCATTTAACAACATCATCGCCATTGGTTTGCCCAAAATCGCGCTGCGCCCGACCACAACCGCGTGCTTGCCTGCCAGTTCAATGCCGTATTGCTCAAGCAAATACATGATGCCTTGCGGCGTACATGCGCCATATGCAGGCTCGCCCATTGCCATCTTACCAAAGCCCAAACAAGTCACACCATCGACATCTTTTTCGATGGCAATCGCGTCAAAACACGCGCGCTCATCAATTTGGCTTGGTACAGGGTGCTGCAGCAAAATGCCATGTACATCGGGATTGATGTTAAGCTCGGCGATTTTTGCCAATAACTGCTCGGTGGTGGTGTCAGCAGGTAGGGTGACTTTTAGCGAATCCATGCCAACGCGCCGACAGGCATTGCCTTTCATCTTGACATAGGTTGCTGAGGCTGGGTCATCACCCACCAAAATGGTTGCCAAAATCGGTGTGCGCCCCGTTTGTTCCTTGAGTGCTGTGACGCGCTCAGCAAGCGCAAGTTCAATTTGTTTGGCGTAGGCTTTGCCGTCTAAACGGGTGGCAGGCATGGCGATTCCTTGGTATTAAAAAACTGATAAAAAAACAGCAAACGGTTGAATAAAAGACGTGAGAAAAATTGTAAAATTTGCCGTATTGTAGCCGATTTTTGCGACGATGAAAACGTATCAATCACAGCGGTTGTAAGCATGCAATTCATGCTACTTAGGCTATTTTTAGACTATTTTACCACCTATTAAACAATAAACATCAGATAATGCCAAAAAATCCTTGCACTTTTAAAAATTTTTGCTATGATAGCAATCCTTAATTCAAACGCCCTATCGCGGCTATTTGAATTACTATGATGGCTGGGTGGCAGAGTGGTTATGCAGCGGATTGCAAATCCGTGGACGCCGGTTCGATTCCGACCTCAGCCTCCATCTTTTTTAGGTTAAACCCTAACACCTCTCACCGCCCGGATGGTGAAATTGGTAGACACAAGGGATTTAAAATCCCTCGCTCTTTAGAGCGTGCCGGTTCAAGTCCGGCTCTGGGCACCATCTTGTTTGATTGCTTCAACCGTGGTTTTGCATTATTGTGCTTGCCTAACGGCTGGCTTTGTCTCATAATATTCATCAAATTTATTTTGCTTTGGTCGTTTTATCTCATTTTGCCAGCCAATGCTTTGCCGCGAGGCGTTTTATTGTTAGGTTAAAATTGCTTGATAGCCTGCCAAGGATGGGGGTTTTGTAAAAATCATGACGCGATACCACAATATTTTATCCCAAAAAACCGCCAAATTTGCCGCTATTGCTATCGTTGGGACGTCGTTGGCTTGGGTATGACGCGCACTGCCAATGCCCAGCCCACCACACCGCAAACGGTGGCACGTGTCGATTTAGACCGCTATATGGGCACATGGTATGAAATTACGCGTCTGCCGATGTTTTTTCAACGCCATTGCGCCAGTGATGTCACCGCCAATTATAGCCAACAACCAAACGGTGCTATCAAGGTGGACAACCAATGTAAGCAAAAAGACGGCAAAGT
Organism: Moraxella atlantae NBRC 14588; assembly: GCF_001591265.1. Lineage (GTDB taxonomy): Bacteria > Pseudomonadota > Gammaproteobacteria > Pseudomonadales > Moraxellaceae > Faucicola > Faucicola atlantae. The sequence continues at coordinate 104,171 of NZ_BCUL01000007.1, read as the reverse complement.
CATCCAAAGCATTGGTCAGGCAACCCAAAACGGTGAGAGCACCAGTCGGCTTAAAGTAACGTTTTTGCCACAAGGCTTACGCTGGCTACCCTTTGGTAAGGCGGATTATTGGGTGTTGGCACTGGATGACAACTACCAACACGCCTTGGTCGGTACGCCAAACCACAAGTATCTGTGGGTGCTATCTCGCACGCCAACGATGGATGAAAACACTTATCATCAGTTCGTAACCATTGCTCAGCAGCAACGGTATGATGTCAGCAAGCTGCAAAAAACGCCACACCATCTTGCCACATTGTAGTTAGCAGGTATGGTTTAGGTCAAATGCGGTAGAAACCTAGCCGCCCCTACAGTGGCACAACGCGCACAACCTCCTCAAAGCTGGTCACGCCTTCAGCGATCTTGCGCGCGCCTGCCAGTCGTAGCGGTTGCAAACCGTCTTGGTACGCCTTTTGCGTCAATGCATTAAGACTGGCACCCTCACTAATCAAACGCTTGGTGTCTTGGTTGAGTACCATAATTTCATACAAACCAATACGCCCCAAATAGCCTGTATCGCGGCAATGCTCGCAGCCTGTTGCGTGGGCGATGTGACTGGGTACAGGGGCTTTCCATGGGTGCACCAGTGTGTGCCATATTTGTACCTCGCCGTCACTAATCGGCCGTTGGGTTTTGCAATGCGGGCACAAGGTACGCACCAACCGCTGCGCCATCACGCCCAAAATCGTCGCCGCGGTCAAAAACGGCGCAACACCCAGATCATGCAAACGGGTCAATGAACTCGGCGCGTCATTGGTATGCAGCGTTGAGAGCACCAAATGCCCCGTCAAGGACGCTTGCACTGCCATGTCTGCCGTCTCAGTGTCGCGAATCTCACCGACCATGATGATGTCAGGATCTTGACGCATCAATGCGCGAATGCCATCGGCAAACGTCAAGTCAATGTTGCTTTGTACTTGCATTTGGTTAAATGCTGGCTCAACCATCTCAATCGGGTCTTCAATGGTGCAGACATTGACTTCAGGCGTGGCAAGCTGCTTGAGCGTGCTATAAAGTGTCGTGGTCTTGCCCGAACCCGTCGGTCCTGTCACCAAAATAATGCCGTTGGGCGCGCGCGTCATCTCATGCCATTTTTGCAAGTCACGCCCTGTCAAGCCTAACTGCTCAAACGTGCGCACCAAAACATCGGGGTCAAACACGCGCATGACCAGTTTTTCACCAAATGCCGTCGGTAGTGTGGATAAGCGCAGCTCGGTTTCTTGCCCTTTTGGCGTGCGCGTCTTGAGCCGTCCGTCTTGCGGCTTGCGTTTTTCAGCAACATTGAGCCTACCCAGAATTTTAATCCGCGCCACCACCGCCGTCATAATACCCACAGGCATTTCATAGACGGTGTGTAGTACGCCATCAATACGAAAGCGCACCTTACCTGTATCACGCCGCGGCTCAAGGTGAATATCGCTAGCGCGTTGGTCAAAAGCGTATTGCAGCAGCCAATCGACCACACGCACGATGTGTTGATCGTTGGCATCGGGATTTTCGATATTATCAAGGTTGCCAAGCTGTAGTAATGCCTCAACGTTGGTAATATCGGCTTCGGCACGGCGTTGTTGGCTGTGCGCGCCTGCGATTGCCTTGCTGACTTGGTAAAATTCTTGCCGATAGCGGTTGATTTGGGCAGGGCTTAACAGCACCGTATGCACCGTACGTGGTGCGACCACCTGTGCGATGTTGGCTTGCCAATCGTGGTACAGTGGCTGATCGGTGCCGATGGTCACTTGCGTGTCATCAACCGCCACCGCCAAAATGTGCTGCGATTTGGCATATTCAAACGACATTACCGCTGTGACGGCAGGCACATCGACTTTCAAAGGATCGATGCGCACATACGCCACGTTTGCCTTAGCGGATAGCCAATGATTCAGCCAGTCTAAGGTCAGCACTGTTGGCGGATTGCCAACGGTTTGATTGGCGGTTTTTTTATCAGTTAAATTAAAGCCTGCAATAATTTGTAGCGGATGCAGCTGCGGTCGCTGACTGGTCAGCACCAAGTTATAATCGCGCTGGTCAATATGCCCGTCTCTGAGCAGCGCGTCCAAGCACCAACGGGTATCAACGAGTAAAGAAAAATTCAGATTTGGCATGACACGTTTATCGGGAGATCATCGGCTGGGTAAAATCATCTGGCTAAAACGGCATTTTAGCCAAATTTTTTGCCTGCGGCTATTGTATAATCTTTGCTCAATACACTTTTGGATAGCTGCCCATGTATTTTTTGCTCTCGCCTGCCAAAAACTTGGACGAAACGTGCACCTTACCACCTGTGGTGGAATCGTACTTACAATATGCACCGCTCGCCGACCACCAGCCCATGCTAATGCCACAAGCCTGTGCGCTGATGGCATTGCTCAAACCGCTGGACCCTGTCGATTTGATGGCTTTGCTGGGCATTTCGCACAAACTTGCGGCAACCAATGCCGAACGCAATCAACGTTGGGCATGGGATGATGACCGCCCGTTTACCCTTGACCATGCCAAACCTGCGTTGTATCTGTTTGCAGGTGATGTGTATCAAGGATTGGACGCTAACAGCCTATCGCTTGCTGCGGTTGAATATTTGCAGCAGCATTTGGGGATTTTATCGGGGTTATACGGTGTGCTCAAGCCGTTGGATTTTATCATGCCATATCGGCTTGAGATGGGCAGCAAACTTGCAAATGCGCGCGGCAATAACTTGTATGAGTTTTGGGGCGACCAAATTGGCGATACGCTTGCCAAGCGCATGGCACAAAACGGCGATACAGTGCTGATCAATTTAGCGTCGAATGAATACTTTAAGGCGGTAAAAAGTGCAAGTTTGAGCCAAACTGTGATCACGCCACGTTTTGAGGATGGTAAAAACGGTACTTACAAGGTAATCAGTTTTTATGCCAAACACGCGCGTGGCTTGATGATGCGCTATGCCGCCTGCCACCAACTTAAAAATCCTGAAGAGTTGCAAAATTTTGACCTAGACGGTTATTATTTTGTGCCAGAAGCGTCCAGTAAGACGCAATTTGTGTTTAGACGGGAGCATGATTGATGTCGCCAAATACTTCACCCAATACCAATGAAATCCAAGCTATGCAGCAGCGACTGGATGAAATCCAAGCCCTGTATCGTGAATGGTTGGCATTGCAGCCAAAACTTGAACAGGCGCGAACACACTGGCAACACAGCGTCGCCATTATGCAAAAATTGGAAACATTTTATACCAACGGTGAATACGGTCAGCTCAATGACGCGGTGGATGCAGGTGCAGACCTGGATTTGACGACACAGGGCGAGTACAGCGTATTGTCAGAAGACGCGCTATGGGACGCGCTGGGCGAGCAAGACCAACAACTATGGGCATTGCTGCGTTTTGCCGTCAAACACCTAGATCGTTTTTCTGATAACGATAAAAACTAACCAAGTTTTATCGATAAAAAACCCTGCCAAACATCCGTTTGACAGGGTTTTGCACGTTATAACGGGCTATCTACAATAGCTAGCGTCGGCTTACATCATACCGCCCATGCCACCCATTCCGCCCATACCAGCCATGGCAGCGGCAGCAGCGCCGTCGTCTTTGGCAGGTAGGTCAGTGATCATAGCTTCAGTCGTTAGCATCAAGCCTGCTACTGAAGCTGCGTGTTCTAGTGCCGAACGGGTAACTTTGGCTGGGTCAAGAATACCCATTTCTAGCATATCGCCATATTCACCTGTTGCCGCGTTGTAGCCATAGTTGCCTTCACCCGATTTAACTTGGTTGATGACCACTGAGGCTTCATCGCCTGCGTTGGTAACGATTTGACGCAATGGTGCTTCCATCGCACGGCGCAAGATGTTGATACCTGCGACTTGGTCATCGTTGTCGCCTTTGATATCGTCCAAGGCTGACAAGGCGCGCACCAATGCCACGCCACCGCCTGCAACCACACCTTCTTCAACCGCTGCACGGGTTGCGTGTAGTGCGTCATCGACACGGTCTTTTTTCTCTTTCATTTCGGTTTCGGTAGCAGCACCAACTTTAATCACTGCAACACCACCTGCAAGTTTGGCGATACGCTCTTGCAATTTTTCTTTGTCGTAGTCTGAGGTTGATTCTTCTACTTGACGGCGCAAAGAAGTCACGCGGTCATCAATGGTAGATTTTTCACCTGCGCCATCCACAATCACGGTGTTTTCTTTACCTACAGTGACTTTTTTGGCAGTACCCAATACTGACAAATCAACGGTTTCAAGGGTCATACCAAGCTCTTCAGACACCACAGTCGCGCCAGTCAAAATCGCGATATCTTGCAACATGGCTTTACGACGATCACCAAAACCTGGGGCTTTAACCGCACAGACTTTCAAGCCACCGCGCATGTTGTTTACCACCAATGTTGCCAACGCTTCGTTTTCTACGTCTTCGGCGATGATAAGCAGCGGACGGCTTTGTTTCATCACGTTTTCTAGCAGTGGAATCAACTCACGGATGTTGCTGATTTTTTTGTCTACCAACAAGATCAATGGGCTGTCCAGCTCAGCGGTCAAGGTGTCTGGTTTGTTGGCAAAGTATGGGCTGATATAGCCACGGTCAAACTGCATACCTTCGACGACTTCTAAGGTATCTTCAAAGCCTGAACCTTCTTCTACGGTGATCACGCCTTCTTTACCGACTTTTTCCATCGCTTGGGCGATTAGATCGCCGATGGTTTGGTCAGAGTTGGCAGAGATTGATCCTACTTGGGCAATCGCTTTGCTGTCGTTGGCAGGGGTTGAGATTTCATGGATTTTATCAACAACCGCACGTACGCCTTTGTCGATACCGCGTTTTAAATCCATTGGATTCATGCCTGCGGCAACTGATTTTAGACCTTCTTGCAAAATCGCTTGTGCCAATACGGTTGCTGTGGTGGTACCGTCACCAGCAACGTCATTGGTTTTGCTCGCTACTTCGCGCACTAGCTGCGCGCCCATGTTTTCAAACTTGTCTTCAAGTTCGATTTCTTTAGCGACGCTTACACCGTCTTTGGTAATGGTTGGTGCGCCAAATGATTTGTCAATTACCACGTTGCGACCTTTTGGTCCTAAGGTAACTTTGACGGCGTTTGCCAAGACGTTTACGCCTTCGATCATTTTGCTGCGTGCGTCATTGCTAAATTTGACATCTTTTGCCATGTGTATTCTCCAATTTGTTTAAATGGTTCATAAGTTTGCGAATGGGTTATAAATTTGGTTATCTGCGCGTTTTTCAACCGCTTATCAGCGCATTTTTGTGCAACAAACCGCCAACTTATTTGGTGACCACACCCAATACGTCGCTTTCGCGCATGATCAGTAGCTCTTCGCCATCAACTTTGACGGTTGAGCCTGCATATTGACCAAATAATACAGTGTCACCAACCTTGACGTCTAAGGGGCGCACGTCGCCGTTGTCACGGATTTGTCCATTACCCACAGCCAGCACTTCGCCTTGTGAGGGTTTTTCTTGGGCATTGTTTGCCAATAGCAAGCCGCCTGCGGTTTTTTGCTCTTCTTCACTACGGCGCACGACAATACGGTCATGTAAAGGACGAATGTTCATGTTCAACTCCAGCAAATTGTTGTGAAAAACACGCCGCCATCGATCTTAGGTGATCTTAGGTGGACGACGCAAAAGGTTTGATTGCACCCACGATTGTTATTATGCGGTGGTCAATCAAATTACTTGACACAATGGGGATGAGACAAAATTTGTTCAAGCTTTGGTAGCAATTTTTTAGCATTTTGTTAAAGGGTTTAAAAATCAAGTAATTATGTCACAAATCTGCTAAAAATATAATGATTTGTAATTTTGTCGCATTTTAACTTGTAAAATTTGGCGATCACGCCCATCATAGTTGTCATATTTAGTTACAATTTAGCCAGCAGGTAACATCATGTTGAATCTTAAAACGGGTAATTTGACAACGCAGCATTGGCAACGTGCTGCCCTACTGGCGGTAAGTTTGGGTATTGTCGGTGTGGCGCAAGCCGATGTTGCACCATTTACCGCCGTCTATCAATTTAACATTGAAAACAAATACAACGGCATGGCAACGCGCACCTTGAGCAAAAACGGCAACCAGTACAACTACAACGTACGCGCCAATGTGGGCAAGCTAGCATCAGCGCGCCAAGCTGCAACGTTTGGTAACGTAGGCGGCGTGGTACAGCCATTGACCAGTAGCACGCAATACAAGGTTTTGGGTGTGGGTAATACCACCGATTTACGCTTTAACCCTACTACCAAGCAAGTTACCAGTACCCACAAAGGCAAAACCCAAACGCTGCCATTAAAGCAAGCAGCATATGATGATTTAAGCCTTGAGGTGCAAATTCGTGAGGATTTGAAAAACAACCGTTTTCGCGGCAATTATGCCATGGTTGGGCGTAACAAAGTCGAAGCGGTGCCGTTTACCATGTCTGCGCCAACGCGCTTAAGCGTGCCTGCAGGCACATTTGATGTCGTGCGCATTGACCGCATCCATGATGACAAAGACCGCCAAACCAGCTTTTGGCTTGCGCCTGCGCTAGATTACTTGCCAGTCAAAGTGGTGCAGACCAATGACGGACGGCGCATGGAGATGAATTTGGTTAAGCTAAATTAAGCCATTTAATCGAACAAGCAGGCAACGCGTTTGTGGTTTGACGTTTGACCAAACAGTTGATGAAACATGAAACGGCAAAAAGGCTAACGCTCCTAGCGGCTTTAGCCTTTTTTATGTTTTATACAAAAAAAACTAAGCATGCATTTTTGGCAATTTTTTTAGCAGCATAAATAGCCAATAGTTGATCAAACCCAGCAAAACAAAATCCACCAACCACACCGCCAGTAGCGTCCATACTTGTGTCAAGCCATATTGTAGCGCGACCATGCCGCTGCCACCCCAATAAATCAGCAATAACATACCAATCATCGTCAAGGCATACGGCTGTCTGCCCCTCATTACCCACGGGCTTGCCAGCAAGGCAGGCAGCAACCACAGCCCTTGCCACACGATCCCACCGAATACCGATGGTTTGGTGGTCAGTAAATACGCCGTCAAAATCGGCACACCCAACCACCGCCAACCCAGCCACAACCACCACCCACCGCGCAGCCGTGTGCGCAGGCTATTTGCCGCCTGTGCTAGCTGCTCGGCAGATTGTTTCATCTTTGCCATGTCAGTGACCAATCGGTGTATTGAGCAATGCGCGCGCGGTATTTGCTAAGCGTTTGCCTTGGGCGATGGCAAGGGCGATTTCATCAGCGGTCAAGGGGTTTTGGTGCTGCGCGCCGCTCACGTGGGTTGCACCGTAGGGCGTACCGCCTTGTTGGGTGCGGTTGAGCGCAGGCTCGCTGTATGGCAACCCAAGCACCAACATGCCATGATGCCATAGTGGTGTCATCATACTAATGAGCGTGGTTTCTTGTCCACCATGCATCGAGCCGCTGGTGGTAAACACACAGGCAGGTTTGTTTTGCAAATCGCCTGCCAACCACAGCGTGACACTGTTGTCCCAAAAGTATTTCATCGGTGCAGCCATGTTGCCAAAATGCGTTGGGCTACCCAATGCCAAGCCCACACAGTCACGCAAATCATCTTGTGTGGCATATAGGTCGCCATCATCAGGAATCACGGGCGCGACGGCCTCACAGGTAGTACTGACAGGCGCGACGGTACGAATACGCGCACGAACCCCCACGTCAGCATCCTCAATGCCTTGCGCGATGTAGTACGCCAGTTGTTTGGTTGAGCCGTTGGCACTGTAATATAGCACCAAAAGATAAGGCTGATTGGTTGGTGCTGCTTGATTTGCGTGTTCAGCTTGCATGGTGGTTACCTGTTTTAGTTTTAAGCGCTTAAAACATAACACTTGTAAAGTTTGAGCAATTTTTTTGCGGGTTTTAGGTGGTTGAGATTTGGCGATGAAAGCAGCTTAGCGTGTAACATTGGAATAACTAACTAACGCAAAAAAACGTTACAGTTATTTTAGCCACATTGGCAAAGCAAAGCGATGTAATGCCGATACAGTTATGATACCATAGACGCGCCGTTGTCCGCCGTGATTGGACGGACTTTTTTTGCCCATTGCCCAACCTTTGATCACTAAAGCAAAAGCCTGACGCGTATGGAAAATTTTATCAATAAAATAAAAAATAGCCGCTTCATGCAGCACAAATGGATGCAGTTTGTGGTATTTTTGATTAAAAACTTTTTGAATGATAATTGCACGCAAAAAGCCGCCTCGCTGACTTATACCACGCTGTTATCACTGGTGCCGATTTTGACGCTTGTTTTGGTAACGCTGTCACTGATTCCGCAGCTAGCAAGTGCCAAACAACAAATCCAAGAGGCTATTTCGCGCAATTTGTTGCCCTCGGCAGGCTCACAGGTGGCGGATTATATTCAGCAGTTTACCAGTAACGCATCAAACTTGTCGCTGATTGGTGCGGTAGCGTTACTGTTTACCACATTATCGATGCTGTTCACCATTGAACGGGCGTTTAATGAGATTTGGCGCGTTGAGAAAAAAGAAACCACGTTGTTTAATCTATTGCGCTATTGGGCGATTGTGACAATCGCGCCGTTTGTGCTGGGTACGGCATTTATCGTGTCAAGCACAGTGCAAAGTTTGAGTTTTTTAAACCAAAACTTTGGCGGTTATGCCATTGACTGGGCGGTGTGGGTACATATTGCGTCGGTATTGGTGATGACATTGGGGTTTGTCGGCATTTATTGGTTTATTCCGCGCTGTCAAGTGCGCTTTAAACACGCGCTGATTGCAGGTATCATCACAGGTATTATTTTTGAGCTACTCAAGCAGTTTTTTGGCTTGGCGGTGAGTAACTTTACCAGTTATGAGGCGGTGTATGGCGCGTTTGCAGCGTTGCCGTTGTTTTTGCTGTGGGTGTATGTTTCTTGGAACGTGATTTTGCTTGGCGTTGAGATTAGTTATAGCTTGACGATCTTTGAAACCGATGAGCTGAACCCACGCCACGCGCTGTTTAGCTTGATGGATATGCTCAACGTTTTGTATCGTGAGCACAAAAAAGGCAACGCAGTTAATGAAGCGGGCTTGCGTGATGTGCTTGGGCGGCGCGAGATGCCCAACTGGTACACCTATATCACGTTTTTGCAAGACAACAATTTGATTACCAACAGCGAAAAAGATGAGTATATTTTAAAACGCTCATTGCAAGATTACACACTGTGGGATTTTTACCAAAATCTGCCCTACCCGTTGCCACACCGCACCGATTTACAAAAAATGCAAAAATATGTGCCGCAATCGCGGGAATGGGTCGCGCTAATGGCAAAAAATGAACGCATGTTGCAGCGCAATTTTTCGATATCATTGGCAGATATCTTTGATACGATGGAGCCACGCCAAAAACCCGATGCTGATGACATTGATCAGCCCAAAGGCAAGCACAAAATCAATGACAACTCACTGGTACAGGGGCGTGAAAAAAGCGGACTATCAGGTGGACAAATCAGCGATGTGATTAACAAAGACCAGCGCATCAAAGACACCGACAAAGACCGCGTGGTAGAGGACACCGCCGAACAAAATGCAGCCACCAATGCCCAAATACATGCCGCCCAACTACATGCCCAAACGGGCGCAGGTGAACCAAGTTTGGACCCAACCATGAGCCAAAAGCACAACCAACCACACGCGCATACGTCTATCAAGCCATCGACACGCCAGCCCACAGGCAAAGAATACGACGCGCTGATTGACTATGCAGGCAACGACAGCGATGTGTCAAATGCCCCCAAAAGCCGCCTAGCGCAGCACATTGATGGCATTGATACCAGCTATGATGCGCGCATGAATGAACAAAATTTTCATGAAACACTCAATTATCAAGCACAGCTCGGTCATCCGATTGTCGAGCAGCAAGGCGTAGACGGCTTTATCCCCAATCGCTTGGACGGTGCGACCGATGAGCTCAAACACGCCGTACAAATCAATGATGATGGCTTGATGCGCAGTGCCAATCCGATTAAGCGCGGCAATTTTATTCAACGCAAGTTTAAAAAGCTCAAACACTTGATCCATGAGCACACGCGCGATGATCACCACGACCACCAGCCCAAATCAGTGCAAATCATCGATGAGCGCGACAATCCGCACAAACAAGGCTGATTTTTCCCAACAGGATAAAAAAAAGGGCGTGAGTGCCCTTTTTTTATGCCGTTTTTATCGCCAAAGTGTGACCGTTAAATCAAACCCTTTTGGCGCATACTGCGAAATACCAGCCAAAACACCAACGCGTTGAGCAACAAGACACACAGATGCAGCCAGTTAAACGGCTTAGCGATCACGTCATAAAATTCAACGGGTAAAAAAATCCCATAACCCAGCAAGCTGAGCCAGTATGCCCACGCACGGTCACGGTACAAGCCATACGCCTCCAAAAAGCGCAACGCCGCATAGCCCAGCACCAAGGCCACCAACCCACGCCAATGCCCATCAATGCCCTGCGCCCAACCTGCCAGCGTATCAAGCTGCGGCGCAAACCACTGCCCCCACGTGCGGCGCACCGCTGCAATCGAAGTACCTGCTACATGCTCAATACGGGTATGCCAAATTGCCAATACCACCGCCACCAATACCGCGCCAATGCCCTTGAGCAATTCATACGCTGCCACCATGCCAATAGCACGGTTAGGGCGTGATGGTTGTTGGGTCATCGCGGCTTGCTGGGCGTTGTCTGCCGATATCGCATGAGCGCTGGTTGAATAAGGCTTAGAATTTAAATCAGTCATCGCGCAAATTAGTCGAGAGAATTTTTTACGATTGTACCACACGCCGCTAACAAATCGGTTTGCAAGCATGCCAAAATCGGCGCACAGTGCAGTTGCCGTCAGCGAAGATTACAGGTAGTTAAAACCACTTGCGGGCTGAGAACAATCTCGAACTGCCTTATCAATGTGTTCTCACGGGTTATCCTCATATTATTAACTGAAGTTACGCAGCCCTTTAAAAAAGCGTTATTATAACAAAAAAATTGGTCAGCGAGAGTAAACAAATGAACAAAGACATGATAGAACTCTACAGCGACTACCTCATTGCAAGTTTTGGGCAAACCACCGCCACAGGACTTGCCAATCTACTACAAGGGAGCATCTACCATGACAGCATCACCCGATTTTTAAACAGCGAAACACTCACCGCCAAAGAACAATGGCAACTGATTAAACCCATGCTAAGACAGCATGAAAATGCCACACCCAATGCCACAGGCTATCTCATCTTTGACGACACCATACAGCCTAAACCGCACACAAGCATCGACGACATCAACTGCTGGCACTACGACCACACCCAAAACAAAAACGTCAAAGGCATCAACCTGCTTAACTGTCTGTATCATCGCAAAGACATCGACATACCCTTAAGCTTTGACATCATCACCAAACCCAACGTCTTTACCGATGACAAAGGCAAGGTTAAACGTAAAAGCGATAAAACCAAAAATCAGCGTTTACTTGAGATGTTTGACATGGCAGTTAAAAACCAAGTCAAATTCGACTATGTATTAGCCGATTCTTGGTTTTCAGCCAATGCAACATTCAAGCACATCCGTAAAGCCAAAAAACATTTTATCTTTGCGTTAAAGTCAAATCGCTTAGTGGCTTTAACACCTGATGATAGACAAAAAGGTAACTTTGTACGTATTGATGAGTCTAATCTACCCGATAATACCCCTGTCCACGGCTTTTTAAATGACTACCATGATGAAGTCTTGTTATTACGCCGAGTCTTTACAAACAAAGACGGTAGCACAGGGATTTTATATCTGGTGTGTTCGGATTTGCAATGCGACAAGGATACGTTTATCAACAGCTATCAAAAACGATGGCAGGTTGAAGTGTATCATAAGTCGTTAAAGCAAAATGCCAATTTGGGTAGGTCTCCTGTGCATAGCCAAAGGGCACGGGTTAATCATATCTTTTTAGCCACGTATGCGGTGTTTAAGCTTGAGTGTTTGAAAATCAAAACCAAGTTGAATCATTTTGCTTTGCGTTTGAAGCTACTCGTCTCCGCTAATCAGTCGGCTTTTGCCCAGCTTAAGGCTATTAGCGGTGCGTAACTTCAGTTATTAAGGACATTATATGTCAATTTCAACACAAAACACTCGTCTTATCGCCACTGGCATCGCTATTGCGAGTGGCTTGTTATTGGCAAATCCTAGCTTTGCCCAAACCGTCAAAACAGCCGCTAACCATACGGTGATACACAAAACTACGGCAAAACCAAGCACCGCCCAACCAACCGTCCACCAGTCTGCCGAAAAGACCGCCCAAGCTTCAACCAAAGCGCTAATACCTGCGCTATACAATTGACTTCCTCCCCTCCCTAAAGTGAGGGGATTCCTTCTACAAGACGGTCAAGCCCGACCGCAAGAATGTTCTTACTGGCGTTAATATCTCTATCATGCCATGTGCCACACTTAGCACAAGTCCATTCTCTTATTCCAAGCGATTTTCTACCTTTCGGACTATTGGCGGTGATTTCACCGCAACACGAACATCGCTGGGTCGTGTATCTCTCATTCACGATTTCAAAACGGCAACCTGCGTTCTCGCATTTGTAGGTCAGTTGTCGTTTGAGTTCAAACCAACCTGCGTCATATACGCTTTTGGCTAGTTTGCCTTTTTTGCTGTTAAATTGGGTGGTTTTAACGTCACCAACCACGATTAGGGCATTGTCTTTGAATAGCCCTGTGGTGAATTTATGTATCAGGTCTTGGCGTGTGTTTTTGATTTTGGCATGAATCGCTTTGACACGTTGTTTGTTTTTGGCACGTTGGGCGACACCCAATTTTTTAGCCCATGCCTGTGTTTGTTTAATTTGTAGTTTATCGCCATTTGAGGCGGTGGCACTGTCTTTTAAGCCTAAGTCAATACCGACACTACCTGTACCACATTGCTGTTTTGGGTATTCTTTGACGGTGATACACGCATACCATCGGTTACGGCTGTCTTGGACGACCTCAAGGGTGTTTATTTGATATAGGCTAAGATTGTAGCTATCCCATAAGTCTATAATTAGCTTCTGCCCTTTGGTTAAACTAAGCTGTAAGGTTGATTTTAAGCCTTTTTTACCCGTCTGATGGGTAGCCAGTAACTTGATTGCGGATTGCTTAAATGGAATCCAACCTAGGCTTTTACGCTTTGCCTTTGGGCTGTTGGTTCGCCAGTTAAGTTTAGCCTTTTTGAATTGGCGACGCGATTTGGCATGGGTTTCATTGATGGCTTGTATGGTTTGAGAATGCAAGCCAAGTAGTTCACCGCTACCTTTGGTGTATTCGTTTAGGTCATAGGCACTAAAGAATTTACCAGTACGTTGTAAGTATTTAAAACTCAAGTCATTAACATAGTTCCACACAAAATTGACCGAACCGCTTAGGCGGTTTAGTTGGTCTGTGTGTTTATCTCGTATGCGTAGCTTGAGGGTTTTCATGGGGTTAGTTTAACATATTTAACAAGTTTCTGTGTGCAAGCATGGTTTCGGAGTTGCCTTATATCCACCGCCTAAAGTCGCAGGTTTACGGCAACGGATGATAAACCGCACAGCGGATAACCAAACGTTTATTGTTCTGATAAGAAGCTTGACTTTGTGAAATCAAGAATTTTTAATTTATATAAAAATATTAATTAAAAAATAGTTGATCAACTCGTCCTACCAGTGTACTACCAATAAACGGCGTGTTCTTGCCTGCCGAATGCATGGTATCCGCCGTGACTTGCCAAGCTTGATTGGGATCAACCAATACCGCACCACCAATATCACGCCATTGCGACTCAATGCCTGCAATGCGCGCAGGATTGATGGCAATTTTTTCGATCAGTTGCTCGGCGGTCAAGATACCGTCACGCACCAGCTGGCAACCCAATGCCATAAACGTGTCTAATGTGCTAATGCCGGGCTGACATTCGGCAAATGGGGCTTGCTTGGCGGTTTTTGCCAGTGGCTCATGGTGGCTACAAATTGCATCAATCGTGCCATCTTGCAAGCCCTCAAGCAGTGCCTTTTGGTCGGTGTTGCTGCGTAAAGGCGGCAAGACATAGGCTAACGCATTAAAGCCAATCAGCGCATCATCGGTCAAGTGCAACTGATGCATGGCAACATCACAGGTAATTGGCAAACCACGTTGTTTTGCCCAGCGGATTAAATCCATCGAAGACTTACAAGTCAGCTGGCTAAAATGCGCTGATACGCCTGTTTCCTCGACAATCAACAACTGTTTGGCAAGGGCGACGGTTTCGGCAATCCACGGAATGCCTGCCAAGCCGTGATACGAGGCAATATAGCCATCATGTGCCACGCCATTTTTGGACAGACTTGGCTCATCGGGGTAAAAAAACACCTTAATGTCAAAGGTGGCAGCGTATTCAAGCGCGCGTAACAATACATCATCATTGGCAAAACTGCGTCGTGCATTGGTCACGCCAATGGCACCGCCTTGTTTGAGTCCCAGCATATTGGCAGGAAATTCACCTGCCAGCCCAGCCGTCAATGCGCCCAACACATGCAGATGAATGCCTGCATCATGGTACGCGCGTTCACGCAAGCCTGCCAGCAGCGATCCGTTTTCTAGTACAGGTTGGGTGTCGGGTGGTACAACAACATGTAAAAAGCCGTTTTGGCGGGCGGCGTTGCCTTCGGATTTGAGTGTGCCGTGTTGCTGATGCCCCGGTTCACGCAAACGCGCGCACAAGTCTACCAAGGGCGGCAACAGCCATTTATCATTGGTAGCGGTGGGTAGTTGGTCGGTATCAAATTGCCAGTTGGATGGAAGTAAATTTTTCATGCGGTTCTCTTGATCTCGTTTTCATAAAGCAAAGAAGCAAAAATAAGGTGCGCCGTTAGCGTTAAGTCAATACGCGCGTGTCAGTCTCATCAAGTGTTGGGCTCTCATCAGGATTGGCAAAACTCACCACACCGTGCGTAACCACTTCATCTTGTTAGTCATCGGTACGGCGCTCAACCGTAACTTTTTGGCTGTCTTGCCCGACCTTGGCATACCCTTACAGCTTTTTTGGCTTTGGTGGTGACGCAGCCGCCACAACCTTATTTCTTAGCGCAATCTAGCTTGTCGCTGCCCCTGCATGGCGAGGGCCAACACCGCCATGCGAATGGCAATACCGTTATTGACCTGTTTTAAAATCACCGATTGCGCACCATCGGCAACACTTGAGGCAATTTCAACGCCGCGATTCATCGGACCTGGGTGCATGACAATCGCGTCAGGGCGCGCGCGTTTGAGGCGTTCGGGCGTGATGCCGTATGCCTTGAAATACTCGTTGGTTGAGGGTAGCAGCGGCGAGCCGATGCGCTCGTTTTGAATGCGTAAGCCAATAACCACATCGCAATCCACAATCGCTTGATCCAAATCATTAAACACTTGCACGCCATAACGCTCGATGCCCTTAGGCAGCAAGGTCTTGGGCGCGACTACGCGGATATCGGTTGTACCCAAGGTTTTGAGCGCGGCAATATCTGAGCGCGCTACACGGCTGTGTTTGATATCACCAATGATAGCAACGCGTAGCTGTTCAAACGGACGCGCTGCCTCGCGGTGAATGGTGAGCATATCAAGCAACGCTTGCGTTGGGTGCGCGTGCCAACCGTCACCACCGTTGATGATGGCGATATTGGGCGTAACTTCGGTTGCCATAAAGTGCGCCGCACCCGACGCGCTATGACGCACAACAAAAATGTCTGCCGTCATGGCCTCAAGATTCCACAAGGTATCGCGCAAGCTTTCGCCTTTTTGCGTACTAGATTTGGCAATATCAATACTGGTGACGTTCGCGCCAAGGCGTTTTGCCGCCACTTCAAATGTTGTACGCGTGCGTGTGGAGTTTTCAAAAAACAGGTTCATCACCGTACAGCCGTCAAGCTCATCGCTGTTTTTGATTTTGCCATCGCCAAGCAAATAGCCATTGGCTTTGTCCAAAATTTGCATCAGCTGGGCGCGGCTTAGACCCTCAACGCCAATAAAGTGCCGAATACCCTCGGGGATCAGCTCAGGCTGGCTCATGGCGGTATCAAGTTTGGTTTGTAGGTCTTTGTTGAAAGAGGTTTGGGTGGTTAAAATTTTCATTTTTAAGCCTTTTCATTGTGCCAATTTATTGTGCCAATCTAAGCTGCAAATTAAGTTTAAAGTAAAATTTACCATTTTCAAAATATACGCTGCCAAAACGGTGTCTTGTGGAAGAAGGTGTATCAAAAAAAGTATGTTGATAAAAAAAAGCTTTTAGCACAGCATCTTGATTGGTATGATAAAAAATCAACTCGCCATTTTCATTTACCAGTAGTATCGAATTAGCAGTTAAATCACCGTTCCATGCATGGGTTGGGAAAATCCCCAAAATCGTCGATTTAACAAAATCTTTTAGACGGCAAGTGATTTGCTCGGCTTTAGCAGTGTCAGAAATTTGGCTACTAGGAAAACTACTCAATTTGTTATCCATGCGTTTGGCGAAAAACGCCAATAAAGCTTGGGCTAAAATTTCGGGCATTTGGCTATCTACCTTTCGTAAGGTGCTTTCATAAGTTGGGTTTTCGCACGACCGAAAGCTTAGGTAACCACCCAATTCATAAATTTTTTGCAATCTGTCTTTAATTTTGGATCGACTTTCAATGGCATTAATTACATCGATATCGTTGGCGCTAATACCTTGAATTTCATATATAAAATTAGTCGCCTGTGAGGCATTGAGCAACGTGGGCGAGTTGCCCAAAAATGATTTGATACTGGTCTGTTGTTCGCTAAACAGTTGTTTGTTATCCAAAAAAGACAGCGAAATATCACCTTTTTCTAAGGATGTGCCTTTGGTTTTAGTTTCGCCCAAAATCGCTATTTTTTGGTCTAGTATGGTGCTACTAAACGTACTTTTACCCGCTTTAATATCGGCTAAAATTTGGTCTAACTCCGCTTGCGTCAAAAAATCGGCTAATTGATAGTTGGTTTGTTTATCGTTTTTTACTACTGTAAATTGCGTTTGCTGCAAATCAATGAGCGACTGGTTGGTATGGATTTTTAGCACTTGAATACTATCAGCAGTGGCATGAGCATTGATATCGCCATAAGGAATAATTTGCTCAAAAATCACTTTACATAGCGCGTAGACTTCACTCAATTCACCTTTATTACGTTTTATTATATGGCTATTTATCATAGAGTTATTTATCATAGGGCTATGTTTCTGCGTACTCTTGGGATAAAAATGCATATCGTGATGCTGTAAATAACCAACAACCGACTGTGCCACTTGTCTCACCACTTCAACGCATACGCTATTACCTAGCTGTTTCATGGCTTGGGTTTTCGACACAGGAAACTCATAACTATCGGGAATTGCCATCATTTTTTTTGATTCCGTGACGCCTATGCGTTTGACCTCACCACCTACCCGATAAAATTCCCAATTTCGTCTATCATCAATTCCCGATCCTTTACCACCAACCCGCAGGGTGAAACCTATATCCTTTTCGCACGGCTCACCGAACACATCCGACATGGTATAAGTTAAAGGCAATTTAGGTGGAAATATAAAACGTGGTAGGTTGTCGGCATTTTTAAACCCGACAATAAATACTCGTGGGCGATGCTGTGGAATATTGTAATCAGAGGCTTTTAACACTTGATAATATACCGTATAACCTGCTTTTTTGAGCAACGTTAAAATAATCTCAAACGTGCGTCCATCATCATGATTAACCAAATGTCGGACATTTTCTAAAATAAAAGCATTGGGCTGTTTGGCTTCTAAAATATCCAAAATACAGAAAAATAAATTGCCCCGTTCTGAATCCGCTCCATCACTAAAGCCCTTTTTTAGTCCAGCTTGAGAAAACGGCTGACACGGAAACCCTGCACATAAAATATCGTGATCGGGAACTTGATGGGGCGAGAGCTTACGAATATCGTCATTAAACACAAATTTGGAAGTATCAAAATTATGTTGATAAGTTTGCCGAGCAAAGCGGTCTTTTTCGGAGGCAAACACACACTCACCGCCCAAACTTGCCAACGCCAAATGAAACCCACCAATGCCTGCAAACAAGTCAATAAAAGTAAATTTTTTCTCAAAACTCATAAAATACGCCCTATCAACTCAGACTATTCTACTCCAAATCTGCGATGATAACATTAAAAAACCATCTCAAAACGTGCTACAATTTTCTAAAAATTTCTGCCTATTAAGACTCATTGAAAAGGAAAGTCCCATGCAAACGAACATCACCACCTTGACCGATTACCTAGCCCAGCACAGCCAATCTGCCAATATCAACCAAGTGATAGGCGATATCAGCCGCGTGGCGATACAAATCAGCCGTTTGCTGCGCCAAGGTGCACTTGCCGATATCCAAGGCGAAGCAGGCAACCAAAACGTACAAGGCGAAGAACAAAAAAAACTTGATGTGATTGCCAATGATTTACTGATGGACGCTTTGACGCAAAATACAGCGTGCGCCGGTGTCGCGTCAGAAGAAATGAATAACGCTGTGGCTGCCAACGCAGGCGGCGCGCTATTGGTGCTGTTTGATCCGTTGGATGGCTCAAGCAATATTGATATCAATATGCCTGTGGGCACGATTTTTTCGATTCTGCCGTACAACAACCAAGGGCACGCCGCAACAGATGCTGACTTTTTACAAGCAGGTACGGCGCAGCTTGCCGCAGGTTATGTGCTATATGGCACTTCAACCGTGATGGCATTGACGCTCGGCAACGGCGTTGCGATGTTTAGCCTTGATACGCAAAGCAATCAATTTGTTTTGATCCAACAAAACATCAGCATTGACGCAGACACCAAAGAATACGCGGTCAATGCGTCCAATTATCGCTATTGGCTGCCTGCCATGCAGCGTTATGTCGATGAATTGGTCGCAGGCAAAACAGGCGCGCGCGGCAAAGATTACAACATGCGTTGGGTGGCGGCAATGGTCGGTGATGTTCACCGTATTTTGTGCCGCGGCGGCGTGTTTAGCTATCCATTTGATACCAAAGATCCAAACAAGGCAGGCAAATTACGCTTGATGTATGAAGCCAACCCGATGGCATTGTTGATTGAGCAAGCAGGTGGTAAGGCAACTGATGCGACGCAGCGCATTTTGGACATCACACCGATCAGCATTCATCAGCGCGTGCCTGTGGTACTGGGGGCAAAAAACGAAGTGGATTATATCAAGCAGTTACATGAAGCGGCGCAATAATTTGCGCGCATTGTACTTGCTTGTCGTAAAAGTTGGTGACTCTAAGCAGTCGCCTGTTTGACGGATTGAACAAACAACCCATGATGATCACCTCAAAAGACAATCCCACCATCAAAACCGCCCACGCCTTACTAACCCAATCGCGCCAACGCAAAAAACTGGGCAAAACCGTGCTTGAGGGCGTGCATTTATTGGACGCGTATCTAAACGCAGATTTTACGCCCGACACTGTGATTGTCAGCCAAACAGGCTTGCAAAATGCTGAAATCAACGGCTTATTACACCGCCTTGGCAACGTCAAAATCCTAACCATTAGCGATGAGTTATACAAAACGATCCGCAGCCTTGGCGAAAGTCTGCCAATCATAGCAATCATCGACACGCCAAGACCAGCGTTCATTCACGATGTGACCGATGATTGCTTAATCATCGATGGCGTGCAAGATAATGGCAATTTAGGCACGCTACTGCGTACCGCATCGGCGGTGGGGGTCACGACGGTTATTTGCACGACAGGCACAGCATCAGTCTGGTCGCCTAAAACCTTGCGGGCAAGCATGGGCGCGGTATTTAGCCTAACGATGTATGAACAGGTGAGTCTGACTGATATTGTTGCCCAAGTTAAAGTGCCACTATTTGCCACCAGTTCGCACAGCGACAAAGTGATATATCACACCGATTTGCGTCAGCCACTAGCGTTGATACTTGGGCATGAGGGACAAGGGGTAAGCGCAGAGCTACTTGCGCAGGCGCAGCCTTTGACATTGCCGCAGCCAAACGGACAAGAAAGCCTCAACGTTGGTGTGGCAGGTGCGTTGTGTTTGTATGAGATGTTGCGCCAGCGGTGTTATGCCTAGCTTATATTTGTAAAAATTTGCAAAGATGAATACAATGTATTCAGCGTCTTTTAGCACAAGGAATTTTGTTATGCAAAAAATTTTTATCGCCAGTCTTGCCTTGATAGTGGCGGCTATGACAAGCTGTAGCCAATATGCAGCCGATCGCCAGTCACCTACCGATCATCACAAAGCCATGCCCCGCCACACAGCGCACCATCCAAACCCTGCGCCTAGCCAAAATCAGCCTGCACACGTTAAAGCCTATATGAACAGCATGCATGCCATGCACCAAGCAATGGCAAAAGGCATAGACGCCAAAAATGCTGACTTAGGGTTTGTCCAAGGTATGATTCCGCACCATCAAGGCGCGATTGATATGGCAAATATTGAGCTGCAATACGGCAAAGACGCACAAATGCGTGCACTGGCGCAAGCCATCATTGACGCCCAAACCAAAGAGATCGCTTATATGCAGCAGTGGCTGATCGCCAACCAAGCCAGCCAACCGACTGCCACCAATGCCGCTGCTATCACACAAGCTTATCAAACCAACAACCAAGCCAACCATGACGCGATGATGCACGGTATCATGGCGGCTAACCCCGATGTGGCGTTTGCCCAAGGTATGATCCCGCACCATCAAGGCGCGATTGATATGGCAAATGTGCAATTACAATATGGCACCAACCCCGATATACGCCAACTTGCCAGCCAAATCAAAGCCGCGCAAGCCCCCGAGATTGAGCAAATGCAAAACTGGCTAAAAACTCAAGGTCATTCTTGACTGCTATGCTGGCTAGGTTTACGGGATTTAGCCCAAATAAGTTTAACCCAAAACAAAAGGCACGCATTTTGTGCCTTTTTCTTTTTTATATTACCAAACAATCATCGCTCACTTAACTGCGGTAATCCGCGTTGATTTTGACATACTCGTATGACAAATCACAGGTATATACCGTGTCGCTTGCCTGCCCTTGCCCCAAGTCAATGTGAATGGTGATTTCAGGGCGACTCATCACCGCCGCTCCCTGATCTTCAGTATAACCATCTGCCAAACCGCCGCGCTCACAAATCCGCACATCATCCAATGAAACATTGACCGTAGTCTGGTCTAAATCCACCCCTGCATAGCCAACTGCCGCCAAAATCCGCCCCCAATTTGGGTCACTGGCAAAAAACGCCGTCTTAACCAAAGGCGAATGCGCGACAGCATACGCCACTTTGGCACAGTCATCGCTGGTGTTGCCGCCTGTCACTTGCACGGTGATAAATTTGCTCGCCCCCTCACCATCGCGCACAATAAGCTGGGCAATACGCAACATGACGCTGGCAATGGCCTGATATACCGCGGCGTAGTGTGGGTGCGTGGTGCTGTCTATCATCGCCGTATCTGCCTTGCCTGTAGCAATCAGCGTACAGCAGTCATTGGTTGAGGTATCACCATCGACGGTAATGCGGTTAAACGACATTGCCACACTATCACGCAGCATGGTTTGTAGCACATCGGACGCAATCGCCGCGTCGGTGGCAACAAAGCCAAGCATCGTCGCCATATTTGGACGAATCATGCCCGCCCCTTTGCTAATGCCCGTCACGGTATATGTCACACCCTCGATCGTTACCTGCTCACTATGCCCTTTTGGCACAGTGTCAGTGGTCATGATACTATGCGCCGCCGCTAACCAGTTATTTTCATCAAGGTTTACCAGGGCTTTGGGTAAGCCTGCAATGATACGCTCACTGGGCAAGGTCTCACCAATCACACCCGTAGAATACGGCAATATTTGTGCGGCGGTGGTGTTGGTCAGACTTGCCAACGCATCGCAAGTGGCAAGAGCACGGTGTTTGCCATCTTCGCCTGTCGCGGCGTTGGCGTTGCCTGTATTGACCAATAGATAACGTGGGCTTGCGTGTTGCAAATGCTGGCGCAGTAGCTGAACGGGCGCGGCGCAAAACTGGTTTTGTGTGGTGACCACTGCTGTGGTCGCGCCCTCACACAATGCAAAAACCGTTAAATCCTTGCGGTTTGGGTAGCGCACGTGCGCTTCAGCAATACCGATTTTAATGCCTTTGATAGGTAATAATTTAACCAGTTCAACGTTACCAACTGCCATATTTTTTTCCTTTTTATTCTGCTAGCATGACCAGACGATGCCACACAACAATCCATAGCTTAAAAAATCAATCGCTAAAATCCGCCCAAATCGGCGCGTGATCAGACGGCTTTTCCATACCGCGTAAAGCATAGCTGACACCTGCGCCATTGAGTTTGTCGCGCAAATCGGGCGACATCAAGATATGATCAATGCGCAAACCACGTTTGGGTGTGTCATCAAAACCCTTGCTGCGATAATCAAACCAGCTAAGCGCGTCGCCCTTTGGGTACAAGGTGCGGTAAGTATCTTGCAAATCGGTTGCCATCAAATTGGCATACCAGCTGCGCTCCTCGGGCAAAAACGAGCACACGCCGTTTTTTAGCCAGCGTTGGGCGTTTTTTTCACCAATACCAATGTCGAGGTCATCAGGTGCGATGTTCATATCGCCCATGACAATTAAACTGCTGCCATTTTTGCGTAAATCATTGATATAATTGGTTAAATTTTGATAAAATTCACGCTTCATCGGGAATTTGGTCGGGTGATCACGATTTTCGCCTTGTGGAAAATAACCGTTTAGAACATCGATTGGTTTGCCGCCAAAGTCATAACGCGCGTGGATAAAGCGGCGTTGGCTGTCGGGCATGTCGTGCAAAAAGCCCTTTTGCACCAGCGTTGGCGCGGTTTTGGACAGCAACGCCACGCCATAATGCGATTTTTGCCCAAAATATTCAACGTGGTAGCCCAAATCACGCACCATCGCCAGCGGAAACGCCTCATCGTGGACTTTGGTTTCCTGCAAGCCGATTACATCGGGGTCGATGATATCGCGTATCGCCTGCAACTGGTGCGGACGCGCGCGTAAACCGTTGATATTAAAGCTAACAAAACGCGGCATGGCGCAAATTCTCCATGTGATCAATGCCTAGCTTGTGTCATACGCCCTAGGTCAAATGGTCTATTTTAGCACATCACAACACGCCAAGTGCCTGCAAGCCGCGATAAATGCCGTCCTCCCACGCAGGTGGGCACACATAGTCCGCCACTGCCTTAAGCTCAGCGCGTGCATTGCCCATCGCCACGCCACACGCCGCGTGTTGTAGCATCTCGATATCATTCACGCCGTCACCAAATGCCAATGTGTCCGCCCACATTAAGCCCAAGTGGTTGAGCGCCTGCTCGATACCACGCGCTTTTGAGCCTGCCGCATCCAAAATATCAATGCCGCTGTCATGCCAGCGCACAATGCGCAAGCCCTCGGGCAAATCAAGCGGTTGGCGATTGTCCGTACTAAATGCCAAGATCTGATACACAGGCGTTTGCGGGTCAAAATCCGCTGGTGCAAGGCGGCTATAGCCAATACCCAATTTTGCCAACGTGTCGCGAAACAACCCATCCTCTGCCAACGCCACCACCGCGTCATCCATGATATAGCCATACGACATTCCTGCTTGCGCCAGTGTCGCACTGACCGCTTGCACATGTTCAGGTGCAAGCGCGTATTGGGTCAAGGGCTCACCACGATAATGGCTGCGCTGCCCATTGACCGTGACCAACAAATCAATACCCACATCCTTAGCCAACCGCTCGACAGGCTCAGGTAATACCCGACGCGCCCGCCCTGTGGCAATGGCTACCAAAATTCCGCGCGCTTTAAGCCCATGTACCGCTGCCACCGCGCTATCAGGGATGCGGCGTTCTGCTTTGATATACAACGTATCATCGATATCAAAAAAGACGATTTTGGGAGGCTGTTTTAAAATAGGCACCGTTGTCTGGTCATGGTGAGCTAAATTTGACATTATTTTAATCTTACTATGTAGTAATTTTACATGAATATGTTTGAAAAAAATGCGGCACTTAGGTTCATATCCCAATAGCCGCCAATTTGCGCGCGTACACCTGCCCACGCCAAATAAAATGCACATGCGCCTGTTCAAATGGCGTATCATCAAACCACAAAAACACGCCTTCCATCATCTTGGGCCAGTCATTCCAATCAATTTCACCAACGCCTTGCATCAGTGCCAATAACGCTGCCAGCAACGTATCATGACTGACCGCCAACAACAAATGCCCAGGCTCGGGTTGGTGGTCATAAAACAAGCGCAAAATATCCCACGCGCCTTGTTGTGGGGTTTTGGTGCCTGCCAATTGGCGTGCCAAAAATCGGTTGATAAAATTCAACGCGCCGATCTCACGAAACACTGTGCTGACCGTTTCAGGCTCGGTGACAAGACTACCTGGCTCGACCAGTAACGCTTGCTCTGCCACCGCACGCGCCACGCCTGCCCCTTCTTGCATGAGCAGCGCGGTATCAATACAACGCTGAATTGGGCTACTGATGCTATCGACATCCAAACAGTAATCCAAATTTGTCGCCAGCCAACTGCCCCACGCGCGCGCCAATACCCGACCTTGGGGAGTCAAAGGCAAGGCATAGCTGGCAAAGCCCTGCCCATCAGAACTCACCCGCAGCGAATGACGGGTAAACAAAATCAGCCGTTTGTCCGTTGGCAGATGCTTGACCGAGTCAATCATACTGGGCGGCAAATGGGCAGGCACAGGCAAAATCCGTTGGGGCATGTGGTCTTTTTCTCCCATCTACCATAAAATCTGAGCGCGTAAGTCATGCGCGCGGTTATAAAGCACTGTTTATCAATAACTGTTATAGCAAATTGGGGGAATTTTGCCAAGACTTGGTGACCAATCGGTGAAAAATTCTCATGGAGGTTGGTGTGGTGCACGCAACCATCAGCGCACACGATTGGCGATTAGATCGTTTTATACTGCAACGCTGACGATTTTTGCCCAATCAAACAGCAAGCCTGTGCTGCTGACTTCTTTGGGATAGCCACGTGGATTCACCACCACATGCGTGTGTCCTTGTTGATAATCAAACGCTTCATGCGTGTGCCCGTGTATCCATAATTTGGGCGCGAAATCTGCTATCATCCAATCACTTAAATCCGTAACAAACCCAGCGTTACTGGCAAAATCCTTGTACTGCTCAGACACCGAGCAGGGGCTAACACTGTGATGGGTAATTGCCACGCTTGGCATACCATCGGCGGCGGCTTTTTGCAAGGCCGTTTTGAGCCATGCGCGCTGCTGCAAATGCAGCGCCACACTATCGGCAGGCATAAATGGGCGACCATACGCGGTGATTTCACGATAATCGCGCATGGTTTGCGCTGCCTTAGCTAGCGTATCAGGCTGCGCGTTGTAGGTGTAATCTGTCCACAACGTTGTACCCAACAAGCGCACGCCTGCCACGTCCACCGCATCACATTGCAAAAACGTCACCCGTGTGCCTGCAGTGAGTTTACGCATGATCGCGTCTTGCTCGGCGATATCTGCGCCAAAATAATCGTGATTACCTGCGATGACAAACAGCGGCTTTTGCAAGCGCTCGGCTTGGGCAATCAGCCATTCGACGCCCACGATGTTGTTTGCCGTATCGCCTGCCACAATGATGGCATCGCAATTCACGTCAGGAATTTGCCCAACAGGCAAGCCGCGCCGCGCATAGCTATCGATATGCAAATCGCTGAGCACCAAAAACCGCACTGCCGCCATGGATGGTATCCTGCTAATTTTCTGCTATTGTCAGGCAAAACACATAAAATCTAAACACGCGCTGGCAAATCGACAACAATTTGTGCCAATTTTGCCAATGGGTCTTGCGCTTGGGTGATCGAACGCCCGATCACCAAATAATCTGCACCCAACTGTAACGCCTGCTGCGGTGTGCAAATGCGGCTTTGGTCATTGGCTGCGTCATCCGCCAGTCGAATACCCGGTGTCACCAGCAAAAAATTTTGCCCGCACGCTTGGCGCAATCGCCGCGCCTCTTGTGCCGAACACACCACCCCATCAAGCCCTGCCTGCTGCGTGAGCTTTGCTAAGCGTTCAACGTGCTCATCAATGCTTGCTGTCACGCCAATACCTGCCAAATCTGCCTGCGTCATCGACGTTAGCACCGTCACCGCAATCAGTTTGGTGCGGTAGCCTGCGTCTAATAGCCGCTGCTTTGCCGCGTGCATGGCAGTATAGCCTGCACTGGCGTGCACATTGACCATCCACACACCCAAGTCCGCCGCCGCAAGCACCGCCTGCGCTGTGGTGTTAGGGATATCATGAAATTTTAAATCCAAAAATACTTCAAACCCACGGCCGTGCAAGGCTTGGACAAAACCTGCACCATAACGGGTAAATAATTCTTTGCCAACTTTAACGCGGCAGAGCGTTGGATCTAACTTATATGCCAATGCCAAAGCTTGGCTATCAGTCATATTATCCAACGCAACAATAATCGGCGAGCGCACGGTACTTAAAGATTGAGTAGCAGAAGACATAGATACACTTTATCGCTTAATAAAATCTTTAGATCTAAAAAATGGCTTAATACATCGATAAGCCATTTTTAAACAACATTTGTATGGTAGCAATCAGCGTCTAAACAGTAGGATTATTCACCGACAGCGGAATACCTGCATTGCGGCTTTGGTTGAGGTGCTGCTCATAATTGCTTTGGGTTTCAACCAATTTTTGCTGAGCTGCTGCCAAATCACGCAATAGGCGTTGGTTCTCGGCACGAATTTGAAACACACGAAATAACATCAGTGACATCAAAATCCCAGCCAACAAACCCAATAATAAAGTCAAAATCAGCATCAAACCCAATGCCATCTGCGGCACGGTACTAAATAACAAGTTCACCATCACAGGCTGGCTATTAGCAAATACCAAAAACAGCCCATAAGCAATGATTAAACCCAACAAAATCGACATGATAACGCGCATATAGGTATCCTCAAACAATGATTGGCTAAACCAATTTTAACAACCACAATGTTGTGATTTTTTAATCTGTTATTTAAACCTGTTATAAATAATCTAATTATACATAGTTTAGCGCAAGCATAGCGTAACATGACAACGTGTTTTTGTGACAAGTGTTTACCAAACTCACCCATCACAGCTTTGGTGTATCATGCTTTGTCGAATTTATTGACTTGTTCGCGCAATGCTTTACCAGGCTTAAAGTGCGGAATAGCCGTGGCTTTGACTTCAACTTTTTTGCCCGTTTTAGGATTGCGCGCGGTACGGGCATCGCGATAGTGCAAACAAAAACTGCCAAAACCGCGCACCTCAATGCGCCCGTCACGGCATAAAGTTTGCGCCATCAAATCAAACAGTTTTTGCGCCGCATCTTCGACCACCTGCTCTTCTAAGCCATCGCACTGGCTGGTCAAATTTGCGATTAGATCCGATTTATTGACAACTTTTTGCATACGCCCTGCCACAATACACACTTGTAGGTGTCCCAATTTAACTGCTTAACTATCTAATTGGTTTGGCTCATGTTAGCCTGTGTTAAGCTTACAAAAACATACCAATTGCTACATAGTATAATCAAATTTTAAGCAAACGCCTATACATTTACCCACAAGATTTTCATGCAATTTGGTTTTATTGATAAAATTTTGTTTGTTAATTGCATGAGTTTGGCGATTTAAGCACATGGGTATTAAGCACATGGGTACTGCTTAAAAAACGCTCTAAAACTGTTTCTTAAAGATTGTTTAGTGATATAATACAGTCCTAATAATCAAAGCCTATTGGGTTGAAATGTGTGGATATTTGCCCAATTTATAGACTGGCTTTGGCTAATTTGGCTGAGCCGAACTATGAGAAAATCGCAGCTTGGCATGAATGTTGCAGCGAAATGCAGCAGATAAACGAGGTTGGTGGCGTGATCGCGCTTGCCTGTCCTAACTCAATATTGAGGTTTGTATGAATGCAGATGGTCAAAAAACGCGCAACGTAAAATGGTTGAGCGGTTTAATCTTAGCAAGTAGCATGATGCACGCGCAAGCGGCAGATTCACTCAATTTAGACTACGTGCTCACCGAGTTATCTCGTCAGCACAACAATGCTTCAGATTTGGTTAAATCCGCGCGCCAGCCTGCCAATACCTCACTTGCACTTAGCAGTCCGCTATTTAGCCAAGCCAAACCTGCGCCAACCAACGATGGCGACAGCGATGTGTTATCGCGCTTGACGGCGATTGCATCAAATACGGTTAGCCGCTTTACCCAATCAGGTATAGCATCGTCCTACGGGCGGCAATTTCATGGTGGTAAAACCACCAACGGCGATACCTTT
This sequence comes from Moraxella atlantae NBRC 14588, assembly GCF_001591265.1. Taxonomy (GTDB): domain Bacteria; phylum Pseudomonadota; class Gammaproteobacteria; order Pseudomonadales; family Moraxellaceae; genus Faucicola; species Faucicola atlantae. The sequence continues at coordinate 75,811 of NZ_BCUL01000007.1, read as the reverse complement.
GACCAAAACGCCCTAACCGCTGCTCATGCGTCATTACCGATGAATTGCTATATCAAAGTAACCAACAAGTCCAATGGCAAAAGCGTGGTGGTAAAAGTCAATGACCGCAAGCCATTTTCAGGTAACCGTGTGGTGGATTTATCCTATGCCGCTGCTAAGCAAATCGGTATCAGCAATGCAGGTTCAGGCGATGTCTTGATTGAGCGCGTTGCCGACCCCGCAGGTTTATAATTTTATCATGTCTTATCGCGTGTTAAATGTCTTCAAACGCGCTATGAATGGCTTGCTCAAGCCGCTCTACCCCAATAATTGTTAAGCCTCTAAACTGCTCAAGCTGTGTTTTGGGCATGTTTGCTTTGGGCACGATGGCGTGGGTAAAGCCGTGTTTGATGGCTTCTTTTAGCCGCTCTTGCCCGTTGGGTACAGGGCGGATTTCTCCTGATAAACCCACCTCACCAAATACCGCCAACGTATAAGGCAACGGCTTTTCTTTAATGCTCGACGCACACGCCAACAACACGGCTAAATCTGAGCCCGTTTCAAGCACTTTGACCCCACCGACGACATTGACATATACATCCTGCCCACTGGTATGAATGCCGCCATGACGGTGCATGACCGCAAGCAGCATAGCAAGCCGCTGAAAATCTAGCCCAATCGCCATACGGCGTGGCTGCCCTTGTGCGTCATCGACCAAGGCTTGCACCTCAACCAAAAGCGGACGCGTGCCTTCACGGCTGATCATCACCACCGAACCTGCCACAGGCTGATCATAACGGCTTAAAAAAATCGCTGATGGGTTAGCCACTTCTTTGAGCCCCGTGTCGGTCATGGCAAAAATACCTAGCTCATTGACCGCGCCAAAACGGTTTTTGACCGCGCGAATCATGCGAAAACGGCTGTCCGACTGCCCCTCAAAATACAGTACCGTATCAACCATATGCTCAAGCACACGCGGGCCTGCCAACGCACCCTCTTTGGTAACGTGCCCAACCAAAAACAACGCTGTGCCCGTCTGCTTGGCATAGCGCGTCAAAATCGCCGCCGACTCACGGATTTGGCTGACTCCACCTGGGGCAGATTGGATGGCTTCGGTGAACAACGTTTGAATAGAGTCAATCACCGCTACCGCAGGCTGTAATTGGCTCAACACTTGGCAGATTGCCTCAACGTTGGTTTCTGCTAGCACCTGCAAGCGGTCATTGGGCAAGCCAAGCCGCTGCGCGCGCATGGCAACCTGTGACAAGGACTCTTCACCTGTGACATACAACGCACTGCCTGCTAGGCTGTCATTTTGCGCCATGTGCACGGCGGTTTGTAGCAAAATCGTCGATTTGCCGATGCCAGGATCACCGCCAATCAATACCACCGAACCTGCTACCAGCCCACCGCCTAGCACGCGGTCAAACTCACTGACACCTGTCGGCAAGCGCGTATCAAGCGTTAGTGGCACAGCATTCAGCGGCATAACGGCAGAATGTTCGCCTGCATAGTTGCTGGTCTTTTTGCCTGCCGTGGCTTTGTGGTGCGGCATGGCGGCAACGGTAGGTGCTTCGATAAGGCTGTTCCACGCACCGCAATCGGCGCACTGCCCCGACCATTTACCAAATACCGCGCCGCATTGTTGGCAGATGTAGCTAGACTTGGCTTTTGCCATCTTTGGGTGATTCCTCGTTTGGTTAAACCGTTTGCCTCATGCTATGGCGGCCATATTTTACCCACCCAGTTTAGGTAGCTTAGTCGCCAATCGCTCACGCAAATTCGTGGGATAAATTTTTGCTAGATTTAAGTGTGGCTTGGTGCAACTATTTTTTTAGCATTCAAACGACTTTTAAAAAAAATTATAATTTTTTGCTATTTAGCCGTCAGTAAACGCGCGCGTAGTACGTCATACACCCAATAAAAGATAAACCCATACACCAACACCGTCAGCGACATTGCCACGTCTAACATCAACGCTTGCCAAACGCCAATGCCTAGCACCCACATCACCAGCGGCAAGGTAAAACACAACAATCCGCCTTCAAAACCGATGATATGCAGCGCGCGCAACCAAATCGGGCGGTCAAGTTTGTCTTGCGTAAACAGCCGATCAAACAATAAGTTATAAACAAATGTCCACACCATCGCCAGCAAAGAGATGCTCAGCAACATTGCCCAGACTTGCCAGCCGTTGCCCTCATCGGTGTGGTGGTCAAACACTTGCACCAAACCAAACGACAACAACAGCGCAATCGCTTCGAACAATATCGCTTGTCCGATGCGCTCGGCAATAGACATTGGCGGCTGACTCACCGCATGGTTGGTCGGCAAATTGGGCGAATTCATCGCGCCTTGCCACTACACGACAAAGTCTTCACCCAAGTACACCTGCCGCACCAAAGCGTTGTTTAAAATCTCTTCTGCCGTGCCATCGGCAATAATCGCGCCTTCACTGACGATGTACGCTTTTTCACAAATTGCTAAGGTTTCGCGCACATTATGGTCAGTAATTAGCACCCCAATGCCGCGTTGTTTGAGGGTCAAAACCACGTCTTTGATATCGCCGACTGAAATCGGATCGACACCTGCAAAAGGTTCATCCAACAAAATAAATTTAGGATTTGATGCCAAACAGCGCGCAATCTCACAACGCCGCCGCTCACCACCCGATACACTCAGACCCAACGAATGACGCACATGATTGAGGTTAAAGTCAGCAATGAGCTGCTCAAGCGTCTGCTGCTGCTCACGTTTATTCAAATCGCGCCGCGTTTGCAAAATCGCCAAAATATTTTGCTCAATGGTGAGTTTACGAAAAATTGACGCTTCTTGCGGCAAGTAGCCAATGCCAACTTGCGCGCGCTCAGGCATCGTCAAACGTGAGATGTCCTGCCCACCCAAATGGATTTGTCCTTTATCCATTGCCACCAGCCCAACGACCATATAAAAACTGGTCGTTTTGCCTGCGCCATTTGGTCCTAACAGCCCAACAACTTGCCCCTGCTCTACCGAAAACGACACATCTTTAACTACCCAGCGTTTGCCATAGCGTTTGGCAAGGTGCTGCATAACCAGATGGCTGTTGGCGTTTGTGGTGGGCGTGGTGTGCTGTGGCGACGTGGTGGCGGATTTTGACATATCCACCCCTTAGCGGCGCAAGCCAACACGGTTGCTATCTTGCGGTGGGAATACCAACTCAACACGCTGACTGTTGCCTGCTGTGGCTTCGATGTCACCAACTTTGAGACTATAGCGGATGACGTTGCCCGAAAAACTGCCGCCGTTTTGGGTTAGCTTGGCATTGCCTGTTAGGGTCACGATGCCTGTTTTGACGTTATAATCAATGCGATTGGCTTGCCCTTTTGCCAAGCCTTTTTCTTGGGTGACAATTTGCTGAATCGTCGCTGGGCTGCCAGTCGCTACCGCGCTGTCAATCGCGCGCGTTGGGGTGAGATTAACGGTTAGATTTTCTGCCGTCATCTTGAGTGTGCCTTGGGTTATGCTAACGTTGCCGCTATAACTGGTCACGCCTGTGCGTTCGCTGTAGGTTGCCTTATCGGCAAGCAAACGTATGGGCTGGTTGGCATCCGATGGCAACGCATGGGCACTCAAACTAACAGCCACCAACGCACCCATCGCGCCAAGTTTTACAAGCAATGGATGGGCAAAAACACGATTAGTCAAGCAAGCAGGACGCATAGGCAACCCTTATAAAGTTTTTATCTTGGCAATGTTTACAGCAGGCAAGCGAATCAAATCGCGCCAAAAAATTTTGGCTTGATCAAATTTAGTGGGGTAAATCACAAAAATTTCAAGCAATTTAGACCAACGTACTATCCTGTCTGATGCAAGCGCCGTCTGATGCAAGCGTTAATAATTGGCAACGGGCGATTGATTGGGTGGCATAAACTGCATCTGTACGCGCTCAAACGCGTAATCACCTGTTGCTGTGTCTGCGCTAAATCGCGCTGCATCAAAGGCATTATTGCCTTGCTCAACGTGAATCGGTTGCTGGCTGCTCAATGTTTTGCGATTTAAATCACCCACCCAGTCTTGCCCAGTTAAGGTCAGATCAGGCTTGCCATCGGCGGTATGGCTGCGCATGGTGATATGATCTGCCAGCACAATTTTTTGGGTATTTTCATCCAACTGCGCGTGCTTGGCGGTAATGGTCACGGTCTGTGCGTTTTGTGGATTGCGCCAATTGAGCTGCAGATTATCCAGTGCCGCCACCTGCGCTTGTTGATAATGCAGCACGCGCGCGGCATTAACACGGTAATTAATCGCGCCGTTATCGTCGGTTTGCAAGCCCTGCACATCGGTGGCTTGGTAGTCGATATCAGACGGTTCAAGGTTTAGATTGACCAACGCTGTGCGGTTTTCATGATAAAAGTACGCCGCCACCACAAACAGCATCACACCAAGCACCAACAGCACTTTATTTGACACAATTTGCCTTAATGGTTAGCAGCTGTGTGATTATCTTGTGCGGCGATATCGTTGACCTGCGTACTGGTCACCGCGGCTTCATCAGACAAAAATTTTGCCAAGACCGTTTCATAATTGCCTGTGGCTTTAAGCAGTAAGTCACACAATTCGCGCACCGCACCATGTCCGCCTGCGCGTGTCGTCACCATATCCGCGCGCTTGATGACCTCATTGTGTGCATTGGCGACTGCGACTGCAAACCCAACCGCTTGCAAGGCTTTGATATCCACCCAGTCATCACCGATATACGCGCACTCTGCCAACGTGATATCCGTATCTGCCAAAATCTCTTGCAGTGCGGTCAGCTTATCGCTGCGTCCTTGTAGATAATAGTCGATGTTTAACTCTTTGGCGCGTTTATCAACCATTGCCGATTTTCGCCCTGTGATAATCGCAGTCTTAAACCCTGCTTTGTGCAAGCATTCGACACCAAAACCATCTTGCACGTCAAAACACTTGGTCTCATGCCCGTTTTGGTCATAGATGATTTGCCCGTTGGACAACACGCCGTCAACATCCATCACAAGCAGTTTAATTTGGCTGGCTTTGGTCATCAAATTTTGCATGGTGTTTTCTCTTTTTTTGATGTTAAAATTTTTAAAAAATTCAATCTAACTAACGCCTGCCTGTAGCAAATCGTGTAAGGTCACAATACCTGCCAGTGTATTGTCGGCATGCAGTACTAGTAACTGATTGATTTTGCGATCATTCATCAAGGTTAATGCGTCTGACGCACGGGTATTGGCTTCCACGGTTTTGGGCGACGCGGTCATCACCTGACCGATAGGCGTGGTCAGTGGCAACTGCCGCTCAAGGCTTCGGCGTAAATCGCCATCGGTAAACACGCCGACCACTTGCGATTGGGTATTCACAACCACTGTCATACCAAGCCGTCCACCTGTCATGCTAAATACCGCATCGTTGAGCGTGGCATTGTCATGCACGATTGGCAAGTTTTCGCGATCAGTGTGCATGATATCTTTGACTTGAGTCAAAAGCTTACGCCCCAACGCGCCAGCAGGGTGTGACAGCGCAAAATCCTCTGAAGTAAAATGCTTGCTGTAAACCAACGCCACCGCCAGCGCATCACCCAATGCCAAGGTTGCGGTGGTGCTAGAAGTTGGTGCCAGCCCCAATGGGCAAGCCTCTTCAGACGCGCCCAACGTCAAGGCGACATCTGCTGATTGTGGCAAAATCCCACGACGGTCACGGCTGATGCTGATTAGCGGAATATTGAGCTTTTTGACGACAGGCAAGAGCGTGCGGATTTCATCAGATTGCCCCGAATTGGAAATTGCTAAAAGCACATCCCCTGCCACCAACATACCCAAATCACCATGCCCTGCTTCGCCTGGATGCATAAAAAACGCAGGCGTACCTGTAGATGCAAACGTCGCTGCGATTTTGCGCCCGATCAACCCCGATTTACCCATACCTGTCACCACCACACGCCCTTGGCAATGCTCCAACAGCTGACAGGCGGTGATAAAACGCGTATCTAGTTGATCAATGAGTAAATCCAACGCCTTTTGCTCGGTGCGAATCGCGGCAATAGCGTGCGTGAGATAGTCTTCATCGCGGTGCGGTGCAGTGGTATAGGCTGCGTTGGGGTCAAGAGAAGTTACAACAGGATCGGACATAGTGGCAAAATAATCGACAGACAATAGATTTTTGTTAAATAGCACAAACCACCCCCAAGGTCGTTGATACTATTTGGCTATTTGGTTGTTGATTTGCACAATGGCTTAATCGCTGCCATCATAACGCAATTGGGCACAATTTTCACCCCGTTTTATTTACGCTTACTGCCTTGTTACCAAAAAGCCTTGTTACCAAAAAGCCTTGTTACCGAAAGCCTTGTTACCGAAAGCTTAGTAAAAAAGCCCGTAGCAGGTACGGGCTTTTTAGCAGTCAAACAGCGCAATGATTTAACCATTAAAAATTTTCTTGGTTGTCATCGCTGCTGCTGTCATCGTCGGTGTTATCGTGATTTGGCAGGTTGCTGTCAAAGTTGCGCTCGTTGTCATAGCCACCATCAAAACCGCGCTCACCAAAGCCGCTGCGGTCATAGCCACCACCAAAACCACCACGGTCATTGTGATTCATACTACCGTAGCCGCCGCGTGGCTCATTGTCATAGCCGCTATCAAAGCCGCGTTCGCCAAAGCCGCCGCGCTCAGCACCAAAACCGCCACGACCACCAAAGCCGCCACGACTCACACCGCCATAGCCTTGCCCTTGGTCAAAGCCGCCGCGCTCGTAGCCCATGCCAGCTGCTTGCCCAAAACCGCCCGTTGGCATAGCCCCAGCCGTCCGTGGGTTACGCGCAGGTACCACGGTTGAGATGGCGTGTTTGTATACCATTTGGCTAACGGTATTTTTGAGCAATACCACATATTGGTCAAAAGACTCGATTTGCCCTTGTAGCTTGATACCATTGACCAAAAAAATCGACACAGGGATGCGATCTTTACGCAATGAGTTCAAAAATGGGTCTTGTAAAGTTTGACCTTTAGACATATCTATCTCCAAAATTTTATCGCGTCACGCCCAGTGGCTCAACGCCTTGTGGTTATATCATTGATTAGTTTTTAAGGGTTATCAATGCATTACAATCTTTATCTGCTAGCGGCATAAGCAAGTCGGCTAGCTTATACTTAATGGACGGATTTTATTAAACTTATATAGCATTATTATCACGCTTGTCACTCAAGTTAGCATTTAAATATGCGCGATAAGTCCGTATTGTGCACCGAAGCAAAACCCTTGTCAAGTTACGGTAACAAATCCCTAAATATGCTCAAGTTTTTTAAATAACCCAAGTGGGGCAGTTTTGGTTTATTTTTGCTCAAATGCTTAGGCGGTGATCGGCGTTATTATGCCGTATTTAACTTACCCAATGCTGTAAGTTGGCAAAAAATTGTTGATAATTTGTTGCTAGATTTTCGGCTGACTATGCTCATAAAAAATCGCGCATTTGTTGCACATCAGCAAGCGTATATAGGCGGTGCTGCGGCGCTAAATTTAGCTGATTGAGCTTGCGTAACCAGGTGTATTGGCGTTTGGCAAGCTGACGGGTGGCATACAAGGCTTGGTCTTGCATGGTTTGATAGGCAGCGTGCGTAGTTGGGTCGGTTGATTGGCGTAATTGATTGGCTAAGCTTGTCGGACTGTCTGCCAGTTTTGCCCAGTCACCTGTCAAAACCTCAGGCGCAACCGTTTGCAAAAACTGCCACACCTGCCGATAGCCAACGCTGCGCATCGATGGCAAATCAGCGTGTAAATCATAACGCTGGCATAGTGCAATGACTTCTGCCAACAATCCTGCCTGCCACATCTGGGTCAATCGCTGCTCGATGCGTGCATGCAGCCAAGCGCGGTCAGGCAAAACGGCAAAAATCTGCCATGCCTGCGCAGGGTTATCGGCAAGGGCGTGACTTGGTTCGGCGTGCCAGACACTAAGCGGTTTGCCCGTTTGCCAATACACTTCAAGCGCACGTCCAATGCGCTGACGGTCATTGGGCTTGAGGCGGTCGGCGATCGGCGGGTCGATACGGCGCAATTCTGCATACAATGGTTCGATGCCCTCTTGCTGCAAGCGCGTGTTGAGCTGTTCACGGATAACGGGGTCAGTCGGTGGCAGGTTGCCGATACCTTGTAGCAGTGCCATGTAATACATCATTGTGCCACCAACCAGCAGTGGCGTTTTGCCTTGCGCGTGGGCAGCAGCAATCTGCTCATCGGCATCTGCAACAAACTGCGCCACGCTGTAGCTGTGGTCGGGGTCGATGATATCCACCAGTGCGTGTGGATAATGCGCCAATTCATCACGACTCGGTTTTGCCGTGCCGATATCCATATCACGGTAAATCAGCGCCGAATCGACAGAGATCAGCACATAGTTACCCGTATCAAACAATTCATACGCCAACGCGGTTTTGCCGCTGGCGGTGGGGGCAATCAAACAGATGACGGGCTGCATGGTGTGTGCTCACGGAATGTTGGGGTTGTTGTCATTAGCAGCCAGTCGGTCAATGCCTCAAGCGAACGCGCGCTAAGTGTATGGGTATTTAAATCCGCAAGCGTTGGCTGGGTGAAACCGTGCCAAACCTCGCTTGGCAGCGCATAAAGCTGCTGTTGACACAACACCAACACGACGTTACCGTGTTTGGGGTGGTCAATTTCATGCAAAAAAATCATCGCAGGCGACTGTTGCCCAGTGACCACGGCAGCTTGCTCAGTGGCTGTGGCTTTGGCTATGGCTTTGGCTGAGGTTGTAGCAAAATTTGTCACGCTGTCAGCATCAGCCAGTGTAGCAGACGTTTGGTAAGCGGTTTGCGGCGCATTGACTTGTTTAGTCGCCAAGGTCATACGCGCGGCTGGATAAGGCTGAATGCTAGCCGTTGGGCTTGCTGGTGTGTGCTCAGCAGCGGTCGGCTGGGCTGGGCTGAATGTTAGTCGTTCAGACAGAGCTTTGAGCTGACCTAGCACCGCGTGCTGCAACCGTGCCAAAATATTGGTTAAAGGCTGGATTTTGACTTGCTGCTTGCTGGGGTGGATATTGACGTTAATCCAATCGGCTGGCAAATTAAAATTGAGTGCGTAGCCAAGACTCGGCAAATCGGCTTGACGGGCGGCTTTTTGCAAGGTTTGGCTGATGGCAACGTCGCTAACCAATCGCTGATTGATATACAACAGCCGTGGCAAAGCACTACCGCTATCGGGCGCGACAAACAGCCAGCCCGATACCTGCGCGTTGTCAGCATGAAAGTGGGTTAAATTTGCCAAGGATAAGCCAAACTCGTGTGCAACAGGCGCAAGCGGCAAACCCAATGCCTGCTCCAAACGCAGCAACGGTAACATCGGTGTGCCTTGTTGGCTGTCCGCTTTGGCAAGGCGTAAGCGCGGTTTGCCTTGGTGGTACAGCGTAAAATCAATATCCGCAAAGCCAATCGCTAGACGTTGCACCACTTGTTCAATATGCGCAAACTCGGTCGTTAAGCTTTTAAGGTGTGAGCGACGCGCAGGCACATTAAAGTACAGATCGCGCACCGTGACCGTGGTGCCTTGGGTTTTAACAATCGGTGTGATGCGCGCTTGGCTCGCCTCGCTGCCATCAAGCACCAAACGCTGCCCGATACCGCTGGTATCATGGCTGCTGGTTAAAGTCAGGTGCGCCACCGCAGCAATCGATGCCAATGCCTCACCACGAAAGCCCAAGCTATCAATGCCTGTCAGCTCGCCCACATCGGCAAGTTTGCTGGTAGCATGGCGCGTCACCGCCAGTTGCAAGTCATCAGGATGAATGCCCTGCCCATCGTCGCAAACTTCAATCAGCCCCAGTCCGCCTTGCTCAATGCGAATATCAATGTGCGTCGCGCCCGCGTCGATGGCATTTTCGACCAACTCTTTAACCACCGATGCAGGACGGGTGACAACCTCACCTGCCGCGATTTGGTTAATCAGTAAAGGCGATAACTTGTGAATACGATTTGACATTTGGTTTAAAACTTACTTACAAAACTTCAACCATCGGCGCGTGACAACGTTACCTGCCGTGCTTCACTGCCTGTCACACGCTGTATATCAATCAGCCAATCAGGCGATGGTAAGTAGCCTGCAGCACGGCTTGCCCACTCGATGATGACCAAGCTATCTTCAGTAAAATAATCTTGAAAGCCGATAAATTCCAATTCTTCAGGATCATTGAGGCGGTATAAATCGGCATGATATACAGGCTTGATCGTACCGTCAGCTTGGTGGATGCGGTACGGCTCAACCAAGCTAAACGTCGGGCTTTTGACTGCCCCTGTATGCCCCATCGCCTGTAGCCAATAGCGCGTCAAAGTGGTTTTGCCTGCGCCCAAATCGCCTGCCAACCACACGCTACCTGTCAAGTTCATGTCGGCAAGCACTTTGGCAAAGGTTTGGGTGTCGGTTTCACATGTTAGCATGACTTTTTGCATATCAACCCTATTTTTGCATATCGACCCTATTTTTGCATATCGGCCCTGCATGGCGTGGCGTCATATTTGATTTCAACGCACTGTTGGGCAATGACTTAAGGCCGCAAGCCCCACCAGTTGCTCAGCCGTTAAAACAGATTTTCACCAGTAGCAACGTATGTCGTAGTCACCGATATCATCGGGTCTTTTTTCATGAGATATGGGTTTTTGCGCTGTGATTGAACGGATAAACGCATATTTACCATCAGTCATTTTGATTGTCTATCACTTGCAAATCCACCTGCGGATTGACAAATCTTTCACCATTGATCAATTTGTCATACATCAGTGGATCTGTCCACTCAGCCTTGACCTGCTCGCTAAATTCAAAATCGGATAGTTTTAACGCTCCCATGTGCGCATTATCGACATCTTCGGCAAAGCACTGCGCGTAGCCTGTTGCTGTCTCATGCGCGATGACCGAATACACCTCGACATCTGCCTCACCGTTTTGCATCTGGGTTTGCTTGAGGATTTCACGCGCCCAAAAGAAAATCACCCGACTAAACTGCTCGGCAGACGGCGACACAGGCAAGCTAACCCAGCGTTGGCTAAACTGTTTACACGCGCTAATATAATCGGGATTATCTTGGTTCCAAAAACAAATGGCATGGTCAAAACTGTCGATGATGTCTTTAATTGCGCCTTTGAGCAGTCCAAAATCATACACCATCTGCCCATGGTCAAGCCGATTGGCCTGCAAAATCAGCTCGATTTGGTAGCTATGCCCATGGATTGAATACTTGCAGCGTGTTGAGCTACAGTTACGCACGATATGGGCATTTTCAAATTTAAACAGTTTACGAATTCGCATGGTTTTTTTTGAGTCTTATAAACAAGTTAGCGCAGCGCGCGTTTAAGATCTTATTATACGATGTTTGCCGTGCTTTAGCGAATGTTGGTCTTAGGTGATTTCATCAGGCGGTATAAATACTGGTAATTTTTTATTTTTTGCCCAAAAAAAGTGGACATAGGTGTGCATGTTTAGCAGCTCTGGCGGGCAAAAAGTGTGCTAAAATCTTAAAATTGGGCGACTTAAAATCATTGACAAATCGGGGGTAAAATGATTACGGTGCTATTGGTGGATGACCACGATTTGGTACGCATGGGCATTAGCCGTATGTTGGCAGACAGTCCCGACATTCAAGTGATTGCCGAAGCTGCCGATGGCGAAACGGCAATTCGGCTTGCCAAGCAGCTCAAACCCGATGTCGTGCTATTGGATGTCAATATGCCGAATTTGGGCGGGCTTGAGGTCACCAAACGCCTGCTGCACAATGACAAACAGTGCAAAATCTTGGCGGTCAGTGCGCTGGCAAATCCGCCATATCCTTCGATGCTGATTAAAGCAGGTGTGAGTGGCTATATTACCAAAGGTACACCGCTTGATGAGATGATTAAGGCTATTAAAAAAGTTGCCCAAGGTGGGCGGTATTTTAGCGCGGATGTTGCCGAACAATTGGCAGATATTTTGCTAGCGGATAATGTAGGCTCACCGTTTGATTTGTTAAGCGAACGCGAGATGCAAGTTGCCATGATGGTGGTGAATTGCCAAAGTCCGCAGCAGATTGCCGACCAGTTATTTGTCAGCATCAAAACCATCAACACCTACCGCTATCGGATTTTTGAAAAACTTAACATCGATAGCGATGTTAAGCTCACCCACCTTGCCATGCGCCACGGGCTGATCCAGCCGTAAGCCTGTCACCATGATCACCAACCCGTCATTTTCCTCACAGCTTACCGTCGAGCGGCGCACCGACCAAGCCAAACGTCTAAGCTTGATTTATAACGTATATCGCTGCTTAATTGGTGCGTTGTTTTCGGTGAATTTTTTGATATCGCTAAATTGGCAGAGTGGTTCACCGTTTGAGGACTTAAGCTATGCGTTGATGTTGGCGGCATTGCCATCGGTGGGTTATTTGGTGTTTGGTGTGGCATTTTTGGTGGGTTATCGCTACAAGCGTCACAACGATGCCATGATGGCGGCGTTGATCATCGATAGCCTTGCACTGACGGTTATGCTGTATATCAATGGCGGTACAGATTTGCAAGTGATCTTGTTGCTGTTGGTGCTGGTGGCGGCGGCGTTTATGTTGGTACGCACCAATCAAGCGATTTTGCTGACGATTTTTGCGTTGGCATTGGTGATTTATCAGCAGTATTATCCGCTGCTTAAAGATGCCTCTGTCGAAACGTTCAACAATGCGGCGTTGGTGGCGGTAAGTTTTTTGGTGGTGGCATATTTTAGCCACAGTCTTGCCAAGCGTCTCAAACAAATTGAGCATTTATCCGCACGCCAGACCGCTGAAGTCAATGCGCTAAACGCCATTAACCAAAAAATCGTCCAAATCATTGACCAAGGCATGTTGGTGGTATCGCATGATTTAGATATTGTGTTAGCCAATGACGTCGCCAGCCGTCAGCTTAACCTAAACCAGCCGCTGGCAACCTATCAGCTTGCTACGTTGTCACCTGTACTGGCGTATGCGCTCGCGCCTGTCATTACCGCACCCGAACATACCTCGGTGGTGACGCTGACCGCACCCGATAATACCGCGCCATCGACACCAAGCAATAGCCACAGTAACCAAAGTTTAGATTATCGTGTGCGCGTGACCCAACTTGATCATCAGCTTGATGACCAATACGCGTTGGTGCTGCTTGAGGATCTGCGCCGTGAGCAAAGCCGCGCCCAACAGCTTAAGCTTGCCTCATTGGGGCAATTGGGAGCCAGTATTGCCCATGAAATCCGCAATCCATTGGCGGCAATCAGTCAAGCTAGCCAACTGCTGCTTGAAGATAGCCAGAGTCATAACGGCTCGGTCAATAGTTTGAATGATGAGCAACACATGCTGCTTGACATGGTGTATCAGCAAACGATACGCGTTAATCACATCGTTGAGGATGTCTTGCGCCTATCGCGTCAGCAGCCACCTCAGCAAGCGTTATTGACTGCCTGCACATGGCTACGCGCATTTATCCATCAGCATTATGCTGACCAAAATGTGGCACTTGATTGCCGTACCCAAGTAGCGTTTTGGTTTGACCCCCAACAGCTTGAGCAAGTGTTGGTCAATTTAATCAATAACGGGCTGCGCTTTAGTCAGCGGCATACGGGCACGGCGTGCGTGCGCCTTAGGGTGTATGACGCAGGGCAATACGTGCACATTGATGTGCTTGATACAGGTGCAGGGGTATCTACTGCCAATCTGCCGTATTTGTTTGACCCGTTTTTTACCACCGACAATCAAGGCACGGGGCTTGGGCTGTATTTGTCACAGGCATTTTGCCAAGCCAACCGAGCCTCGCTTGATTATATTGCCTATCATGCCCCCACCTGCTTTCGTATCAGCTGCCCGATGGCTGACGGCTAGCACGGTAACCACTCAGCTTTTCTCACCAACGCTTTAGTGCGGATCGTCTTCATAAGTGTAGTAATGCGTCGCGCTGAGATCGACGCTATCGATACGGTCAGGACTTGGGTCGCGCCCTACGCCATTATTGCCCAAATCGTCAGGCTCAAGCTCTTCACGTTTGGTCGGCGTACGCTGACGATTGGGCACAGGGGGCTTGATGCGTGCGTCGTTATTATAGGCAATCAAGGCTTCGTTATCTGCCAAAAAGCTATCTGGATTTGCCATGACCCACATTTGGTTAAAAATCTCTGCACGCGCTGATAAATCCAACAACACGCCTTTTTCGGTGAAATAATAAAACTTAGATAGCAGCTTGATGCTGCCATCGTCCATGCGCCGTGCGATATGATACGGGCGCAAATCTTTGGGATGATCAAGCCCCACCGCACCAACGATGGCTGCCATCGCTTTTAAGGTATTTTTGTGAAAATTGTACACGCGTTGGGCTTTATCGGGCACATCAAGCGCGCGCTGACGATACGGGTCTTGTGTCGCCACACCCGTTGGGCATTTGTTGGTGTGACAGCTGCGTGATTGAATACAGCCAACGGCAAACATAAACCCACGCGCCGAATTACACCAGTCCGCGCCAATAGCAAGCATACGCGCGATATCAAACGCTGATATCAGCTTACCGCTCACACCGATTTTGATCTTATCGCGAATGCCTGCGCCCACCAGCGTATTGTGCACCAACAAAAACCCATCCACCAGCGGCATACCGACGTTGTCCATAAACTCAACAGGCGCAGCCCCCGTACCGCCTTCTGCGCCATCAATGACGATAAAATCAGGATAATTGTCCTCTTCTAGCATTGCCTTGACAATGCCCATAAACTGCCACGGCTGCCCCACGCACAGCTTAAAACCAACAGGCTTACCGCCCGACAGCTCACGCAGCTGTTGCCAAAAGCGCACCAACTCGCGCGGCGTTTCAAACGCTGAATGGCTAGCAGGTGAGATACAATCTTTATCCATTGAAATGTCACGCGTTTCGGCGATTTCTGCGGTAATTTTTTCTTTGGGTAACACGCCGCCTTTACCGGGTTTTGCGCCTTGCGACAGCTTGATTTCAATCATCTTGACCTGCTCAAGCCGTGAGCGTTCGGCAAATTTTTGCGCGCTAAACGTACCGTCATGGTTACGACAGCCAAAATAACCTGTGCCAAGCTCCCAAATCAGATCGCCACCGTGTTTTTTATGATACGGGCTAATCGCGCCCTCCCCTGTGTCATGGGCAAAGCCGCCCAACTTCGCGCCTTGGTTGAGTGCCTCAATCGCTGCCGCCGATAGACTGCCAAAACTCATGGCAGAAATATTAAACACGGAAATATCATACGGTTGTAAACAGCGCGCACCGCCAACCCGAATACGAAAATTGGTTTCTTTGAGCGGATGGCTAAGCGTAGACTGCAAAAACCATTCTTTGCCCGACTGATACACATCTTCAAGCGTACCAAACGCATTGGTATCACTGACATTTTTGGCGCGTTGATACGCCAGTGCGCGCTGCTGACGCGAAAACGGCACTTGTACTTGGTCATCCTCAAGCAGATATTGGCGAATCTCGGGGCGAAAATTCTCCAATACATAGCGCACGTGCCCCGACAGCGGATAATTGCGCAAAATCGCGTGTTTATCCTGCACAATATCATAAATCCCCAACGCAATGCCAACCAACCCAAGCCCAATCAGCCACCATTTGAGCAGCACCAACCCCAGCAACAATACCACAAACGCCAGCGCAAACACGCTATAGCGCAGCAACAAACCTTGCAAATACGGTTCTTTGTGCTTAGGCTCGGCTAATACGTCCACACGTTGGTCAGTCATACACATTCCTTGCACGCAACATCAAGGCACAGCGCAGTCAAACGCATGCCAGACACAGGCGAATTTGGCTAAAACAATGAAAAATAACTAGGTAAGATTAGGTAAGACGGTCACCACAGTGACCAAACACGCCTGATCAACACATTTAAAAAATCAACACATAGACAAAAACAGGCGCGTATAGCAATCTATTGTGCCACACTTTAGATGACAAACCTATGTCATTTAGACCAAATGTATGACCCAACTGGTAGACTCGCCATGCTTGATTTTGCCCAACCATCGCCCAATGACAAAAAAAAGTGGCAAAAAAATCATAAAAAATTTCGCAAACCGCTTGACGTGCGCCCGACAAATCCGCATAATATGCGCCTCAACCAGCACGGACTGGTAAGGCGATGTAGCTCAGCTGGTTAGAGCGTACGACTCATAATCGTAAGGTCCCGAGTTCAAGTCTCGGCATCGCCACCATATTTTTTCTTTTTTATAAAATTTGATAAAATAAAAAAGATGGTGACTAAAGCCCTGTTTTTTAGCAGGGCTTTTTTGTTGTCAATTATTTTTACCTATTCTAAAAACCCATGGCAAAATCCGCTGCTTGTGGCAAGTTTTACGTTTTGTCACATGACATTGCATGACGTTGCTGTTATATTTTTGGCGCGTGATGGCAATTTTGCCCCACCTCATTTTGTCAATTTTTGCTCTGTGGTACTTGTGTTATGTTGAATTTTCGCCGATTTTCGCCCACCAAACTGGTTTTGCATCTAACAGGCTATAGCGCGTTTGCTTTGCTTGCCGCCTCATGCAGCACGCCCAAAGCGCCGACGTACCCTGCCCCACAGCCAATGCCGACGCAGCCGCCAGTGGTCATCGTACCAAAACCGCCCGTTGTGGTGGTGCAGCCGCGCCCTACACCCGTACCAACCCCAGCACCTGCGCCTGTGATGCCGCGCTATGGTAGCTTTAGCGAGTGGAAAATAAGCTTTGCTCAGCGTGCCAGCCAGCAAGGCTACAATCGGCAAGATATTGAGCGTTTGTTGGCAAGGGCAGATTACAATGAGCAAGCGATCACGCTTGACCGCAGCCAAGCTGAATTTGTCAAAATGCCGTGGGACTACGTTGATAGCGCGCTATCGAGTGGGCGTGTGAGCGCAGGACGCAGCAATTACGCCAATCAACAAAGTCTATTGAGTCGTATCGAAAACCAATACGGTGTGCCTGCGTCTATTGTTACTGCAATTTGGGGCATGGAGTCATCGTATGGCAAGGGCACGGGCAATAGCAGCCTACCAAGCAGTCTTGCAACGTTGGCGTATGACGGACGGCGCAAGGCATTTGCCGAAGAGCAGCTTTTGGCAATGCTACAGCTGGTGCAGCGCGGTGATGTCGATTGGTCGCAGCTAAAAGGCTCGTGGGCAGGCGGCATGGGACACACCCAATTTATTCCACAAACGTGGCTTGTTGAAGGCGTCGATGGCGATGGCGATGGGCACAAAAACCCATGGAATATGGCAGACGCGCTGTCCTCAACCGCAAGCTATCTAAGCCGCTCAGGTTGGCAACGCGGTGTCGATGCGGTATACGAGGTGCGCCTACCTGCAGGTTTTGATTATCGCAACCTAGGTAGCAAAAAATCGCTGGGTGAGTGGCAAGCGCTTGGCGTGCAGTTTATGGGCTATCCAAGCAACCGCTCAGCGCAAGCCGAATTGTGGTTACCTGCAGGCAAAGAAGGACCTGCTTTGCTGATAACCAACAACTTTAATGTGATTAAAGTCTATAATAATTCATCCAACTACGCGCTGGCGGTTAGTCTACTGGCAAAAGCCATTATCGGGCAGCCGACCTTGCAGCAAGATTGGCCGCGCTACGAACAACCATTGGCAAATTATCAAGTGCGCCAGTTACAAGAGCGTTTGACAGCGCAAGGCTTTGACACGCAAGGTACCGATGGCATCGCAGGCAATAACACGCGTATGGCGTTTGCGCGCTGGCAAGCGTCGCGTGGACAAATTCCTGATGGCTTTATTAGCCAACGTTCTGCCGCGCCGTTGATTGGATTTTAATCAACCAATCTGTTTGACCACTAAAAAAGCGTTATTGGTCTGCAATAATGCTTTTTTTTGCAAGAACCATTGTCATTTACGACCAGTTTTGCACTACCATGCGGCTTGATCTTGGTTTATCATCTCACTGTCACGACCGTCACACCGAACTACTGATCGTTATTCATTGCCCATAGCAAATTCTTCGCTGTAATTGTTCCAGTTTAATTTGGTGCGGCAAGCAGCAAAAAAATCCACATCCAGCGGATGCAGCAGCGTCAAACGATTGGGATGTTTGCCAATCACTAGGCGTTGGTTTTGGTTAAGCGGTACAGACGGCTTGCCATCGGCACTGACCATCGGTTGGGTGCGGTTGTCTTTGTTGATACGAATTTTAATTTCGCTATTGCCACTGACCACAATCGGACGGCTAGACAGGGTGTGTGGGTACATCGGCACCAAGCAGACCGCGTCAAGCTTGGGGTGCACAATCGGACCACCGCCTGATAAGGCATAAGCGGTAGAACCTGTTGGTGTGGCGGCAATCAAGCCGTCACTGTGCTGACGCGACACGGCTTGTCCATCAATGGTTAGGTTAAAATCCAACATGTGCACCGATTTGCCTGCATGCAGCACGATGTCGTTTAGCGCCATATCTTCATAAATCACATGCGCGCCTTGGCGAATCTCCATTTTGAGCAAAAACCGATGGTCTAGCTGATACGCGCCGTTTAGGATATCGTGCAGCTGTTGGTGCAGTTGTTCGGGGTTGATGTCAGTCAAAAAGCCCAACCGCCCACGGTTCACGCCAACCACAGGCACAGGGTATTTTGCCAAAACCTGCGCGGCGTGTAGCATTGAGCCATCACCACCAACCACAATCACCAAATCACACGCACCGCCCAGCACGCTGCGCTCAATCAAGGTCACATCGCCTAGCCGTTCGACCGATAGCGCAGGCAGACGCGCGGTGGTGCAATCCACCCACACTTGCAAACCTTGCGCATGGCAAAAATCACAAATTTGATAAATACTTTCAATATTACTGGTTTTATTGGCGCGTCCCATCACGCCAATGCGACGAAAGGCGGGGTTGCGAATGCGGCTTGTAGTCATAAGGCAAGCGTTTGGCTGATGAAAGCCTGTATTTTAGCACAGTTTTGGCGGATTTTTTGGTCGGTGGTCGGTTTTGCTGGTCTCAATTTGCTATTACCAAATGCAATTGACTAGCGTTACGTTTTGTCACAACAAACGGCTATACAAATAGGGTTTAGCTTGCTATGGTAGCACACAATAACCGCAAGGGATTTTTGGCAGATAAATCTTGCAAAAACAGCAGGATAACACCATTAATAAGCTTAGGCGGTTTTATTTTTGCCTAGTAATGGGATGTTAATTTTTTTTGATTAGAGGATGGATTATGGCAAATCCAATTATTTCTCGCGCTGAGTTTACGGTCAGCAATCAGCCATTGACGGCGCGCGGTGTGGCAAACAAAACCGCGTTTTTGCTGGCGATTTCGGTGATATCGGCGCTGGCCTTTTTTGGCTACTGCGTATCAGCGCGTATTTCATACGGCTTTATCAATGCGATGTCATTGGGCAGTATTTTGTTGGCGTTTGGTCTAAGCGTGTTTATCGGTTTTCGCCCACACATGGCAAAAACTTTGGCTATTCCGTTTGCGATTTTAGAAGGGGTGGTAGTCGGTGCGATCTCGTTGTTTACGGCACGGTTAGACCCAAGCCTACCTGTGACGGCCATGTTATCGACCTTTGCCACAGGTGCGGTGATGCTAGCGTTATATCGCGCGCGCGTGGTCAAAGTGACGCAAAAATTCCGCTCTATCATGGTATCGGCAATTTTGGCCGTGATGGTGGTGTATTTGCTGCAAATTTTCTTAAGCATTTTCTTTCATAACTCAATCCCTGGATTGTTTGATGGTGGCGCATTAGCGATTGGCTTTAGCCTGTTTGTGGTGGTGCTCGCCTCATTTAGCCTGTTGTTGGATTTTGACAACATCGAGCGCGCGCAAGCGGCAGGTGTGGATGAAAGCTATGAATGGGTGCTTGGCGTGGGTGTGCTATCAACGCTGATTTGGATGTACTTAGAAATCACGCGCTTGCTTGGTTATCTACAAGACTAAGCGATTAGCTTAATGATATTTTTCAAATATATCTAAAAAACCTGCCAATTCGGCAGGTTTTTTTGTTGGCAATGCCTGATGGGTTAAGTGCGTAAGGTCTGCACGCCATCGGCAGTAGCTTTAAGCACGATATCCGCGCGATTAACGGCAAAAATACCATTGCACACCACGCCAACGATGTTGTTGAGCCGTTGCTCCATTGCCAACGGGTCGCGCACATCAAGCCCGTACACGTCCAAAATCACGTTGCCATAATCGGTGACAAAGCCCTCACGATACACAGGCTCGCCGCCCAATTCAACCAACTGACGGGCAACATACGAACGCGCTTGCGGTAAAACCTCAATCGGTACGGGAAAGTCCACCCCAAGCTGATTTACGGTTTTGGATGCATCAACCAAACAAATAAACTGCCGCGAGGCGGCGGCAACGATTTTTTCACGGGTCAAAGCACCACCGCCACCTTTAATGAGGTGGTGCTGGCTATCCACTTCATCCGCGCCATCAA
Source organism: Moraxella atlantae NBRC 14588 (assembly GCF_001591265.1). Lineage (GTDB taxonomy): Bacteria > Pseudomonadota > Gammaproteobacteria > Pseudomonadales > Moraxellaceae > Faucicola > Faucicola atlantae. The sequence continues at coordinate 55,391 of NZ_BCUL01000007.1, read as the reverse complement.
TGTACAAATCCAGCGTGCCTGTGAGGTTTAAGTCCATCACTTCAATGCCAAGTGCGGTTAGTTTTTCAGCGGTGACGTTTGAGCTTGCCACCGCACCTTTGAGCTGTACTTGTGGCAACAAGTCAATCAAGCAATTGACTGTGCTACCCGTACCTACGCCCAAAATCATACCTGTCTCGATGTACGCCAGCGCGGCTTGGGCGGCGGCTTGTTTTTGTTGTTGTTGGTTGTCAGTCATGGCGTTACCTATCATTGAGCGGTGAAAACATTTGCCAGTATAAAGAACCCATTGCGTGAGCGTCAAGCGGCGTTGTGCAAGCAAAATCTCACATGATGCACAAAAAAACTTGCAAGCCCACAGCGAAACGCCTACCCTATCTTATTTTAAAACCGTTGGCCGCCATCATCGCTAGGATGGCAGCAAATAATGCCAAATGATTGGGGTGAAATATGTTAGCAGATTGGGTGCGGTTAATTTTACAAGCCACGGTGTATGAGGCAGCGATTCGAACACCGCTTGAGCCTGCCAAACGCCTGTCTCAGCGGCTAGACAATGAGATTCGCTTAAAGCGTGAAGACTTGCAGCCTGTGTTTTCGTTCAAGCTGCGTGGCGCGTATAACCGCATTAGTCAGCTGACAGCCGCAGAACAGGCGCAAGGTGTGATTTGTGCATCAGCAGGCAACCATGCCCAAGGCGTGGCATACTCTGCCAGCCGTTTGCAGCTGCCCAATGTGATTGTCATGCCAACCACCACACCCGACATCAAGGTTGAGGCGGTTAAGGCATTGGGCGGTAATGTCGTACTACACGGAGATAGCTTTGATGAAGCCAATCGCTATGCCATCGCGCGCGCGCAAGCTGATGGCTTGACGTTTATTCCGCCCTATGATGATGCATTGGTGATTGCAGGGCAAGGCACGATCGCGCTTGAGCTGATGCAGCAATGGCGCGCGCTCGATTATGTATTTGTTGCCACAGGCGGCGGCGGTTTGTTGGCAGGTGTGGCGGCGTTTTTGGGCGAGGTTGCACCGCATGTCAAGGTGGTGGCAGTCGAGCCTGAAGAAGCAGCGTGTTTGCAAGCTGCGTTAACAACGGGCGAACGCGTGCGCTTACCGCAAGTTGGGCTATTTGTCGATGGCACAGCGGTGGCACAAATCGGCGAGTTGCCGTTTGACGTGGTGCGCATGCCCAAATCTGACGGCACAGGCACGGTGGTTGAGCCTGAGGTCGTGACGTGCAGCAACGATGAAGTGTGCGCCGCCATCAAAGACGTATATGACGAGACACGCAGTATCGTCGAGCCTGCGGGCGCATTAGCGGTGGCAGGTATGAAAAAATACATCGCTGAGCATGACTTACATGGCAAACGTTGTGTGACGATTTTGTGCGGCGCGAATATGAACTTTGACCGCTTACGCTATATCGCAGAGCGCACCGAGATTGGTGAGAAAAAAGAGGCAATTTTTGCCGTCACCATCCCCGAGCAGCGCGGCGCGTTTTTGGCGTTTTGCCAAGCACTCAATGGGCGTAACATCACCGAGTTTAACTACCGTTTGCACCATGCCGAAGCCGGGCTACCCGATGGTGCGCAGATTTTTGTTGGCATCGGCCTAAAAGGCGGTGCAGCAGAGCGCAAGGCGTTGAATGAACTTTTCGCCCAAGCCAATTATGCCGCGGTGGATTTGACAGATGATGAAGTCGCCAAAACCCATATTCGCTATCTGATTGGCGGGCACGCTTGCCTGCCTGATGAGCAGCTACTGCGAATCATGTTCCCCGAGCGTCCAAGCGCGTTGCTCAAGTTTTTGACAACACTGGGACAAGATTTTGACTTTAACATCAGCCTGTTTCATTACCGCAACCACGGCGCGGCAGAGGCACGCGTTTTGGCAGGGATTCAAATGCCTGCCGACAGCGTTGGCGATGTGGTCAGCAAACTGCAGCAAATCGGCTATGATTGTGAGGTCATTACCGACAACTTGGGCTATCAGCTGTTTTTACGCTAAATCAATCACTTGAAAAAAGCTGATCTAAAAATCATTGACTAAAAAACGGATTGCCAATACCAAGATTAGCAAGCCGTTTTTTTGGCTAGACCTTTTAACAATACTTAAGCGCTAAGCTTAGGCGCTGAGCTGATCCAAATCAATATACTCATCAACCAGCGGTGCCAAATCAATCTTCACGCCCAAATTAACCAAATTCCAATACTGCCCAGACAGCGTACGCTCAAGCATTAGCGTCAAAGGCGACGGCTGAAACTGCTGCCAGTATTTAAGTGACTGCTTGGCTTGCTCAACGATTTGGTGATGCACTTGACTATGCTCAAAATCAAACGGCGCGTGTTGAGCCAAATCATACGGGGGATTGTGTAAATCCGTAAACCCGTACGGTGCAAGAACAAGGTTTAACCAATTGTGATAAAACGGTTCGGGCAGTGGTTCGGGCGTTTTTTTTAGCCCCAGTGTCACCAAATCCGCGTCAATCGCTGACGCGTCACCACGCAGCGCGTCACAAGCAATTTGATAAAACTGGCGCACCTCAGCATGGCTATAGGTTTTGATGCCGCCAAAATCATACGCCACCACCGTACCATCGGAGCGAAACGCAAAATTGCCAGGGTGTGGATCGCAATGCAAGCGATACAGCTTAAACAACTGCCCTGCACTAAAATGAAACAACCGTGTGGCGATTTGTTGCTTGATGTCATTATCCCACGTTGCCGCTACCGACAACGGTTCGCCACGCTCTTCAGACAGCGTCAATACACGGCGGCTTGAATGACTGGCAAAGACCCTAGGTATCACAATGCCTGCATCATCGCGATGAAACTCACCAAAAATCGCTAAATTTTGCGCCTCCTTTTGATAATCCAACTCATCGACCAAGCTATCGCGCAATTCAGCAAAAATTTGGTCTTGCAATGCCTTGTCAATTTTTAGCACACCAGTTAATTTGAGCGCAAGACGCACTTGTTTTAAGTCGCTGTCGATGTGCGCGTCAATATCGGGATATTGCACCTTAACCACCACCGCTTGTCCATCAGGCAAGCGCGCGCGATGCACCTGCCCAATGGACGCAGCTGCAAACGGTTCTGGCTCAAATTCGGCATACAACGTTGCCAATGGCTGACCCAATTCGCGCTCAACTTGCTGCTCAATAACATCAAACGGCATAGGCGGCGCGTCATTTTGCAATTTTTCTAAGGCTTGCGCGATTTCGGGCGGAAAAATGTCTTTGTATTGTGAGGCAATCTGCCCAACTTTCATCGCCGCGCCTTTCATCTCGCCCAGCGTATTGGCGATTTGCACGCCGACTTGGGTCAGCATTTCACTGCGTGCGTCTGCCTTTTGTTCCTCGCTGCCCGTGGCATGGCGGATAGCAGTTTTGGCGGCTTGCCCTGCAATGTTGGCGGTCATGCCTGCCAATTTAAGTAAGCGTTTTTTAGCGGTCATACTATCTTTATTATCAAAGGGTTGGTGATACTATCGCGCAAAACTTGGTGCAAGTCAAACGCCAAACGCGTGCGCCTTACACATGCAAATCATACCCACAACGATCACAAAAATTTGCCTCACGCGCATGACCAAACTTACCGCAATTTGGACAACTCACAGGCTGCAATTGTGGGCGCATGGTCTTATTCAATTCTGCGGTAAACAATCCCGTTGGCACAGCAATGATAGAATAACCCATAATCATCACCATCGATGCCAGCGCTTGCCCAAGCGGCGTTTTGGGTGAAATATCGCCATAGCCCACCGTCGTCATGGTGACAATCGCCCAATAAATACTGACAGGAATACTGGTAAAGCCGTTATCCGCGCCCTCAATGCTATACACAATCGAGCCGATAATCGTCACCAAAATCAGCACCGAGATAAAAAACACAATGATTTTTTGCCGACTACTGCGCAGTGCCATCATCAAAAAGCCCGCCTGCTGCATGTAATCGGTAAGTTTTAAAATCCGAAACACGCGCAAGATACGCAAAATACGCACCACAAGCAGCGACTGCACGCCTGCCATGCTGATAAACAAGCCCAAATACGTCGGCAAAATCGACAAAAAATCGACGATACCAAAAAAGCTTAGCGCGTAACGCCAACGATTGGGCGCGGCAAACAGGCGCAGCAAGTATTCAACAGTGAATAAAATGGTAAAAAACCATTCGGCGTAATAAAAGTAGGTGCCGTATTTAAGACGAAACACCAGCACGCTATCGAGCAGTACCACTGCCAAACTGGTGATAATCGCCACCAACAGCAAAATATCAAACGCCTTGCCCAACGGCGTGTCTGTGCCATCGATAATGACATGAATAGCATGGCGCAAGCCTTGTTCATCATCGCGCAAGCTATCAAAACGCAAGACACCAAAACCCGAGCGGCGTTTGCGTTTGGCAGGCGCGTCAGGCACCCAGACGTGCTCCGCTTCGCTGTCTGCGTCATCTGTGTCAAACAAATCGCTATCGTCAAGCGTGTCGCGCTGATCAGCGGTACTGGCGGTACGTGGTGGCTGTTTTTTGTTTGAGTTTTGGTTTGAATTCGTGCGTGATGCCAAGCCGATTTACTCCCACACCGCGCCTATCGCGCAACCGATTAACGCTGCCCATCGTGTCTGCATATCCACATCGATATATCCACGTCGATATAGCCACATCAGTCAATTTTTTAATCATTTTTTAAATAAAAAAATCAAACTGACCAAATCCGACGCCAAAACGTGATATAGGGCGCATACGTTATTTGCTCAATTCGTGCAAAATTCACCCCATACCCCCTTTTACCAAGCAAGGTACGTCGTTTATAATATCGCCGTTTTTCACATCGCGTTTTTGCTATCGCTGGTGCAACATACTAGCACGTTTGGAGGAAAAAATCACATGGCAGGACATTCTAAGTGGGCAAATATCAAGCACCGCAAAGCCAAACAAGATGCCGCCAAAGGCAAAATTTTCACCAAAATTATCCGTGAATTGGTGTCTGCAGCAAAACAAGGCGACCCCGACCCTGCCAGCAACCCACGTTTGCGTGCTGCTGTCGAAAAAGCCTACTCTGCCAATATGACCAAAGACACCGTCAAACGTGCCATCGAGCGCGGCGCAGGCGGTGGCGAAAACGACAACGTACAAGAAATCACCTATGAAGGCTATGGCTTAGGCGGTGTGGCGGTTTTGGTTGAAACCATGACCGACAACCTCAACCGCACCGTGGGCGAAGTACGCCACGCCTTTAGCAAAAATGGTGGCAATCTTGGTACATCAGGCTCGGTGGCGTATTTGTTTAGCAAACGTGGCGAAATCACCATCAGCGACTTGACATTAGAAGACCGCGTGATGGAGATTGCGCTTGAAGCAGGCGCGACCGACATCGAAAATGATGGCGAAACCTTGCTGGTCATCACCGAACCTGACAGCTTTGGTGCGGTCATGGACGCGCTTGAGCAAGCCGAAATCAAACCTGAAAACGCTGAAGTTACCATGTCCGCCTCGACCTCGGCAGACATCACCGATATTGAAGACGCCAAAAAAATCATGCGCATGATTGAAATGCTTGAAGACTTAGACGACGTGCAAGACGTTTATACCAACGTCAATTTTAGCGACGATATCATGGTCCAGTTGGATGCTTAACGCCCAACACGCTGAGCATTTTGTTATCCGCCCAATCAAACCCGTGTCTGTGCTGTATGACGCGACGGCATGGGTGTTTGGATGATCGCAGCAGGGCATCTTGCCACCTCAAGTAACTCAGCATTTGGATAAAGTGTGACAAACACACGCGCAAAATCACTATCATGCCACAATGGCGTGCTGACATCCGCCGCCAAGACGCCATTTTCTTGCTGCTCATTGGTATGAATCAACAGCCAAACCGCATCTAATTTGCGCCGCGATTGATACGCATCGACCTTGCTGGCTTTTTTTGCCATGACCGCATCAATATCACGCTGGCAAATCAATGAATCAATCGGTACACCGCGGCTATCCGCCATATCCTCCAAAAACGCACGCGGCAAAAAGCGCATGGTATGGGCAACCGTTTGCTGCACGCGATTGCCCCACGTGTGGCGGCTATGTTGTGCCAAGGGCTGTGCAGAGGTGGCTAACACACACGCGGTATTCGCCCAAAGACCAAGCGGCGTGTTATTGATTTGTGCTTGCCACGTCAAATGCTTTGCTGCCAACGTCGTTGGGTGAAAACGGCTATAAAACTGTAAGCACGATTGCCAGTACCAACGTTTGAGCATCAAATTATCATTGCCCAAGCGGTCACGCAAGCGCGGCAAGGTAGTCAGCTCAATGCCAATATAATATTCACCGCCTGATTGTTTAGCAAAAACGCACGTAAAATCAGGCTCTTGTCCATCATCTTGCCCCGAGATGGTCTTAAGTGGGTGCAACTGCGCCAACGCCAAAAAATGCGCCAAATACACCCATTCGCGCTGACGTTTGAGCTGCTGCTGTGACGTGGGCGATTTGACAACTTTACTTGCCGAAGATTGCGACGACATACACCAAACTCTTTAACCAAAAATTTAACAAACGTCTAAATCAACAAACCAGATCAGCGCCCAAACGCATACCGCATAACAATCGCTTGGGTAAAATTGGCTTACTGTAGCACATAAATAAGACAGTTTTGTTTAAAGCATTTTTGGCAAGCTGTTGGCAATTTTTGATAGCCTTTTGGCAAAAAAACCATCTTAACCCTTGCAAATTTACGCACAAGTCCCATATAATAAACAATCTAATTGGGGATGTTCTGGCTTCGACGCTGGTAATGAAACTCAATGAGGCATGTCGAGAGAGTATGTCCTCTCGTAAATCAAATATACATTAAACTAGTCGCAAACGACGAAACTTACGCTCTAGCAGCCTAAGGGCTGTTTGGGTCGCCACTGATTGTCTTTGGTCAGGTTGGTCACCCCGAAGCGAACGTACAAAGAATCGGTCAATACGTTGTCTTGCCGTATTGGCTTAAATCTTAAAGACTCGCCCTTGCTATCCTGACTGTCGGTTCAGTAAGGGTTAAAGCCATAGACAGAATCTAAACATGTAGATTCATGAGCGTAGTGCTGGCGGACGCGGGTTCAACTCCCGCCATCTCCACCAAATTATTAAAAACCAATGGCTAATTAGTCATTGGTTTTTTTATTGCCTACTAGGACTGGCTAGCAGTTAGTTCGCTTAACCGTCAGATCGCTTTGCAAAAAATGCCATAAAATAAACCATATAGATAGATTTTTCTGAATAAATAATAACGCAAATTATTATCTTTATTAGCATCTTTGTTAGTTACATAATTAAACATAAATATTACCAAATTTATTAAATTCTGTCATAAAAATGTCATGTAGAAAGAAAAAGTAGGTCAAACTACTACCGTATTTACCAAAACTTATTTGTTCAGTAACTATTATAAAATTATAATTCACGCTCCTAAAGTTAAATTAATCAATCCCCGATTGGCGGATATTTTGTGATTTTTGGTTAGGCATTGCGCCACAACCCATCACAACATATTACGCCAAACAACCAGTTAAACCGAACAAGTCAGCGACTGTGAATGTGTTTTTTTACAGGTACCGCTATGGGACTTGGATAGCGTGAGCTTTAGGTTAAGTGCTATTTTAAGCAGTGAGGTATGGCTGCTTAACACGCGAGGTTTAAACGACAAAAGGAACGTTTGATGAAATATCTTTTGGCAAGTCTGCTGCTTGTGACAACAGCAAGCCAAGCCAGCGTGGTATCATGGTACGGCAAGCAGTTTCACGGCAGAAAGACCGCTTCAGGTGAAGTTTTTAACCAAAATGCCCTGACTGCAGCAAGCAATTCGCACAAAATGGGCAGCAAGTTAAAAGTCACCAATCGGGCAAACGGTAAAAGCGTCGTTGTACGTGTGACAGATACGGGAGGTTTTGGCAAATACGGTCGCGCATTGGATTTATCGCGCGGTGCGTTTAGCAAAATCGCAGATTTATCAGCAGGTATCGCACACGTTGATATTCAAGCTTTAGACTAATGACAAATTGGTCGGCGTTTGCCAAAAAGAGACGGCTCTAAGCTGTCTCTTTTTTATTGTGGGCAGTAAATACTATATCTAACCTGTAAAATCGGCCGCTTGCCACTGTGTCGTATGCACCTGCTGGTCAAGATGGTTTTGTAAAGCAGGCAAATTAAAGCCGTCTGACTCACTCACAAAGCTAATACTCAAGCCTTGATTGCCCGCCCTGCCCGTACGCCCAATACGATGGACATAATCGTCAGGATTATCAGGCAAAGTATAATTGACCACGCAAGCCACGTCATCAACATGGATGCCGCGCCCTGCCACATCGGTGGCAACCAAAATATCTGCCTTGCCATCACGAAATTGGCTTAAATAGCGTTCGCGCTTGTTTTGAGCGACATCACCCGATAGCATCACCACCGAATACTGCCCATGAATGCGGTTGTATAAGGTACGCACTTGGTCTTTACGATTGGCAAAGATAATCACCTTTTGCTCGTGATAATGCTGCAAAATGGTTTTTAGCGCGTCTAGCTTGTCTTGATCAAGCAAGGTATAAAAACGCTGCTCAACGTTGGCACTGGTTTTTTGTTCAGGCGCAATTTCAACGAATATCGGGCGATATAACCAGCGATATGCCAAATTCATAACATCTTGATTAAACGTCGCTGAAAATAATAACGTTTGCCGATGGGTATTAGGCGGCATCATACGGATCAAGCGCTTGATATCGGGGATAAATCCCATATCTAGCATACGGTCGGCTTCATCTAGTACCAACAATTCAATACGATCAAGAAACACCGCATGCTGATGGCACATATCAATCAGCCGTCCTGGGGTCGCAATGATGATATCAACAAGCTTGTTTTGTAGCTGACTAAGCTGTTTGTCGTAATCAATGCCACCAAGTAAGCATACCGTGTGTAAATCGGTGAACTGGGACAGCTGTTGGCAATCTTGGTAAATCTGTTGGGCAAGTTCACGCGTCGGTGCCAAGACCAGTGCACGTGGCTCGCCTAAATAACGTTGCCCGTCTTTTTTTGCGACAAGTGGGTTTGTGAGTAGTTCTTGAATGACAGTCAGTAAAAACGTTGCTGTTTTACCTGTACCCGTTTGTGCTTGTCCGATCGCGTCTTGTCCTGCCAGTGTATTAGGCAAAATCTGCGCTTGGATGGGGGTTAGACGCTCATAGCCTAAACGCTCAATGGCTTTGAGCAGGGCGGGCACCAATGGCAACTCATGAAAAAATTGGAACACAATGACCTTAATTGACAACAAATCAAAGTAGGCTTGATTAGCTGGGCGTTTTGTATACCGCCAACCTTCGCGCTATGATTTTTAAATTTATTACTAGGCGGACTAAAATCGTCCAATCGCGTTCTACTAATGATTACAAACGCATGGACAAGGGCATTGTCACTTGACACTACCCTATTGTTATACTTATATTTTATATCATGAATTTACTGTTAGTAGTAAATTTCAATCTATTTAGTCAATTTTGGTGACTTCTTCGGCTTGTAGGCCTTTTTGGCCTTCCACCACGGTGAATTCTACTTTTTGACCATCTTGCAATGAACGGTAGCCATCACCTTGGATTGCGCGGAAATGAACAAAAATGTCCTCACCGCTGCTACGTTGGATAAAACCAAAGCCTTTCGAGTCGTTAAACCACTTTACCACGCCTTGTTCACGAACTGACATAATAATTTCCTCAAATTACTGCTAATTAGATTTGCTAACCTTTGTTAAAGGCATATTGTCTTAAAAATAGCTCTGCTGCGATTGGTAGTTTTGCATGGGCTAAATCAGGTAAATTTGCCAGTCAGCAATATCTAAATCTACTCTTCTACAATGTTCGCGCGCGCGATCTCAACAGTACCACACAAGATACACAACGTTGGCGTTGCATTGTAGTCTGCAAGCATAATAGCATGGGTTTTTTACAAAACAAAGAAATTTTGTGTTTTTTTAGCAAAATTGTTGCACGAATCACGACAAATGATGACAGCGCATTGACACGTTGGCAAATAAGCGATAAATCGTGTGCTGGGCGTGGTTTGATACAAGCAATTAACACCTTGCCCTGCTGTATGTGCCAGTAAGACACCAAGATGCTTGGGCGTGATGTCACTTAACACATTTTTTCCAACAGCATCAAACAAACGACTGTCACAGGCTTGGCGTTGTTTGAGCAGACATTCCTTTAAACACCACAACAGCTGACGCGCTGGTGCTTGTTGCGCCTTGGCAAGAGTAGCAAGCCAACTATTTTCAGCGGCATGAAAAAACCGCCGCGCAACCGCTGTTGAGACAGGCTGATCTTCGATATCAACGGCTAACTTGGCAAATGGGGCGATTAGCACAGCGATCTGCTTACGGCTATGGCTAAAGCTGACAAAATAGTCTGGCGTTATGTCACTTTGCTTGGTGTGTACCAAACGATAGGGCAAGCTATCATCGGATAACTTGCCCTGTAGCCCAATTTTGGCTTGTAGTTTTGCCAGCAACGTGCGACAGGCAGCAGAACCTGCGGTTTTTTCTGCCTGCATTGGGTAGCTGGCTAAGATATCAATTGCTAGATAGGCATGGCAATTTTGGGCATCAGCTGCCGTTTGAGCCACAGGGCTGATATTTGACACAGGGTCGATCTCAAACGCCCACCAATGCACAAACCTTGCCTTATCCAGTCAGTTTTGGTTACCAGTTAATTTGCTAAAAGTTTAGTAAGATAAGACCGCGCGACGATTTTTTGCCCATGCCGCTTCGTCGTGTCCTGGGTCGGCAGGTTGTTCCTCACCATAGCTGACAGCTTCGGTACGGTCAGCAGCAATGCCTTGGCTGGTCAGATAGTTTTGGGCAGCGCGAGCACGACGCTCACCCAATGCCATGTTGTACTCACGGCTACCACGCTCATCGGTATGACCTGCAATCACGACACGCGCGTTTGGGTTGGCTTGCAAAAATTGCGCTTGTTGCGACAACACCGCTTGACCTTGTGCGTCGATATCGCTGCTATCAAAGCCAAAATACACCACATCGCCCATGCTACTGGCATTTGCAGCATTGACCACTGCTGCGCTGTTATTGACCAACGCGCCGCCGTCATAATACGCGCTGCCATTTGTACCTGTCACACCCATTGGCGCAACAACGACTTCTGAAGTCGGTTTTTTGGCAGAACAGCCTGTCAAAGCCGCAGTAAGGCTGACGCAAGCAATGGCAGACAAACGCAAAGCAGAGGTAGGTAAAAATTGCATGGCGATTTCCTTGAATATCAGGGCACTTAAAATCACAAAATATGGCTTGCTAAGCTAGCACTGTTCATACTAAGTAGTCAAATATTGACTTCCTCCCCAAAGTGAGGGGATTCCTTCTACAAGACGGTCAAGCCCGACCGCAAACCTAAGATAGTGGCAACCGCCCGTACAACACACCGTACATCTTAGGTTCTTATTTTAAGCTAATCTTACCGTTAGGATTGTCGTAGACACAAATTAACTTAAGCGTGTGTTTGAAAACGTCTTACCAGTTAAGTTACTGCGTACTCGCAATTTAGTCTTAACTTAACTGTGGACGGTAAGACATTAAATACAATGAGATGCGTGTAGCAAAACTTATCGCATTTAACCATTGCCTTATAGCCACCGCCCAAAATCGGTGATTTTAGGGCAACGGAGGATAAACCACAGTTTTGCTATAGAGTAATAGAAATGCTAGGCTTTTGTAAACATGCTTGAGTCAAATTTTTTGCGCGTTCGTCGGTAAATTTGGCAAAACATGGCAAAATATTAACGCCAATAGCGCAAACGATTGAGCACAAACAAAAACGCCACAAACATACCCAGATAATACGCCAATTTAAGCTCAAATGTTGGATCACGCAATTTAAAGGGCAAGGCAACCACCGTCACCCCTGTCGGAATCCATAGCAGCATAAACGCCCAATAATCCAGCACATCAACCCAGCCCTGCAAGTTATTGCCATGCCGCAGTTGTGACAAGCCCAATAACACACAAGCACCGATTAACAAATTGATCAATGCTTTAGGCAAATTAACAGGATAAATCGAGTAGTGCGTAAAGGCAGGTTTTGACATATTGATGACTTTAAAATTTTAAGAATACACTGACATCAGCCACAGCATAGCAACACAGCTAAATAGCAGCCCAAGCGTTGCTGCATTGCGCATTTGGATTGGTGCACGTCCGCTAATGCGGTTCATCACCCACGCGCCTACCATAAAGCCAGCAGGTAACAGCACACAAAATTCGAGTAACGTCAACAGCATGGGACGCCACAGGGCGTCAAATGTTTCGCCCAATGCCAAACGAAAGCCATAACCTGCCAGTGCCAACACCACGGCAAACGCGGCTAAGCCATACGTTACGCCAATCGGCACTAAAGATGGCTTGGTGTTGCTTAAGTCAGTATCGGCAGGCGATTGTGAAGGCATAGGTAGATCACCACAAATTTACGTCAATCATAAAATGAATTTTAGCGTTAGACCTGTTTGGCGTGCACCAACGTCAATTCAGCGCGCATGGCAGCGATCGCCGCTTGGTAATCTGCTTGCCCAAAAATTGCCGAGCCTGCAACAAACATATCCGCACCTGCTTCAGCCACCGCACGGATATTTGTTGCCTTGATACCGCCATCGACTTCAAGCCGAATGGTACGCCCCGATGCGTCGATACGCTCACGCACGGCACGGATTTTATCCAATGTACTGTCAATAAACGCTTGCCCGCCAAAGCCTGGATTGACACTCATAAGCAAAATTTGGTCAATTTTATCCAATGTATAGTCCAAATAATGCAGTGATGTAGCAGGATTAAACACCAATCCACACTGCGCACCGCCGTCTTTGATCAACTGCAACGAACGGTCAATATGCTGACTGGCTTCGGGATGAAACGTGATCACGCTTGCACCTGCCGCCAAAAACTGCTCAATCATGCCATCCACGGGGCTAACCATCAAATGCACATCGATTGGCGCACTGATACCATAATCACGCAACGCCTGACAAATCATGCTACCAAACGTTAGATTTGGCACATAATGGTTATCCATAACATCAAAATGTATCACATCTGCGCCTGCCGCCAGCACAGCTTCGACCTCTTGCCCAAGGCGGGCAAAATCCGCCGACAAAATCGACGGTGCGATCAAATACGGGCTATGATTTTTTGGATGATTAAAAGCGACATGGGTGGCGGCAGTCATGGCGTACCTACTATATTATATACCTGTGATTGATGATTAAAGTATTGATAAAGCCATTCGTTGTTGGCCGTCTTTGCTGTATTTTAACAGGTTAAGCATTGGTTTAAAATTGACTTCCTCCCCTCCCTAAAGTGAGGGGATTCCTTCTACAAGACGGTCAAGCCCGACCGCAAGAATGTTCTTACTGGCATTGATATCTCTATCATGCCACGTGCCACACTTAGCACAAGTCCATTCTCTTATTCGCAAACCTGCTCTACCTTTTGGACTACTGGACATATCGCCACAGCACGAACAAGTTTGGGTAGTGTATTTCTCATTTACGATTTCAAAACGGCAACCTGCATGCTTGCATTTGTAGGTCAGTTGCCGTTTGAGTTCAAACCAACCTGCGTCATATACGCTTTTGGCTAGTTTGCCTTTTTTGCTGTTAAATTGACTGGTTTTAACATCGCCGACCACGATTAAGGCATTGTTTTTAACTAGCCCTGTGGTGAATTTGTGTATGAGGTCTTGGCGTGTGTTTTTGATTTTGGCATGAATCGCTTTGACACGTTGTTTGTTTTTGGCTCGTTGGGCGATACCCAATTTTTTAGCCCATGCCTGTGTTTGTTTGATTTGTAGTTTATCGCCGTTTGAGGCGGTGGCACTATCTTTTAAGCCTAAGTCTATGCCGATACTACCTGTACCACAGGGTTCTGTTGGGTATTCTTTAACGGTGATACACGCATACCAACGGTTACGGCTGTCTTGGACGACCTCAAGGGTGTTTATTTGATATAGGCTAAGATTGTAGCTGTCCCATAGGTCGATGATAAGCTTTTGCCCTTTGGCTAAACTAAGCTGTAGGGTTGATTTTAAGCCTTTTTTACCCGTCTGATGAGTAGTCAGTAATTTGATTGCGGATTGCTTAAATGGAATCCAACCTAAGCTTTTACGCTTTGCCTTTGGGTTGTTGGTTCGCCAGTTAAGTTTAGCCTTTTTGAATTGGCGTCGCGATTTGGCGTGAGTTTCATTAATGGCTTGTATGGTTTGAGAATGCAAGCCTAGCAGTTCACCGCTACCTTTGGTGTATTCGTTTAGGTCATAGGCACTAAAGAATTTACCAGTACGTTGTCGGTATTTAAAACTCAAGTCATTAACATAGTTCCACACAAAATTGACCAAACCGCTTAGGCGGTTTAGTTGGTCTGTGTGTTTGTCTTTTATGCGTAGCTTGAGGGTTTTCATGGGGTTAGTTTAACATATTTAACAAATTTCTGTGTGTAAGCATGGTTTCGGAGTTGCCATAAAACCACCGCCTAAAGTCGCAGGTTTACGGCAACGGATGATAAAAAAAGCCCAAACTTGTGGGCAGCAAGTTTGGGCGATCGGGCATATGGGTTGTAGTTATCGCTATCCTAGCTTCGGCGTCCCTACCGAATCAACACCGCTGCGTTTCATCCTGAATCGAGCGTTTTTCCCTGTGTTGTGCGCTCAGTATACGCCACAGCGCAATGTCTGACTATTCGCCAAAAGCCGAACTTGTTGTAGGTTTTGGCTTACATTTGCCCGATTTTGTCGGCTAAAACGTCAGCACAAACTGTCGTGTTGTATTTTAGGCAAAATTTTGCGCAAAACTGGCTAAAATTTTGCTTGCAAAATTGCCCAAAAACAGGCATGGTAGCAGGTCATGTAAATTTTTGCCATGTTGTTTGGATCAGATACGCCGCATGGCTAACTAAATTGTACGGCAATTTAGCGTCGGAGCGTGTATCGGTTGGATAGCTTAAAGGGGGACACAATGGCGCAATTACGGGTTGGGTTTGTCGGCTGGCGCGGTATGGTCGGCTCGGTGCTGATGCAGCGTATGGTTGAAGAAGGCGATTTTGACGGCATCACGCCCGTGTTTTTTTCAACCAGTAACGCAGGCGGTGACGCGCCTAATTTTGGTGTGATCAGCCATGCAGGTAAATTGCAAGACGCGCATGACTTGGTAGCACTGGCGGACTGTGATGTCATCGTCACGTGTCAAGGCGGTGATTATACCAAGGCGGTACATGAACCGCTGCGCGCGCGCGGTTGGACAGGTTATTGGATTGATGCAGCAAGCACTTTACGTATGCAGGACAATAGCGTGATTGTGCTTGACCCTGTCAATCGTGGTGTGATTGACGCTGCATTGTCAGCAGGACAAAAAGACTTTATTGGCGGTAACTGTACTGTGTCGTTGATGTTGATGGCGATTGGTGAGTTGTTCCGTCAAGATTGGGTAGAATGGGTGTCTGCCATGACTTACCAAGCGGCGAGCGGTGGCGGTGCTAACCACATGCGTGAGTTGATTCGCGGTATGGGCTTTTTGCACCAAGGCGTGGCGGATAAGCTCAATGATCCTGCGGCGGCGATTTTGGACATTGACCGCCAAATCGCTACGTTGCAACGCAGCGCAGATTACGATGTGACCCATTTTGGCGCACCCTTAGCAGGGAGCTTAATTCCGTACATCGACAGCCAACTTGATAACGGGCAATCGCGCGAAGAATGGAAAGGCATGGTCGAGACCAACAAGATTTTGGGGCGACAAGGTGGTACGGTCGTGCCGATTGACGGCGTGTGCGTGCGCATTGGTGCGATGCGCTGCCACTCACAAGGCTTGACGATCAAGCTCAAACGCGATGTCAGTTTAGACCATATCGAACAAGCACTCAAAGACAGCCAAAACCCGTGGCTAGATGTGGTTGAGAACACCAAAGCCGCCTCTATGCAGAGACTAACACCTGTTGCGGTGACAGGCACGCTGACTGTGGCATTGGGTCGCTTGCGCAAAATGCAGCTTGGTGAGGAGTATTTGGCGGCATTTACGGTGGGTGATCAGCTATTGTGGGGTGCAGCCGAGCCGTTGCGCCGTATGCTTGCGATCATTCGCGGACAGTTATAAAGCGGCACAGCGTTCAGTCGCACCCGTCATACCTTGATTGTTAATCGGTGGCAACGCAATGAGCGGTAGAGCTAAGCTTTACCGCTTATTGCTGATTTTAGGCACGTTACAACAATGCCACTGGTATTTTTTGGGCAATTTTGTTATAACATATTGCACAATTCTACCAATCAATGCCGCTTTACTTTATAGGTTAATAAACATAGGTTAATAAACTAAACAGGCTGTGTTGATTGTTTAACTATTTACACTATTTTGTCGCCCAGTTGTGGCAAACAGAGGATGGTATGCACAGGTTTGCGCAATTTCGACCACGCCGCTTACATTGGTTTTTGTGCACGTTGCTAGCGTTGCCTGTACCCAGTTTTGCCATTGAAGTGGGTGAAACCTATGTAGAATCAGGGCAAAATCAGCCGC
The DNA here is from genome assembly GCF_001591265.1 of Moraxella atlantae NBRC 14588. Taxonomy (GTDB): domain Bacteria; phylum Pseudomonadota; class Gammaproteobacteria; order Pseudomonadales; family Moraxellaceae; genus Faucicola; species Faucicola atlantae. Next base: position 38,808 of record NZ_BCUL01000007.1, on the reverse strand, counting down.
TAAGCGCGCGCATCAATGTAACGGATATTGATCCTGCCAGTTTTAGCGTGAACCTTGCCAATCCGCAAGCTTACCGCCAGCTTGGGCTCAATAAAGCCAGCGATATGGCGATTCGTTTTGAGCCAACCAGCAGTAACGGCGGGATGATCGTGCTGACCAGTCGCCAGCCGATCAACGCACCGTTTACCGATGTGCTTTTAACCATCAACAATGCAGGACAAACACGGCTGCTGCCCAAGACTCTGCTACTACCGCTTGATAGCAAACAGCGCATCACACCACAATCAGCTGCCAAGCTGATTGAACCAACACCGACCACCGTGGTGGTGGGCAATACCGAGGCGGTACAATTGCCTGTGATTAATGAGCCTTTGTTAGTGAAACAAACGCCACCACCGCCCTTGCCGATGGTAGACGCGCCCGTTAGCTTGGCAAACGCAGATACTAGCGCACAACCTGTGCAAAATAGTACCCCAAACTTGCCACAAACGGTTGCGCCAAATATCGCGCAAAATACCTTGCCACCGATTGATGCCGCACCAATCACGATGGCTGATGCGTCTGTCATCGGTTCTGGTAATCGCGCCACACCAAACAATACACCTACACTGCAAGTACCGCCAAAGCGTCCCTACCCTGACGCAGCGGCACAAGCTATTACCGCGCAAAACCAACAGACTGCTAAACAGCCCACACCACAAACCACAGTGAGCGCTGCGAATACAACTGCCGCGAATACAACTGCCGCGAATACAACTGCCAATGACACGACAGCAAACAACGATGATGCCATGACCACTTATGTGGTTGAGCGCAATGATAACCTATGGACGATTGCCAGTGATTTAGCCAAACAAAGCAACACCGATGTCCATACCATCATGCAACGTATTGTCGAGGATAATCCGCAAGCCTTTGCCAATAATGACCCAAGCCAGCTGTACGCCAATGCCAAGCTCGCCATTCCAGCAACATTTGATACGCGCCCATCCAAGCGTAGCGTGAATGCTGCCAATCAAGCACAGGCACAAAAAAATACCAAAGCCAATAGCGTCAATGACGACACGCGCAAAACCACGGCAACCAACCGACGCAGCGTGCGCAAAACCCGCAACCAGACAACCACCAGTGCACGCAAACGCCGCATGACGCGCGCTGCTGAACGCCAAGCACAGACGATTCAAAGCCGTTCTGCCAAACGACGTGCTGAGATGACCATCATCACACCCAGTCAGCAAAATGGTGCAGCCCAAGGCGGCTTGAGCCAAACAGGCAATGGCAATATCAGCAACGCACTGTTAAGTAAAGTCAAATCTAAGCGGCAAGCCACTGCCCAACAAGCGCGCGCAGTTGGGCAGCTCAATCAAAATCTGATACGCGCCGAAAATCGCCTACAAATTCAAAATACGCGCTTAGCCCAACTTGAGCAGCGACTCAAACAGCTTAATCAAGCCAACTAAGAACTGGCTAAAAGATAAGTTATTCACCAATTAACACAAGATACCAACGAATCAAGGAGAACAAACCATGACACCGATGATGATGGGCATTATCGCCGCTGTGGTCATTGTGATAATCGTAGCCGTTGTGCTCATGCGCAAAAAATCAGGCAGCGATGGTGGTATGGCAACTGGTGGCAATCGCCCCAAAACCCTTGCCGAACAACAACAAGAAATACAAGCTCGCACCAAGATAGCCGATAACGCACCAGCGACCACGTCAGAGGCTACGCTCACCTCTAGCCAGCCCAGCGAAGACGTGTTAAAAAATGCCCAGCATTTATTTGATCAACGCGATTATGAACGCGCCGAGCAGGTGCTAAAACCTGCCATCGCACGTGAGCCCAATCGCAGTGATCTGGTATTGCTTTTGCTCAATACCTATGCCGTGAGCAAAAACTATGACGCATTTAACGCGCTCTACCCAACGTTGCAACGCTTTCATGACACCCACGTGCAAACGCAAGCGGCAAACCTAAAATCCTTGATCGACGAAGAGATGGCATTTAGCAGCGCGCCTACTGCCAGTGCACAGCCCATGACCCAATCAGCCGCCCAGCCAGCAATGGCTACAACAGCAGCGTCATCGGTCGCACCCTCTGTCAGCGCAGCCACCGATGACAGTCTAGATTTTAATTTTTCATTGGACGATGAGCCAACCACTACCTCGCAAGCAACGACCAGCACACCTGCTGCAAGTGCACCGACCGAACCGACCGTGGAGCTAGACGATTTTGACTTTGATTTGGCATTGGATTCACTGAGCACAACATCGCCCACCGCGCAGACACCAACCGATGCTGTACCCAGCGAAAAAGTGTTGTCTAGCGACGACACCGAATTGGTATTGCCTACCGCCACACCTGATAGCATGCCTGCCCAATCATCCAATGATGGGCTGACACTAGACGACAGCCTGTGGCAAAATGCCACGCAAGCGGCTACCACAACCGCACCAACGCCACAAGTCACACCTGCACAAAACAAAGTATTAAGCAGCTCTGATACCGAGCTTGATTTGTCTGATTTTGGTGATCTAACACTTGACACGCCAGCACAACCGTCAACCAGCGCAACAGACGTGCCGACTACCACTACCACCGACAATACCACTAACGCGTTTGATTTTGATGATTTAACGTTTGAACTCGACGAGCCTGCCCAGCCAAACAGTCAGCCTGCGCTCAACACCGATACGCCTGTGGTCAGTGCACCACCCGTTGATGATGTCGCCCAATTTGATGAAATTGATTTGACCTTTGATGAACCAAGCACAGCGCCTGCCGAAACAGTTGTTGAGCCAGTTATCGAAGCACCCGAGGCTGAAACCACCGAATTCGATTTTTCAAATCTAGAACTCGATGTACCAAACGCCATTGAAGCACCAGCTAGCACCGAGACATCGACAACGAATGATGCGGCATTTGATTGGGCAGATCTTGACCCAGACGTTAGCGAACCTGCCAGCACAACCACCCCAGAAACGCCGACCGTTAGCACCAGTGAAGTTTTCGCCCCAAGCGCGGCACAGCCTAGCGTTAGCGAGCCTGATAGTGTTGCGACGGGCGACGCGTTACGCCCTGATTTGAGCGATGCACTTGCGCAGGTGGAGCAATTAGATAGCACGACGCTAACCCTTGAGCTTGCCGAGCAATATCTTGAATTAGGCGAGTACGACAGTGCCAAACGCTTGCTCAATGAAATTGCGCCACATGCCAACGGCGAAGCGCAAGCCAGAATCCATGCGCTGCTAGACAAAACGTATTGATTTAATTCAGTTTAACGTGTTTGTTATGGCAAAAAAAGGACGGTTTAATCTGTCCTTTTTTATCAGAACTACAGGAGAAATACCATGCCCGATAAGCTCTCCCCCAGCGCGATTACCAAGCCTGCCAAGCCTGTGCCCGATGACGCATTTGGCGATATCGGCGATACGCATGAACTAACTGAGCCGTTGCAGTCATCGGTTGCGCCATCCGACGATTATTTTTCGGCAGTGCGTACCAGTGACCTACCACCTGTGGCAGAAGAGCAGCATTTTACCGCGCCAATGACCTCACCGCTTGAGCGCGCTGAGCTGCCAACAACTGCCACCGCTCCCGTGGCGGATGATGAGCCTGTCAGTTTTGGCAGTCGGCTGATGACAGCAGTGATGGTCACGCTGCTGTACGCGCTGATTGGCTTATTGATTGATGTTGCCATCAATGTAGTGCAGTCGTTATCGGGTATCGGGACTGGCAAGACCGATTGGCTATTTTTGCCAATCTTGGCAGTGCTAGGCGTCGTGTTTGGGCTGTTGTTTGGCAGCAAGGCGTTAGATATCGTGTTTGCACCATTTCGTGACCGTGATGACGACACAGGAGAGGATTTATTTACCGCAGGCATTTTACGCGCGATTGGTTTGGCATTGGCAATCGGCGTGTTTGGCTGGCTGGTGATGATGATGCTAATGTAAGCGTGCCATTATACAGGCAGATCTAATGCATTGGCATAGGCGTTAAACCTGTTTTAAACGCTTGCGCTTTGGCGACATACTGGGCGGCAGATTGTTTAAGCATGGCGATCTGGGCATCGCTCAAGGTTTTAATGACTTTAGCAGGGCTACCGACGGCAAGTGAGTTACCAGGAATATGCGTGCCTTCGGTGACCAGTGCATTTGCGCCGATGATGCAATTTTTGCCAATCACGGCATGGTTGAGTACAATCGCGCCGATGCCTATCAAGCTGTTGTCACCAATTCGGCAACCGTGCAACATGGCCAAATGCCCAATCGTCACACCCTCACCGATTTCAACGCTTATACCTGCGTCGGTGTGAATGACACAATTTTCTTGTACGTTGCTGCGTGCACCCAAATAAATGGGACTGTTGTCACCACGAATCACCGCGCCAAACCACACGCTGACTGCTTCGCCCAAATGTACATCGCCGATAATTTGCGCGCTGTCAGCAATCCAACCGCTAAACGGTGCTTGGTAGGTGGGCTGTTTGTTATTATATTGATAAAGCATGGTGTGATCCCTTAGTTGGCTGATGTTTAACCAATCGGGATACATCCATATACCCCGATATTTGGTAATGCAAAAAATTACAAACCTGCCTTGAGGCTGGCTTCAATAAACTTATCAAGATCGCCATCCAATACTGCCTGCGTATTGGACGTTTCTACGCCTGTGCGCAAATCCTTAATGCGCGAATCATCAAGCACGTACGAGCGAATTTGACTGCCCCAGCCGATATCAGACTTGCTGTCTTCTAGGGCTTGTTGTTTTTCCATGCGTAGCTGCATCTCGCGTTCATACAATTTGGCGCGTAGCATTTTCATCGCCGTTTCACGGTTAGAGATTTGGCTGCGCTCACTTTGGCACGCCACCACGATGCCTGTCGGTTGGTGGGTGATACGCACGGCAGAGTCTGTGGTATTGACGTGCTGTCCACCTGCGCCGCTTGAGCGATAGGTATCAATGCGCAAATCGGCAGGGTTGATGTCAATTTCGATATTGTCATCAATTTCAGGCGACACAAACACGGCAGAAAATGACGTATGGCGACCGTTATTGCTATCAAACGGTGATTTACGCACCAAACGGTGCACGCCTGTCTCGGTGCGCAGCCAACCAAACGCATGATCACCTTTGACATGCAGCGTTGCGGATTTGATTCCTGCTACTGCACCTGATGACAGCTCAATGAGCTCGGCTTTAAAGCCATGCGCGTCGCACCAACGCTGATACATACGCAGCAGCATTTCTGCCCAGTCTTGCGCCTCGGTGCCGCCCGAGCCTGACTGGATATCTAAATAGCAATCGTTGCCGTCCATCTCACCGCTAAACATGCGCTTAAATTCTAAATCCGCTACCTGCTCATCGGCGGCGTCTAGTTCAGCTTGCACATCATCCAGCAAACTGGTATCGTCGGCCTCCACCGCCAAATCTAACATCGCGCGCGCGTCACTTAGCTTGTCATCAAGCGTTTGGATCACGCCAATCACACCATCAAGCTGGGCTTTTTCTTTGCTGATTTTGGTCGCGCGTTCGGGGTCATTCCATAGATCGGGGTTTTCAAGCTCCAGATTGACTTCTTCTAGCCGCTCGATTTTGGCATCGATGTCAAAGATACCCCCGAAGCTGGTCGCCGCGTTCGGCAAGATCTTTGATGCGTTCAAGATACGGGTTGATTTCCATGATAGCTCCTTTAGCAAGCATTGATGATACAGAAAACTTGCTATTATACCTCAGTTTTGCCAATACTGTTTAGCGTTCGCCCAATCTGTCTAGCAAAACTTGAGCAAAATCATTTAAATCCGCCAATCCTCAATCGCCCACTGGTGTGCCAACGCATACGCATGTAGTGCATCATCGGGCGATACCGCCACCGCCACATCTGCCCAGCTTAGCAGTGGAATGTCATTTTTGGAATCTGAATAAGCATAAGTTTTGCTATACGTCACACCTTGCGCCTGCTGATTGGCTAGCCATTGTTCCAAATAAAACAACTTACCGTCTTGAAAACTCGGTTGTCCTGCCAGCTTGCCTGTATAACGGTCGTTTTCAATAGCAAACGGGGTGGCAATGATTCGCGTTGCATCGTCCAAAAACAACGCCGCCACGGCTTGCACGATAAAATCATTGGTCGCTGAGATAATCAGCACGTCGTGCCCTGCGTCAATATGCATTTGCATGGCGTGTTGGGCTTTGGGCCGGACATGTGGTGCGATGGTATTTTGCACATAGTCATCACGCCACGCCTGCAGCGTCGGCATGTCATGCTGTGCCAAAAACCCCGCGACAAACTCGCCATACTCAGTTGAGTCAAGCGTACCCTCAACATACTGCTCATAAAACCGCTGATTGCGCGCGCGAAAATTCGCTTCATCAACCAGCTGATTTTTTACCAAATATTCACCCCACAAATAATCGCTGTCTGCGTCAATCAAGGTATGATCAAGGTCAAAGACGGCTAGCTCGCGTTGGCTGACTGAAGGCTGTGTTGCAGACTGTGATTGATTTGACATCATTTTTTCCTAATTAAATCTTGTAAAATCCAAGTTTTAGCAGCAGGTGTGTAAAAACTACCTAATTTTCCTCAACTTGTAGGCTGTCGCCAAATCGCCATGTGCGAATGATACGCAATTCTAAAATATCCTGCATATCATCGCTAAATTTGCCAAACGGTGCAGCTTTGCGCACCGATTCTTTGGCAGCTTCATCAAGTAGCGGCGAGCCCGATGACTCAAGCACGCGCAACGCCTTGACCTTGCCTGTGTGGTCGATGATGACCAGTAGGCGGACATCGCCTGTAATGTTGTTGGCGCGCGCCGCCTGTGGATAGTTTTGGTTGCCAACGTGGTAAGCTTGTTGGCGAAAGTTCTCAATGTATTGTGCTGCCGCGCCTGCCGTGGTTGAGTTGCTGCTTACCGTTTGCACAGCAGATTTTTTGGCAAGCAGTTGCTGACTGGTGCCGATTTTGGTTTCTAATGTAGCGATTTGCTCACGAATCCGCTGCTCTTGCTGTTCAAAGCTCTCACTGGCTTGGTCTTTTTTGTTGTCATCTTCCACAGGTGCTTTTTGTAGGCTCAGCGTGGTGCGCAAGTAGCTTTGTTGGTACTGTTGTTGGCGTCGGGTCTGCGCTTGTGTGATGATGTCATCGGTTGGATTGACTGTATCTGCCTGCAGTGGACTGATCGATGCGGTTTCCATCAGGTGCTTTTCATCCGCCTCACCACCACCTTGCTGACTGGCATTGGCAATAAAATCCGCCTGCTCATTTTTTTGTAAGTTATCGGTCAGCACCGTGGTGACATCTTGCGCTACCTTGCTGGGGGCGGCAGCTTCGCTAAAGCTGATACCAAAAATCACCGCCGCATGCAACCCAACTGCCAGCACGGTGGCAAGCAAAAGGCTATAATCACTGCCCATCTTGGGCGCGCGAAAGTGATAACTGCGGCTGTCTTTGATCTGTGACCCCATCAACGCGGGCATGTTGGCTTACCATTTTTTGGCTGATAAAACTAAATTGGTGTAAAATTTTCACACAAAACCCCGTTATCTTAACATATTTTGTCGCTGTCATTGATAGGTTTTAAGGGTATAATGCTGGGTTAATATTCGCTGATTTAATGATTGTTTTTAGCCATCAACTAGCAATCAACTTAGATAAAAGGGCGTATTGTGAACAAGATAACGCAAGCATTACAAGATTTTTTGACCGACCTAGCAAATCAAGGGCTAAACGCGCTATTGGCAAAGACCCAGGACTGGTACGCGCGATTTGAGGATTTTTCTGAGCAAGAGATTTTGCTACCAATTAGCGAACAACAGGTGAATGACGCCTTGGCACAATATGTCACCAAAAAAGTTGCTGCCGTACTGGATTTGCATTTAGATTTGCATGACAGCTGGCTGCGTCTGCACACCACGGTCAATGTCAAAGGTATATTTGCCCAGCTTGCGGTTAATTTGCGATTGGTGCACGTGCAGCTAGATCGTGACCGTCAGCGGTTGGTATTTGGACAGCTATCGAACACCGAAGTATTGGTACTGCACACCGACAGCTATCTTAAAACACAAGCAATCCGTGCGGCGTTGTGGGGTTTTCAAGGTGTCCTCAAGCGCGACCCGTTGGGCTTGGCACTGGGCAGAGCCAATCTAGCCACCCAAAAAGATGACATTTTGTATTTGGACTTGGCGCGTTGGCTGCGTAAAAATGAAAAAATCATGGACACACTCAATAAAGTGCAGATCAACCATGGCTTACTAGCTGAAGAGCAGTTGTTGCTCAAAGCGCAAGTTAATATCAGTGAAATCATCAATTTGGGCTCAGGACAAGTGGTAATCACCGAAGATGATAACCCAGACAATCCCAACAACGACCCCAACAGCCCAACACCCAGCGATAAATTGACCGATAAACACACTGATCATACCGATGAGGTAGACCCTGCACCGTCCCAAACAGTGTATGTCGCTGCCTAAGCGCGGCCAGTTACGCCTATTACCAATAATTTTCGACCGCGATATTGCCCTCACCGCGCCGATTCATCAGCAAGCCGCGGTTTTGTAGCGCGGTTTTGGTGTCAGCGACCATCTGCGGATTACCGCATAACATCACATGACTACTATCGGCGGACAATATTTGCCCAACGGCATGTTCAAGCGCGTGATTGTCAATCAGCGCTGGCAAACGTTGGCTAAACTGCCCTGCGCCTGCCTCACGAGTGACGATTGGCACATAATGAAATTGCGCCGCTTGGCCCTCGGTATAAGCTTGAAAGGTTGTGGCAAGCTCGCTGATCTGTGTTTGATACGCCAACTCTTGGGAAGTACGCGCGCTATACGCCAGCACGATGGTTTGGTAATGTGTCCAAACATCTAGTGTCTGCAACATCGACAAAAACGGCGCAAGCCCTGTACCCGTTGCCAGTAGCCACAGATCTTTTGGTGCAGGCTGCTGATAGCGTGCCAATGTCAAATAACCAAACGGCATAGGATTTAGCCACAATCGATCACCAACCTGCAAATACTGAAGCCGACTAGTAAACGCGCCATCGACAATCACCACCGAAAAAAACTCCAAAAACTCATCAAACGGTGACGACGCAACCGAATACGCCCGAAAAATCCGCTCGTCAAGCACGCTGCTCGCTAGCGTTGATTGGTCTTGATTAAAGTGTTGTAACTCAGTAGGATTGAGTCCCAAACGCACAAATTGCCCTGCGGTAAATTTAAAACCCGATGGGCGACTCACCCGAAAACTAAACAACGTCGGTGCCCATTGATGCACCGACAATACCTCAACCGCCACAGCTTTAGCATCTGACATAATCATCCTCATTTTGTTATCACCCGATAAAAAACGCGGCTAAGATTGCCGCGTTTTTTGTGGTGATCGATGGTAATTTGCAAGTCTTAATAAATTTTAATGGCTAGCAAAATTTTTGACAACCACTCAGGGAAGATACCCAAGTAAAGCACTGCCAACGTCACTAACAACACCATGATACCGCCTGCTTGCAAGCCCCAATGATTGACCGCATCATACGCGCGCGTGTTTTGCTCACGGCTGAAGTCAGCGCGTTTGAATAGGCTAATCATGAAGTTTAGGTAATAGTACAAACCAATCGCACTACCCACAATAATCATTGCCGTTAGCCACCATGCTTGTGCACTGGCGGTAGCAAAAATTGCATAAAACTTACTGATAAAGCCTGCAGTCAAAGGCACACCTGCCAAAGACAACAGCATAACCGTCAATACCGCAGTCAAGACAGGACGCTGCCAAAATAAACCACGGTAGTCATCCAGCGTCTGCGCCTCACCCCCTTGATACGGGCTTGACATAATAGAAATCACGCCAAACGAGCCCACAGTAGTGAGCGCGTACACCGCCATGTATAGACTAGCAAAGCCGACTGACTCAATTGTCACCGCACTTACCACTGCCAACACATAACCCAAATGCGCAATTGACGAATACGCCAACACGCGTTTGGCGTTGCGCTCACGCAGCGCAAGCATATTACCCAACAAAATGGATAAAGTCGCAATCACCACCAATAAAAACTGTACCGCAGGGATCGCCAATGTTGCGCTGGTCAGTAAAAAACGCAGACCCACAACAAGCGTCGCCACTTTTGCCACGCTACCCAAAAAGGTCGCCACAGGTGCAGGTGCGCCTTGATACACATCGGGTGTCCATGTATGAAACGGTGCTGCCGAAAGTTTAAAGGCAATCGCAAATACCATCATTGCTGCACCGACCACCAAAAGCGGTAAGTTCATACCTGCTTGTAGGCTATTGACAGTTGCCACGCCAATTTGACGAAATGACAACGTACCTGTACACGCATACACCAATGCCATACCCATGAGCAGCGTAGCTGAAGCCGTGGCAGATAGCACCAGATACTTCATACCTGCTTCAAGCGATTGCTCGCGCGCATAAGTATACGCCAGCATGCCATACATGGGTACAGACAACAGCTCAAGGCTAACAAAAAACGCCGCCATGTGGTCAGTACATGCCATCAACAGCGCGCCCAATGTGGCGATCAACATCAAAATGTATAGCTCTTCTTTTTGCCCGTTAAGCCCATTAGCGGTCGAGTTTTCGATATAACCATGTGCCAATGTAAAACATGCCAACGCACATACCAAAATCACGCCCATATTAAACTGAGCAAAACTATCGACAACAAATAAGCTTGATACCACGCCTTGCATTTGTGCCAGTGGATTGAGCACACCCCAAATCACCAACACCAACGCAATATTTAGCCCAGCCACACTGATGGTACCTGCTGCCGTATTTGAGCGTTTGAGCGCGATGGCGATCATCACCATCACCGCAGTCAGCGAAATGACCAACATCGGCGCAAGTGGTATCAGACTTGTCCAGCCTGTCGCGCCCATCATCCCATTCGCCAAGCCAGTAGTAGCCATTGGATTCATTAACGCACCTCCAAATGCGCGAAAGGTTCGTTGGTTGCGCCTGTTGAACCTGCCAACGTCGCCGCGCTATCCGCCGCCGTGGCTGTGGGTTGATACGCCTGCTCAATCCAACGCATACTTGACTCAGACACATCTAAAAACGTTTGTGGATAAAGCCCAAGCCACAACAAACCAATGGCTAAGGTCAATAAAATCGCAACTTCACGCGCACTTAGATTGGCAAAACGTTGCACAAAACCATGCGTGCCCATGTGTGTGTGGTGGTGTGTATCATGCGCCACACCATTGCTAGCTGCCGCCGAATACGTATCTTGCATCACGGTCGCTGTTGTAGACTCAGCTGCCGCAACTACTGTAATTGCTTTAGCATCATCTGTAGACATAGGATTTACAGGCGCGTGCGCAACAGGCAAATCATCAGGTGTATGACCAAATAGTGCGCGATAAATCAAGATCAACGCATACAAACCTGCCCACACCAAGCTAAACGTTGCCAATACCACTGCCACAGGATGGCGGCTAAACGCACCCAGCAAAATCAAGAACTCACCAATAAAATTACCCGTCGCAGGAATACCCAACAGGGCCGCACTAAAAAACATCAGCAGTGGTGGATAATAACGCAGCTGTCCCCATAGTCCACCCATTTTGGTCAAATCACGAGTGTGCAAACGCTCATACAACTGCCCACTCATGATAAACAACGCCGCCGAGCTCAAACCATGCGCCAACATCTGAATCATCAAACCCTGTAGGCTAAGTAAGCTACCAGCATACATTGCCAACACGACAAACCCCATATGTGACACACTGGTATAAGCCAATAAGCGTTTCATATCGGTTTGCATAAATGCAAGCCACGCGCCATAGAAAATACCAATCGTACCAAGAATAATCGCAATCGGCGCAAACTCTGCACTGGCATTAGGAAACAACGGCAAGACAAAACGCAACAAACCATACGCTGCGGTTTTAATCAAAATACCTGCCAAATCCACCGAACCTGCCGTAGGTGCTTGCGCGTGCGCATCGGGCAACCAACCGTGCAAAGGAAAAATCGGCAACTTAACAGCAAAACCAATAAAAAACAACAACATCAATGGATATTCCCAGCCGCCCAACGACGTGCCCAGCAAATCCATATAATCAAAGGTTAATTGTCCTGATGTGCTGGCATGAATCATCACCAACACCAAAATACCAACCAACATGATCAAGCCAGAAGCTTGTGTGTAAATGAAAAACTTAGTCGCCGCGTACTCTTTGGTTTTACCATTGATAGCGTTATGCCCCCAAATGGCAATCAAAAAGTAAATCGGTACCAGCATCATCTCCCAAAAGAAGAAGAACAAAAACAGGTCGATTGCCAAAAATACGCCAATAACCCCGGCCAAGCTCCATAGCAAGTTTAAATGAAAAAACCCAACGCGCCGCTGAATCTCACCCCACGAACACGCAACCGCCATCATGCCCAAAAATGCCGTCAAGGCAACCATCAACAGCGACAAGCCATCCACCGCCAAGTGAAAGCTTACACCCAATGACGGCACCCAGGGTACACGATATTCTGCAAGCCACGTTGGGCGCGCACCGATCGCTGGTAGACTTTGCATCGCTTGGCCAAAATCGCCTGAGTGCCACAACATCAATGACAGCACAAACGTAATCAACATGCCCAAAAACGCAATCCAACGCGGCAAGTGCTCATCGGCTTTCTCAACCAACCAGCATAAAAAGCCAGCGATTAAGGGCACAAAAATTAAGGCAGGTAACAATATATTATTTTGCATTGGTTACATCCCTATCATCATCATGACCAACACCAACAGCACCGCCATACCCAGCGCAAAGCTTGCGGCATAGCCCCTTAAGGAACCAGATTGCAACCAATTGCCCACGCGGTTACCCGTCATAGCAAGTGCAGGCAAAATACCCCACGTTTTATCCACAGGGTCGGCTTTGAATAAACGCCCAATCAGTAAAAATGGCTTAACGAAAATCGCATCGTACAGTGCATCAAAACCCAAACCATGATAGCACCAGTAGTTCATCGCGCTGCCCAAGCCCGAGTGTTTCCAACGAGTCAAAAGTCGTCCTCTGTCCAACACATACAACGCCGCAGCAACCACAAAACCTGCCAACATCGCACCCATTGCAATCAGTTCAGCCGTGTGTTTGCCATGTGCATTACCTGCTTGCTCAAGCAGCACTCCTTGGCTCTCTGGCAATACTTGTACCAATGGCGGATGAATCAGTGCACCAACGGCTGTCGATAGTACCAACAATACCACCAATGGAATTTGATATGACAAGCCTTTTAGTGGCTCAGCATGAGTTTTTGGCTCACCAAAGAATGTAAACCAAATCAAACGGAAGGTATAAATCGATGTCAAAAACGCCCCTGCGACTGCCATCCAAAATAGCGTCATATGACCGCTGGCAAAGGTTTCCCAAATAATTGCGTCTTTTGAATAATAGCCTACGGTAATCCATGGCACTGCTGCCAACGCACCACCACCGATGACAAAACACCAAAATACCAGTGGGATCGTCTTACGCAAACCACCCATACGGAAAATATTTTGCTCATGATGTACGCTGATAATCACCGCACCTGATGACAAGAACAACAAGGCTTTAAAGAACGCATGGGTCATCAAGTGGAAAATCGCAATTTGCCACGCACCCACGCCCAACGCCAAAAACATATAACCAATTTGGCTCATCGTTGAATACGCCAAAATCCGCTTGATGTCGGTTTGTGCCAATGCACAAAAACCTGCCACCAACAGAGTCAGCGCGCCTGTAAAACCCACCCAATTAACCAATACATCAGGGGTCATGATAAAAATTGGGTGTAAACGTGCAATCAAATACACACCTGCGGTGACCATCGTCGCCGCGTGAATCAATGCTGACACCGGGGTCGGGCCTGCCATCGCGTCTGCCAACCATGAATGTAGCGGAATTTGCGCCGACTTACCCATCGCGCCCAATACCAACATCACCGCCGCCAACTGTAGCATACGGTCATTGGCACTAAACACTTGTGGCACACGTGTGACAATATCATGAATATTGAGCGTACCTACGCTATAGAACAGCAAAAACAACCCAAACGCCAAAAACACGTCGCCAACCCGCGTCACAGTAAACGCTTTCATCGCTGCGCGCCCATTGGCACGGTCATGAAAATAAAAACCGATCAATAGATACGAACAAATACCGACACCTTCCCAGCCTAAATACAGCAGCATCAAGTTATCGGCAAGCACCAACAATAACATGCTGGCAACAAACAAATTCATATAGCTAAAAAAGCGTGCGTAGCCTGCTTCACCACGCATGTACCACGAAGCAAACAAATGAATCAAAAAGCCCACACCCGTGATAATGCCCATCATGGTCACAGCAAGCCCGTCGACTGCCAAACCAAAATTTGGCGCAAACTCACCCACGCGTAGCCATGTCCACAATGGCATTTGCACCAATGTGCCAACAGGATAGTCCATCAAAAAATGACCACCCGCCAGCAATGCGCAAACCGCTGACAACGCCATACTACCTACGCCAATCATAGCAGCTGTAGGCTCACTCAAACGATCACGCCCAATGGTGAGTATCAAAAAGCCCAAGAGTGGCAAAATAAATGTTAATGGTAATGCATTCATTCCTGTCACCCTTGCATCCGATTGGCGGTATCAATATCCAAATGCCCGCGCTTATGATAAAACTGAAGCAACATGGCAAGTCCAATCGCCACTTCCGCCGCTGCCAGCGTCAGCACCAAAATAAACATAATTTGTCCGTCAGCATTCACCCAACGGCTGCCTGCCACGACAAACGCCAACGCTGCGGCATTGAGCATCATCTCAAGCCCCATCAGCATAAACAAAAAATTGCGCCGCGCCATCACGCCAGCAAAGCCGATGGCAAATAACATCGCTGCCAGCATCAAGCCATGACTTAACGGAATCTGCCCCATTATGCTCGCTCCTTGCTCAAGCCCATCACCGCATCTTGCTGCACACTATTGGTAGGTGCGACAGGCAGGTTTGGCACATCTGCCCGCAAGCTATCATGGGTCAGGTTTTCATCATCCAGCGCGCGTCGTGCCAAGTGATACGCCGCCACCAATGCTGCAAGCAACAAAAAGCCTGCAACTTCTACCAACAATAAATATTCTGTGAACAAACGCGTGCCAATCATTTTGGCATCAACCACTTGTCCACCAATCATACCCAAACCAACTTGCGCTTGCTGTACCGCAACTGGCATACCATTGGCATCTACACCTACCGCTTCTACCACCATATTATTGCCATGCTGCAAGCCTACAAAACTTACCAACACCACACCAATAATAAACGCCAATCCCGTTGGCACTGCCCACGCCGATGATGTCAGCCAGCTGCGTTCTTGCTCAGCGTTTTGGCTGCCTAAATTTAGCATCATCACGACGAATACAAACAGCACCATAATCGCGCCTGCATAGACAATAATCTCTAGTGCGCCAGCAAACGGTGCGCCTATGGCAAAAAACACACCCGATATCGCCATCAATGACACAATCATATTAAGTAGCGCATGCACAGGATTGACCCGCGTAATCACTCGTAAGCTTGCGATCAATGCCACTAACGCCAAAATATAAAACCCGATCGTCGCTCCTGTCCACATCATGGCAATAAGCTCCGTAAGTCAATGGGTGCAGATTCATTTTGTGCTGCACCTTTGGGTTTTTCTTTAATCGCCATCCCCGTTACCCGATAGTAATTGTAATCAGGGTATTTACCAGGGCCTGAAATCAGCAAATTTTCTTTTTCATAGACCAAATCTTGGCGGTTATATTCTGCCAACTCAAAATCAGGTGTCATTTGAATCGCTGTAGTGGGGCAAGCCTCCTCACACATACCGCAAAAAATACAGCGCGAAAAATTAATACGGAAAAATTCAGGGTACCAACGCCCATCTTCACGCTCTGCTTTTTGCAATGAAATACAACTTACAGGACATGCCACCGCGCACAGGTTACACGCCACACAACGTTCATCACCATCGGGGTCTCGCGTCAAAACAATACGTCCACGAAAACGCGGCGGTACGGGTACAGGTTGCTCAGGATACATGATCGTATCACGCGGGCGTGTGGCATGGCTTGCAACCATCAACATGGTGCGCAGCACACTGCCAAAGCCCGTGAGGGTGTTTTTTAACATCGTCCAATACATACGGCACTCCTCCCCCGTTTAGCCAATCACCTGTGGCGAACGCCACAAGACAAACGCCGCTGTCAGCAGCAAATTCACCAATGTGATCGGCAAGCAAATTTTCCAACCAAAATTCATCACTTGGTCATAGCGTGGGCGCATCAACGAACCACGCAGCAACACAAAAAACGTCATAAAAAACAATGTTTTGAGCATAAACCAAATAATCGGTGGAATCCAAGTAAAAATCGCAATATCCGCAAGCGGCTGCCAACCACCAAAAAATAGCACCGTAATCAATGATGAAATCAACACGATATTGACATATTCACCGACAAAGAACATACCAAATTTCATGCCTGAATATTCAACGTGATAACCCTCAGCAAGCTCTTGTTCGGCTTCAGGTTGGTCAAAGGGAAAACGGTGAGTAACCGCCACACCTGCCACTAAAAACGTCAAAAAGCCCAAAATCTGCCCAAACACGTTCCAATGCCAAAAGCCTCCTGCTTGTGAGGCAACGATGTCACGCAAGTTAAACGATCCTGCCAACGCCACCACACCCATCAAGGATAAACCCAAAAACACCTCATAACTGATGGTCTGAGCCGCTGAACGCAATCCACCCAGCAAAGCAAACTTATTTGCTGATGCCCAACCGCCAAACATCACCGCATAGACAGCCAAGCCTGCCATAGCAAAAAAGAACAAAATACCGATGCTCCAATCTGCCCCACCTAATGCCGGTGTGATTGGCACAATGATATAGGCTGCCAACGCGGTAAACATCGCAATTGCAGGAGCAAGCACAAAAATAAACTTGTCGGCAAATCGCGGTGTCCAGTCTTCTTTAAAGAAGATCTTGAGCATATCGGCGACAACCTGTAGTGAGCCTTGCCAGCCAACACGGTTTGGTCCATAGCGGTCTTGCCACAAACCCAACATACGGCGCTCGTAGGGAATCATCAACGCTGCTGCAATCACCACCGCCAAAAAAATCACCAGCGATTGTAATACCAAAAATAGGATTGACCAGCCTTCGGGGCTAAACATGCCGCTGAGCCACATCGGCACCTGAGGCAACTCTCTGACCGCATACTGCATTAGACT
Organism: Moraxella atlantae NBRC 14588; assembly: GCF_001591265.1. GTDB lineage: Bacteria > Pseudomonadota > Gammaproteobacteria > Pseudomonadales > Moraxellaceae > Faucicola > Faucicola atlantae. Next base: position 21,540 of record NZ_BCUL01000007.1, on the reverse strand, counting down.
CCCTCCCCTGCTGTTACCATCACGCTGCTGTCTGCCACAGACGTAGCTTGCGCGGCTTTTGCCACTTGCACGTCAGGTTTTTGATGGCTTGATAACGCAATATGCAATGCAGGTACCTGACCTGCAGGATAGCCAATACAACCTTCTGCCAAATAATCCACCAGCTTCACAGGCAATGTGGCTTGTGCTTGTCCCACCGTGACCATGATCATATCACCGTCTTGTAGCTGCCAATCTGCCGCATCATCGCGCCCAATGCTAAATACTGGTGTGACCAACTGCTCTGCTACCACAGGGCTACGCGCTGCCAATTCACTGCTAGCAAAAATATTGAAAATCGGTACCAACTGATTACGCGCCGATGGCTGATCAAGCATGTGATAATCGCGTGTAGGCAGTTGCGTTGCTGTGTCGAACAAGCGCACACCAGGGTCGCCATGTTTAAGGTGACCGCCTACTTTATCTTGGTACTTGTTCCACGCTTGCGGCGAGTTCCAACCTGCTGCCCACGCAAACGGAATTAATGCCGAGTCCGTTTGCGTACCCACATAGCCTTCTTGTGAGAAAGTCAAACTGGTATCAATGTCTTTGGGCTGCTCAGGTTCATGTACCGAGATTGGCGCGCGCATGGCGGTGCGCCCCGAATAACGCCGTGGCTCACGAGCAATTTTTAACCCCGTAATACGATACGCTGCTGACGGCGCAGCTTCGACGATACTTGCTAGATTTGGATTGGCATTGGCAACAGCTTGCACGACATCATCAAGCTGTGTCCAGTCAATCACACGCCCTTGCAGCTCTGATTCGATGGCATGTAGCCAACGCCAGCTTTCTTTAACATGGGTCTGCGGACGATAATACGAGGGCTCATAGACCTGAAAAAATCGCTGTGCGCGTCCTTCGGCTGATACCAACGTGCCATCGGCTTCGGCAAACGTTGCTGCTGGCAAGACCACATCTGCACCGCTGTGCCAAGGGTAAGCTTCGTGGTCAAGTACAATTACGGTTTTGCCTGCCAACAAACGTTCGCCATCAGCTTCGCTTAGACGTTTGGCGAGGTCATTTTCCATGACGATCACCACGTCGGCCTGTTTGTTTAACAATGCATCAAGCGGCTGTCCGCCCAAGAGATTTACACCGATACTGTTGGCATGTGGTACACATAAATAGATATTGGCGGTTTGATGGTAATCCGCGGTCATCTTCATGTGCTCAGGCAATTTGACTTCAGGTTTATCGTCTTTTTTGCCGTCGCCTTGTGCATGAGCGACTTCTGCTTTTTGCTCAGCATCAGCTTGTTGCTTAAGCGCGGCTTGCTCAGCATTGATTTTGGCAATTTCTTCATCAACCGCCACATTGTGCGCATCGACAACGGTTTTTTCATGGGCAATAACCGAGCCACGTTGCTGACCTGCTAGTTTAGCAATTTGTGCCGCTGCTTGGATAATCGCGGTTTCGCCCAATGATGTACCAGCAATAATCAGAGGTTTTTTGGCTTGTAGTAAAGTTTGTGCGATACGTTTTGCCATTTGTTGCATGGTATCATGATCGGCGGTGCCTACATCTTGCCCGACTTCATCGACTGGTAAGTCTTTAGGCAAAATATCGGTTTGTAAACCTGCCAGCGCATCGGCGATTTGAAAACCAAACGCGGCGATGTCGCTAGGCGTTGCCACGCAGCTAAGTTCAGCGATGTCATCAAGTTTGGTGGTCGTGACATCGATGATAAAAATCGGGCTGTAGGCATTTTGTCCGATACGACGCACAGGCTCTGCTAGCCATGTTGGCGTGCGCAGCGCGGCCGTCATTTGCTTAGCTTTGTTTTTAGCGGCTTGACGCACGGCAAGCGCGATACGTGGATGGGTTTGGGTGATATCTTCGCCCAAAATCAGCACTGCATCATGTTCTTCAATTTCACGCATGCTAACGTTGTGCATGTCTTGGGTGGTCAAAACATCAATACAGGTTTGTACCAAATCTTGCTCAAACGCACTGACGCCGATGCTATAGTTTTCTGCACCCACCAAACGTTTAAGCGCGTAGTTCGACTCTAAACTGGCAACGGGTGAGCCAATACCTAGCACAGCTTTACCTTGTAGGCGACTTTTGACGGCATCTAACGCATAGTCGACACTGACAGGTGCCATGCGCTCGCCAATGCGCTCCAACGCTTGCATCGGGCGATCGGCGCGATTGACGTAGCCATAGCCAAAGCGTCCACGATCACACAGGAAGTAGCCATTGACTTCACCATTATAGCGGTTTTCGATACGACGCAATTCGCCATAGCGCTCACCTGCCGAAATATTACAACCTGCTGAACACTCATGGCATACGCTTGGCGCGTATTGCATATCCCATTTGCGGTTATAGCGGTCAGAGTGGGTTTTATCGGTGAATACACCCGTTGGGCAAACTTCGGTCAAGTTGCCCGAAAATTCGCTTTCAAATTGTCCGTCTTGCTCACGCCCAAAATATACGCGGCTTGCTGATGCATACACACCTAGGTCATCGCCCCCTGCATAGTCTTTGTAGTAGCGTACACAACGATAGCAAGCAATACAGCGGTTCATTTCATGATTGATGAACGGCCCTAAATCTTGGTTTTGGTGTGTGCGCTTGGTAAAGCGATAACGGCGGCGGCTGTGCCCTGACATATAAGTCATGTCTTGTAAGTGGCAATGCCCACCTTCTTCACACGTTGGACAATCGTGTGGGTGGTTGGTCATCAAAAATTCGATCAAGCTTTTGCGAAACGCCTTGACTTCAGCATCGGTCACCGAAATATACATGTCTTCAGTGGGATTGATCATGCAAGACATGACCAAACGCCCTTTACCTGCCTCAAAGTCTTCTTTGTTATTAAACTGTTTGACGGCGCACTGACGGCATGAGCCCACTGACCCAAGCGCAGGGTGATAGCAAAAATACGGCACATCAATACCCAGCGATAAGCACGCTTGTAGCAGATTGTCCGCGCCGTCTACCTCGACAGTTCGTCCATCGATATGAATGGTTGCCATAGATATTCCTTACACAGCCTGTTTAGGCGCGCCTGCTGTACCTGTCGGCACATATGTGGTCACGCTGCTTGTTGTATTGCCTGTTGCCTCGGGCGTATCAAGCGCAGGCAAGATTTTAGCGTCAAATTCATGGCGGAAGTATTTAAGCGCGCTTTGTAACGGCTCAACTGCCCCTGGAGCATGCGCACAAAACGTTCGTCCAAGCCACAAATCCTTGGTGAGCTGCTGCAACACTTCGATATCAACCGCTTGCCCTTGTCCTGCATCAAGTGCCGTCAAGGTCTTCACACCCCACGGCAAGCCATCACGGCACGGTGCACACCAACCGCACGACTCACGCGCAAAGAATTTTTGTAAATTCAGCGACAGCGCAACCATGTCTTGACTTTCATCAACCACCATAATTAGCCCTGTACCCATACGGCTACCAGCTTTCATAATGGTGTCAAATTCCATTGGCAAATCTAAGTGCTCAGGCGTTAAAAAGTCCGTTGAGGCTCCACCAGGTAGCCATGCTTTGAGCACGCGATTATCTTTCATGCCTTTGGCATAATCATAAATCAACTCACGCGCGGTCACACCAAATGGCAACTCCCACAATCCAGGCTCATTGACCAACCCTGAACAGCCAAAGATTTTGGTACCTGGCACATCAGACTTACCGCCAGAGATGCCCTTATACCAATCCACACCGTGCAGCAAAATTGCCGACATGTTGCTCAGTGATTCAACGTTATTGACCACCGTTGGACGACCCCACGCGCCTGACACTTGCGGAAACGGTGGCTTGGTACGCGGATTGGCGCGGCGACCCTCTAGTGAGTTAATCAATGCGGTTTCTTCACCACAGATATAACGCCCTGCGCCTGTATGCACGTGAATATCAAAGCTATAGCCTGTGCCTAAAATGTTATCGCCCAAATAGCCCTTGGCACGCGCCTCAACCAATGCAGCATTTAAACGCGCAGCTGCCTCAATGTATTCACCGCGAATAAAAATATAGCCTGCTGTCGCGCCGATGGCATAGGCAGCAATCGTCATACCCTCAATCAGCTGAAATGGTACGCGCTCCATCAATAAGCGGTCTTTAAATGTCCCTGGCTCCATCTCATCGGCATTACACACCAAATAGCGAGGCCCACCATCAGGTGGGGTCATAAACGTCCACTTAAGACCAGCATTAAAACCTGCTCCACCACGTCCACGCACGTTGGCATCTTTGATCATCGTGGTAACTTCTTTAGGCGATTTTTCTAAGGCATTTTTTAAGCCTTGATAGCCTTTAAGGCTTTCATAAGTCGCCAAATCTAGCACCGCCTCATGGTGCGCCAAACGCCATGTCAAAGGACGGGTTTCACTGGTAGCAGTAGCCTTGTCGCCATAAATCGGGATACTTTGCTGTCCCAGCTGACTTGGCGACTTACCGTGCTTGCGTTGTTCTAATTGTTGGGTGATATTCATGCGTATTGCTCCAACAGCTCGCCAATTTCTTCAGGCAACACAGGCCCGTAAGTGTCTTCATCAATCAGCACCGCAGGCCCTTTATCGCAGTTGCCCAAGCAACAAATCGGCAATAACGTAAAGCGATTATCAGGCGTGGTTTGCCCAAAACCAATGCCCAAATGACGCTCAAACGCTGCCGCCAAGCTTTCTGCACCGACCAAATAACACGCGATTGAGTCACACACCAAGATAACATGCCGACCCACAGGCGAGCGATAAATACGGTTATAAAACGTTGCGACGCCCTCAACGTCTGTCACGGCAATTTGCAACAGATTGGCGATTGCACCTACTTGCGCGTCATCCACCCAGCCGTTACGACGTTGGACAATTTTTAGTGCATCCAATAGCGCGGCGCGTGGCTGCGGATAATGGTGCATGTATTCGTGAATTTCGTCAATCTCACTGGCAGTCAAAATGCTGGCAATATCGACTTTGGGGGTTTTATCAGTAACAATTTTCATGCGTGCTGCTCTACTCATCGATGATGGTTGTTAGATCGTGGTCTTAAGTCACGTTAGCAATCAGCGATCCACGTCTGCCATCACCACATCAATCGATGCCAAATAAATAATCAAATCCGACACCAAACTACCGTTAATCACCGAAGGCATTTGCTGTAAATGGGCAAATGTTGGCGTGCGAATACGCGTGCGGTAACTCATCGTTGAGCGATCCGAGGTAACATAATAGCTATTGATCCCTTTGACTGCCTCAACCATCATTGATGATTCGCCCGCAGGCATTACAGGCCCCCATGACACCGACAAGAAGTGGTTAATCAAAGTTTCAATGTCATTGAGCGTACGGTCTTTAGGCGGTGGCACTGCCAGCGGATGGTCGGCTTTATACGCGCCCGATGGCATGTTGTTCAAACATTGCTCAATGATACGCAATGATTGGCGAATTTCTTCAATTTTCACCAAACAGCGGTCGTAAGCATCGCCGTTAAAGGCAATTGGTACTTCAAAATCGAAGTTTTCATACCCCATATACGGGCGCGCTTTACGTAAGTCATAACCGATGCCTGTTGCGCGCAAACCTGCCCCCGTCACACCCCATGCCAATGCTTGTTTGGCATCGTATTGCGCGACGTTTTGGGTACGCAGTTTGAGGATTTTGTTTTGCATGGTGGCTCTGACGTATTCATCGATACGCGATGGCATCCAGTCTAAGAACTCACGCACCAGACGCTGCCAGCCGTTTGGCAAATCCATCGCTGTGCCACCAATACGGAACCACGCAGGGTGCATGCGATAGCCCGTTACTGCCTCAATCACGTCATAAGCTTTTTGGCGGTCGGCAAACATATAAAAAATCGGTGTCATGCCGCCTGCGTCTTGGATGAATGTCCCCCAATACAGCAGGTTATTGGTGATACGAAAAAACTCGCTCATCATGATACGGATGGTTTGCGCGCGCTCAGGCACGGTAATACCTGCCAGTTTTTCCACCGCCATGACGTACGGCAATTCGTTCATCACCCCACCTAGGTAGTCAATACGGTCGGTGTAAGGGATGAAAGAGTGCCACGTTTGTCGCTCAGCAATTTTTTCTGCACCGCGATGATGATAGCCGATATCGGGAATACAATCGATGACTTCTTCCCCATCTAGCTGCAGTACCACACGAAACGCACCGTGCGCCGATGGGTGGTTTGGGCCTAAGTTTAGGAACATAAAGTCTTCATCGCGCCCGCTACGCTTCATACCCCAATCTTCAGGCACAAAGCGTAAGTTTTCTTGCTCAAATAGCTGCTTACCCAAATCAAGGTAATACGGTGGCACTTCGGTGGCGCGTGAGGCATATTCTTTGCGTAGCGGATGTCCCTCCCAGTATTTGGGTAACAAAATCCGCGTCAAATGCGGATGCCCCTCAAAGCGAATGCCGAACATATCCCACACTTCACGCTCATACCAGTTGGCGTTTGGCCAAATGCGTGTTGCGGTGGGTAGATTCAAATCATTTTCTGACAACGCCACTTTTACCCGAATATCGCTGTTGCGCTCAAGCGACAACAAATGATAAAACACAGTAAAATCGCTGTCAGGTAAGCCTTGACGGTGTTGGCGCAAGCGCTCATCGATTGCCGATAAGTCAAGCAGCATGACGTATGGCTTGGGCAAGGTGCGCAAATACAGCAACACATCTAACAGTTGCTCGCGGCTCACCCACACCGTTGGGAAATCATCACAGGTGGGCTGCACCACAAATTGACCAGCAAATTTTTGGTTCAATTCTGTAATGACGATGGGCTCATCAGCGGTTGGTCGATTTTCGGTTACCGTTACCATGCGTCGTACCTTACCTTACATATCTGGACATTGCTTTTGGATAAAACTGGGTGGTTACTAGGCTACGGGCTTTTATACGGGCACTTTTAATAGCGCACATGACTCAACAAAAAACCCACAGCATACAATACATCAAAAGATTGAGCGTTTATTCAATCCCATCAGGGCTGCGCAAGTTTTTCACCGCGATGCGGTCAGCTTGCTTACGGTCACGCTCAGATTGCATGACAGGCTGATAAATGCCTTGGTCATTGACATGAATACCAAGCGGACGGCGTTCTTTGGTAATTGATTCTTGCAGCACCAAAATCGCTTGAATCAATGCCTCAGGACGCGGTGGACAGCCAGGGATGTACACATCAACAGGCAAGATTTTGTCTACACCTTGCACCACAGAGTACACGTCGTACATACCGCCTGAGTTGGCACACGCACCCATCGAAATCACCCATTTAGGCTCAAGCATTTGCTCATATAAACGCTGAACCACAGGTGCCATTTTCATAAAGCACGTACCTGCCATAATCATGACATCGGCTTGTCGAGGTGACGCACGAATCACCTCCGCACCAAAACGTGACAAGTCATGCACACCTGTCAAAGTCGTTGCGTATTCAACATAACAGCAAGACGTGCCAAAGTTAAACGGCCACAATGAGTGTTTACGCCCCCAATTGACCAAACTATCAAGGCGCGTCATCACGATATTACGGTTAATCTCTTCTTCATCTATGATTTGGCGCGACTGCATTGGAAAGCGGTCATTGTCCAAATTGGCTTTGGTTAAGGTGTATTTCATAACAAAACCTAATCTAACGTAAGGTAAATTTTGATCAATATAAATTTATCTTAGCAACGGCTAATTTTCACGGTTCACGCCGACAGTGGTGTTTGCCCTATATCAAGCAAATAGCAAGTGATCACCCTTTATCAGCGTGATGATCCTACAGGGGTTTTGATCAATTTTGGCTGTACAGGCGCGGCAGGTACAGGTGCAGACTGAGCAGGCACCTTGCCAGTTGGGTCAGTTTCTAGCTCGGTTACGCCATCAAAACGCGTGATATCCGCCAAGTTAAAATTGGCAGGTGCAGCCACCAAGCGCGGCTGATGGGCTTTTTTATCACTAGGCGACCAGCTTAATGCCCCTAATCGCACTAAATAATACAAACCTGCTAGCAGCTCAGCGATAAACACTAAAACAGTGAAAAAGCCCAACCACCCTGCTTCACGTACTGACACCGCATAGGTGTATAGATACAAAGCTTCAAGGTCAAAAATCACAAAGAAAATCGCTACCACGTAGAACTTTGCTGATAGCCGAATGCGTGCCGAGCCGACACTGACGACACCTGCCTCAAAGTTTTCTTCTTTTTGAAAGCCTTTGGACGTGCCGCCCATCAATCTTGGCACGACCAGCATAAAGATACACAGCCCGACAGCCGCCAAAATATAGACAATCGCTGACCAATCCAATGCGGACAACATCGACAAGCTCCTATCACGGCGCAACGCAGAAAGCACCAGCGATGCAACAACACACTACCAGCATCAACATAGAAAAATAAGGAATAAATGGCTGGTAGAAACCCTTGTCGCGCTTGAATGAAATTTGTCATATTTAGACGATTGTCACCAACAGACAAACACGCGCAACATCAGGGCTCACTGGCTACATAAAATAACGCACAATAAAATATCGCATAGTTTAACCAGTTTATGGCAAAAATGCTAGTGTTGCGCAGGGTCTTTGGCAATATTCTTGTGAGATAAGCTTTGTACCATCACAGCTATCTTGTTATTTTTACAGTGATTTTAAGGTTATAGCAGATCTTTAGTTAAGACAATTTGACTTCCTCCCCTCCCTAAAGTGAGGGGATTCCTTCTGCAAGACGGTCAAGCCCGACCGCAAACCTAAGACAATGGCAACCGCCCGTACGACACACCGTACATCTTAGGTTCTTATTTTAAGCTAATCCTACCGTTAGGATTGTCATAGACACGAATTAGCTTAAGTGTGTGTTTGGAAACGTCTTACCAGTTAAGTTACTGCGTACTCGCAATTTAGTCTTAACTTAACTGTGGAATGTAAGACATTGAATATAGTGAGATGAGTATAGCAAAACTCATCGCATTTAACAATTGCCTTATATCCACCGCCTGAAGTCGCAGGTTTACGGCAACGAATGATAAAACATGGCACCAAAAAACGCGAATCCGTGTTCGCGTTTATTTACTTTTAGCAATCAACAGCTGTTTGGTTTATTGGGTAATCACGTCCACACCCTTAGGCGGCGTAAAGACAAACTGACTGGCAGCAATCGCTGGGTTGCGCTTAATACCACTAAAGTCAATACGCGTAACCTGCCCTAGATTGTCATTGAGCACCATCGTGGTGGGCACACCGCCGTTAAACGCCAACGCTAAGCTACGAAAATTGGCATTGGCTGTTTTGGGATATAGTACATAATACGCTTTACGCGCATCGGGCTGGGTCACGCGAAAACTTGCACCAATACGGCTAGGATCGCCCGATAATAGCAAGGCAGGCGTGTCTCCAACTTGGTTATTGACGCTTTGGCGCGTCGCTTGGCTAAGGTCTTTATCATAAATCCACAAGGTATTGCCATTGGCAACAATCAGCTGCTCGGCGTTGCCTTGGGTGTGCCAGCGGAATTTATTTGGGCGTTGCACCTGCATGGTACCCGTAAAGCGTTTGCTGCTATTGAGCGCATTTTTTTGTGCACGGGTCGCACCACTGGTGGTTTGGACAAAGTTTGCCGTCATACTTTTGATACCACTGAGCTGTTGGCTCAAGCTTTTGACAGCGGCAGCTTCTGAGGCAGGCGCGGCGTACACAGCATTTGGTGCCAACAATGCCACAGGCGTGGCGACGCTCAGCAAGGCTGTACCCAATGTGCGTGCGGCAAGACGTTGGCGTAAAGTGGTTTTGGGTTTATTGGCAAAGTTCATAATTACCCCGTCAAATTGTTGCATCAAACAAAGTTACTTCATGTTAATTTTAAATAACCCAATGGGCAAAATCGGCTTGCCCGTTGTGATGACACTATTGTGCGTGTTCTTTTCTTACCTCGCTAGCCATCCGCTGCAACTTTTTGCGGTGCATTTGTTTAGCGTGTAACAGAATATTTCAGCTTAAGCGATTATTTTAAACAATTGCGGTGGTTTTGGCTAAAAAATAGGCAATAAAAAACCCAATCAAACGACTGGGTTCTTGTTTAAAACGCTGACCATGCTGATCGCACAGGCTTAGCCTTCACTTTCAACCGATACATAGCGGCGATGAAATTCACCTTTAACGGCAAATTTTACCACACCGTCGGTCAAAGCAAATAGCGTGTGGTCACGTCCCATGCCCACGCCTTCACCTGCGTGGAACTCAGTACCGCGCTGACGCACAATGATATTGCCTGCGCTAACTTTTTGACCACCAAAGATTTTTACACCCAGCATTTTTGGGTTAGAATCGCGTCCGTTACGGGTCGAACCTGCTGCTTTTTTATGTGCCATGTCTTGCTCCCAATATCAATTCATTTAAATCAAGGCTTATCTAGATTAAGCGTTGATTGATTTGATTTTTAGCAAGGTGTACCATTGGCGATGACCTTGCTCTTTGTGGTAGTGCTTGCGGCGGCGGTGCTTAACGATACGCACTTTTTCGCCACGGCCATGCTCAACCACTTCGGCTTCTACGCGCGCGCCTGTCACCAATGGCTGACCAATTTTGATGTCAGTGCCATCAACTACCATCAAAACGTCTTCGATGGTGATGGTGTCGCCTTGTTCGGCTTTGAGCAATTCGACTTTCAAAAGTTCATCAGGGGTGACGCGGTGCTGCTTACCGCCGCTTTTGATGACTGCGTACATTTGGGCTACTCCAAACTACTCGGATATCGTGACCGTTACCACAACGGCGCTTATCAACGATTGACCAGAGATTCAATACGGTTTGTCTTTGTGGGACCACGGTTTGCAATCGTGGTATTTTTTGGACAAATTAGGCGCAAGATTTTATAGAAAAACAGATCAAAAAGCAAGTGATTTTTATGGATAAATCGGGCGATATGCTGGCTAACCGTGCAAGCTAACCATGCGAGTCAAAAATTTTTGTTATGTGGGCATTTTTTGCGTAAATTACATTCGCCCTCTGTGGCAAAATCGCGCGCTGTGGTATAGTAGAGGTATATATTTGGCGGTAACTTTTTGATCGTCTTTTGACGGGCATTTTAACAATAACGGCATATATCTTTATATACTATACGTTTTATTGGTTTAACGGCATATCATGACAACGCATTCCACCGATTCAAAATCTCCTTCACATCCTGATGCCGCGGCTGATCCGCGTTTGCAATACGGCGATACGGCAACCTTAGACCATCAGCTACATGATTTGTTGGCAGCGCGTGGCAATCATGCGCACCATGCCGATGGTGTCAAGGCGACCAACAGCAATCCTGTGACGTATCAGCAGATCCAAGCAGTGGTGGCAGATGACTTTACCACGATGGATCAGCAGGTATTTGGTACGCTCAACTCCCGCGTCAAACTGGTTATGGCGGTTAGTCAGCATGTCATTGACGCAGGCGGTAAGCGTATGCGTCCGTTAATTTCGCTGCTGTGCTCGCGGATTTGTGATGATCGCCCCTCTGCCAAAGCGATGCGTTTGGGCGCGATTACCGAGATGCTGCACACGGCGACGTTGGTGCACGATGATGTCATTGATGCCTCAGGTATGCGCCGCGGTAAGCCCACTGCCAATGCGACATGGGATAACCCAACGGCGGTGTTGGTGGGTGATTATCTAATTGCGCGCGCGTTTAATTTGTTGGTTGAGTTTGGTTCGTTGCCGCTGCTTAAGCTGTTCTCTGATGGTACATGCGATATTGCCGAAGGTGAGGTATTGCAGCTACAGCACCAACACGATCCCGAAGCTACCGAAAGCGACTATATGCGTATTATCGATGGCAAAACGTCGCGGCTGTTTATGCTAGCGGCGCAAGGTGTATCAATTTTGCATAACCGCCCCGAGTATGACGCAGCGTTTGTCACGTTTGGGCAGCATTTTGGCAATGCGTTTCAGATTATCGACGATATTTTGGACTTTACAGGCGACAGCGCGGTGTTGGGTAAAAACGTTGGTGATGACATCGCTGAGGGCAAACCGACGTTACCGCTGATTAAGGCGCTCGAATTTACTGAGGGCGACACCCATGAAACACTACGCTTAGCGATTCAAACGGGTAAAGTTACCGATGCAAGCGTGATTATTGACATCGTGCAAGCCAGCGGTGCGTTGGATTATTGTCGCGATAAAGCCGAACATGAAAGCCAGCTTGCCCGCGCGTCGGTGCTGACGTTGCCGCCATCACCGTATCGTCAAGGTTTGCTTGATTTGATTGAACTGGCGCAGCAGCGGCTATATTAAACCGCTGCGTTCATGATCGACTAATAGCAAAAGGGTGGTTGCAATATCAGCGCATACGAGCAATCGCCTGATCTTGATTTTCTTATCTTAATTTTCTTAGCCTCGCCAAAATGCCGACCAACCATTGAAAAAACCCTTGGCAATCCTATCTAGGTAGCAGTTTTTGCGCCCATTTTGTTGAATTGCTTAGCCCTTGCCCCACCTGCTATGACCGATTTTGTTGCTGACGCGCCCTGCGCTGATTTGACCACAAACGCCTCTTCAATTCGCTTTCGCCCATCAAAGTATGCCGATTTTATGCAGGCAGCTAAGGTACGCACGCCCAAGTACAAGTTTTATGTAGAAGTGGGTGGTGCGCCAAACGCACCTGTGATCGTGCTGATCATGGGATTGGGAGCGCAAAGTTTGGCATGGCCAAATGAATTTTGTCAGGCACTGATTGCGGCAGGTTTTCGGGTGGTGCGCTTTGATAATCGCGATATCGGCAAATCCAGTAAACTAAAGCACAAAAAGCTGACCGCCGTTCATCAATCTGCCCTGTATAAAGCCAAATTATTGAGCCGTTTTAGCCTAGGCTTGCCGCTTAAAAACATTGACGCGCCGTATGATTTGTATGACATGGCAGAGGATGTTCATCAGTTGCTCAAAGTGCTTGGTATCACGCGTTATCATGTGCTTGGACAGTCGATGGGCGGCATGATTACCCAAATCATGGCGGCACGCTACCCACAGCAAGTGCAAAAAATCGGCTTACTATCAACCAGCAACAACCGCCCGCTATCACGCCCGCCTGCGCTCAAATCAATTCGCGCATTTACCCAAACGCCACCTGCCAAAACCAATCTTGAGGACGTCACAGCGCATTTTGTCAAAACCTTTAAGACTATCGCTAGCCCAAATTTTTTTGATGAAGCGCACGCCCACGCACGTGTTAAATCGCTATTTGAGCGGCGTTTTTATCCCAAAGGCACGCAGCGGCAGCTGTTGGCGATTTTGGCAACGGGCTCACTGGTGCGCTTAAACCGTCAAATTAACCAGCCGACTTTGATTGTGCACGGCAAGCAAGACCGCTTAATTCCTGTTTCCCATGCCAAGACCTTATCCAAGCATATTCAGCAAGCGCGGTTGGTGGTGTTTGATGAATTGGGGCATGATATGCCGTTGCCTTTAATTGCACCATTGGCAGAAGCGTTTATTGAGCATTTTAAAGATTAATTTTATAAATATAGGAATTTATTTAATTAAACTTATTAAAAGCAACCTTGTTCGTAGATATATTGAGTTTACCAGTTCAAAAATGTAATTATTTATCCGTGTACTAGCCAAATTTGTAACGCTGTTGGTTAAATGTAATCGTGTATTAACAATTTTTTGCGACACAAATGTTACTTATTGCTTTATAATACCGTCCAAATTTTTAATAATTTTGGTTATATATTCCTTTTCTTTGCTGACTGTGTATCGGTAAGCCTTGTTAGGTCAATTTTTTACCCATTGATACACTGTCGGCAAACGCTACTTTTAAGCTATTGATTTTTAAACTATTAATGATCTGATAAATCGAGGTTGGTATGCGTTACCCTGTTTTATCGCTGGTGGCAATGTCGGTGATTGCCGCGTTGGCGACGGTTGGCTGTGACAAGTCTAAGGATGCAGACGCGGCGCAAGCCCAAGCCGCTGCCATGCAAATGCCGCCTGCGGTGGTCAATGTCATGCCCGTGCAATTTCAGACGGTACCGCTGAGCAAAGAGCTGTCGGGCAAGGTGGTGGCGTATCAAGAGGCCATCGTTACACCACAAGTCACGGGGATTGTCGAAAAACAGCTGTTTCAGGACGGGCGTTTTGTCAAGCAAGGTCAGCCACTGTACCAAATCAATGCCGACACTTACGCCAATACGCTGGCAGGCAGTGAGGCAGATTTAGCCAAGGCGCAAGCCAGCATCAACACTGCTAAAGCCAATTATAACAACGCGATTGCCAGCCTTGAGAGCCGCCAAGCAGAGTTGGCATTGGCACGCGCCAATCAAAAACGTTTAAATTCGCTTAAAGGTACCGATGCGATTTCGGCGCAAGAAGTCGACGTTGGCGCAACCACCGTTGATACCGCTGAAGCTGCGGTGCGTAACGCACAGGCTCAAGTTGGGGTGGCAAAAGCCAATATTGAGGCCGCTCAAGCTGCCGCGCAAGGCGTGCAGCAGGTCATCAATACCAACAAAATCAACTATGCACGCACGCGCGTGGTCGCACCTATGAGCGGCGTCACAGGACGTTCAGCAGTTGATGTGGGTGCACTGGCGACCGCAGGGCAAACCCAAATGGTAACGATATCGCAATTAAATCCGATTTATGTCGATATCAGCCAATCTTCTGCTGAGCTGTTGGCGTTGCGCCAGTCGATGATGCAAGGCAATGTCAATGCCGCCAATACCGCGCAAGTCCAGCTAGTTTTACCCGATGGTTCGACGTATCCTGTCACAGGGCAATTACGTTTTGAAGAAGCGCGGGTGGATTCTAATACGGGTGCGGTCAATCTGCGCGCGGTATTCCCAAATGACAACGGCGTGCTGCTGCCTGGTATGGCGGTCAATGCGCGCTTGATTCAAGGGGTCATCCCCAATGCGGTGCTGCTGCCACAAAGTGCGGTCACTCGCACCGCCAAAGGTGATGCCACGGTGTACATCGTCGATGCCAACAAAAAAATTCAGGTGCGCCCCATTCAGACCCAAGGGACTTACCAAGGCAATTGGATTGTCACCGATGGCTTACAGCAAGGTGAAAATGTGGTTGTCATTGGTGGAATGAAGGTCAAACCCGACCAACAGGTAGAAGTTAAACCTTACGTGCCCGATAGCGAAGGCCAAGTAGCCAATGCACCGATGGCAGCGCGCGCCAATGCAGTGACTGCCGCTAACGCCAGCAGCCCGTCTGCTCAACCAACCGCACCATCAACCAATCCGCCAACGGCTGCAGGACGCACCAACGCGTCAGCAGCGCGTTGATGGTTGTATTGATGTCACCTTATTAGGGATTGGGAGCAACCATGTCAGAATATTTTATCAAACGCCCGATTTTTGCTTGGGTGATTGCGCTGCTGATTATGCTTGTCGGGGTGCTGTCGATTTTTAACCTACCGATTGAGCAATATCCGCGCATTGCGCCGCCAACGATCACGGTTAGCGCGACTTATCCTGGTGCATCGGCACAGACGATTGAAGATACCGTCACCCAAATCATCGAACAACAGATGAAAGGTTTAGACGGTTTGATGTACATGTCATCAAGCTCGTCAAGCGCAGGGGCAGCTACCATCACTTTAACGTTTGACAACGCCGTAAACCCTGACACCGCGCAGGTACAGGTACAAAACAAACTACAATCTGCCATGAGTGCACTGCCTGAAATGGTGCAGCGCATGGGCGTGACGGTCAATAAATCATCCAGTGGCTTTTTGATGGTATTGGCATTCACCTCAGAAGACGGCAGCATGAACCGCGCCGATATCGCCGACTATATCAACTCCAACATCGTTGATCCGATCAGCCGTGTTGAGGGCGTAGGTACGGTCAATGTGTTTGGATCGGCATACGCCATGCGTGTGTGGCTTGACCCTGCTAAGCTACAGACCTATAACCTCATGCCATCGGACGTGGTCTCAGCGATCCAAGCGCAAAACGCGCAGGTGTCGGCAGGTCAGCTTGCCCAACAGCCTGCCCAAGATAGTCGCGAGGTCATCAACGCTACCGTCACCGTCCAAAGCTTTTTGCAGACGCCTGAGCAATTTCGCAATATCTTGCTAAAATCCGATAACAACGGCGCGTTTGTGCGTTTAGGTGATGTTGCCGAAGTTGAAATCGGTAGCGAAAACTACAGCATCTTGTCACAATACAACGGCAAAGACGCGGCAGGTATGGGGATATCGCTGGCATCGGGGGCCAACGCGCTTGACACGCAAGCGGCAGTGGTTGCGCGAATTGAGCAACTCAAAGCCAACTTCCCTGCTGGTATGGGCGTGGATGTGGCGTATGACACCACCCCATTTGTGCGCCTGTCAATTAGCCAAGTTGTGTACACGCTGATTGAGGCGATTGTGTTGGTGTTTTTGGTGATGTATTTGTTTTTGCAAAACATTCGTGCCACCATCATCCCAACGCTTGCTGTACCTGTGGTGTTGCTAGGAACATTTGCTGTACTTAATACCTTTGGGTTAACCATCAACGTCTTGACAATGTTTGCCTTGGTGTTGGCGATTGGTTTGTTGGTCGATGACGCGATTGTGGTTGTTGAGAACGTCGAGCGGCTATTAGAAGAGAACCCTGAAATGACAGTGGTCGAGGCAACCAGTCGCTCGATGCAAGAAATCAGCAAAGTTGTCATCGGTATTACGCTGATTTTGTCGGCGGTATTCTTGCCAATGACATTCTTTGGTGGTTCAACGGGTGTGATTTATCGCCAGTTCTCTATCACCTTGATTACCAGTATGGTGCTATCGGCTGTGGTGGCATTGATTTTCACGCCTGCTTTGTGTGCCACGATTTTAAAACGCAGCAAGTCACACGATAAAAACGCACAAAAAAGCGGCTTTTTTGGTTGGTTTAACCGCACGTTTGATCGGCTATCGCGTGGCTATGAGCGTTTTATCGGGCGCAGTATTCGTTTTAAGTGGCTATTTTTAATCCCATTTATTGCCATCATCGCTGGCGCAGGCTATTTGTTTAAAAAAATTCCCAGTGCGTTTTTGCCTGAAGAAGACCAAGGGACTTTGATTACCTTGATACAGCTGCCTGCAGGTTCGACACAGTCAGACACGCAAGCGGTGCTTGATAAAGTTAATCGCTACTTTTTGACGCAAGAAAAAGACAATGTTAAGTCGATTTTTACCGTAAACGGCTTTAGTTTTACGGGGCAAGGGCAAAACGTTGGTTTGGGTTTTGTGCGTTTGATTGACTGGGAAAATCGTCCTGGTGCTGAGCGTACTGCGCAAGCGGTGGCAGGCCGTGCGATGGGCTATTTTATGACGCAGGTCAATGAGGCCTCGGTGTATGCCATCACGCCGCCATCGATCCAAGGCTTGGGTACCGCCAACGGTTTTGACTTGCAGCTACAAGACGCAGGCAACCTTGGGCATGAAAAGCTGCTTGAGGCGCGTAATATGCTACTTGGCATGGCAGCGCAAAACGACACGGTGGCAGGTGTGCGTCCTAATGGTCAAGAGGATTCCCCACAGCTAAAAGTTGATATCAACTACGACGCAGCAAGTACGATGGGTGTCAATCCTGGTAGTATCAACAGCGTGCTTTCAACCGCGTGGGGTAGTACCTATGTCAATAACTTCCTTGACCGTGGACGCGTCAAGCGCGTATACGTGCAAGGTGAGGCCAGCAGCCGCACCACCCCTGAAGACCTAAACAAATGGTACGTGCGCAATGCTGACGGTGAAATGGTGCCGTTTACGGCACTGGCGACAACACATTGGCAATTTGGCTCCCCCAACCTAAACCGCTACAACAGCTTGCCATCGATGAACATTCAAGGTAGCGCAGCGCCTGGCAAAAGCTCAGGTGAAGCGATGGCGGCGATGGAGAGCATGATTGCCAAACTGCCACAAGGTATCAGCTATGAATGGACTGGCTTGTCACTTGAAGAGCGCAAGTCGGGTAACCAAGCGCCGATGCTGTACGCAGTATCCATTTTGGTTGTGTTCTTGTGTCTTGCGGCATTGTATGAAAGCTGGTCGATTCCGTTTGCCGTGTTGTTGGTCGTGCCATTGGGGGTACTGGGCGCGGTGCTATTCACTGCACTGCGCGGCTTGACCAACGACGTGTATTTGCAAGTGGGTCTGCTGACGGTGGTCGGTCTGTCTGCCAAAAACGCGATTTTGATTATCGAATTTGCCAAAGAACGTCAAGACGCAGGACACGATTTGTTTAACTCGGTCACGGTGGCAGCGCGTCAGCGTTTGCGCCCAATTATCATGACATCATTGGCGTTTGGTATCGGTGTTGTGCCACTGTTTCGCGCAACAGGCGCAGGTTCGGGTAGCCAAAACGCGATTGGTACCAGTGTCTTGGGCGGGGTGGTGAGCGCAACGCTGTTGGGTATTTTCTTTATCCCGATGTTCTATGTGTGGGTACGCTCGATTATCAAAGGCAAAAAACCGCCGCGCAATCCTGATGCGTCTGACGACACGCACGCTGCGGATCATCTGCCAACAGATGACCACCACGAGCAGCTAGTCACGCCAAATGGTGCAGTGTACGCACCTAGCGACCGCCAAACGCCCTTGGTACTAAAAAAAGACGAGCAATAAAGGTTCGGTAACACTGGCAAGCAATGATGGCTTGCCAGTTTTGACAAGGTTATTTATCATCTGATGAACCGTGACCCATGATTATAAGAAGGTCTTATGCAAAATTCTGTTATGACACCCACGCTGCACCGTGTAACACGCCATACGACTTTGTGTGCCAGTGTGGTCGTAATGCTAGCGTTGAGCGCATGTCAAGCACCTGCGCGCAAAACCGAGGCGGTGGTCGCCCATCCGCAAATCCCCACCACCCAACCGTATGAGATATACGATAGCGAGACCGTTAGCCGCGCCGATGAGCCAAGTGTTGCTGCCCAACGTTGGCAGGATTTTTACAGCGATGCACGCTTGCGCCGCTTGATTGAACTGGCACTAGACAACAACAAAGACATCAATGCCGCCGTGTTGGCCATTCAAAAATCGCGCGCGCAGTACCAAATCACTGACATCAATGACTTGCCGACATTTAACGGTTCTGCCAGTGCCGCACGCACGGGCGATTTTAACGGCACAGCAACCACACGCTACAACGTCGGGCTTGCCTTGGCAAGTTATGAGTTTGACTTTTGGGGGCGTATCGCTAGCCTCAAAGAAGCTGCATT
Organism: Moraxella atlantae NBRC 14588; assembly: GCF_001591265.1. GTDB lineage: Bacteria > Pseudomonadota > Gammaproteobacteria > Pseudomonadales > Moraxellaceae > Faucicola > Faucicola atlantae. Next base: position 2,368 of record NZ_BCUL01000007.1, on the reverse strand, counting down.
GCAAGATTTTTTGGCAACAGCTGCGGCAAAAGATGCGGTGCAAATTAGCTTGATTAGTAATATTGCACAAAGCTATGTTGCTTATAGCTACAACTTGGCGCAACTTGAGCTTGCCCGCCAAACGCTTAAAACCCGTGAGGATTCGCTGCGTATCAACCGCAAACGCTATGAAGCAGGGCTAGACTCACAGCTCACCACGGTGCAAGCGCAATCTTTGGTCGAAGCGGCGCGTGTGTCAATCGCCAATGCCGAAACCAATCTACTAAAAAACCGCAATGCCCTACGGTATTTGGTCGGTACACCGATTGATAGCAGCTTACTGCCACCGCCTGCCATCAACAGCATCACCAATAATCGCGTATTTAATGCAGGGCTGCCCAGCGATTTGTTGCTGTATCGCCCCGATATTCGCCAAGCCGAGCACACACTTAAAGGTGCAGGTGCGAACATCGAAGCGGCGCGTGCGGCATTTTTCCCATCCATTGGCTTATCGGGCAACGTCGGCACAGCAAGCTTAGAGCTCTCGGATTTATTCAAAAACGGTTCGTTTAATTGGGGCATAACGCCGACGGTTAGCTTACCGATTTTTGATGCAGGCAGACGACGGATTAATTACGAGCTTGCTGAAATCACCGAACAACAAGCACTGAATAATTATGAAAAATCCATCCAAACCGCGTTTAAAGAGGTCAATGACGTATTTGCTACCCGTTCTACGCTCAAAGATCAGCTTGCCGCGTATGATCGCATGCTGACCGCAAACCAAAAAAATCGCCAAATCGCTGACGCGCGTTTTAAAGCAGGGTTGGACAATTACCTCAACGTACTTGATGCCCAACGCTCGATTTATAGCACCCAACAAAGCATTTTAAATACCCGACAAGCGCAGTTGATCAGCCAAATTCAGCTGTACCAAGTGCTAGGTGGCGGTGTCAATCTTGACGTGCCATTAGATGCGCCCAGCCCGCGCTACCAAAATGCCAGCACCGTGGTAACCAACGTTACGCGCCGTGTGCTGCCAACCAACTTACAAAACACCCAAGGCGACCGTGCAGTGGCAATCACCAATACCACAACCACACAGCTGACAAATCATTGACTTCCTCCCCTCCCTAAAGTGAGGGGATTCCTTCTACAAGACGGTCAAGCCCGACCGCAAGAATGTTCTTACTGGCGTTAATATCTCTATCATGCCATGTGCCACACTTTGCACAAGTCCATTCTCTTATTCGCAAACCTGCGCTACCTTTTGGACTACTGGACATATCGCCACAGCACGAGCACGTCACGGCGGGCATAGCCCTTGTCTTGCGGACGGGCGAAGCAGTGCTTCGCTAGTGCCGTCCTCAGGTAGTGTATTTCTCATTTACGATTTCAAAACGGCAACCTGCGTTCTCGCACTTGTAGGTCAGTTGTCGTTTGAGTTCAAACCAACCTGCATCGTAAACCGATTTGGCTAGTTTGCCTTTTTTGCTGTTAAATTGGGTGGTTTTAACGTCACCAACCACAACACGCTGTTTGTTTTTTGCTCGTTGGGCGATGGCTAATTTTTTAGCCCATGCTTGGGTCTGTTTGATTTGCAGTTTATCACCTTTTGAGGTGGTGGCACTGTCTTTAAGCCCTAAGTCAATACCGACACTACCTGCTCCGCATTGTGTTTTAGGGTATTCTTTGACGGTGATACAGGCATACCAACGGTTACGGCTGTCTTGCACTACTTCAACCGTATTGAGGTCATACAAGGCAAGATTGTAGCTGTCCCATAGGTCGATGATAAGCTTTTGCCCTTTGGCTAAACTAAGCTGTAGGGTGGATTTTAAGCCTTTTTTACCCGTCTGATGGGTAGCTAGTAATTTGATTGCGGATTGCTTAAATGGAATCCAACCTAGGCTTTTACGCTTTGCCTTTGGGTTGTTGGTTCGCCAGTTAAGTTTAGCCTTTTTGAATTGGCGTCGCGATTTGGCGTGGGTTTCATTAATGGCTTGTATGGTTTGAGAATGCAAGCCAAGTAGTTCACCGCTACCTTTGGTGTATTCGTTTAGGTCATAGGCACTAAAGAATTTACCAGTACGTTGTCGGTATTTAAAACTCAAGTCATTAACATAGTTCCACACAAAATTGACCAAACCGCTTAGGCGGTTTAGTTGGTCTGTGTGTTTGTCTTTTATGCGTAGCTTGAGGGTTTTCATGGGGTTAGTTTAACATATTTAACAAGTTTCTGTGTGCAAGCATGGTTTCGGAGTTGCCTTATATCCACCGCCTAAAGTCGCAGGTTTACGGCAACGGATGATAAACCTTTGCTTTGAACAAACGCTAAAAACGCGCCGTCAAATTGGCAGCGCGTTGTTTGTTCATAGTCTTTAGTAAG